>NZ_CP094974.1:1264669-2529339 GCF_022869805.1 Halosolutus halophilus | reverse complement strand
GGTACGACTACCACACCGGCGTGACGATGAGCGCCGATTCGTTCTACGCCGGCCAGGGTCGGCCCGGTTTCGACGGGTTCGAGGCCGCGGGTGCGGACGACCTCGTCGACCAGCTCGCCGAAGCCAACGTCAAGAACATCGAGATGGAAGCCAGCGCAATCCTCACGCTCGCGAACGTCTACGGACTCCGGGCCGGCGCCGTCTGTTCCGTCTACGCCAACCGCGAAACGGGCGAATTCAGAACCGAAGGCGAGTCACGCGCGGCCGAAACCGCGACGCTCGCGACGCACCTGCTGGCGAAGATGGACGCGGTCAAACGCGAGGCCGGCGTCGATCGCTGGCACGCCGGCCTCTCGATCGAAGACTAGCGGCCGATCGGTCCGCAGCGGCCGTCCTACTCTCGCATTCGCACGACCCCGTCCTCGAGCACTTTCCGGTTGGGAACGATGTACTCCTCGGAGTCGTCCTCGATCTTGGTCACGAACAGGTCGACCTCCTGGACGATGCCGGACTGGTCGCCGATCCTGACCTCGTCGCCGATACTGTAGGGCTGGTTGAGCAGCAGGTAGATCCCCGCTGCGCTCGAGACGAGGAAGTCCTTGAACGCGAAGGCACCGACGAGCACGATCCCGGCCGCGTAGACCGTCAGCAGAACCATCAGCGCGATGACGTGGACGCCGATCTGTCCCAGCGCGATGATGAACGCCACGTAGAGCACGGAGTACTTGACGACCTTCGGTATCACCGACACCTCCGGGAGTTTGACCCCGCGGAGGTACTCGCTGACCAGTAACTCCGATTTGTCCGCGATGATGAAGCCGAGAATGAGCACGAGCACGGCGATGAACACCTGCGGGATGAACTCCGTCACGCGCAGCCAGAATGCGTTGGTGTCCAGCAACTGGGCGATGTGGATCGCCGTCAGGACGGCGATCCCGTAGATGAACCACGAACTCAACCGCGCGACGATCTCGACCGTCGAGGTCCCGATCGACTGGGCAGTCCGCTCGAACGGCGTCCCCTCGACGGCCTCGGGAACGCCGGAGGCGGTGAGCAACTCCTTGTTGAGTCGCCCGACCAGATAGCCGATGACCAGTCCGAGCGCCAGCACCGCCGCCGCTATGACGGCCGGTTCGTCGATGAGCGTCTGCCAGTCCACCATATCAGTACGCCTCCGGATCGACCTCCAGAATGAGTTCTCCTGCTTTGAACGCCCGGACGAGTCCGTCACTCTCCGAGAGCACGATCGCGATCGCGTTCGTATCGCGAGTGATGGCTCCACCGGCCATGTGCCGCGCACCGAGCCCCTTCGGGATGTCGACCCCTTCCGCCGACGGTTCGAGATACCGGTACGCCGAGACGATCTTGCCCGCGTCGGAGATCACGAACGCACCGTCGAGTCGCGAGAACTCCTTCAGCATCACGTTCACGATCGGATCGCCGACGTGGACGTGGGATTTCTCGAACGGGTTGTACGATAGCGGCCGGGACTTGTTCATGACCTTGCCCGCGTCCCCGACGACGAACAGCGCCCCGACCGGCTTTCCCTTCTGGCCCTTCTTGCCGAGTTCGATCGCCAGTTCCAGTACCGACTTGATGACGTCCGGGTCCGCTCGCGACTTCGAGAAGAGGTCGTAGATGCCGGTGTGCTGGTCCGCGCTTGCACGCACGCGAGAGATGGTGTCGATCTCGTCGCCGAAGACGCTCGTCGCACAGGCCAGCACGTCGCCGTCCTCGATCAGGTCCTGTTCGAACGACCCTTCGATACCGAAGCGGATCCGTTCGGACATCTCGTCGAACGCGAGGGGGAGTTCGACGAACGTGTCGGCTCCCACGGCGTTTTCCGTGCCGACGACGATCAGGTCGAGATCGTCGACTTCGGTGAAGCGTTCGTAGTACGACCCACTCGGCGAGAAAAGGACGACCGCGTCCACACTCGAGAAGATGTCCCCGAACACGTCGTCAAGTCCGGCCATTGCTCATACAACCCGGTCGCGCGCGAATAAGCGTTGTGGACCGTCAGACGCGCGTCTGTCGCTCGGCACAGGCGCTCGTTCAGGAGATTTCTGCAGTCTGGACGGTCTGGCTGGCTTGAATCTGGCCGATCCGGCCGCTCCGATCGACACCGGGTAGCTCCCGATCGCGATCCGACACGGCAGTTCGGACGCGATGGAAGGCGAACACGATCGCTGGCGGACTGTCACGAGTCGCGATCGGACTCGAACGAAAACCAGCCCGGTTCGATCGCGATTCGGCTCTCGATCGGCCGCGTTCCGGTGAACTGGCGGGAGAAACTGGCGCGGGACCGGATTCGAACGGCGGAAGCAATGCTCGCGTCCGGTGGTCGCTGCGCGTTCCTCGCAGGGTGCGAATCCGACCGACCGATCGCTGTCGCTCACGATACTGTTCGCGACAGCGATGCGCGGGACCGGATTCGAACCGGCGGACCCCTACGGGACAGCGTCCTAAGCGCTGCGCCGTTGGCCTGGCTTGGCTACCCGCGCTCACGTCCCGCTTTTTCCGAATCGAGTAAGAAGCTGTCGATCCGCACTACTCGCTACTCGTGTTTGACCGGCTCCTCCGGTGACCAGTCCGGGGGGACGATGAACGTCACGTGCTCCGGATCACGAAGCTGATGGAGTTCTGCCGCCTGTTCGGCCAGCGATCGGTCCCGGTACGGCATCTCGAGACCACAGCCGGTACAGACGAGTTTACACGTTGGTTCTTTCATGGCGGAACGCGAGCCGCGCACCGGGATCGAGCGACAGGCGTCGTCTCGACGTTGGCTCTACCCGTGCTTTAGTAGTCGTCTCCTAGTGAAATCGGCAGTGAACGGCCGGTTCACTGAGGCGTTCGTAGCTGAACGTTGCCCCGCGTAGCTCCGTATTGGGCACCGTTTCACCGACTCTCACCGCGACCGGTTCGACGGCTGTACCCGGTCGACCCGGACCGTGGGTTTATTCCGGATGCCGCGATAGGTCGTCGTATGTACAGCGCCCGGGATCGGATCGAGTACGAACCGTGGCTCGACGAACTCGAGACCGTCGCCGATCGCCTCGAACTCTCCGACGAGGCACGGTCGTGTGCGATCGATCTCTTTCTCGCGGACGTCCCCGAGACCGATCGGTCGAAACGGGCCGTCCTGGCGGCCAGTCTCTACGCCGGGGCGCTCGTCGCTGGGGACGGGCGGACCCAGGGGACGGTCGCCGAGGCTGCCGACGTCTCTCGGCTCTCGATTCAGTCGCGCTGGAAGGACCTCCTCGAATCGGCCGGACTCGAGCCGCCGCGCTGGTAGCGACCGTTTCACCGGTCAGCCGATCGCTTATCCACGTAAGTGTACGATACACTGAGAAAACCGCGTGAACGACTCGACGAACTGACTGTCCGCGAACGCGAAATCAGTCGGCCGACCGTGGTGGCAGATCGGCGCAGTCGCGACCGGGGACTTCCGGTCGTGACTCAGGCGTCGTCCGAGATCAGGTTCCCGTGTTCGTCGATTTCCCCGTTGACGATTCGGGTACTCGAGATGATGTCCCCGTCCTCGGCAAGAACGTGTGGCACGACGACGACCTCGAGCGGATCGTGACCGCGTTCGAGTCGGATCTCGTTGATTCGCTCGCCGCCGTCGCGGGTCTCCGGCGAGACGACCAGGTAATCGAACTGAGGCTCGGTCGCGATACCGGTCGGCTCCGTCAGGGTCCGGATCTCGAATTCGCGATCGTACTCCGTCGCGAAGGAGTCGAGTTCCGACGCGAGTCGCCGCTCTCGTTCGTCGTACGGCCTGACCCGCCGCTCGACGTGTCGTGTCTTCGGTGCGAGCTCGTCGCTGGTCAGCCCGACAGTCACGTCTCCGAGTTCGAACGCCCGTTCGAACAGCCGCCGGTGGCCATCGTGGACGGGGTCGAACGTCCCACCAAGCGCGACGTCCATACCCAATCCCAGTTGGGCGGCGCGTATAAAACGGTCGAATCCCCGTCTCCCGGTCGACTGAACCGCCGTCGACCGGAACTGACTGGCTATTACGACAGCTGTCGAATCTCCCCTTCGATTGTTTTTAGTTCTGCCCCGCAGTGTCACCGGTATGGGACTAGACGAGGACGCACTCGAGTACCACCGGACGGATCCACCCGGAAAGATCGAGATTTCGACCACGAAATCGACAAATACACAGCGTGACCTCTCGCTCGCCTACTCGCCCGGCGTCGCGGCCCCGTGTATGGAGATCGACGCGGACCCGACGGAGGCATACACCTACACGGCAAAGGGCAACCTCGTGGGCGTCGTCTCGAACGGCTCGGCCGTGCTGGGGCTCGGCGACATCGGCGCACAGGCGTCCAAGCCCGTCATGGAGGGGAAAGGCGTCCTGTTCAAGCGCTTCGCCGACATCGACGTCTTCGACATCGAACTCGACGAGGCCGACCCCGACAAGATCGTCGAAGCGGTGAAGATGATGGAGCCGACCTTCGGCGGGATCAACCTGGAGGATATCAAGGCCCCCGAGTGTTTCACCGTCGAGGAACGGCTCCGCGAGGAGATCGACATCCCGGTCTTCCACGACGACCAGCACGGTACCGCCATCATCTCCGGTGCCGCCCTGCTCAACGCCGCCGATATCGCCGGCAAGGACCTCGAAGACCTCGAGATCGTCTTCTCGGGTGCCGGCGCGAGCGCGATCGCGACGGCGCGGTTCTACGTCTCGCTCGGCTGCAAGAAGGAGCACATCACCATGTGTGACTCTACGGGGATCATCACCCAGCGGCGCGCGGAGCGGGGCGAGGTCAACGAGTACAAGCAGCAGTTCGCCCGTGACGTGCCCGAGGGCGACCTCGCGGACGCGATGGAGGGTGCGGACGTCTTCGTCGGACTCTCGATCGGGGGGATCGTCAGTCAGGCGATGATCCGGTCCATGGCCGACGATCCGATCGTCTTCGCGATGGCCAACCCCGATCCCGAGATCGGGTACGAGGAGGCCAAGGCGGCCCGCGACGACGACGTCATCATGGCGACGGGTCGCTCCGACTACCCGAACCAGGTCAACAACGTCCTCGGGTTTCCGTTCATCTTCCGCGGCGCGCTCGACGTCCGGGCGACCGAGATCAACGAGCGGATGAAGGTCGCCTGTGCGGAGGCGCTCGCCGAACTCGCCCGCGAAGACGTTCCGGACGCGGTCGTCAAGGCCTACGGCGACGAACCGCTCCAGTTCGGCCCCGACTACATCATTCCGAAGCCGGTCGATCCCCGCGTGCTCTTCCGCGTCGCGCCGTCGATCGCCGAGGCCGCGATGGAGTCCGGTGCCGCCCGCACCGAGATCGACCTCGACGAGTACGAGGAGGAACTCGAGGCGCGCCTCGGCAAGTCCCGCGAGATGATGCGGGTCGTCCTCAACAAGGCCAAGAGCGATCCCAAGACGGTCGCACTCGCGGAGGGCGAGAACGAGAAGATGATCCGGGCGGCCTACCAGATCCAGGAGCAGGGCATCGCGCTCCCGGTCCTCATCGGCGACGAGAGCGAGATCCGCCGGACGTCCGCGAACCTCGGACTCGACTTCGATCCGCAGGTCGCCGATCCGTCCGTGGGCGACTACGAGGAGTACGCCGAACGGCTCCACGAACTGCGCCAGCGGAAGGGGATCACGCGGTCCGAAGCGGGCGAACTCATCGAGCGCGACTCGAACTACTTCGGGAGCGTGATGGTCGAACAGGACGACGCCGACGCGTTGCTGACCGGTCTCTCCCATCACTATCCCTCGGCGCTCCGACCCCCGTTGCAGGTGGTCGGGACCGACGAGGACGTCGATTACGCGGCGGGTGTCTACATGCTCACGTTCAAGAACCGCGTCATCTTCGTCGCCGACGCGACGGTCAATCAGGATCCCGACGAGGAGGTCCTCGCGGAAGTGACCAAACAGACCGGGAAACTCGCCCGCCGGTTCAACATCGAACCCCGCGCCGCGCTGCTGTCGTACTCGAACTTCGGGAGCGTGAACAACGAGGGGACCCGTAAACCGCGCCGGGCAGCGAGCATGCTCCAGAACGATCCCGACGTCGACTTTCCGGTGGACGGCGAGATGCAGGCCGATACGGCAGTCGTCGAAGATATCCTCGAGGGAACGTACGGGTTCTCGGAACTCGAGGAACCTGCGAACGTGCTCGTCTTCCCGAACCTCGAGTCGGGCAACATCGGCTACAAACTCCTCCAGCGCCTCGGCGGCGCGGACGCGATCGGACCGATGCTCGTCGGTATGGACAAACCGGTCCACGTCCTCCAGCGCGGCGACGAGGTCAAGGACATCGTGAACCTGGCCGGCGTCGCAGTCGTCGACGCACAGCAGGAGTAGCAGCCGCGTGGCGAAGCGACGCGGACGACGGGAGAATCGCCTCACAGGGCCGTTCGATCGCCGTTTTCGTGGCCAACGACCGCTCGAACTGCCAGAACTATCCTCGCGTGTGTGTCTGGACGGAACACGCAGAATGCGGCGATTACCCGACCGGACGGAACGGTCCCGTCGACGTGCGTACAGTCGACGACCCGATCGACGACGGCGGTAGCAATCTCCAGCGGCTGATCGATTCTGAGGACGGGCCGTCGCGACGGACGATCCGGTGTGAGCGACGGTCCCGAACGGGCGTTCTACTTCGCACGGGCCGCACCCGGATCGCGTTCCTCGACGAACGTCGATCGTCGAAACAGTAAACGACAATATCATATAGCCTCGTCAATATTCACCACCTATGACAGCAGTCGGTATCGACGCGATCGAGATCTGGACGGGAAATCTCAAACTCGACTTACCCGGCACATTCGCCCCCGAAAAGGGCGAAGACCCCGAAAAGTATACGAAGGGGCTCGGCCTCACGGCCAGTTCGTTTCCCGACAGCTACGAGGACATCGTCACGATGGCGGCCAACGCCGCTCACCGGTTGATGGAACGCAAGGGGCTCGAACCCGAGGATATCGGCCGGATCGACGTCGCGACGGAGAGCGCGTTCGACAACTCGAAGCCGGTTTCGACGTACGTCGCTGGCTGTCTCGAACAGGTCTACGATGGTGACTTCCACCACGCGAACAAGGGCGAGCGGAAGTTCGCCTGTATCGCGGGCACCCAGAGTCTCGACGACGCGTACAACTGGATCCGTGCGGGCCGCAATCGCGGCCGTTCGGCGCTGGTCATCGC
Organism: Halosolutus halophilus; assembly: GCF_022869805.1. Taxonomy (NCBI): domain Archaea; kingdom Methanobacteriati; phylum Methanobacteriota; class Halobacteria; order Halobacteriales; family Natrialbaceae; genus Halosolutus; species Halosolutus halophilus. Next base: position 2,522,165 of record NZ_CP094974.1, on the reverse strand, counting down.
GACCGATACGGCGCTGTACGCTCGCGGTGACGCCGGCGAAGCGACCCAGGGTGCCGGTGCCGTCGCGATGCTCATCGGCGAGGACCCGGCTCTCGTCGAACTCTCCGCCGAGCAGGGATACGGCTCGGCCGACGAGACCGACTTCCTCAAACCGAACCAGCAGTTCCCCTCCGTCGACGGCAAGCGCTCCGTCCAGGTGTATCTGGCACGCATGCGCGAGGCGCTCGAGGATTACGAGAGGGTCGCGGGCGACACCCACCCGGATCAGTTCGCCTACATCCCGTTCCACACCCCGTTTCCGGGGATGGTCCGCAAAGCGGGAATGCTCGCGTATCGCCACATGATCCGCGACACCAGCATCGAGGACGAACTGGCCGACGAGATCGGTCGCCAGCCCCGGGCCGAAGCGTTCGACGACGACGAGGCGTTCCACGACGCGCTCCGGGTGTACATGGACGCGCTCAAGGAGACGGACCGGTATCAGGAGTGGTACGCCAACACGATCGATCCGACCCTCACGATCTCCCGTGAAGTCGGCAACTGGTACACCGGCTCCGTCCACGTCGCCCGCGTCAGCGCGCTGAAACACGGCCTCGAGAACGATCTCGATCTCGCCGGGAGCAAACTGCTCGTGGGGTCGTACGGCTCCGGTGCCCAGGCTGAGGGCCACGCGGAGACGATCCAGGACGGCTGGCAGGACGAGATTGCCGCTCTGAACGTCGACGAACAGCTCGAGGACCGGTACGACATGAGCTGGGACGACTACGAGGAGATCCACGACGTCCACAACCACGAGATGGACGTCGACGTCGAGGAGTTCACGACCCCCGAGTCGGAGTTCGTCTTCGACGGCTGGGGTCGTATGGGCGAGCGAAAGTACCGTTACGTCGAGTAGCACGATCCTCACGCTGTCGCTCGCCGATCGTCGCCGTACGGTCCCCGAAATAATTTAGTGTGGGTCCCCAACTGACGCTATGGCCGAGGATGCCGATACGCCGGGGTGGCTCTCCGAACGGACGGGGTTGACCGCGCTCGCCCTGCTCAGCGTCGTCCTCGCGACGCTCATCATCCTGCCGTACCTCCAGTACATTCTCCTCGGCGTGGTCCTGGCGTACATCCTCACGCCCGCACAGCGGCGTCTCGAAGCGTTCGTACGGCCGCTGGTCGCAGCACTCGTGCTCGTCGCCGTCGCGATTCTCGCGATCCTGCTGCCGACGATGTACATTCTCGCGATCGCGCTCCGGCAGGCGCTCCAGGTGATTACGGCCATACAGGAGGGGACGCTCGACGTCGCCGACGTCGAACGGCGACTCGAATCGAGCGGGCTAACCGTCGACCTCGCCGAGATGTACGAGACCTATCAGGAGCCGATCGGAACGACGCTGCAGGGGTTCGCGTCGTCCGGGATCGGATTTCTCGGGGGGTTGCCCGGCATCCTCATCGGGTTGACGGTAACGCTGTTCGTCCTCTTCGCGCTATTGCGCGACGGCGAGCGACTCGTCGCGTGGTCGCGTCGGGTCATCCCGATCGAGGACGACGTACACCGGGAACTGATCGCCGAACTGGACCAGTTGATGTGGGCGTCTCTCGTCGGGAACGTCGCGGTGGCGGCGATCCAGGCGATTTCGCTCGGAATCGGGCTGGCGCTGCTCGGCGTCCCTGCCATCGCGTTTCTCGCCGTTGCGACGTTCGTCCTGACGTTGCTCCCGCTCGTCGGCGCGTTCGGGGTCTGGATCCCGGTCACACTGTACCTCTTCGCGACCGGCCAGTACCTCTCGGCCGGCGTGCTCGTCGTCTACGGCTCGCTCGTAAGCGCCTCGGACACGTACCTGCGCCCGGCGCTCATCGGCAAGACGGGGGCGTTCAACTCCGCGATCATCGTCGTCGGCATCTTCGGCGGCATCGTCGTCTTCGGTGCCGTCGGCCTCTTCGTCGGGCCGGTCGTTCTCGGCGGGGCCAAGGTCACGCTGGACCTGTTCGCCCGGGAACGATCGGCGAGTCCGGACGAGTCCATCGCACCCGATGCGGACGTCGACGTTCCCCCCGCCACTGACCCATCCGACGACGCAGCGGTCGATACAGACACCGGTACCGGAATTCGACCCGGGGAGGGTGGCGCGTCCGATCGAGACCCGGACGACGATCGGTCGGATTCGGAGGTGGACGCCGAGATCACAGACGCCGGCGCTACAGGGCCAAACGGCGAGACCGACGCCGATATCGACGAGTAGGATCGTAACACGGTCAGTCGTTCTTCCAGTCGCCTGGTTCCACGCCGTGGATTTCGCCTTTCGCTCGTCGTCGGCCGGAAAGCAACGCGAGTGCGCCCACGACGAGAAAGAAGACGCCGAGACCGGCGGCGACGTAATACCCGTGAATTCCGGGTAACTCGGCTGCCTCCGTCCAGCGCTGTTCCGGCGTGAACAGGGTGACCTTGAACGCCCACGCGATCCCGGTCACCGCGAACAGCAACCCGTAGACGCGCCGGAGCCGGCGCGATAGCGCTTCCCGAACCGAGACTTTGAACGTCGGATTTCTGAGGTCGTCGCTCAGTTCCTCGCGCCAGTAGGCGTGCTCGACGCCGGCCGGCTTGAGGGCGTTTGCGAAGACGTTCTCCTGGAGGAATCGAACGCGCGCCCGCCAGTGATCGTAGAATACCGTCGAACCTCGTAGAACAGGAAGATACACAGGGCAAACAGGCCGATCAACAGTAAGAACGCTGGCATCCGGGGACTCGAGAAGACCAGCGACAGCAGCGCCGCCAGCAACGCGATCGCCCAGTCGGTCGTCCGATCGATCCGGTCCTGTGCGTTGTTTGCCTGGCTGACCTCGCCGCGATAGAAGTGTGGGAGGATAGCCAGAAACTCTTCGCGCTCGGTCGCGATATCGGCTCCGATCTCCTGGTCGTCTCGATCGAGCGGCGAATCACGGTCGTCGGCGGTCATAACGGGGACCCGACACCAGCCATCCGTATCGTGGTTCGTGTAGCACCTGCAGGCCGGGATCGTCGTCGACGAGCTCGCCGCTCCTCGTTGTCGTCGGTCGATCGTACGTCGGAACGCTCGATCGGACGCGTCAGAAGAGGTGCGTTCATTATCCCGTGACCGTAAGAGGGGGATATCGTGTCTCGAATCGAACCTGGCCGTCGACGGTCTCGGTGTGGGAGGGGAGTGACAAGCGCGTTCGATCGGGACCCAGTTTAACTATGCACGGGACAGACACCACGGGGAGTCCGTACGCTCCCCACACGGACGAGGAACGGGCGGCGATGCTCGAGGCGATCGGCGTCGACGCGGTCGACGACCTCTTCGACATCCCCGCGGACGTAGGGTTCGACGAGGAGTTCGGTATCGAATCGCGAACGGAACGCCAGACGCGGCGGCTGGTCCGGTCGATCCTCGGGCGCAACGACGACCTCACGGAGTTGCTCGGGCGGGGTCACTACGGCTACTACGTCCCGTCGCTCGTCGATCACCTCGCGGATCGATCGGAGTTTCTCACGTCGTACACCCAGTACCAGCCCGAAGCGTCGCAGGGGTTCCTGCAGGCGCTGTTCGAGTACCAGTCGCTGCTGGTCGAGTTGACCGGCCTGGAAATCGCGAACTGCTCGATGTACGACGCCGCGACGGCGCTCGGCGAAGCCGCGACGCTCGCCGATCGCGTCCGCGACACGAGCGGCCAGCGGGTCCTCGTGCCGGACCTCCTGCTCGAGGGGCGCCGGAGCACGCTCGCGAACTACGTGGCCGGCACCGACCTCGCGATCGAGGAGTATCCGACGGCGGACGGCGCCGTCGACCTCGACGCCCTCCGGGCCGCGGTCGACGATGACGTCGTCATGGTCTACGCCGAGAACCCCACCGTCCGCGGGACGATCGAGGAGGAACTCGACGCGATCGGCGACCTGGTCGACGACAACGACGCCCTGTTCGTGCTCGGCTCCGATCCGATCGCGCTCTCCTTGCTCCAGCGGCCGGCCGACGTCGGTGCCGACGTCGTCGTCGGCGACGCGAGCGTACTCGGCCTGCCGACCAGCTACGGGATGGGGCTCGGCCTGTTCGCCTGTCGCGAGGACTACCTCCGGCAGGTTCCCGGCCGACTCGTCGGCGCGAGCGAGGACGCGACCGATCGCCGGGCGTACACGCTCACGCTACAGACCCGCGAACAGCACATCCGCCGGGAGCGTGCGACGAGCAACATCTGTACGAACCAGGCGTGGGTCGCGCTGCGAACCGCGATGCACGCCGCGTACCTGGGCCCGGACGGGATGGTCGACCTCGCCAAACGGGGCGTCACCCGCGCCGAGACGCTCGCCGATCGACTCGACGACTTCGTCGGAGTCACGGCGCCGGTCCACGACCGACGGCACTTCCGGGAGTTCGTCGCCCACGTCGACCAGCCAGCGCGGGCGATCGCCGACGACCTCGAGACGCGCGGGTTCGCGGTCCACGTGGTCGGCGACCACGAGATCCAGGTCTGCGTCGCCGGCGTGCCCGACGACCGGATCGACGCCTTCGTCGACGCCTTCACGGAGGTGGTCCGATGACGGCCGACGACGGACGGACGATCGAGCACGAGACCGACGAGCGGGCCGACCAGGTCCGATACGACCAGGCCCGGTACGTCGAGGACGGCCAGTACGAACCCCTCCTCTGCGAGAAAGACCGGACCGAGGTCGAGATCGGTGACGGGGACGACTCTCCGCTCCCGGACGACCTCACGCGGGACTCGATCGAACTTCCGGAACTCTCCGAACCCGAACTGGCCCGCCACTACACGCGGCTCTCCCAGATGATCTACGGCATCGACAGCGGTCCGTACCCGCTGGGCTCGTGTACGATGAAGTACAACCCGAAGTTCACCGAGGACGTGGCGGCCCTGCCGGACGCGGCGGTCCACCCCGATCGGTCCGCGGAGTCGATCCAGGGCACCCTCGAACTCTGCTATCGGCTGCAGGACTACCTCGGTCGGATCGGCGGGATGGACGCCGTGACGCTCCAGCCGCCCGCGGGTGCGGCCGGCGAGTTCGTCGGCATTCGAGTCGCCGCGGCCTACCACGAGCACAACGGCGAGGGACATCGCGACGAGGTGATCGTCCCCGAGAGCGCCCACGGGACGAACTTCGCGACCGCCGCGCTCGGCGGCTACGACGTCGTCTCGCTCCCGAGCGACGACGCGGGTCGGGTCGACCTCGAGGCGCTCGACGCCGCGCTCTCGGAGAATACGGCCGCGCTGATGCTCACGAACCCGAACACGCTCGGCCTGTTCGAGCGCGACATCACCGAAATCGCCGACATGGTCCACGACGTCGGCGGCTTGCTCTACTACGACGGGGCGAACCTCAACGCGCTGCTCGGTCGCGCCCGGCCGGGCGACATGGGCTTCGACGTGATGCACTACAACGTCCACAAGACCTTCGCGACCCCCCACGGCGGCGGTGGGCCCGGTGCCGGCCCGGTCGGCGTGGTCGAGGACCTCGCGCCGTTCCTGCCGGCGCCACGAGTCCGCGAGTCTCGAGACGGGACCGACACGGGAAGCGAGCAGACCTACGAACTGTTCGATCCCGAGCACACGATCGGCCGGGTTCACGGGTACCAGGGCAACTGGCTCGTGCTCGTCAAGACCTTCGCCTACATCGCCCGGCTGGGCGACGAGGGCCTCACCGACGCCAGCGCGAAGGCAGTGCTCAACGCCAACTACCTCGCGAGCCGGATCGAGTACGACGTCCCGTACGAACCGTTCCACCACGAGTTCGTCGCCAGCGCCGGCGATCAGGACGCCGCCGACGTCGCAAAGCGGATGCTCGACTACGGCGTCCACCCGCCGACGACCAAGTGGCCCGAAATCGTTCCCGAGGCGCTGATGACCGAACCGACCGAGGTCGAAAGCAAATCGACCCTCGATCGGCTGGCCGCGGCGTTCAACGCCGTCGCCGAGGAGGACGACGCGACGATCGAGGCCGCACCCGATCGGACCACGGCTCGCCGGATCGACCAGACCAGCGCTGCGCGAAACCCGCGGCTGTCCTGGCAGGCGCTCGCGGACGACGAGTGATCTCCCCGTCGCTCACCCCGACGGCGTCGCGAGCCCGGTATCGCGTTCCAGGTGTTCGAGGAGCGCGGGATGGAGCGAGCCGTTCGATCCCAGCAGGGCCGTCCGATCGTCGGTCTCGAGGTCGAACTCGAACGGCTGGCCGGTCTCGTCGGTGATCTCGGCTCCGGCGGCGCGGGCGATCACGAGGCCGGCGGCGACGTCCCACGGGTAGGTGTCGTACTCCCACGTGGCGTCGGCGCTGCCGCTGGCGAGGTAACAGCAGTTGAGCGCGGCCGAGCCGAGTCGGCGGACTCCGCGCGACTCCTGGTAGAAGTGCGAGAGGAAGGACCCGTCGGGATCGTACCCCGAGATGAGCATGCTCTCGTCGAGGCGGTCCCGGTCGGTCGTCTCGATCCGAGCCCCGTCTTTCCTGGCGTCGCCGCCCGCGACGGCGCTGAACAGTTCGTCGGTTTCGGGGACGTAGACGACGCCCAGCACCGGCTCGCCGTCCTCGACGAGCGCGATCGAGATGGAGTAGTTGGGGTTGCCGTGGGCGAAGTTGCCCGTCCCGTCGAGGGGATCGACGACCCACGTGTACGCCGAGTCGGGGCCGGTCTGACGGGTGCTCTCCTCGGAGAAGATCGCGTGGTCGGGGAACTCGTTGCCGACGACCGTCGTGATGATCCGATCGGCCTGGTGATCGGCCTCGGTGACGATGTCGGACTTGTCGCTCTTGACGTCGACCGACTCGACCTGTCCGTGGAGTTCCCGGAGCGGGTCGCCGGCGGCCTGTGCGGCCTCTTTGGCGATCGTGAGCGCACGGTCGACGGTGTCGGCGTCGGGATCGGCCGTCCCGGACGCGGTGGTAGGCCCGGAGAACGTCGTGGTACCGCGATCGGACCGGCCGTCGGCCGTCGTAGCTGCCCCGTCGGCTCCCGGGGCCGCTCCGTCGCCCGATGCGCCCGTCCCGTCGGCGTCGCGGACGTCCCAGCCCAGTTTCTTCGAGATCGCGGTGAAGAAGTGGTCGTCGTAGCTGGTCCGGACGACGTGCGCGAGTTGCTCGGCTCCCGTGACGATGATTTCGTCGTCTTCGTCGAGGATCGCGTTCGCCCGACCGCCGTCGACCTGCAGGCTCGCCTGTCCCCGGGTGGTGATCCGGAGTTCGGTTTCCGGCGAGAAGACGACCGGTCGAACGCCGATCTGGTGGGTGTGCAACGGGACCAGCTGGAGGGTGTGGTTGTTCACAGGATAGTGGACGGGACCGTCGGCTGACAGCGAGACGCCGGTCGACCCGGTCGGCGTCGAGACGGCGACGCCGGTCCCCTCGAATTCGCCGACGTACTCGTCGTCGGCGTGGACGTCCAGCCGCGTGATCTTCCGATCGATCGGGTTCTCCGGCGGCACGTGCTGGACCATGACGTCGTTGATCCCGGTCGCGTCGATCCCCGGGCCGGCGACGGAGACCTGCTGGCGGCTGTCGACCGCCGCCCGGCCGCGGATCGTTTCGTCGAGCGCCGCCCCGATGTCTTCCGGCTCGACCCTGGCCAGGAAAGCGAGCGTCCCCGTGTTGACGCCGAGCTGTGGAATGTTTCGGGGCGCGAACGACTTGATGCCCTCGAGGAAGGTGCCGTCGCCGCCGAGGGTGACGCCGAGCGTCGCCCGGTTCTCGTCGTAGACGTCGTCGACGTTCTCCCCGACGTCGACGGTCGCCAGGTCGATACCGCGGTCGTCGGTCCAGTCCGCGAGTCGGTCGAGCGCCTCGTCGCTGTCGGGACTGACGATCGCGATGATTTCGTCCGTCGTTGCCAGCCTGCGTCCTTGCATCGTATACCGTGCTCACAGCAGACCACGGCTATTTACGTATCGACTCGCGAACTGGCCGTCGTTTCCCCAAGACGAGTTGCTATGTCTGTACTAATAAACTGAGTAAAACTATCGTCCGGTCGAACGAAACACATCGATCGGTGACGGCCGTCGTCGATCGTGGCTACCGGTCGCCGATTTCGCACGCGAACCGTTCGGTCCCGGCGCGATGGAGACGACGATCGAGAATCGAGGTGACGGAAGTGACGATCGAGAACGGACGTGTCGGCGATCGATGCAGACGAGTCAGGCCTCTATGGCGTTCGTGTCGATGCCGTCGATCTGGACGAAGCCGTAGTCGCAGTTCGGACAGTGCCACTTGACCTTCTCACCGAGGTGGAGCGTCGTACTCGCCGCACGGTAGAACGTTACCTCCCCGCAGTTCGGACACTCGTCGTCGCGTTCCATGGACATACCGAAGGCTACCGACCGAAGCGAGTTTAACGTACTGATTTTCACGCGGCACACCCGATACGACAGCGGAGTTAAGTGATCCCCTGCCCTCGTTCCGCGTATGTCGATCTACACCGGTCGCGGCGACGAGGGGAAGACCGATCTCCGGGATATGACGCGGGTCTCGAAGGCGAGCGCGCGGATCGAGGCCTACGGGACCGTCGACGAACTCAACGCGCTCGTCGGCACGATTCGCCCGACCGGCCACGACGACGTCGACGATCGACTGCGGACGGTCCAGAACCACCTCCACGTCGTGCAGGCGGACTTCGCGAACCCCGATCCCGACGAGGACGATCCGGCGATCCGTGCCGACCACGTCGAGACGATCGAGGACTGGATCGACGAGTACGACGAGGAACTGGAGCCCCTGACCTCCTTTATCCTCCCGACGGGCAGCGAGCACGGTGCGCAACTCCACCACGCCCGGACGGTCTGTCGCCGCGCGGAACGGCGAGCGGTCGCCCTCGCGAGCGAGGAACAGATCAACGAACAGGCAGTTCAGTACCTGAACCGGCTCTCGGACGGCCTGTTCACGTTCGGTCGCGTCGTCAACAAGCGGGACGGGGAACCCGAGGAGTCGCCGGAGTACTGAGCGGCCGAGAACGCGGTCGACTCCCGGTCAGCACAGCGCCATCCGATCGCTTCAGTCGAATCGCCTTCTCCGATACCCTTTCCCGTCCGATCGAGGCGATCGTTTCGGTCGATCCGATCGCTTTGCGGGAGCTACGGGTCTGCGGGTGCGTCGTCGCCGTCCGGATCCAGTCCGACCAGCGATCGGTCCAGCACGTCGGCGTACCCCGAGGGCGTGAGTTTGAGCACCGGGACGCCGGGGAACGTGAGCGTCTGCAGGGTCAACAGCGGTCGATCGACCGTCACGCCGAGGCCGTCGACGGCACGCTCGAGGGCCCCGAAGCCCGCCGCGACGTCCTCGAGCGGCGCTTCCGCTGCGGTCGCGGCGACCGGCATCGCGAGGTCGGCGACGACCTCGCCGTTCCCGACGACGGCGACGCCGCCACCCATCGCACGCACGCGCTCGGCGGCCGCGAGCGCGTCGTCGGCGTCGGCGGCGACGGTCACGAGGCCGGTCGTCTCCCACGTTCCGCTGGCGGCGACGGCACCCGTCTCGAGGCCGAAGCCGGTGAGAAAGCCCGTGAATCCGCGGTCCTCGGTCGCCGGATCCCGATCGAGCAGCGTGGCCGTGAGGACGTCCGCGGCGGGATCCGGACCGAACCGGTCTGCCTCCCCGTCGGCCTCCACGACCGCTGGCTCGACCGTCGTCTCGGTCGTCACGAGCCCCTGCTCGACGGCCATCGCGCGAACGGTTCCCTCGGGAGTCGCCGATCGCGGGGCCGTGAACCGCTCGCGATCGAGGTCGACGGCGATGGTATCGTAGGCGAAGTCGGGGTAGGGATCGGCCGTGGGGTCGACCGTCGGCGCACCGTCGTCGACGACGATCGAGCCGTCCGCGAGTACCGTCTCGACGGCCATCGATTCGAGGTCCTCGACGAGTACGAGATCGGCGATCGCACCCGGTGCGATCACGCCGCGGTCCCCGAGCCCGAAGTGTTCGGCTGGATTCCGGGTGGCGGCGTCGATCGCGTCCGCGGCGGGGATGTCGTCCTCGATCGCGCGCCGGACCACCTCGCCCATGCCGAAGCCGTCGACGAGGTCCGGCGGCCAGACGCCGTCGGTCGAGAGCGAGACGCTGCCCCGATCGACGTCCGGGAACGCCTCGACGAAGGGGTCGAGGTCGTCCCGGATCGTGCCGCAGCGGCCGACCACGTGGAGGCCGTGTTCCGCACGCTGGCGTACCCCCTCGTCCGAGATCGCCTCGTGGTCGTTGTCCACGACCGTCGCGAACGCCCGGAGTGCGGCCCCGCGACAGCCCGCCCCGTGGCCGACGATCGTCGCGTCGGCTTCGCGTGCACGGTCGTAGAGCCGTTCGACCGGGGAGTGCCGGCCGACGACGTGGATCCAGTCGATTTCGCCGACGCCGACGACCCGATCGTGGTCGAGCAAGTCCGCGAGCGCCTCGAGTTCGGAATCGTCGGCCGTCGCCGGTTCGAAGGTGTCGACTACTCCCTGCGGCGGCAGGGTACAAAAGACCGAGAGCGGGAGGTCGGCGGTCCGGTCGAGCGTCGTCTCGACGCCGCGGCTCCCGAAGAGCAGCCCCAGCCCGGACGTTTCGGTGACGATCGCCGTCGTGCCGGTCGCGAGCAGCGCCGGGACGGCCCGCTCCGGCGTCAACTGGATGTCCGCGTGCGTGTGTGCGTCGACGAACCCGGGGAGGACGACGCGATCGGCCGCCGAGACGACGGTAGTCTCCGGACCGACGACGGCCGTGGCGTCCTCGAGCAAGGCGGCGATTCGATCGCCGACGACGGCGATATCGCGGTCGAGAAACTCCCGACGGTTCGAACAGTAGACGCGTCCACTCCGGACGACCAGGTCGGCAGTCGCGCCCTCGCGTTCGAGCGCGATCGGCTGGTACTCGTTCATGGAGTCGGATTCTCACGCAGGCTCGTATGTGATGCGGTCTCCGCCGTCGTTTTGCCGCGCGCGACCGCGGTCCACGAGGACGTCCAGGTGGCCGATCGCCTCGCTCATGCCGGTGTACTGGTCGGCCAGCGAGAGGTCGCCGAACAGGTCCGTCATGACCTCGTAGGCGGTCGCCTCCCCCCGTTCCTCGAGGATTCCGCCGACGTTCTCGGTCCGGTCCTCGTGACAGGCGAAAATTTCGTCGATTCGACCCGCGGGATCGTCGACGATCCCGCCGTGGCCCGGCAGCAACCGATCGAACCCCTGGTCGCGCAGGCGTGGCAGCGACGCGTTGAACTCCAGCAGCGGTTTCGGTCGCTCCGCGTCGTCGTCCAACGGGGGCCTGAGGAGGGGATTCGGCGTGATGTGATCGAGGACGTGATCGCCGACGATGGCCGTCTTGCCGCCGGAGCGATCGGGTGCAGGGTCGGTACGGGTTTCGCCACGAGCGACGGACTCGGACCCCGCTCTGCCGTCGGAGGACAGGATCAGTTCGCCGGCCGCGTGGCCGGAGACCTGCTGTACCGACAGCGTCGCCGACCCGACCTCGACCGTGTCGCCGTCGGTGAGGCGCCGATCGACCGCACAGTCCGGGGCGTACGATCGGTAGGCGCCCGAGAGATCGGTGATCGTCGCCGCAGCGCCGGGGTCCATTCCGTGGGCCGGGAACAGCCGGCGGAAGAAGGACCCTTCGGCGTCGAGTCTGGCACCGAACTCCTCGACGATTTCGGCCGCGATCGGACTCGCGGCGACCGTCGCCCCGCGATCGCGGAATCGCTTCGCGAGGCCGAAGTGGTCCGGGTGTGAGTGAGTCAGGAGCACCTGCTCGATATCGTCCGGCTGGAGGTCGTGGGCGGCGAGAAACGACTGGACCTCGGCCCACGCCTCGTCGGTGTCGGGGCCGGGATCGACGATCGTGCGGGCTGTGAGATAGGTATTGACGTCGCCGACGGGAAACGGCGTCGGGATCGAACGACGATCGAACATCGTCGGTTCCTTCCCGCGGGGCGTGTTAAGAATTCGGAACCACGGAGCCCCCTCAACTGTGCTCCCGATCCCGTGTTCTCTCGACTGATCGGCGATCGAATCCGCAATCGTCACGGAGAGATTGTGTTGCCTGCGAAAGGTCTATATCTATCCGCTCCGTATCGTGTGCTAGAGCCACCCATGAACAAGCACTTCCACGACAGCCTGTACTACCTCAAGCGCGCCGGCGAACACGCCATCCTCGGCCTCCGCGACGTGGTCGACGCCACCGAAACCCGCGTTCGAAAACTGACCGGTCGGGAGGAGGAACCGGACCGTCGGGTCGATCGCGTCCGCGACGAACTGGCAGCGGTCGAAGGGCAGGCCCGCGAGGCGATCGTGGAGGCCCGATCGTCGCTCTCGGGTCGGGACCGATCGGGTGAGACGGAGTAACCCACCCGGTGGTGAAAGGAAGTCTTAAGTCGAACGCACTGATACGTTCCCGTGCGGGTTGGTGATCTAGTCCGGTTATGATACCTCCTTCACACGGAGGAAGTCGGCAGTTCAAATCTGCCCCAACCCACTCGTTCATTTACTGAAGTCAAAGGACCGGACTCCGGTGCGGTCACAGCCGGCATGGATGACGGCTCGCATCCGAGGTGTCCGGTTTGGTGTTTTCGGTTAGTCCTCCACGGCTGTTTCAGAAGTCTCCCGTGTTGAGCCCTGGGGTGATTCGGGGTAGTCGGATCCTTCGTCGGCTTCCGGTATCTGCCGTGGCAAGAACGTCGATGCGATAAGCAGGAGCAGCACGATCAGTACGAGGAGGAGCAGCGCTGCCCGCTGAGCGTCGAACATCGCAGCCTCGAAGATACCCTCGAGCAACTGTCGTTGCGTCGGAGTGAGTTGGTTCAGGAACTGTTGCTGAGTGGCTTCGGTCGCTGTCTCTGCTGCATCCTCGAGAGCGATCACCAGATCAGTTCGTTGCTCCGCTGAAACGGTCACGTGTTCTGCTCGGAGCACTCTATCGACGACACCACCATAGAAGTGTCCGAGAAAATACGAGCCAACGACTGCTGTCCCCAGGGAAAATCCGATCGAATAGCTCACGTTCAGGACTCCGGATGCCTCGGCGGAGTACGCGGTCGGGACAGCAGACATCGTCATATTGGTGATCTGTGCCAGTATGAGTCCGACACCGGCTCCGTAAAGCGCCACCGGGATAACCATCCTGCCGATCGTCTGACCGGGGCCCGTCTGCTCGTACAACAGCACCAGTGCAGCGCCCATACACACGATACCGACCTGGATAAGCGTCTTCGGCGAGATGTACTTCCGCCAGTTGGGCGTAAACGTCGAAAAAGCGATCGACGCGAGTGAATACGGTAACAGCGCGAGCCCCGTTTCAAAGGCGGTGTATCCGAGTACCGCCTGGAGATAGACCGGGAAGATAAAAAAGAAGCCAGCCGAGACTATCGAGCGAATGTTGTACGTGAGAACACCGGCTAAAAAAGGGCGGTTCGTCAGTACGTGCAGCGGAACGAGCGGCGACTTCCCAGCACGTTCCATTCGGCGTTCGTACTGAACGAACGCAGCGAACGCGAGAAGCCCGATCCCGAGAAGCCAGATCGCCGGCGACGTCCCAAGCGGATTGAACTGCATCCCGCCGACGAAAAACGGCCGCCGTTCGACTAACCACCCATACTTCCCGCTGAGAAGGAATCCAGTGACGAGCGACGTCGAACCGACGATGGACAGCACTGTCCCACCTTTATCCAGTGAACTGCGCGTTTCTGACAGTGGATTCGGACTCACATACTGAGCGAAGAAGAGAATAACCCCCACACCGATGAGTTGGAGCGTAAATCCCCACCGCCAACTCGCGTACGTGGTTAGTGCGCCACCGATGATCGGTCCAATAGTTGATCCAACCCCACTCACGCCAGCCAACAGTCCGAACGCCTTCGCCCGGTCATCGTCTTCGTAACTGACTATCAATACAGTGAACGTCAGAGGAAATATCACAGCGGCCGCGGAACCCTGGATGAGTGACCAGCCGAGATAGAGAATCGTCGTATTCCAGCTAATCGACGCCACCAGCGTCCCACCGGCATAGACGATCAGTGCGACTGCCAGTACACGCCGAATACTATGCCGAGACGGCAGCGTACCGGCTGGGAGAACCAGCGCAGCTGTCACCAGCGAGTAGAGTGCAACCGCTCCTTGAATCACGGTGACCGTGGTATCAAACTCGTCCACCATCGTGGGGATCGCCACGTTCATCAGGGATGCATTGAGGACCACGATGAACGTCGTCAGACTCACGGCGATTGCTGGGCCCCAGTATTGTACTCCCATCTTCAGGTCCGTAGAGAGACGAGTACTCCCGTTAGAAGTGGTCCTATCTGGGGGCATACAGTGGTCTAACGCGCATGGACATATTTACTCGCCGAAAGTCAAAAATAATGCCGGCCCTTCGGGGCAGGGAGGATGTCAGTTCGGTTCGTCAGAGACTGATGGTCGCCAGGTCCTCACTCCTGATGGAAGTAGTTGTCTACCAGGCGACGGTATATTCGGTGATGAATCCGTCGAAAAGTACCCTGACTACCAACACCGATTCCGAACCGGGTTTCCCTATAGCCACGTATACGCCAGTGAACAACTGTTCCCACCGTTGAGACCCCACCCTCGTCGGGCAGTCAGACCGATGACGGCCACCCAAACGACCAGAATAGCTCACATGCCGATCCGAGAGCCGATGGGACGCGTTGGTTATTCCGAAGCTACCGCCGCTGCTACAACTGCGCTGGACAACATAGTTGTTGAGGCGTACAACAAATCGATAAAACATATATGGGGTGGTGGGATGGCTGTTGACATTGAGCGCCGCTACGACAAACCGAGTCCCGTCGAGGAGATGGAGAAGCGGCGGACGCCGCACCTGGATCGACTCGATAGTGACGACACGGACGGTGATGGCGAACAATTCAAAAATCGGCAGTTCAAATCTGTCCCCGACCCACTACTTCTGTCGTGAGCAAATCTGCGAGCGACGGGATCGTGACCCAGCCTACTGATTTTGCACCGACGACTCCCGCGAGCAGCACCGTCGCCCACGAGCAGCAAATTCGTCTCCGCTCGTGAGTCGGTGTCGAGGATGCGAAATCGCCTCGCTACGTGGAGACGTACCAGGCAACGCAACGTCCATAAACTCGATCCACTAGAAGGGAGTATAGTGGTCTGGAACCGCCACCTGTCCGCGGTTGGCGCGAGGCGCGTCATCGAAGCGATCGGTGGGCTGTACGTTGCGCTTGCCGCAGGACGGGCACTCGTACAGATCGATCGCGGCGTCCCGCTCGGGAACGTCCTCATCGTCACACTGCTGATCGCCGTCCCCGGGTTCGTCCTCATCTACGGTGGCTATTGGATATCTCGGGTCGATATCGACGCCGAGTTCTACCCCGACATCGTTGGCTGGTGTCTCGCCGGCTTCGGCGCAATGGCAAGTGTACTCGTCCTCTATCACCTGCAACCCGACGGGAGCGTTACCAATCCAGCGACGGCGCCGCCGATCCTGACGGCGCTCAGCAGCGTCGCGGGCTTCGCGGTGGGCGTCTACGACGGACAGGCCAAAACGCGAACGCGGCAACTCGAACAGCGCAACCGGAAACTCGAACGAACGCAGGCGGAACTCGAAGAAACGGTGCAGCGATTCGAGGAGGCGAATAGCCGACTCGAAGAGTCAAACGAGCGCCTCGAGCGCTACAGGCAGTACACCGATCACGTGCTGGATGCCATTCACGACGTCTTCTACGTGCTCGAGGAGGACGGTAGTCTTCAGCGGTGGAACGAAAGTCTCTGTGAGGTAACGGGCTATTCGAACGCGGAAGTCGCGTCGATGAACGCAGTGGAATTCGTCGCGGAAGGCGATCGCGAGACGATCGCGAACGCGATCGCAGAGGGGTTCGAAACCGGGAGCGTCCAGATCGAGGGGGATCTGCTCACGAAGGCCGGCGAACACGTTCCCTACGAGTTCGCCGCGTCGACGCTCGAGACGCCCGACGGCAAGTCGGTACTGGCGGGAATCGGGCGTGACATTTCCGATCGCAAGGAGCGCGAACGGGTGCTCGAACATCGGGCCCGTCAGCAACAGGTCGTGGCCGACCTCGGGCAGTTCGCCCTCGAGACCGACGACATCGACGACCTCATGCGCGAAGCGACCCGTCAGGTGGCGTCCGTCCTCGACACCGAGTTCTGCAAAGTGCTCGATCTCGACGAGCGCGGCGATGCCCTCCTGCTTCGCCAGGGCGTCGGGTGGCAGGACGGCCTCGTCGGTTCGGAGATGGTCTCTGCCATCGAAGCGGACTCCCAGGCCGCGTACACCCTGGCGAACGATCACCCGATCGTGGTCGAGAATCTCGAGGAAGAAACGCGGTTCAGCGGCCCCGAACTGCTGACGAGTCACGACGTCAGCAGCGGTATCAGTACCATTATCGGCCCCTTCGACGAGCCGTGGGGCATCCTGGGGTCGCACGACACCGACAGCCGGACGTTCACCGACGAGGACGTCACCTTCGTCCAGAGCGTCGCCAACGTCCTCGCCGAAGCGATCGAGCGCCAGCAGTACCGGACGGAACTCGAGGAGTTGGTGGCCGACCTCGAGGTGTCGAACGAGCGCCTGGAGCAGTTCGCCTACGCGGCCTCGCACGACCTGCAGGAACCGCTGCGAATGGTTTCCACCTACCTGCAACTGATCGAGCGCCGGTACGGCGACGAACTCGACGCGGACGGCGAGGAGTTCCTGGCCTACGCCGTCGACGGGGCCGATCGAATGCGCGAGATGATCGAGGGGCTGCTCCAGTACTCGCGCGTCGAGACGCGGGGCGACGAGTTCGAACCCGTCGATCTGAACGCCGTCCTCGAAAGCGTTCGAGAGAACCTTCAGGTGACGATCGAGCGGAGTGATGCCGAGATCACGGCGGAGTCGCTCCCTCGCGTCGTGGGCGACGAGGGGCAGTTACAGCAGGTATTCCAGAATCTCCTGTCCAACGCGATCGAGTACAGCGGTGCGGAGCCACCACGGATACGGGTCTCCGCCGAACGAAACGGGACGAAATGGACGGTGTCCGTCGCCGACGAGGGGATCGGCATCGGGCCCGACGATCAGGAGCGCATCTTCGAGGTGTTCCAGCGGCTCCACGGTCGCGAGGAGCACACCGGTACTGGAATCGGCCTCGCCCTCTGTGAGCGGATCGTCGAACGACACGACGGAGACATCTGGGTCGAATCCGACCTCGGCGAGGGAGCGACCTTCTCGTTCACCTTGCCGGCGGTCACGAGTCGAACCGAGGACTGAGCGTCGGACCGCAACCTGGCGGTCGGCCCGTCAGATACCGGCTCGTCCGGTCGCCAACCGGCGGCCGTGTTGCGCGAGATCGAACCGCCCGCAACTGGTGCCCTACCGCGAGAAAAGCCGTACGAGTCGTCCCAGAATCCCGGTCGACTCGTCCTGCTCAGTCGGTTCGCCGGGGTCGCCACCGCTCGCGTCCGGGCGGCCGTCCGCGTCGATCGATCCCGCGAGCGGGCCGGCGTCGTCGGCGGGTTCGTCACCCCCACCTCCGGTCCCGGACCCGATCGACGGTCTCGTCTCCTCGAGGTCGTCCACCGTGAGTTCCACGTCGTCGATCGCGGGCGTCGCCTCGCGACCCTCGCCCGCCTCGGCAGCGCGGACGTCCGCGCCGGTGACGGTCCCGCGCTCGACTCGATCGGCGAGTTCGTCGAGCGCGTCGTCGCTGGCGACGGAGCCGTCGTCGGCACTCTCCTCGGCGGCAGATTCGCCTCTCGTATCCTCATCACCGCCCTCGCCGTCCTCGTCGGCCGATCGGTCGGCCGGATCGGTCGCGTCTGCCGTCGGCTCGGACGCGGCCGGTGGCGAACTGGCGACGGTGGTCTCGTCGGGAGCGGACTCGACGTAGTCGCCCTCCAGCCGCGTCCTGGTGGCTGCCTCGTCACTCTCGTTCGCGTCCGTCGCGTCCGTCGCGTCCGTCTCGTTCAGGGAGTCGAGGATGTCGTCGACGCTCTCGTCCGAGACGACGCGCTGCGGTCCGCCGCCCGGCTCGGAACTGTCCCCATCGTCGACCGACGACTCCGACTCGGGTCCGGAATCGGCCGCGGATGATCGTCCGTCGCTCATTGTCGTGGTGTGTCGACCGCGTGATCATAACGTTTCCCCTGTGGTGTCGGTTCACGTATCGGACACGTTCCGCCCTGAATCGATCGGTCGCGGACGATTCGGACCGGGTGTGGGGCGGTCGCCAGCGATCGATCCACCCCGAGTCGACCGTAGCGCCGGAATCGGGACGTACGACGGGTCGTGCCTCGTCTACAGTAACCACTGAAACGGTTTACACCGATCGCACGACGGCTGTGCGATCGGGTGTGCACTGGCTTTCAGTGGCTACTGTATCAGTCTCCGGCAACCGACTCCGCGGACGCGTCCTCGGCGAGTGCCGGCCGCGCGAGGACGACGTTGATAACCGCCCCGACGAGGATGAGGATGCCGGCGAAGTAGAGCCAGGTGACGAAGAGGATGACGACGCCGACGGCGCCGTAGGCCGCGTAACGGCCGGCGTTGGCTGCATAGATCTGGAACCCGGCCTGAAGGATCGTCCAGCCGACGGCGGCGAAGACCGCACCCGGGAGGATCTCGCTCACCGCGACCGGGATCGGCGGGAGGACGTAGTAGATCGGGAGGAAGACGAGCACGAGGCCGAACAGTAGCGTGACCCAGCTCACGAGCCCCGCGAAAGGGATCGCGTCGGCGGCGACGCCGATAACCGCCCCGACGACGACCATCAGTACGAGTGCGCCGGTACCCGCGAGGATGACGGTGAGGCCGTCGCGGATCTCGTCGACCAGCGAATCCTCGCCGACCTCGTCGTAGACCTTGTCGAACGCGAGGCTGAGTCCGCGAAAGACCTTCAGTGCACCCCACGCGGCGACGACGAGTGCGGCGACGGTCGCCTCGGTTCGCCCGGATTCCGTCGTGAGCGCGTCGGTGACGAGTTCTCCCCCGGCCGGCGGGAGGAAGTCACCGGCGATCACGATGAGTCGCTCGGCGGCGGCTTCGCCACCGAGCAGGGAGCCGACGACGAGCGCGAGCAACACCAGTGGGATCAACGAGACGAACGCGTAGTAGGCGAAGCCGGCCGCCAGGAACGTGACGTCACGATCGCTCGCCGTCCTGTAAATCGCAGTGAGCGTCTCCGGAACCTCCATAGGACCACTACGGCGCCCACTGCCAAGAACCTGAAACATCCCCGCACTGCGCGGAAGCGGCGACGTCACGGACGTCGCATCGGCATCAGCATCGGCGTCGCCGAGACGATCGGCGGGACGAACTACCACTCGAGACAGAAGTTCTGGCTCGCGTAGACGGCACCGTCGTCCGCGATGTAGACTCCGACGCCGCCACGATCCCAGCCGTGGGACGCGTGTTCCTCGAGAATCGCCTCCCGGTGGTCCGTGGAGTTCATCCACTGGTTGACCAGTCCGGTCGCGACGCCCTCGGCGGTCTGGTACTCCGTGACGTCGTCTTCGTCTCCGGGCTCCTCGACGGGTCGATCGAGCCACGTCAGGGCGATGTTCTCGCCGTAGCCCTGGCAGTAGTCGTCGACGGCGGTGAACCGATCGTAGGGGCCCTCGCCATCGGGATTCGTGTGCGCGAAGTAGTCGCGATCGGCCATGTCGCTGCTGTGGGCACGGGAGACGGAGGCGACGGTGCCGTCCCACTCGAGCGGCTCGAGGCCGTGTTCGGCGCGTCTATCGTTCACTTCGGCGTGAACGAAGTCCTCGACGGTGTCCGAGGAGACGGTTTCGACGTCGGTCTCGTAGGTCGAGACGCCGGGATCGGCGGGGTCGGTGACGTCGGGATTGCGCTCGCCGGCCGGCGGCGGCTCCGAACTGGGCTGGGGCTGGGAATCGATCTCGACGTCGCCGATCTCGACGTCGTCGACGAACTGGGGTGCGATCAGGAGCGATCCGACGACGATCGCACAGAAGAGCAGGACGCCGACGAGAAACCGGACCAGCGATCCCACGAGGGCACGGTCGTCGCGATCGTCGCCGTCAGACGGGGCGTTGGGACGGCCAGCCATCGTACCTGAAACTTCGTCGCGACGAAATAAGGTTGCCGTGATGGCTCGCAGTCGCTGACACATCCATCGCCGCTGAAATAACGCGGTCCCGTGATCGTTCGTTCGTTCGCCCGTTCGTCCTTCGTTCGCCCGTAATCACGCCGGGTCCGACCCGAAGATCGTCTCGTGGATGCCGATGACGAGGCCGGGGACGACGGCCATGAAGAGGTGCTCCTCGATCGGGATGCCGGCGACGTCGACTCCCGTCCGGAGGTTGATCTCGAAGACGCCGACTGCCAGCGTGTACCGGTCCCAGACGTAGGCGATCGGGTACAGCGCGGCGATCGTGACGGCCGCCTTCCGAAGGGCATCGGCGCGCCACAGCAGGAGGGCGGCGACGGCGCCCCAGAACAGTTCGGTGGCGAGATACGTATATCGGCCGAGCACGCTGATGTCCGATGCCATATCTCCGGTACGATGACACGATAGAAAAACACTCCGTCGGTCACGATCGATTCCACGGGCGACGCGCCGAAGTTCCGTGGGTCCCACGGTTGCAGTTGCCTTCAACGGGAGGCGTTCACCGGATGGGACTCGTGGGGCCGTCTCCGGCCCACAGTGCGTTCAGGGGGGTATGAGTTGGCGGCCCATGCTTGCCAAGGTTAAATACCTCCGCGGGCAAACACCCGACAGAAGGATGAATATCGCTGATATCGCCACCCAGGATTACATCGAAGTCGACGTCGGAACGCGCATGGGGAAGGTCCGTTCGACCTTCGAGAACGGCAACCCCAAGGGGATCATCGTCACGGACGATGGGGAGTACGAGGGCGTCATCAGCGAGCGGGAGGTCCTCCAGTCTCACGTCGAGGACGACGCCAAGGTCGCGGCGCTGATCAAACCCAGTCGGAACTCACCGGCCCCCAAGGTCGATCGACAGGAGGACGTCAGGGAGACGGCACGGGTCCTGATCGAATCCAACTCGAAGGTCGCGCCGGTCTTCGAACACGACGACCTCTGGGGCGTCATCAGCGACGACGCGATTCTCGAAGCGGTACTCGACAACCTGGACACGCTCGACGTCGAGGACATCTACACCGACGATCCGGTGACCCTCCAGGAGGACGACGGGGTCGGGAAGGCGATCAACCACCTCCGGGAACACGGCATCTCTCGGCTCCCGGTACTCAACGAGAACGGCTTTCTCACCGGGGTCGTGACGACCCACGACATCGCCGACTTCGTCATCCGCGAGAACCACTCGACGACGACCGGCGATCGAGTCGGCGACTCGCAGCGTCTGCTCGACGTCCCGGTCTACGACATCATGAACAGCCCCGTCGAGACGACCACGCTCGATACCAGCGTGAAGGTGGCCGTCGAGACGATGCTCGAGCAGGATTACGCGGGACTGATGGTCACCCCCGAGGACGACGATCGGATCGTGATCGGCGTCCTCACCAAGACGGACGTCCTGCGGGCGCTGACCTACACCGAAGAGGACCGCATGGACGTCCAGATCACGAACATCTCGCTGCTCGACACCATCTCCCGCGAGTCGATCGTCGAGAGCATCCAGGACGTCGCCGACAAGTACCAGGACATGCAGGTGATGCACGCCCACGTCCGATTCAACGAACACAACGAGAAACTCCGCGGGACGCCCCTGGTCCTCTGCCAGATTCGCCTCCGGACCAACAAGGGACAGGTCGCCGGCACCGGCGAAGGCTACGGTGCCGAGAACTCGTTCCGGGTGGCGCTCGACAAACTCGAACGCAACGTCCTCGAGGTGAAAGGCGTCACGAGCGACGAGGAGTACCGCGGGCAACTCCTCCGCAAACTCAACGAACTGTAGTCACGATCCGGTACCGAGGGCGTTCTTTTCCGATTCCGATCTCGATCGGTGTTCTGCTGCCGATCCAGCACCGATTCGAAGCCGGACGGGCGATCCGTTACCGCCGGTAGCCGATCCGTTACCACCATTACTGTCGACGCGCGCGGCCCGCGGTCGTGTACGACGGCCAGTTCCCAGTGTGCGTTCGTCTCTCGGGCCCCTACAGTCGACCGCCGTCCTCGCTTCCCTCGAGTCCGGACTCGGTGATCCGGAACTGGACCGAGTCGCCGGCCGCCTTCGATCGGTGTTTCTCGAGGGACGCGCGCCGGTTTCCGCCGCGGAAGCGTTCGACGCGGACCACGGCACCGGTCCAGTGCTCCAGCGTGTTCCCGCCGAGGGGGCGGGTCCGATCGGCGTCGGGATCCGTGAACACCTGGTTCGTCACCACGACCGCGAGGTCGTGTTTGCGCGCGAGCGAGAGGAGGTGTGTCACCTGCCGCGCGACGCGACGGAGGGCCTCGCCGTCGTCCCCTTCGCCGGTGCGTTCGAGGCGGTAGAAGCCGGTCGCGCTGTCGAGGACGATCAGATCGGCGCGGTCGGCGAACTCCTCGGCGTCCCGGACGGCCTCGGCCTGTTCCTCGAAATCGAGCGCCTCCTCGATGACGATGCTGGAGGCGACCGCCTCGACGTCGTCTCCACCGTCTCCGTCGCCCGACGCGTCTGTCTCGCCGAGCGTCCCGACCGCGTCGTCGACGCGGGCCGAGAGCAACTGCTCGAACCGATCGATCGAGACCCCTTCGGTGTCGATGTAGACGGCGGTACCGCCGGCGGCGGCGGTCTCGACCGCGGCCGAGAGCGCGATGTTCGTCTTGCCCGCCGCTGGCGGACCGTACAACTGCGTGACGGTTCCGCGTTCGAACCCCCCACCGAGTAACTCGTCGACCGGGCCACAGCCGGTCTGGATCGCCTCGTCGGTCACGGTTCGAGTTAGTGAGTGGCGGGCAAAAAGGCCCCGA
This sequence comes from Halosolutus halophilus, assembly GCF_022869805.1. Classification (NCBI taxonomy): domain Archaea; kingdom Methanobacteriati; phylum Methanobacteriota; class Halobacteria; order Halobacteriales; family Natrialbaceae; genus Halosolutus; species Halosolutus halophilus. Next base: position 2,499,330 of record NZ_CP094974.1, on the reverse strand, counting down.
ATGCGGATCACGACCGGTTCGATCGACCGGGAGACGATCGGAGCGCCCGGGTGAGGATCGGATCGAACTCGTCGACACGGCCGCGCCGCAGGGATGGTTCGGGGTGGTTCGCGTACGTTTATTCGGACCGGGCCCGAAGGACCAGCCGTGATCGTCGTCGCAACCGAAGATTTCGAAGTCTACCACGGCGTCGTCAACGAGCTTCGCGACCGCGGGACCACGTTTACGACCGTCGAACCCGGCGAGGGGTTGCCGGACGAGACCGCGGTGGTCGTGACGGACGCGGACCACGCCGACGACTTCACCGGCGTGACGACGATCGTCGCGGATCCGGACGCGCCGCGACGGGCGGTCGACCAGGCGTTGACCGCCGTACGGGGCGACGGCGGCCGAACGATCATCGGCGTCGACCCCGGTCGGAAACCCGGCATCGCCGTGCTGGCGGGCGAGATGGTCGTCGCCGCATTCCAGGTCCCGCTGTCGGACGCCGTCGACGTCATCCAGCGCGAGGCGAGCGACGCACCGTCTCCGATCGTCCGAGTCGGTGACGGCTCCCGGCTCGAGGGGGCGACGCTGGTCAACGACCTGGAGGACGTCCGGGTCGAACTCGTCGACGAGACGGGAACCACGCCCTACCTCGGCACCGGATCCCGGGGGATGGGCGACGTCCTCGCCGCGGTCAACATCGCACGACTCGAGGGCGAGGTCGTCGACGCCCGGGAGATCGAACCGACGGACGGCGAACTCCAGGTCATCAGGGACCGATCGCGCGAGCAGAGCGAGGAGAACCGGGCGATCGACGAACTGCTCGCGAGGCGGGTTGCGGCCGGCGAGTTGACGATCGATGAAGCGCTGGCCGAGCACCGCGGCGAGAGCGGGGAGCAGGACGAGTCGGACGACGCGATCGATTGACGGTTTTCCGGAATCGGTTCGATCGCGTGATCAGGTAGCGCGACCTTCGGCGGCCACCGTCGGAAAAACGAACTGGAAACAATGAACGAGTGCTCGGAAATTTACTTGTCTGAGTCTTCAACTTCGTTCGAATCGTCTCGCTTGTCCGAGTCCTCAACGGTGTCGATTACTGCAAAGGTGTGAACGTTCGAGGCGTGATCCGTCTCGAGATCGTCAGAGGGTAGCGTGTCTTCGGGTGGCTCGTACGTTTCGTCGATCTCCTCCGTAATAATCTCAACCTGGGCATCGTACTCGTTCACGTCGAACGCCTGCGCGTTCAGCGTGATAATGATCGTTTCAGAGTCGTCTCTATCGGTTTCGACTTGTTCGTAGCCGTATCCTTTGGTTTTGTCATCTCCGGTGCCAACGGCTTCAGCTTCAGCCTCTCTCTCGAGCGTTGGATCTACTTCTCTCTCAGATATTTTCTCGGAATCTGAAACATTCGTGACAGGAGTTCCATCAGCCGTGAACACTTGCTCGAAGCCGTTCCCTTCCTGATCGGTGATGTTCAATAGGAAGCCGTTCGCGCTGATGCGTTCGTCGTCTTCGGATTCGATCGTCAATTCGAGCGTTATGACGTCATCCTGTTCGACTTCCTCGTCGCCGGCGAGTGTAGTCGTGACACCTCCAGCAGATGCGCTGACGAACGTTAATCCGAGAACAACGATCGTTGTGAGCACCAGTGCGATCGCCCTCGTCCGGATCCCCTCACGGTCAGACAAACTTCGTAGTGGCCGTATCACGCTCGCTTGGAGTTGATTTCGTAGTACCACTATGCGACTGGCTAGTTTCTCCCTTGTAGAGTCGGTTCCCGGAGTCATTGTTAGTGGATCGCCCCTAGAGGGGGGGGCAACAGATTGTGTATTGAAAAAGGAGGAATGTATCATGGGGTAAAAGATTTTTATCGAGTCGGATCCGTTTCCTGGACGCGCATTTTGATGGTTCACATCGTACTGATACAACATAGCAATTCGAGCCTGCAAGTGGGATATGTGGAATGTTACCTCCCCACGTACTCTGATTAACGAACGAAACGTTCTGGTCCCTATCTGTACTCCCTGCCCGGTTAATCAGTAGTATGGCTCTGTCAGTAGTGTCACCGGTCTATAACGAGCGGGGAAATCTACAGGGCGTGTACGAGGAAACGCGGGGCGTTCTAGAGGAGATGTCTGAGCAATGGGAGTTGATCTTCGTCGACGACGGCTCGAACGACGGGAGCGACGACGTCCTCCGGTCAATACATGAGCAGGACGAACGCGTCACGGTAGTAGAATTCGGAGCCAACTTCGGACAGAGCGCTGCACTCGATGCGGGATTACGATACGCGCGAGGGGACGTGGTCGTCACGATGGATTCGGACGGGCAAAACGACCCTACAGATATTCCGCGTCTGGTCGAGGCTCTCGACCGGGAGGGGCTGGATTGCGTTGTCGGCTGGCGTCGGAACCGTGAGGATCCGATCGGAAAGACCCTTGCCTCAAACGTCGCACGCGTGATGCGGCGGATATTTCTCGATACGGACCTGCACGATTTCGGGTGTACATTGAAGGCGTTTCGTCGGGAAGCAGCCGAGTCCGTTCGCTTGAACGGTGAAATGCACCGGTACATCCCGCCGCTGTTGATCTGGCGCGGGTTCGACGTCGGCGAGATCGAGGTCAACCATCGCGAACGGGAGAACGGCGAGACGAAGTACGGCTGGCGACGACTTCCCAAGGGGTTCATTGACATGCTAAACGTGTGGTTCTGGCAGAAGTACTCCGGCCGACCACTGCACGTGTTCGGCGGACTTGGCATTCTCGCCGGCGCGATCGGTTTGGCCGGCGGTTTCTACTCAGTGTACCTGAAGACCGTCCACGCAGTGAGTCTCTCGGACACGGCACTGCCGCTGTTCGCGGTGTTCATGTGTCTGCTCGGGATCCAGTTCTTCATTTCGGGGATCCTGGCCGACATCGGGATCAAGAACTATTTCGCCGTGCGACAAGAGGATACGTACCGTGTCGCGAGGGTGTTGGATGGCAGGGATGTTGTAGAAGAACCCGAAGCCCGTCCGACAGACAGGGCTACGAAACTGTTCGAAATTTCGGAGGTGGACGACGGTGCGCGTCTTGATGCTTAACTACGAGTTCCCGCCGCTGGGCGGCGGGGCCGCGAACGCGAATCGATACCTGCTCGATGAGTATGCCGGACGGGACGACCTCGAGGTAGATCTCGTCACGTCTTCATCCGACGGCTACCGTGAGGAGTCGTTCGCCGAAAACGTCACACTCTATCGACTCGACGTCCACAAGGACGAGATCCACTACTGGACTCAGACCGAAATCGTGCGGTACAGCTGGAAAGGTTACCGGAAGGCCCACGAGCTAATGGCCGAAAGCGACTACGACCTTGTTCACGCCTGGTTCGGCGTCCCGAGTGGTGTGGTCGCACGGATGCTGGGACTGCCCTACATCGTCGCGTTGCGCGGAAGCGACGTTCCGGGCTACAACGAGCGCTTCTCCTGGCAGTACGTCGTGTTGAAACCGCTCGTTCGGAAGGTGTGGCGGGACGCCGAGGCGGTCGTCGCAAACTCCGCGGGCCTTCGGCAACTGGCGCGAGTGACGGCCGATATCCCGATCGAGGTCATCCCGAACGGCGTTGCAGTCGACGAGTTCAACCCAGTATACCACGATCGCGATCGATTGCAGGTACTCTGTGTCTCGCGGTTGATCGAGCGAAAGGGGATCCGGTTTCTCGTCGAGGCGGTCGCCGAGCTCGATGTCGAACTGACGGTCGTCGGCGAGGGGGGTCGGGAGGCGGTGCTGAAGTCCCGGGCGAGGCAGCTGGGGATCGAGGACAAAGTGACGTTCATTGGCTACGTCCCCCACGACGAGATCCACAGCTACTACGAGCACGCAGACGTCTTCGTCCTGCCATCGTTCAATGAGGGGATGAGCAACACTGTCCTTGAGGCGATGGCGGCGGGACTTCCTATCGTCACGACGGATACCGGCGGCACAGCGGAGTTGATAGAGGACAACGGATACGTCGTCCCAGCCGGACATGCGGAGTCGATCGCCGAGGTGCTCTCGGAATACAGTCGGAACCACGACAAAATACGCCGCCACGGGCAGAATTCACGCGCAATCGCGGAGACGATGAGCTGGACTCAAGTTGCCGAGCAGTACCGAGACGCGTACGAGAGCGTATCCGTTCCCACCCGGACTCCCCCGAACGAGCGGGTTAAGAGGGAATTATGATCACCAGGCACAAGCCGATAATTTACGCTGCGCTGCGTATGACAGGCAGTGACATTACTCGTAACCTGCAGACGTTCCGAAAGCTGGATCTCTCGCGTCCGGAGACGGTAGAACAGTACCAGATTGAGGCGTTAAAGCGACTGTGTCGTCCCACCTACCGAACCGTACCGTATTACACTGACACTCTCGACGACGCCGACGTTGTCCGGAAAGTACCCATATGTCATCTTCGAGGTCGATCGGTGATCTCATGGTAGTCGCTGTCCACTTCCGACTGGTCGATCCTCCATCGATTATCTTCGAGAGCAATGCACTGATTACGATTATGCTCCGAATCCGAAACGGCCGTGCCCGGGAGGTACAACGTGGTCAGTGACAGTGCGAAGACGGCGGTCAGGATTGTCGTGAGCGTAACGCTGGTAGCCGGGATCTTCTATTCTGCTGGCCCCGGACGAATCCTCTCAGTCGTACTCGACGTTCGCCCCGAATATTATACTCTCGCCGTCGCCCTCGTCTTCGTGGGAATCGTTGTGAGTACGATCCGATGGCGACTGCTTCTCGGCGCAAAGCGGGAGAACGTGGCACTGTATTCCGTGTTCAAGATTTACTACATCGGTGGATTCTCGAATCTCTTTCTTCCAAGCACGATAGGCGGTGACGTCGTCAAATCGGTAGCCATATCCCGGAGCCTGGACGAACGAATGGAGGCGTATTCATCTGTTGTAGTCAACCGCTTTTGTGGACTTCTTGCGCTCGGAGCGATTGCGCTCGTGGCTGTCTTGCTCAGTCCCGACCTCCTGAACCGACGAATTTGGGAAGCTGTGGTACTCCTGATTACTGGGATACTCATGTTTCCGATTTTCGTCGTCGGTTTATCAATGCTTCCCGATCGAATCGACCGACTCGGAGACCTGATCGGGATCGATCCGCTGAGAACGTTCAACAGTTTTCTCGCGTCGATTGCCGAGTACCGAACCAAACCGAAGACGCTCGTGATGGTCATCTCACTCGCCTTGTTCTTTCAAGTACTAGGCGTCTTCGCTAATTACGCGGTTGCTCAAGGGCTCAATCTCCCTGTACCGCTTGCGTATCTCTTCATCACCGTACCGATTACGCAAGTGTTACTCCTCGTCCCCGTCTCGATTCATGGCCACGGCGTTCGGGAGGGATTGTTCGTGTTTTTCTACACCCAGGTGGGGTTAACGGTTCCAGAAGCTGTCGGATTTTCCGTTACGATATTCACCGTGATATTGATTACCTACTCATTCGGAGCCGTATTCTTGCTTACAGGCCGCCAACGAAACACAGCAAGCGTTAAATGAGTGAGACCAATCCCGATCCCAACAGAAGTAACGAGGCGCTTGATCAGAAGAATAACGGTGAAATGATGGACGTGCTGATCGCTGGTGCAGGCAGTATCGGACGGAAAGAAGTGTCCGAATTATGTGAACATCCGAACGTCCGCATTATCGGGATTATCGACGTAAATAGAACCCAACGGACAGCTGTTTCTTCGGAGGTTCCGAACACGTACGCCGATCTGACGGACGCACTCGCCGAGACGAACCCCGAACTCGTGCGAATCGCGACTCCTCCGCAGACACATTATGAGTTGGCCATGACTGCATTAGAGGGCGGAAGTGACGTCTACCTCGAGAAAATAATGACTCTGGATTCAGAACGGGCCCGAGAGATCGTCGAAACGGCCAACCGACTTGACCGATCCGTATTCGTGAGACGCAATGCGATATACACACCGGTCTACCAGCGGGCATGGGCTCAGTTAAAGAATATCGGCGAACTCAGACACGTTCACTGGATAGAGTCAGTCGGTCAGTATTCCGAATGGAGTCACTCGAAACGGGAATGGCTGCGGAACCTGCCAGGGGGAATAATCTCCGAACACCTCCCTCACGCGTTGTATATAGTACGATGGTTTCTGCAAGCGGAACCAGTGGTCGAAGACGTCGTGTACGAAGGAACCGAACTACACGTGTCGTTGGCGGCCGGACAAAAGAGTGCTAGAATCTCGTACGTCACTCCGACGGATATACCGACAATACTTGACATCGTCGGCTCGAGGGGAACGATCAGAGTCGATCACAGTACCATGCGAATACACGAACCGCGGGGGTTCGAAGATTCGAGCAGCGTCGAGTGGCGCACAGCGAAAGCGAATCTACACGACCTGTTCGGCAGTGTGAAAAACGCGTTGCGGCTATCACAGCACTACGTCCGCAGGGAACTTCAGTGGAAACCCGATCCATTCTACTCGCAATCGGATAATTACCGACAGTTCAGTGACATCGCAAACGGTGGTGAAACCGGCGGGGACTTCCGAATAGATGGGGAGGAGGGCGTTCGAAACGTCGAACTATTCGAGGCAATCTGGGATCAAGCTAGGTGACGAATAGCTAGGTCGAATGCCTTCCATCCGCCGCAAAACTATGTCTGTTCACGTTTTGGAGCTAGTGTAAAGAAATCTATAGTAAATAAACGCCGTTTGCCACTGTGGAAGCAGTTGCAATTACACAAACCTGTGTTACTCACCCGAAGAGAAGCGTCAGCATCCGAACAGCTGTCGCTCGAACAGACGTTTACCGTGGATCGACTTTACAAACCTGCTCTTTAGAAGACACATTTGTGAAGTGCTGAGATCTACCCGGCTGCATTTTCGTCGAAGAGCAAGACGAGCAACTGGTACGCGGTTGGCCTCCACATCCGGCACCTGAATGTATTTCACATTAATCCGTGAAACATTTGTGCCCTATCTATACGCTACTATCCGTCTGACAACCCCGTATAGCATTTAGACATTTCGTATATCTAACGCACAGGTCAATATGGCTAAGAATTCGAGGTGGGAAAGACGGTTCGAACCCGAGGTGCGAACGGGAAAATGAGGGGATCGAGTTGTAGATTGGAGGGATTTGGACCGATATCTCGTTTCGACCCGTGGGAAAGACGATACCGAGTCGCGAATCGCGGAACCGTAACTCACCGGTTCGTGCTAGTAAGGCAGGCCAGTAAATCACTCACTCGAACATGATCAACTGGCGTAAACCCGTTATCCACGCCGGACTCCGGTTACTTCGAAGCGAGGTGCCGGAGAATCTGCAGACGATTCGGCGTTTGAACCTAGCAGATTCTGAAGAAATCGAACAGTATCAACGTCGGAGATTGACCGACCTCTTGTACCACGCCCACCAAACGGTGCCGTACTACGCCGAAATACTGACGGAGGCCGGCGTCGTTGTCGACGGGGACGTTCACCTCGAGAATTTTACCGAAATCCCACTCCTGACCAAGGAGACACTCCGAAGGCAACAGGACAGGCTCGTCTCCCGAGATCACGGCCCTAATCCGTACACCAACACTTCTGGCGGGACCACGGGAGAGCCGGTCGAGTTCGTTCAGGATCAACGCTACTGGGAGTGGAACGTCGCGACCAAGATCTTCTATCAGGAACTCGCTGGCAAACCACTAGGCGGGCGCGAAATAAAACTCTGGGGGAGCGAACGCGACCTGCTAGAGGGAACGGAGTCGCTGAAGACGCAGGTGAGAAACTTTCTGTACAACCGGCGGCTGCTGAATAGTTTTCGGATGAGCGAGGAGGACATGTATGAGTACGTTGAGATCATCAACTCGTTCCAACCCCTGACTATCTGGGCGTACGTGGAGTCAATCTACCAGCTCGCGCGGTTCGTCGAGCGCAACGATCTTGAAGTCTACGCTCCAGAAGGGATCGTAACGACGGCGGGAACACTTCACGAGCCGGTTCGGGAACGAGTCGAAGAGACCTTTGATACGAGAGTTCACAACCAATACGGATCCAGGGAAGTCGGTGACGTGGCCTGTGAGTGTTCGAAACAGGACGGACTGCACGCCTTTCCGTATAGCCATTATGTGGAAGTACTCGACGAGGACGGACAACAGGCACCAGCGGGCGAGATCGGCCGAATCGTGATTACGAATCTGACTAACTACTCCATGCCGCTCATCCGCTACGAGATCGGTGACATGGGCGTTGCGTCGGCCGACCAGTGCCAGTGTGGGAGTCCGTTTCCGCTGCTTGAGTCCATCACCGGCCGCGTTAGCGACCACTTAGTTTCCGTTGACGGTGAGCTCGTCCACGGGGAGTTTTTCACTCACCTTTTCTACGGTCGGACGTGGATTCAGAAGTTTCAGGTTCGACAGGTGGCCCCTGAGAAGGTGGTCATACGGATCGTCGAACGCGACGACGAGGTAAAACAAGACGGACAGTTGACTGAGATTGTCGAAAAGATACGAATGGTGATGGGCGAATCGGTCACGGTCAAGGTTGAGTTTACGGAGGAAATCACTCCGAGCAGCTCGGGCAAGTATAGGTACGTCATTTCGGAAGTAACTGAGTGAGTGAGCCCTCACCTTTGTTTCTGACTCTGGAGCGATCGTCGGGAACTTCAACCCGTCAAACGACGGTAAAATGGAGTGAAAGGCAGATTAAACGATGGTTCGTGCGAAGGAGATCGGAAAATACGTACGCATCCGACGATCTTGCAACGTGTGATGGTATTTCGACATTAGGCGAAGAAACGTTCCTTACGAAATAGGAAGCGTACGTAAATATTTTTACGAGATCGTCAGCCGGCAACGACAAATGGCAATTCCGTCCATCACGTATGAGTTTCAGGGTCGATTTCAGGTACTCACTTCGAAGCGTCCTCTCGAACGCTACACGAGATTAGATGACTAAGAGGTGCCCCATTGTACTGTCTCTCATCTCCTAGGCAGGATTCACCTGTTCCCATTTCTGGAGTATCAGGAGTATTTACTCCATCATTTCGCGAATCTGCCAACGACCCGCTGAGGTAGTGGTGAGAGATGTGTGACAAAAACGTAACGATCGGATTCAAGACGTTCCTGCGGCCGAACAGACTCCAAACGTGTCTAGAACATATTCGGCGAATGTCACCACTGCTGGGCCGCATACTCGTGGCTGACGATAGCCCACGAAAAGACCTCAACGAAAGCGTATACCGGGGAATTCAGTAACGAGCATCCACTGGAGGTAATTGGCCTCGAACCCGGTGGCGGATCTCGGTCACGATCTATCACACGACGTCCACTACCGTAAAACTCACACGGGAAGTCTACGGGAGCTTACGAACTCTCACCACGGTTTCGAATTTGATCTTTCGAGTAGTCTGTTCCGTCCGGATATCGAGTGGCCAAGCTTTATATTCTTCATCGGTGGCGAGGAAAAGGAATGAGCCGATACTGGCTGCTCTCGGTTCTATTATTTGCCGTGGTCGCTACGGCCGGCTACGTAGCTTCCCCCGTCTCGAGCCTCTCCGATGATCAAGTCATCCATTACGACTTCGGCGAGGATGCGGTAACCGACGAGACGGTCAGGGACGTCTCCGGCGAACGTAACCATGGTGAGATTGTTACCGATGACGATCATCACCCCGACGTTTCCGACGGGGCAATGCTCTTCAAAAAGGGTTCACACTACGTCGTCCTCGAGCTCGAGGAACGACCACTCAAAGACGACTTCACGGTTGTCGTCGAGGTGAGAAACGGTTTCCAAGAGTACTTCGCCGGAGTCGTCGCGAGCAATTCGTGGCGAATCGTCGCACCGTACGATAGGTATGGATTTTATACCACTGAAGAGGGAATCGACTCCGATGACTACGAGGATCGGGAGTGGAAGCACTTGACTGCGATCCACCGCGATGGGACGTTCGAGTTGTACGTGGACGGCGAATTCGTCGACGAGTTCGAGATCTCGGAAGACGTTGAGACGGAGACGATATATGTGGGACGGCGACCGGGCGGGTACTCGTTCGACGGGGAGATCGCAGAGGTGCGTATCTACGACCGTGCGGTTTCACCCGCAGAAGTGAACGCGCTGTATGCTGATCGTCTGTGGCTACCGGCGGCATTCTTCACCGAGGAATTCAGGCTCGGGGCCACCATCGCGGTCGCATTGCTCGCGTTCGGAACGGCTGGATACGAGGTGAGACGAACCGATGGGTGAACGGTCAGCGGTCGTGGAAGTCGATGCAATGGGGTTGGTCGGCCGTTTCTTGGTTATCGTACTCATCGCCGGCTTCCTCCTTGACGTCGGTGACGTCCTCGAGGTGTCGTCTCACCTTTCGACCGACCGGCTGATCGCACTCTCGTTCGTCGGCGGCGCCCTCGCCGTAACGTGGCTGTACGGCGATCGATTTCCGTACTCGAATCGACTCTCGCAACCGTTCGATAGAATCGACCCGTCGGACATTGAGATGATCGTCCGTCTCACTACGCGAAACCTGATTGTTCTGTACGTCCTGCTAGTGGGTCTGGCTTACAGTCGACTCGAGATCCACCACCACGTGAACCTCACCGCTCTGTTCTCCCTCACCGTGTTTCTGCTGACGCTCTCGCTCGCGTTAGACGACAGCGAACGTGCGATCCTCGCGACGAAAATCGGTGCCGTGCTTGTTACCGTCGTTGCCCTCTCGTCGGTTTTCTCCGATTCGATCGACGAGTACGTCACTTCGGGAACATACCTGTTGGCGCTCGTTCTCGTCGGGCTCGTTCTCTGGAAGGAGGACATTCGAAACCGTCCGGACACACACCAAGAGCCCCTGACTGTCGCCGGTGTGAGCGTCTTCGTCCTGGGCATCGGAGCGGCGACGGTGCTGGCAGCGATCCTCTACATCTATCGACTGGGTGCGTTCCACCTGCAGGGCGACGAGTACCTGGTAGCCGACGCGGCCGCCAGCTACTACTACACCGGCGAACTGTACCTGTGGGACTGGATCAGGGACGGGCATGCGGACCGGTACTACGATCGTGCGTGGCCACATACTCTGCTCGTCGCGGCGTCGTACGCAATATTCGGGGTTTCCGAGTGGTCGGCACGGCTGATCTCCGCCCTCTTCGGCGTCGCGTTCATCCCCATCTGCTACCTCGTCGTCTGGCACTTCACCGAACATAGGACGGTCGCACTCGCGACCAGCGCGGGAGCCGCCGTCTACCCACGCCTACTCTTTTACTTCCGCTGGGCGCGTATGTACGCATTGTTGCTCCCGCTGTTTCTCGTGCTCACGTATCTCGTCTTTCGGGCCACGACGGAAGGGAATTCCCTCGACTTACGGAACGATCGGCTCAACGCCGCCGTCGAGCAGTACTTCGACTTCAATCTCACGCTGGGGTTCGTGACCGTTCCGGTCCTCTACGTCGCGTACCAGATCCACTACAACGCTCTGATCGTGCTGGCCGCGACGTACGTCTACGTCGTCTATCGGGCGATGACGACGGGCGAACGAAAGTACTGGACTGCATGGGGACTTGGACTCGTCGGGATAATCGCCCTGGCACTTCTCGCCCAGTGGACACCTTATGCGCAGTTTCTCGAGCAGTTCCTGTCCTTCTTCGAACGGAATAACACAGTCTACGTCGAATATCTCCTTCAGTTCCCATTCGAATCAGCGCTCGGTATCGTGTTCTTCGTCGCTGGACTCGTAACGCTCCAGCGGATCGAGAACGGGCCGCGTAGACAGAAGCTGATCTTTCTTTACGTCCTCTGTCTGTTCTCGCTCGTCTTCTACCTCTACGTCGGTGATCGGTACGCCAGTTTTGCGTACATCGTCCACGTCGTTCCGTTCGGTCTCGCACTCGTCCTGTTCGCGTACGCTGAATTCGTGCGAGCCATTGACGTCCCGATTCTCCAGGTCATGCTGGTACTCCTGCTCGTGACCAGTATAGTCTACCCGATCGCGACCGACTACGAGGACTACTACTACGAAGACAGCGAGGACTTTACGACTGCCTACGGGACAATCGTTGAAGAGTTCAACTCCGACGGGGAAGTTCTGTTCGCCCAGTATCCACGCGATTACTACTTGCGGGAACTGCCGAGCGACACCACAGTGATAGACATGGAGAACAACCAGGAGTACAAACCCGACGAGTTCTACGACGACCTCGAACGGCACGGATCGGGGTGGATAACGTGGGAGACGGACAAGTCGTATCACGTCCACCCGGAAATCCGGGAGTACGCCGACGAACACTTCGAGAAACGCCACGGTAGCGGCGTCGACAACACCAACGTAGAGGTGTACTACTTCAACGAGAGCATGATCGAGTAAGATCGATGCTCAGTCGTCACCATCCCAGTGGAAGACGTAGACCGAGTCCGACCGATAATTCGGCATCGCCTCGAGCTCCGAGCGCAGTTCATGAGGCTGTCGTGCCAATGCCATCTCGTCCACCACAATCCAGCCGCGCTCGTTGTCGTCCATCACGGCCTCAAGATCGTCCGCGCTTCGGATCGGTTCCGCGCCCGCATACTGATCCACGCCGTCGACTGTCCAGTTCCCTCCAGAGCCCGTCAGATCGTGTGCCAGCCAGTAGTCGACACCGCCGGCGTAGTACACACCCGTCGCTGTCCAGCCCGCTACGATCACATCCCCTGATTCTCGATGCTCGTTCACGTACTCGTACGCATCTGCGAACTCGGGCTGTGGGGCGTTCGGCCCCAACTCGTACTCCGCGTGTGGCGTAACGGTGAACCCGCCGCCGAACCCCAATAGGACGACGGACGCGATCGCCACGGAACAAGCGACACATGCCGTCGCCGTCCCGCCGTCGGCTCGAGAGACGGACGAATCCGCGTCCAGAAGACGATCACCGATCGCCCGTCCCCGATCGGCCACGCCGACGGCCACGAAGTCGACCGTCACCGCGGCCCACAGAAACAAGACGGGGACGACGAAGTAGAGGTACCGACTGGCGAACAGTTCCGTGTGGAAACTGAGTATCCAGGCCGCAGGAGCGACCGCAAGTACGAGCAACGTCCCGGATCGATATCGGCCACGGTAGAACGTCAGTGCCGAACCCACAACTGCGAGATAGACGAACGCGTGAAACTCCTCTACCAGCCAGTCAGTGTACGCCTCCTGGTAGTCCACGTCAGTGGTCGACACACTCTCGATCGCGCCCGTAAATCCCGACGTGACGAACTCGACTGCGAACAGGAGAACCAGCGACCCGACGAGAAGACTACCGACGATGCGTCCGGAGAGTCGCCCGTCGATCAGACCTGTGAGTCCGAGATACGCGACGGCGATCGGCAACAGCACGTACCCGATCTGGTGTGTCAACGCGGCCAGGACGCTGACGGCTGCGAGGGCAACGACCGACCGTTTATCGCCGAACCACGTTCGTTCGACTCGCAATAGAAGTACGAGTGCGAGAACGTACGACAACTGAAACAGCTGGTACATGCGTGCCTGCCTGCTCCAGGCGATTTCCCAGGTCGCAAACGTGACGAGCGCAGCCGCGAGCAACCCGACGCGCGGCCCGCCGACCTCGCGTCCGAGCCAGTAGGTCACGCCGATCGTCGCGACGCCGAAGACGACCGACGGTGCTCGCGCAGCCGCTTCTCCGGTTCCGAACACCGCCATCGATCCCGCCATCACGAGCGTCTGTGGAAACGCCCGCCAGTACGTGTACCCCGACGGAAACGTCGGTCGGCCGGTCTCGAGAACGGCGATCGCGGCGTTCGTCGAAATCGCCTCGTCGAACCAGAAACTCTGAGCGCCCAGCGCGTACGCACGGAGCATGCCGCCGGCGACGAGCAACCCGAGCAGAATTATCGCGACGGTTCGATCCGAAGGCTGTCGAACCGACGGCGAGAGCGCTCTCGCCCCGATTTCAGACTCGGGTCCGACGTACCTGATGGCGGAAGCCAATACGAGCGCACCTGCCACGATGAGCGTCAGTCGATCGATTGGAACGATCGACCCGATATCGACGACGACATCGAGCGCCACGAGCCCGACTGTCACGTAGAGCAGGTATCTAACGGCAGTCTGACCCACGGACCGGTGCGTCGAACCCATCATTCGCTTTTCCACGTCCAACCCTTAGAATTCCCGTAGCGGGCCACCGAACGATCACGTTTCACGACTGAACGACGAGCGGCTCGTACCAATCGCGGTTCTGCCGGTACCAGTCGACGAACGCCGAGACTCCGTCTCGAATCGATATCGACGGCTCGTACCCGATCAGATTCCGGGCTTTCGACACGTCGGCGTGGGTGTGGCGTGCGTCCGCCGCTTTCGGCTCGGTGTACTCGAGTTCGAACTCACCGCCGGTCGCCTCGGCGACGTGTTCGGCCAGTTCCACGATCGTGATGTTGCCGGTCGACCCGACGTTCAGCACCTCGCCATCGGCCGCGTCGGTCTCGAGCAAGGCTACGTTCGCGTCGACGACATCGGCGACGTGGGTGAAATCCCGGCTCTGCCGGCCATCGCCGTAAATCTGCATCGGCTTTCCGTTGAGACAGCGGGACGTAAAGTTCGTGATCGCCATGTTCGGGCGCATCCGCGGCCCGTAGACGGTGAAATACCGTAAACTGACTGTCGGAACGTCGTAGACGTCGTTCCAGACGCGACAGTAGTGTTCCCCGGTACGTTTCGTGACGGCGTAGGGGCTCCGGGGCCGAGTCCGGGCATCTTCCACGTACGGCAGGGTGTCCGCGTCGCCGTACACCGACGACGACGAGGCGTTGATGAGCCGATCGACGCCGTGTTCGTCTGCGGCCTGGAGCACTGTCAGTAGTCCGGTCGTGTTGATTTCGTGGGGTTTGTGGGGATTCTCGACGCTCGTGCGGACGCCCGCCTGGGCGGCCTTGTGATAGATCACGTCGACGTCGCGACTCGAGATGACGTCGCGTACCGTTCGCTCGTCAGTAATCGATCCTTCGACGAACTCGAATCGATCGCCGCCGGTTTCACGACAGATCCGCAGGTTCCGTCGCTTGATCGAGCGATCGTAATACGAATCGAGGACGTCGAGCGTGACGACGTGGTGACCTCGGTCGAGCAGTCGTTCGGCGACGTGCGAACCGATGAACCCGGCACCGCCGGTAACGAGTACGTTCATGGCCGATCGAACTGCGGTACGACATCGGCTCCAGTTCGTACTCGACCGGTATCTCTCTGTTCAGCCGTGTCCCCGATTGTCCACGGTACTTTCGTCTCTGTTGCAAGTGCGTGGCCGGGCCCCTCGAGTTCGCCCATACCACGCCTCCACACCGAATCAGTACATTATACTTCCATACGTTAATAGCGTAGAATGACAAGATCTGTGGACAAAGAACCGTCTAATTCTGGGTATACGGCTAATTTTCGCCAGGTGTTCGAGTCGATTATCGACGGAAACGTGTCCGCACAGTCGAATCGACGACCGCTGAAAATGCAGGTGACAGCTATTTACCCGGATTCGAAGTGGTTGGCGGCACATGCAAGCAGTCGTCTTGGCGGCAGGGAAGGGAACGCGCCTGCGCCCACATACGGAGGACAAACCCAAGGTACTCGTAGAGGTCGACGGACGCCCCATCATCGAGGACGCCTTCGACAACCTCCTCGAAATCGGCGTCGACGAGTTGATCGTCGTCGTCGGGTACCTGAAAGAACAGATCATCAATCGGTACGGTGACGAATACGAGGGCGTTCCGATCACCTACGCCCACCAGCGCGAACAGCTTGGGCTGGCCCACGCGATTCTGCAAGCAAAACCCCACGTGGACGGTGACTTCATGCTGATGCTCGGTGACAACGTCTTCCGGGCAAACCTGGCGGACGTCGTCAATCGTCAGCAGGAAGACCGCGCCGACGCGGCCTTTCTCGTCGAACAGGTACCGTACGAAGAGGCGTCCCGCTACGGTGTACTCGACACGAACGAGTACGGTGAGATCGTCAAAGTGGTCGAAAAGCCGGACGATCCGCCGTCGAATCTCGTGATGACTGGCTTCTATACGTTCACGCCGGCGATCTTTCACGCCTGTCACCTCGTCCAGCCGTCGGACAGGGGCGAGTACGAACTTCCAGCCGCTATCGACCTGTTAATCCAATCCGGCCGAACCATCGATGCCATCCGTATGGAAGGATGGCGAGTCGACGTCGGCTACCCCGAAGACAGAGATCGCGCCGCGGAGCAGCTACAGGACGAATCGAGTCGGACTGGTGCCATCGAAGCAGAAATCATGGAAGAACCGGAGTCCGCGACCGACTGACAGTGATCGTTTACTCAGGAGCGTCTACCGTCGCTATCGTGATTCTATTTCCTCACTTGAGCCACTGCTTCGACTCACCGAAGGACGTCTCGAACGGGTAGCCCCGTATCCGAAGCGATCGGCCGGGCGACGGATCAGAGCGTCCCCCTCGAATCGATCGCGCCCGGGGGTCCGCGGTGGATCGTGTACGTTTATTCGAATCGGTCCCGAAGGGGGCAGTCGTTATCGTCGTCGCCACCGAGGACTTCGAACTGTGGCGGGTTGCGGCCGGCGAGTTGACGATCGATGAAGCGCTGGCCGAGCACCGCGGCGAGGGCGCGGCTCTCGACTCGTCGAATACCGACGATACGAGCAACTGACGATCCGCCGTCCGCTGAGGACTCGACGTACGCTGACGGTCCGCCATACGCAATTCGATCCCGCGGCCGTTGCAACACTGTCTCTGGCTGCCGACGTCCGAAAAAACGAGTCGTCGAAATTCGACCGATTACACTCGACCGGAGCCGTTTCGTCGGAAACGGTGCTCGCTGTTACGTGCGCCTCGCGAGCATCGCTGCGGCGAGCATCGCGACGAGAGCGACTGCGGCCCCGAAGCCGGGCATCGAGTCGTCCTTCTTGGTGTCGTCGTCGGATTCGGATTCGGATTTCGTCTCTTCGACCGTGTCGGACTCCTCGTCGTCGTTCGTCTGCTCCTCGTCGTGGTCCTTCTCGTCCTCATCGTCCTGGTCTTTCTCGTCCTCGTCGTCGACTGGTTCCTCGTGGACCGACGTCGCCTCTGCGTTGGCGATCTGGACGTTCTCGTTCTCCTGCATGCTGATCTGGAACGCGGAGGCACTTCCCTCGTCCTCGGCGACCGCTAGTGCGGTGTTCGAGTTAACAAGGTTCACCTGCGTGACGTTCTGACTCTGCTCGATCTCCGCGTTCGAGTACTGGTCGACGTCGTTTAGCTGATCGTTGGAGCCGTCGTAGTCGAAGGCCGTCATATTGGTGTCCCCGACCCCGTCACCGTTGATCGTCGCGGTCGTCGTCTCGGTCGTGAAGACACCCTCGTAGTCGTGGCCCTCTTCGTAGTCGCCATCCCCTTTCTTGTCTTTCTTGTCGTGGTCCCCGTCGGCGTCTTCGAGGAAGACGTTCAGGGCCTCGGCGGAGGCGACCTGCGCGTTGATGTTCTGCTGGTAGGTCAGCTGTACCGCTTCAGCCTCGCTCCCGCCCGTGGCGATCGCCTGGGCCGAACTGTTGAGGTTGAAGTTCACCTGTTCGACGCTCTGGTACTGCGTGACGCTGGCCTCGGCGGCCTGCGTGACGCCGTCGTCAGCGTGGTCGCCCTTCTTGTCCTTGGGCTCGGGGTAGTCCGCGCTGTCCTGGCTCACGACGTCGGTGGTACCGTCGGTGCTCGCGGTCGCGACGTGCATTCCCGCGGATTCCATCAGGACGTTGATGGCTTCTGCGGTCCCGATCTGTTCGTTGATGTTCGACTGCTCGCTGATCTGAACGGCCGTCGCGGACGCGTTGTCACCGACTGCGATGGCGACGGCGGCGTTCCGCTCGTGAACGTTTATCTGCTGGACCTCCTGGGCCTGTTCGACGGTTGCGCTCGCGGCCTGGGCGGCAGTCGCGGCGTCACCGTCGTCGCCCTTCTTGTGTTTGTCTCCGTCGTAGTTATCGCCGTACACGTTCGTCGCGTTCGCCGACCCCTCCTGGAGGTTCAGGTTCGACTGTTCGGTCACCTGCACCGCGGTCGCCGTACTCTCGTCTTCGGCGTACGCGAGCGCGGTGGTGTTCTGGATGACGTTCGCCTGACTGACCTCCTGGGCCTGGGAGACGGACGCCTCGGCGGTCTGGGTGACCGTCGCCTCGCCGTTGTCGTCGACGATCCCCCAGCCGTCGAACTGCTTGTCGCCGTCACCCATGATCAGGTAGACGTCGCCGACGTCCTCGAACATCGTCTCGTGGCCGGCGAAGTTCTCCGCGGCCGCTTGGCCGATCTGGGAGTTGTTGTTCTCCTGGTTGACCTCCTGGATGGCAGTGGCCTCACCGCCATCGATGGAGATGGAGACCGCCTGTCCCTGTTCGTTGATGTTTACCTGATCAACGTCCTGGTACTGGATGACCTCCGAGTTCGACGTACCGCTCTCGTCCGCGTGCTCCTCGACGTACTCCTCTAACGACATGTCGCCGAGATCGGCACCGAACGAGAGGTAGAGCGCCTCACCGTTCTCCATTTCGATCGTCTGCATACCGTCGTCGTTGTCCTCTCCCGCGATAGCGGCCGGTCCGGCGGCTGCTACCATCGACAAGACGACCATACAGGCGACTAAAATCGTCGTAAACCGTGATCGTTTCGCTGTCGTAACTTTCATGGATCGATCTGCGATTCGCCGTGAGAGTCTTTTTTGCTGAATCTGCGCATCGCAAACCGACCTATCTCGAAGACTTGCTTTGTTATCTACCAGTTGTCGCAGAGAACAAGGGGGCTACCGAGACCTCATGCGTCGACTACTCGAGCGAAATCCCGTGCTTCTCCACCATCCCTGACGAGACGGACCTCCTGTCACCGGGACAATCGATCGAATACTGTTCAAAGCGGTCTCGCACGGTCGAACGGAGCGTTTTTGAATCGAGTGATCGATTCAGACTACTGTTTCTGCCAGAGAAATCGACGGGTAGCGTGTTACAAACGGCAGTTCGAGATCCTCCGGAACTATTTCTGGGACGGCGTGCGGGTCGACGGCTCGTTAGTCGTGGTTACTCGATCGAGTGGCGCTTTCACCATTGGACACGGGGTATCGGCACCGTGACGGTTGTATCAGTCCCGATTCTGGTGCACACCGCGGCACCCCGTGCCGTCCGTGAGAACAGCGCCTCACATTCAAGGTGACGACGCCGGGGAGTTACTGCGTTACTCCGCGCCAGACCTTCCAGATCGACGGTCTGGTTATGACCCACCATCCTGCGGTACCACCGAGACAGCCGACGAACGCCAGCCATCCGTCGACGGTCCCTCCAGTCAGCAGGACTGCCAGGCCGCCGAGCAACGCCGTGCCAGCGAACGCCCTGTCGGGTTCGTGTTCGGTGACCTTCGCAGCGAGCACGAGATACGCGATGCCGAACCCCACCGACGCGAGGACGTCGACGAGGTAGTGGACACCGAGTGCGAGGCGAGAGAATCCGACGAGTGCAATTACGACTACCGTCGCAACCATCCGTTTGCGGTCCGTGAATCGCTCATCCCAGAGTGCGAGCGCCCCCCAGAAGACGGTCGCAGCCATCGTGTGGCCACTCGGGAAACCGCCGCCTTCGCGGGGGATCGCTTGCATAGACGATGGGGGGCGTGAGAATCCGAACGTCGTCTTCAGGACTAGTGCGAGCGCGAGCCCTCCGAGAACGGTGGCGACGACGAATCCCGTCCGATCGGACGCGAGCCGATCAGACCCGCGCCGAACCGAGCCCCGGACGTCCGCGATCACGAGCACCAGCAACCCGATGACGATCACGAGTTCGTTGCCGAGCACGGACGCGAACTCGAACAGTTGTACGCTCCACTCGGGGAGGGCAGCACGCACCAGTTCTGTCACGCCGAGGCTTCGATCCATGGCGGGTTTCAGCGGGGTGATGTTGCAGATGCCGCAACGACGTCACGGACGCCGCATCACGTCCCCCGTACACTGTCCAGTCGGATAATGGCTACAATCGGCGACGAGAGCCGGCAGTGGCGAGCGAGAACTGTGCGACGATCGTCGAGCGGGCCGTTCGATCGCCGACGGCGAACCTCCCTTCCGCCGAGACGGAAGACACCACCTGGCCGAACTCTCCCGTCGTATCTGCCCTCAGTAGTGTGGTAATCGCCCCGTTCGTCTGTGCCTCGTTGGGAAAGACTTCCAACGGTGATTGTCCCGGTAACGGGAACGAGAGCGACTCTGAATGGGTTCTACGTTGAAAACCGGCAATGACAGGCCGCACCTATTTACCCGATTTTGGAGTGGTCGTAGCACATGCAAGCTGTCGTCTTATCTGCAGGAAAAGGAACACGTCTTCGCCCGCTCACCGACGACAAGCCGAAAGTCCTCGTCGAGGTCGACGATCGGCCGATCGTCGAGGACGTCTTCGACAACCTGATCGAGATCGGTGCCGACGAACTGATCGTCGTCGTCGGCTACCTCAAAGAGCAGATCATCGATCGGTACGGCGACTCCTACGAGGACGTTCCGATCACCTACGCCCACCAGCGCGAGCAACTC
The DNA here is from genome assembly GCF_022869805.1 of Halosolutus halophilus. Lineage (NCBI taxonomy): Archaea > Methanobacteriati > Methanobacteriota > Halobacteria > Halobacteriales > Natrialbaceae > Halosolutus > Halosolutus halophilus. Next base: position 2,478,847 of record NZ_CP094974.1, on the reverse strand, counting down.
GGGCTGGCTCACGCCATTCTCCAGGTCGAGCCGTTCATCGACGACGACTTCATGCTCATGCTCGGCGACAACGTGTTCCGGGCGAACCTCGCGGACGTCGTCAACCGCCAGCAGGAAGACCGCGCCGACGCGGCCTTCCTCGTCGAACAGGTCCCATACGACGAAGCCTCCCGGTACGGTGTGCTCGACACGAACGAGTACGGCGAGATCGTCGAGGTGATGGAGAAACCCGACGATCCGCCGTCGAACCTCGTCATGACTGGCTTCTACACGTTCACGCCGGCGATCTTCCACGCCTGCCATCTCGTCCAGCAGAGCGATCGCGGCGAGTACGAACTTCCGGACGCGATCGACCTGCTGATCCAGTCCGGCCGAACGATCGACGCGATCCGCATGGAAGGGTGGCGCGTCGACGTCGGCTACCCGGACGATCGAAACCGTGCGGAGCAGCGACTGCAAGGTGGGCCGGAGGGAACCGCCGAGCTAGCAACGGAGACCGCCCAGCCCTCGGAAGCCGGGACCGATTGACCCGCGATGACGCACGCACTCGTCACCGGCGGTGCCGGGTTCATCGGGTCGCACGTCGCCACCGGACTGCTCGAACGGGGCCACGTCGTCACCGTCCTCGACAGCATGGAGCCGTACTACGACCTGCGGATCAAAGAGCAGAATATCGGTCGTTGCCGTGAGGCCGGCGGCGATCGGTTCCAGTTCGTCGAGGGATCGATCACCGACGAGGAACTCGTCGACGACCTGTTCTCGAGCCAGGACATCGACGTCGTCTATCACCAGGCCGCCCAGGCGGGCGTCCGCACGAGCGTCGAGAACCCGAAGAAACCTCACGAGATCAATACGACTGGATTGCTCACTCTCTTGACCGCGGCCGACGAGTACGGCGTCCGCCGGTTCGTCAATGCCTCGTCGTCCTCTGTCTACGGCGAAGTGGAGTATCTGCCCTACGACGAGGATCACCAGACCGTCCCGCAGAGTCCCTACGGCGTGACCAAGCTCACGGCCGAACACTACTGTCGCGTCTGGAAGGACGTCTACGACGTCCCGACCGTCAGCCTCCGGTACTTCACCGTCTACGGGCCGCGGATGCGCCCGAACATGGCGATCACGAACTTCACCTCGCGGTGTCTCGACGGAAAGCCGCCGATCATCTACGGCGACGGTGAACAAACGCGGGATTTCACCTACGTCGACGATGTCGTCGAGGCGAACCTCGCGCTGCTCGAGACGTCGGCCGCCGACGGCGAGGTGGTGAACGTGGGCTCGACGCGGAGGATCACGATCGAGGAACTCGCCGAGCACGTGATCGCCGAAACTGGGGCGGATGTCGATCCCGAGTATACCGATCCCAAAGAAGCGGATGCGCGTCACACGCACGCCGACGTCACGAAAGCCCGCGAGTTGCTCGACTACGAGCCGAGCACGGAGATTCGCGACGGCGTCTCTCAGTTCGTCGACTGGTACCGGGAAAATCGAGAGTGGTACAGGCCATTGGTGGTCGAATCTTGATCGATCCGTCTATCGAGGCCGACGCGAGCGTGTTCACCCGAACTGAGACCGAAAGCACACGGCCTTCACAGCAGGTCCCTGCATCGTCGAATCGTGAGACGGCGACGAATCAGGGACTGTTGACGAGCCGGGAAACGGACGTGTGCAACCTGGTGTACGTGATCACCACGCTTGATACGGGAGGGGCCGAGGTCGGCCTGTGTCGATTGCTGGATGGGCTGAATGACGATCGGTACGACGTCACGATCGCAACTCTCGACGGCTACGACGAAACGTTCGTCGACCGACGAGTTCCGGACGTCGAATCGATAATCGACTGCAAACGCCTCAGAACCCCGCGGGATGTGTCGAGACTGGTGTCGGCCGTCGTTGACGCAGACGTCATCGTCGGCTCGCTCTTTCACTCCGTCTTGGTCGCTCGACTCGCTGGCGTCGTCAATCCGGACGCTGTCGTTGCCACGTGGCAACACAACGAGCGATTCCAGACGACGGTTCGAAAGAAAGTCTTCGAAACCACGAACTCTTTGAGTACCGTTCTCCTCGCGGATTCCGAACCCGTCGCGGAGATGTTACGAGATGAATTCGGACTCAGCGAGGAGTTCGTCAAGACGGTTCCGATCGCTGGCATCCCACTAGACGAGTTCGAACGGCGAGAGCACGAGGATACCGACTGCGTAGTCGTCGGAAGCGTCGGCGTATTGTCGGAACAGAAGAACTATCGAACGCTCCTCGCCGTCGCGGATGCACTCTCGGACGACGAGATCGTCTTTCGAATCGCCGGCGACGGCCCCAGACGACGGGCGCTAGAATCCAGAATCGAGTCGGCCGGCATCGAAAACGTCGAGTTTCTCGGAGCGGTTCGCGATCTGCCGCAGTTCCTCGACACCGTCGACATCTACGCGCAACCCTCGTTGTACGAGGGTCTCTGTATCACCGTCATCGAGGCCATGGCAGCCGGACTTCCGGTCGTCGGCAGTTCTGTCGGGGGGATTGAGCACAGCGTGGCCGACGGCGAGTGCGGCTACCTCCATGAGCCGGACGACGTCACTGGCTTTTGCCGATCGATCCGGAAACTGGCCGCCGATCCCTCGAAACGCCAGCAGTTCGGCGATCGAGGACGGGAGTTTGTCGAAACCGACTACTCACAGGACGTGCTCGTCGAGGAATTCCAGCGAGCGATTCACGGCGATGTGTGAATCCGGAACCGTTTACAGTCGCCGTTTCGGGCGCAACGCGTGATACTCGTCACCGTCGGCTCTCGACGCGTGTCTTCTGCGGCGGTTCGTCTTTAGCCCAGACTGGTAGTAATCTGAGGAATTAGTATCATAATTGATGATATTTGAGAGGCGATCCCAGCTGGTGAGATGCTCTTCATTGTGAAATCAGACGCCAGACAACGCTGAGAATTGGCGTCTCCGGCGGTTTAGTGAGGTTCATGGATGAAATCAGACCGAAAATCACGGTCAGACTGTATTACTGTGGGTATTAGCCAAAGACGGATGCTTCCGCGGCGATTCGTTAGCTTCGAACACTCTCACGGCGATAGTGACGACCTATTATAAAACGCCGCGTGATACCCGTTCGTAATGCAAATCGCCTTCATCCATCCACATTTTCCGTCGGCAGAGGGAACGGGGGCGACTCACACGGCGACCCAGATCGTAACCGGCCTCGCTGAAACGGACCACGAGGTCTGCGTCTACTGTACCGACACGCCGGACGACGAACTCCAGTACGCCGGCGTCGAGTACCGGTATCTCACCGGCAACAGCAGCCACCCGCACACGGACACGAGATTAAACGAGGAGGTCACCGCTCGACTCGACGAGTTCGGCGAGTACGACGTCGTTCACAGCTACCTGATGTCGTTGATCCCTGCCGTCGCGAAGATCGGAGCGGCGACTGACGCAGGGACCGTCGTCACGCTGAACGCGTACCAGGGCGTGTGCGCGAAGAACGATCTGCTCTACCTGAACGAGACGCAGTGCGAGCGGAAATCGCTCTCGAAGTGTCTACACTGCATCGCTCGGACGGGGTTCGAAAACGAGGAGTTCGGCTATCTCTATCGGACGGCGAGCCAACTCTTCTCGCTTCGATTGGTTCGATCTGGAGAACGACGCCTCGAGCACGTCGACGCGTTTCGTGCACCCTCCGATCACGTCCGAGAGAACTACGCTCAGTTCGGGTACGATCGCGACAAGATACGCGTCGTTCCCCATCCCGTAGACGAGACGTTCTGGATCGACCACCGGAGCGAGTTCACAGAGCGCTACAGACTCCTGTACGTAGGGTATCTCATCGAAGCGAAAGGTGTGAGAAAGCTGATTCCGATCCTGAGCGCGCTGGACGACAGCGAGTTCGAGTTCGAACTGACAATCGTCGGAACCGGTGGATTGGAGTCTGCGCTGTGGACCCAGGCGGAAGCGCACGGCGTCGAGGACCTCGTTGATTTCAGGGGATTCGTTCCGAACAGCGACCTTCCGGCCGTGTATGCGGAGCACGATTGCTTCGTCTATCCCGGTATCTGGGAGGAACCGTTAGCTCGAGTGTACCTAGAGGCGCTCGCAACGGGGACTCCGATCGTGACCAGCGAGTACGGGACCGTCGAATCGATCGTCGGACCGGGCGGCGTCACTACTGACGGTTCCATCGACGACTTCCGGGAAACGATACTGCAACTCGTCCGCGACGAACGACTCCGCACCCTGTCGCGTGGCGGGAAGCGGAAAGCGAGGGAGTACGATCGGGAGCGCGTCCTCGAGAGTATCCTGAAACTGTACACCGCTGTCGCGGATAATGGAAGTGAGGCGGAACTGTACGCGGAAACACGATAGCAACCGGGTAGCAAATACATGGAGATCACGATCGTTTGCGAGAAGTTGACCGCAAGCGGCGGCGGATCGAACGTCAGTCTCGATGCGCTGGCCCGGTCGCTCTCGGAACGCGGCCACTCGGTACGGGTCGTGACAATCGATCGGGATCAGAACGAGTTGCCGTTGGAGCGACCCTACATCGTCGCCGAACACTCGATCGACCGATCAGCGCACGCGGTGCGCTGGATTCGGGAAGTCGCACGACTCATGGATCGATACGACGACTGTGACCTCTTTCACGTATTTACGCCGATTTTGCTTCCCGCGGCCGGACTGTATCGAAGCAGCGGCGAAACCCCGGTCGTCGGGAGGCTCAATTCGTACGCCCTGTTCTGTACGAATCAGTCGAAGATGACTCCCGACTGTTACGAGCGCTGCTCCAGTTTCAGTAAATTGGTCCACGACGACGCGGGAGGAATTCGAAAACTGCTGAAGACGCCGGTGTACGTCGGTCGGACGTCCGTCGTCCCTCGACTGGTCGGTCGGGTGGACAAGCTATTCGCACAAAGTCCGGCCGTAAAAGAGGTCTACTCGTCCGTCGGGTTCGACGTCGAGATCACGGTCGTCCCTAATTTTTACGTCCCCGAATTCGCTCGGATGGACTCGCCCTGTCGGCTTCCCGATCGATTCGACGAGCGAGGCCTGGACGTGCTCTCAGTCGCCCGCCTCGAGGAGTACAAGGGCCTTCGAACGCTCCTCGATGCGACTGCGGAACTCGATCTCCCACTGCGCGTTCACGTCGTCGGAGACGGACCTGACCGGAGGGCGCTCGAATCGTACGCGACGTCGCTCGGCGTCGCGGATCGAGTCACGTTCCATGGCTGGGTCTCCCACTCGGAGCTTCCGGCCTATTACGCCGCAGCAGACGTGTTCGTCCACCCGGCGACGTGGCCGGAGCCGTTCGGCCGAGCGGTGCTCGAATCGATGCAGTGTGGGACCCCGGCGATCGTTTCCGACGTCGGCGGTCCCCCGTGGGTGGTCGGCGACGCCGGCCTGACGTTCGACCCGGGTGACGTCGACGAATTACGCTCGAAACTGGCGTCCATCTCCGACGATCCCGAGACGAGAGCCGTGCTCTGTGAACGGAGCGAGGCCCGACTCGAACGGTTCGAACCCGATCACGTCTTGGATCACATCCTTCGGGAGTATCGTAGCGTCACGTGACTCTCAGGTGACCGGGCGATGTAATTCTCTCGGGTGGTGATAGCTGCGCGGTTTTCAGGTGAGTTTCGAGGCCAACTCTCTGGCGCTTTCGTGGACCGTTCGTGCCGCGTCGTACCGTCTCCTCCCAGCCATCGTCGCGATGAGGTAGTAGTAGTATGGAGGTCGGAACGGAAAGGCTGCGATCGCGCGCCGGAACTCCTCGATCGCTTCCTCGGTATCGTTCCGTCGGGCACAGATGTGGGCCAGGTTGTAGTGGCGTTCGGCGAGACGGTACGCCGACATGCGATCTTCGTGTTTGTCGAGGAACCGTCTGATACTGTCCCTGTGCTCGTAGTGGCCCCGTTCCGACGTGAGTTGTTCTTCGATGCCGGTGTAGTGGACGTAGAGCGGCCGATCGAGGGCGTACAACGGGAACCGCTCGGCGAGGCGGAGATACAGGTCGTAATCTTCGCTGTGTCTAAGGTCCGGATCGAAGAGTCCGACGGCCTCCAGAGCGTCGCGTTCGAAAATACCGCCACCGATACCCCCGAGAACGTTCTCTTCGCGGAGATCCTCGGCCGTCACGACGGCGGCTTGCAGGGTTTTGTATCTGACGCTCCCGTCAGCTTCGACCTTCGTTTTCGAGGGGATCACGCCGACGAACTCGCCCCGATCGATGGTGTCGACGAGCACCTCGACCGCGTTCGGCTCGAGTTCGTCGTCCGCGTCAAGAAAGACGATTCGGTCGCTGCTCGCGTTTCTGATTCCGACGTTCCGCGTCTCGCTGAGCCCGCCGTTTTCTTCTTTCCTGATGTATCGGACCCGATCGTCGTAACTGGCCATCACCTCGGCCGTGTCGTCGGTCGACGCGTCGTCGACCACGACGTGTTCGATATCGTCGTACGTCTGATCGCGGACGCTTTCGATCGCTCGAGGCAGCAGATCCGCGTGGTTGTACGTGGGGGTGACGACGCTAACGGTACTCATGACTCGCGTTTCCCGAGACGGGTCTGTGGGAGTGTCGAGCCGACCCGTCGCCTAGTCTCCTCGTGGAGTTTCGACGCCGCGTCGTACGTCCACTCGCCGAACAGCACGGCGACCAGATAGTAGTAGTACGGCAGCCGGAACGGGTGCGCAGCGATCGCGTCGACGAGGTTTCTCGCTGCTCCGTCCATGTTACCGGCCTCCGCGTGTGAGTGTGCGATCCGGTAGTAGTGTTTCGACCGGTGTCGTTTCGAGAGTCGCTCTCGATTCTTCTTCAAAAACTTGCGTCTCTGGCTCAGGTACTCGTCTTTGTGCGTGGTCAACTGGCCCTCGTACCCTCGGTGATACAGGTACAGTATTTCGTCCGTTCCGTACAGCGCCCCCTCCTCGACGAGTCGGAGACAGACGTCGTAATCCTCAAGATACCGGAGTCGTTCGTCGAACCATCCAGCGGCTTCGAGCGCTCGAGATTCGACCATCATTCCCCCGACTCCGCCAACTACGTGCATTCCATCGGTCCGCATGTCCTCCGTCGTAATTTTGCGAGGTGGGGCGGGGTCTACCTCCGTCGTTCCGTCTTTCCAGATCCACAACTGCGACGGACACACCGCGATCCAGTCGCCGGCTTCGACGAGTTCGATCAGGGTTTCGATCGTGTGCGGGAGTAATTCGTCGTCAGCGTCGAGGAAGACGACGTACTCCCCCTTCGCGACTCGAAGCCCGTCGTTTCGAGCAGCGGCCAGTCCCCCGTTCGTTTCCCGTTTTACCCGTTTGATCCGCGGATCGTCGTACTGGTCGAGAATTCGAGACGTATCGTCCGTAGATGCGTCGTCGACGACGACGTGTTCGTAGTCGTCGTACGTCTGACCAAGGACGCTGTTTATCGCTCGAGAAACGGATTGAGCGTCGTTATACGAGGGAGTAATCACGCTGACGCGAGCCATTCACCGGTGGACGTTGGAGGGAAATCGCATTGTTATATGCGCGCTACTGCGGGGGCAAAATATCCTTGTGTGACTGGTTCTGTGCAGTTCGTTGGTTTGACTCGTCTCCTCGGTCCCCCCAGCGCCCATACCGTGAGAGCGTGGATACCTCCGTCCCGGCGCGATCAGGTCCGCTCACAGCGGATGAAGTGCCCGCCGTCCCAGTCCCACAGCCGTTCGGTTTCGAACCCGTGCCGGTCCAGCCAGTCGTACACCTCGTCCGGTGCCACGGTCCGGTCGTAAAATTCGTCCGACGTGATCACGTCGATGTAGAGTACCCGGACGTCCTCCTCGACCGTCCGTTCCATCCCTTTCAGGACCTCCAGTTCCGCACCCTCAACGTCGATTTTGAGCACGTCCGGGGCGGGGACGCCGTCGTCGACGAGCGCGTCTCCGGTCGTGGTTTCGACGCGAACACTCTCGGTCGGATCGATCGTCAACGACTCGCTCTCGACCGAGGACCCGTCCTCGGAGAGGAACCCGAATGCCCCGGCCTCCGCGTCCTCGTAGATCTGTAGTACGCCTTCGTCGTTTTCTGCCATCAGTGCCCGTTCGTGGACGTCCGCCGAAAGCCCGTTCAACTGCAGGTTCTCCTCGATCCGATCGACGTTGTTTGGATTTGGTTCGACGCTAACGACGTGGCCCGACTGGAGTTTCGCCGCCGCGAAACAGGTGTAGATGCCGACGTTGGCCCCGACGTCCCAGAAGACGTCGTTCGGTCCCAGGTGTGTCAAGATATCCCCGTGGACGGGGAACGACTCGTCCTTCTCGGGGTACTTTTGAAAGACGAAGTATTCCTCCACGTCCTCGATTTTGAACCGCATCGTGAGTCCATGGGCGGTAATATGTTGTTCTATCGGAAAAAACGGACTGAGTATCCACCGATAAGCGTCCGACAGCGCCGATTTCACGCCAAGCAGGCGAAGTGGCGACTTGACCGGTTCCGGAACATATTGAACACTATTTTTGAGTTTCGGGACCAGTGCGCTAACGAGGTCCACGACGTTCATACGCTCGCTCATCCCTCTATCGATTATGTTATCCGGATCCTACATTGACGATGCGATAGCAAAAATCAGGTTATTCCGTACTATTCGGTGCGATTTGCTTCAGAGGAGAAGTGTGCGATCGCAACTGACGTTCCTGTCATTATCGCGCCCGAAATTGACGTTTACCACCTCGTGCGCCCCCCTTCGAGGGCTATATGAGCGTCTTGGTGACGGTAGTCTTGACCAAGGGATCGTGATTCATTCCCGAGTTATTTCGCCGTCACGCCTGCGGAACGCGGTCAATCGTACCCTGGTCGGCGGTATTCTAACTTACCTCCGCGGTGCGCTGATTTCACGACCGACATTCGCAATACCATGAGTGAAATGTTATGGGTCTCGGTGACATTTCTTGATCAATTGACTTTCCCCGATGAAGCCATACGTTCGAACGGGTATGTGGTGTGCGGGCTCTCCTCCCGACTCTGATCGACGACGTTGATGATTATAGGTTCAAGCAGAAACAGATCCTGAAGCTAGTGAACTTTGGGTACGACGCGCCAATCGATCCCTTCGGACTCGTATACGTCGATCCGGATGCGATACGGTCGTACAAAACGGTCTTTAGCAAATACACCGACGCTGGAGCCGTTTACGGCGGTGACTGGGACGAAAAAACGCATGAATTTTCGGACTCTCCCACGCATATGGCGATTTGCCATCATTTCAAGAGGGGAGTGCCGTGGGAGGAGAAATACCTCTTAAACAAGTATAAAGAAATCGTTTCTGATCGGGGGTCTGTGAAAGGATGCACGGCGGTGGACGAGGTACGGGAGTACTGCAACAGAATCGATCGGTCGTACGACTCCGTCCAAAAAAAGGGTGTACCTAAGCGAGAACTGATGGGTTCACCGTCTGACGATTTAGATACGTTTCTGGACGACGTTTGTATCAATATCGGACGCGACTGTCAACTGATATTCCGTGGGAACGGGTGGCATCGGCTAAGTATTGCAAAAGTACTTGACCTCGACGAAATCCCGGTGCGGATCGTGGTCCGCCACGAGAGGTGGCAAGAGATACGCGACGAGATATACAACGTCTCGACGGCGGGTTTCAGCCGCTGATCGATTTGCAACGTAGACCACCCGGACGTACGACATCTCCTGAATAATCACGCGGATCGCTCTCCGCTCAGATAGACGCCGGTGAAAGTTCGAACGCGTATCCGAGCGGCCAGCGGTGTGTCGGACTTAGATGTCTCTACAGGGCACCTCCTCCTACCCGAAGAATCGACGGTATCCGCCGACGAGTTGAGTTGAAAAATCGGGTACGAGCCACCGAACGACTTCCGGCGTCTTTTCGCCTCTCGTCCGCGGAATCCGGTGCGGATCGGTCTCGGCCGTGATTAGCTGTTGATCGCCGCCGCTAGTAACGGCCGTGGCGTGGTGTCTTCGGGCGACGTCGACCGCCGTCGCGTCGTAATCGTTGAACGGGTAACAGAACCGATCGACCCCGACGCCGAGTTCAGACTCGATGATCTCCTTTCCCTCGACGATTTCGGCTTCGATCGCCTCTCGATCGAGCTCCGAGAGCTTCGGATGGCTCCGCGTGTGATTGCCGACCGTGACGAGCGAGTCGTCGACGATTTCGGTCAGCTGATCCCGGGTCATGTAGTCCGATTTGACCGGCATGTACTCGCCGTCGGGATCGAGAACCGCCTCGCCGATGAGATAGACCGTTGCCGGCGCGTCGTACTCTCGAAGGATCGGCAGGACTGTGTGGTGAAAACTCTGTAATCCGTCGTCGAACGTGAGTGCGATTTCTTTACCGGCCGTCGATGAAATCACGTCGGGGAGATCGACGATCTCGTACTCCGATTGCAACCACTCGAGGTGTGCTCGAAACCACGCATCCGGGATGTCGTCCCAGCCGGTCCCGTTCACCGAGTGATACTGGAGGACGACGGGATGGCGGTCTGCGAAGCGGTGAACGAACTTCCAACGGGCGTTAACCCGGCGCAAGATGCGTTGCTTTGGAACCATAGGAATAGCTAGGTTCGGCGTGATGGGATTCAGCCGCGACGCGGAAGTCAAAGGTGATCCGCGATTCGGTCGCATTTCGAGATTCGATCACGATCGTCGTTCGGGAAGCGGAGGCCGATCGGGACGACGGCTTCGCGGATCGCGACACCGGTTGGTTCGGACGAGCGTCTCCGTATCGAACGTGTTGGGCCATCGCTGCGCAGTCCGTGCCCACCGACGGGATCCTGCTACTTGACTATTCTCTCCGAGAATTCGGTAACTCCCGATCGCGCTCATCGTCCAGTGACGATCATCGGCGAACCGGTTCGGTATCGTCTCGTGACTGGACGGATGCCGCTCGTGATCGTTCGGGTATGAGTCCGTTACCGGTCACCGATCGTCGCCGAAGCCGCTCTTCGATCGATATGCTGGATTTAAATAAATAGTCCCGTGGCCACGTGGGGGTATGGAATTTGCGAAGCTACTCGTCGGACTGCGCTCGAATCTCAGACATGGGATCGGTTACGTGCCGGAGCCGATCAAGGACCCGCTTCGGAAGCAGGGGATTAGAGAAGTGTTCTCGTACTCGTATCGACGGGCGCTTGCGCCGTTCGTTCCCTCCGAAGAGCGGATCACGGTCCACGGGCTCACGATTCGGTTCAAAATAGCGAACGTCGACGAGTACCTGCTGTTCCAGCGCTATCCCGAAACTGACCGGTCGTTTCCGGTCCTCGGCGATATCTTGACGCACCTCGAACCGGACGACGTCTTCTGGGACGTCGGGGCGAACGCGGGTATCTACACCTGTTTCGCGGCGGCGAAACTGCCAACTGGTCGCGTCGTCGGCGTCGAGCCGAACCCGAACAACGTCGATCGGATCGAGGAGAACCTCCGGTTGAACGGGCTCTCGGCGGACGTCCACGAGCGGGCACTGATGGCCGAACGCGACGAACGAACGCTCAAGATAACCGAAAAGGCGGGTGCCGGCGAGTTCGGCTATCTCTCCGACGATGCGTCGGACGGCATCCGGGTCGAAACGGCGAGGGGTGACGACCTCGTGGCGGAAGGCGTTCCGGCTCCGGACGTGCTCAAAATCGACGTGGAGGGCGCGGAGATGGGCGTTTTGCGGGGGATGGAACGGGCAATCTCGGAGTGTCGACTGGTCTACCTCGACGTGGTCACGTCGGATAGTTACTACGGGTCCAACGCGTCGGCGAACGAAATCTACGGATGGCTTCGAAACCGCGGCTTCGAGATCGACCGCCTCTGGGAGTGGGACAGTGGCCACTTTATTCGCGCGGAGCGATCCGCCTGAATCGCCGCTCAATCGGCGCTGTCTCCGTCGACCCTGTCGGGATTAGTCATCCGCTTCCGGTGACGAACGAGCACGTATACGGGCACCGACTCCAGGTCGAGAAGCTTCGCCATCGAGAGCCGATGAAACGAATCGACGAAGAGCAACTCGCCATTACGGCCGATATCGGCGGTGATCTCGTTGACGAGTAAGTAGGGAAAAAATTTGTTTCGTTGGGAAAATTGCTCCCGAAACCGGTCTGGATTTCGCTTCCATAACTCTCGCTGGCTTTGATAGCCATCGTTGCGTAACGATCGCCAGAGCCGGTCCATCCCTGCGGCTTTTCGCCGGATCTCGGCCGGAGAGTCGAGATCCCAGGGCGGGATCCGTTCCGTTACGACGGGCGTTTCCTCCCACGGCCGGTCGTGGAGATATCGTTGTCGCACGGAACGATAGATCTCGCTGTCGTCGAACTGCCGATCGGTTCGATCCCAGTCGCCGTCCCTGACTCGTCCGATCGCTCACGTCTTGTACGTCGTCGGTTCTGAACGGGCCGTTCGATACGTTATTCGGTCGGGTGCGACCCGGATGAGCGTCGTCGGATCCGGCGGCCGAGGATAAGTTCCAATCTCCCTGTTCAGCCATTTCCGGCGATAGTACCTTCTTGCAAGTTCGTAGATAACCGGTTGTGAGACCGACAGCGCGGTTCGGTTTCGCGAGCGAGCATACCACGACCCGTCTACGAGCGGCGCCACGACCCCTTCGGTGTGGTATTTATACAGCTCGCTGTAGTTCGGTCTTCATCTCGAGATATTGATCACGTCAACACGACGGGAAATAATGGTTGCTCCGGTGACGATACGAGCGACGTCGACAGTGTCCATTCGGTAGCGTTAGTGCCGAGTTCTAACCAGTCACATCGTTTTTGCACCTGTCCAGTCTACAATCGGTATGATAGCCGCAAGCGTTGTCGTTCCGACGTACAACCGGGCCGACGTTCTTCCCCGAACTCTCGACAGCGTCCGCGAGCAGACGTTTCAGGAGTTCGAAATTGTCGTCGTGGACGACGGCTCCACCGACAACATCGCCGCCGTCGTCGATCAGTATCCGGACGACAGGATCAGATACGTTTCACACGAAACCAACCGGGGTCCCTCGGCCGCTCGAAACACCGGTATACGGGCCGCGGAGGGGAAGTACGTCTCGTTTCTCGACTCCGACGACGAACTCAAACCGACGTTTCTGGAGCGATCGATCGAAACGCTTCGGGCGGAATCCGCCGAGTGTGCGGGGACGTTCGTCGCGCTCGAACGCTATCGAGACGGCGAGGTCATCGAGACCCACGGGGCGACGCCGGTGATGGCTTCGCCCGCCGACTTCGGACCGTCGATCGAGACCGAGGCGAGGACGGGTGGGTTGACGGTGCGTGCGTCGGTGTTCGCGGACGTAGGGACTTTCGACGAACGGATCGCGTATATGGACGACGTCGCGTTCTGGGTGAAACTCCTCCGAGAGTACTACCTGGTCGGTGTCGACGAACCGCTGTACAGATACCACAGCCACGACGGACAACTCACCGGAAACGACGCCGAAAAGATCGAGGGGTTGACCACGTTTCTCGAGACGTACCACCACGAGTTGCCCGCTTCGTACCGTGCACAGTACCGGTACATTCTCGGCAAATCCCACGTCCGGCGGCGAGAGTTCCTGAACGCGGCGTTGGAGTTTCGCAAATCCGTAATGGCCGATCCCCGGCGGGCGCGGGACGTGTCTCGCTTTCTGTTCGAAAAGGGTAAACTGCAACTGAGCGGCGTCCCGTCCGCTATCAGCGCGCGGGTTCGACGGCGCGACGGCGGACGCGACTGAGTCCGACCGCCCTGCCGTGGTAACGGCGAACTGAACTCGGGGCCCGAGCGTGTAGGTGGGCGCAAACAATAATCGTTCGTCGGGAACGCCTCCCGAAAGATGGTTCATGAGGGTTCGAGATCTATCACGAAATCCGACCGGTCGGCTTCGGGTAACGTGGAGAGCGATCGCTGACGGCGATCGGACGGCGAACGCGTCTCTCGAACCGCGTTCTCGAGCGCCGTCGAGGGGATCGAACCGGATCACCACCCGCCGTCACGTCGGTTCTTCGATCGAGTGCTCGGTCCCGAGGTCGGCCGGCAGTAGCGATCGGATCCGCTCGCGTCGCGATCGTCGGCCGGGGCGGAATCCGAACCGAACCGGGAACCAAACGGGGAGCCGGTAATGGTCGGCGACACCGATCCCGCTACGGTCGCAGACGCGGTCGACTCGTTCTGTGAGAACTACGCCGACGGGGAGCGTGCGATCGAGACGCTTCTCGAGGTCGATGCCGAACACGACACCTGGACCTTCGACGTCCTCCCGCTCGATTCCGGAACGTTCGGGGAACTCGTCTCTCGCGGCATCGTCACGAAGGTCGACGGCGAGTATCGCATCTCGAGTAGAGAGGGGGTGCGGGCCGGTCTCACCGGCGAACCGATCGCGGTCGAGGAGGAGTCGGGCCCGGGATCCGTCCGCTCGATCCTGATCGACATCGATCGACGCGCTGCGGTGGCGTTGGCGGCCGCGCTCGGCGTGCTGTTCGCGACGCGAACGCTGATTTATCCGTCAGTAATGCGCGGCGAGCACGTCGTCTCGCCGTCGAACGATCCGTACCACTACCGGTACTGGCTGGAGGAACTCCTCGCGGAGGGTGGAATCGTGATAACCGACATGCCCGAGGGGGCGGCCGGGACGAGACCGCTGACTCACGCCGCGAACTGGCTTTTCGCTACGTTGCTCGGCGGGGACCAGTGGGCAGCGAACATGGTCGCCGCGTGGTTGCCCGTCGTCGCGACGCTCGCGCTTGGCGTCATCGTCTACTGGCTCGCCGTTATCGTCAGCGACGACGTTCGCGTAGGGGTCACGTCTGTCGTATTGCTGGCGATCACCCCCCTGCACGCCGTATACTCGACCATCGGCTTTCTAGAGCATCGACCGCACCAGTACTTCTGGCTGGGCGTGACGATGCTGACGCTCGCCTGGCTGGCCGTCGACCTCGATCGGCGACGGAACGGTGCATCGACGGTGCAAGCGGCGATCCACGAGCACCTTCGACAGTCGTGGACGTGGATGGCTGCCGTCGCACTGGGTATCGCGGTCGCGTTCTCGGTCCACGCCTGGGGTGGTGGGATTCTGTTGCTCGTTCCCGCTGCAGCGTACGTCGGGCTGAAAATCGCGATCGACGTTCGGGCCGGCATCCCGCCAGCGTCGGCGAACCTGCCGGTTCTCGTCGGGTTGAGTCTGGGGGCGGCTCTCGCCGCGTTCCTGCACTTCGGCTGGGGGTGGCACGAAGTGTTCACTGCAGCGATCCCGGTACTCGTGGTCGTCGGTGCCGTCGCCGTCGTCGGACTCGGAAAGCTGTGGCGTCGCTTCGAGTGGCCCACCTGGGGACTCGTCGGTCTCGAGGGCGGCCTCACCGGCGTCGGTCTCGTTGCGTTCCGATATCTGCGACCAGAAGACTGGGCCAGACTTTCCGAACGGGCCGGCGACCTGTTTTTTAGGGGAGGTGCCGTGGAGACGTCGTCGTTGTTCTCGTTAGAGCATGCAATCGTCCTCGGGCCCCTGTCGCAGTTCGGAGTCTGGTTTTACATCGCGCTTCTGTTCCTGGGATGGGCCGGCTGGACCTCGGCTCGGCGCTATGCGCCCGGTTGGACGCTGCTCTCCGTCTACGGTGGCTTCTGGCTCGCGCTGGCAGCAATACAGGCTCGCTTCGCGGGCCAGTTGACCCTCCCGTTCGCTGTACTCGGGGGGCTTGGCTTCGTGCACCTGTTGGCGTGGGCGAATGTAGCCAGAGTTCCAGTCCCGCTCAGAGGATCAGACGCGAGCGAACGTGCAAGTTCGCACGCACAGACCGCCACAACAGACGGTGGGGAACGCGAACCCAGTATCGTCGTCCCGAGGAACGTCAAGACGTTCGTCGCGCTCGTCTGGATCGGACTGCTGATCTTCGGAATGAGTCTGCTCTTCCTCCCGTCGTTAGTCGGGCAAACGACCTACAGCGATGCGGAGTTCGAAGCAGCGATGGCCATCGACGAACACGCGACGGGCGTCGACCGAGAGTATCCGGACAACTTCGTGTTGAGCGACTGGGGGGACAACCGCATGTACAACTACTTCGTCAATGGGGAAGCCGATCGATACGCGTACGCCTTCAACCACTTCTACGAGTTCCAGGTCGACGACAATCCGGACGCCTGGTACGAGGAGTTCGAACGGAGTCAGGTCGGATACGTCGTGATGACCGATGTAGATGAGCCGTACCCCGAAAACATCTCACAGGCGAAACTCCACGATAATCTCGGGACGGGTGGCGACGACGGAGAACCGCTCGAGCACTACCAGGCGATCTATATCGACAACGAAGTGACGGTGTTCGCCGTGGTCCCCGGAGCGACGATCACCGCGACCGGCGAACCGGGCGAGACGGTGACGGTCGGGACCGAGGTGACAGTCTCGGGCGAGACGATCACGTACGAGCAGGACGTGACTGTGGGAGAGGACGGAACACTGGAAGCGACGGTACCGTATCCCAGCGAATATACGATCGGCGATCAGGAAGTCGACGTCTCGACAGACGCCGTTGAAGACGGGTCGACGCTGGAACTGGATTGACGCGGTTGGTCGCTGCTGCAACTCGACTTGAGCGACTCCACGAAGAAACAGGCTCTCTCGGATGCTCCTATCTTGGAGGGGTGTGATCACTCGTCGAATTAGCGTTCGGTGTTCTCGGCCAGGGACCGGAGGCCCGCTTCGAGCATGACCGTCGGCTCGTACCCGAGTTCGGTCTGTGCCTTCGTGATGTCCGCCTCGCTGTGGCGGACGTCACCTTCGCGTGGATCGTCGTAGACGAGTTCACTGTCGGAGTCGGTCACGTCGACGATTGACTCCGCGAGTTCCGTGATCGTGACTCGGGTTCCCGTTCCCACGTTGTACGCTCTTCCGACCTGTTTGGTCGTCGCGGCCCGGAGGTTCGCCTGGACGACGTCGTCGACGTGAACGAAATCTCGGGTCTGCTCACCGTCACCGAAAATAGTCAGGGGGTCGTCGTTGCGGGCACGCTCGACGAAAACGCTGATCACGCCGCTATAGTCGTTCGTTTGCTGGCCCGAACCGTAGACATTGAAGTAGCGCAATGCAATCGTCTCGAGACCGTATAGCTCGTTGTAGAGGCGAGCGTAGTGGTCGGCCGTGAGTTTCTCGAGTCCGTACGGGGAGGTCGGTGTTTTCGGGTCGTCCTCGGCAATGGGAATCCGAGTGGGACGTCCGTAGATTGCGGCACTTGAGGCGAACACGACGCGAGCATCTTGCTCGCGTGCCGCTTCGAGGAGATTGAGCGTCCCGGTCGCGTTTTGACGGTGACTCACCAGCGGGTCTCTGACCGATTCGGCTACGCTGACGAGTGCTGCCTGATGGAAGACGACGTCTACGTTGCGAACCGCTTCGGCAATGGCTTTTCGGTCGCGGATATCGCTCTCGACGACGGCCGCTGCGTCGGGGACCCGATCGGGCCGTCCGCTCGAAAAGTCATCGAGGATCGTGACCTCGTTGTCGGCCACGAGTGCGTGCGCCAACCGACTGCCGATAAAGCCCGCACCACCGGTGATGAGGACACTCGCGTCTGTGAGCTGTGGCTCTTCCATCATCGTACTTGTAGACCGCGACGTGGTAAGGCATAACGGGGAAACGGTTGTAAGTGTGTCGTCAAATTTCGCGATTACTTCGTGAAACAGAGAGTATATGTGTATTACCAACCTCGAGACGATGCTTCCCTGTAGTCGGGTAAACATACTTAACAGCCGGAAAGCGTTCGATTCAGTCTCATCGGTCCACGTCGACCTCGTTGGCAGTCACCAATAATATGATGCGGACACATACTAATTGACGGTATTTAATCGTATGGTGCAAAGATTATGTTTCTGGAATAAATCATCACGAGAAAACATCAAATGTGTTATACTACTCACGGGTGTGTCAATCAATGAATGACAACGGGATGGAAGTACCGCGTAGTGAGCACCCTCGGTGCGATTCTGCTAACCGTCGGAGCGGTACTCGTCGCAAACCACCAGATCGCCCAGTGGTGGTTTACGACGTACGTGCCACTGTTCAACCGTCTCGACGTGACCGTGTTGGGCGGTGAATCGCTGTACTGGACGATCACATTAAGCGTCCTCGCGGTCGCGGGTAGCCTCGTCCCGTTGTACAAACCCCAACCACGGCGCGTCCTCGATATCGTGTTTCTCGCGCAAAAGCGCGTCCTCGTCGGCGGCCTCGCGCTCGCGACGCTGGGATATTTCGAATGGTCGTATCGGCTTCCCCGAGCGACGCTCGTGATGACCATTGGATTGTTGGCCGTCGTGATTCCGCCGTGGTTCGTCTGGATCCGCCGTCGGCCAACCAGCGACCCCGAACGGACGCTGGTCGTCGGCGACGATCCGGCACAGATCGAGCAGATCGCTCCCTCGATCCCGGCGTCCACCCTCGGTTTCCTCTCCCCCTCAATCGGTGCGGGTGACGAACGTGCGTCCGGCGAACCTGCTTCGGACGGCGGAATATCCATCGACGACGCCGATATCACCTCCCGGGAAACCACGACCACACTCCCTCGTATTGGCGGCTTATCGCGGCTCGGAGACCTGCTCGTCAAGTACGACGTCGACACCGTCGTGTTAGCGTTTCAGCGAGCAGATCGTGCGGAGTTCTTCGGTGCACTGAACGCATGTCACGAACACGGCGTCGACGCCAAAGTGCATCGGGAGTACACAGACGATGTTCTGGTGTCGACGGACGAGGTTAGCGAACTGGTAGACGTGAATCTCGAGCCGTGGGACCCGGTCGATCACTTATTCAAACGTGCCTTCGACGTGATCTTTGCCCTTGTCGGGGTGACGTTACTCGCTCCACTGATACTCGGCGTTGCGGTCGCGATCAAGCTTAACAGTTCTGGACCGGTGCTGTACAGCCAAGAGCGTACCAGAGGGTTCGGAGATACATTCGTTGTGTATAAATTCCGTACGATGGCCCCCGACGAGGAGTCTACAGTCCCGACCGAGGACCACGAAAACGATCGGATCACCGGTGTCGGTCGCACGTTGCGGAAAACGCACCTGGACGAACTTCCGCAGTTGTGGTCGATTCTTATTGGACAAATGAGCGTCGTCGGTCCGCGGGCCGCATGGGTCGACGAGGAACAGTTGGTCGAGCAGGACACTCCCACGTGGCGCAAGCGGTGGTTCGTCAAACCAGGACTGACCGGACTGGCACAGATCAATGACGCCAAGAGCACTGATCCGAGCACGAAGCTCCGTTACGACCTCGAGTACATCCGGCGGCAGTCGATTTGGTTCGACCTCAAGATCGTGATTCGACAACTCTGGAAGGTGTTCGAAGACATCTATGAGGTCGTGTGCCGATGAGAGGATTCAGTAGAGATCGGCGGCACGGAGCAGAGACGATGCGAATCCTCCGAGTCGCCCAGAAAGTCCACCCGGACGTGAACGGTGGCGGACCGTACCACGTCCACGCGATGAGCCGCGATCAGGCGGCGATGGGCCATGACGTCACCGTTCTCACCGTCCGAAACGATCCGAACTTGCCCCGAGCCGAGGAGCGCGACGGATACACGGTAGTGCGGTACGATCCGGCGCTCGAATTGCTCGGGAACGACATTAGCCCCGGCGTTGCTCGGTATCTCTCGAATGCGGCGAAGTTCGATGTCGTTCACGCCCATTCTCACCTGTACTTCTCGACGAATCTAGCCGCGCTGAAGACCGCGATCGGAGACGTTCCGCTCGCAGTAACGAACCACGGACTCTACTCGCAGAACGCCCCCGAGTGGGTGTTCGACCTGTACCTTCGATCGCTCGGTAGGTGGACGTTCAACCGGGCCGACGTCGTGTTCTGCTATACGGAGACCGACAAGGAACGAATCCGGGAACTCGGCGTCTCGAGTCGGATCGAGGTCGTTTCGAACGGGATCGATACGGACCGATTCACGCCCGACGGGCCGGAGAGCGAGTCGATCGATCACGACGGTCCCGTGGTGTTGTTCGTCGGTCGGTTTGTCGAGGGAAAACGGCCGACCGATGCGCTCCGTGCTGTCGCTCGGGTTCGGGAAACGTTCCCGGACGTCGAATTACACTTCTGTGGCGACGGACCGCTTCGAGGTGAGTTGGAATCGATCGCTCGCGACCACGGGCTTCGGGACAGCGTCCGGTTTCACGGGCAGGTTCCCTACGACGAGATGCCGGAGGTGTATCGCAGTTCGGACGTGCTGGTCCTTCCGAGCAGGTCCGAGGGCGTCCCACGAACGGTGTTAGAGGCGATGGCGACCGGGACGCCAGTCGTCACGAGCGATCTCGACCAGATCACGACTCTCGTCGGGGACGTGGGACGAACCGTTCAAGTAGGACAACCGGACCGGTTTGCGATGGCAATCGAACGCGAATTAACGGAGACGCTCGAAACCTCTCCGCGATCGGTGATCCGGAAAGGTGGATACGATTGGCAGCGTACCGTCGACGGAACGACCAGGTATTTGCGAGAGATCGCCGATCGATCCGGTCTGAATGCCGTGATAGGCGACTCTCTGAACATTTCGTCGTGATCGAGTCGTCTGACAACCCCGGCGAATTCAGTCGGTCGGTCGAGATCGGCGTGGGAATCGGTATCGCGAACACTCGGTGCGTCGACGTCGATGTTCGGCGGCCATTCCGTCGCGGATTCGTCGATCTGTGCGGTACCTTCCGATCGCTCTTCTCGACTGTCGTCAGTGGACCGTTCCCGGTCGGAATTACAAGAGACCCGGTATCGACGAGGCGAGCCTCCGTGTACTGTATTCGAGGCTAAATATCGCACTGTTTTACATTTTATATTGAGTATTTATTCAATTATTCGGATGCGTGAATAATTATTATGGGCGTCGTCGAAGTGCCTTCGATTGGTCGATGGATGGTCAAGCACGGACTAACTACGACGGTTGCGGTGGTGACGTACGATCGGCCCGGGCGCGTCGATCGCTTGCTGGAGCATCTTCCCTTTCAGCAGTCCACCCCTGACGAGGTGATCGTCGTCAACAACGGTGCCAACGAAGAGACGAGAACCGTCGTCGAGTCGTACGCGACGCGGTTCGACCGCCGTTCCATCAGCCTCCGCCACCTCGCACGATCGGACGATACTACCCTTCAGCGGGGTCGAAACACCGCGATCGCGGTATCGAACGGGGACGTCATTTGTTTCGTAGACGACGACGTCGTCCCGCGAAAATCGTGGCTGAAAGGGATCGAACGCGGATACGAATGGGACGACTCTGCGGTCGCCGTGGGCGGTCCTGCACCAATCACGGACGACGAACTTTCGTTGCAGTACGACATCGACAACTCGTCGACGAACCAGAATCACTTCAACCGATTCGGTGAACACAGACAGATCGCGTACAAGTGGATCCCGCCCGCCCCGGTCAAAACGGACACGCTCGTCGGTGCCAACATGTCGTTCAAAGTTGACGTCCTGGAGGAGATCGGTGGTTTCGATCCGTCGTACGAGGGCCACCCGCAGTTCGAGGAAACGGACGTGATGGCGAAGTTGTGGAATCGGGGCGAAACGATAGTCTACCATCCGCACGCACTTGTGTACCACATAAACGATTCCCGGAAACAGAGCGAACGCGTGTCGTACTGGTACGGACGTAACAGTGTTCGATTCCGTCGGAAGAATTTCCCCGAGACGTATCATCGTTCGCTTTTTCGCCTGTTGTTCGGTCCGGAGTTCGGGACGCCCGTTTGGCGACAACTCAAAAATGCCGTGATGAAAGACGATAGCCCCTACCGATGGCGATTACGAGGCTACCTGGACGAATTGATCCTCGATCGTATCGACGAATCGGTCAGCGATCGCTTGAAAGCACCGTACGCGAAGAAAAGCAAATGAGACTCACGAAGACGGTACGTCGCCGTACGTATCGACGAACGACCTCGGCACGGGGTACAGAACCATGACCTTCGAATCCATTCTCGTCACCGGGAGTAGCGGGATGATCGGAACGGCACTC
The DNA here is from genome assembly GCF_022869805.1 of Halosolutus halophilus. NCBI lineage: Archaea > Methanobacteriati > Methanobacteriota > Halobacteria > Halobacteriales > Natrialbaceae > Halosolutus > Halosolutus halophilus. The sequence goes on along the minus strand of NZ_CP094974.1, from coordinate 2,456,922 downwards.
GTCGAACGGTTACTGTCCGAGGGGTACGACGTAACCGGGGTCGATATCGCGCCCAATTCCTGGTCCGACGAGATCGACGCCGAAACGGAACCGGTCGACCTTCGTGAGAAGAGCGATCTCGAGCGGCTGCCGTCGGACGTTGACGTGATCGTTCATCTTGGAGCGCACGCACGCGTTCACCGACTCGTCGAGCGTCCAGAACTCGCGATGGAAAATATGACTATGACGTTCAATCTCCTCGAATTCGCGCGAGCGAACGACGTTCCCAACTTCCTCTTTGCCAGTTCGAGGGAAGTATACGGGAACACTGGTCGGGTCGTTTACGACGAATCGGCGACGTACGCCGACACGAGTGAAAGCCCGTACACGGCGAGCAAAATCGGCGGCGAGTCGATGGTCACCGCGTACAACCAGTGTTACGATATGACGACGACGATCGTCCGTTTTTCGAACGTCTACGGGCGATACGATACTTCGGATCGAGTTGTCCCGTTGTTTATCGCTCGATGTCACGAGGAACTCGATCTGACCGTCTACGGGGCGAACAAGGTGCTCGATTTCACGTACATCGACGACTGCGTCGATGGGCTGTACAGAATTATCGATCAGCATCACAAAGTAGCGAACTTAACGCTAAATATTGCGTCCGGACGAGGGACGTCCCTGATCAAACTCGCCGAGCGAGTGAACGAGTTGACGCCGAACGATTCTGACGTTACCGTGGAGTCGACGAGAACGGGCGAAGTGAGTCGGTACGTCGCAGATATCGAACGAGCGAGACGGGTTGTCGATTACGAACCGCGGTTCACGTTCTCGAACGGAATCGAAGAAACGGTCGAGTGGTACCTCGAGCGTCCGTCCGTGCTCGGTCGGATCCCGGTCGGTTCGACAGACACCTGATCCTGATCCCGATCGTTAATCGGACTGCAACGAGTACAGCGACGAGTACGTACTCGAGTTCGACAGCAAATCCTCGTGGGGTCCGGACTCTACGATTTTTCCGTCTTCCATCGTGTAAATCCGATCGGCGTTGGTTACCGTCGAGAGCCGGTGGGCAATTACCAGCATCGCGTAGTCTCGGTCCATCGATTCGATCCCGTCGTGAACTCGCTGTTCGAGGGCCGTGTCCAGATCGCTCGTCGCTTCGTCCAGTATCAGCAGGTCTGCCTCTTTCAACAGCGCACGAGCGATCGCAACTCGCTGTTGTTGGCCGCCGGATAGCTTCACCCCTTGATCGCCGAGTACGGTATCGTATCCGTCAGGCAACTCGGGAAGAAACTCGGTTACCTGTGCGATTTCACAGACTCGTTCGATTTCCGCCTGTGGCGCGTCCCGTTTTCCGACGGTCACGTTATACCGAAGTGTGTCGTTGAAGATGTGCGGGTTCTGTCTGACGACACTCACTCGAGAGCGCCACTCCCGAATATCGAACTCGTCGATCGGAACGTCGTTGGCTCGAACGTTACCACGATCGGGTTCGTACATTCTGGCGAGCAACGACGCGACCGTCGACTTCCCCGCGCCGGACGGGCCGACGAACGCGACGAACTCGTCCCGATCGAACCGAAACGAGACGTCGTGAAGTACCGTCTCGTCGCTCGAATCGTAGCTGAACCGGACGTCGTCGAACTCGATTCGATCGACCGAAGTCGGCACCGGCCGGGACGCGACGGACGGCTCGCGGTTTCGTTCGAGTTCGTCGATGAATTCTTGCGTTCGAACGAGATGCGGGAGTTGGCTATCGACACGATACAGGTACTTGTTCAGGCTGCTGATCTTCGGGCCGAGCTTGAACACTGCGAACAGGAAGACACCGAGTTCGGCGAGGTTCAACGACGAGAACGTTAACGCGAGGTAGATCAGGCCGAACACGGACACGGCGGTCGTGAGCTGGTAATAGTTCGTGATCGCAGAGTCGTTCCGCTCGACCGTGATAGAGTTCTCTTCGAACTTCTCCGCCGATTCGCTAAAGCCATTTCGAAGGTCGTCGACCATCCCGAAGAGCTTTACCGCTCTCACGCCCTGGGTCCCCGCCTGTGCTCGAGACTGAATCCCTTCTTTGGCGTCAGCCACCCTGTCTCCGAGAGAATAGCCGGTATCGAGCACGTACTTGAACAGGATCGTCATGCCGCCAAGAAACATCGCAGCGATCACCGTCAAGAGCGGAGCAAGATAGAGTGCGATAGCAAGATATATGCTAGCGAGCAACGCTTGTTCGATAACCAGCAATGCGTGCGTGATCACGCCTCCCGCGTATTCTGCCTGCGTGACGATCGCGTTCAAAATATCGTCGGATCCTTCTCGATCGAAGTAGGAAACGTCCGCCTCGAGCGCGTTGTCGAACGCCGTTTCTTGCAGGTGTCTCACGTACTTCGTCTCGATCGCAGCCCGTAACCATCCGACGAGAAACGACGCGGTGAACCGAACCGTCATCACGGCCGCGACGCCGACCACCAAATATCCGAGTGTGAAAGGAATCCCCAGCGTCCCGTAGATCGTCAGAAACGTCTCCAGTAGCCCGTCGGCTTCTTCGGCCGGTGCGTCGGTCTGGGCGACCTCAACGATCGGCATGATGAAACTCAACCCAACTCCCTCGAGCAACGCCGCAACGACGCTCAACGCGATCACTGCGACGGCGAGTCTGGGTCGAAACGTCGCAACGCGATACAGGGCGCGTCCCTTGTCGCGCCACGTCGGGCCGGAGTCGGACGTATCTGTCTCTGACATGGTAGATGGAGTGAACCGACCACGATAGTCTCTCGACGTGTATCAGGGCCCAGCGTAAAGTCACGTCGTCCGTTCGAGTCGGGAAATGTACGCCTTAGCCGTGTGGGAGGGATCCAGGCGAGCGCCGCACGTCCATATCTCTCGGTGTAATACCTCAATGTCTCCGTTATCCCGATCGTATTCGTCCGGATAGATTCAGACGATGAGAATATCCGCCGCTCAGAATCGATCGATCGTTCCTCGACGGCCAGCGACGCTCCGCCAGAACTGTACGGCAGTACCCCGTTACTCGACTGTCACGCTCTTCGCCAGATTCCGCGGCTTGTCGATCGATCTGCCGAGTCGATTCGCGACCCAGTACGACGCGAGTTGCAGTTGCACGTTCGCCAGAACCGGCGTGAACCGCCAATGCGTGTCGGGCACCCCCAACACGTGATCGGCGTGGTTCCTGACCGCTTCGGGCGTGTCCGTCACCGCGATCACCGGAGCGCCCCGGGATTCGACTTCTTTGACGTTTCCGATCATCTTCTCCGGGTTCGACTCTCGATTGACCACGGCGAAGACCGGCGTTCGGTCAGTGACCAGCGCCAGTGGGCCGTGTTTCAACTCGCCTGCGGGGAACCCTTCAGCATGTTTGTATGTTATCTCTTTCATCTTCAGCGCACCCTCCCGCGCCACCGGGGCGCAGTAGCCACGACCGATGAAAAAGTACGCATCCGAATCCACGTACTCGCCGGCGATCGCTCGCGCGCGCGAATCGTCCAGCACCGACTGTACCTGATCCGGGAGCGCCCGCAGTGCATCAACGAACTCCTGAGAGCAATCGTCGGTGAGTGCGCTCGAGAGCATCGCCAGCGCGATTTGCTGCGAGGCGAAGGTTTTCGTCGCAGCAACGCCGATCTCCGGGCCGGCACGAATGTACATCACGTGATCGCTCTCGCGGGCGGCAGAACTCCCGACGACGTTCGTCACCGTGAGCGTCGTCCCGCCGGCGCCGTTCGCGTCCCGGAGCGCGCTCATGGTGTCGGCCGTCTCGCCGCTCTGGGTCACGCCGACGACCAGCGTGTCGCCGTCGATCGGGATCACGTCGCTGTCGTACTCGCTCGCCAGGAAAGCGGTCGCCGGAATCCCCCGCTCGCGAACGAGTCGAGCGCCGTAGAGGGACGCGTGATACGACGTCCCGCAGGCCACGAAGTGGACGCGTTTCGGTTCTGTGACGTCCGCAACCGCCTCGAGCAACACGGCATTTTCCAGTCCCTGCGGCCGGCCGCGGAGACACTCGCGCAGTGCGTGGGGCTGCTCGTGAATCTCCTTGAGCATGTAATGATCGTAACCGCTTTTCCCCGCGTCTTCAGGGTCCCAGTCGACGGTCTCGACCGACGTCTCGACCAGTGCACCCCGTTCGTCGGTCACTTCGACGCCCGCCGGCCGCACCGTCGCGAACTGTCCGTCTTCGAGATAGATGACGTCCTCGGTGTATCCGAGAAACGCCGAAACGTCGCTCGCCAGGTAGTAGTCATCACCATCGATGCCGATGATCAGCGGTGAGTGATGGCGTGCAGCGTAAAGCGCTTCGCTTCCGGAGCGGACCGCGATAACGGCGTAACTTCCCTCCAATCGATCGATCGCGCGGCGAAACGCCGTTTCGACGTCGGCACCCTGATCGATCGCCGATTCGACGAGGTGCGGGATCACCTCGGTGTCGGTCTCGCTCTCGAACACGTGGCCGTCGGCTTCGAGCGCGTCACGGAGTTCCTGATCGTTGTCGATGATCCCGTTGTGAGCGACGGCTATCCGATCGTCACAGTCGGTATGTGGATGTGCGTTCGCGTCTGACGGCGGGCCGTGCGTACTCCACCGCGTGTGACCGATCCCGGCGAATCCGTTGGGGGGCTGCTCCGGAAGCGACTCTTCGAGCGTGGACAGGTCTCCTTCTCGTTTGTAGACGTCGAGTGACGAGTTCGCGACTGCGACACCCGCCGAGTCGTACCCCCGGTACTCGAGTCCCGAGAGTCCGTCTAGAAGCACATCGAGGACGTCCTTGCTCGTTTGCTCCCCCGCGTATCCAACGATCCCACACATCAGGACCGCACCCCCGTGTCTGCCGCGATCGTTCCGCTGATCGCGGTCCCCGACTCGATGTCGGCGTCGGGTCCGACGATGGATCCGGGAGCGTACGTGACCCCGCCGCGATCGGTGACCCGATCGGCCAGTAGCGCGCCGAGGGCTTCGCCCTCGAAGATTCGATCCTCGACGCGAACGTCGCCTGGGCCACCGGGAATCGTCGATCCCGCTCCGATCGTAACGCCGGTTCCGGTAACACAATCGATCGCCGTCGCGTTGGCCCCGATCCGCGTGTCGGTGTCGATGATGCTCCGTTCGACGAGCGCGTTCGATTCGACGGTCGCGTTCTCGCCGAGACAGGCGTACGGACCGACGACGGCTCCCGGTTCGACGACGCAGTCGCGGCCGACGACGACCGGCTGACGGATCACTGCGGACTCATGTACGGTGGCGTCGTCGAGTCCGTTCGTCAACCGCTCGCCGTCGACCACGCCGGCGTCGAACAACTCGAAGGAAACCTCGAGCAGGTCCCATGGGTAGGTCGCGTCGAGCCAGACACCCTCGGAGACGACGCCGCTAACGGTAGCCCCTCGCTCGATAAGAGTCGACAATCCGTCGACGAGTGAGTGCTCGCCCGCGGTCGGCTCCGTCTCGCGAACGGCGTCGAACGCCGCTGGCTCGAGGACGTAGACACCGGCGTTGAGATGGTAGTCGCGATCGTCACGTGGATTCTCGACGATACTCGTCACGTTCCCGTCGTTGGTGCGGACGCCGCCGTATTGGTCGACGGTCGATCGCTGTAACAGGGCGACCGTCGCAGCCGCGTCCGTCCCGTGTGCGTCGGCGACGTCACGCACGATTCGACTGTCGACGATTTGATCGCCGTTGATTACCAGACATGTACCGTCCACAGCGGACTCGGCCGCTAACAGGGCGTGGCCCGTCCCGAGCTGGGACTCCTGCGTCACGTACGTAAGCGGGACGTTCCGGTACGACGGGCCGAAATGTGACTGGACGCGTTCACGCTGGTAGCCGACGACAACGACGATATCGTCGATCCCCGCGTCGACGAGCTGGTCGAAGACGTGCGTGAGGATCGGTTTCGTCGCCGCCGGAAGCATCGGCTTCGGCCGATTCCGCGTTAGTGGCCGCAACCGTGTTCCTTCTCCGGCAGCCAGAACGATTGCCGTGTTCCCGATCATATCTTCCTTCGACGAGAAGCACGTCTTACCTGGCACCGATAGTGTCACGCAGAAACTGTAGATATATCTACGAGGTTCGTCGTCGGTGAAACTCACCGGCGGAAATCAGTGCTCTTCGTCTCAATAAATTCACGACTCTACGACCCGTTTCTTTCATCGTCGGCGAATGTGATCGGTAGCCAAATGTACAGGATTGATCCCTATCGGTCCCGGTTCACTCGTTAGACTTCGACCCCATCCGATCGGTACACCGTCCCCCAGATTGGCGGGTCGAGATCGTGGAACTGGACTGCCCGTTCGTCGCGATCGAACCCGCCCAAAGACGGTCGGACGTGCCCTGATCGCCGCTTATCACCTCGTTTCCGACCGTTTCTCTATGTTTCACTCGCGAACTGTGTCAGAAACTGTTCAGTGTTCCAGAGTGTCGATCTCGAGACAGGCCTGTTCGATCGTGCCAGCACGTTCGGGACGGCACCGATCTCCGTCGCGGGACGCCCCCGCCGGTGACTGGCGTTCGTTTCTGAGCCCGATTCGTGAGTTCTCGCTGTCCCGTCTGTATCGTCCATCCGGTCCGCGTCGTCCGTCCCGTGTCGTCCCAGTCGTCGATTCTGGCCCTCGTCCGCTCGAATGTGACCTCGCGCTCACTGGTTCGTCCGCGATGACGAAGTGCTAGTCGAGGGTGGCCTCTTATCGACTGTGAGTAGTTTGCAGTCGATCGGCGAAATAACAAAAAGCGGGACAGTTTCACCATCGTTTCTGGACTCTCACCAGCTGTTGTCTATCATACACGCACCTACTAGTCGATATTTCGGGGACGGGGCAGCGAAGTCGAACCAGCAAGACGGCCTTCAGCGTGGTAGATAGCGTCGTTCTAACGGCGATGAAACGACAGCCACAGAAAGTGGATATTCATTCAGAACAGTCGAGGATGGATCGTTCGCTCCTGTAATCTGGTAATTCCTCCGAAACCGTTCTCTGGGTATAAGTGACGACCTGTGATGAGATTCGACCGGCCAACGCGTCACAGCGAAAGTGCAGGGGAAAGCGTGAACGTATCAATTCACGTGATGATTAGGTCGTCTTCCGTCCTGCGTGTGATGCGTGGCCTACGAGAACAATGAAACGTACAATCGCAATCACGCTGACGGTAGCGATGCTCGGTGGCCTCATGTTTATCGGGTTCGCAGGATCGGCAGCAGCACAGGCAAATAACAACCAAGACGGAATCGATATCGACATCGACGGCGGTGACGGAGGAGATGGCGGCGATGCGACCGTTTCGCAGACAATAAACCAGGAGAACAACAACGAACAGGTAGGCGTTGCCCAATCGAGTTCCTGGAAGTACAGCAGTAGCGTCGTGGTGCAAGATCAGGACAATACGCAGGTGAACAACGCCAATGCTGAGGCAGTTGCCATCGGCGGTGACGGCGGTGACGGCGGCGATGGTGTCGACATTGACCTGAGGCCGTTCGCGACCTAGACGGAATGAGCGACGAATTCTGACTAATCACAGGTGCTGGCCACGCGGTAATCGACTGATTTTTTCGGCGGACGCATCGCACAGGTAGATCCGAGTCACATCGCTATTGTGACTATCGACGACGCCTGCGAGTTTGGTACCACACGTAGCGTGAACTCTTGAGTTATGTACGTTCCGCGCTCAATAGACGCCTTCTATCGGTTTCAGTCGGTTCTCTCGATCGGCTAGTAGCCGACTACTGACGAAACGGTTTCACCGATTAATAGCCGAACCCAACGACTGTCGGCCCGACTGGGGACGGACGATGGCTCTCCGGTTGAGGCAACGAATATGGACCACCGAACCGCGATCGCACTCGCGATCGGGATTGTAGTGACGACGGGCGTCGTCGCGGGCGCGCTGGTGACTGCAACACCCGACGAGTCCCCGAGCGACGCGACCGAGAATACAGCATCAACGATGGAGACCACCGAATTCGACTGGGGAACGGTAACCCACGAAACCGATTCCGAAACCGATGAAACGCACGTCGAAGTGACCGTCGAAGGCGAGGGCGACGTCTCGATCTCGGCGATGGCGGCATCCGACGCGACCCACGATCGCCCCGACGAAGTGACCGACGCCGATCGAGACGCCGAGACGGAGACGTTCCCGTGGGGAGCGGTGATCCACTCGACTGATCCCGACACCGGTGAGACGGATATCGAGGTCCTGGTCGACGCCGATGACGACGTTTCGCTTTCCGTCACGACGGTCTCCGAGGACGGGACGCAATCGACGTCGACGGCGATCGTCACGGCCGCGGGCGAGGCCGGAGAGTCGGGCGAAGCGGGTGGCGTGGGTGAGGCTGGCGAGGCTGGGGAACCGGGCGAAGCTGGCGCGAACGTGAGTATCTCCCAGTCGACCACCGTCTCGTCTGGAACGTCGATCTCGATCGACGACGAGAGGGAGGACGACTGAATCAGTTGCTCGAAACCGGTTCGTCACCCGGACAGTGACCATTCCCGTGATTTTCAGTCGGCCCGATCGTCCAGTACGACCTGTTCCGCCCGCCGGACGATCTCGCGAACGGGCCGGTCCGTCTCCCGAGCGATCGCAGCCGCGTCGTCGTACTCCGCACTCACGTCGTAGACATCATCCGCTGCATCGCTGGCGATCTTCACCGTCACCGCGTACGTTTCGTCGTCGATCTCGATCTCGGCCGTCTCGAACTCCCGCTCGGCGATCCACCGGTGCGTCGCGCCCGCGTCTCGTACGCCGAGCGTTCCCGTCTCCTCGGCCAGCCGTCGGGCGACGCGCTCCCGATCGTCGGGCTTGCAGATGACCTTCACGAGGTGTCCTGGCCGCGACTTCTTCATCGTCGCGGGTAAAATCGAGACGTCCCGAGCACCCACGTCCGAAAGCGACTCTTGCAGTCCACCGAGCACCTCCGGCGTCGCGTCGTCGAGGTTGGTCTCGAGCACGGCGATGTCGTCTTTGACGAACTCACTGCCGCCATCGCCTACCAGCACCCGCAGCACGTTCGGATGAGGATCGAGATCATACCCGCCGGCACCGTAGCCGGACGACTCGAGATCGATCGAGGGAAGCGACTCCACCCCCTCGGCGTAGTGCCCCAGAATCGCCGCACCGGTGGGTGTCAACAACTCCGCATCGACGGGGCCACCGCGCAGCGACCAGTCCGATCGCTGGGCAATCTCGACCACCGCTGGCGTCGGGACGGGGTACTCGCCGTGGCTCATCGAGACCGTCCCGCCGCCGGTCGCGAGCGGCGTCGTGACGATACGATCGGGTTCGAGGTCGTCGACCAGCAGGGCGGCCCCGACGACGTCGGCGATCGCGTCGTCGGCGCCGACCTCGTGGAAGTGGATGTCCTCGAGCGACTCGCCGTGGACGCTTGCCTCGGCCTCGCCGAGCAGTTCGAAGATCGCGAGCGCGTCCCGTTCGACCTCGGTGGGGAGGTCCATGTCCTCGACGATCTCGCAGACCTCGAGGTAACTCCGGTGGGGACCGCGGCCCTCGGCGTGAACGTGGCCCTCGTCGTGGCCGTGGCCGCCGTCGGCGTGATCGTGGTCGTGTTCCTCGTGAGCGCGTTCGTGATCGTGGTCACCGTGCTGGTGGTCGTGATCGTGTGTGTGGTCGTGTTCTCCGTGCTGGTGGTCGTGTTCTCCGTGATCGGCCGGGTGATCGGACTCGTCGCCGTCGAGACCGTGGCTGTGGCCATCCGATCGATCGGTATCGGTGAGCAGTACGTCGACGGTGGTCGCGGCGATCCCGCTCTTGATCGTCTCCCTGGATCGGTACTCGAGGTCGAGGGCTGCCGTCACGGGATCCAGGACGGCCGGGTCCGCACCGGCGTCGAGGAGCGCTGCGAGGATCATGTCACCGCTCGCCCCCATCCGGCCGTCGAACGCGATCGTTCTCATAAATAGCAGGGAGACAGGGGAAGTGAAAAAGCCACCCCCTCACGACGCGAAGAGTCATCAAAACCAACCGAGGCCGGTACATCTATGTATCCTCCTCCCGCATTCTGATGTGGTAGCATTTGGCAAAGCTGAATCCCGCGTTAGCAAAAAACCTATCCGACACCGAATCGGAGTCACTGACATCGCCGTCCATCCCGAATCATGAACGAAGTCCAACTGGAGGTAGCGAAGGCATACCCGAACGACTCGGGTCGTGGTATCGCCCGACTCGACCCGGACACGCTGTTACATCTGAAGCTGAGCCCGGGCGACATCATCGAGATCGAAGGTGCAGACACCACCGCCGCCAAGGTGTGGCGTGCGGATCGGCAAGACTGGAACACCGACACCGTTCGCATCGACGGCTTCACCCGACAGAACGCCGACGTGGGAATCGGTGAACGGGTGACGATCCGCAAGGCCGAGGCGACGAAAGCCGACAAACTGGTGCTCGCGCCGCCCGAGGAGGCGTCGGTCCAGTTCGGCTCCGACGCCGCCGGTATGGTCAAACGACAGATCCTCAAACGGCCGGTCGTCGGGCGCGACATCGTTCCGGTGATGTCCTCGACGAACCACCCGTTCATGCGATCGCCGGGCCAGGCCATCCCGCTGATCGCCGTCGAAACCGAACCCGAAGGCGTCGTCCTCATCACCGAGGATACCGACGTCGAACTCCGCGAGGAGCCGATCTCCGGCTTCGAGAAGACCGGGGGCGGGATCACCTACGAGGACATCGGCGGCCTCCAGGGCGAGATCCAGCGGGTCCGGGAGATGGTCGAACTCCCGATGAAACACCCGCAGATCTTCAAGAAGTTGGGGATCGAGCCGCCACAGGGCGTCCTGCTCCACGGCCCGCCGGGCACCGGGAAGACCCTGCTGGCGAAAGCGGTCGCCAACGAGACCTCCGCGAGTTTCTTCTCCATCGCGGGCCCGGAGATCATCTCGAAGTACTACGGCGAGTCCGAACAACAGTTACGCGAGATCTTCGAGGACGCGAGCGAGGAGTCGCCGTCGATCATCTTCATCGACGAACTCGACTCGATCGCACCCAAGCGGGAGGACGTCACCGGCGAAGTCGAGCGCCGCGTCGTCGCGCAGTTGCTCACCATGATGGACGGCCTCGAGGCCCGCGGTCAGGTGATCGTCATCGCGGCGACCAACCGCGTCGACAGCGTCGACCCCGCACTGCGTCGCCCGGGCCGGTTCGATCGGGAGATCGAGATCGGCGTCCCGGACGAGGTCGGTCGCGAGGAAATCCTCCAGATCCACACCCGCGGGATGCCACTCTCCGACGACGTCAACCTCGGCCACCTCGCCGACGAGACCCACGGCTTCGTCGGCGCCGACATCGAGAGCCTGACCAAGGAGGCTGCGATGAAGGCGCTGCGACGCTACCTCCCCGAGATCGATCTCGACGAGGAGGACATCCCGCCGAGCCTGATCGATCGAATGATCGTCAAGCGCGAGGACTTCCGCGGCGCGTTGAACGAAGTCGAACCGTCGGCGATGCGGGAGGTCCTGGTGGAGTTGCCCAAGATCTCGTGGGACGACGTCGGGGGGCTCCACACGGCCAAAGACAAGGTCAAGGAGTCGGTCGAGTGGCCGCTGAATAACCCCGAACGGTTCGATCGGCTCGGAATCGATCCGCCGGCCGGCGTCCTCCTGTACGGCCCGCCGGGGACCGGGAAGACCCTGATGGCGAAAGCGGTCGCCAACGAGACCAACGCCAACTTCATCTCGGTCCGCGGGCCGCAACTGCTCTCGAAGTGGGTCGGCGAGTCGGAGAAGGCCATCCGCCAGACCTTCCGCAAGGCCCGGCAGGTCTCCCCGACGGTGGTCTTCTTCGACGAACTCGACGCGCTCGCGCCCGGTCGCGGCGGTGAAACCGGTTCGAACGTCTCCGAGCGGGTCGTCAATCAACTCCTCACGGAACTCGACGGCCTGGAGGAGATGGAGAACGTGATGGTCATCGGCGCGACGAACCGCCCGGACATGATCGATCCCGCACTCCTGCGCTCCGGTCGGTTCGATCGACTCGTGATGATCGGCGAACCCGACATGGACGGTCGCGAACGCATCCTCGACATCCACACCGAGGACACGCCGCTGGCGGCCGACGTCAACCTGACCGAGATCGCCGAGATCACCGACGGCTACGTCGGCAGCGACCTCGAGTCGATCGCCCGCGAGGCCGCCATCGAGGCCCTGCGCGAGGACCACGAGGCCGAGGTCGTCGAGATGCGCCACTTCCGCAAGGCCATGGAGAACGTCCGTCCGACGATCACCGACGACATCCTCGACTACTACGAACGGATCGAAGAGGAGTTCCAGGGCGGGACGAGCGGCCCGGACCCGACCGGTCGTCGCGGCAGTCGGATCGGCTTCCAGTAGGGGATCACTTCGGGCGGTACCGCTGTTCTCGTTCGGTCTGCACCGTCGCCGATAACTAGCGAGACCGGTTTCCAGCGCGTGAGACGCTCGTTCGTCGCCGTTCGGTCCGGACCCGTCTGTTCCGGCCCCCGATAGGATCCCGAGGTCACGGCGGCGACCGAACGGAGCCCGTATCGATCGTGTAACCGGCGATTGTCCGTAGGTGCGGCCGTTCTGAACGGTCGTCGAGGGTTCGTGCCCGCGGATCACCCCGCGAACGCGTCGACCCGATCCCGTAGTGAACAACGGTCAGTTCAGTTCCCCCTTATCTTTGTGAACGAGTACCAAACAACTGAAACGATCGGGCCGATATATGTGGCCGTGATCGGAACGATACTACGTGCACGTCGTTCCATGTCGAACTCCCCCACTGCTCACGACCAGCGTTCGGCCGGGTCAGACGAATCGTCCGACGATACCGGCGAGACGGGCGCACTGGAGCGAATCGTTCCCTCGATGGCGACATCGATCCGCAAGACGGGCTTCTGGGCTGCGATCGTCCTGCCGTTCCTGTACGTTCCGCTGCTCGCGACTGGACTGTCGACCTCGAGAGAGACCATGACGTTTCTCGTCCTGCTCGTCGTGAACCTCGTCGCACTCTACGTCGGCCACGCGCACAGACGCTAACGGTATCGCTCGCTGCCACTGGGGGGTGGCGGAGGGTCGCTGTACGGGGGGTCCACGTCGGCGGGACTCCGTCAACTCACTCGCTCGAGTGTCGACGCCGGACGTGCCCGACTTCCTCGCGGAGTGCCCGTCGTTTCACGAGCACGAAGCCGATCGCGATGAGCACGAAGCCAGCGAGGGTCGTCGCGTCGACGACCTCGTCGAGATAGAGCCAGCCGACGATCGCCGCGAAGACGGGTGCGACGTACGACACCATGTTGATCTCGACGGCGCCGAGTCGTTCGAGCAGGTCGAAGTACAGCAGAAAGCCGATCGCACTGGCCACGAGTGCGAGATAGCCCAGCGCGCCGATCGCCTCCGGATGGGTCCACGTCGCCGGCTCGATCGGTTCGCCGAGGCCAAGACTGACGAGGTGCATCACCGCGGCGCCGCCGAGCATGGACCACGCTTCCATCGTCTCGATCGGGAGCGAGGCGTCGATCCGCCGGGTGAGGACGCTACCGAGCGCGAACGAGCCCGCAGCACAGAAGACCAGGAACTTCGCCACGACGTCCGTCGCCAGGAGGTTCGACGGATCCGGCTCAGCGATGACCGCGACGCCGACCAGACCGAGGAAGACGCCGACGACCCCGACCACCGAGAGCGCGTCGCTCGGAACCAGCGCACGCGCGAATCCCGTCGTCAGCACCGGCGAGAGACTCACGAGGATCGCCGCGGCGGCCGCCGTCGTGTGCTGCTGGCCCACGAACAGGAAGGCGTGGTAGGCCGCGATCAGCAGTACAGCGCCGACGCCGACGACGGCCCACTCGGCGCGACCGCACGGTCGCCAGTCGTCGACGGCGTACGCGGCGTACCCGAGCATGAGCACGCCTGCGACGTCGTAACGCAGCGCCGCGAACAGGACCGGCGGGAAGTACTCCAGCCCGGCACTGATCGCGACGAACGCCGTCCCCCACACCGCAGCGAGCGTCAGGAAGAGCCCGAAATTACGATACCGAGTCACACCGGTGATCGACGGTGATCCGACCTATGTATTTCGATTCGAAAACCTCGCGACCGGCGATCGTGTCCGTCCAGTACCGTCGGAGAACTGACCGACGAGCGCGTCAACCGCACCTGTGAAAATCCGACTGGGGGCGTCGACTCCGTCCCGGTAGCGATCCGACCGTCGATCGAGTCGTCACCGACCTAGAGGGGCGGTAGCTGACGGATCTCGACCTCTTCTTCGGTCTGTCTGAACTGGTCCAGCAGGGGTTTGATGTCGTCAAATCCCTCCGCGAGGACGATGTCACCGCTGCGCAGGTCGTACTCGATGATGTCGTAGTCCGCGAGGCGCGGCAGGTGGTTGTGGACCATCGAGACGTAGACCCGCTGTCTGAGATCCTCGTCGACCTGCGCCGGCGGGATGTCCAGTTTCCAGGCGGCGATCTGCGTCATGAGGTGATCGAGGTTCGCTCGATCGGTTTCGGCCAGCTGATACAGGAGATATCGGCGCTCGGACTCCGCGAGTAAGGAACACGCGGCCTCCATTCGCGAGGCCTTTGTCTGGCTCATACCGCTTTCAGGGGCCCACAGCTAATACACCCACTGCCTAAAGAGATAGGCTTCGATCCGGAGATACCGATCTCACCCGGGTGAACGACGGTTTTCGCGTCGAAGCCCGACTGTACCGCCGTTCGACGGGTCACGGCCCGTACGCGATCACCTCGACGAGCGCGCTTCCGACCATCAGCCCGCCGCCGAACCCGCCGACTCTCGCCATCGCTCGCCGGGACTTCGCTTCCGTCCAGTTCGTGCTCGCGTCGAGGTGATCCTGCATGGTTTCGATACCCCGACCCGCCATTACCGCTCCCGACCAGCCGAGCAGGCCGACGCCGAGCGCGAGCGCCCCGATCGCGAAGGCGAGTTCCGACGCGCGGGCGGTCGTCTCGCCGGTCACGATCAGCGCGGCAACGACGAGGACGCCGACGACGGCGCCGGCGGCGAGCGCGTCGACGACGAGTCGCACCCGGCGCATCGGCCCCGTCACTCGACCGTGTCCCGCATCCGCGGGTCGAGCGCGTCACGCATCCCGTCACCGAGCAGGTTGAACCCGAGGACGGTGATGGCGAGGAACAGACCCGGGAAGAAGGACATCCACCACTTGCCGGTGAGCAGCCCGTTCTTGACGCCGTTCGAGAGCATCAGCCCCCACGACGGCGTGCCAGCCTGGGCACCGAAGCCGAGAAACGACAGCGCGGCGAGGTCGATGATGGCGAGCCCGAAGTTCAGCGTGGACTGGACGGTGATGGGGGCGAGCGTGTTCGGCAGGATGTGCCTGAAGAGTACCCGAGGGTCCTTCGCCCCGAGCGCCACAGTCGCGTCGATGTACTCGTCCTCGAGCACCTTCAGGGACGCCCCGCGGACGACGCGCGCGAACCGGGGCGTGTACACCAGTATCAGCGCGATAACCGCCTTCCAGAGGCCGGCCCCGAAGATGGCCACCAGCGCCAGCGCAAGCAACAGCGACGGGAACGCCAACAGGACGTCCATCGTCCGCATGATGACGTTGTCGACCCAGCCGCCGTAGTAGGCGGCGATGATCCCCAGCCCGACACCGGCGGCCGTCGAAACCGCGACCGTGATCGTTCCGAATTTCAGCGCGATCCACGCACCGTACAGCGTCCGCGTGAAGATGTCTCGTGCGGACGCGTCGGTCCCGAATAGTCCGGCCGAGCTGGCCTTGCCCGTCCAGTACGGCGGCGCACGGTCGGGGATCGTGCCGCCGAGTCGGGAACTCGCGAGGGTGTCGACGTCGTAGAAGAACCGGGCGTAGATGGCGACGACGAGCATTCCGAAGATGATCGCGAGCCCGAAGAGGGCGAGTCGGTTCGACAGCAGCTGGGAGAGGAACGGCGAGTTGCGCAACCGCTCGAGCGTGTTTCGGGTGTCGGTCCTGGTGATCGCTGTGTCAGTACTCATGTTATTGCTGGATACGTGGATCGAGATGGCTGTACGTGAGGTCGACCGCGAGGTTCACGAGGGTGAAAAGCAGCGCGAACGTCAACACGATACCCTGGACGACCGGGTAATCGCTGTCGCTTATGGCCTCGACGAGGGTCGTCCCGACCCCGCCGATTCCGAACACCGTCTCGGTCAGCACCGCACCGCCGAGCAGGGTGCCGAACTGGATCCCGATGACGGTGATGACCGGAATGAAGGCGTTCCGGAATCCATGTTTCAGCACGGTTATCCTCGCGCCCTGTCCCTTCGCGCGGGCCGTCCGAATGTAGTCCTGCCTGACGACCTCGAGCATCGACGAGCGCATCATCCGGGAGATGAGCGCCATCGAATAGACGCCGATCGTTACCGACGGCAGGAACATGTGGTGTACGGCGGACAGCCACGCGTCCAGTCGCCCGAGCAACAACGTATCGAGGAGGATTATCCCCGTCAGCGGGAGTTCCTTCCCGAACAGCGTCCACGTGTCCGGGAGGAAGATCGTCGAACCGATGCGGCTCCCGGCCGGGAAGAGACCGAGGTACGCGGAGAAAAACAGGATGAGCAGCGGCCCGGACCAGTAGATCGGAACCGAGATACCGGTGAGTGCGCCGATGCGGGTGAGGTGGTCCGTGAGCGAGTCCTGCTTTACCGCCGAGAGCACGCCCAGCGGAATGCCGAGCATGATCCCGATCGCCTGGCCGTACAGCGCCAGTTCGATGGTGACCGGGAAGCGCGTGGCGATGACCTGTCGTACCGGGTTCCCCTGGGACACCTTGTACGATTCGCCGAACTGGAACTGGGCGGCGTCGAGCAGGAACCGCACGTACTGAACGTACAGCGGATCGTTCAGCCCGAGGCTCTCACGCACGGCTTCGACCTGTGACGCCGGTGCCCGTTGCCCGACGATGAGGCGGGCCGGATCGCCCGGCGAGAGGTGGAGGATGGCGAACACTAGCGACGCCACCCCGAACAACACCGGGACGAGCAACAACAGCCGCTTCAGGACGTACCGCTTCGAGACCATGTTATGAGACGACGTATACGTATTCCGGACCGGATAAAATGCTTGTTATCCGGACCGGGCATCACCGAATCAGTTCAGCGAGACCCGATTGAGGAACGGGCCGCCGACGGAACTGATGGTATACGAGTCCTCGGCGACCGCCTCGTTCGCGGCCCGCAGGGTCTGTGCGTAGTCGATGAACACCCACGGCGCCTCCTCGTTGGCAAGTGCGCTCGCCTCCTGGTAGAGTTCCTGGCGAGTGGCCTCGTCGTAGGTGGACTGGGCCTCTCGGACCGTCTCCATGTACTCGGTGTTCGCCCACGCGGACACGTTGAGAGTGCTGTACCCCTCCGTGTCGAAGCTGACCCAGTCCTGACCGTCGGGAACTGCGTCCAGGTCGACCTTCGGGTCGAGTAAGACGTACAGGAAGTTGTCCGGATCGGCGTTGTCGGTGTACCAGCCGAGGAAACACGCGTCGTGGCGACCCTGATCGGTGTAGTCGAGGTACGAACTGAAGTCCGAGAACTGGTTGATCTCGACGCTCATCCCGATGTCCTCGAGGTCGGACTTGACCTGGTTGGCCGTTTCGACGGGACTGGGATTGTACCCGCGCGGGTTCGAGAACGTGGCGAGTTCGAAACTGAGATCGGTCGCGCCGGCCTCTTCCAGCAGCGACTCCGCCTCGTCCTTGTCCTGCGGGTACGGATCGAGGTCGCCGTTGTGCCCCATCACGTCCGGCGGAAGCGGTTGGCTGGACTGAGCGGCGAACCCTTCGTAGATGTCGTTGACGATCGCTTCGGTGTTGACCGCAAGGCTGACGGCCTTGCGAACGTTTTTGTCGCGGAATTCCTCGACGCGCGCCATGTTGAACGCCATGTAGCCGGTGTTGATGCCGTCCTTCGAGAGCAGACTCGCCGTGTCCGCGTCGTCGGCCTGCTGGGAGGACTGGGAGTCGAGGTTGTCGGTGATGTGGGAGTCACCGTTGACCACGTCCTGCACGCGCGTGGAGTTCTGACCGATGGTCTTGAACACGACCCCGTCGACGTTCGGCCCCTCGCCCCAGAAGTCGCCGTTGGCGGAGAGTCGGACGCGCTCGTTGCCGTTGTCGAGTTCTTCGAACTCGAATGCGCCGGTGCCCTTCGGATCGGTGCCGAGTTCCGTCTGGTCGTCCAGCGATTCGATCTGGGCCTTCGAGAGGATGGCCGCCGCGAACATCGCCAGATTACGCAGGAACGGCGCGTACTGCTGGGTCAGTTCGATCGAAAGCTCGTAATCTGACTCGACCTCGACGCTTTCGACCCAGTTACCGAACGTGAACGGACCGTACCCGGATCTCTCTTCACCCAGGTAGTACTCGTAGTCTTCGTCGATGAACCGGCGAATGGTCGCGCGGACGTCCTCCGCGGTGAAATCTTCGCCGCTGTGGAAGGTCACGCCCTCGCGGAGCGTGATCGACGCCGTCGTCCCGTCGAGGCCGTACTCCGTCGCCAGTCCGTCTATGAGCTGGCCGCCGCTGCCGGGCTCGAACTTGATGAGTTGGTCGAAAATCTGGTTCGTGACCTTCGCGACCTCGCCGCTGGTCGTCTGTTGCGGATCGTAGTTCTCCGGGTGGTCACCCCGAGCGTAGACCAGCGTGTCGCCACCACCGCCGCCGCTCAGCGAGTCGATACATCCTGCCGTCATCGTGGTTGCTACGGAGGCTCCCCCCGCTGCTTTCAAGAAGCTTCGCCGGTCGATATCGCGTGGCATGCCCCGTCGTTTGCTGTAGCGTAATTATAAATATACCGGAAAGGTAGACTCAGCCTATAAAACCGGCCCGTTAGTTGTTGTTGACGAGGTGACATGCCGCCTGATGCCGTCCCTCCCCCCGATCGGGTTCCTCGCGCTCGCACGGACTCTCGAATCGCTCGCGCAGTAGGTTCGACGCTGCGTCCCAGTCGCCGTCGACGACGTGCTCGCACGCCCGCCTGACGACGTCGCCGACCTCGCCCGTCGGTCGCTCCTCGAACTCTCGATCGAGCAGACTCTCGACGACGGCGTCCGACGATCCGCCGTCGGTAGCCGCGACGGTCGCC
The DNA here is from genome assembly GCF_022869805.1 of Halosolutus halophilus. NCBI lineage: Archaea > Methanobacteriati > Methanobacteriota > Halobacteria > Halobacteriales > Natrialbaceae > Halosolutus > Halosolutus halophilus. The sequence continues at coordinate 2,437,864 of NZ_CP094974.1, read as the reverse complement.
CGTTCGCCCTCGTCGGGAGCGGCCTCGCGAGCCACGTCGACCTGAATATCGCGGTTCTCGACGCGCTCGCGGAAGTCCATCGCCGCCCGGTAGCTCTCCTGGTCGGTCTGCAGGTCGGCCGGCGGGATGATCTTCGGACAGCGGGTGCGGAAGCTACACCCCGACGGAGGGTCGATCGGGCTTGGAACGTCCCCTTTGAGGATGATCCGCCCTTCGGTCTCGGCCAGCGGATCCGGTCGTGGGATCGACGACAGCAGTGCCTGCGTGTAGGGGTGTTGTGGATCCTCGAAGAGTTCGGTCGTCGTCGCGGCCTCGACGATCTTCCCCAGATACATGACCGCGACGCGGTCGCAGATGTGCCGGACGACGCTCAGATCGTGTGCGATGAACAGGTACGTCAGGCCGAACTCCTCTTGGAGATCCTCCAGGAGGTTCAGGATCTGTGCCTGGACGGACACGTCGAGCGCCGACACCGGTTCGTCGGCGACGATGAAGTCGGGATCCACCGCGAGTGCCCGTGCGATGCCGACGCGCTGTCGCTGGCCGCCGGAAAGTTCGTGGGGATAGCGATCGATCTGGTCCCCCGAGAGTCCGACGGCGTCGACGAGTTCGAAGACGCGTTCCCGTCGGATCCGGTTTCGCGACCAGGCGACCGACACGGATACCTCGACTTCCGCGTTCCGTTCCGTGACGGACGCCTCGAGTCCGGCCGGGAGGTCGACCTCGACCGTCCGATCGCCGTCGTCCGACTCCGCCCGACGCACCGTCACCGGAACGCGGGCGGTACCCGCCTCTGCGTCGACGATCACGTCCACGTCGTCGGCCAGGTGCACGGTCACGTTGCGGCCGGTTTCGTTCGTGACGTCGGCGACGGGTTCGACGTCCGGGTCGGACTCGGGGAGACCGTGTATCTTCAGCGGCTCGGTTATCGTCTGCCCGACGGTCATCCGCGGGTCCAGCGACGACAGCGGGTCCTGAAAGATCATCTGGAGGTCACGACGCTTCGCGCGGAGGTCGTCGCCGTCGAGCGCAGTCAGGTCGTCGCCGGAGAAGACGACGGTACCGTCGGTCGGTTCGAGCAATCGGAGGATTGACCGTCCCGTCGTCGATTTTCCGCAACCGGACTCGCCGACGAGCCCCAGGGTCTCGCCCTCGTAGATGTCGAACGAAACGTCGTCGACGGCTTTGACCGTCTGTGGCTCCGTCGCGAACCACTCGTCGAGCAAGTCGTCCGCCCGCGAAAAGTGCTTGCGGAGGCCGTCGACGTGCATCAGCGGCTCCCCGTCGAACGTCTTCGACTCGGCCGACACCTGCGGCGCGTCGGCCCCGTACTCGCTCTCGTCGAACGATTCGAGGACGCACTTGGCGGTGTGATCGACGTCGTCCGGCCCGTGCTGGAGGTTCGGTATCTCCCCGGCGGTGCACTCCTCCGTCGCCCACGGACACCGCGGGGCGAAGTGACACCCGTCGGGCATGTCGATGAGGTCCGGGACGTTCCCCTCGATGGGGTAGAGACGATCCGTGTCCTCCCTGGGAATCGACTCCAGTAGCGCGTACGTGTACGGGTGCGAGGGATTGTGGAAGATTTCCTCGACCGGCCCCTCCTCGACGATTTCCCCGGCGTACATGACGGCGACCCGATCGCAGGTCTCCGCGACGACGCCGAGGTCGTGCGTGATGAACAGCACGGACATGCCCAGATCCTCCTGTAACTCGTTGATGAGGTCGAGGATCTGGGCCTGGATGGTGACGTCGAGCGCGGTCGTCGGCTCGTCGGCGACGAGCAACTGGGGCCGGCACGCGAGCGCGATGGCGATGAGCACGCGCTGGCGCATTCCCCCGGAGAACTCGTGGGGATACTCTTCCAGGCGGGCCTCGGGTTCGGGGATGCCGACCGCGTCGAGTATCTCGACGATGTCGTCGATCACCTCGTCCGAGATGTCCCTGCCCGGGAACGCCTCACGGACCGCGTTGAGCCACGAATCCTTCCGCTTGCCACCGTACCGGTGCAACTGCAGGCTCTCGGCGACCTGTTCGCCGACGGTCATCGCGGGGTTGAGCGACGTCATCGGGTCCTGGAAGATCATGCTCATCTCCCCGCCCCGGATGTCGCGCATCACCGTTTCGGGTGCCTTCGCGAGATCGACGGCACCGTCGGTGACGAACTGGTTCGCGTACTCGGGGTACTTCTCGCCGAGACGATCGGCGAGGTCGGGATCCCGGAGCAACACCTCGCCGTCGACGACCTCACCCGGATCGTCGACGAGTTGCATCGCCGAGAGAGCGGTCACGCTCTTGCCCGACCCGCTCTCGCCCACCAGACCGACGGTCTCGCCCCGCTCGATGGTGAGGTCGATCCCATCGACCGCTTTTACCACGCCGCGTTCCGTGCGAAACTGCGTCCGAAGGTCGGAAATCGACAGGAGATCAGTCACTATATGGTGAGGTGTACTGACGGATTATAACTTTTCGTATGTCACAATTCACACACAACCGGCGGCCGTCCGCCGTGCCGGTTCCCGAGCAGAAGACTTTTTGTCGGTGGCTTCCCCGGCCGAGAGTATGGACGAGTTCGAGGACGCCGAAACGGTCGAAACCGTCGCGAACCGGGTCACGCCCGCGTGGGATCGGGTCGTCGAAGACATGGAGGTGACCGCCGACGCGTACCGGGAGGACGGCTGGGACGCGGTCGAGTGCCACCCCGGAGACGTTACCGCCGTCGGCGACCAGGACGTCCAACGCGACGACGCCCGTACCGGCGTCGACGTCCTCGTTCCCGACGACGAGTTCGAGCGCGCGGCCGCGGCCGTCGACGGGCCGGGCGAGTTCGACGAGGTCGACGTGTTCCGGGCCGAACGAAACGGCGTCGTCTTCTTCGTCGCCGCGCTGGAGAACGACGTCGCCGAAACCGCCATCCTCGTTCCCGGGTACTACGACGTCCGGAGTTCCCGGGCGTTCCTGGAGACGGTCGAACGCGAGGGGGAACTCCGCCTACACGTGCGGCCGCTCGACCAGCACCGGGTGCTCACGTTCGCGCAGGCCGATCCATCTCCGTTCGTTCCGACCGACCCCTGAGCGATACGCGCCGAACGGCCGGCACGCGTCACCGGTGGCCGGCGTGCGAGGCCGACCGAGACGGAAATTTCCTCGGTCGATAGCCGACGCAGTTTGAGATATGTTATCGTAGACAGAACAATTAAGTTACGGAGTGACTTACGGCTATTCATGGCCGCTCACGGCCGGTCCGCTTTGCGGGACCTGTTCGACGAGTCGCCCACGCCGCACATTGCCCACCCCCCTCGCACCCATCACCGTGACTTCTACGTCGCTACCGACGGGTCCTTCCGGGAGTCGGGCGGTGGGCTGGGCGCCGTCATCGAAACGCGCGACGGTACCCGTGTCGCTCGCGTCGCGACCACGGACACGCCGCCGGACAACAACGTGGCCGAGTACCGGGCACTCCACCTCGGACTCGACGTGCTCGCCGCCCGTGCACCGCGAGACGCCAGCGTCGGCGTCCTCGTCGACCACGACGCGCTCGCGAGCAACGTCAACAACGTCGTCCTCGCGGCGAGCCACCCGGATCGAAACCCGCCACAGCGGGTCTCGGTCCCCGCTGCGACGCGGAACCACTGGAGAGGCGTCCAGGCGCGGCTCAGCACCTTCGAGGAGGTCCGCGCCGCCCGGATCGACAGCGACCAGAATCCCGCACACCCGCTGGCGAACGCACCGACCCAGTACGAACACGTCAATCGCGAACCGGACCGCTGTGTCCTTCCCGAACCGCCGGAACCGACCGGTGTGACGGAGTTCCCGCCGCCGTCCCGCGCCGATCGGAACGGTGGCAACGGTGGCGGTCGGGCGTCCGATTAGCCGCGGGGCCGTCACCCGCGGACCGGTCTGACTCGACCGGAACCGCTATCGTTATTTCGTCGCTCCAGAGAGTCGTCCTCGATGAGTCTTCGCGTCGCCGTGGCCGCGCCGTTCGTCCAGAACGGTAGCCGACGCCTCCGGGAGAACGAGTTCGTCGTCGCGCTCTCGCTCGATCGGGACTGGTTCTCGCCCGACCAGGCACAGCGGCTGATCGACATCGCGACCCGGGAGTCGTTGCTCGACCGCGACGGCGACGACCTGGAACTCGCGTTCGACCCGGCGGCGGTGACGGTCCCCGACGACTTCGTCCCCGACGAGGACCTCCTGCAGGAACGATCGGCCTTCGAACGAGTCCTCGACGCGCTCGTCGCGGAGGGAATCGAGAAACAGGTGGCCGTCGGCGCGATCAACACCCTCCAGCAGGAACTCGGACTGACCATCGAGGCCGCCGCCGTCGTTTACGCACACCGCGAGGGGGTCGACGTGGACGACCTCGCCCCGATCGCCCGCTCGGCCCTGACCGAAGACGGTTAAGCACTCCCGCACCGATCGGTCGACATGGTCGAGGATCGAGTCACCGACGGCCGACGGATCGGGGAACTGCTCGCATCGGAACTCGACGGGCGCGACGACGGCGTCCTCGATCGGATCGCGGTCGTGAACGCCGATCGGGACGTCGAACCGACGGTCGACGGGGCGCGGGCCTACGACGTGGCCGTGACGAGAGTCGAAGACGAACCCGACACGGAGACCGAGGAGCGACTTGCACGCGTGTTCGTCCACGACGATCGGACACACCTCGAATTCGAGGCCGGCCAGGACGTCGCGGTCGAGGCGGCCGAGGCGGTCGACCTGCGCGTCAGGCCGAAGGCGACCGAACCGCCGAAGACGCTGGTGTTCGTCGAGAGCGGAGCGGCGGTCAAACGTGCGAGCGACGTCGTTCAGACGGTGACGCGATCGATCGACGGTCGCGAATAGCGTGGCCAGCGGACCCGATGGCGTCGCTGTGGGACCGAGAAAATTCCGGTCGATCGGGGCGCGCGATCGCAGGACGATCGGCCGGAACGGTCAGTCGGCGCCGTGAAGCGGCATGAAATCGCAGTTCGGACACCCGTTGTGCTTCGTCGTCCGGTAGTGCAGTGGCGCCCCGCATTCACTACAGTTGTAGTAATCTGCCGTCATCACCCGACCGGAGACCGGGGACGCGTATATGCGTTTCGTGGGCGGCGGTCACGAGCGGCTGGCGATCCCGGGGAACTGCTACCCCGCGTCCTCCATCGAGTCGAGAATTCGGGGCACGGCCGTCGCAACCTCGGCTTGCTCGACGTGACCGATCGCCCGCGGGTCGGACTCGGGACCGTTCGGTCGGAGCACCTGGATGACCGCCATGTCGGCGTTGGTCGCCCCGTAGACGTCCGCTTCGATCTCGTCGCCGACGTAGACCGCGTCCGCAGGATCGACGCCCAACTCCGCCGCGATCGCCTGGAACGCCCGCGGGTCCGGTTTGCCGGCCTCGAGTTCGCCGGTGACGAGCGCGGCGTCGAACGCGTCCTCCCAGTCCAGCGTCGATAGTTTGTCCCGCTGGGCGCGGACGGGACCGTTAGTCAGAAGCCCGACGCAATATGCCTCGCGAAGCCGATCGAGCATTCCCTCGACGCCGGGGAGCGGTTCGAGTGCCGACGCGATCGTCTCGCGGTAGGCGCGTGCGAGTTCCCCCGGATCGGCGTCGCTGTCCCGGTCGGCGAGGAGGTCCTCGAAAATGGGTTCCCTGGTCTCCCGGGTGAGGTTCCGGCGGTGAGCCGCGAGGTAGTCGTCCCGGGAGAGGTCGGGCGCGTCGGCGGCCTCGGTCGCCTCCGAGAGGATCGCGGCCCGATCCCGCTGCGGGACGGCGAGCGTGTAATCGAGGTCGAAGACGACCGCCCGTGGCATAGACGTTACGGGGGCCTCGAAGCGGTTGAAGCTATCCCTTCTGCACGACCGGGCAACAGTGACGCCGTGAGCGACCGCGAACCGCGCGACCGTCCACGGATCCGGTCGATCAGTCGTCGATCGGTTGTGGCGTCGGCGCGGATACGCGCTCGAGTTTCGGAACGACGACGGACTCGATCCGATCCGAGTACTGCATGAGCGTCGTCCCGAGGAGGCTCATGAACAGCACGTAGCCGACGGCGAAGGCGTAAATCTCCTCCGCTGTGCCCTGTGCGAGTCCGGCCCCCGCCCCGGCGAGCGCGACACTCGCGATGATCAGCGAGAACTCGCCGCGAACGGTCATTCCGAGTCCGACCCGAACCGATCGGCGCTCGTCGAGGTCGTAGATCCGGCCGCCGAGGTAGCCGCTTACCAGTTTCGTCGGGGTCGTCACCGCGACGGCGGCCACGATGAGTCCTGCGACGCCGGGGAACAGCGACGGATCGGTCACGAGGCCGATCCAGAAGAAGAAGATCGCGGCGAAGGTGTCACGGAGCGGCTCGAGCAGGTTCTCGAGGTCGTGGACGTGCTCCGTCGCGGAGAAGGCCATGCCGACGAAGAACGCGGCCACGGCCTCGCTGACGCCGATCGAGAGTGCAGCGCCCGAGATGAGCACCGTGATCCCGAGCACTCGCAGGGTCGTGAACTCGTGCGAATCGGTCTCGAGCGCGCGCTGGAACCACTCGGTCCCGAGGTAGACCAGCAGGAGCAGGACGAGGATGAACCCGATCGCGACTCCGATCTGGCCGACGGCCTCGACGACGTCGCCGCCGCCGAAGACGAGCGCCGTCGCGATCGACAGGTACACCGCGATAAAGAGGTCCTCGTAGACGAGCGTCCCCAGCATCGGTTCCGCCTCGTCGTTCGCGATCCAGCCGAGGTCGATCAGCGACTTCGTGATGATCGCACTCGAGGAGATGTAGACGATCCCCCCGGTGAGGAACGCGGGCAGGAACGAGCCGAAGATCGCCCAGCCGAGAACGAACCCGAGTCCGAAGTTGATCCCGAGGTCCCAGGTTCCGGCCTTTCCGATCCGGTCTCTGGCGGCGATCAGTCGATCGAGGTTGAACTCCAGTCCGAGGAAGAAGAGCAGGAGGACGATCCCGATCTCCGCACCGAGGTAGATGAACTCGGTCTCGAGGAGCGCGAGTTCGGAGCCGTGCGGAACGAGTTCCGTACCCAGAAGCGCCGGGAAGTCGAGCCGTCCGAGCACGTACTCGCCAAGCACCATCCCGACGAGGATGTAGAAGGGAATCACGGACTGGTTGATCCGCTGTGCGACGAGGCCCGCGATCGCCACGGCGGCGAACAGGACGCCGAGGTCGATCAGTGCGGTCGATTCAGCTGCCACTGGGTCTCACCTCCGACGTTGCCAGCATCGGTTGTTCAGGCCCTGTGATCGTCGCCGAGTAACGCCTCGAACTCGAGGCAATCCTCGCGGTCGCCGATGACGACGAGCGTGTCGCCGACCTCGAGTACCGTCTCCGGCGTCGGCGGCGAGATCAGCTCGTCCCCGCGCTGAATGGCGACGATGGAGACGCCCGTACGCTCGCGCACCCGCGCTTTGGCGAGACTCTGTCCGGCGATTTCGGCGTTCTCGGTGACGCCGTACCACTCGAGGTAGGTCTCGTCGGAGAGCATCGTCTCCACTTGCTCGGTCTGGACCGGCTGGAAGTACGCCCCCTCGAGGATCGTGCCGATCTTGCGGGCGAGCCGATCGGACGCCTCGAACAGTTTGTCGCCGTCGGCGTCCGCGCTCGCCTTCATGTAGACCTCCCGTTTCCCCGTATTGTGGGTCACGATGACGAGACGACTGCCGTCGTCGAGTTCGACCTCGAATTTCTTCCCGACGCCGGGGAGGTCGCTCTCGTAAATGGTCATACACGAATGAGCGGACTGTGCGATAATAAAGGACGTGACACTGGTGAGTGGGGCGACAGGATCGGTGGCGGTGATCACCCGGGTAGGGATCGGTCGGCGACTACTCGGCCAGTCCCTCGATCAGGAACTCCGCGGACGCGAGGTTCGTCGCCAGCGCGGTGTCGTGGACGTCGCAGATCCGCAACAGCGCCGAGATGTCCGGTTCGTGCGGCTGGGCCCGTAGCGGATCGCGCAGGAAGACGATCCCGTCGAGCAGATCGGCCGCGACTTCCGCCCCGATCTGGAGGTCTCCGCCGAGCGGTCCCGACTCCTTGCGTTCGATGTCGAGGTCCGTCGCTTCTATCAGTCGCTGCCCGGTCGTGCCGGTCGCGAGCAGGTCGTATTCCCGCAACTGCGCTTCGTGATTCAGCGCGAACTCGATCAGATCCGGTTTCTTCTCGTCGTGAGCGATGAGCGCAACGCGCGTCATACCGAGCGGTTGGCCGCCGCGAAAATAATGCTAGCCCAACGCCGAGTGAGCCGTCCCCTCAAAACTCCTCCACGTGCGGCCGGAGATCGAGTTCGAGCGTCCACGCCGATCGATCCTGCGTGACGAGGTGCCAGTACGAATCCGCGATCGCGTCCGGATCGAGGAACTCCGCCCCCTCACGATCGGGTTGTGACTCCCGGACTGCCGGGGGTTCGATCTGGCCGTCGATCACGACGTGGGCGACGTGAACCCCGTCGGGGCCGAGCTCGCGGGCCAACGATTCGGCCATCCCCCGGACTGCGAACTTGGCCGCGCTGAAACCGAGCGCGCCGCCGCGACCGCGAACCGCCGAGGTCGCGCCGGTGAAGACGACGGTGCCACCGTCCTCGGCGAGCATGTCGTCGACGGCCTCCCGTGTGCACAGCAGGGCGCCGTACGCGGAGACGCGCCACGCTCGTTCGAACTCGTCCGGGGAAACGTCCCGAACTCCCTTCCACGATCCGCCGCTCGCGTGATTGACGAGGATATCGACGGGGCCGAACGCGTCGCGAACTTCCCGAAAGCCCGCCTCGACCGCTTCCGGATCCGTGATGTCCGTCGGCACGGCGACCGCGTCGTCACCGAGGTCGGTCGCAAGCTCCTCGAGGTAGTCCGTCGAGCGGGCAAACAGGCCGACTCGACAGCCCTCGTCGACGAATTTGCGGGCGAGCGATTCTCCGAGTCCGGGACCGACGCCGGCGATCACAGCTGTGTGCGCCATGGAATGAGAAACGATCACGTTCCTCAAAACGTTGTTCGGGGGACGACGATCCGTCGACGGAACGCTCGGAGACGGCTCCACCGCCACCGTCAGCCGTTACCGATTCGCTCTCGGACGGGGCGACGGACTCGGCCCCGGACCGATCGTGACGGCGACCCAGGGCCCCGGCTGCCGGTGTCGCGTCCCGAGAGTCGTCGTCTGGGCCGACCCCGTTCGGATCGATTCTCTTCCCGACGCGTCTGACCGATCAGACGGAAGCGTTTTTCCTGCAGGGTCGTACGGTCCATCCGATGACAGCTCTCGGCGCCCATCACGTCGGTATCACCGTCAACGATCTCGAAGCGACCCTGCCGTTCTACCGGGACGTCCTCGGACTCGACGTCACCGACAGGTTCAGCGTCGACGGCGAGGCGTTCGCCGACGCCGTCGGCGTCGACGGAGCGAGTGCCCGGTTCGTTCACCTCGCTGCCGACGGGGTGCGACTCGAACTCGTCGAGTACGAACCGGTAGCGCGCGAATCACCGGCCGCCGGGCTCAACCAACCGGGCGCGACACACGTCGGCTTCGAGGTCGACGACCTCGACGAGTTCTACGACGACCTCCCCGACGACGTTCCGACGATCAGCGAGCCGCGAACCACCGGGACCGGCACCTCGATCCTGTTCCTCCGCGATCCCGAGGACAACCTGGTCGAAGTGCTCGAGGCCTGAGCGGCGATCGGATTGCTGACACACGCGAGGTCGATCGTGCTGATACGCGGGATCGTCGCCCTTACCGGCACGCGAGCGTCGATCGAACCTGTTCGACCTCGCACTCACACTCCGAGCAGACCTGTTTTTCGGCGGCGATGTAGACGACGGCGCAGGTCGAGCAATGGAAGAGGTTCCCGACGGAGCGTGCGGACGAATCCGTCGGCTCCGATCCCTCATCCCGTCGGTCGGCGTCCGCCGTACTCGCGGCCCCGTCAGTTTCCGGGGAGAGCGTCGATCGAACGCGATCCCGGAGCCGACCGAGTCGTGTAAACGACGTCATCTGCCGTTGTAGTTGCATACCGTGATCGTCGACAATGGTCACGAAGTAGGTACTGTCTAAAGAATTTGGAGTTAGAGAGTGATTCACTCACAGGAATCGGTCGCTTCGAGTGACGACCGATCCGGCAGGTGTCAGACCGTATGGCAACCTTTTCGACCGTCGGGCGGCCACTCGCGTCCATGAACTTCTTCGATCGACTGCACGACCGGATCCACACGGTCGACAGCGTCGTGAGCGTCGGACTCGACCCGGATCCGTCGCGCATCCCGGACCACCTGCGAGAGTACGATCTTCCCCGGTGGGCGTTCAACCGTCGGATCATCGACGCGACCCACGACCACGCTGCGGTGTACAAACCCAACGCGGCCTTCTACGAGGATCCGGACGGCTGGCGCGCCCTCGAGGAGACGATCGCGTACGCCCACGGGAAGGACGTCCCCGTCCTCCTGGACGCCAAACGGGCCGACATCGGGAACACGACCCGCCAGTACGCCCAGATGCTCGAGACGGTCGACGCCATCACGGTCAACCCGTACATGGGCCGGGACTCCCTGCAGCCGTTCCTGGCGGACGAGGAGTCCGGCGTGTTCGTCCTCTGTCGCACCTCCAATCCGGGTGGCGAAGACCTGCAGGACCTCGAACTCGCGAGCGGCGAAGCCGTCTACGAACGGGTCGCCGCGCTGGCTGACCTGTGGAACGAGAACGACAACGTGGGCCTCGTCGTCGGCGCGACGACCCCCGACGAGCTCGAGGCGATCCGTGAACGGGTTCCCGACCTGCCCTTCCTCGTCCCCGGCGTCGGCGCACAGGGTGGCGACGCCGAAGCGGCGGTCGAGTACGGTCTGGCCGACGGTATCGGCCTCGTCAACTCCTCGCGGGGGATCATCTTCGCGGGCGAAGACGAGGGCGAGGGGTTCGCCGCGGCGAGCGGCCAGGCGGCGAAACGGTTGAAACGACGCCTGAACCAGTACCGCGAGTGACTACTCCCACGACTGCAGTCGTGGGCTTTCTCCTCGAATTTGTGTAACCGTCGCGAACGACGGATCGATCACGCCTCGTTTTCGGGATTCGAACAGTCGAGCCCGACGACTCGCCCCGCGATCCGATCGCCGACGAGTCGGCCGACGATCTCGACCTCGACGGGATCGGTCGGCGGTCGTTCTTCGAGCAGGTCCAGCCCCTCGACGACGGCGATGTCGAGCGGGCTGGCGTCGTGGGGATGCGTGGCGACGAGCCGATCGTCACGCTCCTCGAGGACGAGACAGAACGTCTCGCCGACGGCCAGCGACTCGCCGAGCAAATCCCGGATCGACGTCACGGGAGGGCCCCCTCGTGACTGTTCACTCGCGGAGCCACGGCTCAGAACCGGTGTACGTCGACGTCCTCGTTCTGATCGGGCTGGGCCTGTGCGGCACAGTCGGCACACAGCCCCTTCCCTTGCTCGTAGTGGGCCTCACAGACGAGAGTCCCGCAGTTGCGACACCGCTGTTCGGCGGGGCGGGATTCGCAGATCTGACAGAGCCCGCTGATACTCATAGCATCGGCTACGGTCTCGAGAGGCTTGAAAGCGGGCCCGGCATTCCGATCCCGGTGGCGACGACGAATTCCGGTGGCGACGGCGAACTCCGGTGGCGACGAATTCCGGATCGAGACGTCCGATCGAGCGTGCGGTGACCGACGGTGGCTTCGATCGCGGTCCCGTCTCACGACCCACTATCTTGCCATATGTTACCATCGCACGAGAAGGCTTTTGCCATGTGAGCGACTACCGGGCGATATGAGCCGTGACCGGGCTCTCCTCGAGCGAGCCCTGGACCGTGGCGAACAGGACGGTGGCAACGTCGAGTTCAAGGAACGCCTTTTACGGGACGTCCACCTCGAGGGTGGACGACGGGAGAGTCTGGCTGCCCAGTTGCGACACCGGCTCCTGTCCGGAGACGGCGAGGCGACGTACGTCGTCGGGGTGACGGACGACGGCGGCCTCGCCGGCATCGATCCCGACGACTTCTCCGAGTCGATGGACGTGCTCTCGCTCCTCGCGGAGGAAGCCGACGCACACATCGACGACGTGCAGACGTGGGGCGTGAAAGACGGACTGGTCGGCGTCGCGACGATCCACGACGGGGCCGTCCTCGAGACCGACGACGAACACGTCGTCGTCGGGACGGCCGGCCACGTCGATCACGGGAAGAGTACGCTGGTGGGCTCGCTCGTCACCGGAAAGGCGGACGACGGCGACGGGGCCACGCGCACGTATCTCGACGTCCAGCCTCACGAGGTCGAGCGCGGCCTCTCGGCGGACCTCTCCTACGCCGTCTACGGCTTCGACGACGACGGTCCCGTTCGCGTCCGAAACCCGAACCGCAAGGCCGATCGGGCCGAAGTGGTCGAGGAGGCCGATCGCCTCGTGTCGTTCGTCGACACCGTCGGTCACGAGCCGTGGCTCCGGACGACGATCCGCGGCCTCGTCGGGCAGAAACTCGATTACGGACTGCTGGTCGTCGCCGCCGACGACGGTCCCACACGGACGACGCGGGAACACCTCGGCGTCCTGCTGGCGACCGATCTGCCGACGATCGTCGCGATCACGAAGACCGACGTCGTCGACGACGAGCGCGTCCAGGAGGTCGAGCGAGAGGTCGAACGCCTCCTCCGAGAGGTCGACAAGTCGCCGCTACGAGTCGCACGCCACGGCGTCGACGCCGCCGTCGAAGAGGTCAACGAACGGGTCGTCCCGATCGTCGCGACCAGCGCCATCACGAAGGACGGCCTCGACATCCTGGACGAACTGTTCGATCGACTCCCCAAGACGTCCCGGGACACCGGCGAGTTCCGGATGTACGTCGATCGAAGCTACTCGGTCACCGGCGTCGGGGCGGTCGCCTCGGGGACCGTCATGTCGGGCGAGGTCGAGGCCGGCGACGAACTCCTCATCGGCCCGATGCCGGACGGCCGCTTCCAGGACGTCGAGGTCCGATCGATCGAGATGCACTATCACCAGGTCGACAGGGCGCAAGCGGGCCGGATCGTCGGCATCGCCCTCAAGGGGATCAAGGAGAGCGCCGTCGAGCGCGGCATGGTGTTGCTCCCGGCAGACGCCGACCCGGAGCCGATCCGGGAGTTCGAGGCCGAAGTCATGGTGCTCAACCATCCCACCCGGATCGGCGACGGCTACGAACCAGTCGTCCACCTCGAGACGATCGGCGAAGCGGCGGCCTTCTATCCCGAAGACGGCCGCCTGCTGCCGGGTGATACGGGCAAGGCCACCGTCCGGTTCAAATTCCGGCCGTATCTCGTCGAGGAAGGCCAGAAGTTCGTCTTCCGCGAGGGCCGTAGCAAGGGCGTCGGGACCGTGACCGGCGTCACTCCCGTCGACTGATCCATCCTCCCGACGTTTCGATCCGCCGTTCTCTCCGTTCGCTACGGTATCCCTGCGATCGACGCGTCACCGACATCGACAGCTCCCGCGCCCGCGTTCAAATTCGCGGCTGGTCGTCGTCCGGTATCGAGAGCGTCCCCACTCCGACGGGGTGGACACCGGTGATCGTCCCGCCGAGGGTGACGGCGTCGGGGTGCATGAACAGGATCGCGTCGTCTGGCATCGAAACGTCCGTCCGGATCCGGCGCTCGAGGAACGCCTCGGACTCGACGGCGACGTCGTCGCCGATCAGCCGCCGCTCCATCTCGCGGCGGACGTTCGGACTCGTGTAGAACTCACACGCCGTCGGGTCGGTTCGCTCACGCACCCCTTCGAAGAGGCGCTGACAGACGTCGATCGGCCCGTCGCCGTCGACGGTCACGATCGCGGCTCCGTCGGCGGGCCCCGCTCGCACGTGTTCGACGATCTCCTGGAAGTTGATCGCGCGATCGGTCATCGACTCCCGCCTCTCATTACGTGGCCAAAAATCGGCCGATCGGCGCTCACCACGGCGGCGTCGCGAGGTCGGCGAGCGTTTCGAGCGTGTAGTCCGGCGTCGGATCGGGAGTCCCGGTCGACCGGTTTTCGAACGGGACCCACACCGATCGGAGCCCGGCGGCCCGCGCACCGGCGACGTCCGACGAGAGGGAGTTTCCGACGTGGACCGCCCGACCGGGCGTCGATTCGAGCGCGTCCAGCGCGGTCGTGAACGGCTCGGCGGCCGGTTTCGCCGGCGTATCGTACCCTGCGTAGACGACCGTCTCGAACGAGTCCGCCAGGCCGATCGCCTCGAGTTTGGTCCGTTGCATCTCGGGTGCGCCGTTGGTGACGAGCCCCAGTCGGTACCGATCGGACAGGGCCTCGACGGCCTCGCGCGCACCGGGAAGGGGATCGACGGCTTCCTGGTCGCGGACGGCGGCGAACTCGTCGGCGACGACCCGACCGGTCTCGCGGTCGTGGCCGGCGTCAACTGCGAGTTCCGCGAAGCACCGCCGGCGAAGATCGTCGGCGTCCGTGCTCTCGGCGAGATAGTCACTGTACAGATCGTGGTACTCCTCGACTGCCCACAGCCGGGCAACGCCGGCGCGGTCGAACGCCCGCGTGAGAACGTCCGCACCCGACCGCCGATACGTACAGAGCGTGTCGTCGAGATCGAAACAGATCGCGTCGACGTCCCCGGTCACGGTCGGGGACTCGCGCGGAAGGGACAAAAAACCATCCCGCCGGGACGGGGACGAGCGGGGCCGATCGCGGATCTGAAGACCGGTGGAAACCGCACCGTTAGAGGTCGAACGAGTCGGCGAGCAGTTCCTCGTCGGTCTCGCCGTGGGCGTAGGTCGGGCCGCCGAGGACGTCGATCGTCACCGTCGCGGGCGCGAACAGGTCCGCGGGGACCTCCGAGAAGTCCCAGTCGAGTTCGTCGAAGATGTCGCCGAACGGGCGGCCGTGGTCGTCGGCGACCGTCGACGGGGCGTCGGCGAAGAAATCCGCGTCCTCGCGAACCGTCAGGTGGGCCGTCCCGCCGTACGCGATCGCGTCGTTCGTGCGGGCGATCGCCGTCTGTTCGTCTTCCGCAACCGGTGCGACCGGCGCACGCCCCGTCGCGGAGACGATATCGAGGGGATCGTACCCGAGTTCGGAGAGTCGGAAGGTGGCGAGTTCGGCCGCACGCGCGGCGTTCGTGATCGAGCCGACGAGGCTCGCAGTCCGGTAGGCCAGCAGGAACACGCTACTGGGCTCGACTTCCGCGAGGTCGGCGACCTGTTCGGCGGCGGATTCGGGCGGCAATTCGTCGGTTTCGATCGCGAGTGCGGTCAGGTCGAACGCGTCCGTGTAGCCGATCCGGCGAAACTCCTCCTCCTCGGCGACCAGCGCCCGGGCCGGACCGCTTCCGAGTCCCTCGAAGTCCGTCGTCGTCAGCTCCCAGCCCGCCTTCTGGGAGCACAGCAGCGACAGCGCCGGCTGGTCGGTCGTCAACTCGACGAACGGGATCGGCGTGCCGGCGATCTCGCCGAGGGCGTGGCTCGGCGTCGCCATCCCCGCCGTCTGGATCTCGGTCAGCAGGAGCCCCGCCTCGACGCCGCCGTCGAACTCGACCCCGAAGTCGAGCACCGTCGCCTCGTTCTCGAGATCGTACCCCCCGACGTTCAACTCCTCGGCGTACTCGAGGGCTTCGTCGACCAGTTCGATCGCCATCCGATTGAGACTCTCCATGTCACAGCCTTCAGCCGCCGTCCTAAAACAGTTTGTCAGTTCGTCGTGGTTCGACGACCGTCCGTCCAGTCGGCCGATCGGCCGCCGTCGACGTTCCGACCGGTCCGCCGCGGGCCCGCCGTCGATCGCTACGCGGTGACCTCGTATCCCGCGTCCTCGATCGTCGTGGCGATCGTCTCCTCGTCGACGGCCTCCTCGTCGTGTTCGACGCGCACCTGGTCGGCTTCGTGGTTCGCTGTAACCGACGAGATCCCCTCGAGCGCTTCGAGCGCCTCGGTGACGTTCTGTTCGCAGCCATCACAGGCCATACCGGTGACGTCGAGTGTGGTCTGGTCCATGGGCGCGAGTATTCACTGGGCTGAGTTGAGCGTTCCGTTCTCGGAAAACGGTCCAGTCTCGGTGGAGCCCGGGCATCGTCGACCCGACAACCGCCCGTCCGACGCTACTCGGTGCTGGTCGGCCGGCGACCGAGTTCCTCGGCGACGGCGTCGACTTTGTCCTGGGCGGACGTCTCACGCGATCGTTTGTCGTCGATCTTGAGCACGGTGCTCACCCGATCACCGTCGACGGCGTCGTGGGCGGCCTGCGCGGCCGCGAACAGTTCGTCCGTGTTGTCGGCCTCGATCACGGTTCCCATCGGATTCGTCTCGTACTCCACGTCGTACTCCTCGAGCGCCGCGACGGCCTTCGCGACCTCTCCTGCCATGCTGTCCTCGATCACCGGTGCGACGCTCAACAGTGCAACGACCGTCATACCCGTTCGTGACGATCGCAGGGGTCGTAAATCCGCTCCCTGCCAGCTATCGGGTATCTGGTTATCGGATCCGGCCGCGGCTACTCGTCGATCGACCCGCGAAAACAGAACCGCTCGGAGTTAGCGCCGCGTCTGTGACGGCGGATAGATGATGACGTCACCGTTCGCGTAGACAAACACCTCGTGTTCGAGGGCCGTGAACGCCACGTGACCACCGGATCGTTCGGTACCGTCGGCTTTCTTGCTGAAGATCCGGTCCAGGGCGTCCGGATCGACGCTGTCGTAGAGCGAGAATTCCCCCTGCGAGACGTCGGTCTCGGCGATCGACGCGAGCGCGTGGACGATCGTCGCGGTGATCGTCGCACTGCCGTCGCTGTCGTGATGGAAGACGTAACGGCCGTTAGTCTGATCGTACTGGTATTCGTCTGCGTCGTCGTCGTGTGTCAGTTCTGTTCGCATAGGAGGAAATGCCGTTCAATCGTCGATTGCATTGTAGTAACTCGGAGTATAAAAGCCAATCGCAGTCCGATATATTTTAACAGGCGTGAATTAATAGGCGCCAGAACACACTATCTCTCGAAATAGTCTCGATATCCGTTCTGTATCTGTCGTTATTTTGTTACGACTACTACGTCGAATCGGGAGGAAATCGAACAGTACTTTGTTCTCGCACGTCAACGGGGCTCGAAGCCGTCACGGCGTTATGATCGGGTCTGTTCTTCCAGTTTCTCACGGAGTTCGTCCGCCAGTTCCTCGTCGATCTCGCCGAATCGATCGAGAAGTTCCGTCTCGGCGTCGTCGGCGAGTTGTTCCTCGACTTCGGCCGGGATCTGGTCCTCGATCTCGTCCGCGACCGCCGCTTCGGCCTCCTGTGCCGCTTCTTCGTCAAGGATCCGCTCGTAGGCGGTCACGTTCTCCCACACTCGCAGGAAGTAGCCGAGGACCAACCCGCCCTGAAACGCGGCGATGCGACCATCCATTCCCACGAACAGGAGATAAGTCACCGATGCCGGCGAGTTCCAACTCGAGTTCGACCCGACTCGCGGCAGCGGATCGATATCCGACGACTCGTGATCGGGCTGATCGGCGGACGGATCGACGTCGCCCCAAATCCTGGGCCGCCGCGGGACCGTTTTTGCGCTGCTGCTCGACATCAGACGAGCATGACATCCGTACCCGCCCCTGTTCACTCGCACGACCGAACCGCACGAGATGGTGCGTCGTCGATTCCCTCCCTGGCGACGCGACCGCGTGTACGTCGAGAACCGACTTCCCGAGGAGTTCGAGTTCGTCGCCGTCGAGACGGCGCCTTGGGAGCAGGCGAAGTAGTCAGTCCCTACGATCGCCGTACCCGTTCCGGATCGCCGTTTCGAGACCTCTCGGCTGAGATCGCAGTCCTCAGTCGGCAACGAGTCCCGTGTCGGTTCGGCGAACGCGCTGCGACACCTGCCGGCAGACGTTCGCCGAATTGAATCCGGAGAAGCGGTGGCTGAGATTTGGACCACGTCCGATTCAAATCGAGAACGAGTTCGCCGAACACGGATACTCGCGTTGCTATGCAACGCTCGAGATGTTGTGTTCGGAGAAGTGCGCTGGCTGGGATTTGAACCCAGGTTGTGACCATGGCAAGGTCACGTGATACCACTACACTACCAGCGCCCTGTTGCACTTACACCTAATCCGGGATGGATGTATAAGGGTTGCGAATCGTATCAGGCGTGGGTGTCGACGGCGTACCAAAGGTCGCCCGTCGACCGATCGGAGCGTCATTTGCGTGCGCGTTCGCGAGCCCCATCCGATCGGCCACACACGTCACCGCAATCGACGTATTCTCTTGAGAACCTGTATCTCACGAATTCAACCCTGTGAACGGCTCACAGCCGGGATCGAATCCGCTATCCTTTTACGACCCTGTCGGCAACACATCGCTACAGTCTAGTGACGCGGCGCCGAAGCGTCACGGCATGACCGTCAGCGTACTCGTGCCGTCGTCGCTCACCCGGGAGGCCGAGGACAAACGCGAGGCGACTCGCAAACTCGGATACGTCGCCCGCGCGGCGACCATCTTCCGGGCCGATCGCCTGATCATCTTCCCCGATCGGGAGGGCGAAACCGGGCGGTTCGACGGCGGGTTCGTAAGCACAGTGTTGCGGTACGCCGCGACGCCCCCGTACCTCCGCAACGAGGTTTGGGGGATGCGGGACGAACTGGAGTACGCGGGCGTACTGCCGCCGCTCCGCGCCACGTCACAGACCGGCTCCGAATCAGACGGTTCGGGGTCGTCAAGACAAGGGATCGTGACCGAGGTCGGACCTGAAGGGCGCGTCCGGGTCAATTGCGGCTTGCAACACCCGATCTCCCTCAACACGCCTCCGAAAATGGAGGTCGACGAGGGGGAGCGCGTGACCGTCAGGATCTCTTCGCGACGACCGGTCCGGGCGAAACTCGTCGACGAGCCCCTCCCGGGGCTGTCGGTCGAGCGGACGGACCTTTCGACAGCACTCGGCCGTGAGGACGCCGGCGTTCGCATCGCGTCGTCCCGGTACGGTGAGCACCTCACCGTGGGACGGCTCGCGACGCTGGCCGGACGGGTCGAACGGGACGGGATGACCGTCGCGTTCGGCGCGCCCGAGAGAGGGCTGCCGGACATCCTCGGAATCGAGGCATCCGCCGTCGCTGCTGCACACGACGCAGGGGCCGACGGGGATGACGGAGTCGAACCCACAGCCGATCCGGGGTTCGACCTCTGGCTGAACACGGTTCCGGATCAGGGAAGCGAGGTCGTGCGAACGGAGGAGGCTCTGTTCGCGACCCTCGCTCCCCTCTCACTGAGAGAGTGATAGAATGCCACAATCAAACGCACCACGCAAAGGCTCACTCGGGTTCGGCCCACGAAAGCGTGCGACCAGCGAGGTCCCGCGCTTCAACTCGTGGCCGGACGACGACGGACAGCCGACGCTCCAGGGTTTCGCGGGCTACAAAGCCGGCATGACCCACGTCGTCATGGTCGACGACCAAGCGAATTCGCCGACCGAGGGGATGGAACAGACCGTCCCCGTGACGATCGTGGAGACGCCGCCGATGCGCGCGGTCGCTCTGCGAGCGTACGAAGACACCCCGTACGGCAAGAAGCCGGTCACCGAGGTCTGGACCGACGAGTTCGTTGCCGAACTCGATCGCGTCCTCGACCTCCCCGGTGACGACTACGACACCGACGCAGCCGCGGACGAACTCCGCGGCCTCCTCGAGGAGGGGCGCGTCGACGACGTGCGAGTCATCACGCACACGGTTCCCGGGGACGTTCCCTCGGTACCCAAGAAGAAGCCGGACGTGATGGAAACGCGCGTTGGCGGCGGCTCCGTCGAGGAGCGCGTCGACTACGCCCTCGAACTGCTCGAGGACGGCGGCGGCGAACACGTCATGAACGACGTGTTCCGCGCCGGCGAGTACGTCGACGCGAGCGGCGTCACGAAAGGGAAAGGAACCCAGGGTCCCGTCAAGCGCTGGGGCGTCCAGAAACGCAAGGGCAAACACGCCCGGCAAGGCTGGCGCCGCCGCATCGGGAACCTCGGTCCCTGGAATCCGTCCCGCGTCCGGTCGACGGTCCCGCAGCAGGGCCAGACCGGCTACCACCAGCGGACGGAACTGAACAAGCGCCTCGTCGACATCGGCGACGGGGCTGACGCGACGGTCGACGGCGGCTTCGTCAACTACGGCGAAGTCGACGGACCGCACGCGCTGATCAAGGGCTCGCTCCCCGGGCCGGAACAGCGTCTCGTACGCTTCCGCCCGGCGATCCGACCCGGAGACCAGCCGCGCCTCGATCCCGAGGTGCGTTACGTCTCCACCGCATCCAACCAGGGCTAAACTAGCAAACTATGGACGCAACAGTACGAGACCTGGACGGTTCGGACGCGGGGCAGGTCGAGCTCCCGGCGGTCTTCGAGACCCAGTACCGCCCGGACCTGATCGCCCGCGCGGTCCGTGTCGCCCAGGCAAACCGGAAACAGGACTACGGCGCCGACGAGTTCGCCGGCATGCGAACGCCGGCGGAATCGTTCGGCAGCGGCCGGGGGATGGCCCACGTCCCGCGACAGGACGGACGCGGTCGTCGCGTTCCCCAGACGGTCAAGGGACGCAAGGCCCACCCGCCGAAAGCCGAGAAGGACTGGACTGAATCGATCAACACGAAAGAGAAGAAACTGGCCGTCCGCAGCGCGATCGCTGCGACGACCGACGCCGACCTCGTCGCCGAGCGCGGCCACGAGTTCGACGACGACGCCGACATTCCGGTCGTCGTCTCCGACGAGTTCGAGGACCTCGAGAAGACGAAAGAGGTCGTCGAGTTCCTCGAGGCCGCCGGCCTCGACGCGGACATCGAACGCGCCGACGAGGGTCGGGGCGTCCGATCGGGTCGCGGAAAGACCCGCGGACGCAAGTACAAGGAGCCGTCGTCGATCCTGTTCGTGACCTCGAGCGAGACCGGCCCGTCCCGTGCGGCCCGGAATCTCGCCGGCGCGGACGTCGCGACGGCCGCGGAGGTCAACGCGGAGGATCTGGCACCGGGCGCACAGCCCGGTCGCCTGACCGTCTGGACCGAGAGCGCGCTCGAGGAGGTGGCGGACCGATGAGTTCGATCATCGAACACCCGCTGGTCACGGAGAAGGCGATGAACGACATGGACTTCGAGAACAAGCTCCAGTTCGTCGTCAACCCGGACGCGACCAAGCCGGAGATCCGTGACGAGGTCGAAGCTCGCTTCGACATCACGGTCGACAACGTCAACACGCAAGTGACCATGAACGGCAAGAAGAAAGCAACCGTCAAACTGTCCGCGGACGACGACGCCCAGGAAGTCGCCTCGAGAATCGGGGTGTTCTGACGATGGGACGACGCATCCTCGGACAACGACGTGGACGCGGGACGCCGACGTTCCGTGCTCCGTCGCACCGCTACAAGGCGAAGCTCGACCACAAGAAGGAAGAAGACGACGACGTGGTCCGCGGGACGATCGTGGACATCGAACACGACCCAGCCCGATCGGCTCCCGTCGCGGCCGTCGAATTCGAGGACGGCGATCAGCGCCTCGTCCTCGCTCCCGAAGGAGTCACCGTCGGCGAGGAGATCCAGGTCGGCGTCTCGGCGGAGATCAAGCCCGGCAACACGCTTCCGCTCGCGGAGATTCCGGAAGGGGTGCCGGTCTGTAACGTCGAAGCGAACCCGGGAGACGGCGGCAAGTTCGCCCGCTCCTCGGGTGTCAACGCGGACCTGATCACCCACGACCGCAACGCGGCGGTCGTCCAGCTGCCGAGCGGCGAGGTCAAGCGCCTCGATCCGCAGTGCCGAGCCACCATCGGCGTCGTCGCCGGTGGGGG
Source organism: Halosolutus halophilus (assembly GCF_022869805.1). Lineage (NCBI taxonomy): Archaea > Methanobacteriati > Methanobacteriota > Halobacteria > Halobacteriales > Natrialbaceae > Halosolutus > Halosolutus halophilus. The sequence continues at coordinate 2,416,120 of NZ_CP094974.1, read as the reverse complement.
CCGCACGGAGAAGCCGATGGTCAAGGCAGGGAACAAGTACCACAAGATGAAAGCCCGGGGCACGAAGTGGCCCCGCGTCCGCGGTGTCGCGATGAACGCCGTCGACCACCCGTTCGGTGGTGGCGGCCGACAGCACCCCGGCAAGCCCAAGTCCATCTCGCGGGACGCCCCGCCGGGACGGAAAGTGGGTGACATCTCCTCGCGCCGTACCGGTCGAGGTGGAGACAAATGAGCCAGGAGTACAGAACCGGTCGCGAAGGTGAGTTCACCTACCGCGGCCACACGCTCGAGGAGCTGCAGAACATGGAGCTCGACGAGGTTGCGGAACTGCTACCCGCTCGCAAGCGGCGAAGTATCGAACGCGGACTCTCCGTCGAGAAGCAGAAGCTTCTCGAGGAGGCCCGCGAGAAAGACGAGGAAGAGACGACGAACGCGCCGATCCGGACGCACCTGCGCGACATGCCGGTGGTACCGGAGTTCGTCGGGCTGACCTTCGAGGTCTACAACGGACAGTCCTTCGAACGCGTCCGCGTCGAACCCGAGATGATCGGACACTATCTCGGCGAGTTCCAGCTAACCCGAACGTCCGTCGAACACGGACAGGCCGGTATCGGCGCGACTCGTTCCTCGAAGTTCGTCCCACTGAAGTGATCTACGCATGGGAATCAACTACTCAGTCGACGCGGACCCGGACGCGACCGCGAAAGCGATGCTCCGGGAGCGTCACATGAGCCACAAGCACAGCAAGGAGGTCGCCCGCGAGATCAAGGGCCGAACCGTCGAAGACGCCCGGGCGTACCTGCAGGACGTGATCGACGAAGAGCAGTCCGTGCCGTTTCGCTCGCACAACAGCGGCGTCGGTCACCGCTCGGACATCGACGGCTGGGACGCCGGCCGCTACCCCGAGAAGGTCTCGGGGGCGTTCCTCGATCTCCTCGAGAACGTCGAAGCCAACGCGGACCACCAGGGCTTCGACGGATCGTCGATGGAAATCGTCCACGTCGCCGCCCACAAGGTCGGCGAGTCGGTCGGTCGCAAGCCCCGCGCGATGGGGCGGGCGAGTTCCTGGAACACGCCGGAAGTCGACGTCGAGATCGTCGTCAGCGAGGACGGAACAGAGGACGAAGAAGGTGATAGCTAATGGCTGACGAACACCAGTTCATCGAAAACGGCCTGCAGCGGTCACAGATCGACGAGTTCTTCGCCGAAGAACTCGGCCGCGCGGGCTACGGTGGCATGGACGTCGCCAAGACGCCGATGGGAACCCAGATCGTCCTCAAGGCCGAGAAGCCGGGGATGGTCATCGGCAAAGGCGGCGAGAACATCCGGAAGGTCACGACGGCCCTCGAGGAGAAGTTCAACCTCGAGGACCCCCAGATCGACGTCCAGGAGGTCGACGAACCCGACCTCAATGCACGGATCGTCGCGGACCGACTGGCCAACGCGCTCGAGCGCGGCTGGTACTTCCGGAAGGCCGGTCACACGACGATCGACCGGATCATGGAGGCCGGCGCACTCGGCGCCGAGATCGTCCTCTCGGGGAAGGTCACGGGCGCACGATCGCGCGTCGAGAAGTTCAACCGTGGCTACATCAAGCACAACGGCGAACCCGCAGAGGAGGTCGTCGACCACGGCCAGGGCGTCGCGGTCATGAAACTCGGCACCATCGGGGTCAACGTCAAGATCATCCCGCCGGGTGCCGAGTTGCCCGACGACTTCCAGATCCACGAGGACCTCGATCCCGAGGAAGTCGTGCCGGACGCCGTCGAGGCCAACGAGGCCGAAGGCGTCGAGGAACTGCTCGAGGGCGAACCCGAGGAGACCGACGCGGCCGACGCCGGCGTCGAAGCCGCGGCCGACGAGGCCGACGAGCCCGAGCCCGAACTCGATGAAGACGTCGAGGAAGTCATCGAGGAAGAAGTCGAGGCCAGCGAGGACGAGGACGTCGAGATTCCCGACGAGTCGCCGATCGAGGAGGACCTCGACGAACTCGAGGAAGACGTCGAAGCGGAAGCCGAGGAACTCGTCGCCGAGATGGACGACGAGGGAGATGCAGACGAGGGGGGTGACGCCTGATGGCGATCCTCCACGTCGAAGAGATCCGCGACATGACGCCCGCCGAACGGGAGGAAGAACTCGACGAACTCGAGACGGAACTGCTGAACCAGAAGTCCGTCCTCGCGGCCGGTGGGGCCCCGGAGAACCCGGGCCGGATCGGCGAACTGCGTCGCACGATCGCTCGGATCAAGACGATCCAGAGCGAGGAAGGCGATTTCGACGACGAATAAACGAATGCCACTGACACCCGAGACACTGCCGCGACACGAACTCAACGGCCTCCCCGTGCGGATCGTCGAGAGCGACGATCCCTCGCGGGTCGGCATAGCGGGGCGTGTCGTCATCGAGACGACGAACACCCTGTCCATCGAAGTTCGTGACGACGGCGAATCTCGGGTCGTCATGGTACCGAAATCGGGCTCGACGTTCGAGTTCGCGATCACAGATGACGCCGCCGACTCCGCGAAGGGGTCGGGGACCGCGTCCAAACTGGCCGACACTCAACCCGACACGTCCGATGAATCGGACAGGTCGGACCGAGCTGGCGGCGATGCCGCTAGCTGTCGTGGCGATGCCCCCTCGCGGGACCACCGCCACGCTGCCGGCGAGGACGTGGCCTACGTTACGGTCGATGGCTCGCGACTGCTCTCACGACCCGCCCGACGCACGGAAACGAATGGTGATTCACCATGGCAATAGGATTAGACGTTGAAACCCCTCCGGAACCGGAAAACCCGGAGGAATACGACTACGAGAAGTGTCCGTTCTACGGCGAGCTTCCCGTTCGAGGGCAGATCCTCGAAGGGCAGGTCGTCTCGACGGACATGGAGAAGACCGTAGTCGTCGAACGAGAGTACGACGTGGCGGTCCCGAAGTACGACCGCTACATGAAGCGACGCTCGCGCATCCCGGCTCACGTACCGGGCGTGCTCGAGCCGCTCTCGGTCGGTGACACGGCCAAGATCGCAGAGACCCGACCACTGTCGAAGACCAAATCGCACGTGGTCGTCGAAGTAACCGAAGAAGCGACTGCCGAGGACATCGCCGAGCTCACTCGCCAGGTCGAACCTGAGCAGGAGCTGTCGGACGAAGACCTCGCCGCGGACGAACCGGAGGGTGATGAGTGATGGAGGCGATGAAAGCCGACGTCACGCAGGGACTGAAGAAGGGATCCCTGGTCACGTGTGCCGACAACACCGGCGCACGTGAACTGAAGATCATCAGCGTCTCGGGCTACCACGGCACCAAGAACCGCCAGCCGAAGGCGGGACTCGGCGACAAGGTGACCGTCTCGGTCACGAAGGGGACTCCCGAGATGCGCCGGCAGGTCCTCGAGGCCGTCATCGTCCGCCAGCGGAAACCGATCCGCCGGCCCGACGGCACCCGCCTCAAGTTCGAGGACAACGCGGCGGTCATCATCGACGAGAACGAAGAGCCCCGAGGCACGGAGATCAAGGGGCCGATCGCCCGCGAGGTCGCAGAACGCTTCGGAGCAATCGCGTCCACCGCGACGATGATCGTATAGCTATGACCAGACAACCACACAAACAGCGAACCGAGACGGAGCGTGCCCCGCTGCACAAGCGACAGAAGCAGCTCCACGCGACGCTGTCCGACGAGCTCCGCGAGGAGTACGACACCCGTCGCACCCGCGTCAACGCGGGCGACACGGTCGAAGTCATGCGTGGCGACCACGCCGGCGAAAGCGGCGAGGTCCTGCGTGCGATCCTCGAAGACGGGACGATCCACGTCGAGGACGTGACCGTCGAGACGGCCGACGGTGAAGAAGTGCCGCGGCCGCTCGACCCCTCGAACGTCCGCATCACGGAGCTCGACCTCGAGGACGAGCGTCGCGAAGCACGGCTTGAAGGTGATACCGAATGACGAACCACCAGAAACGACTGTCAGTACCGAAGTCCTGGCCGGTCGAGCGCAAGACCGACGTCTTCACGGTCAAGGCCGGTGCCGGCCCGCACGGTAAGGAGGGCGTGCCGCTCGTCGTCCTGCTGCGGGACGTGCTCGGCTACGTCGACTCGAAGAAGGAAGCCCGATACGCCCTGAGCGAGGACGCGATCCTCGTCAACGGGGATCCGATCAACGACGAACAGCGCCCGATCGGCATGTTCGACATCGTTGCCTTCCCCGGGCGCGAGGAGTACTACCGCGTCTTCCCCGACGAGGGCGGTCGGCTCGCGCTGACCGAGATCGACGCCGAGGCCGCCGGAAGCCGCCTCGGCAAGATCGAGGGCAAACAGCAGGTCCCGGGTGGCGACACCCAGTTGACCCTGCACGACGGGACGAACGTCGTCGTCGACGAGGAGGAGTACAGCACGAACGACTCGATCGTCGTCGACAACGACGACAAGTCGATCGTCGCCCACTTCCCGTTCGAGGAGGGCGCGCTCGTCACGGCCGTCCGTGGCAACCACGGCGGCAAGATCGGCGAGATCGACGCGATCGACGTCACGCCGGGCAGCGGCCCGAACACCATCAGCGTCACCACCGACGATGGCGGCTTCGAAACCATCGAGGAGTACGTCGTCGTGATCGACGAGAACTTCACGGGTGATGACGATGAGTAGCGAGGCCGAAGCCGACTTCCACGAGATGCGCGAACCGCGCGTCGAGAAGGTCGTCGTCCACATGGGCGTCGGTCGCGGTGGCCGCGAACTCGGGAAGGCCGAGGAAATCATCGAGGAGATCACGGGTCAGGAGAGCGTCCGAACCCAGGCGAAGAAGACCGAACCCGACTTCGGGATTCGCCAGGGCGACCCGATCGGCACGAAGGTGACCCTTCGTGGCGAGGACGCTTCCGACTTCCTCGAAAAGTCGCTGCCGCTCGCGGACCTCTCCACGACGCAGTTCGACGACACGGGGAACTTCAGCTTCGGTGTCGAGGAACACACCGAGTTCCCCAGCCAGGAGTACGACCCGAACGTCGGGATCTACGGGCTGGACGTCACCGTCAACCTGGTGCGTCCGGGCTACCGGGTGGCCAAACGTGACAAGGCCAGCCGATCGATCCCGTCGAGCCACCGACTGACGCCCGGGGACGCGATCGCGTTCCTCGAGGCGACATTCGACGTCACCGTGGAGGAGTCCGCAGATGAGTGAAAGCGAAACCGAAAACGATCACACGGGCGAGCACGCGGCAAAGCGTACCGGCCAGATCGAGGAGTGCCAGCGCTGCGGTCGCAAACAGGGACTCGTCGGCAAGTACGACATCAACCTGTGCCGGCAGTGCTTCCGCGAGATCGCCCGCGACATGGGATTCAAGAAGTATCGATAACATGACCGGAAACGATCCACTCAGCAACGCGCTCTCTGGGCTCGATAACGCCGAGAGCGTCGGTCATCTGACCCACGAGGTAACGCCCGCCTCGAACGAGATCGGCAGCGTGCTCGAGGTCTTCTACGACCGCGGGTACATCGACGGCTTCGAGTACGTCGACGACGGCAAAGCCGGTCAGTTCGAGGTCGAACTGAAAGGAGCGATCAACGAGTGTGGCCCCGTCAAGCCCCGCTACGCCGCAGGCGCCGACGACTTCGAGAAGTGGGAGAAGCGCTATCTCCCCGCTCGGGACTTCGGTGCGCTCGTCGTGACGACGAGCAGCGGTATCATGAGCCACTACGAGGCTCGTGAGCAGGGGATCGGCGGCCAGGTGATCGCATACGTCTACTAACCATGCGAGTCGAACTGGAAATACCCGAACCCGTATCCGTCGAGGTCGACCATCTCGACGTGACCGTCGATGGACCGGAAGGCACCGTTTCGCGGCGCCTCTGGTACCCCGACGTGACCGTCGAACTCGAGGACGACACCGTGGTGATCGAAAGCGAGGCCGAGGACGCGAAGACCAACGCGACCGTCGGCACGTTCGAGAGCCACATCCGGAACGCTTTCCACGGCGTGACCGAGGGCTGGGAGTACAAGATGGAAGTCTTCTACTCTCACTTCCCGATGCAGGTCCGCTCGGAGGGCGACGAGGTCGTCATCGAGAACTTCCTCGGCGAGAAGGCAGCGCGACGAACGACTATCCACGGTGAGACCGAGGTCTCCGTCGACGACGAGAAACTCGTCCTGTCCGGCCCGGACAAGGAGGACGTCGGACAGACGGCGGCGGACATCGAGCAGCTGACGCGCGTCAGCGGCAAGGACACCCGCGTCTTCCAGGACGGGGTCTACATCACCGAAAAACCCGCCAAAGGAGGTGCCTGATAGATGGCAGACGACGAACAAGAATCGGCTGGGGACGAACCGCAGGACCTCGAAGATATCAGCGGCGTCGGCGCGAGCAAAGCGGACGCGCTGCGTGACGCTGGCTTCGAATCGATCGAGGACATCAAGGAAGCCGACCAGGACGACCTGGCGGAGGCCGATGGTGTCGGCAACGCGCTCGCGGCCCGTATCAAGGCCGACGTCGGCGACCTCGAAGTCTCCGAGGAGACCGAAGCCGAGATCGAAGACGAGGCCGTCGAGGAAGAAGAACCCGAAGAAGACGTCGAGACCGAACTGCAGCCACGCGGGCTGACCGAGAAGACGCCGGAACTTTCCGACGAGGAGCAGCGGCTGCTCGACCGCCGCCGGAACGTCGGCAAACCGCAGTTCAACCGGCAGGACTACCACAAGAAGAAGCGGACGCCCGAATCCTGGCGACGGCCACGCGGCCAGCTATCCAAGCAGCGCCGCGGCGTCAAGGGCAAGGGCCCGAAAGTCGAGGCCGGCTTCCGCACGCCGAAAGAAGTCCGGGGGAAACACCCCAGCGGCTTCGAAGAGGTCCACGTCGAGAATACGGCCGACCTCGAGGGCGTCGACGGCGATCGGGAAGCAGTCCGGATCGCTTCGACCGTCGGTGCGCGCAAGCGCGAACGGATCGAGGAAGCGGCCGAGGACCAGGGCGTCCGCGTCCTGAACCCGACCTACGAGGAAGTCGAGGTGGAATCCAATGACTGATCTCTCCGCGCAGAAACGACTGGCAGCCGACGTCCTCGACGTCGGCGAGAATCGGATCTGGCTCGATCCCGACGCCCAGGCGGACATCGCCGAGGCGATCACTCGCGACGAGATCCGCGAACTCGTCGACGAGGGCCGCATCCAGGCCGAAGCAGCCGGCGGCAACTCCCGCGGCCGTGCTCGCGAGCGCAACGCGAAGCGCGCCTACGGCCACCAGAAGGGGCCGGGCAAGCGCCGCGGCAAGAAAGGCGCACGCCAGAACGAGAAAGAGGACTGGGAGAACAAGATTCGTGCACAGCGACGGAAACTCCGCGAACTCCGCGACAAGGGCGAGATCACGCCCACGCAGTACCGCCAGCTCTACAAGAAGGCTGGCGGTGGCGAGTTCCGGAGCGTCCGGTACCTGTTGAACTACATCGACGACAACTACGGTGACCAGTAATGGCGACAGGACCACGATACAACGTTCCGATGCGACGTCGCCGTGAGGTCCGGACGGACTACCACCAGAGGTTGCGCCTGCTGAAATCGGGCAAACCACGCCTCGTCGCTCGCAAGAGCAACAAGCACACTACGGCGCAGCTGATCACTCCCGGACCTCAGGGAGACGAGACACTTGCAAGCGCACACTCCGGCGATCTCGAAGCGTACGGCTGGGAGGCCCCGACGAGTAACATCTCGGCGGCTTACCTGACCGGCCTGCTGGCCGGCAAACGAGCCGTCGAGGCCGGCCTCGAGGAAGCGGTCCTCGACATCGGCCTCAACACGGCGACGCCCGGCAACAAGGTATTCGCCGTGCAGGAAGGGGCGATCGACGCCGGCCTCGAGATCCCGCACAACGACAGCGTGCTCGCAGACTGGTCGCGTACCCGCGGCGAACACGTCGCCGAGTACGCCGAGCAGCTAGACGAGCCGCTGTACAGCGGCGAGTTCGACGCGACCGACCTACCAGAACACTTCGACGAGGTACGAGAGGCGATTCTCGAATGAGTGGAAACAACTACAACGACGACGGATGGGAGCCCGTCACCCGTCTCGGCCGGAAGGTCCAGGAGGGCGACATCGACACGATGGAAGCCGCTCTCAACTCGGGCCTCCCGCTGAAAGAGCCCGAAATCGTCGACCAGCTCCTTCCCGGACTGGACGACGAGGTACTGGACATCAACATGGTCCAGCGTATGACCGACTCCGGACGACGCGTGAAGTTCCGCTGTGTCGTCGCCGTCGGCAACCGCGACGGCTTCGTCGGCTACGCGGAAGGCCGGGACGACCAGGTCGGCTCCGCCATCCAGAAGGCGATCGGTATCGCGAAGCTGAACATCATCCAGGTCCCGCGCGGCTCGGGCTCGTGGGAGGACCGATCGGATCGGCCCCACTCGCTGACCCGACGCACGAAGGGCAAGGCCGGCTCCGTCGAGGTCGAACTCATCCCTGCCCCCGAAGGGCTGGGACTGGCCGCGAGCGATACCGTTCGAGCGGTCATCGAACTCGCGGGTATCGAGAACGCCTGGACCAAGAGTCACGGCAACACGCGAACGACCGTGAACCTCGCGAAGGCGACGTTCAACGCGCTCGAGAACGCCTCGCAGTCGCGACACCCGCAGCGGCGTCCGAACCGAGAGGAACCGGAGGTGGCTGAGTGATGAAGGCCATCGTCCAGGTTCGTGGCGAGGTGAACCGCCAGCAGGACGTCGAGGATACGCTGTCGATGCTCAACATCCACAGCGTGAACCACTGCGCCCTGGTCCCCGAGACGGACGCCTACGAGGGGATGATCGCGAAGGTCAACGACTACGTCGCCGTCGGCGAGCCCGATGCGGACGTGCTCGAGACGGTGCTCGAAAAGCGCGCCGAACCCCTCGAGGGCGACCAGTCCGACGTCGACGAGGAGTGGCTCGCCGAGAACACCGAGTACGACGACTTCGGCGAACTCGCCGAGGCGCTGGTCGCCGAGGAGACGACGCTTCGCGACGAGGGACTGTCGCCGACGCTACGTCTCCACCCGCCGCGTGGCGGCCACGACGGCATCAAGAAGCCGACCGTCGAGGGCGGCCAACTCGGAAAACATACAACCCAGCAGATTAACGACCTGCTAGAATCGATGCGATAACCATGACGAGCAAAAAACGACGCCAGCGTGGATCGCGCACGCACAGCGGTGGCTCCCACAAGAATCGACGTGGTGCAGGCCACCGCGGTGGCCGCGGCCGCGCCGGGCGGAGCAAACACGAGTTCCACAACTACGAACCGAAAGGGAAGCACGGGTTCAAGCGACCGCACGACATCCGGGACGAGGTCAAAGAGATCGACGTCCAGAAGCTAGACGAGGACGCGATCCTCTACGTCGCCGACGACATCGCCGAGGAGACCGACGACGGCTACAGCCTCGACGCGCGCGACATCGTCGAGGACGGCCACGAGGCCGACGTCGTCAAGGTCCTCGGCTCCGGGCAGGTCCGCAACAGCCTCGAGGTAACGGCGGACGCCTTCTCCGACGCGGCTCGCGAGAAACTCGAGACCGCCGGCGGTGAAGCGGTGGTCTCCGAACGAGCCCAGGAAGCCGAAGAGGCCGACGCCGAATCCGAACAGGACGAGGAATAACATATGGGATGGAAGGAAGCCGCTGAACCGGTCCTGACACGGATGCCCGCGGTCCGTCGTCCGGAGGGGCACGTCCCCTTCAAGCGCAAGCTGGCGTGGACGGCTGGCATCCTGATGTTGTACTTTTTCCTGACCAACATCACCCTGCTCGGACTGTCCGGGCAGGGGACCGACCTCTTCGGCGAGTTCCGCGCGATCCTCGCCGGATCGTTCGGGTCGGTGCTGCAAGTCGGTATCGGACCGATCGTCACCGCCAGCATCGTCTTGCAGCTGCTGGGTGGGGCGAACCTGCTCGGACTCGACACGGACGATCCGCGCGATCAGGTCCTCTATCAGGGCCTCCAGAAGCTGCTCGTCGTCATCATGACCGCGCTGACCGCGCTCCCGATGGTGTTCGCCGGCGGCTTCCTGCCTGCCCAGTCGTCGCTGACCCTCGGCGGGTTCACCTTCGGCCAGACGCAGGTCCAGCTCCTGATGTTCGCCCAGATCTTCGTCGGCGGTATCCTCATCCTCTACATGGACGAGGTCGTCAGCAAGTGGGGCGTCGGGAGCGGGATCGGCCTGTTCATCATCGCCGGCGTCAGCCAGCGACTCGTCACCGGGTTGATCCAGCCGGCGGAGGGCGGCTTCTTCTACGACTGGTACCGGATCGTTACCGGAGAGGTCGAGGTCGGCTCGATCGTGGCCGGTGACGGACTGTACACGATCTTGCTCCAGGAAGGCCACCTCGTCGCGCTGCTGACGACGCTGCTGATCTTCGGGATCGTCGTCTACGCGGAGTCCGTGCGGGTCGAGATCCCGCTCAGTCACGCCCGCGTCAAGGGTGCCCGCGGCCGCTTCCCGGTGAAGCTCATCTACGCGAGCGTCCTGCCGATGATCCTCGTCCGGGCGCTGCAGGCCAACATCCAGTTCCTGGGCCAGATCCTCAACAGTCAGTGGGGAATGCCCTCGTGGCTGGGAACGTACAACAGCCAGGGCCAGCCCGTCGACGGGTTCTTCTACTACGTCGCCCCCATCTATTCACCGAGCGACTGGATGTGGTTTACCGGCGAACTCGGGCAGGAAGCGTGGAAGGTCATGATCCGCGTCGGCATCGACGTGACGTTCATGGTCGTCGGCGGCGCAGTCTTCGCCATCTTCTGGGTCGAAACCACGGACATGGGCCCGGAGGCGACGGCGAAGCAGATCCAGAACTCCGGGATGCAGATCCCCGGCTTCCGCCAGAACGTCGGCGTCATCGAGAAGGTCATGGAGCGGTACATCCCGCAGGTGACCGTCCTCGGCGGCGCGCTGGTCGGCCTGTTGGCCGTCTGGGCGAACATGCTCGGTACGATCGGCGCCGTCAGCGGAACCGGGCTGTTGCTCGCCGTCTCCATCACGTACAAACTGTACGAGGAGATCGCCGAGGAACAGCTCATGGAAATGCATCCGATGATGCGCCAGATGTTCGGAAAAGAATGACGAATATGTGGGCCTCTACGGCCTAAATTCGGCTGAATTCGATCATTCAATTTCTCAATTTTCTCCAACCGCTGACTCACATGTCTTGGCAGCTCACCCGGGGGGTGAGACTGCATGATCGGCCGTCGCGAGTTCCACGGCGGCGCGATCGACGGGACCTACCAAGCGATCACGGAGCGTCCCGAGCTCGAAGACCAGGCTGAGAAGGTCGAGTACGCGACCGATCCCGAGGACGCCGGCGAGGAACGGACCGAAAACGTCCCGATTCCCGACGACCTGGACACGGTCGAGCGCCCTGACGTCGACGGCCAGTCGACCTTCTCTGATTGGGGGTGGTCACAGTGACGACCGGCTACGTCGTCAACCTCGACAATGGCCACAATGGCTACTGCTTCGAGGTTCTTCGCGGTATCACCTACTGCGGGTGCACGTTCGATCCCGAGACCGTCGAGCGTGAACGCTATGCGATCGGTCGTGACGACGACCACCCGCACACCACGCTCTGCTTTGACTGCTCAAAGGCCGATACTCGGAAAGTCCGCGGTGCAGCGCGAGGTGGTTCGGCGTGAGCGACGAAGTCCTGGAGCGCCTCGAACGCGCCTCCGAGAACCACCCAAACGCCACCGCAAAGCGGCTGCTCTGGCTAGCCGACGCTGATCCCAGCTACCTCGAGGCCGCCGAGGCGATCGTCGCTGGCGATAGTCCCTCTAAATCGGAGCACGATTCACGTAATAGCACCCGGAACCGCGGAAGAGAGTCGCATACGCAGTTGCGTCCGGACCTGCATGCACAGTTCGACGAATGGGCGGACGCCGATTTTGCGGATCCCCGTTCAGGAATATGGCCCGACGAGTTGCTCGAGCGCGAGCAGTGGATGGGCCACCGTGAGAAGAAACCCTTCGCTCCGTGGGGCGATACGAACGCGCCAGCGGACTGCGACAAGGGCGGCCACGATACCGCAGCACAGTGTGACTGTGACGCGCGATTCAAGTGGGGCTACCGGGGCCACTACGTCGACGGCGAGACCGTTACGATGGCCGAGATCGATCCGCGCCTCGACGGTCGGGCGTTCATCCAGCGCGAGGACGATCCCTACGTCTACGTCGATGGCGACGACGTCCGCTGTCCCGAGACTGGCGACGTCCACCCGGCGTTCGTGGCGCTCCTTGAGCATCTCGGTGCCACCTACGCCGATATATCGCAGTCCGGAGCCGGCGTCCACGCGATCTACCGCGGTGACTTCGGTAATTTCGACGACGACATCAAGCAAGCAAGTTGGCGCCTCGACGAGGATCCGTGGGGCGAGAACGACGACCTTCCATCGATCGAGATCTACCCTGGCAAACGCGTCTGCGTCGCAACCGGCGAGCATGTCCCTGGGTCCCCTATTGAGGTCCGCGAGTGGAACGACGACGTCCTCGAGGACCTCCTAGATGCGAACGACCAGCTCCCGAACCGACGTCGAGACGAGGACCCTGATCACGTCTCGATCGATCGCGACGACTACGACCTCGAGGATTACGAACCGGAGGCGACCTCGAGCAACGAGACAACAGACGACGTCCGCGACATCTTCGCCGCGATCAACCGCCTCGACGCCCAGCGGGTCGCCGAGAAGACGATCGTCCAGCGGTGGAACGATGACGCCACCACGAGTGACGGCGAGCGAGCGTTCTGGCCGACGTGGGGGTCACTCTCGGACGGCGGGACCGCGAACATCGTCAACTCCGAACGCTGGCAGGACACCGGTGAACTCGGCGGCTACGGAGGCCCCGTCACCATGGCCGCAATCGACGCCGGTGAGGTCCGACTGGCGAACGCCCGTCCCGTCGACGGCGAGACCTGGTGGCGTGGCGTCGACCATCTCCGCGAACTCGGCTTCGATATCCCCAAGTACGAACCGTCAAGCGACGACGCGTATAAGGACGACGGCGATGGACGCGCGGTCTCGGCACTTCCGATCGGCCAGTTAGACGCGCTCGACCCTGCTGAACGCCGGCGCTACGCGAAGAAACGCGGCCTCGAGTGGCCGTCGACGGACGCCGCTCGCGATGAGCTCTTCGAGACGATCGCCGAGGTCATGCGCGAGGAAGACGACCGGATCGTCGACGCGCCGACGGCACTCGGGAAATCACACACGGTTGCCTCGACGCGCTGGGGGGCCCGCGAGGACCTCACCGGCGACCGGCCGGTCGTCCACCTGCTCGAGACGAGGGACGCTCGCGACGAGGCTGTCGACGTCGCCGAAGAGCACGGCGGTCAGTACCACGTCCTCCTCGGTCGGCACGAGGCCTGTCCCGTGTGTGCCGGCGACCACAATGGCGAGATCACGATCGATGGCGAGCCCGCTAGCGAGTGGCTCGACCGTCAGTGCGAGGGGAAGGGGATGCCCTTTTCGGCGGCCCATCGCTACCTCGAAGATCACAACGACCAGGGCGTCGATCTCCCTTGTGGCGGCGACCGCTGTACGGCGATCACCCAGTGGGAGACGTACCGCGAGGGGCCTGACGGCGACCTTGAGTACTGGCCGCTCGTCATCGCGACCCACAACTTCGCGTACGCGCCCGGACTGCGGACGGCGAACAACATCGTCGTCGACGAAGAACCCAGCTACGAACAGGACGATCTGACGACCGACCGGATCCGCGACGCCGTCGGTGCGTACCTCCGCGAGATCGACGCGCCGGTACAGACCTGGGAGGCGTTCATCCAGCTGTCCCGCCACGACGACTACCAGGGCGACGCGGCGCGCGAACGTGACGCGCTCGAAGACATCCTCTGGGAGGAGCCCGATCGGGAATGGTACTTCGAGAACGTCGCTGCTCACACGCTCGCGCCGGCGCTGGCGCGGGCGATCTTTCGCACTGAGGTGCGTGCGAACGGACGGCGGTTCGGCAAGACGATGCACGAACCCCCGCGACTCGAAGCCGGCGTTCGCGATGACGACGACTGGAACCGGGAGTGGGTCTCGGTCGTCCTCGACGAGTCGAACGACATCCGATCGGTTCGCGTTGTCCCGGACTTCGGATCGGCACGCTCACTCGTCGGACTCGACGCCCACCCCGCGGCGCCGCTGTGGCAGGCCAACACCCTTCCCTGGATCAAGACCACTGAGGTCCTCGATTCCGAAGAGCGCCAATTGTGGCGGCGCTACGAACGCGGACTTCGCGTCGTCCAGGTTGGCGACGCGACCCGGCCGCTGTCGGGTGACCAGGCACTGGAGTGGCTCAATGAGGAAAAACTCGAGGCGCTGCTCGACCATCTCGTCGACGAGTACGGCACCCAGTTCCGCACCGCGATCACGACCGCACAAGTCGAGGATCATCTCGAGGAGCTCATGGAGGAGGCCGGCTGTCACCGGCCGGAGTTGATGCACTTTGGTGAGGAGAAGTCACGCAACGACTTCGCGAATGAACGCGTTGGGCTCGTTAATGGCTGTATGGATCCCGGTGACGACTACGTCCTGGACCTGCTCGCCGAACTCGAACTCCAGGCCGAGGTCGAGACTGCCATCAACGACGCTGGGCAGGAGTATCGGGCCCGTGGTCGTGGGTTCGAGGGTGAGGACGCCGAGACAGCTCAGGAGATCCTCGCAAGCGTTCGCGAGAACCACATCGCCCAGGCAGCTGGTCGGTACGCCCGTGATCCGACCGATCCCGACGTTACCGCGACGGTGTTCATCCGGACCGACGCGATGCCTGCCGGGTTCGCTGACGTCCAGGTGCCCGGCGTCGAGTGGGTCTTCACTGACCTTCAGGAGGAGATCGTCGAAGAACTGCGCTCGAGTGCCCGATCGAAGTCTGCCCGCGAAATCGCCGAAGCAGTCGGTTGCTCGAAGGAACATGTCCGCCAGACACTCGAGCGACTGGCCGACGACGAGGTCGGTGAGCCCGCGATTCATGTGGCGGAGGGTGCTGGGTCACACGGAGCAACGCTCTACAGTGACTCCGGCCTGCCATCCGTTGGGTTCGTGGACATTCAGGAACCGCCAACTCCCCCCTACGGAAACTCTAGTAGGTGGGCGTTGGCGATCCGCACCCCCGCAGACGGTGGTGACGTTGATCGAGAGGTGACTGAGGCGGATAGTGGCGACACTCACCCGTCAATCTGGCCCCGATCGGCCTCTGATCAAGGTGACTGATGTCGCCACCCCCCGTCGTGACGACGCCCCAGCGGACCTCCCGCCCAGTGCCAAGTACGTCATCTTCGTGCTCAAGGAAAGTGGTGGATCGATCACTCGGTCCCAACTTCAGGAGCGAACCGATCTCGCCGATCGGACGCTCGATCGAGCACTCGATCAACTCGAATCTGTGGGGGTGGTCCGTCGCGATCGTGATGCCGAAGATCTACGTTTTGTTCGGGTTGTGTTCGATGGCTCTGTTGAAACGCGCAGTAGATGATTGATCTGGGGCCCTCCAGCGATTGATATAGGAGGCTCATTTATCGAGACTCACCGAACAACACGGTTGATTATCACTCACTTCATTCCACGAGCCATTTATAAGTCGGTGGCCAGAACGAGTTTCTATGGGGAATTTAACAAGGCGTACAGAGACTCATCCGGCTATCGAGATTATAGATAAAATATCTGAAATTGAAGGACAAGATCCGTCAGAATTGCCCCCTCTCTATAACACCGTTGATCCTGATTCTCTTGAGCGACTAGCTGAGTCAACCAAGATTCAGTTCGAATATATGGGACACAATATTACTGTCGAAAACGGCACAATATCTATCGACGAGTAACTTGGTGAACTGAATATCGAAAATAGTGGTGTAAAGAAATTCTAGTTGCCGATCAGAGACAGTAGATTCGAAAGATGCCGTCCAAGTCGTTCTCTATCCACGTGGGAACCAGCAGAGGCGGTTCTAGAAAGTACATGTGAATAATCCATACTTCCGGAGCAATTTCTCAAATATGCTGCAAGGTATTATTTGATGTGAATGTGTCCGTCACTTCGTACGGTTACCGCGTATCCCTCGTACTCAAACTCAATTTGAGCTGTTGCTTCAGTATGGGAGACCAACGCGGTAAGAGCGTCCGGGTCAACGACCTCGTAAAGTGAATCAAGATCAAGAGGATCAACATCTTTTGCATCTGCGACCATCATAACGACTGCCGTTGCAGGTTCATCCCAAGTTCCCGATTCGTCATTCCCCCTGTGGATATTGGTCTGCATCGTTTACCACACATATTCAATATCATATATGGGTAGTGTTCGTTCATTACCGTTCAATTTCTATGCCTCTGTAAAAGCCTCTGTTACGTCCCCTAATAGGGATTGACCAGATTCCAGATCCCGGTAACTGTCACATCAGAACGGTCGCATGCTTTAAATACAAATAGTGAACACCGTTATCCGTGACAGATTCAGAAATCGACCAAGAAACCGAGACAGAGGAAGAAACCGAGACGGAGGAAGAAACCGAGACGGAGGAAGAAATCGTGATAGAACAAGAAACAACGGAATCGGACGGACTGCTCGCTCGACTCAAACAACTGCTCACTCGACTCAAACAACTGTTCACTCGCGGGTGACTGGGAGCAGGACAAACTGACAGACCAGTCAGAGCAGTCACGGGCTAATTTTCCTGAGTACCCTCGTACAGCATACTGTTGATGCAGCGCTGTCTTGTGATTTCACATTGATTGCCACGTACTGTATCACTGGTTCGGAACCGCTCTATACATTAATCTCTGTCAACTGAGGAGCGAACGAACTGTATCAACGACCTCCTCCCGAAGCGCGAGAACGAATTTTAACAGAACGAAGTAGGCGAAACGTCCTGAAGCCCTCGAAATCCGGCATCTCAAAGCAACGGTCGCCATTATGGCGCTCGTACGGACTCTTATCAACTCCTCTCGACATATATGCAAATAACACGATCGCGACAGGGGCGCCGAGCCAGCGACGACGCCGTCGCCGGTGATGAACCCGTCCGCCTTGTAGCGATGCTTTTCTCCAAACCATGTCAACGACAACAACTCCCACGTCCACGGACAATCATGTCTCCCCGCAGCGAGCGTTCGATCGGCTCGTCTGGCACAATCCTCGCGTCTGTAACGGTTGCTTCGAACACGTGAAGAGTGTCGACAAAGCCTGTCTCACTCGAGGTCGCGCCGAACCACTCGACGTCGAGGACCACCATCGCACCGAACACGCCACACTCGAGCAGGACATCGAGGCAATGGATCCGGCGCCAGAGGGCCAGTCCCGGGATTCCTATGGTGAGCGTGGTCGGGCCGTGCCGCGGACGACTTGCCGCAACTGCGCTCGAATCGGCTGCTGGGCTGACGACGACACGCTCTCGAAAGTCCAGGCCGTTCGGTTGACGACACCGCTAAGCAATCGCCTTGAGGAGGCCGATCTCGAGTTCAACGAGCGCGTACTCCGCCAGGCGGTTCGACTGTTCAAAGAGAACGAGGACGTCCAGGGCTACGACACGGAGATCTTCCGGCGCTCCGTGAAGCTGGCCATCAATCGAGGGTGATTTCGATGTTCGAAACCCTTTCGGACGATGTCGTCTACTGGGCTGGCGTCGCGATTGTCTCCCTCCTGGTGATCGGCCGGCTCTACATTGGCGAGCATTACTTCGACGATCAGTCTCGCTTTTGGGCCCCGGTCCGCCGAGCGGTCATCCCGTTGCTTCACCGGCTGTTTCAGCAGAAAGACGATAACCTCTATGCGGAAACCGAGGTAACCGAGGACGAACTCGTCGACGTCGTCGACCGCCGGCCCGAAGCAGTCCTGGAGGACCTCGCGGCCGCCGGCTACGAACCGAACCCGCTGGCATCGCTCGCGACAGACTGGACAGGAAAGACGGAGATCACCAGTTGGGCCCACTACGAAGGCCCGCGACCATTCCATGGTGCGCCACACTTCCTGAAACCTCGACAGGTCCATGTCCGACTCTTTCCTCGCGAGGAGGGGACGGCGATCACCGCTCATGAAGAAGCGAACCCGTGGCGACCCGACCAGTGGCAGGACCACTACCGCGGCGAGACACTGGATGTCGAACATGGAGTCGCGGTAGCTGCGTTCGATCTCGGCCTCGACCACATCTTCGACGAACACGCGAACGCCCACACGGAGGTCTGACGAGTGATGGTGGCCACGAGCACACTTCGGGTTATTCTCTGGGGGACCAGCCTCTTGACCGCTGGCGCTGCGTTCGGAATGGACTGGGCGATCCAGTCGGTCGAGGTTCCGCTGTGGGCCTTTCTCGTCGTGACGTTCGTCCCGACGCGGGACCTCGTCGACGCGGTGACCGACGTCCTCGATGCAGCCGTTCGAAAGGTGACACAGGGCGAGGGTAGTCAGCGATAACCGAGGACCGCACCGAGATTGATGACCTACCAGTACAACTGTGACGGATTCTGTAATCCCGAGACGATCTATGGCGGCCGGCCAGCCCTTACTGCGGAGTTCAGCGAGGAATTCATCAAGGCTAGCCAAGCTGGCGGCGACGTCGTCGAACACGGCTACGAAGAGGGGAACCTCGTCACGCTCTGTCCTGAGTGCACGCGCAAGCTACTCACCGAACGCCCATGACCGACTCTCGAGATCGACATCGTGATCGCGTTCACAGTGAACGTGCCGGTCGACACTGCCCAGTGTGTGGCCGTCCGTTTGAGTACGCCGATCGCGTCGATGTCCACCACCACGACCAGGACTCACGCAACGGCCACCCGGCGAACCTCCGGAAGCGGTGCAAGCGCTGCCACCTCGAGGACGAGCACAATCGTCCCGACGACGTTGACTCGCCGAAAACGCCGACCGGCCTCTCTCGACGCGGACCCCGCGGCGTGAGCCGATCGGAACCGCGTTGATCCACCACTGACAGTACGTCTCGTTACGATCCACCAATGACAGACACCGAAGGCGAAGAGTACGAGATCTCGAGCGAGCCACCTCGAGATGAGCAGGGCCATCCGATCCATCCGGAGCGAGGCCACCGTATCTGCGGCGCCGTCAAATCCGATCGGACGACGCCGACCGATCACGGCCGGGAGCGTGACGACTACGAGTACTGTCTGCTGGCGGCCGGCTGGGGGACCGATCGGAACGTCGGACCCTGCAGCAAGCATCCGGTGACTGGTGAACAGTGGGGCGAGTCCAACCCCAACCACCAGCACGGTGGGTACTCGGAGTTCGTCGACTTCATGCAGGAATCGCTGACCGAGTCTGAGCGCGAGGCGATGGAGGCGCTCGATCTCGAGGAGGCTGGCGACGACTTTGCGGCAGACGTCGTCAAAGAGGTCTACCTCAAGTACCTCCGAACCGGTGACGATCGGTTCCTTCGCGAGGCCCGACAGTGGGCCAGCGAATTCGGCGTGATCGAGAAGCCGGCCGAGAAACTTGAAGCGACCGTCGACGCGGACGTCGACCAGACGACCACGCAGGAACTCGGCGAGGATGAGAAAGAGATCGCCCGAGAGCTGATCAGACAGCAGCAACAGCAGGATGCGGGTGATCCCGATGAGTAGTCTTCTCGAACCCGACGACGTCGACGCCGGCGCCGAGCAACTGCTCGAGATCGTTTCCGATCCTGAGCTCAAACGCGATCTGCTCAACCCGTTCGAGACGGGCGACTGGATCACGTACGCGAACGAGCTGACGCGCAACTACATGGCCGAAGAGATGGAGGAAGACCAGTACCACCTTCTCGGCGATCACCACGAGCGCTGGCTCGAGTCGTTCGACGGCGGCGACCGCGTCCTGTTGTGCCATCGCGATGGCCTGAAGACGACGATCACGCTGGCGTACCTGATCGCCTCCCTCGAGTACAAGGACGGATTCCGCGCAATCTGGGCGATGAACAACCAGGGCTCGGTCAAAAAGAAAGCCGACACCGAGTTCTGGAAGATGGTCGAGCGCAACCCGTGGCTCACGAACCTCAACGGCCCCCGAAAGAAGGACACGATCGAGACGAAAGAGTTCGCTAACGGCTCGATTCTGAACTCGGGTTGGCTGTTCGGCGGGATCGAGGGCGATCGTGCCCACCTGCTCGTCCTGGACGACATCATCAAAGAGAAAGGCGATGGGGACACCGAGGACGTCCTCGACTGGATCCAGGCCGTCTCCGTCCCGATGGTCAAGGAGGGCGGGCGCACAGTGATGATCGGGACGCGCAAACGCCCGGATGACATCTACAACGGCTACCGCGCCCTCGAGGGCTACGAGTTCGACGAGTACCCCGCAATCCTCGACTACTGGGATCAGCAGTTCGGCGCCGACGATGACTGGGAGGAACGCCGACCCGACGAGGATCTCTACACCGAGGTCGAGGATCCCTGGAACGACGGCGAGACGTTGCAGGTTCTCTGGCCCGACGCTCGAGGCCCAGAGTGGCTCGCTAACAAGCGATCGCAGATGTCCGATCACCGGTTCTGGCGGGAGTACTGCCTCGTCATCATGGGCTCGAGTGGGAACCTGATCGAAGCAACGGACGTCCGGCAGTCGGCCGCGGAGGGCGGTTGTTCGATCGACGATCGCGATCCGCCGCCGAAGTACCGCGCCGGTCCGGGCGAGGTCATCATCCTGGGTCACGACCCGGCGAACTCGCCGACCGGCGACGACGCTGCGTTCTCGGTCTGGCTCCTGCAGCGTGACGGCCGACGTCGCCTCCTGGACGCCCACGCCGAGGCGGGGATGCAGCCCAGTCAGGTGAAAAACCAGCTCGTCGAATTCGACCGGCGGTACGATCCCGCATTGATCGTGATTGAGGACAACGGGATGCAGAGCTACGTCGCTGAGGATGCGATCGAGTTCGACTCACAGCTTGCTGCGAAGGTGACTGGGCTCTCGACATCCGGCCAGAAACACAGCTGGGAAAATGGTATCCCGCGGCTACGGACGCTCGTCGAGAACGGCTACATCCTGTTCCATCGGGGCCATCGGCCGACAGAAGACTTCGTGACGGCGATGCAGTCCCTCGAGCGACGTGACGGGAAGTTGCACGGCCACACGCCGGACCTGATCGTCAGCTGGTACATGGCCGAAAAAGGATTCCGCCGGCTCGAGTCGATGGGTGCGATCGATGCCGATCGTGACGCAGGCGATGTCAAGGATGGAGAAGATGACGACGGCAGTGGTGTGAGTTACCTCTAATTCCAGATACAAATATGAGTAGCGACGATACGATCGACAACACAGAGGAGACGAGCGTCGAGCTCTCAGTCTCGACACTCGGTAACGGAGAGACGATGTCGAAGGCTCGTGAGACGACGCAACTCGACGAGCGCCGGATCGCGACCGATGTTGGCCATGGGATTCAACCGCCGTACAACCCCGAGACGCTAGCCGCCTTCCAGGAACTGAACGAGACACACCAGGCGTGTGTCCGGAAGAAATCGCGGTACGAGGTCGGCTACGGCTTCGATATCGTTCCCCATCCCCAGACCGACGACCCAGACCCGGACGGCGACGCCTACGACGCCGTCGAAACCTTCTGGCGTAGCGCTGATTCCCGCTGGCAGGTCGGCCCCGAAGGGACAGCCGCGTCCACACCAGAGGAGGTCCTCGAACTCGCTCGACAGGACTATCACGGCATCGGCTGGGCGGCACTCGAGATCCTCGTCGAGGGTGACGGAACGCCGATCGGGTTGGCGCACGTCCCTGCGACGACCGTCCGGGTGCGGAAGACAACCACCACGATCGAGACCGAAGACGGCGAGGAAAAGGAGGTCATCCAAAGCGGTCACGGCTACGTTCAGGTCCGCCAGGGCCGTCGTCGGTACTTTGGTGAGGCAGGCGATCGGTACCGCGGCCAGGGCGAAGACGACGACCGCGAGCCGATCTTCGTCGACAGAAAGACGGGCGACGTCGCCAACGATCCTACGAATCTCAAGAACAAGCCCGCAAACGAACTCATATTCATCCCGAACCCGTCGCCGCTCTCGCTGTACTACGGCATCCCCGACTGGGTCGCGGCCATGCAGACGATGGGGGCCGATCAGGCGGCGAAGGAATGGAACCACGACACCTTCGAGCACCTCGGCATCCCCTACTACGTCGTCAAAGTCACGGGCGGGACGCTCACCGAGGACTCGAAGGACGAACTCCGGGAGTTGATGGACAACCTCAAAGGCACTCGCTATCGGACGGCGATCCTCGAGGTCGAGGAGTTCCAGCAAGAGCGTGATCTCACTGGCGAGGAAGGAAACGACATCGAGATCGAACTCGTCCCGATCGGTTCGCGCGAGGATCTGGACATGGAGTTCCAGGCGTTTCGCGAGCGCAACGAGCACGAGATCGCGAAAGTCCACGAGGTTCCGCCGATCCTCATCAACGTCACGTCGACGTCGAACCGAGCGAACTCGAAAGAGCAGGTCCGCGAGTTCGCTGAAGACGTCGTCGCTCCCGAACAGGCGAAGTTCGAGGCTCGGCTGTACCACATCCTCCACCAGACCGCACTCGGCGTCGACGACTGGACGATCCAGTTCGAGCTTCGCGGCGCCGACCGACCGGAGAAGAACGCTCGGGTAGCCCGCAACCGCGTCGACGCCGCAGGACAGGCCGTCACGGTAGACGAGGCTCGAGAGGCAGCCGGCTGGGACCCGTTGCCCGACGACCATCCCGTCGACGGCGACACCCTACTCATCAACCTCGGCAACAATGCCGACGAAGGTGACGAGGAACCACCGCTTGAGGACCAGCTCCCGCCGGAGGACAACAAGATCGGCGAGCGCGACTGGGCCGACGTCGAGGCTGACCTCGCGACCAAGGAGATCGAGCAGATGCAGTTCGATAGCTCGAATCTCGACGAGGGCCTGTACGATTTCGACGAGCAGGAGCTCTATCTCTCGTTCCTGCGTGACGAGGGCCAGTCGTCGCTGTACGCCTACGTCGACGTCCCGGCGGCGGAATGGTCGGCGCTTGCGAGCGCCTCGAGTCACGGGAGCTACCACTACGATTCGATCCGCCTCGAGTACCCGTACATCGAGATCACGAACTTCCATTCCAGGCTGCCGGAGGGACCGAGTCCCGATCCGGAGGACGTCCCCGACGACATCCCGATGTGACGCAATCGCCGATGACCCAGGGAGCGACCCGACTCCCCTGTGCGAGGCTCGACCGGGCGCACGTTCTGACCATGACCAACAAGAACCAAGAGCACGGCGAGAAGCGTGGCGTCCTCTCTACCGGTCGAGCCCGGAAACTACAGGACGCCGACACGGACGCCGCCGACGATGACACGGAGGACTGACACGTGCCTCCAGTAAGTAAAGCCGGAGGATCGGCCTTCCGCAAGGACGTCGAGTTCGTCGCGAAGGACGACGACGAGCAGATCGCGGCTGGCATCGTGATGGTGCCGGACAAGGTTGACCTCCAGAACGACTTTGCTCGCGAAGAGACCATTCGCGAGTTCGCCGACCAGTTCGAGGCCTTTGTCGAGGCCGGCCAGGCTGGCGGCGGCGTCATGCATGCCGTCTGGCCCGACGACTGGATGGCCCTCGAGCGCAACGAGGTCCTCGACGAGGCCGAGGAGATCGGCGGAACCGAGGCCCCGGCCGGCGCGTGGATCCAGGAGTGGGCGATCAACAACAACGATCTCTGGTCGCTCATCACCGACGGGATCCTCGAGGGGTACTCGATCGGCGCGATCCAGGTCGACTGGGAGGGTCCGTTCGAGCAGGACGAGGTCAACGACGTCGCAGTCCCCGATGCGATCGACGACGAGGCACTCGTCTGGGAACTCGTCGACGGGATCATCCGCGAGGTTTCGGCGGTCGACATCCCGGCGGTCCCAGACGCCCAGATCCTCGACACGAAGGCCGACACCGAGAAGCGTCTCGGCGACTACCTCGGTGATCGCGACGGCTTTATCGACGAAGCCCTCGAGCGCGGCCATTCGGAGGCCGAAGCCGAGCGTCTCTGGGAGCTACTGAACGACGCGGTCGAGACCGAGGGGGCGGCCGAACCGGGCAAGCAATCGATGTTCGCCCGCGCCGGCAAGGCGTTCCTCTCGGCACTCTCTGGGTCCGGGTCCGATGACGACACCGAGGCGAAGACGTCCGAGGCCCTGGACCGCAGCCGCGATCGTGACCGTGGGAGCGACAAGGAGGGGCGCACCCTCTCGACGACAAACCGTAACTCGTTATTCGCGACGATCGACGCCTCGCTGGACGTCCTCGAGGACGCCGGCGTCGATCACGGCATGACCCGGTTCACCGATCGGGACGACGTCGGCTTCGATCTCTCCGAACACAGCGCTCGCGAGTGGCCCAACCCCGACGAGGAGGACGAAGACGAAGAGAGCGCGGGAACGACTGGACTGCCTTTCGAATCCGCCGCCGGCGGCGAGACGCCGGACGACAACACAACCATGAGTGACACTGACGACCCGTGGGAGGACGCCCCGGAGTGGGCCAAAGATCTGCGGGACAATCAGGAGGAGAACAGCAAGCGAATCGACGAGATCGCCGCTACCGACGACGAAGGCGAGGAGAAAGACGCCTGGGAGGACGCCCCTGAGTGGGCGAAGGACCTCAAAGACCAGCAGGAGAAAAACGCCGATCGTATCGACACGATCTCGAAGCAGACTGGAACCGGCACGCAGCAGCTCGGCAAGAGCGAGGCGGAAGAGACCGAGAAAGGCAGCGGCTTCACGCTGGACCCGCGGAAGGCGGGGAGGTAACCACCAATGACGATCAGCTCCACCCGCACGCAGAACGAAAAGGCACTCGAGAAACTCGACACGACGGACATGGCCGGCGGCGTCCTGCCGCGGGACCTCTTCGAGGAGTGGTATCAGAAGGTCGTCGACTCGGCGGCCATGCTCCAGGGGGCCCGCACAGAAGACCTCCCGCGGCCGCAGATGGACATCCCGCGGATCAGTGTCGGCGAGCGGATGCGGCGTGGGTCGGCCGAGAACTCCGGCAACGATGGCCAGGGCGAGGTCAACACCGACGCCGTCAGTCTCGACGTCGAGAAGGGCACGCTCGCGTACGACCTCTCGCGGGAGTCCGTCGACGACACGCTCGACAACGTCGACGAGATCGTCCTGGACATGCTGGCCCGACAGTTCGCCGTCGACACGCAGGATCTCGCGATCAACGGTGACGAGTCCGACGCGGACGCGTTCCTCAACCAGAACGACGGCTGGCTGAAGATCCTCGCGAACGCCACCGATACGAACACCTACGACCACACGGACGCCAACGGCAACCCACAGCCGGTCGATACGGGCCTCTTCAACGAGGCGATCCAGACGATGCCGAACAAGTACCTCCGGTCGGATCGCTTCGAGCCCGTAGTCTACATGAACGAGAATCAGGTCCAGTCCTACCGGATGGCCCTGACCGAACGCGAGGATCCACTGGGTTCGGCGGTCATCTTCGGTGACGAAGATATCACGCCGTTCTCGTACGACGTCGTCGGCGTGGCCGCGTGGCCCGAGGACCAGGCTGTGTTCACGCACCCGCAGAACTTCGTCTACGGCCTCTACGACGAGGTCGAGATCCGTGTCCTGACCGAGACGGACAAGGTCGCCGAGAACGACCTCTTCGCGCGCTACTTCATGCGCGTTCGCGACGACTTCGCGATCGAAGACGAGGAAGCAGCGGTCCATATCACGGGCATCCAGACCTAGAGGGCCGACAATGACGACTACTAACGAAAAGGTCCGCGAGTCCTACGAGGAGCATCGTATCGTTCGCCGACTGTCGTCGGATCCCGCCGTAGCCAACCTCGAGGGTGGCGAGATGTGGTACAACACGACAGCGGACGAGTACCGCGGCTACGAGGCGGGCACCGGGATCGTCTCGCTCAGCACCACGGCCGTCTGAGGTGATCGGAGATGCCAACTATTCGGTACACCGACGATGGCGGTCGGTATCGTGCCGGCGGTGTGACTTTCGAACCTGGCGACGAGGGCGAGGTCTCCGCAGGGCTGGCCGAGCATCTGGTCGACGCCGTCGGCGACTTCGAGTACGTGACACTCGAGAATGCTGACGCGGATAAGACCACGAATGGAGACGATGCGTCGGAAGACAGTCTGGCTGGCGAGGACGAGAGTCCGGAAGATGACGATCTTATCGACGAACTCCAGGGGCTGACTATTCCTGAGTTCGAGGCGGAACTGGAGAGCGGCCGCTTCGACGATCGCCTCGACGCTGTCGCAGAAGCAGAACGCGAGGGGAAGGATCGCGCGGGCGTTCACGACGCGATCGGCGTTCGCCGGGCCGAGATCGAGGGCTAACTCATGACCGCTTGGAACGAGACAGTCGTCCTCGCGAACTCCGAGAGCCTCGCGGCTGGTGGGGGGACGAACGCACTGACCGATGGGCTTCGGGATCCGGTCGTCTGTGTCGCTCTCGAGGACCTCGAAGGATCGGCCGACGATACGCTCACGATCGAGTTCGATGGCGCGGCTGGGACCTACGAAGCCGACGAGCGCACACTCTCGGAGACACAGTCCTACACGGTCGACATCCCACAGTGCGAGAGCGTCTCGGTGATTAGCTCGAACGGCGTCACGTACAGTATCGAAGTGCGATCGAATCCGGACTAAATCAATGGCAACGGGATACTGTACCGTCGAGGACGTCCGCCGAGCGCTGCAAGAGTCCGGCTTCAGCGGCGCGACGGTCGAGGACAACAACAAGGTCGTCGTCGACGCGATCACCAGTCAGACCGAGTGGCTCGAGAAGACGACGAAACGCCACTGGTACGAACCCAACGGGATCACCGAGGACGATCACGGCATCATCCCGACGTCGCCAAAGTCCCGCGACGACGAGGAGGATATTCCGACCGGCGGCGCATTCGTCGCCGGCGAGCCCGCAACGCCGAAGACGTGGCAGGGGTCATACACACGGATCCGGCTGGCCCGTCGCGACGCCGAGTCCGTCTCGGAGTTGCTCGTCCGTACGCCCGAGGGCTATGAGGACTGGGCCACCGAGTACAGCGGTGGGACGTGGCCCAACGCGCTCGGTGAGGACTACTACCTCCGCGTGAACAATGGCGGCTGGACCGAACTGTACCTCGACAGCAAGAACCTCCTCGACGAGGACGACGAACCGCTGCTCGAGACGTATGCGAACGCGGTCTACGTGTCGTATACGTACGGTCATGAGGGGATCCCGCAGACGGTCCGCCGTGCGGTCGCAATGAAGACTGCGGCGCAACTGCTCGCGCCCGACGACGACAGCGCCCTCGGAATCCCCGAGAACGCGAGCCTCCAATCGGTCGAGACGAAGGTCCAGGCACTCGAGCGCCAGGCCGAGGAACTGTTGGAGGTCTACTTGTGAATCTCTCATCCAGCTTTGAGGACGATCTTCGCGAGGCGCTTCTGGACGACGTCGAGCAGCGGGCCCGATCGGAGATCGCGCCGGAGGTCCAGGAACGGGCTCACGAAATCCTCGAAGCGTACGGATCTCGCCACGACTACAACGTCTCGACGCTGATCGAGGCCGGCAAAACGTGGGTTGAGCGGACTGATCGCGATGTTCGCGTCCGCTGGGGGTGGCCAGAGCCAGCGATCTACTTCGATCGCGGGACAGCCGATCACCAGATTAAGGCGAGAAATGTGGACATGCTGAGCTTCGTCTGGGAGGACCGGCACGACCCGCCAACATGGGTTCGAGAGGAGTACGAACGCGAGGGCAACGGCTACCGCGTGTTTCTCCTGGAGGTCCACGTCGAGGGGCTCCCCGAATCGCGGTTCATCCGTGACGCACTGCACTTCGTCCGGAGGTGGCTCGCACGATGAGCGCCGAAGTGGACTGGGTCCTCGATCAACTCGGGAGCGTCGTCGACGGCGTCGGCACCGACTACACCCTTCGGGACGGTGATCCTGTGACGATCAAGCGGATCAACCGGGACGACAGTGGGGTCTACGAAGGATCGAGCGGCGTCGACATGACCGAGCCGATCCACACGCGCACGGAGGACCTCGAGGGCGGGATCTTCATTGGCGCGAAACTGGCCGATTGGGACACCGACCCGGTCGGCACCGAGTACGATCATCAGATCGAGGCCATCGTCGGGCTCACGATCGAGGGACTGACGACTCGCGGCGGGAACTACGGTCACGTCGATCCGGACGGCCAGAACGGCGTGCCGTTCGACGAGTTGACGCGACGGGTTCGGCGGACACTCCTGGCATCTCGAAGCTATCCCAATCCAGGCGTCCCGAACACATCCTACAACGACCTTCTGGTCACGAACGACGACCCGCAGTCGGCCGAATACCGCGACTTCTACCGGTACCAGGTCGACTGCGTCTTTCGCGGTTACGAGGAGCTACCATAACGATGACACACTCCACCCGAACTGACGGAGGTATCGACAGATGACCGGTGCTGGATCGGCACTCCCGGTCGCGTTCGCGATCGAGGAGAC
Source organism: Halosolutus halophilus (assembly GCF_022869805.1). Lineage (NCBI taxonomy): Archaea > Methanobacteriati > Methanobacteriota > Halobacteria > Halobacteriales > Natrialbaceae > Halosolutus > Halosolutus halophilus. The sequence continues at coordinate 2,387,698 of NZ_CP094974.1, read as the reverse complement.
GTTCATGGGGGCGATCGTCGACCAAGACTCCGACGGCAACCCGGAGTTCTACGTCCCGGGATACAACCCGACGGTCGAAGAACTCGACCTGCAGCGCGAACTTCAACGGATCCGCGAACCCGACAGTGCGTTTCCGCTGACGTCGCTCACTCAGACGATCGAAGGGGCAGTCTCGGTCTCGTTCGATCTCGCGACTGATACCTGGCACGACCTTGTGTTCTCGAACAACACGATCGAGCCGGGTCTCCGGCCTTCGGGGCGCTGGTACTTCGGCGTCGATCTTGCCAGCGAGACGCCCCAGCGAGTCACGCTCGGAACGATCGTCACGCAGGTCCAGATCCAGTACCAGCAGGGCCAGAACGTCCGCGTCTCGCTGACGATGCTGTACGCCGACGAGGCAGACGAGACGTCGACCGAAGCGGGCGAGTTCTCGGCGACCGACGTCCAGAAACCGAGTGCATCCGACGTCTACGCTCACCATGGCACGACGCTCACGATCGACGCCTCGACCGTCGAGACCTATCTGCAGTCGGCCGATCTTACGATCTCGAACATCGCGCGCTTCCGCGAGGGCGCCAGCGTTCGTCCCGTCGACGCGGTCACGGACGCAGTCGAGCCGTCGCTGTCGACGAACGCGACGTTTACCGAGACCAGTCGGCGCGACCTCGCGTACGGTGGGTCAACGCCGGCGTCGCAATTGAGCGAAGTCGACGCCACGCTCGACTTTACCAACGACGCCGGGACGACGATCGGCTACTCGCTGTCGCTCAAACCGGAGAATTACGCCTGGAACGACTTGGTCGAAGCCGAGACGGACCTGAGCGATGACATCAACTGGCACGTCTCGGACGTCCAGGTGGTCTAACATGGCCCGAGAGACGGAGTTCTTCGAGTTCGAGGCGGAACTCAAGCGGATCCGAGAACAGAAGGAAGAGGTCACCGACAGCATGGTCGAGGTCTCGCGGGAGAACCCCGCGTTCGACGATCTGTCCCGAACCTGCAACGACCTCGATACCTACGACGATGCGATCGTGTGGGCCCGTGACGCCCACGAAGACGAGGCTCAACCGGAGTGGGACGAGACTGTCGACGGCGTCACGCTCGGCGGGCTTACCGGCGGCGAGGAGGCCGAGGCGATCGATCGGCTTCGATCGGCTGGGGGCGGCGAGAAGGCCCGGCGCAACTACTACGTCGCTGCCGGGACGGTCGAGGCACCCTACTGCGATGCACTTGATGACTGGGAGAGCGCGACCGTCGACGAGCGCGTCGCGATCGTCTCCCGACTACCGCCGGCGTATCTCGAGTGGGCTGACGCGAAGGTCGACGAGATGACGTCGGTGGGTGAGGGAAACGAGAACAGCTCCTGGCGGTTGTACGCGGAGAAACTTCGGGCCACGTCGACGGCCGAGTGATGCTCGACTATCTGGTCGGCATCGCGATGGTCCACGGTCACGACCCTCGCGAAGCCCGTCAGTACAGCCGGCGTGATCTCGAACTCTTGGCGCTAATGCACAACGAACAGGCCTTGTAGAAATATATTGTTCGTGATATGTTTTAGCAGTTGTGCTGAATAGAGAGGATGCAGTTAGCAGTCTGGCTTCGTTTATTTCTCGCTGATGGTCTTGAACCAGCTGATGTCTGAACGTGCAATCTTAGCCTCGGAAGGAAGCCTCTTGGTCGCGTGGGTGAGTGAACCGTAGTAATGTATCTCGTTACGTTTCGCCTCGATCCAGGGGAGTACGACGCAGAATTTCACGACCTAAACGACGCGATACAAGCGACTGCTGAGAACACAGAGGGGTATCTAGGTAAGCGAACATGGCATTCCCCAGAGAATGAGGAAGTTCTCGTCGTTTACTACTGGGAGTCGCTAGACGCGCTTGAGTCGTTTGGCGCAGATTCTGACCACAAAGAGGCGAAACAGCGATGGACAGAGTGGTACGATGCATACGAAGTCACCGTTACAGAAATCATCGAGTCATACGGAAGTGGGTTTGGTGACGACGCAGACCCGCCCGCATAGGGCAATCACTGTTTCGTTTGATTGGCGTACTCAGCAATCGTTCGATAAGCCACCCTCTGTACTGGCCAATCACCATCTTTGCTAACTGAGTTTCGGAGCTGATCTGGTGCGACATTCGCGCGTTGTATTCAGCACGCCACTCATCTCAGATGTGAATTATCTCAACAGAGCCAACCGATACTCACCATGAGCGAATTCGAATCGGAAGCCACGCTAGACATCCTCGTCGAGCAGCAGTCGCTCCGTGCGGCTCGCCAGCAGGTCGAACAAGAGTTCGCACAGACGCCGATCACCGTCGACGTCCAGACGGACACCGATCGCTCGGCCCAGGCTCGGCAGACGTCATCGCCGGACGACACACGGACGGAGTCGCGCGAGATGGCTGCTCGCGATCGGGCCCGAACGCGGCAACTGCTGACCAACCAGACGGCCGTCCTCGAGGACATCGCCGCGCAGGTAGAGACACTCGCCCCCGAGGAGTCTCAAGACCCCCTCGATCTCGCGGAGCTGACACCGGATCCTGTCGAGGAACCGGACCCAGCAGAGAGTGAGCCACCGGGGGACCTCGCGCTCTCGCTGCCCAGTGGTGCCAGTCCAGAGTTCCCAGAGCAGCCACCCCAGCGGACGGATGGAGGTCGCAACGAAGGCCGCCGACGCCGTCGGGAGCGCCGACAGTATCGGTGGGATCGGCAACGAACAGAGAGCCTCGAGGCGGCTGTCGAACTTCTCGCTGGCCTCGAGGGAGACGACGGCGGCGGGGCTGGAGGGATCCTCGACGAACTGCTCGGCGTCGGTGCTGGCGCCGGCGCTGGTCTCCTCAGTGGTGCGATCGGACCAGCACTCGGCTCCGGGATTGGCTCGGCTGTCGGCACGGCCGTCGGTGACGTCCTCTCCGACGAGGAGGTCGCGCTCAACACCGAGGATGTCGAGGAAATCGGTGTCGACGTCCCCGACGATCCGCTGGCCGTCGATCATCCCAAGGACCCATACGCAGTCGACCACCCCGACGATCCGTACGCGATCGATCACCCCGAGGACCCCTACGCGGTCGACCATCCGGAGGGACCGTACGCCGTCGACCATCCGGGGGAACCGTACGCGCTCGATCATCCCGACGAGCCGTACGCCGTCGAGGACCCCAGCCCGCTCGAGGTCGAAGACGTCGGACCGATCGAAGGGGAACCTCTGGATCCGACTGGTGTGGATGTTGCGGTCGATGTGACGTCCGAGACAGGGACAGGTGGCGATCGTGAACTCCCCGATGACATCCCAGAGATTGATAGGCGTGAGAATATCCCAGAGCAAATCTCAAAACGGGCCGACCAAGGCGGCGATGTGGTCCCAGGACTCGGCCATCTTGCTGGCGGTGCCTTCGGTGCGATAAAAGGGTTTGGTGACTTTATGCCGGGCAGCAAGGCACGAGCACGTGAAGCACGGACGAGAAGGGAGCGACGCGATGCGCTCCTCGAGGAAATCGCTCGTGGCGGCAGTGGCGGCGGCGGCCAAACCCAAACCTCGGTCCGAGTCGAGGCAGGTGCATCGAGTTCCCAACCAGCCGAGATCAATACCGAGGTCGGTCCGGTCGACGTCGGCGTCCAGGACCTCGATCGGATGGTGGAGGAGGCGACGAGAGCGTTCGAAGAGCGGATCCAGGAGGCCCGAGACGACCTCGAGCGCCAGATCGACGACCTCGAGCGGCAGATCGAACGATCGCGGTGATATTTATGATCGATGCAAAACAATACAAATCATATGAACACTTCAGCGCACGTGGCCGAATGGTTCCGGATGGTGGTCCTGTTCACACTCGGGATCATTTTTCTCGGTGTCCTGACCGCCTACGTCGGTGGCGGATTGTACGCGTTTCTGGCCCTCTTTGCCTTCGTCACTCTCGGTTACGTCGTTTATCAGTGGGATCAGTCCCCCGAATAGCTGACCAACCGCCCTGCGACACTATTTTCGATACAAAATGCCCGGACTGAGTGACAAAGCCGTCCTCGAGATCGACCTGGACAACCGAACCGGCGTCTTCGAACTCCGTGGCGGCCTCGGCGAGAGTGGCGAGATCACCCGCGAGTTCATCCTCTCCAACCGGGGACAGTATCTCCGCCAGGCGTTCGACCTCGCCTCGGGCGCGATCGACGACATCCAGGACGCCGACTTCGAACGCCGCCGCGGATACCACGTCGACGGTGGCGCCGGCGAGCATTCGTTCTCGATTTCGTTCGAAGCCGGCTTCAACGACGGTCGGTGGGGCGACGGCTCGACCGATCCGACCAACCCCGACGACGTCACGCAGTACGACGCCGCCGGCTGCGGCCCGCTCGACCAGAAACAGATCCTCGAACACTACCTCGCCGAGGCCCGGACCGACTCCGGCGGGCGAGCTCGTCTCTACCACGGTCAGTTTACCGACGGCACCTACGCCACTACGGCGGGGGCCTTCGGCGAGCCGCTGGTCGTCGCGGTCAGCGAGGCGCGGATCGAGTGGGACGGCGGCGACAGTCCCTCGTCGATCGAGGGGACGATCGAACTGACGCGGACGGCGCTGCTCCCGGAGATCGAGGAGGCACTCGATGACGTCCAGGAGGCGATCGACGACGCTGTCGACGAGCTCGCGGACTACGTCCCGGACGTGTGACCTACCATGAAACTGCTCTACAAGATCCCGCTCGAGGAAGCGTCGCACACTAACCAACGCGATGCACGCCGATCGCAACTCGCGGAGGCTGGCGTCCTCGGTGAGAGTGCGGTCGTCGAGCAGGTGTCGAGCGGTGCCGCCGATCTCACCCTCGAGGGCCAGTGGCGGACTGGCACGTGGCATGCGGAACTGTTCGCGACCGAACTCCAGGAACTCGCCAACTCGACGATCGAGGCGACCCCACTCTTTCGCAAGAACGGGACCATCGCGGAGGCGGGCTACTACGAGGTCGAGAACGCCAACGTCGAACCGGCGCATGCCAACGCTCAGGACGTCTACGCGTGGGAACTCGGACTGAAAAAGAAGGGGACGACCCGGGAAAGTTACCGGCAGCTGGCGATCAACAGGCGCCAGGTCGACCACGATTTCGGCAGCGATCTGACGGCGCTGGTCGGCGTGCCTGCCGCTGCGCGAAAGGTCCAGTGGTACAACCCGACCGACGGGACGCGATCCCCGGCGTCGGCGTCCGAGACGCGGTCGGCCGAGTTCGCCGACGTCGAGATGTACGACCTCGACGCCGGCGAGACCGCGGTCGGCAGTGACGCGACGCTGATCTACGAGATCGACTACGGCGACGAGCGCTGGCCGGACTGTCGCGTCTACGATACGCTCGGCGAGGCCGAGAAGTACGTCGAGAACGCCGACGGTCGCGTCCGTGTCTGGGAGAGCGTCTTCGATCCGGCCCACGACCCCGAGGGCAACGTCATCCTCGACACCGGTCGGCTGCGCCTCGAGCTCGACGAAGCCAACGGGACGCTTTCGGCCGAGCGCTGGGACGCGACGAACACCGTTTGGAGTTCGGTCTCGCTGTCAAAGCCGTCGACGACGGACCTCTACGACGTTGACCTCACGGCGATCGGGATGGTCCGCGTGGTGGCGCAACTGACGTTCGACGTCGACGGCACGCTCTACGCCCTGGACGCGATCCTCGAACGCGGCGGCGAGGACGTCCTCTGGCACATCCCAGAGAACGAATCGGGGCCGATCCCGCAGGACCTCATCGACTGGCTCTCGCCGATCGCGGCGACAACGATCGTGGATCCGCAGGCGACGAAGACGCTCGCCTCCCGGAACGAGGTGCGGCGATAGATGACGTCACAGACCTACACCAACACGTACGACACGAGCGGTTCGTACACGCTTGATATTCCATCGGAGGCGACGAATATCTGGGTCGAGCTATCTGGTGCTGGTGCTGTCGAAAACGGCGGGAACGGAGGGTACGCGGAGGGATATATCCCGGACGCGGTCGCACAAGGCCAGACGCTCAACATCGAGGTCGGAGGGTACGGTGAAGAACCGGGGACCGGCAATCACGGAGGAGGCGGTTATAACGGCGGGGGTGCTGGCTATTCAAACGAGTTCGACTCGTACGAAGACGGTTCCGGAGGCGGTGGTGCGTCCGACATTCGGATCGGTGGGACGACCCTCTCGGATCGCGTCGCCGTCGCTGGCGGTGGTGGTGGTGGTACGGCCGACGCTTCATACAGCGGTGGTGACGGTGGCGGTCTGCAGGGCGAGGACGCCGATTGGGCCGGCAGTGACGGCGGATATGGAGGAACACAAACATCGGGTGGTGATGCCGGTGCGGATCTTGGCCCCAGTTCTGGTTCACTCGGCGTCGGCGGTGATTCGGACGATGGCGGCGACGACGGTGCCGGCGGTGGAGGTGGCGGGTACTATGGAGGCGGTGGCGGTGGTAACAATTACGGAGGCGGTGGCGGGTCGTCGTACATCGACGAGCTCAACTCGGCGACGACGACGACCGGCGCAGGATCGAGCGGGAGCACCGACGGCGTCGTGTACGTCGAGTACGAAATCTCGATCGACGCGCCGACCGACCTCTCGGTCGACGCGACTCGCGATACCGAGGCCGACCTCTCGTGGACCGAACCCGACTCCACCGCAGAGGGGCACCGTATCTACCGGTCGACGTCGTCGGGAGTGACGACGTCCGACACGCTCGTCGACGACGTCCCGCAGGGGACCGAGTCGTACACGGACACTGGCCTCGACAACGGGACGGACTATTTCTACCTGATCGAGACCTACAAGGACGACCCCGACGGGAACGAGATTACCGACACCTCGAACGAGGCCAGCGGGACGACGACGCTGCCGGACGTCACCGGCTTCACGCTCGACGGTTCGGTCCAGGGCGAACTGCTCGCCCAGAACTTCGACGCCGGCCTCAACGCCGGGCAATACCGGGTCCAGTGGAAGCGATCGGTCAATTCGTCGTACAGCAACGAGGTGACCGTCGCGTACAACGCCGATCCGCTCGAGTACAACATCACGGGCGTTCTCGACGGCGAGAAGTACGACGTCCGGATCAGGACCGAGACGACTGACGTCACTGGCACCTACCACACGGCCAACGAGATCACGGCGCTTCACGCGCCGGACGGCGTCACGACCCTCAAGCAGTACGCCCTCCAGTTCGACGAAAGTGGAGAGGAGGTAACCGCGTCGAACGACCCGCTGGTCAGTGCGTGGAACAGCTCGCGACAGCTCACGATTTCCGTCGATATACGACTCGACACGATAAACGATGCGACCGCGACATGGCCTAACATCGCGGATTATGCGACTTCAGCAGAGGGGCCGGTCGCCTTCTCCCGGCAGAGCGATAGCGACTACATGCGGTGGACGTTCCCGAAAACCGATGGGAACACCAATTACGCACCGGCCGTGTTCTCCTCGATGGAGGTCGGCGAGTGGCACACCCTGACGCTCGTCGTCGACTATCCGGGCGAGAGTCAGTCGTTCGGGTACGTCGACGGCGACCTCGATAGTGTCAAAGACGACCCCGGGACGTCGGTCGACTGGAATACGGGAGAATCGTTCCGGTATTTCTTCGAGGGGTGGGCCGACTATACGCTCGGCCGCGTCGCGGCGTGGGACCGCCCGCTCTCGGCAGCGGAGGTCGAGGCGCAGGCGAACGGCGCGCTACCCGAGGACGGATTGATCGCCGCACACGTCTTCAACGAGGGCTCCGGGACGACCTCTGACGACCTCTCGTCGAACAGCAACGACGCTACGATTAACGGCTCGCCGACGTGGGTGACCGGCGATCCCGACATCAAGCAGTTCAGCCTCCGTGTCGGGTGGAACGACAACTCGACGTTCGATGGGTCGTACCAGATCTGGCGCGATCGCCTCGACGGCAAGCGCGATCGCGTCTACGATGATCCCGATGACGGCGAACTGCTCGCGACAGTCAGCGACACGACGACCGAGTACTACGATGGTGAGTTCCTCGCGATCGTCCCCAACCAGGACTACACCTACACGATCCGCGCTCAGACGCAGTACGTCGTGGCTGACGGGACAGCCACGCTCACTCCGGATAGCGCCGGCCTCGCCCAGTCCCCGGCCGGGCCGCAGGGCTGGCACGTCGAGATCGATCTGCCGTCCGGGCGGATCGTCCGGCCGCAGATCCTCGACGACGTCCGGTTCGAACCGCGGGTCAACGACCTCCCGCGGGTGCGCGTCCCGGTCCCCCGAGACGAGGCCTACACCCTTCAGGACTACGAGGGCGCTGCGATGCGCGTGTTCCGCGACGGCGATCGCCAGCCGATCGACGAGCTCGAGGACGTCGTCATCGAACCGGGCAAGTCGGAACTCGTCGGGATCGGTGGGACGCAACTCGAGCGCCGCGTCCAGCGCGACGTCATCCAGGAGGCGGCGCACACGCTCGCCGACGACCTCATCACGACCGAGACGGACTACGCGACGGTCGTCGACATGCCCGACGTCGACTCGGTGACGGGCGAACTCCTGCGGTCGGTCGACACCGAGGTCGAGTTCGTCGACGAGCTCGCGCCCGCCAGCACTGAGCCGTGGGTGACCGACAGCGGCGGGATCCGGCCTGCGCAGACCTGCTACTACGAGTTCGCTCAACGGTCGGACTTCCCCGACTATAGCGGGATCTCGTCCCCCAACACGATCGAGGGGTACATCGACGACGCCGCCCGGATGTTCAATTCTTCTGGTGAATATATCGAGTTTCACGATTTCTCGCCGGAGTACACGATTCCGAGCGACAGCGTTGGCTTCGCGATCCGCTGGGGTGGCGATTCGGATCCGAACGACATGGCGACGATCGTCATGGACGCTTCGGACGACTCGGAGGTCGGCCGGATCGAGTGGCAGGCGGGCAGTCAGTCGTTCGGGCCGTACATCGACTTCGACGACACGAGTTTCGGGACGACGTGGGACGGCGGCGACCTCGACGCCGACACGAACTACTACATCCGGCTGGAGTGCCTGCAGAGCAATTCCGAGACGTACGTCGGGGCGATCATGCTCTACGACAAGCGGTTCTACGATCAATCGCGGAGCGGCCCCGACTTCTACAGTTCCGTCGACACGACGAGCGACCAGGCGAACGTGCCGGCGTTGTACCCGCCTCGCGGAACGACGATCACGTCGTCCGACGCCGAGACGATCTACTCGATCGACGTCGGCTACGTGGCCTCGACGTGGACCGACACCAGCGGGCCGCAGGCGATCGCCCTCTCGAACGACAACGGGCTGACGTGGACCGAAGCCTCGAACACGACGAGTCTCACGGCCGACTTTTCCGACCTCTCCTCGACGGTCCGGATCCGGCTGACGGCCGGCGCGTACTCGCCGGACGGCACTCGAGACTCGGATACGCCACGCGACGGCTACGACGCCCAGCGGATCGACGACTACGAGATCACGTTCGACGGCGACGACACGCCGCTGATCCTCAACGACAGTTGGGACGAGGACCTGCTCGACACCCTCGTCGACGTCGCCGACCGATCCGACTCGCTGTTCGAGGTCCGGCAGAACGGCGAGACGACCGAGGTCCACTGGGCCCAGGCCGGCCAGCGTGCGAGCACGCAGGACCTCGATCTCGCCTCCTACAGCGTCACGAAGCGCGGCGAAAAGACGCTTCGGGCGACGATCAAGGGCGGCGGGCGGACGACGCGCGAGACGATCGACGCCGTCCACGATACGCCGGTTGCCCTCGAGCAGAGTAACCTCGTCCCCGGAACTGAGACGGTGCGCGATGCGTCGACGGGTGAGAACTACCAGTACCTCCGGGACTACACGATCAGTAACTCGACCGGCGAGATTACGGTCCAGTCGGGCGGCGAGATCGCCGACGGCCAAACCCTCGAGGTCGAGTACGACTTCAAGATCACGGGGACCTACGAGGACGACGCCTACGCCGGCGACCCACGCCACGATCGCACGGAGACGATCAACGGGCTGACGACCGAGCGCGGGTGTGAGCTCGCTGCGAAATTAATCGTCGATACGGCCTCGACGCCGCGCTGGGAGGCCGACGTCGAGATCCCGGCCGCCGAACACGTCGACGGCCTCCTGGAGGCGATCAACGTCGACGGGGTCGCCGGCGAAGCAATGAGTGTCTACGATCTAGAGATCACGCCGGAGCGGCTCTCGTTGCGGCTGGGATCGCGCAAGCGCGCCGAGGATTCGATTGAGCAGATCCGGTCAACGGTCGACGCGGCCAGCGATCGTGTATGAGACACCGTTATCAAGTCGCTTGTCGAGACATGCAGACCTGTGAATTCTGCTGGTGTTAAGTCAAAGACTATCTGGTCGGTCGACACAGACCGCGTATCTGTCGATTGCTTGTTAATCAAGCCGACGCTGCCTCTCTGCCCAAAACATAAGTTCGTCTCGCATTTCGTCAGGGACGTCTCCAAAAAGACAGCCTAGGCGGTTGCCAAGGTTTTGCCAGCTTAGCGTGTTGAATGTACCCTCGCTGTATGGACCGTTCTCTAGTGCATCTTGCCAGCCTTGATGGAATGTACGTTCGCGACTGCTATCAAGTGGCTTCCGATCGTCCGTCTCGTACTCCAATATGGAATCGTGTGATACCATGGGTCAAATATTCATATTAGATGATAATAAAACTTCATCTGGACAGGCTGGTTCAGCGTAGACGCTCAGAAACAGCCATGAGTAGCCTATTTTCTGTATTCAGCACAACCGCTCTATCAAATCCCAAGAGTTCAGCAGAGTCAGGAATGAGCGTCTTAGTTTGTTCCCCACACTCATTATCCTACCAGTGGTATTATATTATTCCATATACTCTACATGATAGAAGATGTCTACAGATCCCGACCTCTTCATCGCCCCATGCAGTCGAGAGCATAAAGAAACTACAATTCAGTATTTTAGAGAGACAGTCTTAGAAGGAGTCTCCCCTGAGACTTATCCGTCGATCGAGGACATTGGGTACGACGAATCTATCTCCGTCTGGGGAGCGATAAGTTCTAACGAATCGACTTGGGCTCAGATGGAGAAAGAAGATATCGTTCTTTTTTACACCAAATCCGGTGTCTACACGCATTGTGGGATCATTGATAGAACGTATACAGATGAGGAACTTGCCCGGAACATCTGGGCCCCATACGATGAAGGCAGAACAGTCGAAGATATCGAAGATCCATGGTTACACATGTTCTTTCTCCAAGAGGTAACGAAAGTAGATCTCCCTGCTGATGACCTCCATGATGCCCTTGGATACGATATGGATTATCCGCTGAGTTTCATGCGCCCATCTGATACTGCACACAGCCGGCTCAGAACCGAGTTCGGGAGTGTTAGATCGTTCCTTGATCGCTATATTCCAGAATCTGGCTCTTCAGATCCATCTGAGGATGCAGATGCTTCTTCGGCAGACCGTGATACCAGTCCATCTGAGTCGAAAAGTGGCGGAGTAGATCGAGAAGAAAAGTCCGCAGATTTGCGGCCACCTGATCGAATTGAGACAACTGTTAGCCGCATCATCAGAAATACAACGTTAGCAAAAAATCTCAAAGACCGGTACGATTACGAGTGTCAGGTCTGCGGTGATCACCGAAAACGGTCCTCTATAGACCGATATGCGGAAGTCCATCATGTCAAACCGCTTGGCAATTCAGATCCAGGCCCCGATTCTGAAGAAAATATTCTGGTTCTTTGTCCGAACCACCACGCGGATTTTGACTACGGGATGATTGAGGTTGATCCAGATACCATGACTCTCAGCCACGCCTATGAGAGTAATCTCGATGGGAGAAAATTAACTGTGCACTCTGATCACGAACTCTCAAAACGATATCTGGAATACCACAATTCCGAGATCGCGAGACTGTAGATACGACCCCTGAGACGATCATCGTCGGATCCGGTTTCGACAACCGCCTCGTGGGATTCTGCAATGACGATATTGAGACAAACGACCTTGTTGTACTCCTCAATCAGTGATCGGTTCTGGGCGTCGTGCTGAATACAGGACGCCCGTGCTACGGAAGATGATTGAAATGTCGGTTAGGTGTCCGTAGCCACATTAAGAGCCATCGCCATCACTTTCGGTTTGCACCCCATCGTTATATATTTCAAACAAGTCTATGTTATTGTGTGTACAGTTGAGAATAATATGCAGAGAGAAATAAAGTACTGGCCGACTCTAACGGTCGCATTCGGCATTATATTCGCAGTGGTATACTCTGGGCAACTGCTCATAGATGGGAGTCTGTCGAAAGACGCCGGATATCAGACTGCGACGATGGTGAAAAACACTGTCGGTGATGGATCCATCGTATTCACGTGGTTGTTCCATTCTACGCATGCACATTTCATAGAAAATCTCACTTTCTTCCTTCTCACGGGATGGTGGGTCGAGAATCGAGTAGATGACGCCCGATTTATTCTCGGCGTAGCTGCCGTTCTCGGAATCGGTGTGAACGTAGCTGCTGCGCTCTTCTTCCAAGTTCCTGGTGCAGGAATCAGCGGTATCACGACCGGACTGGGAATGATGATCGCTCTGGGAGCGTTCGAGAGGTTGTTTGATTCTAGTGTTCGTTTGATAAAGAACATCCTCGATTTCACATTCTCTGTTGTGTTCGTCCTCTGGAGTGTTGGCGCTCTTGGACCGCTCACATCTGGGACTGCTATTGAAGTCCACGTCTTTGGTGCGGTGTTTGGTGCCGCTTGGTATGCGACAGAAAAGGTTCGCTACGGTTTCCGCTGCCCACCAAGTCCGCAAAGTAGCTGATTTGGCCCTGTAGAAAACCTTGTTCGGTGATAGTTTATCGAAGTAATGCTGAATACAGAGCGCAAACCAGTCATTGACCATTCGCCGATTGGCGAAGAGACAGGATGCTAGACACAGAGGCTCTGCTGATCGGTTAGTTCAGTCCCGGCCACCCTGTGAGTAAGTTCCGCACCAAACTCATCGTACGAGGTTGTGCTGATTCAACTCAAGTATAAAAGGATGGCCTACAGATTTCATGAAAATGGTAGACAAGGAGATGGCGTTGACGTTCTCGGTGCGGAACAACAGAGGTGTCTACGCCCTGCTGTTGGGTTCAGGCGTCTCGAAGGCTGCTGAGATTCCGACCGGGTGGGGAGTGGTCGAAGACCTGATCAAGAAAGTGGCTGAGATAGAAGGAGTCGAACCAGAAGACCCGTTCGAGTGGTACGAAGATGAGTTCGGACAGCCAGCGCGGTACGATGAGCTCATAGAGGCACTGGCTGATACGCAACCAGAGCGCCGCGCTCTACTGGAACGATACTTCGAACCGACGGACGAAGAACGGGAAAATGGAGTGAAGACTCCTACGGATGCTCACAAGAGTATCGCGTGGCTGATGAAGAAGGGGTACATCAGGGTCGTGCTGACCACGAACTTTGACAACCTCTTGGAGAGCGCCCTCCGAGATATCGGTGTAGAGCCAACTGTGATCTCGACGACGGAGGCCGCCGATGGAGCCGAGCCTCTTGCCCACGTTGGCCCAGTCTTGCTGAAGATTCACGGCGATTACAAGGAGACGAACCTCAAGAACACGACAGAGGAACTTTCGTCCTACGATGAACCGATGCTGGCACTCATCGACGAGGTTCTAAACGATTATGGCCTCATTATCTGTGGCTGGTCCGGTGATACCGACCAGGCACTCCGAGAAGCGATTCTTTCGAGCACAGACAGGCGCTACTCCACCTACTGGACCCACCGGAGTGAAGTATCCGACCTCGCAGAGGAGATTATCGAACATCGCAAGGGGTTCAGGTTAGAGATAGAAGGGGCGAGCCAGTTCTTCTCCGATCTCAAAGAGAACGTGAGGGCGCTAGAGAAAGCAGAGGATGGCGCTCCGCTGACCAGGGATGTCATCCGAGAACGTACGAAGCAGTATCTGCCTCGGAATGACCGGAGAATCGACCTCTCTGAACTGATGAAAGAGGAAACAGAGCGTGTATATGGCGAGGTATTCGACTACTCCGCGCTACCGCTGAACGAGGACGTAAACGATGAGAACGTTGAGCAGCGGGTGGAGACGTACGAACAACAGGTCGAGAAGTTAGTCATTGCGACGTCGATCTCTGCGTATTGGGAGAATGAAGTCGATAACCCGGTTGCCCGAGACGTTCTACGAGCGGTCGGTAGACTGAGTTCCCCACCGAGGCCCTCAAGTCGCAATGACGCATTCAACTATTTGAAGCATTACCCCGCGAGTCGGGTGTTTTACGGGGTAGGGATTGCTGCTGTCGAGGCCGAGAACTGGGACCTGGTGCAGCGGTTCGTCAACATCGAGGTGCCGTTTTCACAAATTAGCCACCCTGCTTCATTGGAACTCCACCCGACTAAACTTTGTGCGTATCTGGGTCGTGGAATTAGTCTCAACCAATCACGCTTGAAATTGAGGCTGGAAGATAACCTTCGCGAGCCGCTTCAGGATGTAATCCCGGATAACCGTCGGTACAAACACGCGTTCAGCACGTTTGAGTTTGCGTCGGACTTGCTATACGTAAAACAGAACGGAGACATGATGGGAGGTCTGCCTGATGCCCCGAGAGCAGTCTATGATGAGGGAGAGTTCGAACAGATGGCGGAACGATATGAGTCCGGAGGCGGCCTCCAGGCCCTTTTGGACGAAAATATCGGGGAAGACGTAGTCCCCGACCTAATTGAGAAGTTCCGAGATGAGTCGACTTGGTTCATGTAGAGGGTCAAGCACTCGCTACACTGTGTGTTCAACTCAGCAAATTCATCTAACGACTGTTTCGGTGATGGCACGCTGATGGAAGGTCGACTGCTGAGCACACCCTCTGTATTCAGCACCCCGTTTGTATCAATCGCTGAGGGTCTCAGCAGAGTCGTGTCGCGTAAAGATGGGATTGGAGTCGATGACCTCTATTGGCCCTACCCACGGGCCTGGAACAATGTGAGATCAACTGCTTCTGCCATCGCCTCGTAGCCGGCGTCGTTCGGGTGAAGTTTGTCACCGCTATCGTACTTCGGAAGGATTTGCTTGGGGTCGTCGGGATCGCGAATCGCCTTGTCGAAGTCGACGACACCGTCGAATTCACCACTTGTTCGGATGAATTCGTTGACCTGTTGGCGCTTCTGCTCGCCCTCTGGGTAATAGTACCCCGCTCCTTTGAACGGTGTCAGCGTTCCACCGATAATGCGAACCCCCTTCGCGTGGGCGCGACGGATGAGTTGCTGATACCCATCGATGATCTGTTCTGCCGTCACACTGGGTTCTTCAGGACCGAGTTTCTCAAAGCCGATGTCATTGATGCCCTCCAAGACGATGACGTCAGTTACCCCGGTCTGGGCGAGGACATCTCGGTCGAATCGAGCGAGTGCATTGACGCCACAGCAGGCCGAGTCATTGAGTACGCGGTTGCCGGAGATGCCGGCATTCAGTACCGATTTCCGTAGGCTCTGACGGTCGTTAACCCGTTCTGCAAGGAAGTCGGGATAGGCGGCATTGGCGTCAACGGTCGAGGCAAAGCCGTCGGTGATCGAATTGCCGAGACAGGCTATCGTGCCAACCGTGTCCGGCGAGATCACCTCGACACCGTCGAGGTAGAACCAATGCGTGGTCTCTGTCGTGAACGGATCAGCATCCGTCGTATCGGTGTAATCGCCGCCCGTCGAGATGTACGACGTTTTCGTCGGAAGTGCGTGCCACGTCGTCGGTCCGGTTGCCCCGGCAGTGTAGAGATTCACGACGAGGTCTTGCTCTGATGGGACCTGTAGGTCGACAGCGTCGCTCAGTACACGGCCTCCAGGAGTCAGTGTGACATCGGTGTCGCCACCGAATGTGAGTTGCCGAAGTGTCCCAGATTCGACCGCCGCACTCCTGTCGGCTGCTCGCAGGCCCACTGAAACGCGGTCAAACGTGACCGAGCCATCACCAAACGTGTTCGCCAGCCGAATGCGGACGCCTTGGCCGCCCACACTCGTTCGAGTCATCATCCGGAGTGTCTGATTCTCGAACCCCTGATTGGAGATGCCACTTGAGTACGGTGTCTGCGGGCTTGCTGTCCACGTTCCTACGAACTGTGTGTCGGGACGACTGAGCGAGGCTGTACCACTCTTATCTGATTCACCGGTCAGCACCCCGGTCGCGGATCCGCCCAGTGCAAGACCCGACGCCGCGCCAATCGATTTTAGCGTTTCACGACGCGTCAGCCCAGTCATCGCTCGTTCCTCCGTATCTGGTGGTTGGGTTGTAGTCGCATTCCATGACACCAAATCACAAATTGGTATTTATATTTTTATATCAAAAATATGTTATTATGTAGTCGAGTCGACTTGCGTGCAGATCTGAACTACTGATCGGCTCGAACAGAGAATCACGGCCAAACGTCAAATGCGTTCAATGGTTTCAGACGCACCCGTGAGAGGTTGAAGCGGAGGTTCACCGCGTCTCTCTTGCTCATCCTGATTTTTCGTCGACGCCATCCGGGTATTCGAGCACCTCCTGGCTGACGATCTCCCGTTGCTCGACCAGGACGACGTCGTGACCGAGATCGCCCTCCGGTCCCTTCATTAACCGATGCTTCTTCTGGTAGCCTTCCGCGGTCAGCCCCTCAACGTGCTCGGCAATGATCTGCGCACCCCCGTTCGCCCATCGGCGGATGAAGATTGACCACTCGTCTCCCCATCGTTCGGTGGCTTCCTCCTCCAGTTTTACTGAAGCCATATCAATTTTAAGACCTGAGTGAGACATTCCTTGAGATCATAATTTCAGAATCTATTCCATGTCTTCTAGAACTGATGGAGTCATACCCATTCGAGGAACAACACCGTTGAACGAGTTCCCGACAAGGTCGCCAATTGGTGTTATTATACGATGTAGGACGCCGGACTCTAGATGTTGCCTGAACTCTGAGTCCACATCATAATATGACCCGTCTTCCCATCTCTGATAATTCGGCTTGAAATTGTCATGTTCTCCCGGAATGAATATATATGTATTAGCCTCTATACGGCCAAATTCTTCGGGTGTTTCCGACTCAGAGACTTGCCATGGTGCATCTCCTTCCTGGTACAGGTCTAATTCCAATTTAGCTTCACAGGTTAACCCGTCGGGTTCTTCGATAAGCTCTGGGTTGGTTACCTCGAACTGGCTAGATACTTGTCCCTGAATTGTTTGGCCCAATTCTGGTGAGATATCAATGTTTACTGATGTAATATAGTACTCTGGGAGTTCAAGACTAGAGATCATTTTGGTAGAGGCGCTTCCTCAGATTCTGTATCTGAAACCGGACGAAGGTGATACCCCTCTACGATGAGGTCTTCACCAGTCCGTCTGTCTTGGTAGTTTTCCACCTTTTCGTATGGCTCTCCCTTCATGTCGAAGGAATCGACGGAACCGAGCGACTCAAAGAGGCAATGGACGAACCGTGATCCAAATTCGCTGATTTCGTAGTAAGCCTCGTACTCATCTTCATCGGCATCTGCAGCCCGCTTTCTGATCATTCCACTGGTCTTGAGGGGATCAAGCGCGTTGGTGAGTTGCTGAGAGTACAGTTCAAGCTCATCTTTGAGTTCTGTAAATGATTTAGGCCCCTCTTCCAGTAATGTGGCTATCACGGCCTTCGCATTCTCCTTTTCAAACGCTCCAACCGCCTGCCTGATCTCAAGCGGGAACATTTCTGCCCGCTCAGTTGTAATATCGTCGGACATGATCAAACTTATTTGACTTTTGGTGGTACGCTTGGAGTTGATTCGGCCCTATTGGGGGCTGTCGATCCAACCTCCACGCCACGTGGTCAACATTTCTTTACCTGGGGTATTAAAAGTGTTGGTCAGAAATCACTCCTCTGTAAGTAGACATGGACAAGAGGTTTCCTGATGGATTAAGTGGTGAGGTCGAAAAAGTCAATAATAGGTCGGATAAGGCCCTCTATCAATATTTGCAACTCCATATCTTCGGTCCCTATACTGGCGATTGTGAAGCATTTCTGAACGAAGTCAAAATTCGGCTACAGAAGCACCGATTCAAGAGAGCAAAGATTTGTTCGGATCGAGAAGACGAACCACCAAATGGTATTTCACGGGAGGAAAAGGCAGAGTTCTGGCGTGATGTGAGCTATGATTTTGCGGACCATGCTGACACAGCAGTTTTCATTTTCCTTGAGGGTCAACTTGATCGCGCAGATGAACTCCCCGATCGCGCTTTCAAAGACGAACCCTTTGGACATGGAGAGACCCCATCAGACCTCAATTCATCACCCATACAAGAATTGAACTACTGGCTGCGTGAGATAGACGCAGAAAGGGAACGCACGCTTGTACTCTTCGAAGGGGACAAAGCCGATGACATTGGACCTGTTTTTCGGGGCGAGGTAAGCAAAGAAGGTGTCGATGTAGATGAGATTGATGCTAACAATCCAGAACAGGCCTTCAAACGCATTCATGGTGTAGCTCGAAATTGGGCAATGGACACCTGCAAGCAACGTTTACAAGACAGATACATACGAGATACTATTGATGAAGGTGTGTGAACAATTATATTGAATCGTGTATGAACCGAGCGATCCTCGTGGTCTTCGTGGCACTTCTCGTAGTTCTTGCGGGATGTGCGAGCGGTACTGAAGGAACCGAAGATACAAGAGACGACCCACAGGCGGTTGGGAAAGCCCTGGAAGTCGTCGACCTGAATGTCAAGGATGTCTCACCCGATGAGGAGTACATCGAACTCGAGAATACCGCCGATGAGCCTGTCGATCTCTCAGGGTTCGAGCTCCGTGACCGAGAGGGTGGACAGGTCGATGGCGGCCTCTCACCATTTTCGTTCCCAAGTGAATTCGTCCTCGAACCCGGGGACACAGTACGGATAACGACCGGTGAAGGCGACTCGACAGAGACCGAGCTGTACTGGGGGTACAACGTGAATATCTGGCGGGGCGATGGCGACGTGGTTCGACTTGTCGACGCCAACGATCAGGTCGTACTCGAGCACGCCTACGGTGATATTGATCTCGATGAGTCGGACGGCGATGGAGATGGCGGAGATGGTGACGAGAACGATGGAGACGGTGCGAGTACTGTCGAGGGCGAACTCGAGATTCATCACATCGACGTCGGGCAAGGCGATTCGACGCTCATCGTCACGCCAGCCAATGAGACGATCCTGATCGACAGTGGCGACTGGCGACAGGATGGCAGTGAGGTAATCGCCTACCTCGAGGCCCAGGGGATCGATCGGATTGATCACCTGGTCGCGACGCACGCCGATGCCGATCACATTGGCGGCCACGCCGCTGTGATCGAACACTTCGAGACGAACGGTGAGGGCGTTGGGGCCGCGTACGACTCGGGCGTCCCATCGGATTCAGCGACCTACGGGAACTACCTCGATGCCGTCGACGAGTACGGTGTCGATCTTCTCATCGTCGAAAGCGGTGACGAACTGCCGATCGAGGGTGACGTCTCCGCCCAGGTGATGCATCCGCCTGCCGGGGATACCGGGAGCGATGTCAACAAGAACAGTGTGGTGCTGGCATTCGAATTCGGCGACTTCCAGTATATGATGACCGGCGATGTCGACACCGGAGTCGAACAGCGACTGGTCGATGAGTGGGGAAGTGACCTCGAGAGCGACGTGTACAAAGCCGGCCATCACGGCTCATCGACCTCCTCAAGTGAAGCCTTCGTAGATGCCGTGGGCCCAGAGACGGCCATCATCTCGAGTGCCTACGACTCACAGTACGGCCACCCGAGCGATGAAGTGCTCGAACGGTTTGCCGATCGGGATATCGAAACGTACTGGACGGGGGTCCACGGCAATATCGTGGTTCGAACCGATGGCACGTCGATCGATGTGGACACGAGCGAGTCGTTCTCGACAGACGCCGAGGATATCCTCGCGGAAACGCCCGAATCCGACGACGAGACGAATGCACTGGCATCACGTCCGCGTGTCGCAGGTGATGTAGCCAGTGGGATTGATGGAGCTGTCGCGCCTGTGATGGGGTGAGAACGATGGATGGGACCTACACCGGCGTTGTTGACCGGATCGAGGACGGCAAGATCGCCGTGGTCTTGCTCGAGGAGGGCGAGCAGGTGATCGAGCAAATCGATGTCCCTGCCGATCGACTGCCAGAGCCCGCTCAAACGGATGGTGGTGTGCTTTCGGTGACGCTTGAGGAAGGAGAGGTGGTGTCGATGGAGTACCGAGCGGACGCAACGCGAGACCGCCGTGAATCTGCGCAGGAGAAACTTGATCGGTTGTCGGAGAAATTGTCCGATCGGGAGAAATGAGTCGGTTCTGGAGTTGGCGAAGGGAGACTTTCGAGGAAAGGATCAGCTGTAGTGAACGATTGGTTCCGTTTCGGCATCTCCGTCCGATAGAGAGGTAAATCTTGGACGGTCAAACGCTCAGTACAGGCGAGGACGTTACCGAAGCGGCCATCTACCTCTTTGATAGCTGTCAGAAACGGCGTGCTGAATACAGAGGGTGGCCTTGTTTAGACGCGCCTGGATGAACGGGTCAGGAGTCATTTTGATTGAACAAAATCCGTTGGTAAGCACATCACAGTACGGTTTCACACTTTGAGAACGATGCGTTAGTGCCGATCTCGCTCGCGTCTAAACAAGGCCCAGAGGGTGTATTCATCAGCGTGGTTGCTCACGAACGAGCCGTTAGGAAGGTCTGCGAATGGAGCGCTACCGTTGTACCAGTAGTTAGGGGCGTGCGAGGAGTACAGATGTCTCTACTGTACGGATGACACGGTCGGACGTACTGCCAAGAAGGTGTTCTTTCAATCCAGATCGGCCGCTTGCCCCCATCACGATGAGATCGATATCGTAGTCGGCGACGTATGTCGCGATCTCATCATGCGGATCACCCTCGCGAATGGTTCGGTTGTAAGTGACGCCCGCTTCCTCGGCCCGATTCACAGCGTCGTCGAGGACCGTATCGGCTTCCTCCTCAAGTGTCTCCGTTATCTCCGGCGCGATCATTCCCGACGCACCCGCAGACATCTCCGTCCCCACGTCTATGACGTGGAGGAAGTGAACAGTGGTCGTCTCTCGGTCCGCTATCTTAAGAGCATCGTTGAGTGCAGCCGTGCTTGAATCGCTCCCGTCCGTCGGGACCAAAATATCGTTGAACATACTTGATAGTCTCGCCTCGACACAGAAAAACCAGAAGCGAGCGAATGCATGGTACCCCAAGACAGTACTCAAAGTATAGTCGACCGGACTAATTACCAGTCAGCCCTTCGACTTGGGCTCGATCCAATGGATCTTCGATATCGCCCATCACCGCCTCGAGAAGATCGGTCACAGTGATGAGGCCGACGACAGCACCGTCTTCGATCACAAGCGCAAGTTCCTGATTTTCGGCCTGAAACTGGTCAATCGCGTCGCTGACGTCCGTGTCGGGCGAGAGCGTCATCGACGGCGCGGCCAGTTTGGTGAAATTGATGTCGCCGCTAGCTAGGTCATTGCGGTGTCTGAGGAGGACTGGTGTGTAGACGATCCCGCGGAAGTCGGTCAGATCCTCACCGACGAGTGGAAACCGCGTCTGCGGGTGCTCCTCCATCGTCTGGAAGTTCTCCTCGGCACTGTCCTGAGCCGACAGCGCGACAATCTCATCAGTGCCGACCATTACATCTTGGATTGGGTGTTCGCCGACCCGAAAGGCATTCATCACCTCCTCGCGACGCTCGTTGGACAGATCCCCCTCCTCGAGAACCGAGCCGAGTTTGTTCCGGAGGTCGGCGCGAGACTCGATGACATCCTCTTCAGTCTCAAGCCATGCGCCGGTCATCTCAACCCCGAACAGCCTGAGCGTCCACTTCGCGATGGCATCGCCGAGCGTGATGAGCGGCGAAATGATCCAGTGGAACCAGTACAGTGGTGCCGCACCATACCGACAGACCATCCGCGAGCGTTCGACGCCAAGGTATGTCGGCGTCTGCTCCCCGTGGGTCAGGTGGACGAGGTTGATGAGGAGGAAGGCGAGAATCGCCCCCGCTCCGACCGTTGCTAGCACTGTATTTGCGAACAGCGGTTCAAAAATGGCCGCCAACGCTGGTTCGGCGACGATCCCGACGGCGATGCTCGAGGCCGTGATCCCGACCTGACACGTGGTGAGATAGATCTCGAGGTTGTCGGTCATCTCCCACGCCCGCTCGAGGGAGGGATTACCGGCGACGAACTCCTCTTCCGTGAACTGCCGCGCCCGAGTTAACGCGAACTCGATGGCAACGAAGAAGCCGTTCGTAAGGATGAGTAAGAGACCTGCAATGATGCGGCCTGTGATTTCGAATGAGTTCCTGACCATGGTTCTCAGCCTCGGACGTACCGGCTTTCCGCAAAGGAGGGCTGATACTGTTTCCGAGTTGCTCCTGCGAGCATCGCTGTCGCAACTGCGTCACTCGCAATCATAACGAGAAACAGAACCACCAAGAATAGCAGCATGAGAAGAACAAGGATCATATCTCTATCCATAATTATCCTTGTGTCACTTGCGTGTATGCCCACAATTTTTCGGGTAACTGACTTTGCGAATTATTGTGCATTCAGTGACACCCGTGTTTGCAGTCGGATACACAGAAATGTTGGCTTTCAAATGACGGCTTCTTCAACGAATCAAGATTTCACTGCGCCAACTCCTCACGAGTGTGTGAATTGACAAAGACTGTAGGGTACCCCCTCAGAACCGATCACTTGCTCTCTGTCGATATGAACCCCCGACGTGCCCGCTGTGCGTTTCGGGACTCGCTTATCAGCCCGATCGCAGTGAGAGGAAGTCAGCGGCTCATAGAGCAGATTGATTAGCGAGCAGACCAGTCGGTTCTCGGGTTAGCGGAAGGAGACTCTTGAGAAAGGGTCGTCTGTACTACAGTAACTCAACGAACTACCGAGATACTGTCAAAAGAGCCCTGGTGAATTCCACATCGCGAGTGATGAACGCTCGACAGGTCAGCCTTAGATATTAATCCGGTTGAGAGTTCTACATATTTCTGACATTCAATTCTAGTCTGAAAAGAAGCTAAATACAGGATCGTTGAACACTCACGTAAGATGTACGACCTGACCGGGTTTCAACGTGACCTGCTGTACGTGATCGCAGGTGCCGACCAGCCGTCAGGCCAGGACGTCAAGGACGAAGTGGATAAGTACTACAACGCCGACATTAACCACGGCCGGCTCTATCCGAATCTTGACATGCTCGTTAAGAAAGAACTTGTTGAGAAGGGGCAACTCGATCGTCGGACGAACTACTACGCGATCACCGACGCGGGAGAGGAAGCAATCCAGGACCGTCGGGAGTGGGAGAGGCAGTTCGTCGATCTCTAAGTTATGGAAACCTCTCACCGATTGGCAGTTCGTCGACTGCCTCTTTTGGGGTGACATCCCATGTAACCAGCCGATCGGCGGCCAGTTGCCACGCGTGGGCGGCAAGTTCAGGATCAACGTCCACGGTTTCGTAACTGAATTCGACGAGTACGACCGCAATCAGGAGGTCTTCCTGACGATTAGAGAGCATCGCTGACCTTGGCCGCGGCTTCTGGTAAAAAGTCTTGGTAGAATCAGGGCGAGAGAGTCGAGGAATAGGGGGTGTCTGGCCGGACAAGCACAAATCCATGCCCTCTCGCCACTTCAGTGGAGCCACCCATGGCAATTAATTCTAATGGCCGAGAAGATATTCCATTGACATATCCAGAAGAAACGGAACCAACGCGGTCACTGTAAGCGTGTTCGACGATATTCAGTCGAATATGCGCGATCAGGAACTGGCGTGATCAGATACGCACTTAGCAAGTGGCCCTTAGAACTCTGCGGCGACGTCAAGGCGATAGTCGATCGACTTATCCGTAGGTTGGGCCAGCCGGAGATCACGGACGGCCAGGGGACCGTTTCGAACACGTCGATCGACTTCGCTGTAGATTGTATACTGGAGTAGCGAGGAATAGAGTCGAGGCAGACGATCAGTGGGTAGGCTCTTCGCCAGCCTGCTCGGGCTGGAGCCAGTAGACACGAGCGCGAGCGCCGATCTTTTTCGTCGCGACGACGTCGTCGTCGACGAGCTCGTTAAGCTTGTTCGCTGCCGTCCGCCGCGACATATCCAGCCGATCGCCGACGCCTGTGGCGTCCATCGGCTCCGGATAGACCTCGCGGAGTAGCTCGAGGACCTCGCTGCTCGAGTACTTTTCTTTGAACTCTCCGGTCTCCTCCTGGTCGAGATCGCCGCGCACTTCGCCCATACCTACCGATAGAACACCGATCACTATACTGCATTCCCTCAACGGAAAGCACACGCGAGTAACGTTTAAGCCGATCGAGAGGAAAGAAGCGGCCGGTCAAGATCGGTCACCGGGGTAACCCACGACTCCGGCTTTTCACCGATCCTCCGACGTTCCTGAGTGGCGACGCCGGCGATCGCGCGGACGTCGACGTCGCGCACGCTACGCCGAGTCGTCGCGGTCGCGGTCTAGGAACTCTTTACGGACGATGTCCCAACCGTTCTCAGCGAACGCCTTGCTCGACTGTCGGCGAAGGGTCTGGAGCGCCTCGTAGCGCGGGTCGTCGTCGTCGATCGCATAGAGGGTCGACGTTCCGGACTCGGCGACCTCGACGAGCAGGCCGGACGCCAGGAGTTCGTCGCGAACGGTCGCATACCAGCTGGACGTCGAGATCCCGGCCGCGCGGCAGATGTCCGTGGCGTTCCGGGGCCGCGAGTTGAGCATCGCGAGCAGGACCTTCGCTTTCGCGCTGTTACCGATCAGAGCGATCAGCGGATCGGTCTCGACGAGGTCGGCCGGCGATTCGAGGGCGTCGACGTCGAGTTCGACCGTCCCGTCCGGTCGCATTATCGGAATGCCGTTCTCGTCGGTCGCGAGGCCGTAGCCGGTCTCCTCGTCGACGTAGCCGTAGTACCCGCGCTCGATGAGCTCGTCGTGACGCCGGGCCGGATCGATCTCGCGAAGTTCCTCGATCTCCTCGCGCGTGATCCCCAAGTCGGCCGTCACGCGCTCTCGCGTCTCTTGGCGGTCGGCCTCGAGGTTGGCACTGTGTGTATTCGGATTCGATCCACCATCTGCCATGAGTCTCCGTCGTGGCATGGCCCACCCTTGTCCAGTCAAATACATATTTTTGTCCAATTAATCGGACACAAGTGCCCACTATAGAAAGGCACTTGTCCGATATAATAATGGTAATCCTCAAAGGAAGCCATAATGTGGAAGGTGTTCTATTATCTAATTGCCGGGGCAGAACCCAGCGGAGGAAACGGCCACCTATGACCGACCTCAGACGCGAGGTGCCGGAAGACAAAAAACGACTCAAAGCCGTGGTCAGCCGTCGTGATCCGCTTGCTTGCAGCTTTCGCACTTCTCGACGGTCAAATCGTCTGTAGCGGATAGATCACCCGTAGTTTTTTGGTCGATCTCGGCTTCCTCAAGGACATCGCCACAGGCGAGTGTCAATTCATCGTTACCGTCATCGACGACCCGGTGCCACTGGTCGTCGCGATCTTTGACCCATGACCAGAGCGGTTCTGATTCATCGACCAAATCGTATGGATCGGCGACGACTTCTCGATCGACAGTGGCCCCAACTTGTACTTGAATCCGTTCGACGACGTGCTGGCCCTCATCATTGAGAAAGAGGAGTTCTTTCTCATGGACACGGCCGTCGACATCCTCGACGTCGACGAGACCACGCATATGGTAGGCATGTTCTGTAGTCGACCCGTCGGCCCAGTGCTTTTGCTGGATCGCCCACTTCTCTCCCCAGCGTTCGCGGGCGAGCTCTTCTAGACGTTCGAACCGGTTGATGCCGGTCTTACTCATCGTGTATCGCCTCCTTTGGCTTCAGAACCTGCTTTTACTTCTCGATATCGGGAACTTCATCAGGCTCTCAACGTTTGCTGGAATCCTCAGAAAATGACAGGTATAGATCCTCGATATTCAGTACAGGCGAAGTAGTGAGCAAACAATCTCTCACTGAAATTTATAGTACCTCAACAAAATACGTATGGTATGAGCGTTGGAGATACTCTGACTGCCGTGGGACAGTCAGAAATATCGCTTCTGAATGCAGTTTCAATCGTTATCGCTACCGCACCGTTTGGAAGCCTATTCGGGTTTTTCTTCACGACCCACTTCGTCTCCGAGGAGACAACAGCAGTGTGGCTGACAAGTACCCTGTTTGCCGTTCTGGCTTTAATCATCTGGTCGATTTGGTTTGAGTGAATCGCTCAGTTCGCCCATCTACGTAACAGTTGTTCCAGGCAAAATCACATCTGATGAATAGGGTTTCAATAGAAGCGTCTCAGTAGAATCGGAGCGAGAGAGTTGTGTAATGGGGGTGCCTGACCGGATACCAATAGATCTCCACTCCCTCGACACTTCAATGAAGTCACTTGTGGAAATTAATTCTAATGGTTAACTATTATCATATTGTCGATCTTGGAAGAAACAGATCTGCCCCGGTCAGCCCTAAGAGTGCTCGTCAACGCATTCCCAGTATGTACAAACAGGAACGGAACCGTCGGATCGTCAGATACAGTTCGACAAGCGCCTCCTGGAACTCCGTGGTGGCGACGTCGAAGCGATGGTCGATCGACTCGCCCGCGGGTTCGTCGATGGCGACCTGGTCGCGATCCGCGATCGCGGTCGCGAGGCACTGGTGTACGACGACGCCATGGCGGATCTGCTCGATGGCCGGCTCGATCTCTACCGGATTGATCGGGACGGGTCAACATCGCGTCTCGAGACAGGCCTGGCGGGGCGATCTTGAGGAGTGGCTCGCTGACCATCGCGACGAACTGGACTGGGTTCACCACGAGTGGCGATGACGCTACTTAGTATGGCTCATCAGTAGGGAACCGATCGGTGGACTGGTTTGTCATCCTGAAATTGAAGGTGCGACCACACACAGTCAGGGTATGACACAACTCTGGCTCGTCCCCGTCGACGAACCATCGTTCTAGGAGACGCTCGCTGACCCCATCGATCTCAGTGATCAGGACGAAAAGCCCGACGAATTTCCTGATGTAACTCGAGTGTGGGATGTTCGGACCGATCCAGAGCAAGGAGACTGGAAACGGAACAAGCGGAATCTCGAACGGATAGAGACGGGCGATCCGTTGTTGATCTACCGGAACAGTCTGAGTCGGTACCATGCGAAAGGCCGAATCGGGGAATTTTGGCTCGACACGGAGTATGTCCGGGACGAGTTCTGGAACGGCGGGCCAGCGCTCGATATCTTTGCCGTCGGGGAGTACGAGGAGATCGACGTCGATCGAGAGACGGTCAACGACAGCCTCGGCTACAAGGATCAGTTCTGGCCACAGGGACTCTGGCGTGTCGCTGACGATCGGCCAACTGATCGGATTGTTCGGAAGTTCGACATCTGAGGGCATGTTTGAGTACGGCGTTGCCTTTCTACCGCATTCCAGCACGCTGTGTCGCCAAGGGGACAACACAAAAAATTACAGCGCCCCCGCCCCCCTCCGCACGCGGATTTCCAGTTGAAGCACGTGAAAGAGGGGTCAATCACATCAAATTAGATAGAACATATGGTTAGATTCTAATTGTATGATATGCCATCTATTGAAGCTGCTACCGTACTTTTAACAGTTCTTTCGAGCATCCAAGAAGGGTGACGGCGGCTACGCTGGCTGGGTGGGCTATTGCTCCGCGTCTGAACGAGGCTAAAAGCTAGTATAGCCCCAACGCTGCCACCGGCAGTTCTACTTTTTCTGGTGTTGAACCGACCAGAATTTGGGGCGGAAGTACGTGACAAAGAGGATAGTTAGGAAGTCGTAAATCGGCCTCGTATTGGGCCGTCGGGATGGGACAGCCATTGCCAGTTCTCCATCTCACGAAGCGGAACACCACGTCTATTCGCCGTGATCTTATTGATGTCTAATTTTCCGTCGGATGCTATTTTACCGTACACCTCAATTTCTTTGAACCCTTTCCAGTGCTCTGTCGAGAGACGCAGGTCGATTGTGACAAAGCCCTCGTCTCTGATCTCGTCGTCGCTCGTGAGCAGCCCGACGATCACGATTCGTGGGCTATCACCATCGATGATATATGGATTATTCTGGAGGTTCTCGGAGTCAACTCGCTGTCCATCAATTCTCACAATCTTATCAGTCTTCCATGGCTGCCCGCCGTGTTCATACCAAAAATCGATACTCGACAGTTCAGCCCTGTCTGCGCACCAGAGATAGAAGTCAAGGTGGACATCATAAGTCTTGAAATCATCCGTGTCTTTCGAGCCGGGCCCCATCAATGTCCGTCGGAAGATGTTCGCTGCTTGTTGGTCGATAGGGAGTATAGTGAGGGGCGGCTGGACTGGCAACATGAGATAATGGAGAACGACAAACAATGCTAAGGCGAACACTACCCCAAAGATAAGTTCTCCACTTGTCTGCGCGAGGAGTGCGCCAGAAATAACGGAAATAAGGACTTCTATGGCTATTTGTCGTGAATCTTCTTGGAGGGTGGCACCAACTAACATAGCGATATACTACGACATCCACTACGATAAATAGAAGCCATCTTCTGTATTCAGTAGACAACCCCTATCAGTTATTGTGTATTTCAACAGAGCCACCTACGAGGGTTTATAGATGAAGCCACAGCCACACAAGGGCGGCATGCGACACCCACAAGAAGACCTGTTGATCGTCTACGCATTGGTATTGCTCACGCAGGAGTACAAAGGAAGGGAGAAAGAAGATTGGGCCTTGAACCTTGCCGCTGACATCACTGATCAGCATGGTCTGCGACATAGCCGGCCGGCGTCGAGTGAGGCCCCACATAGGGGCCAGCGCTGCTCAAGTTCATCGACGACGCTCTGGAACGACTCCGTGCGAGTGAGCGAGAGATCGGCCAGGTACGATTCGCGTTCTGCGGGTTCGGTTTGATCGGGCTGGTCGGGCCAGTCAACTATCCTGTCTCTGTCGGTCTCTGGTCGCTACTCATCGCCTTCTTCCTCGCAAACAATGTTGCGAAGTTCTTCAAGCAAATCTCGGTGGTGTTCGTCGAGTACTTCGACGTCCTCCTCAAGTGCATCCAGTTTCGTCCTAATTCGACTCACAACGCGGTAACGATAATTGTCAGTCACGTCCGCGTCGCCGGAGAGGATCTCACGTTCGCGCTCAGTGAGAAGCCCCCGGTACTGGTCATCAGCCATCTCTGGCTGTTTGTTTTTCGTCGCCATACATGACTGTATCCAGTCGCCACCAACATATAATTACTGCATACAGTATCGTTACTATCAACAGTAATGTTTATGTGACTGCATATAGTAAGTTCTGATAGAGGCGCAGGATAGTCGGAAAACTCTCGGCCGGGTGTTCCAGCACCCGACCTGCGCTTCTGGTGCTACAGAAGCAATGTCGACTACAACCACGACCCACGAAACGATTTCGGAAGAATCGGCAGAAACGGAACCCACCCAGATCGACCTAAGTACGATCGCGGCCCAGACGACATCGACGGTCGACGCGCTCCCGGACTGGGAGGTCCACAACGCGGCGTGTCACGCAGTCCGCGACACGCTCAAGCGCGCCGTCGAAACGGAGGGGATCTGAAATGCAGGTCAACACGCGCCCGAACCTGGACTGGGAGAAAGCCTATCAGCAGTACCGGGGTCCCGAACCGTCGATCGACGAAGCGGAGGCAGTCGCCGGTCCCGAAGGCGTCCTGACCGACGGCGGCGAGGATAGCCACGCCGAGCCCGCCGAGACCCAACTGCGCATGGCCGACGGCGCGGGCGACGGCGATCGCGGTCCGCTGTACGTCGGCGATCACGTCCATGACGTCACCGAGGACGACGACGAGAAGACGATGGTCGTTGTCGAAACGACGCCGCACAACGCCGACGAGTACCGCCTCGAGGGCACGAACAAGACCGTCGCGGACGTCAACCCCGAGTTCGATCCAAAGGATGACGTGTACGAGGTCGTCTACCCTGATCGAACTACCAAGTCGATCGAGACGCTGAAGCGCTACGCGTTCCCCCGAAGCCGACTCGAGCGCGTTGCATCCGTCCACGACGTCGGAGGTGAGGAGTGATGGCGATCGAGGCCAGTAGCGCCGACGTCGCAGGGGCGCTCGAAGGTGAGCAGGTGACGCCACTCCCGCGATCGTTTCTCGTCGAGGCCAGCGGACCGGCGACGATCATCCGCGAGCATGGCGACGTGACCGAACGAACCGAAGGCGAGGTCGAGATTTCCTACCGGATCGAGACCCTCGAGGAGTTCGGTGAGTTCTGGGCGCTGCGGAACAAGCGCCACCCGAAGCAGAAGGCGATCCACAAGCTACTCGGGCGGCAGGACGACGACCAAGTTCGGTACGACGAACAGGTCGAAGAGTGGGATGTCCAGATCGACGGCCACGTCCAGGCCTACTTCGGCCTCGCCGAGACGATCGTCGAGTTCGACGGTGACCTCGACGTCTTCGACGCGCCGGATCGACGGTTCTTCCAGCGCATCGCGAACAACATCGGCAAAGACGTCGACGAACTCGTTGCGGGCTTCGCTCACGACCTGAAACCATCCTCGCTGTGGGGACCTGGCGCTCGAATTGCCGAACTCGCAGTCAAGCACGGCAACCGGGAGAACCTCGAGGGACATGTCGAGGCACTGCTCAAGGAGGTCGATGCATGATGGCAGCCGCCGAAGCCGAGTCCATCCAAGAGGACGTCGACGGCATCGATCGCCGAGCACTGACGCAGTACCTCACCGTCCTCGAGGACGTCAGCCGCGTCGCCGGCGCCGATGGCCAGTATCTCGTCGTCTCGGAGAGCGGCTCGGAGTACCTCGTCGACACGAGGCTGAAGGCGTGCGAGTGTCCCGATCACCGGTACCGCGAGCGAGAGTGCAAGCACCTCAAACGGGTCGCCTACGCGACTGGCGCTCGGCCGGTCCCGTCGGTTGTCGATCGCGACGACATCGCCGGCGAGCTCGGCGAGCACTGCAGCGGGGAACCGCGGTGGTCGCGATGACCGAGCGAGGGTTCGACGTTCGCTGGCGTGGTGTCGATGGCAAAATCCGGAAGGTCGCGTTCGAACCGATGGCCGGCGGCGATCACATGCGGATCGAATACGAGCGCATCGCTGGCATGTGGAAGCCGGTGGGTCGCGAACCCGTCGAGGACGTCGCGATCGAGTGCGCTGACGGTGTCGTGGAGGGGAGATAGATGGGGCTCAAACGTGGCCTTCTCGCGGCGATCATCGAGACACTCCCCCTCGTGAGTGTGGCCGACGCCACGGGTGACGGTGAACTTGAGCTCGTGATCGGCCCGCAGCCCAGCGGGGCCGCTGGAACAGTGCTCCGACACACCGACAACCGGACAGTCGAGATCGGCCGCCTCGTGATCGTGCTGGGGGTGCGGTAATGCGTGACGCGCTCGCCCCTGAGACGGAGTACAAACTCATCCGGAGTGAGACGCCAGTCTGGGACGACGGCTTCAAAGTCGGCGAACCGACCGGCGAAATTGAGTGCTGTGGGTGTGGAAAGTCGGCGCTGAACATTGACGAGATCCCACATGCGTCGGACTGCCCGCAGCGCTGGGCGAAGACCGATTTCTGGCGCGATCGCTTCCTCCAGAAGTAGTCCTTTCTGATCCTATTTCATCCTCCGCCGGTGACACGTATTCGACAACTGTGATAAGTACAGATGTGAACTAAGTACGGATATTTAGTGCGTGTGAATTCAAACACAGTTCATGAAATGTGAACGATGTGGGAAAGATACCTCTGTCGAATGTTACGATGTAGACGGGTTTACCGGGTATCTTTGTGGCGAGTGCGAGGAAGTGTGGGAAACACTTCTGGACAAAGAATGTTAATCTCCAGTAGAAACGATGGGGGTGGGGGTGTGTGACGGGCTTTGAACTACCAAGCCCTCCAGAATCAATTTTTTCTCATAAGTCCTAACTCTGTATTTGTCCTGTATTGAGAGATATAAGGGTTGTCTGAACTGAACAGACCTTTCTTGGAACTGCTGATAGACTTCTGAACTCACCAGTTCCTTATCCGTGTCTGGATACACTGTACATACGCGGCCATTGGTTCAATTGCCCAACTACGAGTTGATGGCCGCAATACTTCTTCATGATCATCGTGACCAAAACAGAACATCAGATACTGTTGTATTCTCGTTTATTCGGTCCAATCGGTTCTGGTGAATCACTAGGCGGCGTCGACTTCCAGGGATAAGATCCGATAACTTGAGGCGCTATTCTGGGACAATTTAGCTACGATTTCGAAGGAATCCATGATAGCGGAGCGATTGGACTCTGCCACAGGCCCTCTAAAACCACTCAACCTAACGCCGTATGGCGATTCAGCAAAGCCATCCAATCTAATCGGATCTGGAATCCAGTTTCTGTCCCTTGACCCGGGCAAATCGCGAAACGTCTGGGTTTTATCAGCCTTGACAGAGTGTTCTGATTGGGTTTGAGATAGATGTCTGACGACGATGAAATCCAACGGGCGGCACTCCAATGTGCTAATTGCGGATCAATTGTGCCAGCCCAGATCAAGCCGAATGGGACGGTTACCCCACTCGGAGCGGCCAACACATGTGACTGTGAGGAGTCTGATTTTCAAGTCCTTAGTAAAGATGACCCTGCTAACGAGGAGTAGCGAGGCTTGCTTTTCCCTGCTGAATGGCTTTATATGTGACCTACTTTCATCTCACTTGCCTCGGGCATACCCCCCAGAGGAATTCTTCTATGGAAGGTGAATGAGTTCCTCTCCCGAGGCAGCTTTCACTGCCAGGAGTTCTCGTGTCCCAAATATCGTTTCAATAGAGCTGCTACCCCTATAACGAAAATACAATTCGGAATTGCAAGTAGTCTTTTTGTGTTACCTGATCGTCGGACAGAATATGATCGCGGATCCGCGGGTGTTCGACGACAAGTTCATTCCACCCAATCTGCTGCATCGAGAGGACGAGATCGAGCAGCTTCTCCGCCGATTCACGACCGGCCCCTGCGACACGGACGCACTCATCTCGGGCCCGAGCGGGGTCGGCAAGACACTCCTCGCGAAGAAGGCCGTCGATCGTCTTCAACGACAGACGGGCGTCACCCGTGTCTTTGTTGATTCACTCGGCAAAACCACTGGGGGCGTCCTTCGAGCAGTCCTCGAGCAGCACCCAAATGGACCAGACGACGTCCCACGGACTATGACAGTGGACGTGGCCTGCCGCGAACTCCGCGACGCGATCGACGACGAGACGATCGTCGTTCTGGACGAAGGTGACGACCTGCCGGAGACCGAGGCGATCGGCGAACTACTCGCGATTGCCGATGTGACCGTCGTCGCGATCGCTCACGATGGGACCGACTGGCTCTCGCGACTGGACGTCGACGACGGCCATCCATTCGACCAGGAACACGTCGAACTCGATCGCTATCGCGTACCCGAGCTCGCGGATATCCTCGAGCGGCGGGCCCGGCAGGGATTGCACGGGGACGTCGTCTCGCGAGCGCAACTCGAGGCGATCGCGGATGAGGTCGCTGGCGTTGCCCGCAAGGGAATCCAGTCGTTGCGAGCCGCTGCCGAGTTAGCACACGATCGTGGCCATCTTTGGATCCAGGATCGCGACGTCGACGATGCCTACGAGCGCGCGCAGCACCGGATCCGAGAGTTGAACCTGGAGTCACTCCCGTATCATCATCAGGTGCTCTACGCGATCGTCCACGAGGCCGGTGAGCTTTCGGGTGAAGAGTTACACGATCGCTATGATGCAGTGGCCGATGCGGTCTACGAAGGGACGCCCGTCTGTCCGATCGGAGAACGGGCCCGGCGTAATAAGTTCCCGAAGCTCGAGGCGTACGATCTCATCGCATTCGACGGGACGACCAAAGATCGGGTCTACGAGGCGATCGATCCGACTATCGAACCAGTCGTCGAGTTGCCGGACAATCCGACACTCTCCCGATAGTCTGATCGACTGAGAGCGCATCGGATGATCTCCATCGATCTGAGTTCACGTCTGATAATTGATCGGGTTGTGTTGAACTCCTATTCTTTAGATATAGTGCGATCTGAAACAGCTGTTATGTGGAGAGTGCGGACATACCGCTGATACTTCTATCAGTAATCGGTGATGTTGGCAGAGCCGTGCTGAATACAGGGGTGTATCCACCATTCTGTACGGTATAAACCAAATTAGAGAAACCGGTTGTTATAGGTAGTCTATCCCTCGTGGTCACTCGCCGCAGGTAGTGTAAACGAGAATGTTGTCCCCTCGCCAGGTTCGGAGTCGATCCAAATATCACCATTGTGGCGCTCGACGATGCGCTTGCACACCGCGAGCCCGATCCCCGTCCCTCCATGTTCGTCTGGGGGGTGGAGGCTCTGGAACACCTCGAAGACGCGGTCGGCGTCGTCTGGCTCGATACCGATCCCCTCGTCGCTGACCGAGACGACCCATTTAGCATCGTTTCGTTCGGCTGAGATATCCACCTTGGGCGGTTCATCGTCGCTGTACTCAATGGCGTTGTCCAGCAGGTTTTGGAACACTTGGCGCAACTGCTCCTCGTCACTGTTGACGCGTGGCAACGAGTCAGCGGTGATTTCGGCGTCAGTCTCCTCGATCCGGACTTGAAGATCATCGCAGACGTCCTCAACGACGGCGTTCAACTCGACTGGCTCAAAGTCGTCACCCTGTGTCTCGACTCGTGAGTACTGAAGGAGCCCATCGATCATGTTGCGCATTCGGTCGGCGCCGTCGGTGGCGAACTCGATGAACTCCTGCGCATCCTCGTCGAGGTCGTCAGCATAGCGTCGTTCGATGAGTTGGAGGTAGCTGGAGACCATCCGCAGGGGTTCTTGCAGGTCGTGAGAGGCGGCGTAGGCGAATTGCTCCAGGCGTTCGTTCGATTCCTCGAGCCTTTCGATCAGTTCTTCGAGTCGCTGCTCGCGCTGTTTACGTTCGGTGATGTCCTGAACCGCCCCGCGGAACGAGATGACCTCGTCGTCGACGGTCTCCGGATCTCCCTGAAGTCGAAGCCAGCGTATTTGGTCGCTGGCCGCCGTCCGGAGCCGCACCTCGACATCGAAGGGGTCGCCGGAGGCGAGCGCGTCCTCGACGGCATCCTCAACGATCGGTTTGTCCTCCTCGTGATACATGTCGAGCGCCTCGTCCAGCGGGGGTTCCTCGTCGGAGTGTACCTCCAGGAGTTCGAAGACGTGGTCGGTCCAGAACACGTCCTGGGTCTGTGGATTGAGCTCCCAGCCACCGACGTCCGCGATGCGCTCAGTCCGCTCAAGCAAGTCGAGTGCCCGTTCGAGTTCACGTTCGTGTTCCTTTTGCTCGGTGATATCTTGGGCGAAGCTCAGTCCGGCATATATCTCGCCGTCCGCATCCCGTAACGGTGTGGCCCATACCCGCCAGTCGCGACCGACAACCTCGGTTTCGATGGTTCCGGTCTCGCCGTCTTCGATGGCAGTTCGGAATAACGGCTCGAGATCCGTCACGGCATCGTCGGAGTATAGCTCTGGCATTCGTGTCCCTTCGATTTCCTCTGCGCTGGGTGCGGGGTCGCCCACTTTCTCCCCTGCCGCCAGCGTGTACCGGAGGTCGTGGTCGTAGACGCCGACCGTCCCGTTCGGAAAGTTCTCGGTCAATGTACGGTAGAGTCGCTCAGATTCTTCGAGTTGACGCTGCGCCTCCTTGCGCTCGGTAATGTCGCTCAGGGTGACGACTCCGCGGGTCACCTCGCCAGTCCCGTCCCGGATCGGCATGCCCTCCGCTCGGATGATCCGTCGCTCGCCGTCAGCAGTGTCAATCTCGAAGATATCGGGTTCGGTCACCTCTTCGCCGTTGACCACACGGGCCAGCGTCATCTCCTCAGGTTCGACTCGCACGTCCGAATGAGCCCATCGCACCGGGTACCGGTCGTACTCCTCGATGGAGTCGGCGTCGAAGACGTCCCCGCCCCAGATCATGTGTGCGGTATCATTGGCCTCGATTATCTCTCCGTCAGCCTCCGCGACGACGACACCGACCGGGAGCACCTCGAATAGAGTCTCGAGGTGCTCCTTATTTCGCTCGAGTTCGCGTTCGCGTTTCTTGCGCTCGGTAACGTCCTGGACGACGATCATGCCAGCGAACACCTCGTCTGTGGCGTCCCTTACCGGGAGAGCGTGCACGTGGAGGTATCGGCCCCTGAACTCGATCTCGAAGGTACCGGCCTCTCCCGCGAGTGCGCCCTGGAAGTATGGTTTGATTTGTTCAACGAGATCGTCCGAATGGATTTCGTGGATGGTTCTTCCGATTCGGTCCTCCGGCTCCATATCGAGCGTATTCAAGAGCTGTCCACCAACTGCGGTGTACCGCATATCCTCGTCGAACATACCCACCGATCCATTCGGGAAGTTCTCGACAAGCGTCCGGTACCGCTGTTCGCTCTTTTCGAGCCTGCGCTCGTTCTCACGTTGCTCGGTCACGTCCTCAAACACGAATACGGCCCGTTCCAGTTCACTGTCCTCGTTCAATTGCGGGGCGCCGTTGACTGACACCCAGACGCGCTCACCGGAGGGCTTGCGAAGGCCGAGGACCTGATCGTAGATCGCCTCTTCCTCCGTGACTACGTGGTCAAACGGTGCTTCTCCCGTCTTGAGCGGCTTGCCATTCTCGTCAACGAGATCCCAGCGAGGGTCGTCGTGGGAGAAACCGCTGAGTTCGTCACGGGAGCGACCGTATATCTTCTCGGCGCGCTCATTGGCGAAGGACACCTCGCCGTCGGCGTCGACGACCGCGATTCCGACGGGACTGGTCTCGACGATTCCTTTGACGAGATCGCGTTCTTGTCGGAGTTCGCGTTCCGCCTGCTTGCGGTCGGTGATGTCGCGCACGACCCCTATGGACCCCTGCAACGTGCTATCTTCGACGACCAGGTGTAGCTCCATTTCACACGGGATTGTGTCACCGTCGGCCGTCCAGGCCGTGAACTCGATGGCCTCGTTCTGACGGTCGTCGGCGGTGAGCCGCCGATCGATCTCGTGCTGGATACGGCTGACGTCGTCGTCGGCGAGCATGAGCGACGCGTGCTCGCCGAGGATCTCCTCTCGAGAGTAGCCGGTTAATTCGACGATGGTATCGTTCACCGCGACGAACCGCCCATCGGCGTCGAGCTGGTAGATACCGTCGTCGACCATATTGACGAGAGTAGAGTAGCGATCGAGTGCGTGTTCGCCGGCAGCGTCCGCCCAGAATCTGCCCCCTGAACTCCTTGCTTGATCGCTCATATGAACGATGGTGGGTCCCAGGTAGGATAAGTTCGTCGTGTACTGACCGGGTCGTGAATTCCTCCTCGATTGGATACCATGAGACGGCAGGTTCCACCCTCGTTCCAGATTTCAGGCACCGGTCTCGCATTCGATGAATGAGTCTCCTGAGAACGCCGTTGTCGGAGCCATACTCTGTATTCAGCAGGCCATTTTTGATAGCTATCAGATCGATTGGGGACAGGACCGGTAACAGCTTCACCTGTACTGGACGGCAACTATACGTGCGTACTGATCGATGATGATTCAACCAAGTAGTCGAGAACTTCTGACTGACTCGATGCATGTTTCTCGCCCTATACCAGGTTATGGTAGCCATTGCCACATCCGCCATCCAGCGGCACAGTCTGGTTACTCAGGGTCCGGTCATGACGTCCCCAAAGCCAGCAAAGAGGACGATGAGATAGGTCGGGATGATGAGCCACGGTAGATAGCAGATGGTTCCCCCGATGACGAGTGTAACCGTCGGTGACGTGTCTTTGTTTGAGTACCAGTCAACCCCATGAACTGGCAGCACGTACAGCAGCAGGGCTGGCCACAAAAGGACCGAGACCGCGGTCGCCACTATGATACCGTCCAGTCCGGCTACATAGAGCGGCGATGCATCGGTTGGCGGTCGGACGTCGAGGCTCAGCGAAATGACACTCCCACAGAGAAACCCCCAGCACACCGCCGGGAGCGGTATCCAGAGAACGTAGTTTATGTGCCAATCGAAGGAAGAAAGCAAGCCGAAGAGTTGACGAAAGTGTTCCGTAAGGAGGAAGGGCGACCAGAAGAGTGCGATGAGCAATCCGTAGAGTCCACTGACAATTGCGAGAAAGACCCCCATATGCAGAATTGCAATCGGTTCGATATTCATTTCGCATACGATTTCTACCTACCAGCATGAATCTTGTGTTCCGATTGACATCACTCTCCGATTGAAAACGTCCTCTGTATCTGACAACTTTTTGAGAATAAATTGATACTTCGATAACTGTTTTACATGAATAGAACGCGCAAAGGGGGCAAGGATGATCGATTTTTACAAGCAGTATAGAAATAAGATCGGATCGACAGTTATGTCATGAGTAGCAGGGGGTGACGTATACGTTACTCGGAAATACTTATTGCTGAGACACAAACCGATCAGTGCATGAGTGACACAGATGTCATCGTCGTCGGTGGCGGGCCGGCCGGATTGAGCGCTAGTCTCTACACGCAGAAGAACGGGCTCGAAACGATTCTCTTCGACACGGACTCGACGTGGATGCACAAGGCCCACCTGTTCAACTATCTCGGTATCGGCTCGATAGATGGGTCGGCGTTCATGGAGACCGCGAGAACGCAGGTAGACCGTTTCGGTGTCGAACGAAAGCAGGGTGAGACGGTCGAAGCCGTCACTCCCTCGGACAACGGGTTTGTTGTCGAAACACCAGCGGACGAATACGAGGCCACCTACGTCGTGCTTGCGACCGGCGCAAACCGTGACTTGGCAGAATCGCTCGGCTGCTCGTTCGATGGAGATGTCGTAGACGTTGATGTCACGATGGAGACGACCGTTACCGACGCGTACGCGACAGGAGCGATGGTTCGAGCCGAAGAGTGGCAAGCAATTATTTCCGCCGGTGACGGTGCAGCTGCCGCGTTGAATATCCTCTCGAAGGAGAAGGGGGAGCACTATCACGACTTCGACGTTCCGGAGGACGCCGCCGGCGTATTTGGCGCGATGGCAGCCGAAGAGTAGCGGAAAAGCGGGTGTACAGCGGCGCGTTCGTCCTTCTTCCGAGTGAGTAGTCCTACACAACGTCCCTGATATCTAGTGTGGTTTCAGCAGCACTGCCGATCAGAACAGTCGGATCACCGGTATTACTCTGGAGCGACGACTTCGTTACACGACGGGCATTCAGCGAAGACTCCGAGTGGTCCGTCATCGCGTTCGTACTCAATCAACTTCCATCCGCTCGAGATCGAACTGCCGCACTCTGGGCACTGCCCGACCGTCGATTGATCACCTGTCATAGACGTTGGAAGAGGGGGGTGGGGCGTGTGAGATAGTAGCCCACCATCTGGATCTGGGAACCCATACCATTTAAAATTTTGTAAATTAATTATATGTATATGTTATCATGGATACATATTATTAGCTAACTCCAATTTATTATAAAGATATTCAAAACCTCCTCTACTAGTCATTTGTGTCATATCATCATAACTTTCGGCATGAGGATTCGGAAATCCAAGGGGTTTTTAAGCAATTTCCAGCCCAACAAGCGACTGTTATGTCGACGACTGACCGCCAACGAATCGACATCGATCTCCGGCCCGATCTCGGGGCCGACGTACCACCGGAGGCCCCCAGAACAGCTACGTTAGAGTTGACCCACAGCGAGGACGGCGATCGAACGGTCACCATCGATCACGGCCAGGACGAGTGGGTCCTTGAGTTCGACAGCGCAGGGAAATGTGTCAATCGGGATCCACCGACGAGACCTCTGCCCCAGTGGATCAGTGACGCGATCGAACTCGTTCGCGGCAAACTTCGGTGAAAACGATGTCAGTCCTCGATATCCTCGACTGGTTCGAGTTCGCTCGCGTCGAGTTCCTCGTCAAGAAAATCCCGGCCGTCGTCGTTGAGTCGATAGAGGCCTTGTGCGATTCGGTCAACCAGCCCGTATTTCGCAAGTTTGGAAAGCCGAAGGCTTGCATGGCTACGGGAGCAAACGTCGAAGTTTTCCACAGCTTGCGGCGTGAGATTCCCTTCATCACGCATCGTTTCCATGATGCGCTCATCAACTGGGCGCATCCACTCGGCCCGTTGTCGTACCACATCTACGGTGGGGCGATTAGTAGCCATAGGTTTACCGATACGTACGAAAACGTAACCAAAGTGTTTGAAACTGGTGGTGTATCGTTATCAGACGATTGTAAATCGTTAGGAAATTATTTGTAAGGGGAGGCTCAATATTCAATCGACCCGGCCCTTTCGGGCCAAAAGTCCGACGTGTCCCTAGCACGCCGGGGTCGGGTCAACCTCCGCACGAGGTTTCCGACCATGCAAAACGAGAGCTTCGGGGTAAATGAGTATTGCCCCACTGACCGCGGTATAGCCGGCTGTGCGGACAGTCGAGATCAGAGTACGGATCGCGACGCCGTAGCAAAAACGCCGCCGCGCGAGGATGCGGCAGCACGGACGGGAGGTTGTTCAGGAGCTCAGGCCCGTCCAACTGGATCGTCAACGCGCGACGGGGATAACAACACCGGTGACAAATCGAACTACCTGGTGGCCGCCCTCGAGCGCACCGAGTTGCGCGCTGGCGTCTTCTTCCACGGGGGTGGACGATGAGCGATTGCCCGACCTGCGGGAACCACTCGTGGCTCTGCCAGCAGTGTAAGATGGAGGCCCTCGAGAGCCGCCACGGAGTTCCGTCCGACCACTTCGAGACGGCCGCCGACCTCAATGACCAAGATAATCAGGACAACCTCGAGTACCGGTGTACGAGCTGCGGGCACGAGTACACCGGCTCGGCTCCGTGTCCAGAGTGTAGTGCACATCGCCGCCGGTACATCGGTCCGCTTCCAGGCGAGGAATCTAGGACGGATGGCGAATCTGAGGTCGCGACCGACGGTGGCCGCGAGTCCGAGGGGCGTGAGGCGTTCCTCACCGGCAACGCCCA
The DNA here is from genome assembly GCF_022869805.1 of Halosolutus halophilus. Lineage (NCBI taxonomy): Archaea > Methanobacteriati > Methanobacteriota > Halobacteria > Halobacteriales > Natrialbaceae > Halosolutus > Halosolutus halophilus. Next base: position 2,346,749 of record NZ_CP094974.1, on the reverse strand, counting down.
CTGGTGTGATCTCTGTAAGCGACCGTTCGATACGATCACTGATCTCGCGAACCACGATTGCCGGCCAGTCCGTACAGACGGTGGTGCTGACCAGGACGACGAGTACTACGTTGTCGATGAGACACGATCGGCGGTCGTCGACGGGCCGTTCAACGCGAAAGAATTGGCGGCCGCAGCAGCACGCGATCGCGGGCCCGAGCACATCGTCGCGACCGACGGCGCACTCGAGTTGCTCGCACTCACGTCGAACACGACGATCCGCTGGGAGAACGACGACGTCGACCTGGTGACTGATGGCGGACGCGTCCAGGACCATGTCTCGATCGAGAATCGCCCCTCGATCAAGAGCCGCCTCGAGGAGATCGACCAGCTGACCGAGTCGCTCCTCGAGGACGTCCAGGACGACGAGGACCTCGCCGAGCCCACCCGGAAGGCAGGTGAACGCTACCTCCGTGGAATCCGCGCACAGACCGAGAGCGCGATGACCGTCCTAGTCGGACCCGAGGCTGCTTTCGACGACTGGCCAGACGACGATCACGATGACTCGGCGCCGGTCGCGACCACGGACGGCGGGCAGCCGATCCACCGTGCGACGTGCGAGGATTGCGCCTGGTCGTTCGAGAACACGGACCTCGTCGATGTCTCCGACGAGATGGACCGCCATGCGCGCAAGGAGATGCACGACGTCGACCTCAAGCGAGCCGTCGCGACCGACGGGGGGATCGATCAACCCTTGACCGGAACACAACGGCCGTGGCCGGCCAACCCGGACGTGACGTGTCACACTTGCGATGCTACGGTGCCGTACAACGACATGGAGTCAGAGGGTTGGACCTACGAAACCCTCGAAAACGGTGAGCAGCCCGCTTACTGCCCGGACTGTTCAGCAGACATGGGTACTGAACAGGACGGAGGTGAATCCGCGTGACGGGTGGATCGTACCGCATCACCTGCAACGGGTGTGGGGGAGAGATTCGTGCATCTGCGCGCTACTGTCCGATCTGCGGCGATCGGCAGCCGTGGATCACCGACGACGGGATCCAGGTCGGTGATCGCGAGACCGGCGACGAGATCGACGACGTTTGTTCGTCCCTCGAGGCCCTCCGCAACGAGGTCGACCATCCCGAAGTCCGAGCTGCGCTTCGATCGGCGGTCGGGCACGTCTGGCGGGCGTCCATCCTGCAGCGCGCCGACGAGAACAGCGACGTTCGACTGATCGCCGACTGCGGCGGCACGGGCGTGACCATCCACGGACCGGATCCAGTCGCGTACAAACGCGAGCGGGGTGAGAGCCGATGAGTGCCGGAGTACCCAGTGACATCCCGCAGGACCAACTGCCGTACATCCGGCGGAATGCCCAGCGGCTCCTGGCTCTTCCCGAACCAGGGGAGCGCTGGCGATCCGACGTGATCCCTGACGACCTCGCGAACCAGCTGGTCGGCCTCCAGAACAAGGGGATCGTTCGCCGTGTCGATCGGGTCAAGTGCACGGAATGGTCCAAACGCCGCTGTCTCTGGGAAACCGATCCGGACGCCTACCAGCGGATCCAGGCCGTCCTCGAGGGCAACGATCGCGATGGCGCCCTCCCGTGCGGTCACTCGGCGATCCGTAACGAGCGCGGCGTCGACGGTGTGACCTGCGGCGTCTGTGGAGTGGTCCACGATCGCGAGGAGGTGCGTTCTCGATGACGATCGCCGCTGACGACCTTCGCCGTTTCGCCGATGTCGTCGATGCACTCCAGAACACGCCGGTCGACATCGACGGCGCGCAACTACTGGAGGCCAATGAGGATGCGATCCGCGGCCGCGTGACGCTGACCGTTCCCGATGATGCTGAGCTGGATACCCTCGCGATGCCAACGGAGGAGCGGGGGGCCGACGCCGACGATGATCGCGAGAAGGATGCCGAGGAAATGCTCGACCACACGTCGACCGCGGATCTCCAGCGTGCCTACGACGAGGCGGACGGGAATATCAGCGCTGCGTCTGATCGCTTCGAGGTCGGCTACGGTGCAGTCTACCGTCGGATGGTCAAACACGGCGTCCACGAAACCGAGAGTGACGAGACTGGCGAGAGCGGCACTTCCATCGAGGACGACACACCCGATTCAAAGTCAACGTCAGAGTCAGAGGCACGAGACGTCGACCTCGAGGAGGATGGCGCGGACGACGCGCCAGCGGGCACCGGCGACGACGTCCAGGACGAACCGACGGATAATCACGACGCCGAGACGATCACCGTCGACGCCGTCGACGATCAGGACGAGATCGACGTCGAACTTCCAGAGGGGGTAACTCAAGGCGACGTCGAAGCGGCCGTCGACGAGCATGAAACGCTCGGCGAAGTCGCCAAAACGATCGGTGTCACACGTGGCCGGGCCAGAACGATCACAGTAGCGTTCGGGTGCTATAGTGACGTTCGCGATGTCCCACCGCGGGGTGAGAAGGCGTGACGGCGAAGTACTCCACCGGCCGCGACGACGCGACCCACTGGGAATCCGACACCCGTCACGTTATGGCGGAATGGTCGACGAAACCGTTCACTGGGTTTCGACACCGCCACGAGACGGTCGAGCATCGGCTCGTCGTCGAGTACACGCACGGCGTCGGTGTCGACATCCGCCACGAGGTTCGGTCGGAGGAAAGCAGCAAGTTCTCCGGCGAGTGGTCGGCGGTCGAGACGCTCGAGGTGCGAGAGTACGGGGCCCGTCTCGATCGCCAGCTTGAAGCGAGGTGGTTGCAGTGAGCGCCGCCACCTTCGGTTTCGACGACGATGTCGCCGAGCACGAGCGCCGGCGCGCTGCGGAGGTCTCGATCGGCGAGATCACGGACCACGTCGAAGACCGCTGGTCCGACCGGGCGCTACTCGACGACGTCGACGTCCAAGAGGCATGGCAGGAGGCCGCGCCGATCCACTACCCAAGTGCCTATCGGGGCGCCGTCGCCCGCTACCATCGTCGTACCGACACCGTCCTGCTCGCCCGTCAGGGTGGGCTCGTGACGTGTATCGAGTTGATGGACCGACCGTGGTCCGCGCGCGTCTACGTCCGCAATCAGGTGATCGACCGATGAGCCAAGCAACGAACTCTCTAACAGATGGGCCAGACGAACCGAATTCTGCCGAGGAGCTCTACGAGCAGCACGGTCCCGTCCTTGAGGACTGGGCTACCGAAGACTCCCGTGCCGGACAAATCGCGAAAGCCGTTCTCCAAGTTGCAGGGCAGGCGGGTGATGACGATGCGTGATTCAGTCGATGTGACCGAGCGTTTGGGCGAGTTTCTCGGCCAGTTCGGGATCGGTCTCCGCAACCCGAGCGATGTCGATCGCCACTTTTCGACGGTCCGGATCGTCCTCTTCGACGGCCCGGTCCTGCATTTCGACACGGGTTTCGTCGATCGCTTCGCGAATCTCGTCTCGAAGCGCGACTCCACACTTGGGACAGTGCCACGCCGAGGATTTTACCTCCGAACGGCAATTGAAACAGTTGACGATCTCGAGGCCGCCATCTTCGTCCTCATCTTCGTCGACAAACCCGTGGCGTTCGAAGATGGAATCGTTCCGCTCCTCGTGAGTGGTGTGATCGTACCTGTCGAGCATCCGCATCTGGTCGTCAGTCAGCATCGACATGTGCTCGATCTCGCGATCCTCGAGGTCGGAGTTCCGGACCCGAGTCATGAAGACGTGCCGGAAATGGTGGGGTGTGATCCGGCGCGAGATGCCGGCTCGTCGAGCGATCCGATCGAGCGTCCCACGGAACCCGTCGGTCGACAACGCCATCTCGTCGCAACGATCGTGGTCGTACTCCTCGATAACGGGGAACAATGGTGCGTCGTCGTGTGGTCTTCCCCGGTCACCGGTTCGATCGGGATGATGACGGTTCAACCACTCCCGGAGCTCCGCACGCGAGTACAGGATCGGGTACGGTCGGTCTTCGACACCCTTCAACCCGACTGCGGCGCTATTCGGCCGGAAGGTTGGTTTGGGACCGTCGATACCGGAGACGTCACCGACGCGCAGCGAGAGAGCCAACGAAATTCGGGCCCCGACGTCAGCGAGAAAGTCAATCAGAACTGGATCTCGATTGTTCGCAGCTGCTCGCTTCAGCTCCTCGATCTCGTCTTCGGAGAGGAGATCGTCACGGGTGATCGTGTCCTCTTCGACGTTCCGATCAGGGAGTTCGATTCGGTCGTAAAAGTCGAACTCGTCGTCATAGTCCGGATCGTCGTCGAGCCATTTGAAGAAGACCCGCAGCGCACGGCAGTAATTGTACATTCCGCTGCCGTTGGGGTCGAGGCCATAGCCGCCTGCGTCGCGAGGATCACTAAGCACGCCCAGAAAGACGCGGACGTCGCCGATATCCATCTCAATGAGCGATTTCTCGGCCCTCTCACTGGCACGCCGGAGGTTCCCGAGGTCGTTGATCAGCGTATTCTCGGCGACACCCTGGCGCTCGCGGTGGCGGGCGAAGTCCTCGATCGCCTCCCGGTCGGCGTCGTTGATCGACGACTTCTCGAGGTGTTCCCACTCGCGTTCGAGCTTCTCGAGCGTATTATTCGGATCGTTAATGTCGGCCATAGGAACATGATACTGCCCCAGATATTTGGTTCCCTAGCACAGAAACGCGCCAGATGTTCGGCAAAGAGTAACGGCCCGCAGTTCTTTTCGCTGTCCGGTTTCGTCTCGATCGTGACGCTGAGACGCCAATGCTCGTGAAGCCGTGAAACTGGCGTCACGACCGGCGTCCTGCCCGATCGTCGATCGAGTCAGTGTCCCGACCATCGACACCACGGAGGCCTGTATCTCGACTCGCAGCCTCCGTGACGATGAGCGAACGTACCTCGAAACGACTCGACGACCGCGTCGAACCCTGCGTCGTGACGCCAGCGAAGACGGTCTTGACGCTTCCGCCTCGGCAACGCCGTCGCGGTCGACGTCGACGGCGCCGGCGACGGTGAACCGTCCGGCAGCCTGGATATCAATTAACAACACATGTTGTGAACCGGAACTATTTTTCGCCGGTCGGCCGGAGGTCGACGTATGGCAAACCGGATGGAACCCGACAGAGCGGCACGATCGCCCCCGCAGTGGACGCGATCGCAGGCCGCCGGGATCGAGCGTACCGACGAAACCGTCGCCCCGATCGTCTATCCGCCCGATTCGGAGATCGATCCCGACGTTCACCTCTGGGACACGTGGCTGCTCCGGACCCGCGACGGCTCGATCGCCGAGATCGACGGCTATCGCGTCATCTTCTCGCTGACTGCGCCGTCCGATCTGCTGCCGGGCACACGCCACGACGTGGCGACGATCCGGTACTTCTACTCGTCGGACGGACGGAACTGGACCTGCGGCGGACCGGTCTTCCCGGAGGGGACCGCGTTCGGCTCCCGCCAGTGGGCCGGCTCTGCGCTCTACGACGACGATCGACTCTTCCTGTTCTACACGGCTGCCGGCTCACGCGACGAGGACGACCTCAGCTACACGCAGCGTATCGCAGTTGGTGCCGGCGGCAGGATCGCCGCAGACGAGAACGGGGTGTCGATCGCGGGACCGTTCGAGCACGAGATCCTGCTCGAACCGGACGGCGAGTACTACGAGCGTGAGGACCAGTCCCGGGGGATGATCTACACCTTCCGGGATCCGTGGTTCTTCGAGGATCCACGGTCCGGCGAGACGTGCCTGCTATTCGAAGCCAACACGCCGATTCCGGATCCCGAGGGCGAGGACCGCTTCGACGCCGATCCCGCCGCGCTCGACTTCAACGGTAGCGTCGGGATCGCCGTCTCCCCGTCCGGCGATCCGACCGACTGGACGCTAGAACCGCCGTTGCTCGAGGGAGCGGGGACGAACCAAGAACTCGAACGGCCCCACGTGGTGGTACAGGACGGCAGCTACTACCTGTTCGTCTCGAGCCACGAACACACGTTCGCACCCGGCATCACGGGTTACGACGCGCTGTACGGGTTCGTCGCAAACTCGCTTCGCGGCGAGTACGCGCCCCTGAACGACTCGGGACTCGTCGTCACCAATCCGGAACGCGCCCCGTTCCAGACCTACTCGTGGCTCGCGTATCCACACCGCGACGAGATCCTCGTCAGCAGTTTCTTCAATTACTACGACCTGCAGGGACTCTCACTCGACGACGTCGCCTACCTCCCGCCCGCAGAACAGCAGCGACGCTTCGGCGGGACGCTGGCACCGACCCTTCGACTGGCGGCCGAGAACGCGGAGACTCGCATCCTCGGGACGCTCGAACACGGCCACCTGCCGATCGCTGACGAGGACTTGCCACCACTGCTCTCGACGTTCGTGGACGACGGATCTGGAACCGAATCGGGGGACGGGTACGACGACGGAACCGCAAGTCACTGATTCGTCACTGACACACCGAATCACGCACGGCGCAGTTCGATCGAGACCGTCGATACTGTTCCAGTACGTCGCCGAACCCCTGTCACTCGTGTTCGGACCAGGCGCTGCCGAGTTCCCAGACGTCCAGTTCCTCGAGGGTGGCCGATCCGCCTGCCGCGTACATCGACACGCCGTCGCTCTCCTCGCGGGTCGGATAGATCCGGGTCGTCAGACAGTGGCGATCGTTCGCGAAGAGTTCGAGGACCGAGCCGTCGACGAAGAGCCGGAGCGAGAGCGAGTCGTCGACCGGTGAGACGGGCATCGAGACCGGTGCGTTCGAAGCGCGCGGGTCCAGGCTCGACCCCGCTCGATCGACTACCACGGTGCTCTCTCGCGTGTATCTGATCAGGGTCTCCTCTTCGTTGTCGGGCGACTCGCGAACGACGAACCCGAACTCGTCTGCGTCCTCGATCCGGATCTCCGCCCCGATCTCGAGCGCGTGTCCGGTGACGGGGAGCGACCGGTGATCGTCGGTGAGCGTCGTCGTCTCGCCGTGGACGTGTGCCTCGCGAAGGGCCGTCAGTTCGGGGGCAGGTCGCTGGCGAAGTCGACCGTCGGCGTCGAGGTCGACGTGACGCGGGAGCGACAGCGTGCCCGACCAGCCGGCGTCCCACTGGGCGCTCGCGTCCCGGTCCTCCTTCACCCAGCCCCACATCAGCCACCGGCCATCATCGTCGCGCAGCGACTGCGGCGCGTAGAAGTCGCCGTGATCGAGCAGCCCGGACCGATCGAGGTCGAACGAACCCTCGTCGGCGTCGTACGTACCGAGGTAGTACCGGACCTCCTCGTAGTTCGAGACGTGGAGCAGTTGGCTCTCGCCGAAATCGAGCAGTTCCGGGCACTCCCACATCGCCCCGTCGCGTTCTGGATCACCGACGAGGATCGGCCCCCGGTACTCCCAGTCGGTCATGTCGCCGTCGCTCGTGTACAGCAGGGCCGTCCCGCCGCCGTCCTCGATGCCGGAGCCGATCAGGTGATGCCAGGTCCCGTCGTCCGCCTGCCAGACGCTGTGGTCCCGGAACTCCGCGCGCCAGTGCTCCGTCGATCGTAACGGCGGCTCCTCGGGAGGGGCGTCGATAACGGGGTTCTCGCTCGACTTCGCCCACGCCGAGAGGTCGTCGTCGACGGCCGTCCCGAGACAGGGCAGTTGCAGGTCGCCGCGGCCACCGGTGTAGAGGATCGTCGGCGTTCCGTCGACCTCGATCGCACAGCCGGACCAGCAGCCGTTCCGATCGGGGCCGTCGGGTGACGGGGTGAGTGCCACGGGTCGGTCCTCCCAGGTGACGAGGTCGTCGCTGACGGCGTGGCCCCAGTGGATCGTCTCGTGGTACGGTCCACCCGGGTTGTACTGGTAGAACGCGTGGTACCTGCCGTTCCACTGGATCATCCCGTTGGGGTCGTTGAGCCAGTTCGCCGGCGGCGTGAGGTGATACTGCGGGCGGTTGTGATCGCCGGCCAGCGCGGCCCGACGGCGCGAGAGGGCGGCGGCGTCTTTCGGCCGTCGCTCCGCGATCCGTTCCCCGTCGGCTCCGAGGACGGCGAGGAGGTTGTCGACGAGCCGTGTCCGGTTTTGCACCGGGTCTCCGGTCGCCGGTCCCTCGAACTGCAGTGCCGTTCCGAGGCCGGCGACGTCGCCGTCACCGACCTGCCACCCCACGAGAGCGACCTCGGTGGGGGCTTCGTGGTGCTCGCGAAGGGTACTCGCGAGAACCTCGCCACGCTCGGGCAGGACGGATTCGTACCGCGTGGACGGCTGCGGGCCGTCGGCCGATCGCGTCGGAACTCGCAGCCCGTCCAGCCCGTCGAACGCCGGGTGACCGACGGACGCCGCCTTCACGAGCAGCCCGGTCGTCGACGTGGGTTCCTCGACGAGCGAGACGTCCGGCGAGACGGGATCGATCCCGAGGGACGTGACGGCCTCGAGCGCCCGGAGGGAGAGCAAGAGTCCACCCCCGTCCCGAAGGTGTGCCTCGATCGATTCCCGGCAGTCCGACAGTTCGGCGATCGACTCGATCGGGTCCGTCCGGTGCCACCAGAGGACGTCGTAGGCGTCGATCGGTCCGGGTCCAGCGGCAACGTCGGCGATCGCCAGCGGCCGGGCGTCGATCCCCGCCTCCGCACACCAGTCGAGCGCTGCTCGCTGTTCCGGCGACAACTCCCCGTCGACCAGAAACCCGACGGGATTCGCGGATGTACTCATCTATACGCAGTCCAACGCCGGACCGTTATAGAACTGCCGCAGTGGGTCGCCGATCGGCGTCGGAACCCTCCGTGGGATGCGTTTGACCCGGGCCATCGCCCGGGGGACACACGGCCACCATCCGGCGGATGCCACGCCCGTTCGCTATCTCTGCGCGACGCCGACCGTCGGCGTCCAACGACGGGTGGCTGGGATCGGCTCGATCGGGAAGCGCAGTCGAGTATACGCGTCAGTCTGACGCGGCCGATCGCGCCAGAACGAGATCCGGACGGAGAACCGTCGAAGAAGCGGTTTCGGGACCCGATTACTGGATCGAGTAGCCCGCCGCGATCGTCAGCAGGAGGACCATGAACAGGGCCGTCGCCATCAGATAGGTGATCGATCGCGGTTCCTCGATCAGGTGCTGGAAGTAGCCCGCGATCAGGCTCGACTTGATGATGGCGAGAACGATCGTTCCGCCCACCGCCATCTGATACGTAAAGATCTCGTCGAACTCGAAGAACACGAACTTCCCCGTAGCCAACACCAGCAGTGCGACGTAGATGAGTGCGTACGTGCGAAGGCCAGCCATTGGTACGCTATCGGATTGACGGCCACTTATAGCTTCCTCATGCGATCGAACCCGGCCGCCGAAAACGACACGTAGATGGGGCCGCGGACGAACCATCGGACAATGAGTGGACGTTCGGCTCTCGGTCGCCGGACCGCGATCGCGGTCGTGATCGTCCTCGCGACGCTCACGGTGGGCGTCGGTATCGTAGCCGCGAGTAACGTCGCCGCCGGACTCTCCCAGGAGAGCGGCGACGTCACCGTTCCGACGTGGCTCTACATCGCGACCGGTGGCGGCGTCATCGGCGCCTCCGCCCTCATGACGATGCTCGTCACCGATCGCGCTGTCATCGCCGACTATCACGACCGGACGCTCGGGATCACGACCGAGCAGTTACTCGCCGCCGGCTCGCTCGTACTCGGCACCATCGGGCTGTTCGGGCTGGCCCTCGTGATAATCGTCGCCGGGCTCAACCCCGACGTCGCTGGCTTCGCCAGCGCCGCGGTCCTCCTGACGTTCGTCGGCGCTCGCGCACTGCTGACGACGATCGCGTACACCGTCGGGAACCCGTGGCCCGCCCTGAACCCGTGGCGACGGATCGCCCTGGTCCTCCCGAACGGACTCGTCGCCGACGAGTATCCCCGGCGACTGGGCTCGTGGCCGGCGGTGGCTGCGCTCCTCGTGCTCGTCTGGCTCGAGATCGTCGCGCCGCTGAGTTCCTCACCGGGGGCACTGCTCCTCGCAGTGCTGGGCTACTCCGCGTTCACGATCGGCGGTGCCGTCGCGTTCTCGCCGGACTCGTGGTTCCAACGGGGCGACCCGCTCTCGACGTGGTTCCGCCTCTACGGGGCCGTCGCCCCGGTCCAGCGGACCGACGACGGCCTCGCGGTGCGGTTCCCCGGGGCGCGTCTCAGCGACGACGACGTGATCACCGACGTCTCGGCGATCGCGTTCGTGCTCGTCCTCGTCTGGGAACTGACCTACAGCGGCTTCATCGTCACCGCACCCGGCGTCACCACGATCGGATTCCTCGTCGACCTCGGGTTCCCGCCGGCGTTCGTCTACCTCGCGCTCTTGCTCGCCGGCTTCTGGCTGTTCTGGAAGGTCTACTGGCTCGCGGCCGAGCGAACGCGTGAACGCGCAGGGACCTATATCTCGACGCGCTACCTCGCGCTCCGGTTCGCGCCGGCGTTGCTGGCGATCGCGGCCGGGTATCACTTCGCCCACTACGCCGGATTCACGATCACGCTGTGGCCGTCGCTGCTGGAGACGCTCGCGGCACCGCTGAATCCGCCCGCGAACCCGACTCAGTACCGGCTTACGTCGTGGTTCGGCTACGTCGAGATCGCCGGCATCCTGATCGGGCACATCCTCGCGGTCTGGGTCGCCCACACGATCTCGTTCGAACTCTTCCCGGGAAAACTGCAGGCGATCCGTAGCCAGTACCCCTTCATCGTCGTGATGATCTTCTTTACGATGGTCAGCCTCTATCTCGTTTCGCTGCCGACCGTGAACCCGCCGTACGTGGCGGGGTGAGATGCCCCCGGTCACGGGCGTGTCACGGTCGCCGCCCGGGCACCGCCCGACTCGATCGGCGGGCAGCGGGGCCCGACCGACACCGGTACACACTTGATCGAGACGCCACAAGGTGATCCTACTGGCAATGAACGTCGAACGGGTCGCGGACGCCGAATCGGCGGCCGCCGTGGAACAGGTGACCGACGTCGAGTACGACGTCCCGACGGATGAGTCGCCAGATCACACCTGCCCCTACTGCGACCGTCCCTTCCGATCGGAACGGTACGTGACCTTCCACGTCGGGAGTACCCACCCCGAAGAGTGCTCCGAGTCGGAACGCGAGGCGTTCGACGAAGCGCGCGACGACGAACAGTACGAACTGTTCACCTTCCACCTCAAGGCAGCCGTAACCGTCTTCCTGCTGTACTTCGTTTTCACGTTCCTGTACGCCCTCGTCTGGTCCGGGTGACCGGAGAACGGGATCAGTCGCGGCGTCGACGACTGACCCGATCACCGGGTTCGAATCGCTGCCCAGTATTTCGATCCTTCGTCACTGTCCTGTAGAGGCCTCGCGGCCGCTCGTTTCCCGTTGGTTCCCGTCTCGCGAAACCACCGACGCGTCGTCCTCGCGGGTTCGCTCCCGCTGGCGTCGTGATCGCTGGAGACCCGATCGTGCGACTGACACGGGCGAACTACCCGGTGGCCGTCTGATCCGGGGGAGAGCCAGCGCGTCAGTCGCCGCTGTGGACCGGCGTGGCCGCGACACGGCTTCGGTCGATCGTCCCGCGGTCGAGAAGAGTGCGCTCGCGGAGAACAGTGTCGAACGGTGTGCAGTCGAAAGTGCGCTACAGTTACGGGGAATCGGATGAAGCGGGGAGCCCGCTACATCAGGTAGAACAGTGGGAACAGGAACACCCACACGATGTCGACGAAGTGCCAGTAGAGCCCGAAGTACTCGACTGGCCGGTGATCCTCGAGGTAGGCGTCGACGGACACGATCCGGTAGATCATGAAGCTGGCGACCAGCAGCCCGAGGATCACGTGCAGCGCGTGCATCCCCGTGGTCACGAAGTAGATCGAGTAGTGCAACTCCGTGAACCAGTAGACGCCCTGAGCGAACTCGTACGACCACTCCCAGCTTTTCACGCCGAGGAACGTGAGCCCGAGCAGGAGCGTCGCGACCATGGTTCCGAGCAGCCCCTTCCTGTTCTCGCGTTCGGCCATCACCAGCGCGAGGATGACCGTGAAGCTCGAGGTCAACAGGATGTACGTGTTGATGAGCCCGGCCTCCGTCGACGGCGGCACGGGATCCCAGGTGCCCCAGCCCGCGTGGATGCGCGCGAAGATGTACGCGCCGATCGCGGCACCGAAGACGACGACGTCCGACGCGAGGAAGACCCAGACGCCGAACTTGGTGTTGTCGACGCCGCCGAACGGCCAGCGTTCGGCGATCGCCATCTCGGGGACGTTGAACTCCTCTTTGCCGAAGTTGAACAGGGTGATCGCCAGGATGGCGAGCCCCGCGACCAGAATGACCGGATAGAGCACGTTCGTCTGGCCCATGTTGGTCAGTTCGGCGCCGCGTTGGGACGCGAACTGGGCCACGTACGGAGTCATGCCGCTCAGACCGAGGAAGAACACGCCCATCCCGAGCCCGATTCCGAGAGGCCAGATGCTGGCGTGGTCCGCGTGTTCCTCCTCGTGGGCCGCCGTCTCGGCGGTAGCGACGCCACCGTCAGTGGCGGTCGTCGAGTCGTCGACGAACTCGAGCTGACCGCTCGCGTAGCTCGGCCGATCGTGCCAGTTCTCGAGCGGCGGTGGCGAGGGGATCGCCCACTCGGCGGTTCGCGAGAACTCCCACGGGTTGTCGGGTGCCCGTGGCCCCCTGAGCCAGCTGTGGGCGAACGTCGCGAACATGATGAGGAACGACGCACCGAAGACGAACGCCCCGACCGTCGAGAGCTGGTGGTAGATCTGGACGCTTTCGGAGTAGTGGAAGACCCGTCGGGGCGTCTCCCACGCCAGGAACTGTGGGAAGTACAGCAGGTTGAACCCGATGAAGTAGACCGCGAAGTTGAGCTTGCCCAGCGCCTCGGAGTACATCTTCCCGCTGATCTTCGGCCACCAGTAGTAGAGGCCGCCGACCAGTGCGGTGACTCCCGCGACCATCACGTAGTGGAAGTGAGCGACGACCCAGTAGGTGCCCCGGAACTCGTAGTCCAGCACGACGGCACCGAGGAAGACCCCGGTGATTCCGCCGAGGATGAACAGTACGAGCGCGCCGAGACTGAACAGGAACGGGGTCGTAAACCGAACCCGGCCCTTGACCATCGTGTAGATCAGCGCGAAGACCATCAGGTCGAACGGGAGCGAGATCCCGATGGTCGTCGCCATGAACAGGGTCTTGATCTCGAGGTTGATCGCCGTCAGGAACATGTGGTGCATCCAGACGAGGAACGACTGCACCGCGACGAGCACCATCGCGATGATGACCCACTTCCGGCCGACGAGACGTCGTCCACAGAAGGTCTGGAACGTCTCGAACATGATCCCCAGCGCGGGGAAGAAGACGATGTACACCTCGGGGTGACCGAAGAACCAGAACAGGTGTGCCCACATCAGGCTCGAGCCCTCGTCGGTCGCGAAGTACTGCGTGAGGAAGATGCGGTCCGTGGAAAGCAACAACAGCGCAGCGAGCAGTGCTGCGAACGCGAACAGCATCATCCAGACGGTCAGCAGCCACGACCAGGTGAACATCGGGAGATTCCACAGCCCGAGTCCTTCCGCGCGCGACCGGTGGATCGTCACGAGGAAGTTCACAGTCCCGATCGTGATCGACATGACGAACAGCGTCAACGCGAGGATCGTCGCGGTACCGCCGGTCATCGCCTCCATCGCCGGCGTGTACGTTGGCACGTTCAGCGGCGCGTACATCGTCCAGCCACCGGCGAAGGAGCTGCCCTGGAAGAACGAAATCCCGAGCAGCATTCCCGAGAAGAGATAGAACCAGTAACTCAGGGCGTTCAGTCGTGGGAACGCAAGGTCTTTCGCCCCGATCTGAAGGGGGACGAGGTAGTTCGCGAACCCGGTCGCGATCGGCGAGAGGAACCAGAAGACCATCACGAGCCCGTGTACACTGACGGACTGGTTGTACTCGCGGTTCGTCAGCAGATCGATCCCGCCGGCTTCCCACAAGTGCGTACGGAAGATCAGGGCCAGGACGCCGCCGAAGACGAGAAAGAACAGGGACGTCGAGAGATAGAGGATGCCGACGTCCTTGTGGTTTGTCGTCACGAGCCACCGCTTGACCGATGTCCTCGGTGGAAGATCACTCATCAGTTCCCACCTCCACTCTCGTTGTCAGCGCTGTCATTGTTCGTTTCGTTTCCGGTTTCGCTGTCACTGTCTTCGTTGCCGCCGTTCTCTCCGTCGCTACTGTTCTCGTCACCGCCACCGCCGTCTTCCTCGGGTGCCTCTTCTTCGAGCCACTGATCGAACTCTTCTTGCTCCATGACGTTGACCTGGCCGGTCATCTGGGTGTGACCCTCACCGCAGAGTTCGAAGCACTTGATCTCGTACGTCGCGCCTGGCTCCTCTGCCATGAACCAGGTCTGTTCGTACTCACCGGGGATTGCGTCGGATTTCACCTTCAATTCGGGTATACCGAACGTGTGCCATACGTCGCCGCCGGTCGTCTCGATCCAGATCGGCGTGTTCGCCGGAATGTTCATCGTACTGACCGATTCTGCGCCGTTCTCGTATTCGAAGAACCACGCGAAGCCCTCACCGGTCACTTCGATTTCGACGGCGTCCTCACCCGGGCTCTCGCCCGGGCCATCTTCGACGTACAGCAGCATCCCGTACGTCCAGATGACCAGCGAAATCACGATGATGGCACTCAGACCGAACGAGAGGAACAGTTTTTTGCCGCCCTTTCCACCAGTCGGTAACTCTCCGAGCGTCGGTGTGTCGTCGTCGTCTGTCGAGCCAGTATCGCGGTACTTGTACGCGTTGTACAGCGTATACGCGACCACGACGACGCCGACGAGCGTCCCGAGTCCGAGGAAGACGAGGAAAATCTCCTCGAATACGTCGACGCGCGTCTGCACCTGCATCGGAGTCGTAACTGCGTTGAAGATCGTATTCACCTCTTTTGAAGACCTCTTATATGTCGGACGATGATGTCTGAGAGCACTTATCTATTTGGAAACCGCCCTGCCGCGTCCCGTCATTTGGCGGGTATCGGCGAACGTTACCGGAAATATTCAATCGGCGTTCGCGAACTCCGACTCGATCCATCACCGATCCGTTGGACCGCCACGACTTTTGTCTATCGTTCGTCTCGTGGGACAGCCGCGGTGCAAAACCGGATTACCACCGATCACGCCATCCCCGTCGAAGGCGTTCGGCGCTTAACCACCTGTTGCGCCGGCGGTGGCAAGAGGTCGGTTCGATCGCAGACGCAGGGACGGACGACTAATCCGACCGCAACAGGACAGTGAGTCGGCCGACGAAGATCTCCCCGGGGGCGCCGAGTTCAGGCGCACCCTGCTGTTCGACGTCCTTCCGCAAGAACCGATCGGGCCGGGGCGGGCGATCGCTCGCGACACGCGATACTACCCGATGCTGACTACCTGCCGGGGTGGATGGATCTCGTCCCGACGGCGTTTGTCCTCCCGTCGGTAGACTCTATACCCGGGGGAACCTACCGGCGAGCATGCCGGAAGAAGTTCTCTTCGAGTTCGAACAGTCGATGGAGACGGCGGAGATCGCCGACTACCTCCGGACGATCGCGGACAAACTCGAGCGCGGCGACGATCTCGCCCTCGAAGCGGGCGGGGAGTCGGTGACGATGTCACCGCCCGCCCGGCCGACGTTCGAGATCAAGGCCGAACGAGAGACCTCGAGTACCGGCGGTCCGGGCGAATTGAGCGTCGAGTTCGAACTCGAGTGGGACGAAGGTGCGGACGGCGGGGACGAGGGATCGGGTGGGCTGACGATCGAATAGCCCGATCGGCGTCAGAGTTCGACGACCCAGACCCGGAACTCCGACGGCAGGTCGTACACCCGCTGGAACGCGGCGTCGATGAACTGGGCGATCCGGTTCGGGTCGGCCTTGGCGCTGATCCGGGCGTTGACCCCCTCGGCTTCCTCGGGGCGATGGAGGTCGGCGATCTTGAACGCCGGGTACTCCCCCAGAAGCGTCTTCAGCGTCTCGAGTTCGTCGTCCGTACAGTCGAGGTTGATCGTGCCGTCGCCGAACTGGATCCACGGGACCCCGAGGTCGGGATCGGGACCGGCACCGGCCTCGGCAGTTTCGCCCGTGAGCAGTTCCTCGTCGACCTCGAGTGTGAGAAAGCCGCTTCCTCGATCGCGGTGGGCCGTGATCGCGTCGACGTACAGTTTCCGTCGCTCCACCGGGTCGACTGCATCGAATCTGGTCATACCCGTACGGATGTGACCAATTCTTTAAGCCTTTATGCGGTGGCGCTGAACGAGCGCGTATGGCACAGCCACGAATCCTCATCCTGGGTGCACCCGGGGCGGGAAAGGGGACACAGAGCCAGAAGATCACCGACGAGTTCGACGTCGACCACGTTACCACCGGCGACGCGCTCCGCGCGAACAAGGACATGGACATCTCCGACATGGACACGGAGTACGACACGCCACGCGAGTACATGGACCGGGGCGAACTGGTCCCCGACGAGGTCGTCAACGCGATCGTCGACGAGGCCCTCTCGGCGGCCGACGGCTTCGTCCTGGACGGCTACCCGCGGAACCTCGAACAGGCCGAGGAACTCGACGAGATGACCGATCTCGACGTCGTCCTCTATCTCGACGTGAGCGAGGAGGAACTCGTGCATCGGTTGACGGGTCGGCGGATAGATCCCGAGACCGGCGAGATCTACCACGTCGAGTACAACCCGCCGGAGGATCCGGACGTCGAAGCCCGACTCGAACAGCGCGACGACGACACCGAGGAGACCGTTCGCGAACGGCTGCGCGTGTTCCGCGAGAACACCGAACCCGTCATCGACCACTACGACGAGCAGGGGGACCTCGAACGGATCGACGGCGAGCAGGCACCGGACGAGGTCTGGGCGGACGTGAAGGCGACGATCGAGGACGCCGCGTAATCCCGGATACGTAACCGTATTTTTCGACGCCGCGCTACGTGTTCTCGACGTCGATTTCGTGGTGGGCGACGTTGAGGTAAGTGAGCTGAGGGGGGAGATCGTACTCGTCCGGGTAGAGCGTTACCGGTTCTTCCCCGAGGTCGTCGTCGTATTCGAAGTTAATGCCGCCGAGACCGCCCTGGAAGTGTGCCGTAGATGTGACGATTGCCCCGGTGAAGTCGACGTTCGAGAGGATACAGATCTGCTCGTCATCGCACCCGCCTTCGATCGGGTTCGTCCCCGTCCAGTCGTTACTGGGTGCGTAGATGGTCCCCGTGAACGAGCCGTCCCGCATCGCCACGTACATCTCCGACGTGCCGTACACCTGCATATGCGTCGCCGAACTCCCACCCATATCGCCATTTGTGCTGAGGTTGCCCGTCGAGTAGATCTTCAGTGAGTTGTTCGTTCCGGTAGCGTTTTCGACATTTAGCGCGGATCCGGTGTGATTGAGCGAGACGTCTCCGTCCACCATGAGTGTCGCGTTCCCGTCCGAGAGGTCGAACGTCACCTCGTCGGTATTGTCGTCGAGGACGACCTCGTCCGCCAGGTAGGTTCCGTTCGTGAAGGTTTCGTTGTCCGTGATCGAACCGACTTCTTCGACGTCGTCGTAATACTCGTCGTTTTCCATGTCTTCGAGCATCCTTTCGATCACGTCGTCGAGTTCGGGCATTTGCTCGTGCCGGACGGTCTCGTTTCCGTAATCGACCTCACCCGATTCTTCGGCCGGTTCCGAGAGCGTGACACCGGAGTCGAAGGCGTCCTCGATGTCGAGATAGCCAAGCCTGATCGAGACGGTCTGGTTCTCGTGATCGACGTCGCGGACGACGGTGTCGCCGGCTTCGCGCGTGAAGAACCGTTCCCAGCCACGGTAGTACTCGCTCGTGATCGTAATCCGGACCTCGGCGTTCTCGACGTTGGCGTCCGCGTAAACCGTCGTCCGTTCGTGACTGACCGAGATGTCGCCCGAGTCGAGCATCGTTTCGCCATTGATGGTCGTCACCGGCAACGTGAGCGTTTCCGTCCTCGCGTCGTAGTATATCGGCGGAACGGAGACGACGCGCGTCTCGTTACCCGTCCCGCTGAACACGGCCCCGGACTCGTAGGCGATCCTGCTTCCGTCGTCGCCTTCCCACTCGACGGTACCGATCGTCTCGTTGATCGGTCCGTCGAGTTCCGCCGAGGAGACGTTGATCCACCCGGTTTCGGCTCGCGCTACCGCACCTCGTTCACCGGCATCGAGATCCATCGAGTGTGTCACGTCGCTGTCGATCCGGGCCGACCCCATCTTCTGGCTCAGTTCGACGAACGCCGGTTCGACACGTTCCGCTTCCGTCTGTGCTTCCGTGTTCGTTAGCACTTCGCCCGCCGTGAGAAAGAGAACGGAACTGGTAACCCCGACCATCCCGATCAGGAGAACGATTCCAATCATCGCCGACTGACCCCGATCGGCAGTTTCGGGGCCGTCACTGTGATCCCGCGAATTCATATCTCTTTCACTGAACACCATCGTATTAAGAAAGACGACCTGCCAGACATTTCACGACGGTTTATACCACACTTTGTAGATATATAATAACCGTGCGGCAGGTAGATTGGACGATAAATGGTTCGTAATTTGACCACATTCTCGATCGAACAATACTCTCACTCGAGTCCTAGCTGCAGTTGGTCTGCCGACGCCGGACTAACGAATTGTATTCCGGATCCGACGCGAGCTCACGCCCCGATGTCGGTGGAACCGATCGTGGCGTCAGCCATCGGATCGTCGGAAAGAACGGTAGATCGAGTGTTTCGAGACCGGGAATTACTCGTTTTTCACGTCGAGTTCGTGAACTGCGACGTTCAGGTACGTGATCTGAGGCGGCCGTTCGTATCCCTCGGGGTAAGGATCGACGTCCGCATCTGCAAGGGCCTCGGCATAATTGAAGGTCGACGCATTCGATAGTGCACAGACCGAGTACGCAACTATTGAACCACTGAAATTCGTGCCTCCTCCTGCCTGCATGTGAACCTGGTAATCCTCCTTATCACGATTCTGGTCTGGTGCGCAGGTTCCTCCGTCTTGAATCGTTAGTCCATCCCACCAGTCTTTCTTTTCGTCTGATGCGACATAGAGAATCCCCTCGAAATGTCCACTGTTATTGGGACCAAAACTTACAGCCATTGTTGACGGACCGTAGAACTGGATCACCTCTGCATTTCCATTACACCCTTTAACACAGACTTCGCCGTCAAATTCGGCGATGTCACCACCGACATAGATCCGGAGAACGTTGTCTCCAGCACGGTCCGTGACGTTTATTTCCCCTTCATGTTTCCAGTCGCCTCCCACTATGAGCGTCGTATTACCGTCCGAGAGATCGACGTTGTAATCAACATCTCCGTTGACCTCATCGACGTAGTACGTTCCATCTTCAAGAGTGGCAGTCTGGTCACCAGTGAGGTTCTCGTCGACGTCACCGGACTGTGCGTCCTCAATCATCTCGTCAATGACATCGTCCATCGGCGGCATTGGGGTCCCGGTCTCGTATTCGTCACCGATAACGCCTTGTTTATCGTCAAAATCCCCTTCTCCACCGTTAATCATCACGCCTTCTTGGAACGCATCGTCGAAATCCGCGTATCCGAGCATCACTTTCACCGTTCGATTCTCGTGATCGACTTCTTGGACCGACACGCCGCCAGCCTCCTCCCGGAAGAACTGTTCCCAGCCGCGGTAGTACTCGCTCTGGATCGTCATCGTGACCGAATCGTTCTCCACGAACCGCACGCCGTCCATCGGATCCGTCGAGTTCTGCCGGACGGCGATCTCGCCGGAGTCGAGGGTTCCCTCGCCACTCAACGTCGTGATCGGGAACCAGAGGGTTTCGGCTTCCGGATCGTAGTTGACGTTTGGAGCAGAGAGCATCCTGGTCTGGTTCCCCCGTTCGCTCCAGACCCCGCCCGCCTGGTACGCGACGACCGTGCCGTCGTCTCCCTCGTACTCGACGGCACCGATCGACCTGTTGATATCCACGTCATCGCCTTCGATCCTGATCCAGCCGGCGTCGGATTTCGTGACCGCACCCGAGTCACCGGCCTCGAACTGCATGGACCGCATCCCATCACTGTCCGCCGACGCCGTCGCCATCGTGTGTCCCATCTCGACGAACGACTGTTCGATGCGTTCGTTCTCCGTTTGCTGTTCCGTATTAGTGATGGCCTCACCACCGACGAGGAAGATTCCGACGCTGGTGACTGCGACCATCCCGATAAGCAACACGATTCCCAGTAGCGCCGCCTGGCCTCGGTTAGATGTAATAGAGTTTATATATTTGCTCCCGAGTCGAGACTCCATAGCCGTCACACGGATACTCTTCGTATTAAGTAAGTCGACGTATCAAACCATTCAGGATAGTTTATACACCAGATCGTGATTGCTATAATTGGCAGACTGAAGCCGAATCGTTCTATAAACAATCCAGATATTATATATAATATATCAGTGATAATGTCGCCAGAAACGATCGTGATCTGACGACTACCGTCGGCGCTGAGTCGACGAGTTTTCGGACACAGTTCACGGTCCGGTTCGTCGATCGAATCGGTCCTGCTGAGAAATTCGATACCGGAGGATCGAAGGCTCCGAATTACCGACTCAGTCCTCGATCACGACGTTCTGTTCGTCGATGTCGATCACGTAGTCGCTCGAACCGCTCGACGAGTCGGGTGCCGATCCGACGTCGAAGCTAACGTCCGAGTCGGCAGTCACGTCGTCTGCGATGGCTTTGAAGACACTGTCGAGTTCGTCCGCGTTGTCGACGTTCACATTTTTCCCACCAGTTTCGTTCGCGATGTCTTCAAGCAACTCCTCGTCGAGGTCATTGAAACCTAGACCGATGGTATGAACGGTGACGTTCATGTCCTGTGCCCGGTCTACTTGAGCCATTGTCGCTTCACGGGCATTATCATATTCGGGGTTGGTCCACAACGCATACCGGCTCCAGGGTGGGTTGTTTTTACCGTCGCTTAGCAGGATCATCGTCCGATTTTGATCCTCCGATGGCTCGTCTTCGTAATCGTCTAGCGCAGTTTTCATTCCTCGGGAGATATCGGTACCGCCGCCAGCAGTGGCTTCGACACTGTCGTTAACTGATTCGAGATCGGAACCCAGTTCGTGTTCTACGTATCCGTCCGTATTGAATTCGTAGACACCAGCCCGATCGTTATTTGACTCGTCGAGATATCCGATAAAGTCCCGAGTCGCGTCGATACGTTCTCCGTGTGGATCGTTCGTCGACATCGATCCCGATCGATCCAGCACGAACGTCACGTCCAGCGGCTCTCGGTCGCCTTCCTCGACGAGTTCGATCTCCCTGTTCTCCTCGGGGATCGGCACCGCCGTTCGCAGCGATCGATCGAAGTTGACGTCGACGTGGTCGCCGAGGGTCGTTTCGCCGCCGATGACCGCACCGGTGATCTCGACGCCGTCTTCGATCACGAGATTACTCCCGGGGGCGTAGATCACGCCGTCGAAGTCGTCTTCGACTCTGACCGTCGCACCGCTTCCCGCGTAGACCCAGAGTGCGTTGGCCCGGTCATCGTCCTTGATGGTGATGTCGCCGTCGATCGTGACGTCGTCCTCGGTGTAAATGTACGCGGAATTCTCGTCCTTGACCTCGAGATCCGACAGCGTCACGTCCCCGTCGATGCCGATGTGAGCGTCGCCGTCGCCGGTCTCGATCGAGTTGAGATCGTCGTTCAGTTCGTCCCCGTAGTATAATCCGGCGCCGATGCTGTTGTTAGACTCGACATCTTGAGCGTCGCCGTTGCTCTCGAGGTACTCCAGGTCGTCGACGGCCGTCTCGAGTTCGTCGTCGATGTCGTCGATCGACTCGAACGGTTCCGACACGTTCGCTACTAATATCTCTTCTTCGTCCTCGTCAAGCCAGTACACGGCCGTCTCGCCGTCTCCGGACGTATTGATGTATCCGTATCCCGCCGGGGGATCGGCCCGATCGAGGTCCGCAGCGTACGCGATCTGTGAGACGGACGGATTCGAACCGTCGTCCTTGGTTAGTTCTCCGTTGACGACGGGGACCGCGTCGATATCGGCCCCGGCGTCCAGCGTGAGTCGGTCGTCGACGACGAACAGATCGTCGGTGACGTTCGCACTCGCGTCGTGATTATCGTAGGCCGTCACGCTCGTACTGTTACCGAACTGTCCCCCGATGCCTTCCGTGTGGAGGCCGCCGTAAACCACCGGATCGATCCCGACGTGCTCCGCGAACGGATTGGCGTTGTCGATCGTCGCGACGACGGTGACCGACTCGTTCGCCGGATCGTGACAGACCTCGTTCTCGTCCGGAGCGGGGTTCTCCTCGCAATCGACCGCCTCGAACTCCTCCTGTAGGAAGTCGTACCAGGCGTCGTGATACGGCGTGTTCGTAACCGTCAGTTCGATCTCGTCGACGAACCCGACCTCGTCGATCACGTCGTCGACGTTCGCCGACTCGTCCACCGGTTGACTGGTGACGGCGTGTTCGCCGCCCCCGGCAGTGCCCTGGTGATTCGTTACCGAGAGATCGATTCGGCCGACCTCTTCGCCCGCGGCGTTCGTTTCGGTATAGTACCGAACGTCCGGCTTCGAGACGAGCGTCGTTCCTCCGTCTACCTCACGCCAGATGCCACCGGCCTGGTGGCCGAATTTGTTGCCTGCACTGTCCTCGTACCGGAGCGTTCCCATCGTGATGTCGTCCAGTTCTTTCGGTTCACTGTATCCGTTGGAGACGCTGATCGAGATCGTGCCATTACTGGACACCTCGTATTTACCGTCCTCGTCGAGATACACGGATCCGCTCGAATCGCTATCCATCATCGCCGTCCGCAGGTCGTGGTCGAACTGCTGCATGACCTGCTCGCTTTGCGCTGCCGACGCTTGCGATTCGACCGTGTCGAGCGCAACCATACCTGTCAGTGCTACCACAGCAACTCCCACGGAGACCATCCCGAACAGCAATACGAGCCCCACCTGTGGACTCATCCCACGTTCGGTTCCGGATGGTCGATTGTCTATGCACCCCATAGAACACCCAATATATGCATGATAGAACTACAAAAATTTACCGAGTCAGTGACGTCTTTTAGGGGCCGTCTGGCGATCGGGCTATCGTAGGGTGTTCAGAGGCTCCGGGAGAGAGATACCGGCGGGAGAGCCGCGACGAGGCTTTCGGGAACCGGAATTCGGACTCCGAATAGCACCTCGGTTGCTCCGAGCGTGGCCCGCCGAAGAAAAACACTTGTATATCGGACGGGCCCTAGCCAACGACTAGATGACGCGTACAGCCGAGAAGATCAACGCCCTCGTCAGCGAGGATTCCTCGATGGCAGCGGCCCTAGAGGCCATCCGCGATGAGGCCGACGAGAACGGCGGCGAGGTCGAGTGGGCCGACGTCCGCGACGACCTGACGAGCGGCCAGTGGGGCCGCCTGATCGAAAAAGGAGTACTGGTCGACGGCGACGAGGGATTCGAGATCGCCGATCGCGAGGCCTTCGACGAGGCACTCGACGGTGACGGCGAGGCCAGCGTCCCCGACGTCGACATCGACGACAACGAGACGAGCTGGTCACAGTGGGACAAGACCGCTGCCATGGGTGCAGTCCTGCTGATGGTCGGTTACTGGCTCGACCCAGTCCAGAACACGGTTGGAAGTACCCTCGATCTCGTGCTCGGACCGCTGGACACGGCCCTGCCGTTTTACGCCGTGATCCTCTCCGTCGCGTTGCTGACGGGCCTGTACTCGACGCTGCTGCAGGCGAACCTGATGAACCCCGAGATCATCGGCAAGTACCAGGAGCGGATGAAAGCGATGCAGGACAAGCAAAGCGACATCAAGGAACGCAAGCAGGAGGCCGAAGAGCGCGGCGCGAGCGAGGCCGAGATCGAACGCCTCGAAAACGAACTCGAACGGGCGCGCGAAGAGCAGATGGAAGCGATGACGGAGAACATCGGGATGTTCAAAGAGCAGTTCCGGCCGATGGTCTGGATCATGCTGTTTACCATCCCGCTGTTCCTCTGGATGTACTGGAAGATCAGGGCCGGCGGTGTCGGCGACTCGACGGTCGTTATGCCGCTGGTCGGCGAAACCACCTGGCAGTCCGGGGTGTTCGGTCCGATGCAGGCGTGGATCGTCTGGTACTTCCTCTGTTCGATGGGATTCACCCAGCTGTTGCGCAAGTCGCTGAACATCGACATGTCGCCGACGGGATCGTAGCAATCGCCGTCGACATCCGTCGTCCCCGCTCGTTCACCGCCGTTCCCAGTGTAGACACGTTGACACCCGACTATGCCGCATAACAGCGCGGGCAACGCCGACTGATCCAAAACCCATTTTACCCACCGCATCGGAGCAGGGATATGTTACTCACCGTCTCCGGCCCACCGGGAAGTGGGAAGAGCACGACGGCGGGGTTGCTCGCCGATGCGTTCGATCTCGACCACGTCAGCGGCGGAGACATCTTCCGCGAACTGGCCGACGAACGCGGCTATACGCCGCTCGAGTTCAACAAACTCGCCGAAGAGAACGACCAGATCGATCGGGATCTCGATCGCCGACTGCGAGAGATCGCGACCGAGGAGGACGACCTGGTGCTCGAGTCGCGACTCGCCGGCTGGCTGGCGGGCGAACACGCCGACTTCCGGTTCTGGCTCGACGCGCCGGCGGACGTCCGCGGCGAGCGAATCGCCGAACGCGAGGCGAAAGATCCCGTGCGTGCGACCGAAGAGACCAAAGCGCGAGAGGCCAGCGAGGCGCAGCGATACGAGGAGTACTACGGGATCGACATCCGGGATCTGACGATCTACGACCTCTCTATCAACACGGCTCGCTGGGAACCGGACGCGGTGCTGGACATGCTCGTCACCGCCGTGGGGGAGTACGACGCCGCCGGTGACGAAGGGAAAGCACCCGTGACCGGCATCGACTACCGGTTCTGATGACGCTCCGAGGCCCACCCGAGGACCGATCGCCCGCCGAACTGCTCTCCTTCGGCGTCGTCAACCTCGACAAACCGCCCGGCCCCTCCTCACACCAGGTGAGCGGCTGGCTCCGGGACGCCGTTGCCGACACCCTCGCCGAACGCGACGCCGACGCGACGATCGACCAGGCGGCCCACGCCGGGACGCTAGACCCGAAGGTCACCGGCTGTCTCCCGGTCATGCTCGGCGACGCGACGCGGCTCGCGCAGGTCTTCCTCGAGGGGGCGAAGGAGTACGTCGCGGTGCTCGAGTGTCACGGCCCCGTGCCGGCCGACGCGGAGGCCGTCATCGCCGAGTTCGAGGGGGCGATCTACCAGAAACCACCGCGCAAGAGCGCGGTCGCGCGTCGTCTGCGAGTACGTGAGATCTACGATCTCGACGTGCTCGAGACCGACGATCGGCGGGTCCTCCTGCGGATCCGGTGTGAGAGCGGGACCTACGTCCGGAAACTCTGTCACGACCTCGGCCTTGCGCTCGGGACCGGTGGCCACATGGGCCACCTGCGGCGGACGATGACGGAGCCGTTCGACGACACCGATCTTCACACGGCCGCCACGTTCCTCGACGCGCTCGCCTTCTGGGTGGAGGACGACGACTCCGGACCGCTCCGCGAAGTCGTCTCGCCCGCCGAACGCATCCTCGAACCGCTCCCATCGGTCGTGATCGCCGAGAGCGCCGCTCGCGAGGTCGCCACGGGCGCGCCCGTCTACGCCCCCGGCGTGTTCGACGTCGACGACGGGGCGGATCGCGGCGACCTCGTGGCCTGTTACACGCCCGACGGCGCGGCGGTCTGTCTCGGCGAACTGGTCGGCGATCCCGCCGGCGAGAGCGGCGTGGTGGTCGATCTCGAACGGGTACTGGTGTGAACGCCCTCTACTCGACCACTACTGACACGGTTCACACTGTGGGACCGGAGGTTTCGCTTCGAGTCACCCTGAACCCGCTTCGGTTCTCGACCACGACAGATCACGCTCGATACAGCATTCCCGCATCTCGACACAGGGACCAGTCTCGATCCGGAGATCGATCTCGATCGGTCTCCACGTACTGCTCCCGATCGTAGCGGTTGGTCGACGCCTGCTCGTCTCTCGATCCGCCGACTCGGCGGTCGGGAGAACCTCACGATATGTTTACCTGTTAACCTACCACTCTTTGAAGATATAATGATACTTTATTAGTTAGTATGGTACGAGACCTCACGCGTCGAACGGTACTCGAGCGATCAGGTGCACTCGCCGCAGTCGGAACGGCGGCGCTCGCGGGATGTGTCACGGAAGACAGCAGCAACGACAACGGCGATCCGAACGACGAAACTATCCGGATCGGCGCGTTCCAGCCGACCTCGGCCGACCTCCAGTACTACGGACAGACGGCCCTGCAAGGGTTCTACGGTGGACTGGCGTACAAGTACGACGACGTCGACCCGATCGACGGACTCGACGTCGGCGAGTACACGATCGATCCCGACGACGGACCGACGTACGAGATTATCGTCGAAGACACGGCGTTCGATCCGGACACCGCACAGCTCGTCGCGGAGGACCTGGTGGTCGACGACGAGGTGGACGTGCTGTTCGGCGGTACGTCGTCCGACAGTGCGCGCCGCGTGATCGACACCGTCGTCACACAGTCGGACGTGCTGTATCTCTGTGGCCCGGCGGCGGACGGGGACATCACCACGTCGGACGAGTACTGCCACGAGCGGGTCTTCCGTGCGAGCGAACACACCGCGATGGACGCCCGCTCGGGTGCCACCTACGTCGCCGAGCAGATGGACGTCGAGAACGTCGCGATGTTCGGATCGGACAACTCGTTCGGCAAGGGTGGCGTCGAAAACTACGCCGCCGTGTTCGAGGAGTACGACCACATCGAACTGCAAGAACCCCGGTACACCGAGGCGGGGTACGCCGAGTTCGGGGGACTCCTGGACGAGGCCGTCGCCAACGGCGCCGACGCCGTCGCCGGCGTCTACACGGCCGTGACGCTCCCGTCGTTCATACCCACGGCGATGGACTACGACGTCGAGATCTTCGGCGGGTTCGCGGAGATGCTGACGATCGGTGCGCTCGGTGGCGCGTTGCGACAGGCACTCGGCGAAGACTTCACCGCCGAAGACATCGAAAACGCAGGTCTCGGTCCGTTCACGACGCGGTATCACTGGAACCAGTTCGACAACCCGATCAACGACGCGTTCATCGAGATGACCATCGACGCCTACGACCAGGTTCCGGACCTGTTCCACTCGGGAACGTTCACGCTCGCCTCGGCGCTCGCCCAGGCGATCGACGAGTCCGGCTCGACGGCCACCGACGACATCGTCGATGCGATGACGGGAATGACCGTCACGGACACGCCGAAAGGCGAGAACGGGTACGAGTTCCGGGAGGCGAACAATCAGGCAGCGTCGGAGATGGCGATCGCGTATCCGGTCCCGACGAGCGACGAGTGGGCGGACACCTGGGACGCCAACATCATGCCCGGTGAACCGGTCCAGTACGTGTCGGCCGAGGACGCGATGGTGCCGGAAGACGACGTCGGGTGCAGCCGCTGATAGCTCACCGATGTTGCTTTCGACGTCCGAACTGACGAAGTCCTTCGGTGGCATCACTGCCGTCGACGGTGTCGAGTTCGCCCTCGAACCGGGACAGCTCTGTTCCGTGATCGGTCCGAACGGTGCCGGCAAGACCACGTTCTTCAACCTGATCACGGGCGAACTCGAGCCCACGAGCGGCACGGTCGAGTTCGATTCCTCCGTCACGGAGGGGACCGCCGACATCACGACGGCGGACCCGGCAGCGACCGCGCGCCTGGGGCTGCACCGATCGTACCAGATAACGAATATTTTTCCGACGATGTCGGTCCTCGAGAACGTCAGAATCGCGGCCCAGGCCCACCGCGGAACCGATTCGTGGCGATTCTGGCGGAACGTCAACAGTTTCGAGGGACACTTCGAGGAGGCACGCGCGATCCTGGAGCGGATCGGTCTGGCCGACGACGCCGACATCGACGCTCAGAACCTCAGCCACGGTGAAAAACGGAGCCTCGAGATCGGTATCGCACTCGCCGGCGATCCGGATCTGCTCCTGCTGGACGAACCGACCGCCGGGGTCTCCAGCGAGGACGTCGGCCGACTCACCGACCTCATCGAGAACATCGCGGCGGACCACTCGATCATGCTGATCGAGCACAACATGGACATCGTGATGGACATCAGCGACCGTGTCGTCGTCCTCGACAACGGGTCGCTGATCGCCGACGGCGACCCGGCCGCGATCCGCGACAGCGAACGGGTCCAGCGGGCCTACCTCGGCGGCTACGGCGACGACGAACTGGACGGAACGGAGTCCGACGACACCGGGACGGGGGTGGCGACCGGATGAGTTTCCTCGAACTCGAGGAGGTCCACACCTACTACGGCGAGAGCCACGTGCTACAGGGAGTGAGCCTCGACGTGGAGGAGCGAGAGATCGTCGCGCTCATCGGTCGCAACGGGGTCGGAAAGACGACGACGCTGCGATCGATCCTCCAGCTTACCCCGCCCCGGGAGGGGACGATCCGGTACCGGGGCGAGGACATCACCGGCAAGAACACGCACGAGGTCGCAACCGACGGCATCGGCTGGGTCCCGGAGGAACGACGGATGTTCGGCTACCTCACCGTCGAGGAGAACATCCGCGTGGCGGTCCCCCCCGGCGGCGACTTCGAGGCCCAGCGCGAGTACGTTTACTCGCTGTTTCCCGCGCTCGAAGAGTTCCGGGAGAACGAAGCCAGGAACCTCAGCGGCGGCCAACAGCAGATGCTGGCGATCGCACGCGGCATGGTCGGCGAGAACGACCTGCTGCTGGTCGACGAACCGAGCGAGGGACTCGCCCCGATGATCGTCGACCAGGTCGTCGACGCCCTCGAGACGGCCTCCGAAGAGACGACGATGGTCCTCGTCGAGCAGAACTTCCCGCTCGCGATGGACCTCGCGGACAGGTTCTACCTCATCGACCACGGAACGGTCGTCGAGTCGGGTTCGACCGAGGGCGTCACGGCGGACGACGAACGGATACGGAGGTATCTGAGCGCATGATCGGATGGAGACTACGCGATAGAGACCGGAACGACGCAAGGCGCACGGCTCTCGAGAGGGTGACGCGCCGATGACGATCGAACTGGCGACCGGCCTACCGCCGGCGACCGACTTTCCGATGGCGACCGACCTCCCGCTGGTAGTCGATACGCTCGCCCGACTGTTCCAGCCCGATACGCTCGCGCGGATTCTCGTCGAGGGACTCGGCAAAGCCGCCGTGTACTTCGTTCTCGCCGTCGGGTTGACGCTCGTCTTCGGACTGATGGGGGTGCTCAACTTCTCTCACGGGGCGATGGCGATGCTCGGTGCCTACATCGGGGGGCTCCTCATGGTGCTCGCCGTCTCCGACGGAACGGGGACAGTCGCGAGAATCGCGTTCTTCTTCGTCGCCATCGTCGCGGTATTCGCCGTCCTCACCGCGTTCGGGAGCACGATCGAGTACTCGCTCATCCGGCCGATCTACGATCGGACGCCGATGTACCAGATCCTCCTCACGTTCGGGCTCGCGCTGATCGTAGAGGAGGTGACGCGGATCGTCGTGCTCGCCCGGGGGATCCAGCCGGATCCGGCGTGGTCCGCGGCGATGGCGACGGCGCCGACGCAGTTTACCGATCGGCACGATCTTCTGGGTGCGTCGATCCGCGGACTCTACGCGTTCGAGATCGTCCTCGGCGTCCTCGCCGTCGTCGGCGTCTGGCTGTTCCTCAACAGGACGCTGTACGGCCTCTACATCCGGGCCGGCAGCGAGGACCCGGAGATGGTCGAAGCGCTCGGGGTCGACGTGCGCCGCACGTTTACGATCGTGTTCGGGCTCGGAACGGGACTCGCCGGGATCGGCGGCGTGTTCCTCATGTGGGATCCACTCTGGGGACCGAGTGCACTGCTCGCCATGGACGTGTTGCT
The DNA here is from genome assembly GCF_022869805.1 of Halosolutus halophilus. Lineage (NCBI taxonomy): Archaea > Methanobacteriati > Methanobacteriota > Halobacteria > Halobacteriales > Natrialbaceae > Halosolutus > Halosolutus halophilus. The sequence goes on along the minus strand of NZ_CP094974.1, from coordinate 2,316,894 downwards.
GTACGCGTTCGTCGTGGTGATCATCGGCGGCCTCGGCTCGTTCGAGGGAACCGTCGTCGCGTCGCTCCTGGTTGGGATCACCGACTCGTTCACGACCTGGCTGTTCTCGACCGGAATCGTGACGTTCACCGGGCTGCCGGCGCTCACGATATTCGGCCTGCTGGTACTCATGCTGATACTCCGTCCACAGGGGCTGTACGGCGTCGAGGAGGTGGGTGGCCATTAGCCCGACTGACCGCGGTCGCGAGCCGCGATCGGACGGCGGAGCCGACTCCGCCCTCGAGACGCCGTCGGACGGTGCCGACTCGGCCGACACCCGATCGACGGCTTCCGCGATTTCCAGCGACGACCACTGGCTCGCGTCGTACGCTCGCGATCACGTCGCACACCTGCTGGTCGTCGCCGCCTTCGCGCTGTACCCGATCGTCCTCGGCGTCCTCGATCGGACGCCGCTCGCGACCGAGGCGTCGTCGTTCCTGCCGGGACTGACGGCCATGATCGTCGTCCTCTACATGGGCCTGTTCGCGATGAGTTTCGACTTCGTCAGCGGCTACACCGGCTACCTCTCGTTCGGCCACGCCGCGTTCTACGGGACCGGCGCCTACGTCGTCGTCCTCGCGGCGAACGGGAAGGTGCCGGGTGTACCCGCGGACACGCCGTTCATGCTGATCGTGCTCCTGGCCGCGCTGCTTGCGTTCGTCGTGGCGCTCGCGATCGGTGCCGTGTCGTTCCGCCTCAGCGGCGTCTACTTCGCGATGATCACCCTCGGGTTCGCCCAGGTGATTTACGAGTTCGTCCGTCACTGGGGGTACGTCGGGACGAACCCGACCGAGGGCGCGACGATAGCCACTCCGGACGGGCTCTCGATCGGCGTCCCGTACGTCGACTCGCTCACCTTTGCGGTCGGACGACTGACCGGGGATCGCTTCGAGAACGTCCTCGGCCTGGGGATCGACGTCTCCGCGACGATGACGTCCTACTACGCCCTCGGAGCGGTCGTCCTCGTCTGCTACTTCGCGATGCAGCGGATCCTTCACTCCCCGTTCGGGAAGGTGATGGTCGCGATCCGCGAGAACGAGGAGCGAGCGAGAGCGGTCGGATACGACGTCTTCTGGTATAAAATGGCCGCGTTCGCGACCAGCGGGTTCTTCGCCGGCATCGCCGGGGCCCTGTTCGCCGCGTACGCCCGCGGCGCGTCGCCGGACAACTCCTTCTACTTCCTCGTCACGGCTGACGCGCTGATCATGGCGATCATCGGTGGTATCGGGTCGCTCGCCGGGCCGCTGTACGGGGCGCTCTTTCACGAGTGGCTCGGGGACATCCTCACGACGGACGACGAGGGAATCGCGACGTATCTGGAACAGTTCCTCCCCGAGGGAATCCTTACGACCGAAATCGGCGGCGTGACGCTCTACGACCTCGTCGGAACGGCCCTCACCGGTCGCGCACCGCTGTACCTCGGGATCATCTTCGTGCTGTTCGTGCTCTTCGTCCCCGACGGCTTGCTTGGCTCCCTTCGCGATCGGGTCGGCGGCCCCGTCGGCAAACGGCTCCCCGACGTGCTCGACCGCTACCGGCGGTAAGCCGACTCCCCCTTCTGCGACGACGGTGTCGCGCCCGATCGGACACGGCCCTGCGTTGGCTCGGTGACGCACGACGCTATCGAGACCCGGTCGATCACCCCGGAGCCCGGTCTCGAAACGACACGCTTAAACGGCAGACGACCGTCGATCCACGTGCGGGACCGTGGGGTAGTGGTATCCTCTGCGGATGGGGTCCGTAGGACCCGAGTTCAATTCTCGGCGGTCCCACTCGAAATTATCTAAGTGTTCAACTCTTAGCGTCTCATACCCTCGAGACGGCCGAAAATCCAATTCTCGGTTTCGGTGCATTATAACTTATCTTACAGTATATCCTGGGGGTGGTCGGCGTGACGATCGCGCCGTGGCCCTCAGTCGATCGACGTGTCTTCACTGTGGTGCCCACGCCGCCGATCGATTCCGTCGCGTCTTCGGTGACGATCGCCAGCCCGCTGCAGCCGTGCGGACGGTAGGCGACGAATACAGCGCGTCGCTCAGGCAGAACGCGACGGGGGTGACGATGCCGATCCTGCCGATCCGAGCTCGGATGACCACCCGTGGACGACTCGGGAAGTTGGTTCGATCGAGCGACAGCGAAGTACGGCTCGATGCCCTGTTCGGTGCCGCTGGCGTAGCCCTCGTTCTCTTCCCGGGGAGGAGAACGAGCTACCAGGAACTACCGCGTACGTAGAATTCGCCATTTTTGCAGTTAGGTGGTACGGAAGTCACTATCGAGTGCGGGGGATACTGACCACGCAACTTAAAGTCGGCACCAGCATAGTAGGGTCAATGAATCGGAAGTCCTCTGTCCCCGGCCAGGAGGCAGAGGTTCTGCTAGTAGAAGACAATCCCGGCGATGTTCGACTCGTCAGAGAATTGTTTTCAGACGCAGCTATTACAAACACACTTCACGTTGCTACTGACGAACAAGAGGCGCTCGATTTCCTGAATCAGCGCGGCGAGTTCACCGACGCCCCGCGACCAGATCTCGTTTTGCTCGATTGGTATCTCCCGCGAGCGACCGGTGAGGATGTGCTTCGTGCTATTAGGAATGATCACGAGTTGGAGGAGGTTCTCGTAATAGTGTTAACGGGCTCCGATGCGGGAGAAGATTTCCTCAATTCGCCCGAGATCCAGTTCGACGCCTATCTCACCAAGCCGATCGCTCCCGATGAATTCGTCTCACTCGTTCGCTCATTCGAGTTCTTTTGGCTGACCGTTCTCTGCTCACCATCTGATTCGTAGTACTGGCGAATTCCTACTCACTATACAGCGTTCAATACGCATCTACACGTAGCGGTTAGTTCAGTCTCATCGGATCGAAATTCCTGTCCCGTTAGACGACGTGCCGCTCGCGTATGATGATCAATCCCGTTCCAGTCGACTCGTTCGTGCTGTGGCAGTCTTCGGGGTGGACATCCCACTCGTCGTCCTCGCTGTCCTCTACGCTGGCAGCCGAGCAGCCGATCTCGAGTTCGGTATGTGGTGTTCGTCCTCACCGGAATTACCGCCATTGCGTGGGTGGTCCTCGCGGGATGGGGACGGCGGATGGATGCGGCGCGTCCAACCGGTGAACTGGTGCGCTTCTCGGCCGCAACCTACGCGAGGGAGGTCCCCGGGGGAACGTATGCCCAACTCCCACTTTCGATCCGTCTACTGTTTGTTCTGACAAGTGCGGTTATCCTCGGATGGGGCGTGCTTCTGGCCACGTTCTAAGCGGTACGCATCTACACATAGCGGCCGGACCATCCCCATTGGCTGGAAATCGTATCAAAGCACGAATGATCGTATACAATCCGTTTTGGGAGAATCAGTCAGTGGCCCATACCGTGATCCAACAGCCGATTCCGAGCGCCAGTCCAGCAACGGTGAACCCGATCGGATTCGTATCGATCCCCGAATAAATCATAATGTAAGGCCAGATGACGAGTGGAACGCCGTATCCAGTGGATCCGAGCGACAGCAGGGGATTAGATTCGCCTCTGTAGTACGCGAATCCGACGATGAACAGACCGTACGCAGCAAATGGTACTATCGTCACCATGTAGAGCAGTGCCGACACGTCCCAGGACGGAAGAACTTCAACCGCGACGTAGAGTTCGCCGTCGTGCGTCACGACACTCCCGGAAATCGAAGGCCCATCTGCGGCGGGAGCGTACGATTCGGTCGTTCGAAAATCTGGCCGCTCCGCGTACTCGTCACACACGAGCATTCCTCGGAAACAGACGTCGATATCGGTATGCTGCCAACCCGAGTGTCCCCCGTACCGTGACTCAACCGGTTGGGCTTTCAGTTCGTAAAACGCGCGTTGCGTCTCGGGTGAGAGGTCGCTAATTTCGACGGGATCGTCCGTGTCAAGGTTCGTCCCATTGAGTAGTTCGTCGAACGCCTCGGTTGACTCATGAGCAATTGCGTAGTCCGGCGAACGAGTCTCGTACGGTTGGTGAAAGGGCCCGGAGACAAAAGCGCCCAGCGTCAGAAACAGCGCCACGACAACCGCAAAACGGAGTGTGATCCGACGGTAGTTCATACAGATATGAAATTACAATATCTGTAAGTGTATTCTGGTGTCTCGCCTCGAGCGTTACATCGGTAGTATTTGCTGGGTGCGCATCTTCACAGACGGCTGGTTCAGTCTCGAGGGAGAGAAAGTGACGATTGAGTTACGATGAATCCAGACTCTGTCTTCAGCATGTGTCTTCCGTCACTTGCTGAGGGGTTCGAAACGGCCTAGGAAGTTGGTTTTCAGGTTCAGATCGCTTTCGCTATCGGGACTAGAGCCGAAGCGATCGAGCGGCATCGGCCAGATCGTCACCACTCGATCGCCGGACGTTACGCGCTCGCCGGCAACGTCCTCGATCAGCGCGGCCAGTTCGTCGCGGTGCGATTTGGGCCGCTGTTCCTGTTCCTGTTCCTGTTCCTGTTCCTGTTCCTGTTCCTGTTCCTGTTCCTGTTCCTGGATCGTATCTTTGTCCGGACAGTGGAGCGCTCGATTCGCGAGATACGCGAGTACGAACGTTTCACGCGTCTGGTGTGGTGCCTCGTCGAGATACCACGATGGGAGTTATCGTCGAGGTCGGTTTTCGGGCCGACGTGTGCTCCCAGGACGGCCAGCACTCGACCGAGCACCGTTCCGTCCTCGGTCGGCCGAAGCCTCACTCGCGCGATCGTCGCTGTCCGCGTGGACGAACTCGGAGGCGATACCCGTCGTTTCGAGAGCGTCGACGACGTGTGAATGGCGGCCGTTCTCGTTAAGTACGAAAAAGGGGACGGAGTTCCCCGTCACGATCGAGCAACCGGAGAACACATTCGCTACGAGCGTATTCGGAGCGGTTCATTCTCGATCGTCTCACCCGATTCGGTGAATCATCGAGCGCACCGGCGTCCGCGATCGGGGTCAGCCGCACCCGTCGACGTGGGCCCCAATAGCCGTTCGTGACCGACGAAACGGGGACCGAGCCGATTCAACTCGAGAGTCCGAGCGCTGCAGCGACGTCGAGCAGGCCGCTTCCCTGCTCGTTGTCCGCGAGGCCGATGTCCTCGGCGGTGTCCGTCAGTTGCTGGCGGGCTTCGGTATTCGTGTAGCCGTTGGCCATCAACTGGCCGCCTGCACCGGAGACGTGCGGACACGCCATCGACGTCCCCGAGAACGTGTCGTAGCCGCCGGGGATCGTCGAGTAGACGTCCTCGCCCGGCGCGGCGATCTCGACCTCGGGACCGGTCGAGGAGAAACTCGCCAGCGAGTCGTCCTCACTGGTCGCGCTGACGGCGACGAACTCCGAGTAGGCGGCCGGATAGCCGACGCAGTCGGTACACGGGCCGTCGTTACCTGCGGCGGCCACGAGCAACACGCCCTTGTCGTAGGCGTACTGACCGGCGTCCTTGACCGCCTGGGACCCGGAACTCGCGCCGAGACTGAGGCTGGCGACGTCCCAGCCCTGGTCGGCGACGTACTCGATGCCGGCCGCGACGTCGGAGAACGACCCGCTACCGCGCTTGTCGAGCACCTTCACCGCGTGCAGCGTCGCCTCCGTCGAAACGCCGACGACGCCCTCGTTGTTGTCGACGGCGTCGGCGGTCCCCGCACAGTGGGTGCCGTGGTCGTTGTCGTCGTCCCAGGGCTTGCGACACATCCTCGGATTACCCTTGCACTCCACGAACGCCTTGCCTTTCCCCAGGTTGGCCTGCAGGTCGGGGTGGTCGGAGTCGATCCCGGTGTCGACGATCGCGATGTCGGCACCGGCGCCGGTTTCGCCGTTGTCGTGGGCGACGTCCGCGTCCGTGCGATCGATACCCCACGGCATCGTCTGCGCCAGCGCGTGCATCTCGCCGTTCTCCTCGACGTAGCGTACGTTCGGGTTCTGCCGGAGCCCGGAGACCGCACGCTTTTGCGTCCGGATCGTCACGGCGTCGAAGGCGAACTCGCGGACCGTCTCCGACGCCGCGTTGAGCGCCGCGGACCGTCCGTCGGCGTTGGCGAACCCCACGTTGACTTCGACGACGTCGCCCGGATCGGCCGCTGCGAGTCCGGTCGTGCCGACGGTGGCGAGTGCGCCCCCAGCGGCTTTCAACACTGTACGTCTGTTCACTGGTTGGCTGTCATCTGACATCCATCCCCACGTGACACTCACTCATGCATGAATGTTTTGGCAACCACAATCAAAATAGTTATCAATTTTATACTATAGATTAATGGAGGTACCGCTGCCAAACTCGAGGGAGTGTGGCCCCATTCGGAAAGTACCCTACTGAACGCCGTCTCGAAGCCCGAATCGGGGAACGCCGGCTACGTGAGAGACGCCGATTCCGGCGAGAACTCGATCGTGGATCCGCGCGGACGAGGCGGGGTGTGTTGGAAAAGTGATCGAGATCAGTTCAGGGACGCTTCTAACGGCCGAAAGTCGCTGTCACCGCAACTGCATCCCTGCTTCGTTCCGATCGGCCGAACGGACCCGTCGTCCCAGACCTCGGAAACGAAGATGGCACTGCAGTTTGCACACCGCGCAGCGACCCGTCTTCGTGAAGTTGAGGATGGCATCGTACTAGTCCAGGGGTCCGTTTCGTAATCAGGCCATCTCCAAATCGTATTGGTGGCGAACCCGGGTTGTCGCAGATCGATCGATCGGAAACATTCGATCGATCGAGTCGAGGTTCGTTAGGCGCCCCGTGACCGATCGATCAGAGTAACGACTGTCGCCGTTCCCTGTCGGTACACAGCGGACCGACGAGGCGGATCGGGACGAGCAGGCGGCGTCTCCGCGAGCGATCGGGGGCTTTTTCGTCCCACCGATCCGACGGCCTGCCATGACGGTCGTCCTCGCGGGTGTCGGCGCGGACAGCACCAATCTCGGTGCGCTGGGGCCGCTGTACGACGATGGCCGCTTCGAGTACGTACCGATCCCGGAGAAGACCCGGCGAACGGACGAGCCCGAGACCCTGGGGACGTGGGAGTTGCGGGGCCGCGACGGGACGGCCGCCGACCTGACGACCCGAATCGATCCTCAACCGGTCCGCGGCGACGCCGACCCCGTCGGCGGGGACGCACTGGCGGACTGGCCGCTGCACCGCGACCCCAATTTCGAGGCGCTGACCTACGGCGAACACCGCACGAGCGGCTACGTCTCGCGGCTCTCGGCCCTCGAACCCGGCGACGTGGTCGGCTTTTACGCCGGCCTGCGGCGACCGGGTGGCGATCGCGCCCACCGCTATCTCGTCGGCTACATGACCGTCGCCGACGTGACGGTGATCCGACCCGACGCGCCGGCCGCCGAACGTCGCCGCCTCCTCGACGCCCATCCCGAAAACGCCCACGCGAAGCGCGCCCGCGACGGCGATCTCTACCTCGACAAACCGGTCGTCATCGTCGACGGCCGCGAACCCGGCGGACTCTTCGATCGCAACCCCATCAGGCTCAGCGACTACTACGTGAAAGACGGCAACGAGCGCCCGCAGTACTACCTCCGCGACGAGGTCGCGTCGGCGTTCGCCGTGGCGGCCGGCGGCCGAAACATGATGTACAAACCCGCCTACCGGTGTGCCCAGTCGGGTGCGACGTTCCGCGATCGGGTCGGGATTCCCGGCGAACGGACGGGTTTCGAACTCGGGTCGGCCTCGACCTCGCCGTAGGGCTGCGGGATCCACCGGTTCGAACCGCCGCGTCCGGGATTCCGAAGCGTTCCGGTTCGAGGCACCCCCGCGAAATCCGGCCGTCGAGACGCTCGGGTCGTGAGGCCGACGCACACCGACCGCTGCCGGGACAGCGAGCCACGCGGACGCCCACGATGCCGGATCGATCGAATTGATAAGGTCCTGGTGCGAACCCTGCTTGCAGTGACGGACGATACGACCCGGCGGCACGATCGCGTCACGTCCCACCCGACGCCCGGTGCCGGAAACTCCCTCGCAGCGTGGACGCGTGCACGCCACCCGCTGCGGGTCGCGATCAACTACGTGGTCGTCTGGCTCGTGCGGATCTCTCCGAGTCTTCGGCTCAAACGCTGGCTTCTGCGCCGGATCGGCGTCACGGTCGGTCCGGGAGTCTCCTGGGGTCTCGAGGCGACGCCGGACGTCTTCTGGCCGGACCTGATCACGATCGAGCGGGAAGCGATCGTCGGCTACGACGCGACGATCCTCTGTCACGAGTTCTTGCAGGACGAATACCGCACCGGCGAGGTCGTCGTCGGCGAACGGGCCATGATCGGGGCCGGCGCGATCGTCCTCCCCGGCGTCGAGATCGGCGAGGGTTCGAGCGTCGCGGCGAACTCGCTGGTGACCCAGGACGTCGCCCCCGGGGAGACGGTCGCGGGGGTTCCCGCTCGCCCGATGAACAGCGACGCGATCGACGACGGTGATCTCGGGTCCGGGTCCGCGACGTGACGCCGTTCGCGAGCGCGGTCCCGGCCTGATAGTCCATTCCTCAACAGCGATACTTCAGAACAGTTATCACTTTCTGAACGAATTCCCCGTCCATGTCCTACTGTCGCGACTGTGACGAGACCTTCGAGCGGGGGACGATACGCTGTCCGAGGTGTGATTCCGGGCTGGTCGATGAGGAGTCGCCCTCGGACTCGGTCGACGACTGGGGCGGCGACGACCCGGCGAACGCGACAGAGGGCTGGTTCGGCGACGATGGAGGTGACTCTGCCGACAACTGGTTCCGGGACGACGATGCGGACTCGTCGAGAGGCTGGTCCGGCGACGACGGAACTGGGTCGAGTAGTAGCCGGTCCGGCCCGGACGCGACGGATCGGCGGGGAGTCGACGACGCCACCGGCGGTGGGGCCGCGACCGCCGCCGCGCACCACGAAGCACGGGAATCGCGGGGCCCGAAACCGACCCAGCAGGAGCCAGCGTCGGCGGCGACGACTGGACCACAGTTCCACGACGCGGATCTGGTCAGTTTCTCGGTCACGTTTCCACTCGGAAAGAGCGGCAAACCCCTGCTCATCGATACCGTGATGTCGATGGCGTATTTCCTGATCGTCCCCATGTTGTTTTCCTACGGGTACTCGTTCCGGGTCGGCCGGGCCGCCGCGAGAGGGGATTCGGAACCACCCTCGTTCGACGACTGGGGTGGGATGGCGAAAGACGGGGGAATTCTCTTCGGGATCGGTCTCCTGGGGGTCGTCGTGTTCGTCGTCGGTCTCGTCGCAATCGGTGCCGTCGACGAAATGATGGCCGGATCACCGCTGGCCCCGGCGTTCGACGGCGTCGTCGTTCTCGGCGCGCTCGCCGGGACGTATTTTGCAGGTGCGATCGGTCCCGTCTTGATCGGCACCGGCAGCCTCCGCGAGACGGTCGGCGAGTTCCAGTTCGCGACGTTCGCCCTCACGAGACACTATCTTCTGGGGCTCGTGATAACCGCCGTGGTCGCGGTCGTCGGCTACGTCGCGTTCCTCGTCCTCCTCGTCGCGCTCGTGTTCACCATCGTCGGTATTCTCCTGGCGATTCCGCTGGTCGTGGCGTTCCCGGTCTATCTCGTGAACGTGCTGTTTGCCGTCTGGGGCTACGTCTACAACCGGGCAGCAAAAGCGGGTGACGTCGACCCAGTACAACCCGACGACTCCCTGGGGATCACGTAACGCTACAACTGGGAACGGCGACGTCGGGCGATTCGAATCCGATCGAGACGAGGACCGAAGAAAATCGAACTGTCCCTTCGACGATTCGAGCCCTACAGCGACGACCAGCACTTGCGGGCCGTGTTCCAGGACGTGATGTCGGCGATCCAGCGCGCGGCGATCATCTTCTTCAGGTTCTGGGCCGCGAAGCCGCCGAAGGTATCGACGGGCAGAGAGACGCCGAAAGCCGGCTTGATTTCGTGGGCGACGGCCTTCTCGCCGACGGAGACGACGGTCCCTTTGTTCTCGTACTCCCAGGTCTTCAGCGGCCGGCCCTCGATGGCACGGGCGATGTTCTCGCCGACTATCTCGGCGGCCTGCCAGGCAGCCTGTGCCGTCGGCGGTGCGGGCTGGTCGCCCTGGTCGATGATCGCCGAGTCGCCGATCGCGAACACGCGCTCGTCCGAGGTCTGGAACGTCGCGTCGGCGTGGACGCGGTTGTGCTCTTTCTCGACGTCGGCGTCCTCGAGGGCGTCGCGACCCGTGATCCCGCCGGTCCAGACGAGCACGTCGTGGTCGAGCGGCTCACCGTCGTCGAACTCGATGACGTCTTCGTTCGCCTCGGTGATCGGGTCGTCGGTGTGGATCTGGACCCCTGCCTCCTCCAGGAGGTCACGCAGTGCCTGCTGGATCTTCGGATCGTTGCCGGGGAAGATCTCCTCCAGCGCCTCGACGAGGTGGATTTCGATCGGGGCGCGGTTGTTGTCGCGGAACTCCGCAATTTCGCCGGCGGTCTGGATGCCGGACAGGCCAGCGCCGCCGATGACGACCTGCGCAGGATCGCCGCGCGTGGCGTCCTTGCTCGCCTGTTTGACCGCCTCGTGGATCTCGAGGGCGTCGTCGAGGCTCTTCAGCGTCAGCGAGTGCTCCTCGAGTCCGGGGATACCGTAGTAGGCGGTCTTGGTGCCGAGCGCGACCAGTACGTAGTCGTACTCGACGTCTTCCTCGTCCGCGAGTTCGACGACCTGCTCCTCGGTGTCGAGACCGGTTACGTCCGCCCGGATGAACTGGGTCGACGGATCGGCGATTTCGTCGACCGGGAACGTGATGTCCGACCGAACGTCGGGATCCCGGATCACGCGGTGGGATTCGTGGAGAACGAGGTGATAATCGACGTCGGCGATCCACGTTAGCCGCACGTTGTCCCCGAGCTCCGACTGGAGCGTATTGATCGCACCGGCCCCGGCGTATCCGGCCCCGAGTACGACGACGTTTTCAGTCATACCCGACCATCAGAAACACTCCGATACAAAGGTGTTGAAACACGAACCAGCGTGTGTCGTGTTCCCACTCGTCGAAACGTGCGGAAAGTGGCGGTGTCAGAGGATTCGCTTGCCGAACGCGCTCGCGGTCAGTTCGGCGGCGAGCGTGGCCGTCTCGTTCGCCTCGTCGAGGATCGGGTTCACCTCGACGACGTCCATCGATCGGAGCACGCCGTCGCGTTCGTGGCGCGTCGAGACGGTCTCGAGCGCGGAGTGGGCTTCCCGGTAGGTGACGCCGCCGCGGACGGGCGTCCCGACGCCCGGGGCGGTCTTCGGGTCGAGCCAGTCGAGATCGAGGCTGACGTGGACGCCGTCCGTCCCGTCGGTCGCGACCGCGAGGGCGTCCTCGACGACCGACGTCATACCTCGCTGGTCGATGTCCGACATCGTGAACGCCGTCATCTCGCTCTCCTGGACCAGTTCGCGTTCGCGGTCGTCGATACTCCGGAGGCCGACGTAGGCGATCGAGTCCTCGCGGATGCCCGGCGCGCGCGCCCACCCCATCTCACCGAAGACGCCCCGACCCAGCGCCGCAGCGAGCGGCATGCCGTGGACGTTGCCGCTGGGGGACGTCCCGGGCGTGTTCAGGTCCGCGTGGGCGTCGAACCAGATCACGCCGAGATCCGCCTCGCGCGACGAGCCGTGCATCGAGCCGATCGCGACGGAGTGGTCCCCGCCGAGGACGAGCGGAAACGCGCCATCGGCGAGCGTGGCCGCCACCTCGTCGTCCAGCCGTCGGCAGACCTCCTCGACTTCCCGGAGGAACTTCGCGCTCCCGCGACTCGGCGGGTCGGCGTCGGGGTCGCGTTCCTCCGCCCGCGGCATCAACAGGTCGCCGCCGTCGACCGGATCGACGCCCGCCTCCTCGAGTTCGTCTGCCAGGCCCGCGTATCGGATCGCGGACGGTCCCATGTCGACGCCGCGTCGATTCGCACCGTAGTCCATCGGCGCACCGATGATCCGAACGGTCTCTTCCATACCACTCGTTCGACGGACGGGGGTTTGACCGTGACGATTTCCGGTATCGACGCCGACAGATTTAGGGTTAGACCGCTCTAAATCCGGGTACGATGATGCTGAGCGACGTGATGGAGGACTACCTGAAAGCCATCTACCAGCTCCAGCGGTCCACCGACGACCGGATCAAGACCTCGGCGATCGCCGAGGAGCTGGACGTCACGTCGCCGACCGTCACCAGTATGGTCGACAAACTGGAGGATCGAGGGCTCGTCGACCGCGAGAAGTACCGCGGAGTCACGCTCACGGACGAGGGCGAGACGGTCGCACTCGAGGTCGTCCGCCACCACCGCCTGCTCGAGGCCTACCTGACCGAACACCTCGACTACGACTGGTCGGAGGTCCACGAGGAGGCCGACCGCCTCGAGCACCACATCAGCGAGGACTTCGAGGCACGCGTCGCGAACGCCCTCGACCAGCCGACGGTCGATCCACACGGCTCGCCGATCCCGAGTGCCGACCTCGAACCGCCCGAACGTCCAACCGGCGAATCCATCACGGAGTTCGCCGAAGGAGACACCGTGATCGTCGAGGAAGTCGCCGATCGGGATCCGGAGATGCTCTCGTATCTCGCCGACCACGGCATCGAACCCGGCGTCGAACTCGAAATCGTCGAGATCGCCCCGTTCGGAATGGTGACGGCCCGATCGGCGACACACGACGAGCCGGTGTCGCTCCCGGAAACCGTCGCTCACCAGGTCCGCGTCGGCCGTCCGGTCGACATCGACCACTGATTCGAGGGGCGCTGGCGACGGTCGGAACCCGTCTCAGCCCGGCGAACAGGTAGAGCGATCACAATCGACTTCTGCTCGAGGAAGAGATAACAGTAAACAGCCTCGAGCCACCGCGCCCGAGGCTTTGTTGGTTCCCTCAGCCGTGCGCTAGCACTCCCTGTTCCGCGAGGGAATGGGATGAGGTTGGGCGGCTTACGCGCCCCGACCCGGACAGACGCACCAACCGGACCCGTGGGTGGGTTCTGTGAGTCCGGTAATTCGTGTTGTTGCCGTCGAGTTTTGCCTTCTCGCGGTTGAGCGGTATATCGAGGAGACGGAACACTAGATCGAGTGTCGGGCTTCACCCCTGACCCCGGTGGGTCTGGGAACTCGTCCTTGCAGGTTGTTTCGACGAGCCTAAACACGGCTAATGGAACGGCAGGCCGGTCGACCCGAGGAGTCACACGGTGTCTGATCGGGCACCGATTCACGATCGGGTTCCACAGTGGGCGCTCGCGATCGCGTTCTACACCGTCGCCATCGGGGTGATCCCGCAGGTCCTGGTCGGACTCGAGGAACTCATCCGCTTCGACGCCGACGCGATTCTTTCGCGCCTCGACGCGACGACGTTCGTAATCGGCGTCGCCATCATGTTCGTCCTCGAAGACGGCGTGGTCGAGGGCTGGCTGCTTCCCGGCTAGACTGGCATCTTGCTATCACGCGCCGCTCGATCGGTTTCCCGACGGCGTCCCGACCGCTAGGAGCCGATCGGGGCGTGACGATTCGAAAACGACGAGAAAGGAAACTGATTACTGTACTGGGCCACCGATTCGTAACTGAACGAACTCTCCGGCACACCCGTCGGGTTTAAGGAAGTCAATTGCGAACAATTCACTATGTCATCCATCGAACTCACCCCGAGCCAGAAGAAAATCCTCCGTGCACTGACGAACCTTCACAAGGAGTCCGAGGACGCGATCAAGGGCGAAGACATCGCCGAACAGGTCGACCGCAACCCCGGCACCATCCGGAACCAGATGCAGAGTCTCAAGGCCCTGCAACTGGTAGAGGGAGTACCTGGCCCCAAAGGCGGCTACAAACCTACGGCCGCCGCCTACGAGGCCCTCGAGATCCAGCAGATGGACGACCCGGCCTCGGTCCCGCTCGAACACGAGGGTGAGGTGGTCGAGGGCGTCATCGTCGAGGAAATCGACCTCTCGAGCGTCCACCACCCGGAACTCTGCCGTGCAGAGGTCCACATTCAGGGTGCCCTCGGCGGGATTCGAGAGGGCGACTCGGTGACGGTCGGCCCGACGCCGCTGTCGAAACTCGTCATCGAGGGGTCGCTCGACGGGAAAGACGACACCAACAACATCCTCATCCTGCGCATCGACGACATGATCGCGCCGGCCGAAGAGCCGGAGCACTGAGTCGGTCGATTCCTCCGATCGGTCGCGTCACCGTCGACCCCCCTGTGGAATCGAACCCGGAGCGACATCGCCCTCCAGGTGGCCAAAACGGGCCATAGACTCCATAGAACCGATCGTCAGTTCGCTGTAGGTTCGTCGTCGGCCCCGCCGTCCGCTGCAGACTCGTCGTCGCCCGTTCCCTCCGCTGCAGACTCGTCGTCGACCGTTCCCTCCGCTGCAACCGCCGGAATCTCGTCGACGCTCGCGACGGCGTCGCCGTCCTCGACGTCCATCACGATCACGCCCATGGTGTTTCGTCCGACCGTCGAAATTTCGTCGACGCGCGTGCGGACGATCTGCCCACGTTCGCTCATCAGGACGATCTGGTCGTCGTCGGAGACGGCCTTGACGGCCGTCACGGGCCCGTTCCGATCGCCCGTCTTGATGTCGATCAGCCCCTTGCCGTAGCGCGACTGGGTGCGATACTCGGCGAGGCGAGTCCGCTTGCCGTACCCGTTCCGGGTCACGGTCAACAGCGCCTGCTCGTCGCCCTCGTCGGTGGCAACCAGCCCGGCGACGGCATCGCCGTCCTGAAGTTTGATGCCGTTGACGCCGCGAGCGTTCCGGCCCATCGCGCGCACTTCGTCCTCGTCGAACCGGATCGTCATCCCGCCTTCCGTCGCGATTACCAGGTCCTGCGAGCCGTCGGTCACCTCGACGTCGACCAGTTCGTCACCCTCCTCGAGGTCGGCGGCGATGATGCCGGTCGACCGGATGTTGTCGAACTCGTCGCCGGCCGTCCGTTTGACGTAGCCGTTCCGGGTGACCATCGTCACGTACTCGCCGTCACCGAAGGCGTCGGTGTCGACGATCGCCGTGATGTCCTCGCCCGGATCGAGATCGAGGATGTTGACCGCCGATTTGCCGCGAGCCGTGCGACCCATCTCCGGGATCTCGTAGGTCTTCAGCTGGTAGACCGCGCCGTGATTGGTAAAGCACAGCAGGTAGTCGTGGGTGTTGGCCCGGAACACCGTCGCGACGCGATCGTCCTCCTTGACGTCCGCGCCGATGATCCCTTTCCCGCCCCGACCCTGGGGGTCGAACTGGTCCATCGGCATCCGCTTGACGTAGTCGTCCTCGGTCATGACGACGAACACCTCTTCCTCGGGGATCAGGTCCTCGTGGGTGACCGTTCCCCGATCCTCGACGATCGAGGTCCGGCGGTCGTCGGCGTACTCCTCTTTAATCTCCCGGAGTTCGTCCTTGATGACGCCGAGCAACTCCTGCTCGCTCTCCAGGATCTCGGTCAGGCGTTCGATCTCGGCCTGGACCTCCTCGTACTCGTCCTCGATCTCGGCGGCCTCCATCGAGGTGAGGCTGCCGAGTTGCATCCGGACGATGTGGTCGGCCTGGTCCGTCGAGAAGTCGTAGGCCTCCTGCAAGGCCTCCTTCGCCGCCGATCGGTCCTCGCTGTTGCGGATCAGTTCGACGACGTCCTCGGCGTTCTCGACGGCCGTCAACCGGCCTTCGAGGATGTGCGCGCGGTCCTCGGCCTCTTCGAGGTCGTACTCGCTGCGCCGGCGGACGACCTCGCGCCGGTGTGCGACGTACTCCGCCAGGGTCTCTTTCAGCGAGAGGACCCGCGGCTGACCGTCGACCAGCGCGAGGTTGATGACCCCGAACGTTCGCTCGAGGTGGTTCTCGAGCAGTTTGTTCTTGACGACCTCGACGTTGGCACCGCGCTTGCACTCGACGACGATGCGCACGCCGTCCCGATCGGACTCGTCGCGGAGGTCGGAGATCCCCTCGATCTCGCCCTCGTTGACGTCGTCGGCGATGCGCTCGACGAGTCGCGCCTTGTTGGCCTGGAAGGGAAGTTCGGTGATGACGATGCGCTCGCGGCCCGACTTCCACTCCTCGACCTCGAACTCGGCACGGACGCGGATGCGGCCGCGGCCGGTCTTGTACGCCGAGTAGATAGCGTCGCGGCCGACGATGTTGGCACCCGTCGGGAAGTCCGGTCCCTTCACGTGCTCCATCAGGTCCTCCACCGTCGCGTCGGGGTTGTCGATCAACTCGATCGTCGCGTCGATCACCTCGCCGAGATTGTGCGGCGGGATGTTCGTCGACATCCCGACGGCGATCCCCGAGGAGCCGTTCACCAGGAGGTTCGGAAACGCCGACGGGAGCACGTCGGGTTCCTGCAGTCGATCGTCGTAGTTCGCGGAGAAGTCGACGGTGTCCTTGTCGATGTCCTCGAGTAACTCTTCGGCGATGGGTGCCATCCGGGCCTCCGTGTAGCGGGGCGCGGCGGGCGGATCGCCGTCCATCGAGCCGAAGTTCCCCTGGCCGTCGACCAGCGGATAGCGCATCGAGAAGTCCTGGGCCATCCGGACCAGCGTGTCGTAGATCGCACTGTCGCCGTGCGGGTGGTAGTCACCCATCGTCTCGCCGACGATCGAGGAGGATTTCCGGTGGCTCGATCCGCTCGTGACGCCCATCTCGTGCATCGCGTACAGGATGCGCCGGTGGACCGGCTTCAGGCCGTCCCGGACGTCCGGGAGGGCACGACCCGCGATGACGGACATCGCGTAGTCGATGTAGCTCTGTTCCATCTCGTCTTCGATGCGGACGTTTTCGATCGCCCGTGCCTCTACGTCGGTCGGATCGGGTACGTCTGAACTCATGTAGTTACCTCACCTCGTCTAGATGTCGATCCACTCCGCTTCCGGCGCGTTCTCCTTGATGAACTGCTTGCGCGGTTCGACGGCGTCGCCCATCAGGACGGAGAACATCTTGTCCGCCGCGGCCGCGTCCTCGATCGTGATCTGCTTGAGGATGCGGTTTTCGGGGTTCATCGTCGTCTCCCAGAGCTGTTCGGGGTTCATCTCGCCGAGCCCCTTGAACCGCTGGACCTGCGAGGGGTTGCCGTTGCACTTCTCTTCGACGATCTCGTCGCGTTCGGCGTCGGTCATCGCGTCGTACGTTTCCCCCCGGTAGCGGATCCGGTACAGCGGCGGCTGGGTGGCGTAGACGTAGCCACCTTCCAGCAGCGGCCGCATGTGCCGGTAAAAGAACGTGAGCAGAAGCGTCCGGATGTGAGCCCCGTCGACGTCGGCGTCCGTGGCCATGATGATCTTCTTGTAGCGGACGTCATCGACGTCGAACTCGTCGCCGATCCCCGCGCCGATCGCGGTGATCATGTTCCGGATCTCGTCGTTCTCTAAGATGCGATCGAGTCGGTGTTTCTCGACGTTCAGGATCTTCCCCTTGATGGGGAGGACGGCCTGGAACTCCGGATTGCGGGCCTGCTTCGCGCTGCCACCGGCGGAGTCACCCTCCGCGATGAACAGTTCGGCCTCGTCGGGGTCTTTGGTCTGGCAGTCGGCCAGTTTGCCGGGCAGGGACGTCGACTCGAGCGCGGACTTCCGGCGGGTCAACTCCTCTGCCTTCTGGGCTGCCTTGCGAGCCTTGGCCGCCTCCTCCGCCTTGGCGACGATCGCCTCGGCGGTGTCGGGGTGTTCCTCGAAGTAAGTGCCCAGGCCCTCGTGCATGGCGCTCTCGACGATCCCCCGCACTTCCGAGTTGCCGAGTTTCGTCTTCGTCTGGCCCTCGAACTGCGGGTCGGGGTGTTTGATCGAGATGACGGCGGTGAGCCCCTCGCGGATGTCCTCCCCTTTGAGGTTCTCGTCGAGGTCCCTCAACAGGTCGTTCTCGTCGGCGTAGTCGTTGACGACGCGCGTGAGCGCGGTCTTGAACCCGGTCAGGTGGGTGCCGCCCTCGCGCGTGTTGATGTTGTTCGCGAAGGCGTGGATCGAGCCCTGGAGTTCCTCGGTGGCCTGCATCGCCACCTCGATCTCGATGTTCTGCTCGCTGTCCTCGAAGTAGATGACGTCCTCGTGCATCGCCGACCGGGTCTCGTTCAGGTACTCGACGAACTCTCGGATCCCACCCTCGTACTGGTAGGTCTCCTCGATCGCGTCGCCCTCGCCGTCGGTCTCGCGTTCGTCGCGGAGCGCGATGCGGACGCCCGAGTTGAGGAAGGCAAGTTCGCGGAGTCGGTTCGACAGCGTCGAGAAGGCGAAGTCGTTCCCCTCGAAGATGCTATCGTCGGGCCAGAACCGGATCTCCGTACCGGTCTCCTCGTCGGGTTCCATGTCGCGAACCCGTTCCATGTCGCCGACGGGTTCGCCCCGTTCGAACGCGTGACGGAAGACACCCCCGTCGCGTTTGACCTCCGCTTCGAGTCGCATTGAGAGGGCGTTCACGACGCTCACGCCGACGCCGTGGAGTCCGCCGGAGACCTGGTAGGACTTGTTGTCGAACTTCCCGCCGGCGTGGAGGACGGTCAGAATGACCTCGAGCGCGGGGCGATCGTACTCCTCGTGGGTGTCGACGGGGATCCCGCGGCCGTCGTCCGACACGCTCACCGACCCGTCGTCGTGGATCGTGACGGCGATCTCGTCACAGTACCCCGCCAGCGCTTCGTCGATCGAGTTGTCCACCACTTCGTAGACGAGATGGTGGAGCCCTCGAGAATCGGTAGAGCCGATGTACATCGCCGGCCGTTTTCGTACGGCCTCCAGGCCCTCGAGGACCTGGATCTGTCCGGCGCCGTACTCGCTTTCCTGGGACATGTAAAACCTGTGTGCGGGTAGCGCCCGGCGGCCTATAAAGGTTCGCGTACGCGCGCGAGCGCGATCCGATCCAACGTGACTGTCGCGACAGCGTGACCGTTGCCACGACGTCGTGAACCCGCCAGCCTGCCCGGGGAGACCGCAGAGCCCGATCGGCGGCACCGATACAGTCGCCGGTCGACGCGTGAGAATCCATCCCTCGCCGATCGGTGCGTTCGCGTCGATCGAAACGGTGACGGAACTCGCGTGTGTAACCAGTCTGAGAGTAGGTCGTCGTCACGCCTGTCAGTGAACGGCGTTTCTGAGGCCTGAGAGCGCCCGAAAGCCGTACGGTCGCGGTTCACCTCGTTCTGTACGACAGCTATTGATAGGCTGCTTTCACATGACGGCTTCGTCCTCAATCCGCTGGGAACTTCCAGAGACACGTGAGGCGACTCAGACGACGTATCGCCCCCCGCGGTCGAACGCCGAGACGGCCGCTCCGTTTGGACAGGGGGCGACAGCGTTCGTCTCCGGAGTAACTCAGACATGTTAGGCCCATCCGATCGGACGGACGGACCGGAATCGAATACGACCACTCGCTTTCGTTCACCCGGGGTCGACCTGCCAGTCGATCCAGGAGTCGGAGTACCCGAATTCGCGATCGGTGCCCGCGTCTGTACCGACGAGCGCGTCCACCGATTCGCTGGTCGCGGTGATTACGGATGAGCGAACGAACTGCGTCGTCCTCCGAGTTCATCAAGGCGATTCCCGGCGGCGAAACCATCCACGGTGCACTCTACAGGTACGGGCTCGGCGTCCTGTTCGCCGCGAACGTCTTCGGCGCCGGATCGGTGTACATCCTCGCCGACACGGGAGCGAACTTCGCGTTTTCCCTGCTCTGGGTGCTCCCGCTGGCGTTCCTGATCGACATCGCGTTACACGACATGAGCGCCCGCCTCGCAGTCGCCAACGAACCGCTCGCGGACTACATCGTCGATCGGCTCCCGATCGGCGGGACCACGGTCGTCGTCTCGATGTCGCTGATGTCCGCGCTGTGGGCCGTGTCGAACTACGCCGTCGCGGGCGCCGCGCTCGCCTGGCTCCTCCCGGGGTTCGACGACGTGATCGGCGGGATCGTCCTCGCCGCCGGCGCGGGCATCGCCATCGTCCAGCTCAAGGTCTACGATCGCGTCGAAGCGGCGATCGCAGCGGCCGTCTTCGCCGTCTTCGGCTCGTACGGGCTGCTCCTGGCCGGACTGGACGTCCCGTGGCAGTCGGTCGCCGCCGGCCTGCAACCGGTACTCGAGAGCGAGATCGGCTACCTCACTGCGGTCATCGCCCTGCTCGGGACGACCGTCTACTGGCCGAACTTCTTCATCCAGTCGAGCATCAAGCCGACCAAGGAGTGGACCGACATCTGGCGGTACCGACAGGACAACGCCGTCGGGATCGCGACGACGCTGCTCATCGGGAGCTTCGTGATGATCGTCTCCGCGGTTACGCTCTCGGAAGGGGAGATGACGCTGACGGGACCGGGCGTTCCGCTCGCGGACATTCTCGGCCGGACTGCGCTCGTCGTCTTCATGCTCGCGGTGTTCCTCGCGAGTATCACGTCGGCGACCGGGACGCTGTTCGGTGCCGGCTTCATGGTGCCGCAGTCGCTCGGCCGCCACACGGTCTTCGGCGACGCCGCGTTCCGGCGAACGGTCGTCGGACTGATCGTCCTCTCGGCGCTGACCGCCCTCCCGATGCTGGTCTACACCGGTTTCGGGCCCGTGGAGATGGCGATCGTCATGCCTGCCATCAACGGCGCGATCGGTCTTCCGATCACCGTCTTCGCGCTCATCGGTGCCGTCAACGAGTTCTACGACGTCGAGTGGTACGAGAACCTCGGCTTTCTCGCCGCGGGGCTCGTCCTGCTGATCGGCAGCCTCCTGACGGTCCAGTCGCTCTACGAGACGATCGTGACCATCCTGTGATCGGGACGGGCGACGATCGGATCCATGTGCCGGACTCGTGTTTCCAGACCACTCCCCGCTCCCCGGTCCCAACTCACCGGAAACCGGTGAAACGGATACCGATCGGAAGGGTTAGGCGGATCCGGACGAGTGGGTAATCCGCTCCACGACGTGATATGCTCGCAGTCCCCTTCGACCCGTCCCTCGCGCTGTTGCTCGTCGCGATCGCGTTCTTCGCCGGCATCGGCATCACCACGATCGGTCCCGGCGGCATCTTCGTGACGATCGCGCTCTACTCGCTCACGCCGCTCCCCTCGAGCCAGGTCGCCGGCACCGCACACGCAACGTTCGTCGTGACGGGACTCGTCGGCAGCGCCGCGTACCTCCACTCCGGCGAGATGAACACCGGCGAGAGCCGCGCGATCGCGATCGTGCTCAGCCTCTCGAGTATCGTCGGGGCGCTGCTCGGCGCGCAGGCGAACACCTACGTCCCCCGATCGCTGTTCGGCGTCCTGCTCGGCGGCGTCTCGATGGCGGTGGGCGGCGTCATCCTCTACCGGGAACGGCGCGGCTTCAATCCGCTGTTCGAAGTCGATCCGATGTCGCGATTCGGTCGACTCGGGCTGGCTTGCCTCGGCCTGGGCCTCGGGGTCTGTAGCGGCCTGCTCGGCATCGGCGGGCCGGTGCTGGCCGTCCCGACGCTGGTGCTTGTCGGCGTTCCCATGCTGCTCGCCGTCGCCGTCGCACAGGTCCAGTCGATCTTCATCGCGGTGTTCGCGGCTTCGGGGTACTACCTCCAGGGGAACGTCTTGCTCCCGCTCGCCGTCGTCATCGGCACCCCGCTGCTCCTCGGCGTCGTCGTCGGGTGGAAGGTGGCCCACGTCGCCGATCCCGATCGGCTGAAGATCGCGCTGGGGGTCGTCCTCTTCGGCGTCGGCCCCTACCTGGCGCTCTGATTCCGGGCCGGCGCGGCTGACGCGTCGTATCAACGGGCTAATTTCTCGGACCGTCGAATTACCTCCCATGTCAGTTAGCCACGATCCGCCCGATTGGATTCTCGAACAGCCCGGACTGACCGCGATCGCACTGCTGAGCGGACTCCTCGCGGTGTTCGTTCTCCTGCCGTATCTCCAGTACGTCCTGTTCGGCGTCGTTCTCGCGTACATTCTGTTTCCCGTCCAGCGACGCCTCGAGAAGCACGTCAGGCCGGTAGTCGCGGCGATCGGCGTGGTCGTGGCGACGTTACTCGTCGTACTGATTCCGCTCATCTACGTCGTCACGGTCGCCGTTCGACAGGCACTCCGCGTCGTCCGCTCTATCAGACAAGGACAGTTCGACATCGAGACGATCGAGGACGTACTCGAGACCAACGGCTACACCGTCGATATCGTCGGCCTGTACGAATCGAATCAGGATCGGATCGCGACGGGTCTCCAGGAAATCGCGACGGAGGTGCTCAATCTCGTCGGCAGTTTGCCGAGGTTGTTCATCGGACTGACCGTCACGCTGTTCGTCCTCTTCGCCCTGTTGCGGGACGGAGATCGGCTCGTCGAGTGGTTCCAGTGGGTGCTGCCGATCGACGACCGGATTCTGGACGACCTCCGCGCGGGACTGGATCAGCTCATGTGGGCCTCGGTCGTCGGGAACGTCGCCGTCGCAGCCGTTCAGGCGGTGCTGCTCGGCGTCGGACTGGCGATCGCCGGCGTCCCCACCATCGTCTTTCTCACCGTCGCCACGTTCGTCCTGACGCTACTTCCGCTCGTCGGCGCGTTCGGGATCTGGATTCCGACTACGGCCTATCTCGTCGCGATCGGGCGGCCGACCGCCGGCGCGGCGATGGCCGTGTACGGTCTGCTCGTCACCTTCTCCGATTCGTACCTTCGGCCAGCACTGATCGGCCAGACCAGCGCCTTCAACTCCGCTATCGTCGTCGTGGGCATCTTCGGCGGTCTCGTCGTTTTCGGTGCCGTCGGGCTGTTCATCGGACCCGTCGTCCTCGGCGGCGCGAAACTCACCATCGATTCCTTCGCTCGAGGACACGCCGGAGGGTCGACTGCCGAAGCCCCGATCGAGAGTACAGACGACGATTCGGGATCGGCGGATACGGATGCCGAGACGGAGCCGTCGACCGATGGAGACGACGAGGGCGAGTCCGACGAGTGACCGTGCGGTATCCGGTTCACCCCCGACGCAGGGGTAGGTCGTCTCTCGTCGCCGTCCCTCGAGCGAAGGGGCGAAACGGGTGCGTTCATCGCCTTGTGCTCGGTAGAGGGTAGTACGGTATCTCGAACCGAACGCCGTGGACGGCGAGAGCGGAGGAGCGAAGTACCCGACCGAGAGGCGACGTCGCCCCGAACGGATCGAACCCCCGATTCGGGCCGAGGCGTAGCGAGCCCGTACCGAGCGAGTCGGCGGATCGCCCAGCGGGGCCCGAGAGCCGCGTTACGATTCGCGAACTGGTTTCGGTGACCGCGTACCGCTCGGACGCGTCTCCGAACGCGATCGCGCGAGGCGGAACCAGACTGAAGGCAGTAGGGGTAGACGAACGGGTATGGCCGCCCGGATCCTCGTCCCGTTCGACGACTCCGAACCCGCTCGCGAGGCCCTCGCGTACGCGATCGAACTATTTCCCGACGGCGAGTTCGTCACCGTCACCGTCGTCGACACGTCCGCGCTGTCGTTCATCCCAAACGCAGCCGACGATCCGGAAACCACCGACCAGTTGCAGGGACGGCTCGGTGAGGCAGCCGAGAAACTCGAGGCCGCAGAACGGATCGCTGCCGATCACGGCGTCGACCTCGAGACGCAGTCGCGCGTCGGCGCGCCAGCCCAGGAGATCGTCGACTGTGCGGAGAACGGGAACTTCGACCACGTCGTCATGGGGAGTCGCGGCCGATCGGGCGTCAGCCGGATCCTGCTGGGTAGCGTCGCGGAAGTCGTGGTCAGACACTCGCCGGTTCCGGTCACCGTCGTCCGGTGACGGCTGGACGGCTGCGTCGACGCCTCGCGTTCCGATCGAACGGATCCCATGCAGGACGACTACGGGGACACGACCGAGCACGACCCGGACGCGAAACACGACAAGCGCGGGGACGGGCAGGCGGTGACCCACCGCGACAGGATCGAGTACGAGCCGAACCCGGATCGTCGCGGTCGGTGGCTCTCAGCGATCGTCGGACTGCTCGGACTCTGGCTCGTCGGGACGGCCGTCGCGCTCGACCCGTCGGCGGCGGTCTGGAACGACGTTCTCGTCGGCGCGGCCAGTGACGACGCCGACACCCGCTTCGTCGACACTATACGTCGGATATTGCCGGCACAACGCACTTCCTTCGGGTTCCGATAGGGGGAATCGAATGCTACCGTACGTAGCGCTCGCGCTCGGTCTCGTCGTCGCAGCGATCGGTCTGGAGCGGGTGTCCTACGCCGCGCTCGAACGGATCCCCGCGGTCGCGACGGAGGAGTTTCCCGAGATCGATCGGGCCCTCCTCGAGAAGTTCAGCAGTTTCGACGCCGAACTGGGCTGGTGTCCCCAGCCGAACCGGGAGAAACAGAAAGACACCGGAGATCACCTCCCGGGAGAGGAGGTGCGAACGGTGGTCACGTACTCCACGGACGAGTACGCCAGCCGGGTCTGTCCCGCAAGAGAGAGGGACGCCGACGCGGACGTCACCGTCTCGACCTACGGCGACTCCTATTGCTTCTGCCGGGAGGTCAACAACGACGAAACGTTCCAGAACTACATGGCCCGGGAACTCGACACCCACGTCGCCAACTACGGCGGCGGTAACTACGGCCTGGACCAGGCGCTGATGCGACTCAAGCGCAAGTACCCTGAGGATCCGACCGACTACGTGTTCATGGTCGTCACGGCCTCATCGATCGCCCGCATCCTCTCGGTCTGGAAACACTACCAGGAATTCGGCAACATCCTCGCCGTCAAACCCCGGTACGTGATGGAGGACGGCGAACTCCGGCGGATCGAGAGTCCGGTCGACGCAAAGGAGGATCTGCTCGACCTCGAGTCGAAGGCCGACTTCCTTCGGGAGTACGACTTTCACTACGATCACTGGTTCCAGCCCCACTACGCGTCGCCTCCGTACACGCTCGACCTCTTCGACGACCCGGAACACCTCCGGTACACCCTGTACACGGGTGGGAAGGAACTCGAGCGCCGGCTCGGAACCTCGATCCCCGGCATCGACTTCGACGAGTCCCAGACCCAGTCGGCCCTGCGGATGGAACGGCCCCGGGTCCGGTACCACGAACGCCTGTTCGACACTCACGAGCGCCTCTTCGACGCGCTCATCGAGGAGTTCGTCGACTACGCGGACGAGCAGGACTTCACACCGGTATTCGTGATGGTCCAGCAGCTCCGGTACTCGAAGTACGAGGCCGAACACGGCCCGATCTACGGCGACCTGCTGGACAGGCTCGACGATCGGTACGACGACCTGGCGACGATCGACATGGCCAGACACCTCTCGCCCGCTGACGGCGACGTGGAGTCCCTGTACGTCCAGCGCGGCGAGGGCGGACACTACAGCCCGGAGACGAACGAAGCGATCGCGGACGTACTCGCGGACGTCGTCGAAGAGCGGGCGGAGATCGTCGAGGAGACGTGATCGCCACCGGGGTCGAGACCGAAGCGGACGAACCGATCCAAGGCCCGTCCGGTGACGTGACCCGACGGCACGGCTCCCGGATCCCGTCGGCACGGAAAAAACCGCGTCAATCCCCGGGGAACGGTTGACGGACGTCCGGACTGTAGGAAACCGAAATGCGTCCGCTGTATCTCGTCGCCGGTATCGGCCTGCTCGTCCTCGTCATCGTGGACATCATCTGGACGACGCTCTGGGTCGACGGCGGCTCCGGTCCCGTCTCCGGTCGGCTCACGTCCGGCGTCTGGCAGGGTCTCCGGGCCGTGAGTAGGAAGCACAATCGCACCCTCAGCCTCGCCGGGCCGCTCATCCTCACGCTCACGCTCGCGACGTGGATCGGTCTCCTCTGGGTTGGGTGGACCTTCGTCTTCGCCAGCCACCCGTACGCTCTCGTCAGCACGCGCAGCGGGGCCGTCGCGGACTGGTCGGGCAGATTCTACTACGTCGCGTACACGATGTTCACGGACGGCAACGGCGACTACACGCCGCTCGGAGACGTCTGGGAGATCGCCAGCGCGCTCACGACGGCCACCGGAATGGCCTTCGTCACGCTCGGCGTTTCCTACGTTCTCACCGTCCTCGGGGCGGTCTCCGACAAACGATCGTTCGCCAATACCGTCACGGGACTCGGAGGCCGAAGCGAAGCGTTCGTCCGAACGGCCTGGACCGGGGAGGACTATCGCGGTGCCGACCTCTCCCTCGAGACGCTGGCCTCCGAGTTGGGGACGCTCGCCGAACAGCACAAATCCTATCCGATCCTGCACTACTATCACAGCGAGCAGAGCGATCGAGCCTCGGCCGTGGCCGTTCCGATCCTCGACGAGGCGCTCACGCTCTACCGCCACGGCGTTCCGGACGGCCACGGGCCCGACCCGATGCTCGTCGAGGCTGCCCGCTCGAGCACGCAGGACTACCTCGAGACGCTCGATACCGCGTTCATCGAACCGGCGGACGAGGTTCCGCCGCCGCCGGAACTCGATCGACTCCGCGAGGAGGGAATTCCGACCGTCGACGACGAGGCGTTCGCCGACGCCCTCGCGGACCTGACCGAACGTCGGCGACGCCTGCTCGGCGTGGTCGAAGGTGACGCGTGGGAGTGGCCGCCGATCGACGAGTGAGAGTGGTCCACATATCGTACGTCGACGCCGACGGGATAGGTCCACGGAGATCGCATTCTAGATTATCGAGATATATCGATTTGTCTGTCAATAGTTGACTATAATTGTATAGTTTGATATTGATTCGAACGTTTGTGGCTGTTTTCATCGAAACACTACCTGACGTTCACTTTCACTCCGGTAGCACACACCTTTTAGCCCCGCCGTTAGTACAGGCAGAGTGATGACGTCGTTCCAGTCGACACTCGGTGACGAGCCGGGGATCGCCGAGGAGCTGGCCGAGAACCAGCAGGCGATCTCGATCGCCGAGTTCTTCGAGAAGAACAAGCACATGCTCGGCTTCGACAGCGGCGCACGGGGCCTCGTCACGGCCGTCAAGGAGGCCGTCGACAACGCCCTGGACGCCGCCGAAGAAGCCGGAATTCTCCCGGACATCTACGTCGAGATTCAGGAAGCCGGTGACTACTACCGCCTGATCGTCGAGGACAACGGGCCGGGAATCACGAAAGAATCGCTTCCGAAGGTTTTCGGAAAACTCCTCTACGGATCGCGCTTTCACGCCCGCGAGCAATCCCGCGGCCAGCAGGGCATCGGAATCTCCGCTGCGGTTCTCTACGCCCAGCTGACCAGCGGGAAGCCGGCGAAGATCACCAGTCGAACCCAGGGTGCGAGCGAGGCGGAGTACTTCGAACTGATCGTCGACACGGACAACAACGAACCCGAGATCAGCGTCGAGGAGACGACCTCGTGGGACCGTCCGCACGGTACGCGCATCGAACTCGAGATGGAGGGGAACATGCGCGCCCGCCAGCAGCTCCACGACTACATCAAGCACACGGCGGTCGTCAACCCCCACGGGCGTCTCGAACTCCGCGAACCGAAGGCTCACTTCAAGTTCGAGCGGGCGACCGACCAGCTCCCCGAGGAGACCGAGGAGATCCGACCACATCCCCACGGCGTCGAACTCGGTACCGTGATGAAGATGCTTTCGGCGACGGATTCCCAGACGGTCTCGGGGTTCCTCCAGGAGGAGTTCACGCGCGTCGGCAAGAAGACCGCGGAGTCGATCACCGACGAGTTCCGCGATCGCTACTACGGCCGCGAGATGCGCTGGCGACCGCCGGCAACTCGCGAGGACGTCGATCTCCACGAGGCAGTCTCGGACGCCACCGCGAACAAGGGACCCAACGCGACCGCCGCGTTCGCCGCGGCCGTCGCGGACGCCGTCGACGACTACGATCGGATCGCCCACCACGAACTGCTCGACGTCGTCGACGCGGCAGCCGAGGACGTCGAGGCCGAGCACGGGACGACGTTCGGCGACACCGTCCGCGAGAACGCCGTCGACGCCGTCTGGCGTGCGCTCGTCGACGCACCCGAAGCGGAAACGGACGACGTCGACAGCGATGACGATCCGGACGCCGAACCCGACGAGTCGCGTCTCGTCGCCGACCTCTACGACCTCGCGGACGAGGCGACGAGCACCCGCAAGGACGACGAGATCGTCCACGCCTTCGCCGATCGGCTCGCCGGTCGATTCGAGGACGAACGAAGCGAGGACGTCCGTCACCGACTCACGCACGCTCGGCTTCGCGAGTACGTCGATCGTGCCGCAGACCTCACCGAGGAGTACGACGACGTCGCGTTCGGCGAGACGGCCCGCGAGAACGTCACCGAGGCCGTCTGGGACGTGATGGCGACCGTCCCGGACGATCCGCCGCTGGTCCGCGAACTCGACGGCCACCGCGACGCCACGAGCGACCTCGTCGACGGGATGCGCGCGACCGACATCATGGCCCCGCCGACGCGGTGTCTCGCACCGATCACCGACGACCTCATCCGGGCAGGCCTGGAGAAGGAGTTCGACGCCGACTTCTACTCGGCCGCGACCCGCGACGCGGAGGTCCACGGCGGCGATCCGTTCATCGTCGAGGCCGGGATCGCCTACGGCGGCGAGATCGAGGCCGACGGCAGCGTCGACGTCATGCGCTTTGCGAACCGCGTCCCGCTGGTCTACCAGCGCGGCGCGTGTGCGACGACCGACGTGGTCAAGTCGATCGGCTGGCGCAACTACGGACTCGACCAGCCCGGCGGCTCGGGGCTCCCGAACGGCCCCGCCGTCGTCATGGTCCACGTCGCCTCGACGAACGTCCCCTTCACCAGCGAATCCAAGGACGCCGTCGCGAACGTCCCCGAGATCGAAGACGAGATCGAACTCGCCATCCGCGAGGCGGCCCGCGACCTCAAGAGCTACCTGAACAAGCGCCGATCGATGCAGAAACGCCGGAAGAAACAGAACGTCCTCGGGAAGATCCTGCCGGAGATGGCCGAGAAGGTCGCCGAGGTCACCGATCGCGACGAACCGGACATCGACGACGCGCTCGCCCGCATCATGAACAACGTCCTCGTCGAGCGCCACATCGAGGAGAACGGCGACGGACGGGCCATCTCGGTCGTCGTCGAGAACCACTCGGGGACGACCGAGTCACTCGAAGTGACCGACATCGTCTCGGCGGAACCGCGGAACCTCTCCGACGGCGCGACCGTCGTCGAGATGGACGGCGAGTGGTTCGTCAAGTGGGAACCGGACGTCTCGAGCGACGACGAAGCCGTCCTCGAGTACGAGGCACCCGACGACGCGTCGTTCGACCTCGACGTGAAAGGTGTCGAGGGCGAGAAACTCACCGTAACTGATACCCAATGAGCGCAGACAACGACGACGCACGAGACCAACTGATCGATCTCGCGGCACAGTTTTACGACCAGTTCGAACTGGGCGAGATCCCCCACATGTCCGTTCCGACGCGGACGAAGGCTAACATCGAGTACGACGAGGACAAGGAGGTCTGGGTGTACGGCGATCGCGAGTCGACCCGATCGGCGAACTCCGTTCGGGGTGCCCGGAAGCTTCTGAAAGCCGTCTACACGATCGAGTTCCTCGCCAACCAGCTCGACGAGGAGCGGTCGTCGACGCTGCGAGAGCTGTACTATCTCTCCGAGAGCTGGGACAACGACGAGGCCCAGTTCGGCGACCAGGACGAGTCCAACCAGTTGATCGAAGACCTGGAAATCGTCTCTGGGGTCACCCGCGAGGACTTCCACATGCGCCCCGAGGAGTCGGGCGCGACGATCATGGGCCCACTCCACCTCCGCGAGCAGACCCGTCGGGGGGAACGCGAGATCCACTGCCAGGAGGACGTCGGCGAGGGCGGCTACCAGATCCCGAACAACCCGGACACGATCGAGTTCCTCGACTGCGATTCCGACTTCATCCTGGCGGTCGAGACCGGCGGGATGCGCGACCGACTCGTCGAGAACGGCTTTGACGACGAGTACAACGCGCTGATCGTCCACCTCAAGGGCCAGCCAGCGCGGGCGACCCGGCGGATCACGAAGCGCCTGCACGACGAACTCGACCTCCCGGTGACCGTCTTTACGGACGGTGACCCGTGGTCGTACCGCATCTACGGCTCCGTCGCCTACGGATCGATCAAGTCCGCCCACCTCTCGGAGTACCTCGCGACGCCGGACGCGCAGTTCATCGGCATCCAGCCGGCCGATATCGTCGAGTACGACCTCCCGACCGATCCGCTCAGCGACTCGGACGTCAACGCCCTCGAGAGCGAACTCGAGGACCCCCGCTTCCAGACCGACTACTGGGAGGAACAGATCGAACTCCAGCTCGACATCGAGAAGAAGTCCGAACAGCAGTCGCTCGCGGCTCGCGGACTCGACTTCGTGACGGATACCTATCTCCCTGAACGACTCAGTGAGATGGGCGTCCTCTAGACGCCCGTCGAACCGTCGTTCAGGGAGATTATCCTCCGAACGGCTCGACGAGATGGACGTCCTCTGGACTCGACCGCTCTCACGACCGATCGCGACTTACCGTCTCGATTCCCGAGTTCGAGCGACGCGACCCGGTTAGTTCGGGACGTCGATCGCCGGACGAACGCGGACCGTCAGTCGTGATCTCGTTCGGGTTCCGGCTCCCCCAATTCGTCCGAGTCGCGATCGGATGGCGAACGAGTCCGGGCCGATCCCGTTCGGTCGGCGATCCCCTCAGATATTGTAGGGTCCCCTGCCTGCTCGGCGTTGGCACATCGCCGGCAGTAGTAGTTGGTCCCGTCCGACATCGAGAGCGGGAAGCCGAACAGGCAGCTCTCCTCCCGGTAGGTGCGTTCGACGCCCCGATCGACGATATCGGCACACACAGCACACGGTCGATCGGGTGCGACGACGGCCCGTTCGTCGACGGAGCGGATCCGGCCGGTCGCCGTCACCGGATGGCGTCGGTCGAGTCGCCGCCGAACCGACGGCAGCGTACCGACACCACCGATCGCGAAGAGGGTCGCGAGGGCGAAGAGCACGAAGCTCACCGCCGCTGCGGACACGAGAAGCCCCACGCCCGCGAGGACGGCGGTGACGAGCCAGCAGACAGCCGCCGTCAGGCGTGCGAGCGTTCGCCAGCGGGTATCCGCGTCGGTGCCCGTGTCGGTGTCCGCGGTCGCGGCCCCGTTCTCCGCCACCCGATCCGCACGGAGCACCAGCCGATCGGGGTCGCCGAAATACCGGTACGCGCCGTACAGCGCGTTCCCGATCCCACCGGTCCACCAGACGGTCACGAGTGCGACGAGGAGGTGATCGGTCACGCTGCCGAACGAACGCCGGACCACGACGGCACGATCGCCGAAATCGTGTTCGAGTTCCCACCCCCGCTGGACGGCGCGAGCGATTCGCCGTTCGAGGGCGGTCCGATCGGTCGACGAACGCGGGGACGTGGTCTCTCTCGATCGCCGATCGGTTGCCGATGAGCGTTCCCTCGACGGTGTTCCGCAACTGGGACAGTAGTTCGCAGACGGTACGAGAGAGTCGCCGCAGTTCGAACAGTACAGTCCGCCCTGACCACGATCCGGGCCGCGCGGACGATCGCCGCTCATACCCGTGCGCACGCCGACCGCGACAGTAACTCTTTGGAGCGGTCGGAAATCGAATGAAACGAGCCCCGGCGAAACCCGTTTCCTCGGGCAGTTGCGTTTCTGAAAGGACTGTACTACAGCGTACTTCGCGACGTAGATGAGCGCGAACATCCAGATCGCGACCAGTCCGAAGCTGCCGCCCATCGACGGCGCGATGACGATGTGACTCCCGCCGATGCTGATCAGTGCCCAGAGCATCGAGGGACCGAAGTGGTTCTTGAAGAAGCCCGCCCGCCCCGAAGACGGGTACGTGAGATCGGTCTCGGGGGGTTCCGATCGCCGCATCCGACTCTCCTGCCACGTCCATCACCCTCTTCGCGATCCACCGGTCAGTCTTCCATGCTGGCTGGTATCGCCCAGCATTTCGAAAGTGTATGTTTGTCAATATTCGGCGTGGATTTCATGAGTGAATTGGCGACACGTGACTTGTACTCGCGGATCCGTCGCCGGATGGACAGTTCCGGACGTCAGTGTCCGTCGAGGACCACCGGGATGCCCCGGTTCGCGACGTCGACGACGAACGCGTCCGCGTCCGTCTCGAGTGCGTCGAACGTGTCGTAGTGAATCGGCAACACGAGTCCCGGGTCCAGTCGCTCGGCCAGCGCCGCGGCCTCGCGTCGGTCCATCGTGAACGACCCGCCGATCGGCGGCAGGAAGAGGTCGACGTCGAGATTTTCGTGAATCGGGAGGACGTCGGTGTCGCCGGGCCAGAACGCTCCGACGCCGTCGACGGTGACGGCGAACCCGCAACCCTTCCCCTCCGGATGGTACGGCTCGCCGTTCTCGTCGACGTGCGGACCGGCGGCATCGTTGTAGGCGGGCGTCGTGAACAGGTCCAGCGGTCCGAGGACGAACGACTCGTCCGCGCGGACGCGTTCGACCTCGTATGGGAGGGCCTCCGGTCCTTCGTCGACTCGATCGATCTCGCTCGCGTCGATCGACTCGTGGACGACGACGAGCGCGTCCTCGTGGGCGACCCGACGGATGCCGTCCGGGTCGTAGTGGTGGTCGTGGGAGACGAGTACGAGATCGCCGTCCCGGGCGTCGTAGTCGTCGAGCACGCCGTAGCGACCGGGATCGAGGTAGATGACGGCCCCCGTCTCGCCCTCGAGGCGGACGGTCGCGTACCCGAGCCAGTCGACGGTCACGGCACCGAAGCGAACGGTCATACCAGCCCTTCGATCGACGCGGGGGAAAATCGTTCGACTCGGTTCGGGGCGGACGGCGGGTCGTCGGCCCGATCCCGATCGGATCGAGTCAACGGTCAGGATCAGGGTCAGGGACGGCGGATCGAATGCGAGAGGGTCCCGACGCCCTCGACCTCGATCTCGACCTCGTCGCCGTCTTCGAGCGGACCCACGCCCTCCGGCGTCCCGGTCGCGATCACGTCGCCCGGTTCGAGGGTCATGTAGGCCGTGATCTCCGCGATCAGTTCCGGGATGGAGAAGATGAGTTGCTCCCGGGAGCCGTCCTGTTTCAGTTCGCCGTTGACGCGCGACTGGACGGCCGCGTCGTCGGGGACCTCGTCGGGCGTCGCGAGCAGCGGGCCGATCGGGGCCGCGCCGTCGAAGGCCTTGCCGCGGATCCAGTTCTGTTCCTGGCGCTGGTCGTCGCGGTTCGAGACGTCGTTCACGCAGGTAAAGCCCTCGACGACGTCCATCGCGTCGCTCACGGGAACGTGCCGACACTGCTCGCCGATGACGACGCCGAGTTCGGCCTCGTAGTCGATTCGGTCCTTCCCCGCGGGCGCGGTCACGGTGTCGCCGTGGCTCGCGACCGCGTTCGGCGGCTTCAGGAACAGCAGGGGTCGATCGGGCACGTCGGATCCCATCTCGTCGGCGTGGTCGGCGTAGTTGCGCCCGATGCAGACGATCTTCGAGGGTTCGCACGGCGGGCGGACGTCGATCGACTCGTCGTCGAGCGCGTAGCTCTCGTTTCCGAAGTGAACGTGACCGTTCTCGTACTCGCCGCGGCGAACGGCACCGGCCGGGTCGCGAAAGCGGACGTATTTCATGACCGATCCGTCGCGTGCCGGCGCCAAAAGCGTTGAGATGTCGGCGCCGATCACCAGCCCGAGGCCGCGGGACGAACGTGGCGGGGCCGAATCCGATCTGCCGGCGATCGGAGTACGTGAGGGCGTGCCACTCCGCGATCGGAACGGAACGCTTTTTACTAGTCCCCAGCAAGCAGTGAATGCGTTGGCTCCGTTGGTGTAGTCCGGCCAATCATTTCGGCCTTTCGAGCCGATGACCTGGGTTCAAATCCCAGACGGAGCACTCTTCTGAACGAACGAAGCGAGTGAAGAAGGAAGTGTACGCTCCGGGATTTGACGTAAAGAATCGCGAGCATCGGAAACGTTTCGGGTAGTTCAAATCCCAGACGGAGCAGTTTTCGACGAGCAAATTCGCGAGTCGTAACTGCGACTTGCTGGCGATCGACTCCGCGAAGGTGTTACCGGGGGAGAACTTTTGCCGATCGAATACGTGTGGAGAGTTGTCACAGAGCAATGAGCAAGGAGACGGGTGACGTCACGCTCGTGCAGGCGGTGGCCATCGAGGTCGGGTTGATCGTCGGCGGGGCGCTGTTTAGCCTCACGGGCGTCGCGGTGGGGATCGCCGGCCCGGGCGTCGTAGTTGCGTTCGTGCTCGCGTTCGGCATCGCGATCCTCGGACTGGTGCCGACCGCGATGCTCGGGGCGGCGTTCCCGACGACCGGCGGGAACTACCGCTACCCGGCGCGGTTCGTCTCGCGACCGGTGGCGTTTCTCGCGGCCTGGGGGCTCGGGGTCAGCATGTTCGGCGGCGGCCTGCCGCTGTACGCTCTGACCGCGGGCCAGTACGTCGAAACGGTCGTTCCGATCGGCCCCGCCCTCGTCGGCGTGGTCCTGCTAACCGGCTTCTTCCTCGTCAACGTCGTCGGGATTCGGCCGGCCGCGACTGCCCAGCTGGCCATGTTCGTCGGCCTGATCGCGGCCCTGTGCTCGTTCATCCTGCTCGGCGTCCCGGCGGTGGAGCCCGCGAACCTGACGCCGGCCTTTCCCAACGGGGCGATCGGTGTCGCGACGGCTGCCGGCGTCCTCTACTTCGTCTGCCTCGGTGCGAACTTCGTCGTGGACATCGGCGGTTCGGTCCGCGACGCGACGGTAACGATCCCCCGCTCGTTCGCCATCGCCGTCCCGCTCGTGCTCGTCGTGTACGTCGGTATCGGTCTCGTCGCCGTGGGCGTCGCCGGCACCGACGCGCTGGGTGGCGAAACGCTCGCGGTCCCCGCCGGGATGTTCCTGCCCGGACCGCTGCAGTCGGTTTTCGTTTTCGGGGGTGCACTGTTCGCCATCGCCACGAGCATCAACGCCGTCTACATGATCACCCCGAAGTACCTCGAAGTTCTGGCCACGGACGGTCTCATGCCGTCGGTGCTGGCCCGCACGAACGACCGGTTCGACACGCCGCACTGGGGGCTCCTCGTCGTCTACGTGCTCTCTGTCGGGGCGTTACTCTCGCCGCTTCCGATCGCGGAACTGGGATCGTTGCTCGGCTTCGGCGGCGCGTTTCTGGTCGTCCCGGTGATGCTCGCGGCCATCGTGGTTGGACGGACGAAGGCGGAAACGGCCGAATCGGCGCTCGGAATCCGGTCGGGGTACGTCACGGCGATGGCAGCGCTAGCGATTCCCTGCAATCTCGCCTTGCTCGGACTGCTCGCCGTCCAGTCGCCGTCGGTGTTCGCCCTCTGGGTGATCCTGCTGGTGGTGGGCGGCAGCTACTACGTGTTCCGCACCCGGATTCGAACGCGTTCAGCGGACGGTATCCACGGAGATCTGAAATTATGACCCAGAACACGACTGGCGTCGTCGGTGCCGGACTGATGGGCCGCGACATCGCTGGCCTCCTCGCCAACGGCGGCTTTCCGGTTACCCTCGTCGACGTCGACGACACCGCGCTCGAATCGGCACGCGACTACCACCGAACCACCCTTCCGGAGGCACTCGAGTCGGCCGGTCTCGACCCCGACGATCCCGCGAGTCGCATCGCGTACGAGACGGACCTCGCGGCGCTTTCAGGCCACGACTTCGTCGTCGAGGCCGTCCCGGAACGCCTCGACCTCAAACGCGACCTCGTCGCCGACCTGGAGTCGATCCTCGACGCCGAGGCGGTCATCGCGACGAACACGTCGTCGCTCACCCCGGGCGACATCGCTGCCGACCTCGCCCGTCCGGAACGGGTCGTCCTGTTTCACTTCGCCAATCCGGCGCTGGAACGGGACATCGTCGAAATTTCGGGCGACGACGCCAGCGAGCGAGCCCTCGAAACCGCGACGACGATCGCCGAGGCGATCGATCGGACACCCGTCCGTCTCGGGGCCGAGTACCGGGCGAACTGCCTCTCGCGGCTCTCGGCGAGCATCAAGTGTGCCGGGACCTGGGAACTGCTCGCGGCGTCCCCCGCCGAAGTCGATCGAGGCGCACGGGCGATCGGATTCGACCGGGGACCGATCGAGTTCGTCGATCTCATCGGGATCGACGTCCACCTCGCGACGATCGACAACCTCGCGGCCGCGTACGGCGATCGATACGCGCCGCCGCCCGAAATCCGCGATCGGATGGAAGCCCTCGTCGACGCGGGCGACCTGGGAAAGAAGAGCGGGAAGGGATTCTTCGAGTGGGACGGCGAGGAACCCCGGATTCCCGTCGTCGACGATCCACACGACGTGACGCCCGTGGTCGGCGCGCTGGTCAACGAGGCTCACCGCCTCGTCGGGGACGGGGTCGCAGATGGAGAAACGGTCGACGACGTCCTCAAACGCGGCTCCGGGGGAGATATCGGCCCGTTCGACGTCGAAGCGATGCTCGGCAGGGAGTTCCTCCGGGAGTCGTTGCGGGACCGACACGAGGAAACGGGTGCCGAGGTCTATGATCCGGTCTTCTGATCCGCTTGCATTACGGCCGGGCCCAGCCGGTCAGACCAGCAACGGCGGCGCGGCGTAGGGATCGACGCGCACGTCGAGGAGGGTCGGAACGTCGCTCTCGAGACTCTCCTCGATCGCCGGGCCGACCCGGTCGGGATCCTCGATCGTTTCTCCCGCACAGCCGAACCCGCGAGCGACCTGGGCGTAGTCGACACCACCGTGAAAATCGGTCGACATGTCGAAGCTGTACGTTCCGAGTTGGCTCATCTTGGAGGAGCCGAGCGAACCGTTGTTGGTGACGACGACGGTGATCGAGAGGTCCTCGCGAACGGCGGTCTCGAGGTCCGCGACGTGGTAGCCGATTCCGCCATCGCCGGACAGCGCGACGACCGGCCGATCGGGCATCGCGGTCTTGACGCCCAGCGCCTGGGGGAGACAGACGTTGATGCCGTCGCTGCCCCTGGCCTGGAGGTAGGACAGGCCGGCCCGCTCGGGTTCGTAGAACGCCCCCGAGAAGAACCCGGGGAAACTCGTCGCACTCACGAGCACCGCCTCGGCCGGGAGTCGATCGTTCAGTTCGTGAATTACGCGCTGTGGCTTCACCGGCGTCTCGTCGCTCGTCAGGTCGTCCTCGAACCCCGCGCGCCAGTCGGCCCGGGCCTCGGCGAGCGCGTCGATTCGAGACGCCCGGTCGCCGTTGCTCGACGCGCTCTCGGCGAGCGCTGCGAGCGTCGATTTGAGGTCCGCCTGCACGGCGACCGTCGGTTCGTAGTTTCGCCCCAGCCAGGCGGGATCGAGATCGACGTGGACCAGCGGCACGTCCTCGGGCACCAGCGACCAGCCGACGGTCGTGAGTTCGCCGAACCGGGTTCCGAAGCCGAGAACCAGGTCCGCGTCCTCGACGGCGTCGTTCGCCACCTGACAGAACCCCCAGCGGCCGACGACGCCGAGCGCGTGCGGCTCGGTTTCCGCGATCGCTCCCTTCCCGTTCATGGAGGTCACGACGGGGACGTCAGCCGTCGTCGCAAACCGTGTCAGTTCGGCGGTCGCGTCCGCGCGGACGACGCCCTCGCCGGCGACGATCACGGGACTCTCGGACCGGGTTAGCAGGTCGACGATCGCGTCGACGGCGTCCGGGTCGGGTGCTGGCCGGGTCCGCGGGTAGATTCCGGACACGTCGTCGCGGGGCTCCCGTTCGGTTTCGCCCGCCAGGACGTCTTCGGGGAGGTTGACGTGTGCCGGACCGGGAACTCCGGTCGTGGCTACCCTGAGCGCGTTCTCGACGGCCTCGACGGCGCGGCCGGGCGTTTCGGCGTCGAACGTCGCCTCGGTGAACGGGTCGAGGATCGCCTCGTTGTCCCCGTCCTGGATGACGCCGTTGCCGCGGGTCTCCCGATCGTTGCCGCCGGTGAGGGCGAGGACCGGCGACGACGCGCCGGCGGCCTCGCACAGTCCGACGCCCATGTACGCGGCCCCGGGACCGCTGACGCCGTCGACGACGCCCGTGGTTCGCGCGGCCCGGGCGTAGCCGTCCGCCATCAGGGCTGCGCTCGCCTCGCTCCGTGCGAGGACGTGCCTGACCGTCGACCCGTCGATGCTCGCGTAGTATGGATCCATCTGCTCGCAGGGGAACCCGAAGACCGTCTCGATCCCCGCCCGCTCGAAGAGCGCGGCGATCGCGTCCGACGATCGCGCCATCATCGCCACCTCGCGTACAGTGGTTGCTGGTGACACATAACGATCGATACTCACGGACCGAACAAAAAACACGCCCCTGGACAGTCGTCCGTAGCCGACGGTCTACACTGGAGTCACCGCCAGGCGAAGCGCACTGGTCGGGAGTCGGCGAACTCGTAGACGGGGGAGCGACGCCGTTGCTGGCTCACACCCGTTTGCGTGTACCGCCGCCTGAATCTGAAACCGCGCCCGTTATTCGGCCTCGGCCCTGAGTACTGGTGTGACTTCAGCCGAACCGAACGCAATCGAAGACGGCGAGCCGCTGCGGAGTCGCGGCTACCACATCACAGTCGACGACGGACGGGACTCGTTTTTCGCGCTCAGCATCGAACGAGCGGACAGTGACACGGCGTGGCTCATGTCGGACACCGTACTCGCACTCGACGAGATGCGGTAGCTGATACGTTCCCACGCGCCGCGCCGTCGTCTCGGTCTTCCACACGACTACGACTCGATCGATCACCAGACGCGTGGCGAGTTGCGCGCGCGAGCACCGTCGCCGTCGTACTTCGGCCCAGCCGGGCCGGAACTGGCACTGTCTTGAGCCACGACAACTAATCACAATAATACCGAAAGTGAATGTCGGCGCGTCTGGCCGGCCATCGAGTGTAGAACAGACAGATGCATTATGAATTACGATGGTAGTAAATATTGGCCCCATCGGCGTCGAACGCCGGTGTTCTAGAACGAATAGCTCCTTGTGATTCGATCGCATACGTTCGACACTGTTCTGTTCGCTGTCGCACCGCCAGTAACTATCACGGAAGACGATGAATGACGGTGAAATTGTGTGACACGGGGATTTTTAGCGTCGGCCACGTACGGGCCGGATATGACACTACATAACAGGGGCGTTCGGCAGGACGTCCGTGAACTCGGGGCACTGCTCGGGGAGGTCCTCGAGGACCAGACCTCGCGACGCTCCTTCGAAACCGTCGAATCGTGCCGACGAGCGGCGATCGATTACCGCGCCGACGAACTGGAGTCGCGAGAACCGCTCATCACGGAACTCGAGGGGCTGTCACCACACGAACAGCGGATCGTCGCACGGGCGTTCACGACCTACTTCGAACTGATCAACCTCGCAGAAGAGCGCGAGCGGGTCCGATCGCTTCGAACCGAATCCCACGAGGGGACCCTCGAGGACAGCCTCGAGACGGCGGCCGCCGAACTCGCGGAGACCGACATTGAGACGGTCAGACAGATCCTCGACGACGTGCTGATCGAGCCGACCTTCACGGCCCATCCGACGGAAGCCCGTCGAAAGACGGTCAAGTCGAAGCTCCGGACGGTCTCGACGTACCTCGAGACCCTCGACGAGCGGCTGTTGACGAACAAAGAGACGGAGCAGCTGTGGCGGGACATCGACGCCGAGGTGACGAGCCTCTGGCAGACCCCGCAGGTCCGGCGTCGCCAGCCGGAACCCGAGGACGAGGCCCGGAACGTCCAGTGGTACCTCGAGAACACGCTGTTCGACGTCGTCGGCGAGGTCTACGACGAACTCGCCGACGCGATCGACGAGGAAGTCGAGGGCGACCTCGAGGTGCCCAAACTGTTCGAGTTCCGCTCGTGGGCGGGGAGCGATCGCGACGGGAACCCCTACGTGACTCCCGAGGTGACGGCGAACACGCTCGAACGCCAGCGCGAGGTCGTCCTCGACCGCTACCGGGAACAGCTCAAACGCCTCTCGGGCGTGTTGAGCCAGGACGGGAGTCGGATCGACGCCGGTTCGGAGTTCCAGGCCTCGCTCGAGGAAGACCTCGATCGGCTGCCAGGCAGCGCCAGAACCGCCGAGGAGCGGTATCCCGGCGAACCCTATCGACAGAAACTCAAGCTGATGCGCGAACGTCTGGAGCGCGTCGGTGACGTGCGTCCGGGTGGCTACGACGACGTCGACGAACTCCTCGAGGACCTCGAATACATCGCCAAGAGCCTCCGGAACAACGGGGCGGAGGTAGTCGTCGACGCACACGTCGATCCGATCCGTCGGCAGGTCGCCACCTTCGGCTTCTCGCTGGCCAGTCTCGACCTGCGCGAACACCAGCAGAAACACACCGACGCGATCGCGGAAGCCCTCGAGACGGAGGGGATCGACTACCACACGCTCTCGGAAGACGAACG
This sequence comes from Halosolutus halophilus, assembly GCF_022869805.1. NCBI lineage: Archaea > Methanobacteriati > Methanobacteriota > Halobacteria > Halobacteriales > Natrialbaceae > Halosolutus > Halosolutus halophilus. The sequence continues at coordinate 2,276,701 of NZ_CP094974.1, read as the reverse complement.
CGTCGACCTGCTGACCGAGGCGATCCTCCAGGACGAGTCCGTCATCGACCTCGGCGATACAGAGGGACTCTCGGAGGATTCGACGCGCGTTCTGTCGCTGTTCGACAGTCTCGCCGACTGGCAGACCGAGTACGGCGTCGAGGCGATCGACACGTACTGTATTTCGATGACCGAGGAACCGAGTCACGTCCTCGAAGTCCTGTTCCTCGCCGACCAGGCGGACGTCGTTTCCCTGCCGGAACACAGCGGGATCGACATCGTCCCGCTGCTCGAGACCGAGTACGCCCTGTCGGGTGCCCGTCGAATCATGGGGACCCTCTACGAGAACGAGGCCTACGCACAGGCGCTCGAAGCCCGCGATCGGACCCAGGAGATCATGCTCGGGTACTCCGACTCGAACAAGGAGAACGGGTTCCTCGCGGCCAACTGGTCGCTGTACAAGAACCAGCGCCGACTGGGCGAGATCTGCGACGACCACGACGTGACGATGCGGCTGTTCCACGGCCGCGGCGGCTCGATCTCGCGTGGCGGCGGCCCGATGAACGAGGCCCTGCTCGCGCTCCCCAACTCGACCGTCACCGGACAGGTCAAGTTCACCGAACAGGGCGAGGCCATCGCCGAGAAGTACGCCAACCCGCGGATCGCGGAGCGAAACATCGAACAGATGGTCAACGCACAGCTCCGATCGCGCCTGTACGCGATGGACCGGCCCGAAGAGGAGGTCCGAGAGGAGTGGATCGACGCGATGGACACGATGGCCGACGCCGCCCGGCAGGAGTACCGCGACCTGCTCGAGAGCGAGGGATTCGTCCAGTACTTCGAGCAGGCGACCCCGATCACCGTCATCGAGGACCTCGACCTGGGCTCGCGACCGGCCTCACGGAGCGGCGAGCGAACCGTCGAAGACCTGCGGGCCATCCCGTGGGTGTTCTCCTGGACCCAGTCGCGGTGCATTCTGCCCGGCTGGTACGCCATCGCGACGGGCGTCGACGCCTATCTCGAGGACGGCGGCTCGATGGAGACCCTACAGGAGATGTACGCCGAGTGGCCGTTCTTCCGGACCACGCTCGACAACGCCGCGCTCTCGCTCTCCCGGACGGAAGTCGAGATCGCCGAACAGTACGCCGATCTGGCAGACGACGACCTCCGCGATCGGTTCTTCCCGCGGCTGACCGACGAGTACGAGCGGGGTGCCGAGTTGATCAAGGAGATCGGCCAGCGCGAGGAACTCCACACGCGCGACTGGCTCGGAGAGAACCTCGAGCGGCGCAACCCCTACGTCGACCCGCTGAACCTGCTCCAGACGTACCTCCTCGATCGGACTCACCGGACCGACATCGAGGAACGGACGCTCCGGCTGACGGTGAAGGGGATCGCTGCCGGGATGAAGAACACCGGATAGGTTCGTCGCCGAGGCTTCGTCTTTCGGAGGGCACACGGGCGGCGAACGTGACACGCTGACAGACCTGCGAGGAATCGAAACGGGTAAAAACGTTACCCGGGTAGATAGGAGTGAGCCGAGATAGCCTAGCCCGGCCAAGGCGGCAGATTCGAAATCTGCTGTCCTCACGGACTCGGGAGTTCAAATCTCCCTCTCGGCGCTTTTCCGCGAACCAACCCACGAGCACCGCGTAGCGTGTGCTCGCAACTGTGAGCGGAAAACGACGACCAGGGGAATTTGAACTAAACGGGTCGTAGCCCGGGAAGGGAACGGAGTGAACGACCCGGAACGTCTCGGCGTAGTTCAAATCTCCCGCTCGGCGCTTTTGCAGCGACAATTCGATGAGCGTCGCGTAGCGGCGCGAATCACTTCGTTGCTGCAAAACGGCTCGGAGATTTGATCGAGAGAAGTCGCAGCGCCGAACGGAGTGAGGCGATCGTCCTCGCGTAGTTCAAATCTCCCGCTCGGCGCTTCGCTGCGACCTCGTCGACGAGTACCGCTACGCGGGACTCCCCCGGTCGCGACCACCAAGCACCGGCAGTGCGATCGGTACCGGAATCGAGATCGGAGACGGTGAGTCGATCGAGTGTAATCGATCGTCGGCTGCCTTCTAGAACCATGGCAGAACGGTCGGGAGTGAGGGAGATCGATGAGTTCCAACGAGGACGGCGACTCGGGGGACGAACCGGTCCATCCACTCGGGGAAGGATGGCAAACCGAACTGGAGGGGATGCTCGAGGAGACCGAGTACGACACGGAACTCGGCCTCGAGATGGCCGAAGACGAGATGAAGGTTCCGGCACCTCGAAGAGATCGGTACGCACCCGAACGTCGTCTACATCGGCAACGAACCGGGGCCGGAGGCCGAGCAGGTCGAGGGGTCGGTCGCCTACGAGGACGTCGGCCGGACCGACAACCGCAAGACGGTCCGCGACGACGAAACGGTCGACGCCGATTCGTTCATCTGACCCGGCCGATCGGGCCAGCAAAGCAGCAAAGCCCACTCCCTCGACGGTCGTGGCGACTCGAGAGCTTCTTACTCCGTGACGCGAAGGGACACTCATGGACCGTCGCCAGCGAGTGATCGTCGGCCTCCTCTGGATCAGCGTCGCGGGAGTGATGGCGCTCACGCTCGAACCGGCGATCCCGTCGTCGGCGAGCGCGATCGCGCGACTGTTCGTCGTCGTCCTCGCGCTCTTTCTCGCCGTCGTCTACCTGTTCGATCCGTGGGGCGTCCTCAGTCGCCAGCCGTTTCACTGATGGCACGACCGTGATCGCGACGGCCGCGGACAGCCCCGAACGCCTTCGAGAGCCGTCAGCGCCTTCCGGGTGTGGCAAGCCCTGGCCAGTCGCGACCGTCACTCCGTGTTCCGGCAGCAACGTCATCGCCATCGCAGTCTGTCGGGTGAGCCGGTCATTTTCACGGGCGATCGTCTCGTTCTGCGTGACATCCGTCCGATCGGGACGCACTATCGAAGAATCGTATCCGGGGTGAAACCAGTCTCCGCCGGCGAGCCTACGGCCGTCGGAGACCGCTTACACGCACCGGAACGACGGTCAGGACAGGACGTCCCGCGAACGGCGTCCGGGACGCGGTCAGACGGTGAATCCGAAGTTGAAGTCGCCCTTCCAGTTCGATCGCTCCCCGCGGAAGACGGTGTCCCCGCGGTGGCGATTGCCGATCCAGAGTACGTCGGCGAGCGCGGTACCGGGATCGCTCATCACGAGGCCGTCGAAGACGGCGTTCTCGATGTTGTGTGCCCGCCCGCTTTCGCCGAACCGGAGACTCGCACCGTCGGCGTCGATGTCGCTGTTGTGCAGGACCAGTCGGTCGACGTCGGTGCCCCGTCGACTGACGAAGAAGCCGTGCCGATCCTGATCCGTCTGGGATTCGAGGTCGTACTCGCAGTCCTTGAAGACGACGTTCGACGAGCGGACGTACACCGCGTAGTCGGAGACGCTCGGGCTGGTTCGATCGGTGATCGTACACCCTTCGAACACCGTCCGCGTGTCGTCGTTGTCGGCGACCCGGATCGCCCGGCCGTTGCCCCCTTTGTCGGTGATGTGCACGCCCGACAGCCGCGCCGGACCGTCCTGGGTCAAGCGGATGATCTCGGTTTGCTTCTCGACGCCGTTCCAAACGGTGACCCCGTCGACGACCTGGCCTCCGCCGTTCTCGAGCCAGAGGCCGGACCACGGGTACTCAGGCTCTTCGGTTTTCGTGATGCGGCAGTTCTGGACGTAGTCGTTGGCGCCGATGCGGATGGCCGCGCCGGCGCAGTCGCGGACGTGACAGCCCCGTATGATGTTTCGGCCGGAGTTGCTCGACACGTAGATCCCGTTGTCGACGTAGCCCGTCACCTGGCACCCCTCCCAGAAGTTCGTTCCCCGGTTGTAGATCTCCGAACTGAGGGGGATCGCGTGCCCGACGTGTGTGTCTCGGTCGTAGTGGGTGTCGCCGTTGTTCAATTGGCAGCCGCGGATGATGTTCGTCGTCGTGAACTGCCGACCGGCGACCATGATCGTGTGTCGGTCGCCGCCGAAGTCGGGGTTGCGCCTGTCCCGCCGGCCGCGCATCGAGACGTTCTCGATCAGACCGTACGCGTAGGTGTACCAGCGGCCGATTCCGGTGTCGTAGTCGCCCCGGATGTCGATCCGGAGGTCTTTCATCACCGTGCGCTGGGCGTGTGGCAGCGAGTCGTCGATCTGTCCGACGGTCATCATCCGGTCGACGTCCTGGTCGGTGACCCTGAGCGTGGCGAACGGTTCGCCGACGAGTCCGAAGTGCTCGTGGGCGTCCAGGTGGATGTTGTCGGTCCGGACGTCCCACGTCCCGGCCGGGATCACGTAGCGATGGTTCCGCTCGGTCGGTCTGAACGACTGGTAGTGCTCGTAGATCGCACCCCAGACGTCGTCTTCCTCGGGTTCGACGTCGAGGTCGTCCCGCACGTCGACGATGTTCGGGGACAACGAATCGCCGCGAGGCTGGATCCGCACGCTTCGTGCGTCGTTCGCGCCGTCGGGACTGACCGGCGAGAGCGAGCCAGCGAAATCGAGGTGCGTTACCCCCTCGCTCACGGCCGCCCCCGAGTCGGTGACGGTGAGTCCCCGCCCGCTGGCTCCTTCGTTTGCGGTCGCTGCGGCGGCGTCGTACCCGTCAGAACCCACAGCCTGCGAGCCTGCGACTCCGCTACCGACGCCCAGCGCGCCGAGTACTCGAACGTACGAGCGTCGCGTTACTCCTCGATCCGTTGTACCTGACCGATCGTGCCGTCGATCTCCGTTCATCGCAGGAAGACACTCATCCAAATTGACGATTTGTTATCAGACGACTACTTCGAGACAGTGACCGGATTCACGTCCGTTGCAGATCTGTAACTGATCGGGATTCCGTTTCGCGTTCGCAAACGACCGGGAAACGGCAGGTTTGATGACTACCGTGGCGGATTGCGACCCCGGACTCGACTGTCCGACGGTAGATCGAACGAAATGACGCTGTGACGAAAGAACCGACGACGGATCGACAGTGGATCGAACCGACGAATCGCGGCCGCCCGCTCGCGGTCAGTCGTCGGCCGGTGTGAGTGGCTGTGCGTCCGTCGCCAGCAATCGATCGAGCGCGTCGACCATCGCCTCGACGCTCGCACGGGTGATGTCGGCCTCGCTGCGGGCGACGGTGACCGAGCGATCGTTGCGCACCATCGTCACTTCGACGGTGACGACGGCGTCCGTCCCGCCGGTGACCGCGTCGACGTGGTAGGACTCCAGTTCCGCGTCGGCGGCGGAGCCGAGTGCCTCGCGGACGGCGGAGACGGCGGCGTCGACGGGACCGGAACCGGTCCCGCTGGCGACGCGCTCCTCGCCGTCGACGTCGAGTCGGATGCTCGCCGTGGGGACGGCACCGCCGCTCGTGGCGGTGAGATCGCGCAGTTCGACTACGCGTTCGCGGTCGTCGCCGGTGACGTCCTCGGCGATGGCGAGCAGGTCGGCGTCCGTGACGCGACGCCCGCGGTCGCCGAGTTCGGTGACGCGATTTGCGATCGCGGCGACGTCGTCGTCGCTGGCGTCGACGCCGTGTTCCTCGAGCGTCGCCGCAACCCCGGCACGGCCCGTGTGTTTCCCGAGTGCGAGTCGGCGTTCGCGGCCGACGGTCTCGGGCGCGTAGGGCTCGTACATCTTGTCGTCCTTGAGGGTGCCGTCGGTGTGGATCCCGCTCTCGTGGGTGAAGGCGTTCTCGCCGATGACGGCCTTGTTCGGCGGCAGGGCCACGCCCGTCGCCCGCGAGACGATCTGTGCGAGGTCGTACAGTTCCTCGAGTTCGAGCGTCTCGACGTCGTACACGTGGGCGAGTGCGATCGCGACTTCCTCGAGCGCGACGTTGCCGGCGCGTTCGCCGAGTCCGTTCACGGTACAGTGAACGAGGTCGGCACCGGCCGAGACGGCCGAGAGCGCGTTCGCGACGCCCAGTCCGAGGTCGTCGTGGGTGTGGGCGCTGACCGGCCCGAGTTCCGCAAGTCGGGAAACGGCTTCGGCGGTACGCTCGGGCCCCGTGTGGCCCACCGTGTCGGCGAAACAGGCCCGATCGGCCCCGGCGTCGAGTGCGGTCCCCATGAGTTCCTCGAGGTAGTCGAGGTCGGCCCGTGAGCCGTCCTCGCCGATGACCTCGACCCACAGGTCGTGGTCGCCTGCGTACTCGACGAGTTCGGCGGTGGCCTCGAGGTTGTCCTCGCGGGACGTGCCGACCTTGTCCTCGACGTGGCGGTCGCTGGAGGGGACGACGAGGTGGACCCCGTCGACGTCACACTCGAGCGCGAGGTCGATGTCAGTCCGCATCCCGCGACAGAAACTGGTCACGCGAGCGTCGAGATCGAGGTCGGTGACCCGCGAGATGGCCTGTCGTTCACCCGCACCGGTACAGGCGCTGCCGGCCTCGATGACGGCCACGCCCGCTTGCTCTAGCGCACGGGCGATTTCGACTTTCTCGTCGGGTGAGAGTGAGACGCCCGGCGCTTGCTCGCCGTCGCGAAGCGTCGTATCGAGAAGGCGGACGGTACGGTCAGATGGAATCGTCTGCTCGGCGGAGTGATGTACAGGCAAGAGTGATGAACTGCGACTACGTTCGTCGCGGAATTTCGCGTCCAGCCGGGTTGCCCCGACTTCCTCTATCCTCGTCCGGCGTTGAGAACGAATCTCGTGCCATTGTATCCGTCCTATCGAAGCATGTGGACTTAAGTTCGCCGGTCACGGTACCATCTGCGCGACGGCGGCCGCGATCGGCGGGTGACCCGAACACCCTTTCACGTCCCCGTCGTAGCGAGGATCGAGCATGGACCCCACGCTCGAACCGCTGGCGCGATCGCTTCGCGACGCGCCGATCGTCGATCGGGACGGCTATCACTACTTCGTCCACGGCGTCACCGACGGGATTCCGTCCGTCGAGCCGGACGTACTGCGAGCGATCGCGGCCGGGATCCGCGACCGGATCGACCTCGCGGGGGTCGACAAGCTGGTCGCGCCCGAGGCGATGGGGATCCACCACGCCACCGCGCTCTCGCTCGCGGCCGACGTTCCCTTCGTCGTCGTCCGCAAGCGGGCCTACGGCTTCCCGGAGGAGATCGTCGTCCACGGGGAAACCGGCTACAGCGAGAGCGACCTCTACCTGAACGGGGTCGACGCGGGTGACCGCGTCGTGCTCGTCGACGACGTCCTCTCGTCCGGGGGGACGATCGAGGCCGTCTGTGACGCACTGGAGGAGTGCGGGGCCGACCTGCAGGACATCGTCGTGGTCCTGCGACGCGTCGACGGCGATCACGACCTCGAGCAGCCGGTGACGAGCCTGCTCGACGTCCGCGTCGAGGACGGCGAACTGGTGATCGTCGACTGAACCCGGATCACGACTCTACCCCTTCGAGGACCAGTCGATCGCCGGGTTCGACGTCCGCAGCCGCGCCGGCGGGCAGTTCGACGATCCGATCGGCTGCCTCGCGCGCGAAACCCCGCCACGGTCGCAGCCGCTCGACGCGCTGAACCTCGTCGTCGACGATCCAGACCGCGTCGATCGGAATCCCGACGAACAGCATGTGGACGTCGCGGGTCCTGGCCGTCCCGAATTCGAACACCAGCGCGTACTCGTCCGGGAGCGACCGGCGGAACATGAGGCCGCGGGTCTGGCTCCAGAGCGAGTCCGCGAGGTCGACGGTCGTCGCGAGGACAGCGTCGTCGTCACCGACCGGGTCGTGAACCAGGCGCACGCGATCGAGTCGGCACGCGGACGAGAAAAAGCTCCCGACCTCCCGACCTCTCGACCGATCGCTGGCCGGCGATCGTGTCCGCCGAGGCCCGGGTTCTCGGATCCCCGCACCGGACGATTCAACTTTCCGCGGGGCATACGGTACAGACGATGGAGAAAACGCCCCAGGGAACCGCCGTCGGCGTCGACGATCCCTACGAGTTCGCCGGCGTCTGCGATTACCTGACGGGCGAGGGGAAGTGTAAGTACGCCTTCGACCACTACGAGCACGACCCCGAGTTCGCCCGCGAACGCGCGCAGGCGGACTACGCCTGTCCCGTCGTCGACCCCGAAACGGACGAGACGTGGGCCGACTGCCCACACTTCCGGTCCCGGAACCGCGATCGCGAGTGCGTTCGCTGTGGACTCGAGGCAAAGCGGATGGCCCACTCCGACGAACGGCCGCTCCTCGAGGAACACCACCTCTCCTACGCCCGCGACGGCGAGACGCTCTCCCACGAGATCACGATCTACCTCTGCCGGTGGTGTCACGCCAAGGTCCACAACTCCTGGGCCCGCATCACGGACGATGCCGCCCCCGATCCGGACGCGATCGCCGCACTCGAGACGCGCCGCGGCCGTGAACTCGACGAGGCGGCGTTCGAGTCGGCGGCACGGCGATACGAGGGCGATGACGACGGCCGCGCGTAGGACCGCAGCCAGCGACGTGCTCGTCGTCCCGGCCACGCCGCTTTTCTCGCCCCGCGACCGAGCTATCGGTACAGAATCCCCGCCCGCCATCGGCCACGTGCATCTAAAATCCGCGAACTGGAGCGAGCGATCGCGTTCTACACCGGCTGTCTCGACCTGGAGATCACGGAACGCCTCGCCTCCTTCGCGTTTCTCTCCCGGGGCGATCGTCACCACGACCTCGCGTTGCAAGCGCTGGGTCCGAACGCGCCAGCGCCGGGAGCGGGCGTCGGCCTCTATCTCGTCGCCTTCGAGGTCGAGGACGAAGCAGCGCTTCGATCGATCTACCGGCGATTCCCGGACGACGTCGGTGTGAGTTCCGTCGACCACGGAATCAGCAAGGCGCCGTACTTCTCCGATCCCGACGGAAACGGCGTCGAAGTGTACGTCGATACCCGATCGGGGACCGGAGAGCGCTGGCTGGGAGTGTCACAGCCCTTCGATCCCGAGGAGTTGGGAGACGACACGAGCGTCGCGAACTGAAGTGAGCCCCGGATCAGTCGAGAATGTCGCCGACCCGGCGCGGTTCGCCCTGGAGGTTCGGCTGTTCGGCCACGATCTTCAGCACTTCGTGGTCGGTCACGTCGTGGTAGGGTTTCTCGATCGCCTCTTCGATCAGGTCCCGTTCGAGGCGAAATTCGGTCCCTTCGTAAACGACGTCGACACCGTCGTCGTCGAACGCGAGAGTCGTCATACCGGGTCGTACGAGGTGGTGGGTCAAAAGCGAGACGACTGCGTCCGACGCCGGCGATCGATCGCACACTCCTCGATCGGTGGCGTCAGACGGACGGCAGACGACGCGCGAGGTTTAATAGGGGGTGTCATCATTTGGTTGGAGTGTGGCCATCAGCAGGGATCCGCTCGACGAACTCGTCGTTCCGGACGAGACCGAAGCCAAGGAAGTCGCCCTCGAGACCGACGGTGACGTCCTCGTCGGTGGCCGATCGACCGTCGAGTTCGGCGTCCGCGGCCGGAACGTCCTCGCCGGCGAAGGCGTCCAGTTCGGCGGCGACATCGAGGCCGAGGGCGACTGCCGCCTCGACATGTGGTGTGAGGTCGCCGACAACGTGCTGGTCGGTCAGGACGCCTACATCGGCGAGCGCGTCCACGTCGGCGGCGAGATGAAGGTCGCCGGAGACCTGGACATCGGCGACGACGTCGAGATCGAGGAGGGATTCGAGGCCAACGGCTGGATCGTCATCCGGAACCCGATGCCGACGATCGTCTTCCTGTTCGTCTACCTCAAACACCTCCTGTTGATCGGCGAGGAGGACGCGGCCCAGCAACTCATCGCCGAACTCACCGACGAGGACGAACCCGACGCCGAACCCCTGGTAATCCCCCGGAACGCGTCGGTCGGCGACGACGCCTGGCGCGTCTCGACGCCGGCGACGATCGGGGACGCCTGTCGACTCCACGGCAACGTCCGCGCGGAGACGATCGACGTGGGAGCCGACTGCAACATCTTCGGGAGTCTCCGGGGTCGCGGCGACGTGACCGTCGGCGAGGAGACTCGCATCCACGGCGACGTGACGACCCGCGACGGAGACGTGGTGATCGAGGCCGAGGCCCGCGTCCTCGGGGACGTCTCGTGTGCGGACCTCGAACTCGGTCCCGGTGCGGAGGTCGACGGGACGATTCGCGCCGACGGCGAAATCACGATGGGGACGACCGAGCGCGACATCGAGTAATCAGCGTGTGCTCGTCGGACACGACGAGCAATCGATCGTGACATTTTCACGGTTGTTATTCGACAGTTGTCAGTTCCGATACAGTAGTGTGAGCGAATACCATCCCACATTCTTAATAGCCGGTGTTGCGATACAGTGACACGAGTATGGTACGTAAATGCACGACATCCTCGGAGGGAGTACTGTGAGATCTGTCGTATTGACCAAGGGCGTCCCCGACTTCTCGGAAGGAGCCGTCTCGTTCGACGAGGACGGCCACTTGGAGCGGGGCAAGACGCCGACAGTGATGAACCCGAACGACGAGTTCGCCTACCAGGCCGCCCTGCAAACCAGGGTGCGCCACGGCGGTCACGTCAGCGGGATGAGTATGGGGCCACCCGGCTACGGAGACGTTCTCAAGGAGGGAATGGAGTCCGTCTACGCCAACGACAGCTATCTGCTCTCGGACCGGGAACTCGCCGCTTCGGACACCTGGGCGACGGCGATCACCCTCAGCGCCGGCCTCGAAAAGTACCAGGAGGAGGTCGCCGATATCGACATCGTCTTTGCGGGATTCAAAACGGCGGACGGGGAGACCGGCCAGACCGGTCCCCAGACCTGCTGGGCGATGGACTGGCCGATCGTCACCCACGTCCTCGCGCTGGACATCGACCCCGACGAGCGGTTGGTCCGGGCGAAGCGGCTCGTCGAGGGCGACGTCGACGAGATCGAGACGGTGGAGGCACCGCTTCCCTGCATGATCGTGACCGATCCCGAGTTCGAGCCGACCTACCGCAAGGCGTCCCACCGGCTGACCCACAAGGAACTCCGGGCGGAGACGAAAGCGCGCGCGGCCGATCACGACGAACACCTGACGACCTGGAATCACGAGGACCTGAACCTCGATCCCGACTACATCGGGCTCGACGGCTCGCCGACGATCGTCTCCTCGGTCGATCCGATCCCGAAGGCACCCTCGGAACGTGAGGCCACGATGGTCGATCCCGGCGACGAAGAGGAGATGGGACGGGTACTCTCGGAACTGCAACCGTACGCGGCGGGGGCGGGTGAGTGAACATGACGGCGATCGATCCGGACGACTACACGGTCGACGAACTGACCGAGGAACTCGAGACGATCGACGACGAGGACGAACTCCAGGCGGTGCTGGAGGCCGAGCAGGCCGGCAAGGACCGGAAGACGGCACGTAAGGCGGTTCACAGCCGCCTCGAGGATATCGGCGACGGCGGCGATGCCGACGGCGTCGAGGACGGGACGGAGACGGAAGGCGAGTACGAGGCGACGAAAGAAGACGTCGGAGAAGACGCGGCGGGCGAAGCGATCGACGACGCCGACGATGAGGAGACAGAAGTGGTCGAAGAAACGGATGAAGCGGGCGAATCGGACGAAGCGGAGGAAGACGACGGCCTCTCCCATCCAACGCGCGACAAAAGGCACGTACGCGCGCTCTCGAACGGGGAATACGCCGACATGTGGGTCTTCTGTGAGACCCAGCAGGGCGAGTTACTCGACGTCTCGACGGAGATGCTGGGCAAGGCCCGCGAACTGATGGATCAGTTCGCGGACGACTACGGCGAGGAGGAGAACGTCGTCGCCTTCCTGATGGGCGACGACTGCGAGGGGCTGGCCGAGGAGTGTATCGCCTACGGGGCCGACGTCGCCGTCTACCACGACGACGATCGACTCGATCGGTTCCTGCACAAACCCTACACCGAAATCTCGGCCCACATGGCCCGCGGCGAGGGATCCGTCGAGAGTACCGACTGGCGCGACCACGACAAACCGCGGTACGTCCTGTTCCCGGCGACGAACAACGGGCGGGACCTCTCGGCGAAGGTGCAGGCCGAACTGGACTCCGGGCTGGCCTCCGACTGTTCGGACCTCTTCATCGAGGAGAACGAGGTCTCGAACCCCGTGAAGACGGGCGAACCCGGCGTCAAGAAGACCTTCGAGAAGGTCCTGCACATGAAGCGACCGGACTTCTCCGGGTTCGAGTACTCGACGATTCTCTGTCTGGACAATCCGGAGCGGGAGTTCCACCCGCAGGGTGCGTCGGTCATTCCCGGCAGCTTCGAGCCGATGGAGCCCGATTACGATCGGGAGGGGCTCGTCGTCGAACACGAGATGGAACTGGACGACGAGTGGTTCGCGGTCGAGATCACGGAGTGCGACCAGCTGGAGGCCGGGATCGACCTCACCGGGCACGAAGTGATCGTCTGTCTCGGTCGCGGCATCGCCGACGATCCAACGCACGGGATGGAACTCGGACTCGACCTCGTCGACGCCTTCGAGGACGCCGAACTCGGCATCACCCGCGGTATCGTGACCTCCTCCTACGAGTTCGAGGGCCACGTCGAGGAGTACTCGAAGGAGGAACGCCAGATCGGCGAGACCGGACAGGTCGTCGCGCCAGACCTCTACGTCGCGGCCGGCGTCTCCGGCGCGGTCCAGCACAAGGTCGGCATGGACGAGTCCGACACCATCGTCGCGATCAACACCGATCCCGACGCGCGGATCAGGGACTTCAGCGACTACTTCGTCGAGGGCGATCTCTTCGAGGTGTTGCCCAAACTCACCGAGGCAGCCAAATCCGGGGAGATCGAGGTACCGGCCGTCACGGACGGAGGTGAGGACTGATGACCGAGCACGAACACTACGAAGCGATCGTCGTCGGCTGTGGTCCCGGCGGGGCCGCGGCCGCAGCACGACTGGCCGACCACGGGGTCGAGACGCTCGTCCTCGAACGTGGAACCGAAGCGGGATCGAAGAACGTCTCGGGCGGATTGATTTACGCCGAGGAGTCGGCCGCCTACACGATCGACGACCTCTTCGACGGGTTCCGCGAGGCCGCTTCCGAGCGGCCCGTCACGGACTACCGGATCCACAACATCGCGGGCAACGAGGTCTCGACGTTCGACCTGACCGATCTCCACGAGCACGACACCGACTGGTGTGACGCGGTTCTCCGACGGAAGATGGACTCGTGGCTCGAGCAGCGGGTCCACGAGAAAACGAGCGAGACCGGCGGTGGCGTCCTGACGAACGTTCGCGTGAACGGACTCCTTCGCGAGGACGACGAGATCGTCGGCGTCACCTGCGACGAACTCGATCCCATCGAAGCCGACCTGATCGTCGCCGCCGACGGGGTCAACTCCGAACTCGCCCGCGACGCCGGCCTGATGGACTGGGAGGAACCCGAGGAGTGGTTCCAGGGCGTCAAGGCCGTCGTCGACGTGGAACCGGACGTGATCGACGATCGGTTCTCGATCGGCCCGGACGAGGGCGTCGCCCACCTGTTCTCGGGTGACCTCTTCGAGGACGTCCGCGGCGGCGGCTTCCTCTACACCAACGAGGACTCGCTGTCGATCGGGACCGTCTTCCACCTCGACAGTCTCGTCGAACAGCGGGCCGAACCCCACCAGTTGCTGGACGCCCTGCTGACCCATCCGTTGCTCGCCCAGTGGCTCGGCGACGAGTACCACGAACGGGAGTACGCCGCCAAACTCGTGCCGGACTCGAAGAAGGTCGCCCACCCCGAACCGTACCAGGATCGGCTCGTGCTCGTGGGCGACGCCGCCGGCCAGATGCAGGCGCAGGGACCGATCATCAAGGGGATGAACCACGCCGTCACCGCGGGCGCGCTCGCGGCCGACGCCTTCGCGACGACGCGGGGCAACGCCGATCCGGCCGCTGCCGGTCGGCGCTACGCCCAGATGCTCGAGGACTCGGGGACGATGGACAAACTCCGACCCCGACGGTACGACCTCGCCCGGACCGTCGGCGAGCGCGACGCCGTCACCAGCGTCGTCGAGACGGTGCTGAAGTCGCCGATCGGTTCCGTCGCGATCGGCAACCCGATCGCGAAACGGGTCCTCGAGCGAGCCTACAACTCGCCGTTCATGGTGTCGATGTTGCCGGACACGCGAACCGGCTACGTTACGCTGCCGGCGATCATCGGCGAGCAACACGGCAAGACGGTGTACTGGGACAACGAGATCGAACCGCCGTCGCTCGAGGAACGCATCGGCGACCTCACCTACGACACGGACGTCGGCAACCCACACATCGAACTCGCCGACGAGTCGTTCGAGGCCAGCGGGGCTGCCGTCTATGCCTGTCCGGTCAGCGCCGAAGACTACGGCGGCGGCTGTTACCGATCGGAGGAGGTGAAACGAAACGGGACCGAAGAGACCGTCGTCAGCCTCGACACTCAGCCTTGCGTCGAGTGTGGCACGTGCGCGATCGTCGCCGACACCGAGTGGGAACATCCCCGCGGCGGAAAAGGCGTCGAGTATCGCGAGGGCTAACCGTGAGTCGCTACGGGTCACGAATCGCCGCGCTCGCCCGCCAGGCCGAGCGCGATCGGGCGGCCGTCGATCCGTACACCGCGACAGCCGACGATGCGATCGAGTACCTCCGGGAGGGCGCTGGCCAGGCCATCTGGCTCTACGTCGAGGCACGGACCGGCGGCCGGATGGTTCCGTTCGCCGAGGCCGAACTCGCCGCGCTGGAGGACGCGATGAACTCGTGGCTCGAGTGTTACACGCGGTGTCACGGCGTCGCCCTCGACGCAGAGTTCACGGTGCGCGAGGCCGCCGAAATCCTGCTCGAGACGCGAAACGTCGTCGACACGGCCCAGCTACTGACGTGTGTCCCTGAACGTCCGCACGGTCACGGAAACGAATAGGAAGCGACCTGTTCACGCGGACAGCACACGTTCAGGCTCGGCGGAAACGAATCTGGAACCGTCGATAACCTGTAACGTAGGCTGGACTCTCAATGGTCCTGAGCATACTCCCTTTTGACTAACAAGCAAGTGACGGGTTATCGATTATCGGGATCGAACCCTCACAGGAGTATATGGAACGTGACGACCAGTTTTCCCGACGACGGCTGCTCCAGTTCACAGGTACCGCGGCAGTAACGACGCTCGTCGCAGGGTGTGCAGACGGCGGTGGCGGTGGCCCCGGCGAAGGTGAAAACGGAGGGGACGGTAACGGCACCGGCAACGAGACCGGAGACGGGAACGAAACCGAAGACGGTGCAGCTGGCGGCGAGGCGATCAGCCCGGACGACGAGATCGAACTCGGCGCCGAGGTCCAGGCCTGGCAGGGCCAGGCACCCGACCAGATCGCCGACCAGGAGAACCCGACGCTCGTCCTCCAGGAGGGCGAAGCCTACAGCTTCACGTGGGAGAACCTCGACGGCCAGACGCACAACCTCGAAATCGTCGACGAGAACGACGAGGTCGTCGACGACTACTCGACCGACACGATGGGCGAGCAAGGCGAGACCCAGACCCTCGAGGTCGACGAGATCACCAGCGAGATGGCCGAGTACGTCTGTCGACCACACGAAAGCACGATGCGCGGCACGATCGAAGTCGAAAGCGGCGGCGGCATGGGCGGAGACGGTAACGAAACCGGCAACGAGACCGGAAACGAGACCGGAAACGAAACCATGGACGACAACGAGTCCGAAGACGACAACGAATCCGAATAATAACGAGCGCCGACGGATCACACGCGGCAAACGGTACGGTACCGGTCGATCGCGCTTGCGTTGCGCGGTCCCGACGTCCTACTGCAGGTGCCGTTCGAGTTACTCGAGTTGTTCGAGTTGCGCCGAGAGTACTGCAGTCGGCTCGTGACGGCGTAACTCGAATCGCTCGTCGAGTCGCTCGTCCACGGACCGGGTTCGATCGAGGTACTGTTCGAGGGCCCGGAAATCGACGTCCGACGCCGCCTCGTCGCCGAGTCTTCGATCGACGGCCAGCAGCAGGGCGGTGCCAGCCGCGAGTGTGTCGACCTGTGCGTCGGTACACTCGTCGACGGCGTCGATACCGTCCTCGAGTTCTCGTTCGAAGGCGTCCAGCAGTTTCGAGTGGGCCGCGTACAGATCCGATATCGTAGATTCGATGGATTCCGATCGCGCTCGCTCGGGAGTCCGTCCGGTCTCCATCTCCATCTCCATCTCCGTCCCCGTCGGATCGCCAACTGCCTGACGGGTTGCGCGAGTGGTCGCACGGACGGCTTCGAGTCCCAGACGCTGGACTGCGACCTGTCCTTCGAGCGCACGCAGCGTGGCCCCGGAGAACGCTCGCTGGATCGCGACACCCTGTGAGAACAGGTGCTTCGGTCCAGCCGTGGCCGTTCGCTGTGCAGCGAGCAGCGTCTCGAACGGGAACGGCACGCTGCACCGGGATCGACGGTCGCGGTCCTCGCGATCGTCGTCGACGCGTTTGGCACCCGCGAACGACCCGCTCCGGAGACGACCGACGGTCGAGGGAATCAGTAGATGAGTTCGTCGTCGTTCTCGACCATGTAGAGCGTCCGTGCGGCGATGTTGACGGAGTGATCGCCCACGCGTTCCAGGTCACGGATCGTCAACAGGAGCCGCGAGACGTCCTGCAGGAGTCGTTCGACCTCGTCCGGTGATTCGAGTTCACGCTCGATGAGGTCCCGGACGACGATTCCGCTCGCGCGCTCGGCGAACTGATCGAGGGCGTCGTCGCGCTCGGCGATTTCGCGACAGGCCTCGGTGTCCTCGGTATCGTACGCGTCCATCGCGTCCTCGATCATCTCGAGGGTCAGGTCCCCCATCTCCTGGACGTCGACGTCGGGGAAGAGGTTACGCTGGGAGTCGAGCGTGTACTCGCCGAGATTGGTGGCGAGGTCGCCGATCCGCTCCAGGTCGGTGATGATCTTGAACGAGGCGGCGATGAACCGGAGGTCGCTCGCGACGGGCTGTTGAAGCGCCAGCAGGTCGATACACTCCTGTTCGAGGTCGAGGTACATCTGATTGATTTCGTCGTCACCCGCGATCACCTCGCGTGCGAGTTCTTCGTCTTTCTGCTCCAGCGCGTCGAGACCCATCCGAAGTCGTTCCATCACGACCTCGCTCATGTAGAGGGTGTCCTCACGGAGTTCCGCGAGTTTCTCCTGGTAGGATTTTCTGGCCATACGTCTGCCCTATTGTCCAGCCTTGATGTAGTTTGCGCTCATCGACGATTTTTCCAGCGCACGTTCCAGAAAAAGCGACGATCGATACTCGATACCAACGTCTGCCGGAGCCGTCGCTCGAACGGGACGAAACCGGCGTCGAGGCCGAGGCGGGAAGTCCGGCCGCCGGGACGGCGACGAAGGGACTATCCGAACTTACCGGTGATGTAGTCCTCGACGCGATCGCTCTCGGGGTTCTCGAAGATCTTGTTGGTATCGTCGAACTCGACGAGTTCGCCGCCGGTGAGGAAGACGGCGGTCTTGTCGGAGATGCGGGCGGCCTGTTGCATGTTGTGCGTGACGATCACGACCGTATACTCCTCGGCGAGGTCCTCGATGAGGTCCTCGATCTTCGAGGTTGCGACGGGGTCGAGCGCCGAGGCAGGTTCGTCCATCAGGATGACTTCTGGATCGGGCGCGATGGCACGCGCGATACAGAGCCGCTGTTGCTGACCGCCCGAGAGATCCAGTCCGCTCGAGTCGAGTTGATCCTCGACTTCCTCGAGCAACGCGGCCCGTTCGAGTGCGGTGTGAACCTTCTCGTCGACGTCGTCGTCTTTCCCCTGGACGCGCAGTCCGTAGGCGACGTTGTCGTAGATCGACTTCGGGAAGGGGTTCGGCGACTGGAAGACCATCCCGATCTTGCGGCGCAGGGCGACGGGATCGACGTCGTCGTCGTAGACGTTCTTCCCGCGGAAGTACAGGTCGCCATCGACGCGAGCGATGTCGATGAGGTCGTTCATCCGGTTGATCGAGCGCAGGAACGTCGACTTCCCACAGCCCGACGGCCCGATGAGCGCCGTCACCTGCTTCTCCGGGATCTCCATATCGATTCCCCGAAGGGCCTGATCGTCGCCGTAGTAGACGTCGAGATCGCGCGCCTCGATGAGCGTTCGATCCGCGACCGTCTCGCTCTCGTAGTCACCAGTTCGATCGGCGAGGCTATCGCCCCCCGGCATTGGACCGGTTCGTTGTTCGTCGGTCTGTTCCGCCTCTGAGGAAGTCATTGCTTCTTGTGTCATTGTGCGTTCCTCCGCTGATATCTGTTCCGGATGAGGATCGCGATCGAGTTGATCGTAAGCAGGACGACGAGTAGCGTGACGACGCCGGCGGCGACGACGCCGTACTGGAACTCCGTTTCGGGGTAGGACGCCCAGTTGTAGATCTGCAGGGGCATGGCGCTGACCTTACTGAAGAGGCTGTTGGGGATTCCGAAGACCGTCGTCGGGGCAGCGATCATGATCAGCGGTGCCGTTTCGCCGATCGCTCGCCCAAGCGCGAGGATCGTCCCGGTCATGATCCCGGGCATGGCTCGCGGCAGAACGACGTTTCGAATCGTTTGCCACTTCGTCGCACCCATCCCGTATGAGGCCTGCCGCTGGGAGTCGGGTACCGCCCGGATCGCCTCCTGGGCCGAGATTATCACGATCGGAAGGATGAGCAGGGCGATGGTAAACGCCGCGGCCAGCACCGTCCCGTAGCCGATATTAAAGAAGCCCACGAACAGGCCCAGCCCCAGCAGGCCGTAAACGACCGAGGGGACGCCCGCGAGGTTAGCGATGTTGAGCTGGATGAACCGCGTGAGGTAGCCGTCGTTGGCATATTCCTCGAGGTAGACCGCAGCTCCGACGCCGAGCGGGAACGTGATCAACGCGATCAGGAGCATGATCGCGATAGAGCCGATCAGTGCCGGGAGGAATCCGGCTTCGTACGGGTTCGGATGGGGCGGGCTCGTGAGGAATCCCCAGTCGAGCCAGCCGACTGCGTCGACGGCGACGTTCGTCAGCAACGTCGCGAGCGAGACGATTCCGACGAGAGTCGCCGCCAGCGCGAGCAAGCGAAAGGCGACGTCTTTCCCTCGGCTGACCTGACCGAACCCGGAGTCGACGGGTGCGTCGTGAGTGTCGGCTGCCATTAGCGATACACCTCCCGATAGCGTGATGCGACGAGTTCACTGATCAGGTTCATGATGAACGTGATGACGAACAGGGTCAGTCCGACCGCGAAGAGGCTCTTGTAGGCGACGCCCTGCCCGACGATGTCGCCCGTCCCGATCTGGACCATCGCGGCGGTCATCGTCTGGATCGAGTCCAGGAACATCCCCGCCGGATCGGTCAGGTCGGCCATCCGCGGCGTCTGTCCCGCGGCGATGGCGACGATCATCGTCTCCCCGATCGCCCGCGAGAGCGCGAGGATGAACGACGAGAAGATCCCCGACAGCGCCGCCGGTACGACGACGGACGTCGAGACGGTGAACTTCGTCGCGCCGAGGCCGTAACTGGCCTGGCGCAGCGAGTCCGGCACCGCACTCATGGCGTCCTCGCTGATCGAGGAGACCATCGGGATGATCATGATCCCGACCATGATCGACGCCGACAGCGCGTTGAACGTCGACAGCGGCAGGAACGTGTCCAGTGCCGGCGTGACGTAGACGAGCGCGAAGTAGCCGTAGACGACCGTCGGAACGCCCGCCAGCACCTCGAGCGCCGGCTTGAGGTAGGCTCGCCGTCGCTCTGAGGCGTACTCGCTGAGATAGATCGCCGTCAGCAGCCCGATCGGGAGCGCGACCAGCGCCGAACCGATGGTGATGACCAGCGTCCCCGAAATCAGCGGGAGAACGCCGAACGTGACCGGTTCGTTCGTCGGGCTCCACCGCGTGCCGGTGAGGAACTCGACGAGCGAGACCTGTGCGAAGAAATCGATCGCGTCGACGAGCAGCGTCAGGACGATCGCGACGGTCGTAAGAATCGACAGGAGCGCACAGAGCATGAAGAGGTACCGAAACGCGGCACCTCGTGCCGAGCGAATGTCGTCGTGAGAGAATTCGGGGGTGCTCATTCGGTCACCTCCTCGATCGCTGCCTCGAGTTTCTCGAGGTTCTCGTCGCGTTGCTCTTCCGTGACCGGCACGTAGCCGACGTCGGAAACCAGATCCGTCGCAGCCCGCTTCAGGTAGAAACGGGCGAAGTTCCGAACGGCTGGTTTCGTAAGCGACTCCTTCGCGATGTAGATGAACAGCGGTCGTGAGAGGGGCTTGTACTCGCCGGATTTCGCCGTTTCGATCGACGGTTCGACGCAGCCGTTCCCGTTGTCGATCGAGATGCCCTTGATCGTCTCCGGGTTTTCGCTGTAGTACGCGAAGCCGAAGTAGCCCATCGCGGCCTCCGAACCGCGGACCCCCTGAACGATCGTTCGATCACGCTCGGTCGCGTAGTAGTCGCTTCGGTGGTTCACTTCCTCGCCGAGGACCGCCTCGTTGAAATAGTCGAACGTGCCCGAGGTGGTCGCGGCACCGTACAGTTCGAACTCCTCGTCGGGCCACTCCTCGTCGATGTCGCTCCAGCGCTGGGCACCGTCGGCGCGCCAGATCTCGCGGAGCTGTTCGACGGTGAGACAGTCGACCCAGTCTGCGTTGGGATTTGCGACGACCGTCAGCGCGTCCGTCGCGATCTGAAATTCGAGGGGTGTGACGCTATTGTTCCCGCACTGTTCGACTTCGGCGTCGGCGATCGCCCGACTCGCGTTGTTAATGTCGGTCCGTCCCGCACAGAAGAAGTTCCCGAACCCACCTCCGGTCCCGGTCTTGCTCAGCGAGAGGTTGATGGTCGGATGTTCTTCTGAGAACGCGGAGGCGATCGCCTCGGTCACGGGAAAGACAGTACTGCTTCCCGCGATGTTTATCTGATTGCCCTCTTCGGCGAAGACTCCGGTACAACCCGCCAGTCCCCCGGAGAGAGCAACACTTGCCGCGGCGAGAAAATCACGCCGACCGAGCCCAGTCGACAGTGACGCCGTGGAATCTCTCGACATCATCGAATCGAAGCCCCACTGTAGGTAAGTAGACTACTATGAGCACTATATAGAGATATGTATTCACTGGAGCTACGTATCAGATTCCCAATTGATGTCCGCGTCGGACCACTGAGCTATACGTATGTCAATTCTTCCCACGAGGCTCGGTCGGATCGATCCGAACTGCGTTCGAGGAACCGGTTTCCGACAGGAACCGACCAAACATATATAGACGAGGCCGTGGCAGTCGTCCAGTCCGTCAGGATGGGCATCACATCGCTTCCGTTCGTCGCCTGGCCTGCCACGCGACGTCGAGCAAGCGGCGAATCGCCGGACATCGCAACGCCGGCCTATCAACCGCTGAAATCGAACGTCGAAACGCTCTGGGACCCGCATGCGGTCGTACTGGAGTTGGTACACCTTGCCGTTCAGACAGTCACTCGTGGATGGCGGTGCAACGCGTCCGATTCAGAATCAGTCGTCACGGTCGCACTCGCCGATCGAATCGAGCTCCGTCTGGGTCGTCCGGGGCTGATCGGCCAGCGCAAGAGGTTCACCGGTCGTTGCCGAATCTCCAGGGCTAACGCCTGTTCGTCGCCCTCGAACCGATCCTCGAGGACGAGCAGCAGCTGTTCTCGCAGCGAGCGCCAACTCCGGACCGTGACGGCACCCATCGCCGGAATAGGAGATCATGACGTATCCAGAAGCACCATCTAAATATCCGTCTATTCGGAGCCCGTTGTCAGCGGCTATTCGGCGAGTGTATTTCGACCGAATATCCGGAACAGCGGCGATATTGTGCACGTATGTCGTGGATAGTGGCGGCTATAGAGGAAGGTGAATTTATAGGTACACGGCCGAAACCGCCCCGTATGGAGACGCGAAAGGTGCAGGTAACGGGCGGTTCCACGTTTACCGTCTCACTTCCGAAGACCTGGGCGACCGAAAACGGCGTCAGTTCCGGGACGACGGTCGAGTTTTACCCGGAGGACGATGCACTGTTGTTGACTCCCAGAAGCGAGACCGACCGTCAGGAGGGTACGCTCGACATCACGGACATCGAAGGCGAGCGACTCACCCGGGCCGTGATGACGATGTACGTCAGCGGCTTCGACATCATTCGCCTCGAGGCGAACCGTATCACGACCGATCAGCGAAGTGCGATCCGCAACGCGACGCACGGACTGGTCGGCGTCGAGGTGCTCGAGGAGACCACCGACAGCGTCGTCATCCAGGACCTGCTCGACTCGTCGGAGCTATCGATCGTCAACGCCGTCTCCCGGATGCGCCTCATCGCCCAGTCGATGCTCGAGGACGCCGTCACCGCCCTCATCGAAAACGACGACGACATCGCCCAGGACGTCATCGAGCGCGACGACGACGTCGATCGGCTCTGGTTGGTCGTCTCCCGGATCTTCCGGGCGACGCTGCGGTCCCCGCGTGCGGCCGAAGAACTCGGCGTGCCCCGCGAGGACTGCTTCGACTACCACTCGAGTGCGCGGCAACTCGAACGGGTCGCGGACCACGCCGCCAAGATCAGTAACCTCGCGCTGAAACTCGACGAGATCCCCGCGGACGTGGCCGACGCACTCGTCGCCCTGCACGAGGACGCCTTCGACATCCTCGAGAAGTCGATGGACGCGCTGGTCGCCGAGGAAACCGAGGAGGCAAACCGGCTCGGACACGCCGCTCGCGAGGCGGTGATCGACATCGACCAGCACACCCGGCGGATCGACGACATGCTCCGGGAACTGGACCCCGTCCAGGCCCAGTCGCTCGGACTGATCGTCGACTCGCTCTCCCGGAGTGCCGACTACGGCGGCAACATCGCGGAGACGGCGCTGCAGAAGGCAGCGCCGCGCCCGTAAGCGTCCGACGTTCTGAGTCCCGACGATCGATTTCGAGTGCCGACCATCGCGCGTGAGCCGCGGGTACGGCCACGGGGTATCGGTCGAGAGAAACGGCCGCAGAAGTTCGTTCAGTCGAGCAGAACGGCGTTGACCTGGCCGGTCTGGCCGGGACGGGACGTCACGCGGGCGGTTCCCTCGGAGGTCTCGATGACGGCACCCTTCGTGATGATGTTCCGGCGGACGTAGTTCGGGTTCGCCTCGTTCTCGACGACGTCCTCGATGTCGGCGCTGACGGTCTCGTCGCCCTTGTTGACGCTCGCGACGTTCGTCGCCAGTGCGCGGGTTTTGGTGTCGTTACCGCGGACGTCGACGGTCCGGAACCGGGGCTCGCCGACCTGCGTCTCGGTCGGCAGCCGACCGAGTTCGTTCTTGCGGCGCTTTCGAACGTTCTTCAGTCGACCACCGGTTCGCTTGCGCGTAGATCGTCCCTGGTCTTGCATACCCGAACCCAGTCGCGGCGGCTATTTGAATGCAACGAGTCGGCCCGCGAGGAAGCCACGATCGGTCGGGCGCGATCGAACGTCGGCCGATCGGCCCGAGGTTGTCGGAGTCGCGCTATTCGTCCTCTTCGACGACTTCGGGGTCGCTCATCGCACTCTGGAGGCTGTCTAACCCGTTGATCCACTCCGTGACGAGGCCGTACTCGAGGTCCTCGGCGATATCCATATCGAGTTCCTCGCCGTCGACGATGAGGGTTCCCGCCTGTGCGGCGTAGCCGAGCGCGGCGTCGAGATCCTCTTCGGCCTCCGCGTCCGCCGCAGCGCCGAGGTAGTCGCCGACGCTCCCCTCGTCGGCCGGTCCGTTGGCGATGTACTCTTCGGCGGCGAAGAAGACGCAGACGAGGCTCGTCTGCACGCCGTCGACGAGGATCAGTTTCTCCTCGTCTTCGATCTCGACCTCGCCGAGGACGATCTCGCGGACGTCGTCGATCTCCTCGAGCGCTTCCTCCTCACCGAGTTCACCGTCGTCGTAGGCGGCGACGATCTTCGCGATCGCGATCGCCGTGTCGTCCTGCAGGTTCAACAGCAGTCGAGCCGACGATTCGTCTTCCGGATCGATCTCTTCGTCTTTGATGCGATCGATCCAGTTCTGCCAGCGTTCCTCCGAGTAGAACTCGGTCGGCGGATTGCTCATACAGACACCTACACCGGCCGCTTGAAATGCCTTTCTCTACACCATCTTCGGCGCGTGACTGTCACGCACGGCGAATACTCGGACTGCGTCCGGACTAATTGCTCGCGTCACCGATCGCCGGGCGCGAGCGTGGCCTCCGTGTCGATGCCGTAGACCAGTTCGGGCGTCTCGACGTGTGCGTTCCGGACGGCCTCGTCGTGGCCGTTCTCGAGCAGCCACGAGACGCGGCGGGGGACCGTCTTGGGACCCAGTACGGCCCCCGGTCGATCGGGGTCGTCGATGTAGTCCGTCTCCATCAGGAACGGGTCGCCGCGTTCGGCGGCAACCTCGAGGCGGGCTTTCTCGCTCATGACGCTCGGAATCGGGCCCTCGAGTCGGCCGCCCGCGTAGTGTTTGACGACCCTGTGGGCCGGCAGTCCCGCCGCCTCGGCCCAGTCGGTCACCGCGGTCATGTCCTCGCTCGCCTCAGCGTGTAGCTGGACGGCGCAGTCGATCTCCGCCGCCCGTTCGAAAGCGCGCCGCATGACGGCGTTCGAGGCGTCCCAGACGGCTTCGTCGACGTCGTAGTGGGGCCGGCCGGACTTCAGGGCCAGCGCGTCGCCGCGCTCGACGTACTCCGCGGCGACGTCGATGCCGCCCCGCATGATCTCCCGGGCCTCCTCGGGCGCGTAGCCGCGATCGTCGACGAGTCGGGAGATCAGCCCGGGGTGGACCCCCAGCACCGGCCAGGCGCGCCCGTCGAGTTCCGCGGATGCCTCGTCGACGATCTCGATGGTGCGCTCGAAGACCGGGCGGAAGTCCTCGCCTGCAACCGCCTCGACGCCGAGATGCCAGGACGGTTTGTTCACCACGAGCAGATGCGTGCCGCCCACGCGTGCGAAGTCCCGGACCGCGTCGATGCCGCGGTTGGCGTCCGGATCGAGGTGGAGGTGGTTGTCGAGAATCGGCGTTTCGTCGGCGATCATACTCCCGGTTCGGCGATCGAGCCGGGAAAAATCATCGACTTTGCGTCCCGCGCGTCGCTCGCGACAGGTGCGCGTCCCGGTGTCCCCGCGACGGCGTTCCGGTCGGACGCCCGTCTTCCCCGTTGCGATCGCACAGTCCCGCTATGGGTGTCGATCCGCCATCAAACGCCGGGTTAGTTTTCCGACGTCGATCGGCGTCGTTTCAATCGGCGGCTGTACGAATGTACGCTTTAAGTCGACGATATATTTGCTACTGACAGGAGAGTCGCGATTGTAATCCGGATAAATAATCTTCAGTTCGATAAGAGTTTACTAATTTCAGGGAGTGATGATAGTCACTCCATGCCACAGGACGGCTCCAACGATCGGGGCAGAACACCGCCGGTCGATCGGCGAACGATTCTGCGGTCTCTTTCACTCGGTGGCTTGCTCGGATCGACCGGGCTCGCGAGCGCGAGCACGACCCCTGGAGGCGATTCGGGCCCCAGGAAAGACGAACTCCTCGTCGGCGTCTCCGAGTCGGTCTCGGACGTTCGCGGAGCGGTCCGCTCGGCCGCCCCCGCTAACGCCGAAATCGGTCGGACGAACGACGCGATTTACTACGCCACCGTCTCGTTTCCCTCGGACGCTCCGGATCGGGCACGCGAGCAGTTCGTCGAGGCCGTCACCCGATTCGACGAGGTCGAATACGTCGAACCGAACGCGACGATCGAGGCGATCGGCGAACCCGACGATCCCTACTACGATTCCCAGCACGCCCCGCAGCAAATCGGCTGCGAGACCGCCTGGGAGACGACGCTCGGCGACGACGACGTCGTCGTCGCCGTGGTCGACCAGGGCATCCAGTACGATCATCCGACGCTCGCTGGCACGATCGACGATCGACACGGCGAGGACTTCGTCCGGTCGGGGAGCGAGCCCTATCCGGCGAGCGACGAGGAACGGCACGGAACGCACGTCGGAGCGATCGCCGCGGGTGAAACCGACAACGCCACCGGACACGCGGGCATCAGCAACTGTTCGCTGCTCTCCGTTCGCGCGCTCGACGAGTCCGGTCGCGGTTCGCTGTCCGACATCGCCGACGCGATCCAGTGGGCTGCCGACGCCGGCGCGGACGTCGTCAACCTCTCGCTCGGGACGGGCGACGACTACGCGACCCTCGCGAACGCCTGCGAGTACGCGCGGGATCGGGGGTGCCTGCTCGTCGGAGCCGCCGGCAACGAGGGGGCTGACGGCGTCATGTATCCGGCAGCCTACGAGGACGTGATCGGCGTCTCGGCGGTCGACGAGAACGACTCGATCGCCGCTTTCTCGAACAGGGGCACGGGAATCGACCTCGCGGCACCGGGCACCAGGCTCGTCTCGGCCGTCCCCTGGGACGGGTATGCACGGATGTCGGGAACGTCGATGGCAGCGCCGGTCGTCTCCGGTGTGGCCGGCCTGGTGCGATCGGCCTATCCCGATCTCTCGCGCGAGGCCCTCCAGGAGCACCTCCAGGAGACTGCCGTCGACGTCGGCCTCGACGCGGACGCGCAGGGCCACGGTCGCGTCGACGCGGGGGCTGCGGTGACGACCGATCCGTATCCGGATTCCGACGAGGGATCGGGTGGCGACGGGGAGTCGAGCGGCGAGTGTGGCGACGAAACGATCACCGCGAGCGCCGACGGGGAACTCAGCGGCGGCTGGTGGGGCGAAAGCGATCGATACAGCTATCCCCTGTACACGTCGGATCCGTGTTCCGTCACGCTCACACTCGAGGGACCGGCTGACGCCGACTTCCACCTGTACGTGACCCTCGACGGGCGGTCACCGAGTCGGTGGGACTACGACGAAGGGAGCGCCGAATCCGGCGCCAGCGAGTCCATTTCCGTTTCGCTCTCCGGTGACGAGGACCTGGGAATCCAGGTGCACGCCGATACCGGAAGCGGTGCGTACACGCTGACGGTCCGGGAACGGGGGCAGTAACGACGTTCGGATCGAGCGGCGGCCGACAGCGACGGATCGCACGTTCGACGCCGCCGATCGATCAGGTACCGAGCGTGATCGCGTCGTCCGCTGCGTTCCGGAGCGCGTCCGATCGGCCGTACGATCCCGGTGCGATCGCGACGGTCTCGACGCCGACGGTTCCGGCGTACTCGAGGACGGGTTTGAAATCGGTGTCCCGCGAGGCGATGGCGAGCCGATCGAACGTGCCGTCGCCGGCGAGCGCGGTCGCGTCGACGGCGAGTTTGACGTCGACGTCGCCGCTGGTCACGATCACCTCGAACCCGCGGGCCTCAGCGGCCTGGATGAGTCCGGGGGTGGCGTGTTCGTCGAGATAGAGGCGAATGACGCCGACCCGGCCGAGGTCCCGCGCTGCCGTACGGAGGTCGTCGAGGTCGACGTCGAACTCGTCGCGGAAGACGTTCGGCCCGTCGACGAACAGACCGACGGTCGGCGGTCCCTCGGAATCGGGCGCGAGACGGGCACGAACGCGGTCGAACATGCTCGCCCGTTTCCCCCCGCCGGAAATAGGTGTGACGGATCGGCGTCGTCACTCAACGGGGGAACGGATCGCCGAACGGCCGCCGAACCGATCGCGCTCGAACCGACTTCCGATCGGTCGTGACGACGGCCGCGGACGCCCGACTGACGAAAAGACATTACTATCCCGAGAGTGTCCACCCGAGTATGCCGCTTCAGACGCCGCCGTTGCGTGGGATTCACGACGACCGGGGGGCGAAGTTCACGGAGTTCGGTGGCTGGGACATGCCAGTCGAATTCGACTCGATTCGTACCGAACACGAGGCCGTTCGCACCGACGTGGGGAAGTTCGACGTCTCCCACATGGGCCAGATTCACGTCACCGGCCCCGACGCGACGACGCTGATGCAACGGCTCACCTCGAACGACGTCACCAGACTCGACGTCGGCGACTCGCAGTACGCGACCATCACGAACGAGGATGGCAACATCATCGACGACACGGTGGTCTACCGGCTCCCGGACGGGGATGGCGAGCGATCGGCTGGTTCGGCCGGAGGCGGCGACCCGACGTACCTCTTCGTCCCCAACGCGGGGACCGACGAGGCGACCCACGAACGCTGGATCACCCACCGAAACGAGTGGGACCTCGACGCGACCGTCGACAACCGGACCGACGAGTACGCGATGTTCGCCGTTCAGGGGCCCGAGGCACCCGACCTCGTCGATCGAGTGGTCGACGACTCGGTCACCGACCTGAATCGGTTCGAGGCCAGATACGCAACGATCGGCGAGACGACGTGCTGGACCGCTCGCACCGGCTACACGGGCGAGGACGGGTTCGAACTGATCGTTCCCTGGTCCGAGGCCGAGGCGATCTGGTCGATGCTCGACTGCCAGCCCTGTGGCCTCGGGGCCCGCGACACCCTGCGGATCGAAGCGGGCCTGTTGCTCGCCGGGCAGGACTTCGACGTCGAGTCGAATCCACGGACGCCTTACGAGGCCGGTATCGGCTTCACCGTCGACCTTGAGACGGAGTTCGTCGGCCGCGACGCGCTCGCGCGGGTTCGCGAGGAGGGTATCGAAGAGGAACTCGTCGGCTTCGCGCTGATCGATCGGGGCGTCCCCCGCCACGGCTACGACATCACCACCACCGAGAGTCGGGTCGTCGGAACGGTCACCAGCGGCACGATGAGCCCGACCCTCGAGAGACCGATCGGGCTCGGCTACGTACCGATCGAGTACGCCGACCCTGGCACGACGTTACAGGTCGTCGTTCGCGGACAGTCCAAAAAAGCAAGAGTTGAACCCATCCCCTTCATTGACACAGTATAATGAGCTTCGACATTCCCGAAGACCGGCAGTATCTAGAATCGCACGAGTGGGCCGAAGAGACCGACGGCGTCGTTCGCGTCGGCATCACCGACTTCGCACAGGACGAACTCGGCGACGTCGTCTTCGTCGAACTCCCCGACGAGGGCGACGCGGTCACACAGGAGGAGGAGTTCGGCGTCATCGAATCGATCAAAGCGGTGTCCGACCTCTACGCACCCGTCAGCGGCGAGGTCGCGTCGATCAACGAAGAACTGTTCGACGCGCCGGAACTCGTCAACGACGATCCGTTCGGCGAGGGCTGGATGCTCGAGATCGACCCCGACGACGCGAGCGAACTCGACGCTCTCCTGACCGCGGACGAGTACGAGGACCAGATCGCCTGAATCACTGGATCGGCTGCATCGCTGTGGCTGGCGGTGCCGGACGGAATTCACTCGATCGACTCCGATCGGGCGACCAGCACCAGCACCGTCCCGACGAGGACGGCCATCGCAACGCTCCAGACGAGCCAGCCGATCGTCTCGTCGACGACGGCGACGATCGCGAGCGTCGCGAGGAAGACCACGGTCACCGCGAGGGTCAGGCGGTCGGCCCGATCGAGCGCGGAGCGGCGGTCGGTCACGGTTACGGGCTCACTCGAGAGTGACGAGGTGGTCGAGCATCTCGTCTAACGGCTCGGTCGTCACGGCCAGCGAGTAGCCGTCGATCCGCGCCAGGTCGGCGGCGTGATCCCACAGGTCGGGTTCGTCGATCCCGTGCAGGATGACGGCGTTGGGGGTCGGGTTGACCACTCGGAGTGCGACCAGCGGCGATTCGCCGCGAGTGACGCCCGTGAACACGAGGACGCGGTTCGTGCTCTGGCCGTAGAGCCGGAAGAACTCCTCGCTGGAGAGCCTGGTGATCGCCTCGATGCTGTCGATAACGGTGTGGCCGCTGATCCGATCGGTGGCCCCGGTCGCGATTTCGGTCGCGTCGATCGCGTCGTACAGCCGCGTGAGCGGGATCGACGTCGCGTACTCCCGGAGATCGTGGACGACGTCGCTGTCGAACCCGGCCGACAGCACGCGGCCGTACTGTCGAATGCGGTCCCCGCCGCGGCGTTCGTCGATCGCGAGCAGGCCCTCGACGAGGCGGCTGACGACGCCGATGCCGGGGCTCTCCCGGCGACCGCTCTCGTAGTCGGAGATGACCGAGGAGGAGACGTCGATCTCCGCCGCCAGATCGGTCTGGGAGATTCCGAAGTCGGTCCGCCACTTGCGTAACGTGGCACCGGGATCGGCACTCAGCGTGATCTCCCCGGCGATCTTCTCTGCGAGTTCTCGTTTCGGTCCACGTCCGCCCATGTGCGTCGGTTGCGTGGTCGCATCAAGTAGCTTCTGGAGACCGATCGATCTCGCAGGCGATCCGCGGTTGATCGCGATCGCAGTCGCGCGTCTCGAAAGACGGGAGTACATTGAATATCGGTACCATACCACAGACAGCGTATGCCATCGGTTCTCGTCCACGTCGCGTTCGCGGGACTGCTCGGGACCGCATTGCTCGGCGACCGGTTCGACACGAAGGCGATTCTCACCGTGATGATCGTGACCGCGACGATCGACGCCGATACGGTGATCGGAATCTACTTTCCCGGCGCTCACCGTGCGCTCTTTCACAACGTCTGGTTCCTCCTCGTTCCGGGCGCGCTGTTGTACTGGGACGCGAGTCTCCGCGAGGAGTCGGCCGTCCACGCGCGCTGGGGGGCGTACGGCTACCGGGTGATCTGGGTTACCCTCGTCACGCTGTTGTTCGCACACGTCCTGCTGGACGCGTTCTACAACGGCGTCAACCTCCTCTGGCCGCTTCACGACCGGTTCTACGATCTCTCGGGCGAGTTGCTCCTCTCCAGCGATCGCGGGATCGAACAGACGTTCGTCGAGTTCGACGATGGCAGCCACAGAATCACCGACGCGACGGCCCGCGGCACCACCGAGGATACGTACTACTCGACCGGGTTCAACCCGACGCCCGGAGAGCCCGCGAACGGTGCCGAACGGACGTTTCCGATCGCGGACACGGGAGAGCTGTTCGTGCTCACCGCGGCGGGACTCGGGACGGTACTCTTTCGAATCGCCGAAACGTATCGGACCGAGAAGAACGAATGAGCGTCGCCACCGTCCCCGCCAACGTCGTTCCGGGTGGAAACCGGTACGCTCAGGCGTTGTTCATCCGCTGGCTCTCGCGGTTGCCACAGCGCTGGCACTCCCGGACGCGGTAGGGTTCCCGCGAATACTGGGCGTTTTCCCCACTCCCTGCTTCGGTTACGAGCTGGACGGACACCTCGTGTAGCGTCTCTGTCTCGCACTCGGAACACGGTTCGGTCATCCCGTTTGACACACCATCTGTCGTTGCCATACCGGTCCATCATACCGGTAGATCATATACCATCGGCAGTGGCTTCGGACGGGGATAAGGGGTATAAATAGGTATTTTCGCAAATTGAGAAAGCCCCCTCGGAACGGGACGGTTTTTGCCGCTCTCCGACCGGGTTCGATCGAGCACCGGGCTTTCACGCCGTAAATATCTCGATCGCGACTGACGGTTTGAAAACTGGGAAAGTCTTTTGCTCCGTCTCTCTATAGGAACACCACATGGATGAAGAGTCCTCCATCGAAGACATTCTTGACATGATCGGGGACGAACACGCCAGAACCGTCCTCGCCTCGATCAGCCGCGAACCCTGTTCGGCGAAGGAACTGGCGGAACGGCTGGATCTGTCCCAGCCGACGATCTATCGACGCCTCGAACTCCTCGAGGACTACGACCTCATCAAGCACCGGACGCTCGTCGCGGACGACGGCAACCACTACAAGGAGTTCCAGTCCAATTTCAATAGCACGGTCATCTCACTGGAAGACGACGAGTACGACGTTCGTATTTTCCGTGAAGAAAACCTCCCGGACCGGTTTACCCAACTCTGGGACGAACTCGGTGCGACCTAGGAGAGACGATGTCCCGCAACTACAGCCGTGACGTGATCGTGCGATCGATACCGACGGGTGATGGGAGACATGAATGAGATAGCCGAAGCCGTCCTTATGACGATGCAGATGGCCGTGTTTGCGCTCGCACTGGGCCTGACGCTCATCAGCTTTCAATCGTACAGAATGAACAAAACGAAGCGGCTGGAATCCGCGTTCATCGGGTTCGCGTTTCTCAGTATGGGGGTTGCACTCACGACGATCGTTTCACAGGTCCCAACGCTTTCGACCCTGTTCCGGATCGTCGAGACGATTCCGTTTATCATCGGGTTCGGGATGCTCTACCTGTCGCTGTATCGGTGACGATCTCGTCCGAGAGACTGACTTTTCGATCGCCCAAACAGTAAAGCCCTCGCGGTTCGAGTCGGCCCGATATGCCATCGACCGTCGTCCACGTCGCGTTCGCGGGATTGGTCGGGGTCGCGTTGCTCGGCGAGGAGTTCGATACCCGGGCGATCCTGATCGTGATGGGGTGTAGCGCCCTCCTCGATCTGGATACGCTGATCGGGATCGTCGTCCCCGGAACGCACCGCGCGGCGTTGCACAACGTCTGGATCGTGCTCATCCCCGCCGCCGTCGTGCTGTGGGACGGCGCGATCCGCGAGAAGTCCGCCCTCCGTGATCGGTGGGGTGACTACGGTCACCGCGTCGCGTGGGCCACGCTCGCCGCGGTGCTGTTCGCACACGTCCTCTTTGACGCCTTCTTCAACGGAGTCAACCTCTTTTGGCCGCTTCACGATCGCTTCTACGATCTCTCCGGGGAGTTGCTCGTGACAGACCAGCGCGGGGTCGTCCAGACGTTCGTCGAACTCGAGACCGGGGAGGTCGCCGAGTCGACGGCCCGCGGCACGACCGAGAACACCCACTACAGGACGGGGGTCGATCCGACGCGGGACGAACCTGCAACGGGCATCGAGCGGGTCTTTCCGATCGCGGGAACCGGTGAGCGATTCGTGCTCACCGTCGCCGGTTTGCTGACGGTTCTCGTGCGGATCGTCGAGGATCGGCGATCGGACTGAGCGGAATCCACGCCGGGAGCACCGCGGGACGGCTACTCCGTTTCTCCCTCGCTCGCCGGCGGGTCGGTCGTCTCCACGTGCTCCCGGAGCCACGCGATCGCGTCCGCGACCGTCTCCGGATCGGTACTCGAGACGCGGATCCGGCCGGGTCGGTGCTCGCTTCGGGGATAGCTACCGACCGCGACGTCGAACCGATCGGTGACCCCCTCTAGCGCTTCGTGAAGCGCACCCTCCGGGGCCGGCGTGTACAGCGTTTCCGCGGTCGAATCCCCCCGGAACTCGTCGGCCACCTGCCCGAACATGGCCCGCATCTCGTCGGGGATCCCCGCGAACACGTAGACGTTCTCGACGACACAGCCCGGGGCCCAGCCCTCGTCGACGACGATCGGCGTCGCGCCCGCGGGGATCGAGGCCGCGGCGTCGACGTCGAGTTGCAGGTCGTACTCCGCCACCAGATCCGGGTTCTCCTCGCGGAACGCGGCCGCTTTCTCGGCGAGTCGATCTCGGATCCCCTCGTGAACCACGAGGTCGCGCTCGAGGCCCTCCGCGACCGCCTCAACCGTCAGGTCGTCCGGCGTGCCGCCGATGCCGCCGGTGACGATCACGGCGTCGAACGCGTCGCTCCAGCGATCGACGTAGTCGGCGATGAGGCCTCGATCGTCGGGGATCGTCAGGATTCGTTCGACCGAACTCCCACGATCGGTGATCCGCTCGGCCAGCCACGACGCGTTCGTATTCGTCGTCGTTCCGGCCAGTAACTCGTCACCGACGGTGACGATCGCGACGTTCATAGCCGGCCTTCGGGGCTCAGGCAGTTATCCGCTCCGGGTTCGACGGGGATCGCTTCCGGGGGACCGAGGTCACTCGTCACCGACGCGACTGGGGCGATCGCTTGCGGCACGGTTTTGTAAGCCCTGTGCCAAGCGTTCGTATGATCGTGGTTACTGGCGATGAGACTGCCAGTACATCTCGTCCGTCGATCGGCGACCGCCGGTCGCCCGGATCGGCCGGACGAATCAGTCGAATCGAGCGTCGAAGACGGAGTGCGCCCACCCCGGTACCGGCGCAGCCGGGTCGATCGCAGTCTGCGAGGGTAGGCCGATGGTAGAGGTAGACCTCGCGTTCTCGCTGGGTCGACTCGCGTTCGCCTTCTTCCTGGTCTTCCTGAACGGCTTTTTCGTCGCGGCGGAGTTCGCGTACGTCAGGATCCGACCGACCCAGATCGACGCGCTCGTCGAGGAGGGTCGACGGTCGGCGAAACTCCTCCAGGAGGCCGAGGAGAACCTGGACGACTACCTCGCGACCACCCAACTGGGCATCACGATCGCGTCGCTGGGGCTCGGGTGGGCCGGCGAACCGGCGATCGCCTCGCTCATCCAACCCGTCCTCGGTTCGGTGCTACCGGCGGGGTCGATTCACCTGGTCGCGATCGCGATCGGGTTCGGCATCATCACGTTCCTGCACGTCGTCTTCGGGGAACTCGCACCGAAGACCCTCGCCATCGCCGACGCCGAGCGGATCGCACTGCTGGTCGCCGCGCCGATGAAGTTCTTCTACTACGTCTTCCTCCCCGGGATCGTCGTGTTCAACGGGACGGCGAACTTCTTTACGCGACTCATCGGCGTCGAACCGGCCTCCGAGAGCGACGACACCCACAGCGAGGAGGAGATCCTGCGCATCGTCTCCCAGTCCGGCCAGCAGGGAGCCGTCGACATGGACGAGGTCGAGATGATCGAGGCGATCTTCGACCTGAGCGACACGGTCGCCCGCGAGGTGATGGTCCCGCGCCCAGACGTCGTGACCGTTCGCGCCGACATGCCCCTCTCGGAGCTCCGGGCCGCCGCCTCGAGCGGGAGCTACACACGCTTGCCCGTCGTCGACGAGGACGCCGAGGAGCCCGTCATCGGATTCGTTCACGCCAAAGACGTCCTCCAGGCGATCGAGGCCGCAGATCGAACGGCGGATCGGGGCGCCGACGAGCCGACCGCACGCGACCTCGCTCGTGAGGTGATCATCGTCCCCGAAACCCGCCGGATCGACGAGGTCCTCACGGAGTTCCGCAAGCAGAACGTCCAGATGGCAGTCGTGATCGACGAATGGGGTGCCTTCGAGGGCATCCTGACCATCGAGGACGTCATCGAGGTGGTGGTCGGCGAGATCCAGGACGAGTTCGACACCGCGGAGATGGAGCCCTCGATCGACGAACTCGCAGACGGACGCCACGCCATGGACGGCGGCGTCACGCTCGCGGCGGTGAACGACCTTCTTGAAACCGAATTCGAGAGCGACGCGTTCGACACGATCGGCGGACTGGTGTTGCACCGCCTCGGGCGCCCGCCCGAAGTCGGTGACACGATCGGGGCCGACGGCTACGAGATGACCGTCGAAGCGGTTGAGGGAACGCGCGTCTCGCGAGTGATCGTCGGCGAGACCGTTCCGGAAGTCGAGGAACCGTCGGGCTGAGTTCGCCGGAACCCGTTCGATCGCTGCCGAGACGCGGTCAGGACCACTCCGCGATCGGCACACCGGACTTCGCCCGACGGAAGTACTCGGTTTGCATCTCGGCGACGGCGTCGTCGAATCGCCTGCCGGCGTCGAGGTGGTCGGTGACGCGGGCCAGCTTCCACCGACTCGGCGTCGTCCGATCGGTCCAGCGAGCCTCGATCGGATCGAGATACTCCTCGATAGTCGCTGCGGGAACGCCCTGTTCGCGGAGCCCGCGGCGGGCGAACTCGAAGAGTTCCTCGTAGATGGCGGTTCGATCGGTCGTTCGGTCGCCGTCGACGGTGACCCACGCGAGTTCGGCGTCGAGTCCGTCTTCGACCGCGGCGTAGAAGCTCCGTTCGGCCGCGCCCCGATCGAGGGTCACCAGCGGATGGTCGACCGCACACAGGCCGCGGACGAGTCCGGCGACCAGACACTGCAGCCCGACGTTCTCCGTGATCGTCGGCTGGGTGGGAAGCGGTCGGTATTCGATGCGAATCGACCAGCGGTCACCTCGATCGACCGGCTGACCGCCGATGACGGTGCGGAGCCACCGCCAGTACGTCCCTCGCTTGTGGTTGAGCTCCCAAAACAGGTCCGGGAACGCCTCGCGGTCGTCGTCGACGAGCCACTCGCGAAGAAACGGAGCGCAGGTCGGATCTTCGACGAGCCTGTCGACGGTCTCGGCTGCGTGCCGTATCTCGCGGGGGAAGCGGACTTTCTCCCACGCCCCGTTGATGGACTGTTCGAACACCGGTATCCGGAGTTCGTGGTACGTGTCGTCGAGCACGCGGTGCGGATCGTCGACGTCGTACAGATCCGGTGGCAACAGCGGTGAATTCGTCGCGAGCGCGAGCACCGGACCGAGGGTCCCGAGGGCGGTGTTGTAGTAGCGCGGATACGCCTCGCTGTCGGGAACCTGCAGGTGGGGCTGGATCGAACTCGCGAGCGATTCGAACAGGATCGACGGGAACGTACGCTCGACACCCGGCACCGAGAGGGAGATCGATCCGCCAGTCTGCCCCAGGATATCGTTGTCGATCGCGCGATAACGGGGTGACGGCGTCATGTTCTCGGCGATCGTCACCCCCTCAGTTTCGCGGGCGTCCGCGAGATACGCGCGACTGCCCTCCGGGGGCGGGATCGTCCACGTGGCGTCCAGGACGATCGCGATCCCCTCCCGATCGGCGGCGCGTTGCACGGTCCGATAGTCGCGACGGAGCTGTGCCGCCTGTACGGCGATTCCGTCACCGTCGAACTGGTCCGGGTCGGTGTTGAATTCGACGTTGTGCACTCCGAGTTCCTTCTCACAGGGCCCCTCGAGTACGGTGTCGGGTACTCGGGCGAGCCGACCCGCGTCGTCGACGGCGTAGGCTTCGAGTTCCAGCCCGAGTCCGAAGGTGGGGCTGTCGAGTCGGCCTGTGGGAAGGGTGTCGGTGAGGCGGGCGGCTTGCTCGTCGACGCGACGGTCGAACTCGCGTCGCGTCGCGTCGCGGAGCGATCGGGTGACGAGATCGATGCGATCCGCCATCACGGGAATACAGTGCTGGCAGTTGCTTAGAAGTACCGTGTATCACGATGGGCGATCACGCCCGGTTCGATCGCTCCCTCGAGGCGGTCGATACGGTGAGTCTACTTCTCGACCCCGTCCCAGTATTCGAACGGGTTTCTGGCGGCGTTCTGGCTCGTTTCTTCCTCGTCGTGGCGGCGGAATCGGGTGAACGATGCGATACGTGGCTGTCGTCCCAGATTACACCCGCCCGTGTGGACGAGAAGGTTGTGCCAGAGTACGACCGTTCCCGCAGGTCCACTGACTTCGAAGGGGCTCGCACCCGAGTCGAGTACCTGCTTTACCGCCTCATTTGAGAACGTTTCGAGGCTGTGTTCGGAGAGGTATTCGGCGATTCGCCAGTGTGTCCCGGGCCAGACCGTTAGGCCGCCACCGCGGGGATGCACGTCCTCTAGATACGTCGTCGCGGCGATCGTGAACGGCTGGAGTTCTCCGGACTCGTCGAAGATGTCAACGTGTGGGTTTCCGTGCGTGGTAGTCATCGGATGGTCCGGAGTACTGGAGAACTCACCCGTCGGATACCGAACGGCAATTTGTGCGAACTCATCCGGTGATACCAGCCCACCCGTTCCGACGAATTCCTCGGCATACTCCTGAAGGTGGTCGTTGAGTGGTCGGAACGGAGCCATGTCGTCGAGGGTATTCCAGTAGTGGCGGTCTTCAGGACCGGCGGCCATCTCCTCGAAGTCGTTCAAGTCCTCGGGAACCGTTTTCGTGGCTACTGCAAGCGCCTCGTCGAGAAGCGCCTGTGGGATCGCGTTTCGGAGAACGACGAAGCCATTATGGACGAACCTGTCACGTTGTTCTCTGGTAAGTACGTCTTCGGTCATGATCTGATCACCTCCACATCCCCCGCTTATGAGGCTCTACGGGTATCCCCGGAACACGCCGGTAGAACTATGTGTTTTTAACCGAAAGAACATGATGAGTTTCTATCCCGCACAGGAGTACCTGTCCAGCGACGCTTCGATACGATCAGTTACGCGGTAGTCTCTCGGCAAATTCGCAGCCTAACTCGCCGACCGTTTCACGCCAAACTGTGTCCGAAGACTCGGGTTTCGACAGAGCCGCATACGAGGGATTCGCCTCTCGACTCGACCTCGAGACCGTCAAAGGGGAACGGCAGATAGCTCTGGAACCATTAACCGCCCCGGGCCTCTCGACTGATAGTGAACAAGACGTCACATCTCGTCTCGACTTGCAAACGATCGGCGAGGAGTAACGCTCCGCAACCACTAAACGCGACTCACCCAATCACGCAGCAATGATCGACTGGACCGAGAAGTCGATAAAATGCGATGTAGATTCGGTGTGCTAACCTCGACGGACGCTCGTCGTTCGCTCACGAATACGGAAACGAATGCTGACGTGTAATACCAGAGATGGGTGTCTTGGCTAAACCGGGGAACGTTTTTATTTTTGCCCACCGTACACGGAGACATGTCCGACGTAGCGCTGGACGACCGCGGCCGTCTCACGCTTCCGAAGGAAGTCCGTGAACGATACGGCGACCGGTATCACATCGTTCAGCTTCCCGAGGGAATCAAGTTAGTTCCGATCGCCGACGACCCGCTCGAAGCGCTCAGGGACGAATTCGCAGATATCGACAAATCGGCCGACGAACTCCGCGACGAAGCACGCGAAGCAGCCCTTGACGAGGCCGGACGCTAAATGTACGCCGAAACCGATTTTCTTCTCGCGCTCATCAAGGACGAAGACTGGCTGGGAGAGGCCGCTGAAACCGTGTATCGGGACCACCGGGACGAGTTGTGGACGTCACAGTTCACGCTCATCGAACTCCTTCTCGTTGCCTACCGTGAGGAACGAGATACCGAACGCGTCGTCACGAACGCCGCCACTCTCGTCGACGTCCGCGGCGACGTCGATACGGTCGTCTCCGCGGCGACGTACGTCGAAGACCACGGGTTCACGCCGTTCGACGCACTCCATCTCGTCGAATCGGGGGACGATCCGATCGTCTCCAGCGACGACACGTACGCAGAGTTCACAACTCGTCTCGATCTGAAGACGGTCGCCGAGGAGTGACGCTCCGCAACCACTAAACGCGACTCGAACCAACCAGTGTCCAATGACCGACTGGACGGAGAAGTACCGCCCGACGACGCTGTCGGAGGTACGCGGCAACAACAAGGCCCGCGACCAGTTGAAAGAGTGGGCCGAAACCTGGGACGAGCACCGGCAGTCAGTGATCGTCCACGGCAGTCCCGGCGTCGGGAAGACCTCGGCCGCCCACGCGCTGGCCAACGACATGGGGTGGCCGGTGATGGAACTCAACGCCAGCGACAACCGGCAGGCGGACGTGATCGAACGAATCGCCGGCGAAGCCGCAAAGAGCGGCACGCTCACCGCGGGCGGGGCCGGCCGCCGACTCGTCGTTCTGGACGAGGCCGACAACTTCCACGGCAACGCGGACTACGGCGGCTCCCGCGAAGTCACGCGGGTCGTCAAGGACGCCAACCAGCCGATCGTCCTCGTCGCCAACGAGTTCTACGACATGAGCCAGTCCCTGCGCAACGCCTGCGAGACGATCGAGTTCCGGGACGTCTCCAAACGATCGATCGTGCCCGTCCTGCGGGACATCTGCCGTCGCGAGGGCGTCGAGTACGAGGAGGAAGCCCTCGAGGCCATCGCGGAGAACACGAGCGGCGACCTTCGATCGGCGGTCAACGACCTGCAGGCGGTCGCCGAGGAAGCAGAGACGTTAACCGTCGAGGACGTGGTCACCGGCGAGCGCGACACCACCGAGGGAATCTTCGACTACCTCGACGCGCTCATCAAGGAGGAAGACGCCGAGGGGGCCCTCCGGGCGTCCTACGACGTCGACGAGACGCCGGACGACCTGCTCAACTGGATCGAGGACAACGTGCCGAAAGACTACGAGGGCGCGGAACTGGCCGACGCCTACGAGTTCCTCTCGAACGCGGACCGCTGGCTGGGTCGCGTGCGGGCCACGCAGGACTACTCCTACTGGCGGTACGCGACCGACAACATGACCGCCGGCGTCGCCGCCTCGCGCCGCGAACCGAAAGGCGGCTGGACCCGGTATGGGCCGCCGAGTTACTGGTCGAAACTCGGGCGGACCAAGGGGGCCCGGAACACGCGAGACGCGATCGCAGAACGCATCGCCGAACGCGAGGGGACGAGCGTCGCGACGGCCCGCCGCGAGATCCTGCCGTTCCTCTCGGCGATGACCCACCACTGCAAGAACCGCGATCTCACCGTCCGCATGGCCGCCATCTACGACCTCGACGAGAAAGAGGTCTCGTTCGTCACCGGCAGCGGGAAAGACACCAACAAGGTCCAGTCGATCGTCGAGGACGCCGACGAACTGCGAGACGAACAGACGGTCGCTCACTCCGGGAACGCGTTCTTCGAGCCCGAGGACGCGAACGGGGGGACAGCCACCGACTCGTCGGAGGACGAACCCGGCAGCGATACCGGGGACGAGAGCGAGAACGACCAGCAGACCCTCACCGCCACGAGCGAGTCGAACGACGACGCCGACGGTAGCGAGACGGACGAACCGTCGTCGGCCGACGAACCGGACGACGACCAGTCCGGACTGACGGACTTCATGTAGTGCGCGTCGTCGAACGCGACGTCGTCACGCCACCCGCCGAAAATTATCGATTCATTGAACCACGTTTTATCAGCCAGTAATATATCGAGATATAGACTGATCGACACTATTACGTCGGTGACTGATGACAGTACTCGACGGTGAGCGGCTACCGATGAACGATTACAACTGTCCACTCTGTGCGGACGCGTACGGCGAACAGACGGATCTCCACGTCCACCTCGAGGTGAAACACCGCAAATCAGAGATCGTCTCGTACCTCATCGACGAACTCGACGACGTGTCCGAGTCGAGCGTCGAGAGCGACCAGCGGCCGACCCCGCCAGTCTAGAACTCCCCTGCCGAAAGCCGGTCGCGAAACGCCGGTGACAGCGCGTCGCGAACCCCTTCGGCCAGTCGTCGTGGATCGGACCCCGAGAGCGGCGGAACCGTCTCTACCCGCGTCCCCGTCAGCCGTTCGAGTTCGGCAGGGTTCGTCCGCTCCGCGACAGTCTCGCCCTCGTACTCGTTGCAGACGATTCCGCGGACCGGAACGCCACGGCGGTGGAGCGCCTCGACCGACAGCGCCGTGTGGTTCAGGGTTCCCAGCCCCGATCGCGTGACGACGATCGCCGCCGCCGAGCAGTCCGCGACGAGGTCGATCACCTCCCTGTCGCCGGCCAGCGGGACGCGAAGGCCGCCGATTCCCTCGACGATCGGGACCGGCGTCGCGTCGATCGCCTGCTGGCAGGCGGCGAGGATCGACTCGTAGGTGAGCGTCTCACCGGCTTCCGCGGCGGCGACGCGCGGCGCGAGCGGCGGTTCGAGGTACCGCGGACAGATCGCCGCGTCGTCGTCCCTACACGCCTCGGCGACGAAGCCCGCGTCGTCGTCGGGCGGGTGGCCGGTCTGGGCGGGTTTGATCGCCCGCGCTTCGAGTCCCTCCTCGCGGAACCAGCGCGTGAGTCCCGCCGTGACGACGGTCTTGCCGACGTCGGTGTCGGTGCCGACGATCGCGATCGGTGTCGCGGTGCCCGCGTTCGTCACAGTATCCCGACCTCCTGGCCGGCGGCCTGGAACGCTTCGAGACAGGCCACGACGTCCTCCCGATCGTGGGTCGCCATCGGCGCGACGCGGATCCGGCTGGTTCCCTCGGGAACGGTCGGCGGCCGGATCGCCGGTGCGACGACGTTTCGGTCCCGGAGTTGGTCGGCCAGCGCGAGTGCGTCGCTCCGATCGCCGACGAGGACGGGGAGGATCTGGGAGTCCCCGAGTACCGTAAAGCCCATCGACTCGAGTCCGTCCCGGAGGTGGGAGACGTTCTCCCAGAGTTGTTCCCGGACGGTCCCGTGGCGCGCGACGTGCAGCGCTTCGCTCGCGGCCGCGGCCGCCGGCGGATTGAGACCGGTCGAGAAGACGAACGATCGGGCGTCGTTGACCAGACACTCGATCAGGGCGTCGCCGCCGGCGACGTAGCCGCCCTGGCTGGCGAGCGCCTTCGACAGGGTCCCGAGCTGGATCTGGACCCGGTCTGCGAGTCCTTCTGCCTGGACGACGCCGCCACCGTTGGCGTAGAGGCCGGTCGCGTGAGCCTCGTCGACCATGACCCACGCACCGAACGCCTCCGCGACGTCGCAGATCCGTTCGAGCGGCGCGACGGTGCCGTCCATGCTGAACACGGAGTCGGAGACGATCAGCCACGATTCCGCCTCGGCCCCGGGCCGGTCGGCACGCGCCTCGAGCTTCGACCGCAGGCTCGCCGCGTCGCAGTGGTCGTAGACCTCTGTATCTGCCCCCGAAAGCCTGCAGCCGTCGACGATGCTCGCGTGATTGTATTCGTCCGAGAAGATCACGTCCGGGGCCAGTGCGGCGATCGTCCCCACGTTGGCGGCGTACCCCGACGAGAAGGCAAGCGCACGATCGGTTCCCTTGGTCTCGGCGAGCAATCGTTCGAGGTCCCGGTGGGCCAGCGTATCGCCCGTCACCAAACGGCTGGCCCCGGCTCCCGTCCCGACGGTCGCAGCGGCCTGTCGGGCCGCATTCTGGATGCGCTGATCGTCGGTCAATCCGAGGTAGTTGTTCGACGCGAAGACCAGTGCTTCTTCGGCCCCGAGCACCGGCAGGTCACCGCCCGACGGTGGTGCGAAGTAGCCGCGCTCGGCGACCCGATCGACGGGAGCCAGCGTTCGCTTCAGATCGTTCGCCTCGAGGTCGTCGAGTCGGCCCCTGAGGTCGAACCCGCGGTCGCGGTCGTCCATTCGAGTGAACCGAGTCATCGACGTGGTTTCATTTTCACGGTTCCGATCGACGCGATTCGCGCCGACCCAAGAACGCTGTTTCTGAGGCCAGAATCGGCCGGTATCGGCAGTCTGGGTGGAAATCAGGTCGAGTGAGGTGGCAAATGTCGTCGCGTCTCGGCGCACCCGAACCGAGTTCCACACCGATCTCACAGCCGTCGTGCGATCGGGTGCGCAGTGACTGTCAGCGCGGTCTAGAAACCGGGCATCAGTTCGGCCGGTCCGAAGACGCCGTACTCGCCGGCACGGTTCCGCCGGACGCCGGCTTTCAGGTAGCCCAGCGCGGGGCCGTTGACGTTCGCCTCCATGCTCGTCGCGTCGTCGAGCCGGAAGGTGTTGGTCGCCGTCTCGCCGTCGAAGGTCGTCCCCGTCACGGAGACGGTGGTCGTCGTCGGCTTCTCGTCGCTGCGAACGTCGAGAATCCCGCCGACGCGCACGTCCTCGGCGTCACAGACGCCGGCGCGCTCGAGCAGCACGTCGTCGGCGTGTTCCATGTCCTCGAACTCGATGACGCCGTCGTGCTCGTCGATGATCGCCTCGATTTCGGTCTCGGAGAGGTCGCGCACGGTTTCGATGTCGTACTCCGGGAGGTGCGCGATGTCCTCGCGGACGGTGCCGCGGTTGTCCTCGTAGCCGGACTTGAGACCCACGCCCCACCGGATATCGACGGCCTCGACCTCGACGAACGACTGGGCCGCCAGCGCGGCCGCGCCGGTGAGAAAGCCCGGGGTCGCGCCGGCCCCACAGATGAAGGTGATGCCCTGTTCCCGGAACTCGTCGCTGCGATCGTCGAGCATGTCGATCACGCGGGAGCGCTTGAGGACGTCGATCATGACGCCCGAGTAGCCGCTCTCGACGAACCGATCGGCCACGCGCGGGATGAAGTCGTGTTCGTAGTTGGGGAGGGCGAGCAGGACGGCGTCGATCCGATCACCGCGATCGATGACGTCCCGAATGGGGTCCTCGCTGGGGCGGGCCTGACTCGAGGCGACGACGCCCCTGTCTTCGCCGTGCTGTTTGATGCCGCCCTCACCGTCGGCGGCCGTCGCACCCGTTCCGCCGTCCGTCGCGACCTCGTCGTCTCGCGGTTCGCCGTCGATATTCCCCTCCGTCGCCGCGAGCAATTCGTCGACGTCCAGTCCGTCGAAGTCGATCGCGGTGCCGTGGCGATCGCAGGCCGCGACGGGGGTGAGAGCGTCCTTGTGCTGACTGACTTCGAGCGTTCGTCGTCCGATGCCGCCGGTTCCGAGTACCGCAAACGTGGTTTCCTCCATGGATGTCGGTGTACTGGTAATCGCCTTGATCCGCTAGTCGTCGCTCGGTTCTGCGCCTGTGCTCGCTGCCGTCTCGGACGACGAGTCGGATGACGCGCCGTGGCGAGCCTTGACCACCTCGGGGTCGAAGTCGTTCGCCTCCCGGTTTGGCTCGAGACCCGCGCGTTCGATGATCTCGATGTCTTCGCCGGGCGATTGCCCCTCGGTCGTCAGGTAGTCGCCGGTGAGGATCCCGTCGGCACCCGCCTCCAGCGGCAGGTGCTGCTCGTCGGAATCGAGATTCACCTCGCGGCCGCCGGTGAGTCG
Source organism: Halosolutus halophilus (assembly GCF_022869805.1). Classification (NCBI taxonomy): domain Archaea; kingdom Methanobacteriati; phylum Methanobacteriota; class Halobacteria; order Halobacteriales; family Natrialbaceae; genus Halosolutus; species Halosolutus halophilus. Next base: position 2,232,441 of record NZ_CP094974.1, on the reverse strand, counting down.
CACCCGCGACTCGGGATGGAGCAGTTTGTACACCGCGACCGTCTTGACGATCTCCTCGGTGGTGATGTCGACGCCCTGCTCGGCGAGCGGCGTCCCCGGGACCGGGTTCAGGACGTTCACCGGGAGCGAGGAGATGCCGACGTCCTGCAGGGCGATCGCGGCCTCGACCCGATCGGTCGGCGTCTCGCCCATGCCGAGGATGACGCCGGCACAGAGGTCCATCCCGGACTCCTTGGCCACTTCGAGCGTCTTCACCCGATCTTCGAAGGAGTGGCTCTCGACGATTTCAGGGAAGTACCGCGGGGAGGTTTCGATGTTGTGATTGTAGTGGTTGATCCCCTCCTCGGCGAGGATGGCAGCCTCCTCCTCGGTGAGAATCCCCAGGGAGGCGTCGACCTCGAGGTCGCACTCATCTCGGACGAGTCGGATCGATTCGAGGACGTCCGCCCACTCGTCGGGTCGGCGTTCCTTCGAGACGCCCTTCTCGGCGACGACGATCCCGAACCGCTGTGCGCCGTCGCGCTCGGCGCGCTTGGCCGCTTCGAGGATCTTCTCCGGGCCGAGGAAGCCGTAGGTGTCGATGCCGGTGTCGAAGTGAACCGACTGGGCACAGAAGCCACAGTCCTCGGCGCAGTTGCCCGCCTTCGCGTTGACGATCGAGCAGGCGTCGACCGTGCCGTCGCCGAAGTGATCGCGCACGGCTGCGCCGGCCTCGGCGAGCGGTTCGACCGGCTGGGCAAGCAGCGCGAGCCCGTCGGTGCGGTCGAGTCGTTCGCCGGCCAGAACCCGCTCGAGCGCGTCGTCGACCGTCTCGTTGTTCGTCTCGTAAACCACGATTCGAACGACGGTTGACGAACCTATAATTGTTGGGGACAGTCATGGCAGTTGCACGTTCGGTCTGCGAGACGATCGATTCACTCGGAGCCGAGTTCGTACACGAGTCCGACGATTCGAGACGGCTGTTGCGATTCCGAAGGCTTGAATAGTGTCACCTGGCACCACAACACATGGTTGTTCGCATCCCCGAGGACCGATTCGCGGACCTCCCGTCGTTCGACTACGAGCCCCAGTACGTCGACGTGGGGGACGTTCGGATGGCGTACGTCGAGGCGGGACCGTCGCCGGAGGCTGGTGAGACGCACGAGACGTTCCTCTGTCTCCACGGTGAACCCACCTGGTCGTTCCTCTACCGCAAGATGATCCCACGGCTAGCCGATCGGGGCCGCGTGATCGCACCCGATCTGATCGGCTGTGGCCGATCGGACAGGTACGAGGATCGGGCGGCGTACACGGTCGAGATGCACTACGACGCCGTCGAGACCTTCGTCGAGGAACTCGACCTGACGAACGTCACGCTCGTCTGCCAGGACTGGGGCGGGTTGCTCGGACTCTCGCTCGCGGCCCACCAGCCCGATCGGTTCGCGCGGCTGGTCCCGATGAACACCGGTCTCCCGGACGGCACGCAGGACATGCCGGCGATCTGGCACCAGTTCGCCGACCTCGTCGCGACGGCCGACGACCTGGACGTGGGGCGACTGATCGAGAACGGGACCTACCACGGTCTCTCGGAGGCCGTCCGCGACGCCTATCGCGCCCCCTTCCCCGACGAACGTCACATGGAGGGGATCCGAACGTTCCCGGGGCTGGTCCCCCAGTCACCCGACGACCCCGGGGCCGACCTGTTCGCGTCCGCCCGCGAGCGACTCGCCGAGTGGGAGAACCCGGCGTTCGTCCTCTTCGCCGCGAACGATCCCATCACCTCCGGGAACCGCGACCCCATGCGCGACCTGTTGCCGACGGCGGGCGACCAGCCGGACGTCTGGATCGAGGATGCCGCGCACTTCCTGCAGGAAGACGCCGGCGAAGCGATCGCCGACCGGATCGTCGATTTCGTCGATCGCACGTAGCACCCGTCACGCTTCCAGCGGCCATCGTTCTCACCGCGGCGCTGACTTCCGTGCACAAGTAGTGTCACAGAGATTAAAATAACGGGTCACATTCCCGAACGGGGATGGATGCGTGTACGGGTCGAGCCACCCCGGAACGGGTCGACAGCCACTACACTCACGTTTCAGTTATAACACTCCTCGAAACTGACAAAAATTCCAAAAGTTAAAGGCGTGTGATAATCAATTGGCAGTGAGCGAGTGTATGACTGATAGTACCGCAGACAAAAACGCGAGCGACGGGTCGTTCGAGGCGGGGCCGAGCGCGGACGAACTGTTCGGGGAGATCGCGGAGTCGGTCGAGGGGGGGCCGACCGATCGCGAGCGCGGCGACGCGTCGACGGGGAGCGAAACGATCGAGGACCGGACGGCCGCCGACGTCTTCGATCAGCTCCAGTCCGACGTGGGGGACGACACGGACGGCGTGCTCGCGGACGAAAGTCCCGAGGACATCATCGCGAGTGCGGACGAACCGGATCCGGATCCGGCCGACGACGACTTGCTCGTCGACGAGGACGCGCTCGAGGACCTCTTGCTCACCGGCCGAACGAAGGAAAAAGAGTTCCTCTGGGTGGACTCGGACGACGGGGCCGGCGACGATACCGACGGGGACGGGACCGGTCGCTCTGCCGAAGCTACGGATACACCGGCCGGCGCTGCGGACGAGTCGCCGACTCCCGATGCGGAGGGCGACGATGACGACGTCGGACGCTCATCGCAGTCTGGAGGCTCGATCATGGTGTCGGACGAGGACGACGCCGGCGACACCGATTCGGAAACCGGACTGGACGCGGACGCCGATTCGGAAGCGCCGTCGGATCGCGAATCGGCGTCTGAATCCGACGACTCCGCACCGATCGTCCAGGACGAGGACCGGACCCTCGCGAACCCCGAAGACGAGCAGTCGTCGTCGGGAATCCTCGGCTGGCTCCGATCGAAAATCGGCGGTCTGTTCTAGGTCGTCTCGGGACGGCGATATCCTCGGCATCCGCGGTCGAAGGGGACCAGCACGCGTCCGTTCTCCGGATCGATCCGTCCCCGTTCGCCGCCTCGTGTGCCTCTTTGCGCCGCGCTCTCACCGGTTCTCGAAGCCCGACTGTTGTCGCCGATGCACAAACCGATCGCGTCGACTCGCGGAACCGTGCCACACGCCGCGAGTCCGGACGAGAACCCGTTCGGCGGGGAGTCGATCGGGACGCGAGATTTGGATCGTATAGAATCGGGCACGGAGAGAGCGATCGAGAAACGAACTCTGCGCGGCGTTATCCGAGGAACTCTTCGATGTGGTCGGCGACTTCCTCGGGGGTGTCGCCGACCGGGACGCCGGCGTCGTTGAGCGCGTTGATCTTGCTCTCGGCGGTGCCGGTGCCGGAACCGGAGACGATCGCGCCGGCGTGGCCCATGCGCTTGCCCGGCGGTGCTGTGCGGCCGGCGATGAAGCCGGCGACGGGCGTGTCGACGTGCTCGTCGATGTAAGCGGCGGCCTCCTCCTCGTCTTCCCCGCCGATCTCGCCGCACATGACGATCGCGTCGGTGTCGGGGTCGTTCTCGAACAGTTCCAGGGCGTCGACGAAATCCGTTCCGATGATCGGGTCGCCGCCGATGCCGATGGCGGTCGTCTGGCCGATGCCGCGGTTGGTGAGGCTGTCGACGACCTGGTAGGTCAGCGTGCCGGAGCGGGAGACGAGGCCGACGTTCCCCTCGGCGAAGATGTTGCCGGGGAGGATGCCGAGTTTGGCCTCGCCGGGCGTGATGAGACCGGGACAGTTCGGCCCGATGAGCCGGGTATCGGTCTCGGAGAGCCGTTTGTTGACCCGGGCCATGTCCTGGGTCGGGATGCCCTCGGTGATGGCCACTGCGAGGTCGAGACCGGAGTCGAGCGACTCGAAGATGGCGTCGCCCGCGAACGCCGGCGGAACGAAGATGACGGACGTGTCGGCGTTCTCCTCTTCGACGGCCTCGTGAACCGTGTCGTAGACCGGGACGCCGGCGGCTTCCTGCCCGCCCTTGCCGGGGACCGCGCCGGCGACGACGTTGGTCCCGTACTCCATCATCTGTTCGGCGTGGAACTTGCCTTCCCCGCCGGTGATGCCCTGTACCACGACGCGCGTGTCGTCGTCGACTAGTACGCTCATTGGTCGTTCACCTCCCCAGCGTACTCGACGGCACGCTGGACCGCGTCCTCGAGGGTCTGTTCGACCGTCACGAGGTCCTCGTTCAGGATCTCCATGCCTTCCTCCCAGTTCGTCCCCGCCAGTCGGACGACGACCGGCTTGGGGATGTCGTCGAACTGTTCGAGTGCTTCGTTGATCCCGCGGGCGACTTCGTCGCCGCGAGTGATTCCGCCGAAGATGTTGAAGACGACCGAGTCGACGTTGTCGTCGGAGAAGACCATGTCGAGCGCGTTCGAAATACGCTGGGCCTTCGCGCCACCGCCGACGTCCAGGAAGTTCGCGGGTTCGCCACCGTAGTGGTCGACGAGGTCGAGCGTCGTCATGACGAGTCCGGCACCGTTGCCGATGATACCGACGTTCCCCTCGAGGCGAACGTAGTCGAAGTCGTACTCGTCTGCCTTCTGCTCGAGTTCGTCGCCGCCCGCCGCCTCCTCTTCCATCTCGGCGAGTTCGGGCTGACGGAACAGCGCGTCCTCGTCGATGTTCATCACGGCGTCGGCCGCGATGACCTCGTCGTCGCTCGTTACCATCAGCGGGTTGATTTCGGCGTCCGCACCGTCGCGGCTCTCCCAGAGTTCGTAGAGCGTCATGAGGACGTTCGAGACGTCACGCGCGACGGATCGGCCGACACCCGCGTCGTAAACGGCCTTGCGGGCCTGGTAGGGGTGCATGCCGAAGGAGGGATCGACGTGCTCGCGTGCGATCGCATCGGGGTCTTCCTCGGCGACTTCCTCGATGTTGACGCCGCCGCGGGTCGAGACCATCGCGACCGGTTTGCCCTCGCCGCGGTCCATCGTGATCCCGACGTAGAGTTCGTTGGTGAAGTCGACCGCTTCCTCGACGAGCACGCGATCCACGCGGTAGCCCTTGAGATCCATCCCGAGAATCGAGTCGGCCGCCTCGCGGGCCTCGTCCTCGTCCTCGACGAGTTTGATCCCCCCGGCTTTCCCTCGGCCGCCGACCTGGACCTGCGCTTTCACTGCTACTGGGTACCCGATCTCCTCGGCTGCGGTTACGACACCGTCGACGTCGGAGGCGAGTTGAGAGGCCGGCGTCGGAATACCGGCGTCGGCGAAGACCTGCTTCGCCTGATACTCGTGTAATTTCATGGCCATTCGAACGGGTGTTCCGCCGTTGCTTAAATCCTGCCAGTTTCCACTCGGGCACAGCGTTCAATTGACAGGTAGATGCCAGCGACGGCGGCTGACAGGCCTCCGAGCTGTCACACTCGTCGCACGTTTGGACCGTACATTACTGCTGAGCGAAACGACGCGACGGCCGGATGCCTCGAAACGCTCGACTGGACGGCCGACGAGCGAAAGACGACCCGAGACACCGAAGCGTTTGACTCCGTACAGAACCAAGCAGTGACAACCGGTGTCTCCTGGTATCGCGTCCCCATCCGATCACCATCCCGGTCCGACGGAGAGCGGGTGCCGTCCCCGATGCGGTCCCGCCGAGTGCCGCGTATTCGACGCGGCCGACGATCGGGACCCGCGGACGCCACCGGTCGCCCGTCTGCACCCCGATCGAGAGGGTGATCGGCCGTGACAGCCGGTGCGACCACTCACCGCCAACGGCGATGGGTCTCGTCGCTGACGGCGGTGTTGCGCGTGCTCGTTCACAGCAACGTCTTCATCTCGATTTCCGCGGCGAGCGTCGTCGTCACGACGATCGCGCTCGCCGACCTGCCGCCCGATCCGCGGCCGTTTTTCATCGTCTTCGCGGTCACGATGTTCGTCTACACGGTCAATCGATTCACGGATCTCGAGGAAGACGAGACGAACGTCCCCCAGCGGGCGGCGTTCATCAGGCGATACGGCCGGATCTGGCTCGCCGTCGGGGCCGTGCTCTATCTCGCGGCGATCGGCTTCGCGATCGCACTCGACGTCCCGGGCGTCGGATTCATGCTCGTGCCCCTGCTCGCCGCGATACTGTACTCGACGGTGGGGGTCAAGCGCCTGTTCTTCGTGAAGAACCTGTTCGTCGGCGCGGCGTGGGCCCTGATTCCGCTGGGGGTCGGCTACTACTTCGGCCAGCCGTGGCGGTTCGAGGTCCTGTTTCTGGCCGGCTACATCGGCGCGATGATCACCATCGCCGCGGTGATCTTCGACGTCAAGGACATCGAGGGCGATCGAGCGGAGGGTATTCGCACCGTCCCGAATACGTTCGGTCCCGGCTGGACCCGGACCGTCTCGCAAGTGGCGAACGTCCTCGTCGCGGCGAGTCTTGTCGCGATCGTCGCGACTGGTGTGTTATCCACGGTTTTTCTCGTTCTCCTCGCGTTCAACGGCTACGTCGGCGCGTACATCCCGTTCGCGACGCCCGATCGGGGACCGCTGTTCTACGGGTTCGTCGTCGACGGCGAGCATCTCTTTCTGGCCGTACTCGTGGTCGTCTTCGAGTGGGTCGTCTGGTAGCACCGCGTCGCTCGATCCGGCTGCTCGACCGATCGCGGCCGCTCGATCGGCGACGGTGTTCACGATCGATGGCCCGTCGGTTCCGTCGCGCCGCTACGCGTCAGTCCCGATCGGTGTCGCTCCAGTCACAGTCCTGGCACTTCCGGCCGGTGACGAACTCCGTGACCGACGGCATGTAGCCGACCTCCAGGACGTTGCCGCCACACTCCGGACAGTCCTCGTCCGCGTCCTCGATCGAGTCGACTTCCATCACCGAGTCGTCCTCGATCAGTTCCGCGAGTTTCTCTGCCGTGACCATCCGGCCCTGAACGACGCGATTTCCACTCACGTTCGACGTTCGGACGGCGACCCTCTAAGGGTTTCCGCTCGCCCGTCTCAAGCCCGGAACGGCGGGCGCGTCGATCGAGGGGCAGTTCGATCGCCGATTCGTCGCCGCCATGGGCACGACTCCCCCCGTTCGACCAGCACAGCGAGTCTCTCCAGCGCACCGAGAACCCGCTGGAGCGATGCAGTTCTAGCCGAGGCTGTGTCGAAGGGACCCCGCCAGACTCGCGGCGTTCGTCCACTCCAACGGCGATCGAGTCCAGCCAACTCACCAACGACCGTTCGAATCGCGGGCACCGGTCGCTTGGTATGAAAGCCGCGTCGGTTTCCGCCTTCCCGTTCAAGCGAGACGTATGCGACGACGCGAGCGCGACTCGAGACTGACGGTGATCGATGGCCGGCCGACGGATGCGGTCGGCGACGAACCGGGCACCGGGCCGATCGCCGACGAATCACCGTGAGGGAGTATGCCGGTCCTCCAGTCGCTCATCGAGAACGAACGGATAAACGCGGTGTTCGCCTGGCCGGTGGTGTGTTCGATTATCGTTGCAGCCCTCGTAACCGTCCGGCAGGGCTCGTTTCTCTGGGCAACCCTCGCGACGGCGATCGCCGCCCTCGCGTTCGTGCCGGCGATCGTTCGGCGGGACGCGCTGGTTATGCCTCCGTGGGAGGTACTGACAGTTGCAGCCATCCCGATCTGGGTTCGACTGTACGGAACCCTGCCGATCGCCGGCTTCCTCACGGTCGCGACGATCGCGCTACTCGTCACCGTCGAACTCGACGCCTTCACGCCGATCGAGATGTCCGGACGCTTTGCAGTCGCGTTCGTCGTTCTCGCGACGATGGCCGTGGCAGGGCTGTGGGTGATCGCCCAGTGGGTTTCCGACGTCGTCTTCGCGACGACGTTTCTCACGACGAAAGGCGAACTGATGTGGGATCTCGTCTACGCCACTGCGTTCGGCGGGCTCGCAGCCGTTCTCTTCGTACTCTACTTCTATCGCCACGAGACCGCCAGCGTCGGCCGTCGCGGACTGTCGGGTGATGCGTCGTGACGGCCGATAGCGACACCGTACTGGCTCTCTCCGAGCGTCGGTGCTGGCACGCCGTCCGGTTGATCCAGGGGCTGCTGGCGATCGTCGTGGGCTACGCGCTCGTCACGGTCGATCCTGGGCTGGTCGTGAACGCTGCCATCCCGCTGGCCGTTACCTTCCTGCCGACTCTCGTGCGCCGCGAGTTCGCTCACGAGATGGGTGCTGGACTCGCACTCTGGATTGCGGCGGCGGCGTTCCTCCACGCGGCCGGCGCGCTCGGCCCCTACGAACTGTTCGGCTGGTACGATTCGATTACGCACACGGTCTCGGCGACGCTCGTCGCCGGCGTCGGGTACGCGATCGTCGACGCACTCGATCGGTCCGCCGAGTCGGTCGACGTTCCCGGGGAATTCCGCTTCGTGTTTATTCTCGTTTTCGTCCTCGCGTTCGGCGTCCTCTGGGAAATCGGCGAGTTCGCCTCCGGCGGCCTGGCGAGCGCCGTCGGCGGCGAACCGGTGCTGGCCCAGTACGGGACGAGCGACATCGTCTTCGATCTCCTGTACAACACGGTCGGTGCGCTTCTCGTCGCCCTGTGGGGGACCGGCTACTTCGACGGCGTCGCACGACTCGTCAGCCGACGGTACGGCCGAACCAGCGACTCTTCGTGAGCGATCCTCCTCTCTACCTCTCGAGGAGAGGGTGGAACGACGGCATCCGTTCGGGCTCGCTGTCTCCGGCTCGGGCGCTATTCTCTGTCGCCCTCTCGAGACGTGTGGGCGGTACGAAACGACGTCTCCCCGCCGTGGATAATCTACCCCGGACTATCTTTTCGGTCGTTACCGTGGGACGTGACGGTATGAACGTCACCCTTCTCAGTACGGGCGGCACCATCGCCAGCACCGACGCCGATAGCGGCCCGCGGCCGACGCAAACGGGCGCGCAACTCCTCGAGGCCGTCCCCGAACTCGAAGCCCACGCCACACTCACGGTCGAGGACGTCGCGCAGGTACCGAGCTACGAACTGGACGCGGCGACGCTCGAGACGATCGGCGAGCGGGTGCGCGAACTCGACGCCGATCCGACTGTCGACACCGTCGTCGTTACCCACGGGACGGATACGATGGAGGAGACGGCCTACTATCTCGACGTCACTGTACGGCAGGAGACGCCGGTGTTTCTGACGGGTGCGCAGCGACGGCCGGACGAGGTGAGCCCGGACGGGCCGAGCAATCTACTGACGGCAGTTCGTGCCGGACGCGCGTTCGTCGAGCGCGACGCTGGTGGCACGTTCGTCGCGTTCGACGAGGAGATCCACAGCGGGCGTGCGGTGACGAAGGCACACACGTCGGCGCTCGAGGCGTTCGACGACGCGGCGTCGATCCGGGAGGCGTTCGCGTCTGCCGACTGATCAGACGTAGTCGCTCTCGCTTTCGTACACTGATGGATCGTCTTTGAACTTCTCGGCGACGGTCTCGAGCGTGACGAACTGCGCGTTCTCGTGGTCCTTGACGTACTGGATGAACTCCTCGAACAGCGGAATCATGTGCGGGAGTCCGTGGATGTCCGGATGGATCGTGAACGTGTAGACGCCCGCGCCGCGGCGATCGTACAGGAAGTCGAACTGGCGCTTGTAGTACTGCTCGTACATCATCTCCGGATCCTTGTACCCCGCGTGGTAGATCGGCTGCTTGATGAACAGCATCGGCGGGATATCGTCGCGGTACCAGCTGATCGGGATCTCGACGACGTCGGTCTCCTCGCCGTACTGGTAGGGTTCCATCCAGGTCTCCGGGCTCTCGTCGTACTCGATCTTCTCCCAACTGTCACCGTTGCGCATCCAGCCCGGCTCGAACTGGCGTTCCATCAGACTACTGTCGTAGAGGAAGTCGTGTTTCTCGACGAGGTCGGGCGTGTTCTCGCTGAACTCCCACCAGCTGGCGCGGTGGCCGACGGGCTCCGAGCCGGTGACGTCCTCGATGAGGTCGATCGACACCTCGAGGATCTCGTCCTCCTGTTCCCGCGAGAGGTCGGTCGGGTTCTCGTGGGAGTAGCCGTGGACGCCGAGTTCGTGACCGGCGGCTGCAACCGCCTCGACCTCGTCGCGGAAGGTCTCGATCGTGTGCCCGGGGACGTACCACGACGTCTCGACGTCCTGGTCTTCGAAGAGCGCGAGCATCCGCGGGATCCCCTCGTTTCCGGCAGCCAATCCTCGGGAGAGATCCGCAGGGGAGTCCGCACCGCCGTAGGAACCGAGCCAGCCGGCGACACAGTCCGCGTCGACACCGATTGCAACGTCAACTGTTCCCATAATGCAAACGGGTCTCTCACTAACCAGGGGTAAAGAGGTGTATCACGTCCTCGCGTGACGGTACCGCGTTCTGATCGGTTTCTGTCGATAGCCGTGTTCTCGTTCGGTCGAAGGGGCATCCACCCGGAGTCACAGATTTACCTTCTGGCAGAGGAAACTGCTGGGCGTAGTCTTTCCATTAGATCCAACGGACAGTACACTGCCAGGTGGGTCGGACCCTCCTCCGGAGGACGACGGCTCCATCACGGTCCGTCCGTTACGTGACCGCGCCGAACCGGAGGAAATCCAGTGTTCGTCGGACTACGACGCGATCGACGTCTCGAAAGAACACCGATTCTCCGTCAGAGCAGCGAAGATCGTCGATCGAGATGGCGAGGTGGTATCTACGTCTTCCGACACGACTATCAAAGAGTGAGAGGCCGAATGGGAACGCTCGAAACACCGCCTCTCGGTCGATGTCGAGGACTACGACTGCCTCTACGACAACATCGCCTGCGTCGCTGACGACCTCCGTGTTCAGTGCAAGATGGACACCGTTCAGAGCCAACACGGTCCCTGATCTCCGGAGCCACAACTCCCTATTCACATACATCGTCTCGAACGATCGACGATCGATCACGGCCTCTCTTTTCGGTCGAAGTCAGCCAGCTTCGGGAAGGAGTCCTTAGTCGCAGATATATGGGGTTCAGATAACCAACCAGGTTTCAAACGAGGTGTAGACGTAACACCGCGTGTTTCAAATGAATTGCTTAGGGCAGGATATCCTACTCCTCCAGAGGTATGGTCTGGCAGCCAAGATTCCATCGTTAAACAGAGACAGAGGGTGAGAATTCTCCTCAGGCTCGAAGAGGAGTACTATTCGGTTTCAGGATCATCACCGAGTGACCCTTCGTATTTGTCCTGTTCTTCGCCGGGGAGATACTGTCGTTCCCATTCGACAACCTCTGGGAAGCCGGTGAATTCGTGAAGGCTTCCAACAGGCTGTGCGTCGAAATCGTCATCAATGTCTCGCATCGCTGCCACGGGATCGTCTGCGAAGGCACTGAGGTCAGCGTAGACGTTTGCAATCGTTGACAGTGTCGACGTAATTGGGAACAGTACGAGGTCGAATCCCCACTCAGCAAGCGATGGCAGTTCGACATATGGCGATGAACCGAGATTGCCGACGAAGTTGTAGACGAGCGGCCCGTCGACTTCTCGACCGATGCGTTCGAGTTCCGATTCGTCAGTCGGTCCCTCGACGAACGCGACGTCAGCGCCAGCCTCGAGGAAATCGTTGGCGCGGCCGATCGCCTCGTCGAGCGATCCGTCACCCGTTCCGCGGGCGTCAGTTCGAGCGATGAGAACGAAGTCTTCGGCCCGATTGTCTCGAACGTCGGCGGCGGCTTCGATCTTTCCGACCGCTTCTTCCCGCGGGATAACCTGCCGTCCTTTCGTGTGTCCACACCGTTTCGGGAACGTTTGATCTTCGATGTGGATAGCACCGACACCGGCTTTGATGTACTCCCGCACCGTTCGGATGACGTTCGTCGCGTTCCCGTATCCGTTGTCGGCATCGGCGATAAGCGGAACGTCGATCCGTTCCTGAATGTTCGCGGCGTTACTGATCATCTCCGGCATCGTAATGAAGCCGGCATCGGGATAGCCGGTCTTCGATAGCGAGGTCCCGTATCCGGTCATATAGATCGCGTCGAAGCCGACGGCGTCGGCGACGCCGGCAGTGAGTGGGTCGTGGACACCGGGACAGACCAGTAGTTCGTCGCGGTCGAGATGCTTTCGGAGCGTGGCACCGGAATCGGTCATAAGCGATCACTCGCTGGACGTGAGAAAGTCGGTGTCGATACGGCTCGTACATTGGAATGCTTATTACTCATTGGTAGAGAGGTGTTCGAGTACGCTATCAGTGGTGACGACATCGCCGTACTTTGCGTCGATGTCGAAGAGATTCGCTCGGTGCGGTCCTTCGGCACGGTCACCGACTGCGTCGGCCGGGACGATAGTCCGATACCCGTGTTGAAGACTATCGACAGCCGTCGCACGGATACACCCGCTCGTCGTGACGCCAGCGAGAACCAGCGTGTCCACGCGGTTCGTTGTCAGTTCCGTCTGTAAGTCAGTCCCGAAAAAGGCGCTCGCGTACTTCTTCAGGATGACCCGCTCGTCATCTACGGGAGCGACCCGATCATCGACTGCAACTGCTTCAGTGCCAAGTTGCAACTCCCGTAACGCTGGTACTTTCTCGATGAATCGTCCGGCGTCTCCGTAGGATTCTTCGAACGCGACAGTTGTGAAATAGCGCGGCAGATCCTGGTTCCGGAAGGCGGCGAGCAGGCGCTCGGTCTGTTCGAGTACTCCAGTGACGTCCGAGCCGAGTCTAGTCTCGGGATCAGTGAAAGCGTTGATCAGATCGACGACGAGTAGCGCAGGCCGATCGCCGAGGCCGACGCTCGTACCGAAGTCCTCCTCGTCGTAGTGGGCGTCGATGTCGTGTGGCCAGTCCATGGTTACTGGATTGTCTGCAGGTCAATTATGTCGGTCAGCGAACTCCCGGCGCTCGTCAGCGATGCGCGCTTCGAGCGCCTCGTCGTCCGGCAGCGGACCGTAATCGAACGAATCGAGATCCTCACGAGACGACCGAATTTCGCCGCGTCGCTCGGCGGTTGCTGCCTCGTCGACGGTGCCGTCATCGGCCAGAACGACACCGTATTCCGTGCGGGCAGCCGACTCAGAGACGAGTCCACGTTCGATTTCTTCACCGACGACACTGGGGTCGCGCTCGAGCGGATCGCCGAGCCCACCGCCGCCGGCGGTGCTGAAGACGAGTTTGTCGCCCGCCTGGACGGCGACGTTTTCGACCTTCGAGGGCAACTCCTCTTCGGTACCGTCAGTCCGAATCAATTTCTTTTCGCTCGTCCGGGCGTGCTTACCGCCGTCGACACCCCACGGATACGTGTGCGCACGGTCGTCCTGGAAGGTTATCGCTCCGTCTTCCTCGAAGGTATAGACCTTAGTGATCCCGTGGCCGCCCCGGAACTCGCCGGCGCCACCGGTGTCGACGCGCGTGCTGTACTCGTCGATCGTCAGTGGGTAGTAGGCTTCCTGATACTCAGCCGGAACTGTGCGGAAGAGCGGCCACCACGAGTGGCCGTCGAGACCGTCACCGCCCGGTCGGGCCGGAATCCCACCGTACAAAATTTCGAGCATCTGGAAGTCGTTCCCTTCTGAGTCCGTCCCCGCGTACACGAGATTCGGTGACGTACCGTAGCTGCCCGCAACGGAAAAGCCATCGATGAGTTTGGAGAAGGTCGCCTGCAAGACGTCGAACTGGCGGGCCATCATCGGCAGGCGATTACCAAGCGCTGCCGGGAACTCCGGCTGGACGACCGATCCCTCCGGCAGCGTCACCTCGAAGAGGTCGTAATAGCCGTCGTTGAACGTGAGCAACGGGTCGAACGCCATGATGAGAAAGACCCCGGTGAACATCTTGAACATCTTCTCGTTCAAGAGGAAGTTCACCGTTCCCGGGACCTGCTCGTCCGTACCGGTCCAGTCGAGGTAGACCGTTTCTCCCTCCCGATAAATTTCGAGGTGAAGTTTGATGGGGCCATTGCCCATCCCATCGTCGTCGACGTAATCTTCGAAGGTGTACCGCTCGCCTTCGGGGATGAATTCGTGGATGAGGTCTATCATCCCATCGCGGGTGCGGTCAAGAATGGCATCACACGCCTCAACGTACGTTTCCTTCCCGAAGCGGTCACAGAGTTCGTGAACGCGCGTTTCGGCGGCTTTTGTCCCCGCTGCCAGTGCCTTGATGTCGGCTTCCGCGTGATCGGGGAGTCGCGTATTGTGGGCAAAGGTTTCGAGCAGTTCGCTGTCGAACTCGCCTTGCTTGTAGAGTTTGACTGGGGGCAGTCGCATCCCTTCCTCGAAGATCGTTCTCGCTTGAACGGGCATGCTCCCCGGCGTCTTGCCACCGACGTCCATCAGGTTCCCCCACTGGCTCGAAAAGCCGATGAGGTCGTCGTCGTAGAAGATTGGGCGCAAGAGAAGCATGTCCGGCGTGTGCGAAACAGCACCGGCACACATGTAGGGGTCGTTGGTCGCGATCACGTCACCGTCCTCAAGATCCGCACGGTCGAACGGCGAATTCTCGAGGATGGTATCGATAGCGGACCCGAACTGCCCCATGATCATCCGTCCTTCGGCATCTGCGATAAGCGGGAACTGGTCGGACTGTTCGCGGATAACAGGACTGATTGCCGTGGTTTCGACGACCCGATCCATCTCGTCACGGGTGTTTGAAAGCGTACTCTCGATGATGTCAAGCGTGGTCTGGTCAACGTCGTGGTCGCCGACGAAGTCGGGGGTTGAATCGCTCATTGGCTCTCACCTCTGTTAATTTCGATGTTGGCGTAGCGGTCGATGGTCGCAGTGTGATCCGGCTGAACGACGACTGTCGAGTCGTCGTCGGTCACGATCGCTGGACCGGTAATCACGTTCCCCGGCCGCAGCTCAGTCCGGTCGTACACCGGGGTCTCGTAGTGGTCGCCGCCGAAATATACCTCATTGGTGTCGAGTGTAGCTCCACTCGGATCAGAACCGGCCAGTTCCTGTTCTTCAATGGTGACTCCTTGAAGCGTTCCTTTCCCTATGACGCGGAGATTAGCGATCTCCAGCGGTGCATCGAGTGAGAACCCGAACTGGCGCTCGTGACGCGCTTCGAAGTCATCTTTGATCTCTGTGAGTCCGGTCTCGCCGCGGAGATTCTCGATCGTAACTGGAATCGACATTTGGATATCCTGGCGGAAGTACCGACACTCGGCGAAGTAGTCGAACGCGTGAGCTGTCTCGTCGACACCCTCGGAAACGAGCCACTCGCTCGCCTCTTCTTCGAGAGCCTGTAGCTCCTCGTAGACGTCCGTACCGTCAACGTCTTCCTCTGTCTCCAGATACGTCTCTGAGAACTCGTTTTGGATGTCAGAGGTGAGGAATCCGAAGGCGGACATCACGCCGGGACCCGGCGGGATGATCATGGGGTAGGCGTCCATCACGTCCGCGAGCGCGTTCGCGTGCATTGGGCCGGCACCGCCAAAGGCAACGAGTCCGAACTCTCGAGGATCGTAGCCTCGTTCGACAGAGACGACGCGAAGCGCACCGTGCATGTTCTCGTTGACGATGTCGAGAATGGCCTGTGCGGCTTCTTCGACCGTGGTGTCGCGCTCGTCGGCGATCATCGCAACGGCGTCGTGAGCGGCCTCCCGGTCGAGTTCCATCCGTCCGCCGAGTTGGACCGTCGGTGGGATTCGACCGAGAACGACATTAGCGTCCGTGACGGTCGGCTCTTCGCCGCCCTGTCCGTAACATGCCGGGCCGGGGTCTGCGCCGGCGCTCTCGGGGCCGACCTGTAGTGAGCCGTTCAACTGGACACGGGCGATCGAACCACCGCCGGCACCGACCGTATTCACGTCGAGAGATCTGGATTTGAACTCCCGATAGCCGACTTTCGTCTGACGGGTCGTCTCGGGCGTGCCACCTTCGACGAGCGAAACGTCAGTCGAGGTGCCGCCCATATCGAGCGTCAACACGTCGGGAACCCCCTTCTTCGATGCGATGGTCGCTGCACCGACGACCCCCCCGCTGGGGCCGGAGAGCGCGAGTTCGACGGGTCGCTCCTTCGCGGCCTCGGAACTCATTAGCCCACCGTCGGACCGGACGACGTTCATTGTCGCCGTTGATCCGGCCGCCGCGAGCGACTCGTCGAGATCCTCGAGATACTCGATCACCGTCGGTCGTGCGTAGTCGTTGATGACAGTGGTGAGGGTACGTTCGTACTCCCCGTACTCTGGGACGATTTCGGAGGAGAGGGATACTGGAAGGTCCGGCGCTTCCTCAGCGACGATCTCGCGGACACGCTCCTCGTGTGCGGGGTTCAGATACGAGTTTAATAACGCGACGGTCAGTGACTCAACGCCAGCCCCATCGAGCTCTCGGACAGCTTCTCTAACTGCCGTCTCATCGAGCGGTTCGGTCTCTTCTCCAGACGGAGAACTGATCGTGCCGGCGACGCCTCGCGTGTCTACCAGATCGGCGAGCGGCCCCGGTTTCTCCATGTCCATCCATCCGTATAGCGGTCCGGGCGTCCATGCTCGTGCCAAGTGGAGGATGTCCTCGTGGCCCGCAGTCGTGATGAGTCCAACGCGTGAGCCCGTCTCCTCCAAGAGCATGTTCGTCACGACCGTCGTGCCGTGAAACAGAAGTTCGAGCTCGGACACCGACGTTCCTGCCTTTTCTGTTGCCTCCTCAACGCCGTGTATAACACCCTCTGATGGGTTAGCAGGCGTTGAGAGTACCTTGTCTATCGTGAGTTCGTGGGTCGATTCGTCGAAGACGATGACGTCAGTGAACGTCCCACCCACGTCGACGCCAAGATTGTATGCCATGTGGTATCGTGTGGTATGATGGATACCACGTTGGGGAGTAAGGATTTCCCCAACACCTGTTGGGAGGTTATATATCACCTTTTGTATCAATACTGTCACGTCTCGCTTTCACCCCGTCGCGTACCTTTTTTACTGTGCGTGACTTTGACGGGCGGACGTAGCGATGTTTACCGCGACGCTCCATTTCACGCAGCATCGAGAGTGCATTCTCCGACGGCTTACAGCGGATATCGACACGCCGATCCCGATCGAGATCGAGGAGATTCAAAATGGCTTCGTGACGTTCGTTCTCCGCGCCGGGCCTCATGCAGATGCCTTTGAATCGGAACTCGAGGCTGCGGATCACGTCGAACACGTCAAGCGCCTCGACAACGAGAACCTGCTAATCACTAAGCCGTCCTGTGGAGCGTACTCGGCCATCTACCAGAACCATGGTACGTTACGACGATCGAATACAGTTTCCGGCCGTCAGCGAGAATACAACGTCCTTGTATTCCAACGCGACGATCTCAAAAACATCATCGACGATTTGGAAGGCTTTGGAACGGTCACGCTTGGCAAACTCGAGGAGTTCAGAGCGAGTACCGACTCGCTGCTAACTGAGCGGCAACGCGAAGTCGTCACTGAAGCACTGACGCGAGGATACTACGATTGGCCGCGGAAGATCACAAACGAGGAACTCGCTGAAGAACTGGAGATCAGCCGGGCAACGCTCCACGAGCATCTTCGAAAAGCTGAACAGACACTGTTGTCGTCAGCATTGGCGGACAGTCACAAACAAACCGGGAGAGGACGGTTCGAACATATCGAACTCGAATGACAGTAGCTGTACGAAATGGTGTAAGAGATATATAGTTTCTGCTTCTTCAATGGGCACTACTCTGGGGTATGATTATCGAACTCTCGGTATCGAACCAGCTCGTTGATTCCTCACCTGACGGTGGGTCTCTAGCACGTCCTCGGCGGCGTCGTACGGGTTGAAGATTCCGAGGGCCTGTACCATCGGGTCGAACTCGAAGTTGGTGACGACGCCGAAGTTACCGACGCCACCGCGGGGGTGGCCCAGAACAGATCTTCGTTGTGGTCGGGACTTGCCGCTCGAAGTTCGCCGTCGGGCGTAACGATCTCGCCGCTGCGGAGCGCGTCGATTCCGAGGCCATGCTTCCGGCGGATCCAGCCGATACCGCCACCGAGCGTCGAGCCGGGAATGCCGACCTCTCCCGCGCTCCCGGTCGGCGTGGCGAGGCCGTACTGTTGCGTCTCGGCGAGGACGTCCTCTGCGCGGGTGCCGGGCTGGACGTGTGCGACCTGCTTTTCGGCGTCCACGCGTACAGTGTTACCCTCGAGATCGATGACGAGTTCTCCCTCGACGATGGCGCTGCCCTCCTGATGGTGGGCGCCGCCGCGAATAGCCAGTTCGAGGTCGTTGTCGCGGGCGAACGTGATTGCGCGAGCGACGTCGGATGTGCCAATGACGCGGGCGATCACGGCGGGGTACTCGTTAATCAAGTCCGCGTTGCGTATGTCCTCGTACAGAGACGACGTCCTCTACGAGGGCCGTGAACTGCTCGGGAGTATCGCCTCTCGTAAGCACCTCGATCGTCACCAGATAACAAGGTGAGGGGGTGTCGTTTTGAGGACGGAACTCGTGGTCGAGGTATGAAAGATCGTCCGGAAGAACTTGCAGGCGTGAGTCACGTGAATTGTGCCGGGCAAACCGCGCTGATTACGGGTTCGACGAGTGGGATCGGGCGTGCTGCTGCACTCGCGCTCGGCCGACTCGGCGCTGACGTGATCGTCCACGGACGAGATGTGAGCGCTGGCGAGTCCGTCGTCAACGAACTGGAGACGATCGGTGTCGAGGCGACGTTCATCCCGGCTGAGTTCACAGATCCCGATGCCGTTCGAGAACTCGCCATGACAGTTCGGGAGGAAACCGATGGTCTCGATTACCTGTTCAACAACGCCGGCGGGTATTTCCGTACGGGTCGACTCACGGACCTGGGTGTCGAGTACACGTTTCACATCAATCACCTTGCACCGTATCAGCTGACCACGGACCTGATCGACCACCTCACCGACGATGCCTGCATCGTAACGACATCGTCGGCAGCACACCGCGGTGTATCGCTCGACCTGGAACGTGTCGAAACCGTCGAGTCGTATTCCTCGATGTGGGCCTACAGCCACTCGAAACTCGCGAATATCCTCTTTTCCTGGGAACTCGCACGTCGGGTAGCTGCTGTGGACCAATCGATCAGTTCGAATAGCGTCCATCCAGGAGCGATACCGGGAAGCAACTTCAGCCGGTTCCTGCCACGACCGCTTCCAGCGCTCATCTCTACGCTCGATGTGGTTCCAGGTATCACATCGGTTGCCGACGGTGCTGCAGAACTGTTGTACGTCGCTCTCTCGCCCGAAGCCGCTGACGTCACCGGCCAGTATTTTGCGAACCAGTCGACCAGAACACCTTCGGGTCAGGCTAGAAACGACGATGCTGCCCGCCGACTTTGGGAACGAAGTGCGACCCTCCTCGACATCGATGAACCGCTTGCGGAGTTCGGCGAGAGCATCAGCTCCCATCAGAGTAACTGACTCGAGGTAGCAGGGACGAACCGGAAGCCAGACCTACACCGACCGTCAAGCGGTCCCGCTCCGATACGGGGACGCGCTACTTGTGGCGTTCGCCGAGCCCGTTCACGGTCACCAGCGCGTCCCGGACCATCGCAGGCTCGACCGGGAACGGCTCGTTGTGGATCGTCTCCTCCTCGACGCAGGCCGCCTCGGCGACCGTATCGAGCTGGTCTTCCGTCGGATCGTCGAGACCGATGTCCGCGAGCGTGACCGGAAGCCCGATGTCGAGCGAGAACTCGATGACGTCTGCGACGAACTCGTCGTCCTTGCCCTCGAGGACGAGTTGGGAGAGGGTGCCGATGTTGACCTTTTCCCCGTGGGTCGCGTCGTGGGTCGCCTCGAGTTGCGTGAGTCCGTTGTGGATCGAGTGGGCCGCCGCGAGCCCGCCGCTCTCGAAGCCGAGGCCGCTCAGGAGCGTGTTCGCCTCGGTCACGGCCTCGACGCTTTCCGTCACGGCGCCGTTCTCGACGGCGTGGACGGCCGAGACGCCGTGCCGGCGGAGCGTCTCGTAACAGAGTTCGGCGAGCGCGTGACCGGCCCGGGTTGAGGCCCCACCGAAGATGTTCTCGCCGTGCGAGCGGTAGGTCGCGTCGGCCTCGAACCACGTCGCGAGCGCGTCGGCGATGCCCGACTGGAACGTCCGGGTCGGTGCCTCCGCGATGATCGCCGTATCTACGAGGACGAGTTCCGGGTTCGTCGAGTGGAACCAGTACTCCTCGAACTCGCCGTGTTCGGTGTAGATCACCGAGAGCGAACTCGTGGGAGCGTCCGTCGACGCGATGGTCGGCATCGAGACCATGGCGATGTCGAGCCGTTCCGCGACCGCCTTGGCCGCATCGAGCGCCTTGCCCCCGCCGGCGCCGACGATGACGTCGCTCCCGTACTCGTTCGCCTGGTCGGCGACGCGTTCGATCTCCTGTTCCGAGCACTCGCCCCGGAACTCCACCGTCTCGGTGGCGAACTCGTGGTCTTCGAGACTCTCCGTGACGGTATCACCCACGATGTCCATCACAATTTCGTCAGCGAGGAGGACGGCGCTACTCCCGAGGTCCTCCGCGTGCGTTCCGATCTCCGCAGCGACGCCACGGCCCTGTGTATAGTTCGCGGGGGACGCGAATATTTTTGCCATATGTGAACGAACCACAATCACGGTAATGTAGTTTGGCCCGGCTCTCGTGAGCATTGTTCAGATCAGCTGGTTCCAGCAGTATGCGTAGCTCTGGAGCCATGTTTCAGCGGTTGTCGGTTCGGCGTTTCGAAAGCAGTTCACAAATTGGCAGGTATACCGTTTCGCTCCATCGTTAATTCTGCCGACGAAGATTTCGTCGCCGAGCGTGGGCTGGATGCTTTGGCACCAGTTCGTGGTTCTCACGCCCCGAACTGAGTCACACCCCCTGAGGTCCTCACGATCGTATTGAGACACAGCGTTCCAGCGGAACTACGAGCGTGTAATTCGACCCGTAGCGAATCTCCCAGAGGCGTTCCGTCAGACCGGGGCCGGCTACATCGCGATCAGCGAGACTCCGACGACCGCCAGTGCGGCGGCGACGAGCCGGATGCGGAAGTACCGTTCGTCGAGGAGGACGCCGCCGAGAACGACGGCGACGATCGCCTGCGTATTGATGATCGGCGAGGCGATACTCGCCGGCAACGCCGCGAACGCGAGCGTCGTCGTGTGTTCGCCGAGTGCGACTATCGCCCCGCCAACCGCGAGTTTCGAAAGGTCGGCGCGAACCGCCGTCGGCGGATTCCGGACGGCGCTCGGAAGAAGGACGATCGCGACACCAACCAGCAGGATCGGGACCCAGAGCGTCCCCGGGATGGCGAGTTCTTGCAGTGAGACGCGCTTCCCGAGGTCGCTCACCGCGTAACACATCGCACTCAGTAACGCGAGTTGCGCGGGTCGTGACCGCGCGGCCTTGACGAACGGGCGGAACAATCCGCCGGGGTCGTAGTTCGCGACGTACACCGCGCCCGTCGCGACGACGACCCCGAAAACTTGTAGCCGAGTGAGAAACTGGCCGAGAAACAGGATTTCGAGCGGCAGAACGAACAGCGGGACGAGTTTGTTGATCGGCGTCACGTAGGAGACGTCGCCCTCGGCGATCGCCCGGAGGAACAGCACGAACGCGAGGGCGGTCGTGAGTATCGTCACTGCGACGACGGCCAGGTCGACCAGGCCGAAGCTCTCGAGCAGCACGTCCGAAAACTCCGTCCGTGTGACGACGATCGGCAGGTACCACGCGATCGCGAACGAGTTGAGAAGGACCGTCAGCGCCGCCGGCGGATACCCCGAAAACGACCGTTTCAAAACGTAAATGTAGAACCCCCAGACGAGGGCTGCAGCAATCGCAAATCCGATCCCGGAATCCATCACTTGGGTGGAGGGTGATGTCGTTTATCAGTCGTTCGATCGATTGCTCGCAGTTTTCGCCTCTGAAACGTGATCGAACGTATCAGCCGCTCGGCAATCCGATCCGAGCTCCGCGATCTGTACTGCCCCTGGACCCGATCTGACACGGCACGCAGCGGACGTCCGCGTACCCTTCTGCCGTCTCGGGATTCTTGCCGAACGACAGGAGCCACCGGAGACAGACCTCGCGTTCGCTGCGATAGTCAACCAACTGGCGCTGCCCGAGTCGCTGTTCGGTCGGTTCGGGGACGAAAACGAAGTCGCTCAGATCCATCGCTGGACCCCCGTCCGGAGCAATGCTAATCCGATTGCCTGTCCAAATTCGGTAATCGCAAGTCTGTGTCGGGATTGGCCGGCTATGCGAATCGAATTGATTTCGAGTCCCATGGTTACCTGATGTTAGCACGGGCTCTAAATCACGGAACGGCGTCGGGGAGAAGTGCTCCGACGGGGATTTGAACCCCGGTCATTGCCTCGAGAGGGCGACACTCTTTGTCGGTGATATGTTCACCGCTCAGCCCCTCGACCGCCCGCGAACCGGTGCGTTTCGACCGTGTCACCAGTGATTAACGGGTTCCAGATATATAAAACAGCGTTACGTTGCCCTCCAGGCAAGTTTCGTTCGTCGGAAATACAGCAGTTTCTGAGATTTCCCGCTGAAAATCCGGGTGTCTATAGTGGCTTTGTTCAGATTAGCTGGTTCCAGCAGTATGCGTAGTTCTGGAGCCATGTTTCAGCAGTTTCTGGTTCGGCGTTTCGAAAGCAGTTTCCAAACTGGTAGGTACGTCGTTTTATCTCTTGAAAGAGTCGTTCGACAGTGTTCCGATTTCCGTGTTTTCGTATCGAATTCGGAGTCTAGGTCGATGGAGTGCTGCTTTGAGCCACGGGGCAGAGTCAATGAGAAACACGACGTCGAAGACGCCGTGTTTCTCGGTGAGTTCTGAGAGAAAGATCGAGAACACCTTCGTTCCGGCTCGAAAACAGCCTGACGTGGAGGAATACGTTTGTCTCGGGATCGACGGCGGCGTACAGCCAGTAGCGCTGATCGTCGAGGTGGATCACGGTTCCGTCGACCGCGACGTGATCCGGCTGTTTCCCAGCAGTCGGCTGTAGTTCGGCTTTCTGCACCCAGTTATGACAGTCGAGCGCGCCCGTTCGACACCGAAATTCTCTAATACAGAAACAGTATTCGAAAGTGATAATTTATGCAGTTGGAGCTGGATACTCAACTGCATCAGCTCGCGCGGTGTCTGCTCACGCTCCACAAAATCTAACTGGATCTCGATGCTAGATCCGGCGAGGCGGTCGAATTCAGGCATAAGCACCACGAATTCCACCGCCTCGCTTCTTCAAACTCTAATCTGAACAGCGCCGTCTATAGTAACCGTTAGAACTTTTCACTCAGATAGTGTCGTTGAGTGTAGTAGATCATCTCGATGAGATCTCTATTCAGGAATTACAAGACGCCCTCGACAAGGTGGAGGGAAAGAAGCCGACACAACGGTTCTTAGCCGCAATAGCGTACAAAACGGTCTTACGCAGACTGAACTATCCGAGTGGTACGACGTTCAACGACGGACAATCTATAGCTGGCTCAAGCGACTCGACACCGACGAGTCGCTTGAGCAGGCCGTTACTAATGTCATCAAACTAGGGAAAAAAGAAATCTCTCAGAAAGAGAACAAAAAGAATTCGAAGAAATAGTGCACGAACCTCCCGAGGAAGTTGGCGTTGACGCGCCGGCGTGGACGCCGGCGCTCGTCCAGCAGTATCTCGACGAGACGGACGATGTCGAGTACTCAATCCCGAACTGCCGGCGATTGCTCAAAGAAGCGGGATTGAGCTATCAAAAACTACGACGTAC
This sequence comes from Halosolutus halophilus, assembly GCF_022869805.1. NCBI lineage: Archaea > Methanobacteriati > Methanobacteriota > Halobacteria > Halobacteriales > Natrialbaceae > Halosolutus > Halosolutus halophilus. Next base: position 2,208,887 of record NZ_CP094974.1, on the reverse strand, counting down.
AGCCGCCGAATTTGATGCTGACGAGCAAGAAACGTTCCGAAGAACTAAAAAAAGCGGTGGGAAATGGACGCTACGGTAGTCTGTCTCGATCAAACCAAGAAATCTGTTCAGGTCGAACCGCGTGCCGCGTGGTTTCCGCGCGGTACGCGGCCATCCGTCGAATTGTCTGGGCAACGCGACTGGATGTGTCTGTTGGGCGTGATCACCGAGGACGGTGATTGCTTTTTCTCTCGATTCGAAGAGTACGTGATTGCCGAACATGCAAAACATATCTTTCTCATATTATGCTAAGAATTCGAACATTATTTGACCATTATACTGGATGGAGCACCGTATTTTCAGGCGTCGGCCGTCACGGACCTGGTGGCCTGTAACGACCTCGCCTTCGTGAAGTCACCGGCATATTCACTTGAACTAAATCCGGTCAAATAGTGCTGGAGACAACTCCAATCAGCACTTAGCAACCGATCCTTCGACTCACTTCCTGAACTCACAACAGCGATCGATACCGCTTTTGATCAACTTTCTTCCAAAAGTGAGTGATTACTTCTAATAACTACTGTAGCTTATGAAGCTGCGTCTTTGTATTGGTTGACCAGTTCCTGCATCGATTCTTTGGCGTCGCCAAAGAGCATGCTCGTATTGTACTTTGCAAACAGCGGGTTCGGAATTCCGGAAAAGCCAGGACTGAGACTTCGCTTGTTGACCGCCACTGATTGTGCTTCTCTAACATTCAGCACGGGCATGCCGCTGATGGGACTAGAGTCGTCGGTGTTTGCCTTCGGATTGACAACGTCGTTCGCCCCCGTGACGATCACGAGGTCAGTTTGTGAGAAGGTTGGGTTGACCGCCTCGAGTTCGCGCATCTTGTCGTAGGGCACGTCGGCTTCGGCCAGCAACGCATTCATGTGGCCGGGCATCCGACCGGCGACGGGATGGATACCGAACTCAACGTCGACACCGTTCTCGTCGAGGAGTTCGACGAGTTCGGCGACGGCATGCTGTGCCTGCGCGACAGCCATCCCGTACCCGGGAACGATAACGACGCGCTGGGCCGTTTCCATGAGCATCACAATCTCCTCGGCAGAAGATTCGGTTATCTTCCCTTCGTAGATGTCCTCCATATCCTCGCTGTCTCTGTCACCGGTGCCGAGGCCGCCGAATAGGACGTTCGTCAGCGAGCGGTTCATCGACTCGCACAGGACGATTTCTTCGGGTGCCTTGTGAAGGCCGGAGTAGATGACCTCGAACCCGGAGTCACGGAACGCCCGGGCGATGACGTGGGCGCCCCGATCATGACCATCCAGACCGACTTTCGCGACCATACACCGAACGGTTTGCTGCTCACCCTCAGCACTCATACGCCGAGTTTTCACATGAGCCCGTATGGTTCTACCGGAATCCGAGAAAATAATCCGTATATTTGTAGAAGTCTAAGCCGAATTGTGGTACATGCCCTTCGATTCGTCAGTTCCAGGGCAGTTGAAACAACTAATTTGATCTATATGGTTAGTGGTGTGTAGCAGTGTGCAAAGCAGTCATCGACGATATCGACAAAATCCAGTGCGAGATGTATAATTTACAGTTATAAGATTATCTTGTAATTTTAAGTTACCTTCCATTCACTAAGTTCTAGCGGTTACCAGGGGTGTTTATCTGATCATTCTTTGAGGACCAGCTAGTACCAAGTTCATCATGAAACAACGGAAGCACTAATCGTACTTGTTAGTCCGGACAGCGACAAAGAATTAAAATACACGGGTCGATCGACCCGTTAGATGGGACAGGCAACTTTGCTCACGGAAACCCGAATTACTCAGTTTCAATCGCACTCCTTGAGGACGATACACCCATTGTCGGTGTCGTCTATGCGCTCGAAACGGATGAGCTGTTCAGCGCGATTCAGGGCGAACTAGCGACGCTCAACGGGAAACCGCTTGAAACGACAGATCGAACATCTCTCGACGAGTGTATGTTGCTCTCTGGATACGACCCAGACGGTACCTTCCTCACTCATAGCTATCGCGAGTCTTGAGGTATTCGTCGGTTGGGTTTGGCTGCGCTCAACCTCTGTTACCTCGCAGCCGGGAGCGCGGACGCGGTTTGGGAGTACCACACTATCCGTGGGACGTTAGCGCAGGTCTCGTTATTGCCCGGTCCGCCAGAGCGACCGTTACAAACGCGATCGGACAAACCTACGAGGTGAACGGGGATATCGACTCGGGAAACGAACTCGTGGGTTCAAACGGACCACTTCACGAGACGTTACTCTCACATCTTGACAACGCTGGGACTCTCCAAACCTCGGCAACGAGTATGATCGACGACTAACGAATTTGTCAGCATCCGTGTGGATTTTGGAACAATAACTATTGTACTCTGCGGCGGATCGGTTGCTCCTACTTTCGGTACGTGACGATGTTGGACGCCTGCTGGAACTTAAAACCAGGATACGCCGGCGATGAAGAATTGCTACCAAAAAAACAGGGATCCATGTCATTCGTATCAGGACGCTCGGTGGAATTTCAAAGACGCTAAAGCGTCGAGAATCCGGCGTTGAACGAGACCGGTATCATTAAGCAAGCAGACGCGCCACAGGGAAAAGAGAACAGATGAGTTCGAGTGACGGCAAGATCATCGACGTGTGGTGTAACATCTTCACTAGAGCGGGGACAGAAGAATACTACAACTCACAGGCGCAGGAAGTCGCTGCCCAGGTCTTCGGGAAACACGATATGTATGATCCCGATCGGGGAATGGTGCCAGAGGCGTTCCTCTCGAAGATGGACGACCACGGGATCGACCAGGTGTTCGTTCCCGCTCTCAAGTTCGGGAACCCCGACGGCGGGATGGAGATCGACATCTCTCACGAGATGATCGCCGACCTGTCCGAATCCCACCCCGAGCGAATCAAGGGGCTCGCAGGGATCAATCCACGGGAGGGGATGGACGGAGTCGCGAAACTGGAGGAATACGTTGAGGACCACGGGTTCGTCGGTGCCGTGCTGGAACCCTACGGCTGGGATCTGCCGCTCAATCACCGTCGGTACTACCCGTTTTACGCGAAGTGTGCGGAACTCGGGGTACCAGTGATGATGCAAACCGGTCACTCGGCGATGCAGATGCCGAGCCGGCACGGCAAGCCTAGCCTTCTCGACGACGTCGCACTCGACTTCCCCGGTCTGGACATTGTTGGCGCACACACTGGCTGGCCGTGGTCGAAAGAACTCGAAGCGCTGGCCTGGAAACATCCCAACCTCTATATGGGCGCGACCGCCCACGCACCGAAGTACTGGGAGGACAACGTTAGACACTTCATCGAGACTCGCGGGCGCGACAAGGTCGTTTTCGGAACGGACTACCCCGTGCTCGACTACCCGGAGACGCTCGCCCAACTCGAAGAGATGGACCTCGACGAGGAGGTTGAACGCAAACTACTCTACGAGAACGCGCGAGAGCTGTTTGATGTATAATCGGAAAGAACGTTCTCACTGACTATCCAACAGCTGCCGGGATCGCATGCGGTCAGCGTTCGGCCGGGTGATAGGCAGCCGTCGTTACTTGAACCAGTCTGTTCAGACTTCATAGCTACCTACTCCCGGTTTACTAACTTACGGAGGAGCGGCGACTACACCGTTCAGGGCCCGCCGCTGACCGGCCCACTTGAATATACCGGCTAGACTGCCGGCAACTCTTCCTGGTAGGTCCCGTAGTGAGTCTTGAAGACCTCCATAATCTCGCCCATCGTTGCGTAGGCCTTGACGGCGTCGACGATGAACGGCATCACGTTCTCGTTGTCCTCGATCGCCTCGGTAAGAGCGTCGAGAGTCGCATCGACGTCATCATCGTCGCGCTCGGCCTTGACGCGTTCGAGTCGCTCGAGTTGGCGATCGCGGGTCGTCTCGTCGACGTGGAGGAGGTCCGGGCGCGTGTCCTCCTCGATCGTGTACCGGTTGACGCCGACCACGACCTCTTCGCCGCGCTCAACGCGCTCCTGATATTCGTAGCTCGATTCGTGGATCTCCCGCTGGAAATACCCGGAGCTGATTCCCTCGAGGACTCCGTCGCGAACCGATCCGTCGCCGAGTTCCTTGATCTCCTCGATATAGCCCATGATCTCCGACTCCATCTCGTTGGTGAGCGCCTCTACGGCGAAACTGCCTCCGAGAGGGTCGACGATATCCGCCGCACCGGACTCCTCGGCGATTATCTGCTGGGTTCGCAAGGCGACCCGAACGGCCTTCTCACTGGGAAGTGCCAGTGCCTCGTCGAAACTGTTGGTGTGCAGTGACTGTGTCCCGCCGAGAACGCCCGCCAGCGCCTGAATCGTCACCCGGGTGATGTTGTTGAGTGGTTGTTGGGCCGTCAGCGATTGTCCTGCCGTCTGGGTGTGGAACTTCAGCCGGCGAGCCTCCGGCGATTCCGCATCGTACCACTCCGCCATCACGTTAGCGTAGATGCGCCGGGCGGCGCGGAACTTCGCGACCTCCTCGAAGATAGAGTTGTGCGAATTGAAGAAAAACGAGAGAAGCGGTCCGAACTCGTCAACGTCAAGGCCGCGATCGAGACAGTCCTCGACGTAGGCGAAGCCGTCGGCGAGCGTGAACGCTGCCTCCTGGGCAGCGGTGGAACCGGCCTCGCGGATGTGGTACCCCGAAATCGATACTGGGTGGAAGTTCGGCGTCTCCTCGACGGCGAACTCGATGGTGTCGGTGACGACGTCGAGCGAGGGCCCAGGCGGGATCACCCACTCCTTCTGGGCGATGAACTCCTTCATCATATCGTTCTGGAGCGTTCCCTTAATCTCCTCACGGGGAACGTCCTGTTGGTCGGCCAGCGCGATGTACATTGCGTAGATTACCGCTGCGGAGGGATTAATCGTGAATGACGTCGAAACCTCGGAGATGTCGATACCGTCGAACAGCACCTCCATGTCCGCAAGCGTGTCGACTGCGACGCCCTCTTTTCCGACCTCGCCCTCGCTCATCGGGTGGTCCGAGTCGATGCCCATCAGCGACGGCATATCGAACGCGGTCGAGAGGCCGGTCTGCCCTTCGTCAATCAGGTAGTGGAATCGCTCGTTGGTTTCTTCGGCCGTCCCGAAGCCTGCGAACTGGCGCATCGTCCACGTCCGCCCGCGGTACATCGTCGGGTACGGACCACGGGTGTACGGCGGTTCGCCGGGGAAGCCGAGATCTACTTCGAGATCCAAGTCGGCGACGTCCTCGGGCGTGTACAACCGGTCTACCTCGTGGTTCGACACCGTCGCGAATCGTTCCTTGCGTTCGCCGTGAGCGTCGAGGACGGGGGCGAGCGTATCCGCCTCCCACCGCTCGCGTTCCGATCGAATTTTCCGTATCTCGTCGGTGCTATACATTAGCTGGTATTCTCTTGTCCGTCTCTAAAACCCTGTTGGTCGGACGGTTAGTCTGACCCCGAGTACCGACCCCTGTGACGATGTGACACAACTTGGAAGCAACGAACGGAACGTCTAACCTCTGACTGGAGACATTCGGGCTTAATCCGGGGTGAAATGAGGAATCAATCCGAGTGGCAGCCTGCGGGGATTTGGAAGATCTATCAGTTCGGTATTTCCGAATTCTGTCCGTCACCATCAGATTAAAACTACAGGAAACTAACTGCGAGTCTTTCAACATTTCTCCGCCTGGATTTTCGTGGTTACCTGACAGCGACGAACGGGCCCGCTAACGGCCGTCTCAGCCCGCAAATCGTGCCTCCGAGCAACGCCGTCCCGCATTGAGTTTGCCGAAAGCGTTCATCGTAGGCTCGATTCGATCCGGCAATTCCGAAACGGGGGGAAGATACGAATATCGGTATCGCGAATTATGAGGAGCGAACCATAACAAGAGTACCATTGTTACGATGCTACCTCCTATGCGATAATGTTGGATGATACCACTTTACACACTATGTGCGGTTCGTTCGCATATATCGGACAATTTAGTCACAACTATCGTATTCTGTGTGCGGGTAAATCCCACTTGACCGTGGTACGAGGCCTCGTCCGTTGCGTTTCGGCATACCGGAATGAATGTTGGTAGCTATGTACGTGTTATCATTTACCATCATTCGTATAGGTGACGCGAAATCGTTTCAACGTACACATATCCGGGGCCACGGAACCAATTCGAACGTCGATCGATCGACGGAACAGGTAACGGGACAGCGCCGTCTTCAGTCGAGTACACGCCTGTTCGTGTGTGAGCGTGCCGTCACCGTGCTGGTTTCGCCGAGTGAGTCGCTCACGGAATAGCCGGACGGACCAGAACAGAACCGTGTCGGAGCGGCACACCGACTGCCGACGCCGGCTACGCCGTCGAACGAACGATGTGACGGTGAGCGATCGACCGTTCTGGAGGCCGCATTTAGTACTCGATTTCCCGCTCTTGAGGGGCACAGACCGAGCCGGTGGCATAGAGACCATCGATCGGCAAATCGTTCCTTTCCAGGACCGGCCTCCCCTGCGGTGACCGCGGCGGCGAGCCCGCCCACACCCGATCCGCCGACAACGACGTCGAATTCAGCGGCTGGTTCGGTCATGTACAAAAATGGATGGGCAGCACACACCTGAAACGTTCTATTCTTACGAATGACAATGATTGATAACAGGGTCCTCAAAGCCCCGATGGCAGACCGACTCGTCACCAACTCCGCCGTCACCGAGGCTAAACCGATCGAGTGATGTCGGTACTACGATCTCGAAACGAGAAAGCTGAACGCCAGCTAGGGCCACATCATTTAGGAAGAGGCCAGGGCCAACCGTGTACTCCACGGGTGAGCGAAACACTTAATCGGTCAACGGCACCCACAACGAGTATGCACCGATTGACGACGCGACCAACGAACACAGAGACTGTGGAATCGACGCGCCCGCCCGCGAGCCGAACCCGAGGGGGAGCCGACTGATGAGCGCCGACCTCGAGACCGTCGCAGCCGGCTTGGAAACGATCACCATCGAGTTCGACGCACCGGTCGACCATTGCTTGACCGTGGTATTCGACCGGCCCGAAGCACGAAACGCGATGAACCAACAGCTGCGCGACGAGTTCGCCGAGCTCGCCGAAACGATCAAGAAGTCGGACGTCCGCGTCATTGTCCTCACCGGTTCGGATGACTCGAAATCCTTCGTTGCCGGTGCGGATGTCTCCGACTTACAGGACCGACCTCCGCTCGAACAGCGCCAGCAGAGTGCGGGGACGCGCATCTACGATCGCGTCGAGGCCCTCCCGCAACCCGTCGTCGCCCGGATTAACGGGTTCGCTTTCGGCGGTGGCTGTGAGCTGGCGATGGCTTGTGACGTCCGCGTCGCACATGAAGACGCATTACTCGGGCTTCCGGAGGTAGGCCTCGGACTCATTCCCGGCGGTGGCGGTACTCAGCGATTGCCGCGACTGGTCGGGCAGGGACAGGCCATGCGGTTAATCCTCACCGGCGATCCCGTCCCGGCCACCGAGGCGAAAGAACTCGGGCTCGTCGACGTCGTCAGCGACCCCGACGATCTCGATAAGGCAGTGGGTGAGCTGGCGTCGTCCATGGCTGAGAACAGTCCAGTCGCTCTTCGACTCGCCAAACGAGCGGTCCAGGCGAGCGGTCAGCTCGGAATCGAGGATGGCATCGAGTACGAGACGGAACTGTTCACTCAGGCGCTCGGGTCCAAAGACAGTACCGAAGGGATCGCTGCGTTCCTTGAAGACCGGGAACCGAAGTGGGAAGGAAGGTAACGGGTTCGACAAGCCTGAGCTGGTTGTAGTCCGATCGACCAGCGAACAGCCACGTCGACTCGTGAACTGATAGCGGAGCCAACTGCGTCGGGTGACCGAATTACAAGTCCTTTCGATACCCGAGATATTGCTGACCGTCCTGTTCGCTGCCTACGCTGTTGGGCAGTTTCCCAGCGGCATCCTCACAGACCGTGTCGGCGAACAGACCACACTGGTGGTCAGTCTCGTTACGACGAGTATCGCCATAGTCGTGCTCCTGAGTGGAGAGCCGCGTGCGCTCCTGTTAGGGGTGACCGGCGTATTCGGGTTTGGAGCTGGACTCTATGCGATCGCTCGCTTCACGGTGCTTGGGCGCGTCTATACTGATGCCTTCGGAACAGCCGGCTGTCATACGTCATACCTATCACACCGCTACGTGCGTCACATTTCCACCCATCCACTAACGGGACAACGAGCAATCGAGAAGCTGAATAGATTTATTACCGATGGGTAGATAGAGAGTTACCAATGGAAGCTACACCCGACAGCGAGAGCAGCGTGCGTCGACGAGCGATTCGAACATCCGAACGGACGGGCAGTCCGAGTGGCCACGATCCCTCTCGTTCGAGACTAACCACCCAACCTACTCAACCGGACGCGTACGGACCGATGGACGAGTCCGGGAGCGTGCAACCATGACGGATGGTAGTCGAGACGATGAGACGACAATCGGGTACACCCCTCGTGGGTCGAACATCGTCGAAAAACTGAACGAGTACGCGCGAGACCACAAGTTCATCGCCGAGCTCGGCGCAACCGTCGATTCCTACGAAGACGGGACGGTACGTATGTCCGTGCCGTACAACGAGAAGTTCAAGAATCCGGGGATGGGGGGTCCCGTCCACGGCGGCGTTCTTCTATCAGTACTCGATACGGTAATGGGCTTTACCCTGATGGCGACCGCCGGCGAGGACGGTCGCACGTCGACTGGGCCGACAATCTCGTTAACGACCAACTTCCTGACTGCGAGCTCGGAACCGCTCGAAGCAGTTGGAGAACTCGTTCGGATGGGACAGTCGACCGCGGTGATCGACGGTACCCTGATCGGTCGCGAGTCCGGAGAACGGATCGCGACGGCACAGGGCGTCTGGCGAGTCTACCGGGAGCGGGAGTGACCTCGGTGCAGCGATCGGGATCCGCCGTACTGGTCAGACGGGTTGGCCCACTCGCCGGAACGACGCGTAACTTCCGACGTGATCGTGACTGGAGCGCTCAGACCTCCCTGATGCGTTCGTCGGGGTCGAGGTTCCACGCTTGGACGTCCTCGCGGACGATTTTCCCCGTTTCCGACCGGGGGAGCACGTCAGGCGTGACGACGTTGACGTAGTGAGGGAGTTTGTAGTTCGCGAAGCGTTCTTCGACCGCGGCGAGCAGATCCTCGGCATCCAGTTCGTCTGGTTCGTGTGTTGCGACGACGGCGCGGGGAACCTCACCCCACTTCTCGTCCGGGACACGAACGACGATCGCCTCCTCAACGAGTCCGTTCTCGAGCAACACGTCTTCGATCTCCGCTGGATAGATGTTCTCTCCACCGGATTTGATGAGGTACTTGCGCCGATTGACAAAACTATAGGTACCGTCGTCGTTGTGCTCGAAGATATCTCCCGTCCGAAACCAGCCGTCCTCGAAGTCCGCTCGATTGGCCTCCGGGTTCTTGAAGTAGCCGCTACAGACGACTGGTCTGCGGACGGCGAGTTCGCCGTGGCCCTCGTCCTCGTTCCAGTCTTCATCGATCAGTTTGAGGTCGACCCATGACGACTCGACCTTCGCCAACTCTTCCGGACCGGGGCGGACATCGAACGGTACAACGTTGGCGGCGCTGAGTACGTTGCTGACCTCCATCGCTCCGTAGGAGTTCTTGAAGGGCATGTCGAACAGTTCGGTGACTTGCTCGACCTTCTTGAGATCGATCAAATGGACGAGCGCACCGATATTACGGATCTCCCGGAACGTGTTGAGGTCAACATTGTGTTCGTCCATAGACTCGAGTAACTGTCCGACCACACCGAAAAGTAGGACGAACCAGCCGATGCCACCGTCCTCCTGGAGGATCTCGACGATTCGCGCGGTCTCGAATCCGTCGATCGGATAGTAAATGCCACCGACGGACGCTATCGTCGGAAGCCAGTTGGCGGAGACGATGTGGAACAGTGGCGTCCAGGAGAGTTGACAGTCACCCGACTGCACGTCGAAATCTACGACGTAGTTGTCACCGCGAGCGATCCAGGCGCGGTGGCTAATCACGACTCCCTTCAGCAGGCCGGTCGTCCCCGAGGTGTAGAACACGAGGAGACCTTGTTCGGGGTCGACCTCGTGGTCCGGAAGAGGTTCGGCGGCGTCGCCTGATTCCACCAGTGCCTCGAAGGCGACGGTGCCCTCGGTGCCGTCAAGCGCCCCGTCACCGCCATCGAGCCCCAGATTGTAATTGCGGTCCATAGCTGCTATAGACGAGCGGCCACGAGACCGAAAATGTAGTTGGTTCGAACATCCTTCGTTATCGCTGACCGAAACCGGGTCGAAGTATCCAGTAGACCGACTTATCTCGTCAGGTGGTCACCACGAGCTCACGTCGTCGGTGTGGTCGGTGTCTGCCTCGTCGGGGACCGCACCGGCTGCCGCTTCGATCGGTTCTGGGACCTCAACCCCGTGGTCGCGGGCGAGGACGACAAGCGAGGAGAGGACCGACGGCTCCACGGCGATCCCCTCCCGTTTGGAGCGCTTGAGGCGTCGATGGGCGCCCTCGCCGGGGAGCCTGACCTCATCGCTCCGGAGGTGAGTTGCGACGGCATTGACACGGTCCTCGAACTCTTCCAGGGGGCCGAACCGCGACGGATCTAGAAACATCATACACGCTGCGTTCCCGAACCAGTCGGGGTTGCGTTCGCCAACGACGTGGCCCCCGACGAGCGCCGCGAACAACTCAACGGCGACCGACAGCCCGTATCCCTTGTGCCCGGTCTCTCGACCACCGAGCGGAAGCAAAGCTCCCTCGCCGTGCATGAACGCCGCGGGATCGGTCACTGGGTCGCCTGAGGCCGTCGTTGTCCAGGCGTCCCGGAGATTCCTGCCGACCAGATGACGATTCCGGACCACGCTCCCGGAGACCTGGCTCGTGGCGACATCAACGACGATGTCGAACGGGAGCGCCTCGAATGTCGGGATGCCAACGGCCAGCGGGTTGGTCGAGAGCTTCCGCTTGTGGCCGCCGAAGGGTGCCGTATTCTGTGCTCCACCACCGGCATTCGCGAACATGAGGAACGCCAGTCCCTCGGCAGTCGCACGCTCGGCCCACTCACCGAGGCGGCCAAGGTGGGTTCCGTCCCGAATTCCGACGGCGGCAATGCCATGGTCTCGGGCGACGGCGACGCCGTGGGCCGTCGCCGTCCTGCCGGTGAGGGCGCCGAAGGCGCTGTTCCCCTCGACCACAGTGATCGCATCGTCGCCAGTACCGTCCGGCTCCGCGCAGGGATCTATCGCGTCGTCAGCGACCATCTCGGCGTAGAGCGGGAGCAAACCGACGCCATGGGTGCCCGGCGTGCGAGCGTCGGCGGCGACTAGCGAATCCGCCACCGCTGTCGCAGTCGACGACGGAGCACCCAGGGACTCGACGGCATCACAGGCAAGCGCATGCAGGGGTTCGCGTTCGACTCGCATGCTCACGGGGCAACCGCACGGAGTGCCTCCCCCGCCGCATCGAGGGTCTCTTGGACATGGTCGTCGGTGAGGCTCGCGTTGAGCAGGTTCGCGCAGGGGAACCGGGGAACCGCCATGATGTCGCGTTTGCCGATGGCTTCCATCACCGCACGGTTCACGTCCTCGTCGGCGTGTCCGAGGATGATCGGACCCCACCCGTTGAGGTAGTCGACGTATCGATTGCCGTCGGCGTCGAACAGTTCTGCCCCCGAAGCACGCTCAAAACAGATTGGGTAGCCCGATCTGGTCTCCATCATCTGCGTTCGCGATGTCGAGTTGATTCCCCCCGGAATCACCCGTTTGGCACGGTCGACGGTCGACACGGAGCGGGAGTGGTCCTGACGGTGCATGATAGGTACAGTCACCCGTTTCGGTAATAGTTCTTGTGACGGGTTCTGACGGCGTATTTAGCAGTAGCAAGCAGGATTATTTAGCGATCAAACACAATTCTCCGAGCGGGTCAGGCCTACCAGCGAATGGCAGACGAAGACGGGCAGCTGTCCGCTACAGTCCGCGATTGTTGGGTAACCCGTATGGTCGGTCCGATCGCGACCATTGTCACGACGGCTACGCGTAACTTTCGACTATCGGGGTATAGGCGTTGGTGCCCCGAAAGTGGACTGGCAGGATACAGCCGCTGTCCGCTACGGTCCATGTTGGGTTGATACTTGGAAGTGCCACTAACTACAACCGGCGGTACGACGACCATGTGCAACTGCGATACGTCGATCTATAGTGGTTCTGGTGATACTGGGACACCACGGTTCGAGTGAAAGCTAGCTACAGATGACGCGGGCGTCGCCATACCCACGAACTTCGGTGTCGATCGCAGAACTTCTCGTAGAAAGTCGCAGGTGGCCAGTCGAGACTTCCCAGTCGACATCGTCGCTTCCACAGTCGGGACAGCAACCCAGTCGGTGATAGGGGCGTCAGTTATCATGCTCACCTGCGCCTCTCGGCACGCCGCAAAACACTCCCCGTCCGGTACTCCGGGTCCGTAAATCCATGACCGATGTAACCGCCGCAGCACTGGTAGCGTGTCTCCTGCGGTTCCGGGCCACGATCGGTCGATGGATTGACGTCGATGCCTATCTGTCAGAGGATCGTGTGGCACGGAATCGCTAATCTGTCCAATGCCAGTTTGGATGTCGACACGCTTCAATTAGTCATCGATGAAACGGTGCTGATTGGCATCAGAACGGCTAAATGTGAGAGATTCTAGCTTGGATGTATGACCGCGAACTTCGATCTGGGTATCGACGGGACCGCCAGGTTCGTCGACCGATCGGCACAGTTCAGCGTGGCCGACCAGTTGCGGAAGACAGCGCGGACGGATCCGGACCGCCAAGCGATCGTCGATCTCAAGCGGGAACGCTCGGTCACGTACGCTGAACTCGACGAGCGGACGGATCGGCTCGCGTCGTCGTTGCTCGACCTCGGCGTCGAATTCGAGGTAGGTTCGGTCGCCATCGTGGCCGAGAACCGCCTCGAAACCATTGAACTGGCACACGCTTGCGCAAAGGTCGGCGCCCTGCTCGCGCCGCTGAACTGGCGGCTGGAACGCGACGAACTCGTCCACTGCGCCGATCTCATCGAGCCGGATATCCTCGTCGTCTCCGATCGGTTCCGCGAGAAGGTCGACTGGATCGTTGAGGACGGAGTCGCCGATCCGCTGATCGTGGACTACGATAGTGACGATGAGTCCGGCGGAGTGGCCGAGTCCGATCGAGACGACGACCGTTCCTTCGAGTTGCTGCGCGAGAATGGCGATCCAGACGAGGCCCGATTGGAACGGATTGTCGACCCGGAGCAGGGATTCGCCGTCATCAACACATCGGGAACGACCGGCCTCCCCAAGGGCGCGGTCGTCAGCCACCGGGCAGAGTTGGCGCGATCGAACCAAGTGGCCCAGGACTTCGGCCTCGAGCGTGGCGACAACTACGTCGGCTGGGGCCCGATCTTTCACATGGGTGGGCTCGACTGGATCGTCACGATGGCCGCCCTGGGCGGCACCTACTACGTCGTCGACGGCTTCGAACCGGAGGCGATCCTCGACTCGCTGACCGACTCCGAACGGCCGATCGCCTGGCTCTTTTTGGTGCCTGGCATGATCGAACCGCTGTGCGATCACATTGAGGACACCGACCTTGACGCGACCGATCTGCCGCCGATCCGGACAATGGGGGCCCTAGCTGATATACTCGATCCCGCGCTCGTCGCCCGAGTGACGACGCTGTTCGACACTCCGTTTCAGAACACCTACGGCTCGACGGAGGCTGGTCACGCCACCTCGGGAAACCAGCTCCCGATCGGGGTCGAGCCGGACGACGAACTGCTCAGGAAACGGGAAAGTCCGAACTGCGCCATCGACCTCGACATAGACGGGTACGGCGGAGACAACCGCGGCGAGATGCTGGTCAGGGGACCGTCGTTGTTCAGTGGCTACCTCGACAATTCGGAGGCTAACCGCGAGGCGTTTGAAGACGGCTGGTACCACACTGGCGACGTCTTCGAGCGACACGACGACGGCACGTACAGCTATCTCAACCGGACGAAGTACCTGATCAAATCGGGTGGGGAAAACATCTACCCCGCCGAACTCGAGGAGGTTCTCGAGTCCCACGACCGGGTCGCTAAGGCCGTGGTGGTCAAGACTGACGACCCGACTTGGGGGGAGGTTCCACGAGCGCTGGTGGGTGTTGAGGACACCCTCGACGGTGACGAGGACCGCGATACGCTCCGAAAAGAGTTGCTCGGACTGTGTGAGGGGCGCCTCGCTCGCTACAAACTTCCCCACTACATCGAGTTCGTCGATCCCGATCGGTTCCCTATCTCGGGTACTGGAAAGGTCGCCAGGCCCGAGATCGAGGAGTGGCCACGAAGCGAAGACGCGCGGGTACGGGGCGAGTAGCCGGTCCACGACCGATCGCCGTCGGCCGTCGACATCTACCGCGTTCGTTCCACGTACGACACGGCCGAGTGCGCCGCCGTGGTACCGTCGCCGATCGCGGCAGCGACAGTTCGCGGCGACGACTGGCGAACGTCGCCGGCGGCGAAGATCCCCGACGTGTCGGTCTCGAGTCCCGCGTCGACGACGACCTCTCCACGGTCGGTCAGCGAGACGACGTCCGAGAAGGCGTCGGTGGCGGGATCGATTCCCTGCTGAACGTAGAGGCCGCCAACGGACTCGGCGTACTCGCGCCCGTCGTCGCGATCGACCAGCTGGAGTCGTTTGAGGACGTCCTCACCCTGGATCTCGGTGATTTCCGTTCGAGTTCGAACGTCGACCGTCGGGTTGTCGACAAGCCGATCGCGAAGGGGGTCGCCAGCGTCGAGGCGGTCGCCCGGCTCGATCAGGACCACGCGATCGGCGTGATTCGTCAGAAAGAGGGCGTCGGTCGCAGCCCAGTCTGAACTGCCGGCGACGGCGACGGTCTTGCCTGCGTACAGCGGCCCGTCACACGTCGCACAGCGGAAGACGCCGCGGCCGGTGAATGTCTCTTCGCCGGGGACGCCGAGGGACGTCGGGACGCCGCCGGTCGCCAGGACGACGCTTCGGGACCGGTACTCCGCGCCGGTCGTCGTTACCCGGAACGGATCGTCGTCGTAGACCCGCTCGACGGTACCGAGCGTGATCGACCCGCCAGCCGCCCGGAACTGCTCGACGAACGTCGATCGTAACTCGGTTCCGGAAACCGGCGGGTGACCCGGCAGGTTCTCGATGGTGTTCCTGTTGACGAGTTCGCCACCGACGCTCTCGGCTTCGAGAACCGTCGTCTCGAGCCCTGCGCGGTTGGCGGACAGACCGGCCGAGAGTCCGGCCGGCCCGGCGCCGACGACGAGGACGTCCACCATCATCTTGGCCCTTTCCAGCCCACGCCCCAGTCCCGGTCGAGTTCGGGACCGTACCGTTCGACGAGCGACTCCCAATTGTCCGGCAGGGAGATTCGCTTCGTGGTGGGACCCCCCATCGTCGGGCCGATGATCGCGTTGAATCGGCCGCTCCCCCCCGCGACGAACAGGTTGATCCGGTCGGGGTCGTCGAACTGCCGGACCGAGATCGGCGGGAGCGTCCCACCGTCGGGATCATCTCCGATTCCGAGCCCCGACTCGCGGGCCGGGTTCCGGGCGTTCTCGTAGATGTACGACTTGATCTCTGACTTACTGTAGTCTTCCAGTTCCCCCGCGTTGTATGGACAGAGTCCGTAGAACACCTCTGTCTGGAACCCTTCAAAGCGCTCGTTTGCGGTTTCGGTCTTCATTCCGGTCATCCCAGGTGGCGTGTTGTGGATCAGGTTCGCGAGGACGCCCTCGGGACTGATCCGGCGTGGTAACGTCTGGAGGTAGCTGTTCGGGGCAGCGAAGGTGATCGTGCTCTCGTTGGCGTCGTATCCACGTTCGACGTGGAGAGGATCCCAGGGACTTTCCTCCTCGTTCTCGCCGGCAAGGAGACTGAACTTGAACGGGGAGCCTAGCGTTGACATCTCCTTTTCGCCGGGGTGGATGCGCGCACAGTTCTTGTAGATGAGGCCAAGTGCACGGGCGACGGTCCGGTTCGTCCGAAAGCCGGGACCAAACGCGGCGGTTCCGCAGTTGACGTCAAGAACTTCCTTGATGGGGCCGTTGAGGAGGAACAAGTAGGCCCACGAACCCGTACTTACTGAGGCCTGAATTGCGTTCGACTTCGGGTCCACGAGGGCCTCCGCACCAGCGAGCAGGACCGGCATATGAATCGGGAGACAGCCAGCCATCACACCGTTCACAGCGACGGTTTCGACCGTCAAAGATCCCTCTCTGGTTCCTAACGTCCCGAGTTCAGTTTCGGGGGGACGGTCAGTTCCTTCAAGCATACGTTCGACCCGTTCCTCGGATGGCGGAACGACCGGCAGTCCGTCGGTCGCCCCCCGTTCGTAGAGTTCAGCTGTCGTCGCTTCGATCGAGGTATCGCGATCGTCCACGGGCATCGTCACCGATCCCCGTCGCCCAATTCCTCCTCGGTTCGAGGCGTGGTCAACCGGGCGACCAGTTCGTCGATATCCTCGTCGGTGATTCGCTCACGGACCCGTTCGATATCCGTCACCTCGGAGTACTCTGGGACCGAGTGCTGTCGCAAGGGCCGCCCCAGGTCCCGCGAGTTCATCTCCCAGTCGAGCGCGAAGCCGCTATCGATCAACCCGACCGCTGGCGTCCCGGATCGTTCAATCGCATTGACCCCGTAGACGAGGAACTTCGTACAGGAACCGCAGTCACCGATCGCCCCGATACAGGCGTCAGTCTCATCGTCGGCCCACGATCCGATTTGGTCGAGCACATCGTCGTTTTTCAATCGGTTGAGGTGCTCGACGGCGTAGGTCACGATCTCGACATCCGGGTATCGGTCCTGTAGGCGCTCGCCGATCACTGCCAGTGCGGGTTCGGCAGCTGGTTTTCCATTGTCGAACAGGCCGATTCGGGCATTCTCAAGGCTCTCTAACCGGGGCGAGATGGGCTTTTGGCCCACGTCTTCAGTTTCAGCCACTGGATCGAACATAGACATTCACACGCACTTTTAACGTTTAATCGTTTGGGTCACACATGGGGCCGTGTTGTAGAATTGTATCAGGCAGTAAAGTTTTGATACTATACCATCAATTGTTTTATTTATATGATTCAAATAATTTGATAACAAAGAACCATACTATTTATTTAAAAATAAAAACGCCATTCCGGTTGTCTTCGATCAGGCGAGATGCCCGCCTTCAACCGGGAGGGTAGCCCCGGTCACTCGGGATGAGAGGTCTGACCCGAGGAAAAGTACGGCGTTCGCGATCTCCTCAGGTTGGGCTAGACCCGGCATAGGTTCCATTGCGAGGAACTCTTCCTCTTGACCGGGGTCCTCCTCAAGAACGCGGCTAATCATCTCAGTTTCGACGATTCCCGGAGCTACAGCATTACATCGAATTCCTTCTTCGGCATACTCGTTTGCAACAGTCTTTGTCATGAGGCTCACCCCTGCTTTCGTAGCTCCGTATACGGAGTACGTCGGGATTCCTCGAAACCCTCCGATGGAAGACGTGCTGATTATCGATCCGCCGCCATCTTCAATCATCGCTGAAATCCCAAACTTCATCCCGAGCCAGACCCCCTTCAAGTTCACATCAACAACATCGTCGAATCCTTCTACGGGCTGATCAGCCAATTTGGCCACATTGCCCTCAATTCCGGCGTTGTTATAAAGGACGTCCAATCCGCCGTATTCGTCGACGGCGGTTTGGATCATCGCCTCCACATCGTCCGGGTCGGCTACGTTGGTCTCGACAAAGGTAGCAGTTCCACCTGCTTCCCTGATATCCGCGACCGTTTCTTCGCCGCCTTCGACATCAATGTCAGCAACGACGACATTCGCCCCGTGTTCCGCGAATACTTTCGCTGTCGCTTGCCCGATTCCCGATGCAGCACCTGTGATAATCGTGGATTTCTCCTCTACAAGTCCCATGGCTTTTGACACCACATCAGTCGTCTTCTCCCACCTAATTATAATTTTCTGTCGGAACGGGGATATCAATTCCTATATTTTTATATTATTTATATTATAAAAATATATGTTACTAATACTTAAATTAAATCGATTTAATCATCAGTGGACCTGTCTCGGTGACAGCTGGACCAGTGATTGGATGTCCGGAAAATCCAAAGACCCGAATGTAGTCGCGAACACCATCGTCTGGCTGTGCTTGGATGAAGCCTCATTCTTACTGAGAACACGTATCCGGTTGACAGTGGATATATGACGCACTGAGGGCACTCAGACAGAAGATGGTTCGATTTTGAGATGAAGCGAAGGTCTCACTCAACAAAAGTTATTTATCGCTTCGCAATAATTGGTAACTTGTATCATGAAAGAGGTAGAAGATCCCGCAGCAGCGTTGACAGTATCGAACCTTGCCCACTGTTACATGCTCAGGATGGACAAACACGACGTTGATGGTGTCCTAGAGTTGATGACTGATGACTGTGTCCTTGATTATGGCGACTTTGGGCGATACGACGGGAAGGACGAACTCAGGGGGTTTCTTGAAGGATACGTTGAGGGGGAGACGGGAATTCTCGATTCCTTCCACTTAGCAATCAACCCGTGGATTACCGTGGATGGAGACACTGCCACAGGACGCTGGCACTTCCTTGATCTCGGTCACGTGGAAGATATGGGGGCAGCGTGGCTCGCTGGCTTCTACACAATCGATTTCACCAAGGAAGGCAACGAGTGGTTGATTAACAAACTCACCTACGAGGCGAAATACTTCTCGCCCTACGACGACGGCTGGGCCGAAACGCCGATGGCCATTTAATTTCATCCCCCTCGTTCCTATATGGGGCCAAATGTTTATGTACCTTGTTAATGATAATCAAGACGTATGGAGTTTAACTTCGACCTGGGGATAGGGGACCAAGAATCGTTCGTAGACCAGACCCAACATTTCAACGTCGGCGATTTGATGCGGAAGGCCGCACGGATGTACGCGGATCAGACTGCCGTCAGTGAACCTCATCGGAAGGTCACGTACACCGAACTCAATGAACGCGTCAATTCACTCGCGAATGCGCTGCTTGACCGCGGGTACGAAAAAGGGCAGGCTCGGGTCGCTGTCCTCGCGGAGAATCGAGGGGAATACATCGAGCCGTACTTCGCCGCTGCGAAGGTAGGATTCATAGTCCCTGCGCTCAACTGGCGGCTCGAAGAGGAGGAACTCGTTCACTGTGCCAGCCTCGTCGACCCGGACGCACTCGTAGTCTCCGAACAGTATCGGGAGAAAGCCCAATGGATTGAAGATGAGCTTGAAGATCCGCCGGAAATCATCAATCTTGACGGAGACGACGGCGACATCTCCTACGAGTCGCTAATCGACGAGGGGTCATCTGAGGAGCCCGCTCCTGAATACACGGCCGATCCTGAGCAAGGACTAGTCGTCCTTTACACGTCAGGGACCACTGGTCTTCCAAAGGGTGTCGTAATCAGCCACCGAGCGTGGCTGGCTCGAGGACAAAACTACATCATCGATTGGAATATGGAGCGGGGTGATGGGTGGATTGCGTGGGCACCGCTATTCCACATCATCTCGGCGGATGCCCTCCCAGCGGTGTTCACTCTCGGCGGAACTTACTACCCACCCAACGGCTTCGACAACGAACGCATCGTCGAAATCCTCCTTGAGGAAGACGAGGGCGGGATTGGATGGCTGTTCCTCCTTCCGGGAGTCATCAACAGCTTCCTCGATTATCTCGAAGAAAACGACATCGATGTTGAAAACATGCGCGAAATTAGGGGCGTGGGTGCCTTGGCAGACCTCGTTGATCCGAAAAAAGTCCAGCGGGTCACGGATAAATTCGACATGCAATTCACCAACTCCTATGGCGCTACTGAGGTCGGGAACGTGTTGAGCGCTGGGAACGACATCCCGATCGGTGTCCGACCGGACGATGAGGATCTCCGAAAGATAGAGTCGTCATTCGTCGATCTGAAACTCATCGACGAGAACTGGAACGAAGTTGAGGAGCGAGGCGAACTCGCTGCACGCGGGCCGGCTCTCTGCAGCGGTTATATCAACAACCCAGAGGCCAATGAAGAGGACTTCAAGGACGGGTGGTTCCGGACCGGCGATATCTTCGAGTACAATGACGATTGCACGTACAGTTTCATCAACCGCCGAAAGTACCTCATCAAGAGCGGTGGAGAAAACATCTACCCCGCAGAGATCGAAAAAATGCTCCTCCAACGCGAGGAGATCGAAGAAGCGACGGTCGTTCGGGTCCCAGACGAGAAGTGGGGAGAAGTCCCGCGTGCGATTGTGAGCACATACAATCCTGACGAGCTTGACGTAGATGACCTCATGGAGATGTTGAAGGAAAATCTAGCGAACTATAAACTCCCACAATATATGAAAATCACTCATCCCGACGATCTCCCCCGGTCAGCGACCGGAAAGGTCGTCAGAGAAAATCTCGAAGAGTGGGAAGTCGACGAAACGAATCGGGTCCGTGAAGTCTGAGGCGGGCACGGCCGAAGTTCGGTTCCGTGACGAGTACTGATTTCACCACTGAATCGGACCCCTGCTTTTAGAACAGTCGTCTCGTCCCTGTTGCTCTGTATTCATATGCATGTTTGATTGGCACTGCCGTAGTTCAACGAATCTGAGAAACGAGGAGGGCGTAGCGAGAAGTTTCCATGTAACTCGCAGACCTCCTCAGAGAACGGTTAGACATCGAGAACCAAGACGTACGGGAGAACGAGCGCACGCCGACACCCGTCCATTGTTTCGCGGTCGGACTTCACTCAATGGGATTGTCGTTACGTGAAGTCGAGGCAGTCTTAGACTGGCTGGGTGTCGATCCCAGTCATCAGACGATCTGGCACGGGAAAGAGACACTTGCTAAGATACAGAGCGACCCGCCAACGGCCTCGCCGTCACGGATCGCGGTCGATGAGAATCAGATTGGGGTTAACGGCGAAAAGAAGTGGCTCTACGTCGCGATTTACACGGATTTAAAATTGATTCTAGAGGTGAATGTCTACAGCCGCCGCGGGGTCAGTCCCCTGGCGGCATTTCCCCACCGTCTCACCGAGAAACACGACGTGTCTGAGGGTACTGACTAGTTTAGAGATTCCGGGATAGAGCGGCGTTCAGCGGTTCTCGCGGCACCAATAATGTGCCGTAAGATGATCACTCGCCGTGGGGTGAGCTGAACCGGCCAAATTCTCGCCACCCGTGGAGCCAGGATCACTATTGTTAGGATTTAGATGAAAGTTTCATAGACCATTCCTCAACTTCACCAGCCCCACGTCTTGCGGACCCCTCTAGACAGTACCGCGGGATCGGTTACTACGACACGTGATACGGATGTGGGGAAGAGCGGCGGAGATTGCCTTCGACCGGCGGCTCACATACGCGGCCAACTGTCGGTGAAATTGATGTTGACCGTCTCCGTCTGGCGGTACTCGTGATACGCCTATCTGTTCATCTCGCGGCCGGCGCCGCTCTGTTTTTAGCCGCCGTGGGGAACGCCCGTCTGGAAGGCGTCGTAGCAGTTGACCCAGACGACGTCGGCTTCCAGTTCGTTGCTGACGGAATGGGCAGTCTGGAGATCCGTCGTCCAGACCCGGCGGCCAGCCCGTACTCGGTGTCGTTGGCCGCTCGATCATCTCCTCACAGCCGCTCCACTTCAGGACAGTCAGGACGGGGCCGAATACTTCTTCACAGGCCACTGTGTCGTCGTTGTCGGCGTCCGTTAGGATGGTCGGCTTGAAGAACAGCGTTTCCGAAAGCGGACTCTTGATACAGAAGTGACAATATTCCCGGGAAAGAGAGCACTTTCCTGATCAATCCTGGAGCTTCATTGCTTACAACGAAAAATGCAGTGAGGTCGCTGAGAACGATTACGAAGGATTCGAACTGAAACAGTCTCTCGAATCGACGATCGCAGATTGAGTCGATGACAGCGACCAGTGATATGGATTGCTCGAGCTGTCGATTTCTTTCTCTCCGTACAGTACCGTGAGCGCGCCCCGTTCGGAACGAAAACGAGGTGGAGGCGATCGTCGCCGATGCACTCGAGGAATTCGGCCAGATTGCCGACGACTACGTTCCCACGTAAGTCTCGCGGATGTAATCGTCACCCTTCATCTCCGATGCGATGCCCGCCTTCTTGACGGTTCCGTTCTCGAGGAGGAAGATTCGATCGGCGTGGTCGAGCGCGAACCTGACGTTCTGTTCCGCGAGCAGAACGGTAACGCCCTGGTCGACGATCGTCTCGAGTGCATCACTGATGTCATTGACGATGACGGGCGCGAGTCCGATCGTCGGTTCGTCGAGGATGAGGAGGGTAGGATCACCCATCAGCGAGCGGCCGATCGCGAGCATCTGCTGTTCGCCGCCGGACATGGTTCTCGCCTCCTGATCCGCTCGTTCTTCGAGCCGAGGGAAGAGGTCGTAGACGAACTCACGGCTCTCCTCAAGTGCGTCGCGGTTGTGGTACGCGCCGAGTTCCAGATTCTCCTCGACGGTCATGAACGGAAACAGATCACGCTTTTCCGTACAGTAGATCATACCGTCTTCGACCAGCGAATTCTGTTCAACCATCTCGACTTCCTCTCCGCGGTACGTGACCGACCCCTCGTACGGCAGAAAGCCGCTGATCGTGTCCGCGAAGGTCGTCTTGCCAGCACCGTTCGGGCCGATGATCGAGACGATTTCCCCCGAATCGACATGGATATCGACATCGCGAAGAGCCTGTACCTTCCCGTAGGCGACCGACAGCGAGGACGCCTCCAGCAGCGGCATGTTCGCGGTCATATCTCCTCACCTCCCAGGTAAGCCTCCTGGACTGTCTCGTCCGCCTGGATCTCCTCCGGAGACCCTTCGGCGATCTTCGAGCCGAAGTTGATCACGACACCGCGGTCGATGAGTTCCATGAGTCCTCGCATGTTGTGATCGATGATGATGAGCGTCAGTCCCTCCTCACGAAGCTCGGAAAAGAGCGTCGAAAGCCGTTCGACCTCCGTCGCCGACAGGCCGGCGAACGGTTCGTCGATCAGGAGGAGGTCCGGGTCCGTCGCGATCGCTCGGGCAATCTCGAGGCGGATCATACCAGCGTGAGGCAACTCGTCGGGCGTCTTGTGAACGTCGTCACCGAGGCCGACCCGCTCGCACACCTCTTGTGCCTCGTCTTCCGTCCCACCGAAGATACCGTCGAAGGTGAAGAGCTTGTCAGACACCTTCGACAGTTCGACGTTCGCGAGGACGTCGCGGTCTTCCAGCGGTCGAAACGTCTGAAACGTCCGAGCAATGCCAGCTCTGGCGACCCTGTGCGCCGGTTTGCCCGTGATGTCCTCGCCGTCGAATCGGACCGTCCCACGCGTCGGTTTGTACGTGCCGAAAATGCAGTTGAACGTCGTCGATTTCCCGGCTCCGTTCGGCCCGATCACCCCGAGAATTTCCTGTTCGTAGACCTCGAACGAGAGGTTATCTACGGCGGTCAGTCCGCCGAATTTCTTTGTCAGGCTGTCTACTTTCAGAATCGGTTCTCCCACCACACGGCTCGCTTCGCCCGCGTTGGCCGCATTGATCTCCTGGCTCATCGCGTCTTACCCTGGTTACCCGCGGTTCGTTCTCGGTTCGATCGATCGCCTGTGGCTTCCGGTCGGCTGGCGTCCGTTCGATCGTCAGGCGTCCGCCCGCCATCGGCTGCGACCTCCGCATCGTCTGCTCGGCGCCGCTCTAGCAAGCGCTGGCCGCGTTCTTGGGCCCACGGAACGAGTCCCTGGGTGAGGAACATGAGCAGCGCGAGTAGCAAGAGGAAGAACAGGACGTCGTTGATGTCGCTGACGCCAATGTCGAGTACCGGAATGGTCCAGCTGACGTCACTCAGCCACTCGCGCACCCAGAAGATCGTCATGCCGCCGACAACAGCCCCGGTGATCGTTCCGAGACCGCCGAGGATACTCGCGAGCAGAACGTCGATTATCACCACGAGGGAGAGCAACTGACTCGGTGAGGCGCTGCCGGCCGGCGTGTGGACGAATACGGCACCCGCAAGTCCACCCATCATCGCGCTCATGACGAACGCGTAGACCTTGTACTTGTTTGGGTTGATCCCGACGGACGCGACTGCATCTTCGCTCTCTTTGATCGCGGTGAATATCGTCCCCGTGTCCGATCGGGTTATGACCCACGCGAGCAAGAAGATAACGAGGAACAGCCCGAACGCGAGATAGTAGTTGACCCAGGCCGTCATGGCGAAGCTGTCCATCTCGATCAAGTTCTCGGTACCGATGAGACCCGTCTCGCCGCCGGTCGTATCCTTAAACAGGCGAAACACACGCTCCAGAATCAGCGGCGGGAGCAGCGTCATCAGCGCGAGATAGTGCCCTTCGATATTGCGCGCTGGCAGCCCGTACAGGAGACCAGCTATCGCTGCCAGAATCACCCCGCCGACGATTCCGGGGATGGGGTGGACACCGTAGTGGATGTTCAGAATTGCGGTCGTGTACCCGCCTACGGCGAAGAACAGCGTGTGACCGAAACTCATGAGGCCGGTGTATCCCGAGACGAAGTCCCAACTGATTACGAACATCACGAAGAACAACGAATAGGTGAGCAATAGGATATTCGTCGTCCCGAGTACGCCGGGGATCAGTGCGAGGAACGCCAGGAAACCCACAGAGAGGTAGTAACTCGGTGGAACGCGCCTGAGCCGGCCGATACTGCCTCCCGATTCGTCGTTGCCCGTCGTATGTGCGTTTTCAGCCATGGTTATTCCTCACCTGGTCGTCCGTACAGGCCGTGGGGCCTGACCAACAGTACGATCAGTAGCACCACAAGCGCGATGACGCCGGTCAATCGGGCATCGATTACCGTCGTCGTAATTGTCTCGAGGACACCGACGATGTACGCGCCGACGACGCTCCCTTTGATCGAGCCGATTCCGCCGATGATGACGATCGCAAACGCAATCAGTAGCGGATCCAAGCCCATGTCAAAGGTCACTCCATTACGGATTCCGAAAAACAGGCCGGCGAGGCCGGCGAGCGCACCCGCGATCGCGTACGTGTACGTCGTCGTCCGCTCGTGGTTGATGCCGACGAGCGCGGCACCACGTTTCGTCTGACTCATCGCCTTGATCCCCCGGCCCGTCCAGGTGTGGTTTACGAGCAGGAGGAGGGCGATAATGAGGATCCAGGACAGGACGAACATGATGATCTCGTTGTTCTGGATACCGACCGAACCGACGTGCGTTCTCCCGGAGACGAGCCCTGGAATCAGATGTGTCGACGATCCTGCTAGGAATCGAAACGTGTATTCGGTCACGAGTAACAGTGCGAGCGTGACGATCACGACGAGAATTTCGTCGTGTTCGACTCGCTTGACGAACACCTTGTACACGAGGACGCTAAAGATGGCGCCGAGCACTACGGCCGCGGCCCCTCCGACCCAAGTGTTCACCTCCACCACTCTAGTCGCATAGTATGCTGTAAACCCGCCAACGATGATGGCCGCACCGTGGGCGATATTAAGAATGTCGGCGACCCCGAATATCATGGTAAATCCGACAGCGATGAGCGCGTAGAACGCGCTCAGGACGGTCGCATTGGTAGCTAGTTGCAGTACATCGACCATGTCAGTAGGTGTCTCACACGTGACTTAGTATTTTCGGTGATCGAGGGATCGAATCTGGTTTTTCGAGAATCTGAAAACACCGTCGGTGATCACTTCCGATGTTTTACATTCTGAGCGCGTAGAGAACCGATCGGTCGGCTCGATCGGACAGCGACCGGTTCGATTGCCTTCACAAGGGAATGCCCATCATTGACGCGGTGCCGACGCGCCGACCGTCGACGAGTTGAACGAAACCGAGCAAACCGGTAACCTAGAACCAGGGTGGGTCCTGCAGTTCGCCCGCCTTGACAGAGTCGGGCCACAGTCCGACTTGGGTCCCCTCGCCGTCGACCTCCTGCCACTGCATGATCGGCGGCCGGACGCCGTCATCACCGAAGACGGGGTCGTGCGGAAACTCCGCATCCTGCTCCTGGAAGGAGAGCGTCCCGGTCGTCGCCTCGAACTCGACATCCTGTTCGAGCACCGGGACGAGTTCGTCGGAGTCGATCGATTCCGCGATTTCAACGGCCTCTTTCCAGGCCATGACTGCGTCATACATCGTGTACCCTTGCGCATGCTCGGGCACGTGACCGTGCATTTCCTCATGCGCGGCGATCATCTCGCCGGTTCGCTCGGTCGGTTCGACGCCGGGCGCACCTCCGCCGACGTACGACCAGACCCCCTCGATGACCCCGTCGGTGTTCTCCCACTGGGCCGGTTCACCGGCGTGGACGTCGGCACCGCCGTAGTGGAAATCCGGCCGGCGCTGGGCCCATTCCGCCGTAAGGCCGACGCCGGCCTGAGAGACGAACGCGAACAGCATGTCGATATCTTCGTCCTCGGCCTGGTCGAGGATCGGGGCGAAGTCGGTGGTATCGACGGAAAAAGATTGATCGAACGCAACTTCCACGAAGTCCGGTGCGTTGTCGAGAGCGGTCGGCTTGATCGTGTTGGTGAATCCTTCGATGTCCTCGACAGCGACCCCGATCCGTTCGAATCCCCAGTCCTCCCACTTGGCGTCCATTACATCCGCCAAATTTCGGCCGTAGTGGACGCCGTTGTACATCGCCCGGAACATGTATTTGGACTGATCGTAGTCGTTCCGGATTTGATCGTTGATCCCCGTGTCGGCGACTCCGGCGAAGATGTGCAGTGTCCCGTGCTCTGGAATCTCTTCGGCGACGGCCAGTCCTTCCTCCGAGCCGAATAGCCCGAATGTCGCATCGACTTGCTCGTCGATGACGAGTTCGCGGTACCGGGATCGGGCCGTGGCCGGATCGAGCTGGGTATCTTTGACAATCAGATCGACCTCCTGGTCAAGGATGCCCCCGTCGTCGTTGATTTGCTGAACCGCCAGCTCAGCGGCTTCCTGATGGGCTGTCCCGCCAGCGAAGTCACCTGGCAACGCGACCAATGCACCGAGTGTTATCCCGTCGCCATTGCCGCCATCGCCACCATCGCCGCCAGTACCGCCTATACACCCGGCACCGGCAGCTAACGCCCCTGCGCTGGTTGCTTTCAGAAACCGCCGTCGGTTGAATGTTCCTACTGTTCGCTTAGCTCCTTCTGCCCCTGGAGAATTGCCATCAATTGGCATAGGCGTAGCTACGCACGCCAGTATTTAAATCTTTCCCAGATTTTGATGTATATCTCCTGGATATGTGTTCAATGATGGAATCGCCATTCGATCTGGCCGAACGCTGGTGCCCCGACCAACAAAGTTACTGTGGATCCTCAGATAGAGTTCTGGTACCTATGACCAGCCAGTTCAGTGTCGCCGGGAGAACCGCTGTCGTCACCGGGGGCTCCAGCGGGATCGGGCGGACGATCGCCGAACAGTTTGCGACCCAGGGAGCGAACGTCGTATTGTGCTCCCGCGAGGCCTCCCGGGCCGATGAGGCCGCCAACGGGATACGCGAGACCACCTCCTACGGGGCGGTCCAGGCCGTCGAGTGCGACGTTCGCGACCGGGACGCCGTGACTACACTGGCCGAGACGGCGGTGGACTCGTTCGGTGGGGTCGACATCCTCGTGAACAACGCGGGTGCCAATTTCTTCTCGGAGTTCGCGGACATCTCGCCCAACGGCTGGCAGACGATCGTCGACGTGAATCTCACCGGGACGGTCAACTGCACGCAACTGGTTGGCAAGGAGATGCGCGAGGGTGACGGCGGCTCGATCGTCAACCTCTCGAGTTTCGTCACGCAGTACCCGTCGCCACGTCAGAGCCACTACGGCGCGGCGAAAGCCGCGATCTCACACCTCACGAAGTCGGTCGCCTACGAGTGGGCGGCCGACGACGTCCGCGTGAACGCGGTCGCCCCCGGCGTCGTGCTCACGCCAGGGGTCGACCACGTCCTCGACGAGTCCGTCGATGAGATCGACGGTCGAGAGACCGTCGACCGGACGATCGGCCACCCCGAGGAGATCGCCGACGTCGTCCAGTTCCTCGCGAGCCCGGCGGCCTCCTACCTCACCGGCGAAGTACTTACTCCCCAGGGCGTCCCGCAGCCGGTGAACCTCGAGGATCGGTTCCCCTGAGGGGGATCGACGCAGGGACTGTCGTATTTGAGGCCAAACCGGGGAGTAAGTGAGAGCAAATCGATGACTGTGAGAGGGCGAATAGAGGATTTCGTTCGAACGATTCGAGGACTTTGTGCGTCGAACGTTCGAAACCGGCTGGCCACGAACAGGGTGGCACCTCGACGAAATCACGTCACATCGAGGTCATTGGCCTCGACCACCACAGTAATTATACGGGTGGCTATCGAGTCGGTGACATGGACCAGGTCGATCGACTCGAGATCCCGACCCCGTTTCATATCGGACGGGTGAACGGCTACCTGTTCGACGGGGACGGGCTGACGCTGCTTGATCCCGGACCGGCGACCGACGAGGCCTACGAGGCACTGACCGCCCAGTTCGAGAAGCACGGGCATGCGGTCGAGGACCTAGATCGCATCCTCATCACTCACCCGCACATGGATCACTTCGGTCTCGCCTCAAGAATTCGGGAACGTTCGGAGGCAACAGTATACGCCCACCACGACGCCGCCGAGATACTGACCGACCCAGACGCTCACCTCGAGCATGAGCAGGCGGTCTTCGAGCCGTACTTCGTCCGGATGGGCGTCCCCGAGTCGACCGTCGGGACCGTCGTGTCACTGCCGACATCGTTCGTCGAGTTCCAGAAGCCGATCACCGTCGACGAGCCGATCGGCGACGGCGACCGCCTCGACGTTGGGACCGATCTCGATATCCTCTACACGCCCGGCCACTGCCCTGGATCGGTCTGCTTCCTCGATCGGGCGAACGACATCGCCTACACCGGCGACCACGTCATGGCCGAAATCTCCCCGAATCCGTTGCTCACGATCGTTCCCGGGACGACCGACGAGCGGACGCGAAGCCTCCCGACGTACCTCGACTCGCTCGATCGGCTCCGCGAGACCGGAATCGGAGGCGCCCGCGGGGGCCACCGTGGGCTGGTTACCGATCTGCCGGCGCGGATCGACGAAATCGTCGACCACCACCAGTCGCGGAAACGTCGGATCGCGTCGATTCTCGAGACCGAGGGACGAGCGACTGCCTACGATCTCATGAACGAACTCTTCCCGGACCTTCCCGTGACCGAAGTGTTCCCCGGCATGTCGGAGATCATCGGGCACCTCGACTTACTCGAAGATGAGGGTGCGGTCGTCAGAACCGGCGAGGAGACCTGGTACTACGAACCCGCATAACGGATCGAAACCGCTCTCCACCGGCGAGTCGGCCGAAAAAAGGTGGCTGCCGTGGTGGAACGAGACGCAACGACGGACGAGCCACACGAACGACCGAGGGATTACTCCCGCGAGAACTCGGAAGCGGGAACGAGATTATCCCGTGCGCGGCGTAGCGGCTGGACAAAGTCCTCGGGGGGAAGCCACGGCATTTCGACGTCCTCCTGCTCGTAGACCGACTCGATGGCCGCCTGGAGGGCGTCGTCGTTCGTCAAGTCCGTTCCGGCTACCGCCTCGTTGAGTCGGTCGATCGCGTCGAAGCCCGGCCGGTGGTACATGTCACCGGTGAACTGCATCCGGCCGATCGTCCCGTCCGCATCGACACAGACGCTCGCCTTGATCAGCTTGCGGCCCTTGTAGGCCACCTCCGCCACCCGATCGTCCGGACCAGCACTCTCGACCAGATTGTTCGTCGAATAGTGCTCGAACCATTCGCTGTCGCCGAACGTCTGGCAGTGTGACTCGATTGCCGCCTCCTCTTTCTCTGTGAACGACCCGGGTTCGGGGGTCCCGCCGGCGATGTCGGCCAGGCGCTCGGTCGCGGCGTCGAGAACGGCCGCCAGTTCGAGGTCGGGAGCGACCTCGTCGACGGAGGTCATCCGCCCCTCGACGCTGTCAGTCTTTTTGTCCTCGAAC
Source organism: Halosolutus halophilus (assembly GCF_022869805.1). NCBI lineage: Archaea > Methanobacteriati > Methanobacteriota > Halobacteria > Halobacteriales > Natrialbaceae > Halosolutus > Halosolutus halophilus. The sequence continues at coordinate 2,178,869 of NZ_CP094974.1, read as the reverse complement.
TTCTCTTTCGGCAAGCGCATCACGTCGTCGATGATCTCGAACTCGTCGGGGCCGTAACTCCGGTAGATGACGTTCGCGAAGACACCCCAGACGCCGTCCCGGTAACCCGCGCCGGAGACGCCGATCTTCAGGAGTTGGCCGTCATCTTCCGGAACGAGTTCGACGTCGCCGCCGTCGCGGTAGGTGGCGTTTTCGACACCGGCGTCTCGCAGGGCGCCCGCCATCGCCTCGCCGGCGAGGTCGATGTACTCGGACATGGTGTGTTCGCCACGGTCGGGGAAGAAGGCGTACAAGACCGGTGTGTGATCCTGACGGAAGAAGCCGGTTCCGCCGCTGACGTTGTATCGGCGTCCGTAGGAAACCCCGTGGGCCTCCGCGCGCTCGCGGTCGATGAGTGCGGCGTCTTCGACCGGACCGAGTTCGAGGAAGAGGTCCTCGTCGAAGGTCCACTGCATTACCGTCGGCACCGACTCGCCGTTCGAGATGCCGTCGATCAGCGTCCGTTCGATCGCCGGGTAGGTGTCCGCAGTGACGGTTGCCTCGAGTGTGCGTACTGTTGTCATAGTGGTGGCGCTCGTTCGAATCGTTTTCGCCCCGACGAGATAAAATCACTGGTAGTCGGCCGTTTCGGAGGGTAAACCCCTGTCTCGACCGATCGAGGTCCGACTACCATCGACGATCGCAATGAACGGTCGACGCCGTTCGATAATCAGCCTCTAAGCCGCTCCTTTCCTCTCTCGTAGCTCCGAGCGGTGGAGTTTACCCGATCTACGAGACTCGTCGTCGACGCCGATTACGCCAGCGTCTGCGACCGTCTCATAGTTCGCGAGCGTCTCTTCCAGTTCCACCGGGCTAACGCGGTAGCCCGAGCAGATGATGGCGTCGTCCTTCTACCCTGGAAAGAGATGTAGCCAACCTCGTCTTTCTTCCCAAGGTCCTCGGTCAGGAGCCATTCGTTCGCGAACTTCCCCTCAGTGAGTTCGGGTTTGTTCCAATAGCCATTGAAGATGATCGGGTTCCTCTCATGTCTGACGGCGATCTCACCGACCTCGCCGGGTTTGAGGGGTTCTGCAGTCTCGGTGTCGACGACGTCGACCTCGTGCCCGGGGATCGGCTTGCCCATCATGCCCTTTTTGCTCTCGAGGACGGCGCCGCACTCTCCGATCGTGAGCAGGGCTTCGCTTCCCAACTCACGTGCAAAGAGGGATCGGAAACTATGATAATTAGGTGATAGCGCACACGCCCTCGGTTCGACGTTAATTGGCGGATTTGCGACCGAGACCGCACCCCGGTCTACGACTCTTTTCCATCAGTGGCCAGCCGAACAGCGTCGTCGATCGAGGCCGACGGCCGTGAGATTACTCGGAGACCGAGTCGGGCGCGACGGTATACCGCGAGATGAGGTCGTCGGTCACCTCGACCCAGCCAATAAAACCAGCGGTGTCGCCCTCCGGACCGACGACCTCAGCCTTGAACCCGCCGCGGCCGTCTTCGTAGACGGCGTCGCGAACTTTGTGTTCGATCCCGACGACCTGCATCTCGTCGATGCGATCGTCGAGGAACGCGTGGAGCTCCTCGCGGCCGTCGAGGAAGTCAGTCTCCCGACTCGTGTGGCCGTCGTGCTCCCATACTTGCGTGTGCGTCCAGTTAACATCAGGGTGCATCGCGGTCACCGCTGTGTCGGCGTTGCCCGCGTCGACTCCATCGAAATACGTTCCCTGCAGCAGTTCGCGGAGGTCGTCGCTGTCTTCTATCTGCGTGACCATGCCACAAGGTCTGCCGGGGGCGAGTAATATGTTTGGGTACCGACCGACTCTAAAGTGACGAGTCGAACAGGGAGAACGTGGTGGCGAGAGTGAGGTGCCAGTTGCGTCGATCGCAGACGGACGGCGCTGTCACCGCACATCGGCGTTAGTCGAAATCGACATTGAACGAGAACGTCCACTGGTGACTATGCGCATAGCATCCGCAACCGACTGGGATCATTCAGTCGACACCGTCGTCGGCTCGGGCGGCTCCGGGCTCACCGCCACACTGGCCGGCGCCGTCGCCGGCACCGAGACGCTGGTCCTCGAAAAAGCCGAGGTCCCAGCGGAACGACCGCCGTCTCCGGCGGGGCTGTCTGGATCCAGAACAGCCGACCGGTCGTCGAAGCGATCGGCAAGATTCCGTCGGAGGACGTCCACAACTACATCAGACATATCGCCGGCGATCGCGTCCCCGAGGAAATGATCCGGCAGTTCGTCGAACGCGGCCCCGAGATCGCAGATCGAATCGAGGACGAAACGCCGCTGGAGTTCGCGTTCTCCCACTATCTCGACTACCACCCCACTTCTGCGGCGGGCGGGACGAGGGTCAGAGCATCGTCCCGAAGCTGTACGACGGGAACCGCCTTGGCGACCGGCTCCACGACGTGTGGGACAACCCCATACTCCGATCCCAACTACGACCGGCGAGATGGCAAAGTTCCCCGTGATCGCCGACTGGGAGGAACTCGCCGAGCGAATGGAGGACGACCAGATCGGCACCGGCCGGGCCCGGGTAGCCGATCTCTACGAGGCCTGTCTCGACCGCGGCGTCGACTTCGAGACCGACGCCCCCGTCGAAGAGCTCATCGTCGACGACGGTGCGGTCGTCGGCCTCGTCGCCGAGGTCGAGGGCGAGGAGACCGCCGTTGAAGCGGCAAGCGTCGTCATCGCCGCCGGCGGGATTGAGTGGGACGAGGAGCTGTGCGAGCACTTCCTCGCCAGCCCGATGGACGTTCCGACGAGCATGGCCCAGAACAGGCGATGGCATCAAGACGGGCATGGAGATCGGCGCCAAGCTCGCCAACGTGAACGAAGCCTGGTGGTGTCCTGCCGGCCACGTCCCCGGCGAAAGCTGGGTGGATACGAAACCGAAACGGAAGCTGGACTGGCGCGCACCGTGACCGCGGCCGGAACAGTTCGTCGGGTCGCTGATGCTCGGTCCGGTAGCCGAGCGACCGAAATGAACGGTACAGTCATTCGAATCGCGATCGAGAGTCGAGAACGCGATCGAGTAGCCGCGAGTCAGTTACCGTACGAGCGCGGAAGTCCGAGAACGTGCTGACCGATATGGTTGAGGATCATCTCCTCGGAGACGGGACCGGTACGCTGGTGACGGGCGACGCCCCAGCAGGCGGCGATCCCCATCTCCTGACTGGCGGACATCCCGCCGTGAACCGACATCGAAGCCTCGGCGGCCTCCCAGCCGGCCTGGGCGGCGAGGTACTTTGCGATGTTGGCGGTCTCGCCGACGTCCTCGGCGCCGTTGTCGTACTTCCAGGCGGCCTTGCGGAGCTGCGTCCGTGCGGACTCGATCTTGGTGTGGGCCTCCGCCAGCGGGTGCTGGATCGCCTGGTGAGCGCCGATCGGTTCGGACCACACCTCGCGATCTTTGGCGTACTGGACGCCCCGGTCCAGCGCCTCTTTGCCGGCTCCCCAGCCCGAGATCGCCGCGGTGACGCGTTCGACGTTGAGCATGCCGAACACCTGGTAGAGGCCGTTCCCGACCTCGCCGAGCACCTGGTCCTCGTGAACGCGCAGGTCCTCGATGAACAGGTCGTAGGTCGGTTCCGTGTAGTACATGTCGAGGGGAATCTCGCTGTACTCGATAGCAGGGTCGTCCGGATCGACGATGAACATCGTGAGTCCGTCGAAGCGGTTGTCGACCTCGTCATAGGGCGTTGTCCTTGCGATCAACAGCAGGTGGTCGGCGAACTCCATCCCCGAGATCCACTGCTTCCGGCCGTTGATGACGTATTCGTCGCCGTCTTTCTCCGCGAACGTCGAGATGCGCGCGGAGTTCAGCCCTGCGTCGGGCTCGGTCATCCCGAGCGCCCAGACCGCCCCCTCCTCGGCGATCTCCGGAATGTACCGCTCTTTTTGCTCCTCGGTCCCGTTCTCGACGAGCGAGATGCCGCCAAAGACCGTACTCATCGTGAACCGGAACGTCGTCTCCCAGCAGTGTTCATCGCAGAGCGCCTCCAGGACGATTACGGTGTCGAGCAGGTTGAGCCCCTGTCCCCCGTACTCGACCGGCAACGGCGCTCCGAACCAGCCCCCCTCAGCGAGGTCCTCGAAAATTTCGGTTGGCTGACGGCCAGTCTCGTGGATCTCCTGCCAGTAGTCGACGCCGTATTGGGAGGCGATGTCTTTCACGCCACGCTTCATCAGTTTGTGCTCTTCCGAAAGCTCAAAGTCCATACGGATAGGACACGAATTTCGTTTCCATCAGTATAGGGTTGTCGTTCTCAAGGATTCCGGCCCGAGAGGATCCTCTCGATACCGCTCCGCAGCCAGTACGACGGTCTGTCGACCGCTGTGAGCGGATACACGAGCCGTCCGACGCGCACACTGGCTGGACCGTACGGAAGCACAACGGCGGCCTGAATACTTGGGAGTGCGACGATCACGGAAGACATGACGGACCAATTTCAAGCGGACGGATCGGTTCGCAGAACTCGCAAGACGCTGGATCGAAGCTCGCCTATGGAGGACCACAAGAAGGCTTATTGCGGCCGGTGAGTGTGCCTGTGACATGGTCAGGAAACTAGTCATCGACGAGCCCACTATCGGTAACTGGGCGGCGCTCGACGAGGCGATGGTCGAGGAGTACTACGACGGGGCGTTCGAGCCGACGGTCGCGGTCCTCGACTGGCCGGAAGAGCCCGGTTCGATCAGCATCGGTGCCCACGAGGACGGCGACATGATGAAAACCGACGTCGCGAGGGACATGGACTTTCACGTCAGCCGGCGGTACGGTTACGGCGGTTCCGTCGGCGTCTACGGGCCGACCATCGCGCTGTTCACGCTGTGGTTCGACGCGGGTGACCGCGAGATCTCGCTCGACCTGCTGTCGCGAACGAGCGGCGAGGCGATCGTCGAGGGCGTCGAATCGTACGGCGTCGACGCCGTCTACGACCACATCGGCGACGTCAAGTACGTCGTCGACGACAAGCAGTTCAAGGCAGTCGCCAACGCACCCGTCCAGTTCCACGGGACGGATCTGTGGGCGATCACGGTTAGTGTCATCTGGGGCGAACTGCAGGAAGAAGTCGGCGATGTGCTCGATGCCGCCGTCCGGGTTCCCCCGGAGAAGTTCGAGGACAAGGACGAGAAGACCGTCACCGGCCGGATGAAGCCGCTCTCGAAGCAGTTCGACCAGTTCGGCGAGGAGGTGAGCAAGACGGAGTTCCTGGATGAACTCATCGAACGGAACGTCGATGCGATCCTCGATGAACCGGCAGCGATCAAGGAAGTATCGCCGGAGTCGGTCCTAGAGTACGTCGAGGCGACGACGCCGTTCTACGAGAGCGACACCTGGGTGAACCGCCGGGCGACCTCGCGGATGTGCCGCAAGCAGCCCGCCGACGCCACGGTCGGCGTCGCTGCGTACAAATCGCGCAAGTTGATCAAGGCAAGCCTGATCCTTGAAGACGACACGATCGAGGACGCGCTCATCACCGGCGACTTCTTCGTCCGGCCTCATCCGACGGTCACGAACAACGGCGCGCCGCAACTTCTCGACGACACGATCCGTGGCGTCGACGTCTCCGACCGCGATGCGCTTCTCGAGGCCGTCTCCGCGGTCTTCGACCGCCCTGACTTCGAGATACCCGAGGTGAGTCCGGAGGATATCGTCACCGCGATCGTCCACGCGGGGGAGAACACCATGTCGGTCGATGAGTACCTCCGCGAGCACGTCTAAACGAACTGAACGACGACGGCCACTGTGCGACGCGAATGGACACCGCCACACTGTTTGTCGATCCCACCGGATTCGATTGTCGACCGATCGACGAGTGACGTCGACAGGCGACGACTGCGACGCAAACTACGGTACCGACGATTGAACCGATGGCTGATGTCGCGACATCCTACCCCCAAGTCAAACCCTGAAGATTGAGGTACGTTCGGAGATAGGGGATGATATGGAATCGACAGCGATCGATACCGTCAGCGTTCTCGGCGCAGGGAGTATGGGACACGGCATCGCCCAGGTGACGGCGATGGCCGGCTACGACGTCACGCTGCGCGACGTCGAACAGGAGTACGTTAACCGCGGTTACGAACAGATCGAGTGGAGCCTCGAGAAGCTCGTCGAAAGCGGCCGCATCGAGAAGACGACTGCCAAGGAGACGCTCGACCGCATCGAACCAGTCGTCGAGATGGACGCCGCCGTCGCCGACGCCGACATCGTCATCGAAGCGGTCCCCGAGCGAATCGAGATTAAGGAGGCGGTGTACGCCGACCTGGAGGAACACGCCCTCGACGAGGGAATCTTCGCCTCGAACACCTCGAGCCTCTCGATCACGGAACTCGCAACCAACACCGAACGGCCGTCGCAGGTCTGCGGACTGCACTTTTTCAATCCGCCGGTACGGATGGAACTCGTCGAGGTCATCATGGGCGAAGCGACCAATGAGGAGACCCGCGAGGCGGCGATCGAGTTCGTCGAATCCATCGAGAAGACGCCCGTACTCGTCTCGAAGGACGAGCCGGGTTTCGTCGTCAACCGCATCCTCGTCCCGCTGTTAAGCGAGGCAGCGTGGCTCGCCCACGAGGGCGTCTCGACGATTCGCGAGGTTGACGCCAGTGCGACCGAGGAACTGGGACTGCCGATGGGGCCGTTCGAACTCGCCGACCAGATCGGCGTAGACGTAATCCTCGACGTCCTCGAGCACCTCCACGACGTGCTCGGCGACGCCTACGAGCCGAGTCCGCTCCTGCTCGAACAGGTCGAAGCGGGCGACGTCGGCAAGAAGTCGGGGGCGGGATTCTACGACTACGACGGCGACGGCGCCGACTACCAGGCGGAGGCGGCAGACGAATCCGTCGCCCGCCGGCTTGCCGCGGTGATGGCCAACGAAGCCGCGAAGCTCGTCGGCGGCGACGTCGCGGACGCGGACACCATCGACGAAGCCGTCGAACTCGGTGGCGGCTTCCCGACCGGTCCAGTCGCGCTCGCTGACGACTATGGTGTCGACACGCTTGGGACGGTGCTCGAGACCGCCCTGACATTGAGCGGGCACGCCCGCTATGTCCCGGCCGCGTATCTCCGCGAGCGGGCGGCGGTCGGCACGTTCCGCGACGGTGGAGACTTTGAAACGATCGCGATCGAACACCCAACCGAGCGAGTCGTCCACATCGTGATCGACCGACCCGACCGCCTGAACACCATCAATCCGACCGTGCTCGAAGAACTCGACGCCGCGATCGACCGCGTCGAGGAGAGTGACGCCCGAGCACTGGTCATCTCCGGTCGGGGTGACCGGGCGTTCTCCGGCGGTGCGCAGGTCGACAAGATCGTCGACACCGACGCCACGCAAGTGGAGATGATCGAGACGGCCCGAATGGGACAGCGCGTCTTTGGTCGTCTCGAATCAACGACGCTGCCGGTCGTCGCGGCGATCGACGGCCACTGCCTGGGTGGCGGAATGGAATTGGCGACCTGTGCCGACATCCGCATCGCGAGCGCATCCAGCCGCTTCGGACAGCCCGAGCACGACCTTGGTCTGTTACCCGGTTGGGGAGGTACTCAGCGGTTGCAGTGGCTGATCGGCGCGAGCCGCGCGAAGGAGGTCATCTTCACCGCCGAGATTTTCGACGCTGAGGCCATGGTTGAGTACGGCTTTGTCAATGAACTGGTCGACGATACGGCGGCCATCGACCGTGCCGTGGAACTGGCCGACATGATCGCCGCGAAGGCCCCGATCGCCCAAGCGTTCACCAAGACTGCGATGGACCTCGGCCGCCACGACGTCGAGGCCGGCCTCGAACTGGAGACCCAGGCGTTCGGCGCGCTCACGTCGACGGACGACGTAATCGAAGGGATGGCCGCGTTCGAAGACGACCGCGATCCCGAGTTTCGGGGTCAGTGACGGTCGACGACGGTGCGAGAACCGCGGGCGAAACCCCGGCCGATCGTAGTCGACTGGCCGAGTTCAGTTTTCCGTCGGGTGGTGTAGTCAATGAGACCCGAATGATATCGGAGTGTGTCGACCGGAACGCGATCGGACTAACTCGGTCACTCGGCGGTCGAAATGTAATAGTAGTCGTCGAACTTGACAACGACCTCCGCCAACGGCGGCCCGATCACCGGTGGATCTGCGGGCACGGCAGAGGCGTGCTCGTCGAGGAGTTCCAGCAGAAGCTCACGTTCGGAGTCCGTGAGTTCGTCGACGTGGCGGACGGTTGTCTCTGCGGAAATCTGGCTTGGATCGATACGAATGGCGGTCGGGTTCGCGTTGGATGCCATTGGTGTCAGTGTCTGTATGGGGTGAGAGGTGGATTCGACGTTTAGTACCGGCTATCGACGACCGTTGGACCCTCCTCAAGCTCGTCGACAAACTCGATATGGTCGGGTTGGATCTGCAGCTGGGCGGTGAGCTCCTCGTGGAGTTCCTCTCGGTCGGCCTCTCCTTCGACGACGACAGTGAGTTCGTCGGTGTTGCCATCGCGATCGATCTCGATCCGGTGGTTCATCGAGAGGTCCGGGAAGCCGGCGAGCACGAGCGCGACGCCCTCGGGGTAGAGCTTCATCCCCTTTACTTTGTGGCGCTCGTCGGTGCGCCCGAAGACGCCGCGGGGCATCGTGACTGTCGCGCCGCAGTGGTCGCAGGCAGATTTGTCGAGGACGCTGAGGTCGCCTGTGCGATATCGGACGAGCGGGGTGCCCTCGCGATCGAGATGCGTGAGGACGACCTCGCCGCGTTCCCCTGGTTCGAGGACCTCGCCGGTCTCCGGATCGATGATCTCGACGAGCATGTAATCGTCAACAACGTGGAGCCCTGCCTCGCCGGCACACTCGAGCGAAACCGGCCAGGCCTGACGGAGGCCGAAGACGTCGACCGCACACTCGAGATCGCCGAAAGCTTCGTGCACCTGCTCGCGACGACCTGGGACGCTGGTAAACGGTTCGCCGCCGCCGAGAAACACATCGAGCGAGTCGCCGCCGTGTTCGGCGATCTCGAGGGCGAAACTCGGGTTTCCCCAGAGCACGTCGACTTCGAAGTCGTCGATGAGCTGGGCGGTCTCCTCGGAGTCGCCCGGTCCCGACGGGATAACCTCACAACCGTAGTTTTCCAGCGTGCGGTGCAAGAGGAATCCGGTACCGAAGCCGTGGTACCCAAAGGTGATGACCGCCCGGTCGCCGGGTTCGATTCCCAGACGCTCGAAGACGGTCTCGTGAATCGCACTGAGCTGCTCAAGGTCGTAAGGCGTCTCGTAGACTGGCAGCTGCTGATCTTTCGCCGGTGTGAACGTGATCATCGAGCCCTCGACGTGGAGCGACCCCTCGGGACCGTTCTCCTCGAGGTCCGCGAGCAGGTCGTCAGTGGTCGTGAACGGGAGATTCCGAAATTCCTCCCAAGACTCGATCGCCGTCGGATCGACGTCGGCATTGGCGTAGTGATCCTCGTAGAGGTCGATCGACGCGATGCGGTCGAGCTGGTTTTGGAGCTGTTCGAACGTCTCGTCGGGGTACAGGTCGTACAGCGTCATGATTGGAATGGTACAGGGTCGATCGCGCTCGATCGGAGGGAGTGAAGTGGTATCATGGGTCGATGTCGGTACATGTTTGGTCGACCGACTATATAAAAACTCGTACCGGCGCGTAAGCTCACTCGATGACTAGCAGCGAAGAAGATGACCGTGAGTCGGTCGTCGTGACGGAGACGCCGAGTGCTACTCCTTGGTAATGGTGACGTCCGACTCCATTCGATCCCACGTGTCCGTGGAGTTGCCCCACTCGCGCAGCTTTGCCTTCTGGATCTTCTCGTTCTCAGTCGTCGGCAACTCTTCGACGAATTCGAGGAACCTCGGGATCATGAAATACGGCATACGGTCATCACACCACTCGATGAGTTCTGCAGGCGTCACGGATTCTCCCTCCTTGGTGACGACCCACGCCTTGACCTCATCCTCGCCCCCCTCCTCAGTCGCGTCCTCGCCGACGACCGCACAGGCGTCGACAGCTGGGTGGTCGATGATTGGCTGTTCGACCTCATAGGTCGAGATGTTCTCTCCACGTCGACGAAGTGTGTCGCCCATCCGGTCGACGAAGTAGAACCAGCCGTCCTCGTCGCGGCGCAGCCCATCGCCGGTGTGGAACCAGCCGTTTCGCAGCGCATCCACAGTCTTCTCAGGCATGCCGAGGTAGCCGGGCGTCATAATCCACGGGATCCTCGGCCGAATCGCGTACTCGCCCATTTCGCCGGTATCAACGGGTTGGTCGGTCTCCGGGTCGACCAGCTGGACGTCATAGTACTCCGAGAGGAGGAGTCCAGCGGCCCCCTCGGGTCGGTCGACGCCGTATGGCGCCATGACCGGCATGCAGGTCTCGGTGGTGCCGATCACCTCGGTCGTGTACTCGATACCGTAGCGCTCCTCGAACTCCTTCTGGATGCCGTAGGCGGTGGGCGCGGCGAACAGACAGCGAAGATCGTTTTGGTCGTCGACGTTGCGCTCCGGCTGCTGGTAGACAAAGTCCATCATCGATCCGAGGAAGTTACAGACCGTCGCTCCGGTCTCGTGAAGCCGGTCGACCCACCCAGAAGCGCTGAACTTCTCGAAGAGACAGAGTTTGGCGCCGGCGATCAACGCTGGGAAGACGACGAGTACCTGGCCGTTACTGTGAAAGAGCGGGTTTCCGGTCATGTAGACGTCGTCGTCGCTGAGTTGCGTCAGGTTCACACACTGCTCGGCAAAAAAGTACTGGTGAGAGTAGGTCTTCTGGATGGCTTTCGAGGGGCCCGTCGTCCCCGAGGTCATGATGATCGAGGCAATATCATGGTAGGCGATGTCCGTGTCGGGGTTCGACTCGTCGTCGGACTCGAGGCTCTCGTAGGATCTGACGTCGAGATCGAGATCAACGTCCGTCTCCGGTTCGTCGTCCTCGCCCAGGATTGCGATCGCTTCCAGATGGTCGAAGTCGTCTTCGATCTCCGCAACGCGCTCGACGTATTCCTCGGCGAAGAATCCGTACGTCGATTCGGAGATGTTCGCGACGTGGGCCAGCGTATCGCGCTTGTAACTCGTGTTGACCGGCACTTCGACCGCCCCAAGTTTGCTTAGGGCGAACCAAATGTACAGGTACTCGAGGGAGTTCGGGGCCATGATGAGGACGTGATCGCCCTTCTCGACGCCCCACTCCGTGAATCCGTGCGCGAGTCGGTTCACGATCCGGTTCGTCTCGGCGAACGTCACGGTGCGGTCGGTCGTCTCCCACTGCAGGAACGTCTCGTCGGCGCGCGCCTCGGCCTGATGCTCGAGCACCTGTGGCAACAACCAGTCTTCCTGGTCCTCCCACTCAAGGTCGAAGCTGTCGTAGTCCTCGTATGTCTCCATCAGGTCATTAAATACGTCTGTGATACATATAACCAACGCTCGTCGGCGAGCCGGATCACGAGGGAGCGAGCCAGTGAAGAGCGCGGCCAGTCCGATTTCGATTCGGCCGACCGGATCAATCCGCGTCGATCCGGTCGAGCGGAACGGCCGCCTCCACCGTTCCGCCGACGGCAACATCGCCCTCGTCGTTCTCGAGGGCGACGGCGAACGTGACGACGCCCTCCCCGTTTTCGACGCGAGTCTCCTCGACCGTTGCGGTCGCTCTGACGGTCTGTCCGACGAACACCATGTCGTCGTACCGGACATCGAACGACCGGACATCCGTAGGCGATTCGAGGGCTGCCGTCACCGCCTGCAGGAGGTACGAGAGGTTCGCCGGACCCTGGTGGAGTAGGTCAGGGTAGCCGAGTTCGTCGGCCCGTTTCGGGTTGAAGTGTGGCGGGTACGGGTCCTGTAAGATCGCCGCCAGTAGCTTCGTGTCCGATTCCCGTACCTCGTCGATCGTCTTCGGTGGAATGGAATCGCCTTCCGAGAGCGTTTCCCCTGTCATTGGCCCAGTAAAATGAGATCTGCTTCCATGTCGTATACCGGTTCGTCCGCGCTGTCGGTCACCTCGTAGTCGAACGTGATGATGCTGAGTCGCCCCGAAGAGCCGTCCTTCTGCTCGACCGAAGCGATCTCGCCGCTCACTTGGAGCGGTTCGTCGACGACGATCGGCGCGTGCAGATTCGTACGGAGCCCGCCCAGTGCGGCGCCTGACGCCCAGTTATCGCTGACACGTCCGAGCGTCTCATCGATTCCACCGCTCGCCTCGAAGGCGATATGTTGACACAGCGACGGCGGGACGAGTTGTCCGTCGGCGCCGAGTTCCTCGCCCTGCTCGGGGTAGCGATACGCGTCCTCGTCGTTTCGCGTGGCGTCTGCCCAGAGGAATGCTTTCCAGCTCTCGACGGTGAACGTTCCGTCGGGCAACGGTTGGCCTTCCAGTTCGTCGATATCCATGCGGTTCGTTCGCATAAACGAAGTTCACCTAATTAAACGATCGGTCGATCTGGCGGGAAAGAGCGATCCGGCAAGCGTCCGAACACCCGTTACCTCGGGTCCACAACGTGCTCGTGCCTCGACCAACTCGCGACGGCATGCATACGGCGTTCCAGGCGGTGGGGCGATCACCAGTCTTATTACGATTATCGCGTATTGGATCTGTATGGCAGAAGGTGTCATCGGCATCGTTGGTGCCGGTACGATGGGCAGTGGAATCGCACAGCTCGCGGTACAGAACGGATACGAAGTCGTCCTTCGTGACATTGAGGACGACCTCGTGGAGGACGGTCTCGCCCACGTACGGGAGGGGCTCGACGAGGCCGCCGAGCGCGACATCATCGACGACGCCGACGCGGCGTTCGATCTGCTGGAGGGAACAACGGAAATCGATCGGTTGACCGCCGACGCGACGTTCATCGTCGAGGCCGTCCCGGAGCAGATGGACCTGAAGCAGTCGGTGTTCGAGGAACTCGACGCCAACACCGACTCCGACGTGATCCTCGGGTCGAACACCTCGTCGCTGTCGGTCACGGAGATCGCGAGCGTCACCGAGGAACCCGAGCGCGTGATCGGAACGCACTTTTTCAACCCGCCGGTGAAAATGAAGCTGCTCGAGGTGATCACGGGCCACCACACGAGCGAGGAGACGATCGAGCGCGTCGAGGAATTCGCCGAGGACGTCGGGCGTGAGTCGATCCTCGTCGAGGATTATCCCGGCTTCGCCACGTCGCGGCTCGGCCTCGTCCTCGGGATGGAAGCTGCCCGGATGGTCCAGGAGGGCGTCGCTTCGGCAGAGGACATCGACACGGCGATGGAGATGGGATATAACTTCCCCGTCGGTCCGTTGAAGCTGGGCGACCACAACGGCTGGGACGTTCGAGTCGAGGTCGGCGAATACCTCGCCGACGAACTCGGCCACGAGGTGTATCGGCCGCCGCAGAACGTCAAGAAGATGGTTCGGGCGGGCGACTACGGCGTCAAAACCGGGCAGGGCTTCTACGACTGGGACGACGACTGATCTTCGTCCGAGCCGCGACGACGCCGTGACGTCGCCGCGACCCGGTCGACCGAGATTCTGTCGGAAACGGTGGATAGCAGCGTCAGGTTTCTCTCGCCGCCACCCACAGTCTCAGCGGTGAGGTGTGAAGTCCGGCCACCCCGACTCGGGCTCGTAGTCCATGGAGTGGGTGAATCGCATCTGAGCGTCGCTGATCAACCACTCGCCGTCGACGCAGCGGTACTCGTCGTCATACTGGCCGATCCGCCAGCCACCGGTGCCGTCCGCATAGGTGATCGAGGAGATGACGTAGTGGCGACCGGTGGCCCGCTCGCCGTCGATATCAATAAGCGAGTTAGTTACCAAGTGTGTGGTACGCTCGAGTTCGGATTCGACGAAATCAGCGAAGGCGGCGACGCCCTCGTGGCCCTCATAGGATCCCATCCCGCCGTAGTCGAGGGAGATATCCTCAGTGAACAGTTCCGGGAGTGCGTCGAGTTCGCCATCGTCGATCAGATAGCAGTACCGGTATCGGAGATCCTGTATCTCCATTCGATCAGCGAGTCGTGCGTTCGAATCGTCGGATGACATGCGATATGGCAGAATTTGACCAATCGAGCTAAAAAGATATCGACGATTCGGGCGGCAAACCCGATGCGTTCTCCGCGGGGTCCGCCGAGGTGGCCTCACCGCAAGTTATTCGGTGCGTTCGCCACAACGACAGGTATGGCATCGATCATTGACGTCCACTCACACCTCTGGGCAGAAGACTGGCTCCCGGAACGGTTCTGGGAGGCCTTCGTGAATATCGCGGTCAGGCAGAACGAGAAGAAAGGCAAAAGCGTTGACCCCGAGCGGATCCGTGAATCGTACCTCCCGACCTACTGGGACCCGACCGGCGAGAGGTTGCTCCAGCGGATGGACGAGGCCGGGATCGACCACCAAGTCGTCTTCGGCGTCGACTTCGGGCTGGCACTCGGTGAACCGGAGACGCCGATCGAGGAAGTCAATCGAACGATCGCCGACTTCCGCGACGAGAACCCGGATCGCATCTCTGTCCTCGCGACGATCGATCCCCGACGCGAGAACGCCGTCGAGCATATCGACACTGCTCTTGGCGACTGGGACATGGACGGGCTTAAACTCCATCCGACGGCTGGCTTCTATCTCCACGACGAGGAAACATACGAACTCCTCGAGGTCGTTCAAGATCACGACAAGATCGTCCTCACCGATACCGGGCCGATCTTCGCCCCGCTGTATAGCGAGTGCTCCCATCCGAACCACCTCGACCGTGCATTGGCCGACTTCCCGAACCTCGACATCATCGCCGCCCACATGTCCTTTGGCTGGTGGCGCGATCTCTACGCAATCGCTGACAGCAAACCCAACTGTGGGCTGCACGTCGACATCAGTGCGTGGCAGGAACGTGCGAAACAACACCCGGAGGAGTTCGCCACCGCAGTCCGCCGACTCATGGACGCCGTCGGGTCCGACCGGATTCTGTGGGGAACCGACGACCCGGCATTCGATCCGGTGCACCCCAAAGAGGAGTGGCTCGATAATGTCCGCGCGCTGGGCGAACGGAAGAGCGGACCGCGATTCACTGACGACGAGATCGACGCCCTCTTAGGCGAAAACGCGGCCAGACTCTTCCGCCTCGATTGAGCGTCTACGGGGCTGGACGGCTCTTGGGACGCCGCTCGACATCATCGAGCAAAACGCTTTTGCCAGCGCGTAATCCACGTATGAAAGCATGTCTACACGCACGAGCCCCTTGAGGAACGCTGCCGGCGAGAGTCCATTGAGCCGCGCGGTCTGGAACACTGGTGGCAATTGGTGGGAGGCTTGAAAATGTACGACGACATCGACTATGCCGTCGACGAGGGCGTCGCGACGCTGACGATCGACCGCCCGGACGTCAAGAACGCGTTCCGAGAGACGACGCTTGACGAACTGAACGACGCCATCCGTCGGGCCGACGAGGACGACGGCGTCTACGCGCTCGTTCTGACGGGTGCCGGCGACGCGTTCTGTGCCGGCGCCGACGTACGCTCGATGCCTGACTGGAGCGACGGATCGAAGGAGGAGTATGCCGGGTTCCTCTGGAAGGCCCAGAACGTGGTTCGCCAGCTCCGTTCGATCGAACTGCCGACAGTCGCCGCCGTCTCCGGGGCCGCGATCGGCGCTGGCTGCGACTTCACATTGGGGTGTGACCTGCGCGTGGTCAGCCCCGATGTGAAACTGCGACAGGGATTCGTGACGGTCGGTCTGGTCCCCGGCGATGGCGGCGCCTGGCTCCTGCCGAAGCTCATCGGCGAGTCGAAGGCCCGCGAGTACCTGCTGACCGGCCGAGACATCACCTCCGACGATGCCCTTGACCTCGGCCTTGCTGTCGACGTCGACGAGGATCCGCTCGACGGCGCGTACGACCTGGTCGACGAACTGCTCGACAATCCCGCCCACGCAGTTCGGAAGACGAAGGCACTGATCGACCCATCCCTGTCGTTCGAAGAGTACTGCGAGCGGGCGATCGAGTATCAGTGGGAATGCGTGAACGATGAGGAACACGAGGAGGCTATCGCCGCGTTCAGCGAGCGGCGTGAACCCGAGTACGACCGGGACTACTCCTGACGAGCCCGGTTCGTCGTTGGTGTCGGGACCGGAAGCTGGCAGGTGAATCGTTCTATCGCCCCTTGAGTTGTTACTGATGTCCCGCGAGTTACAACCGTGTTCGACTAGCAGAGAGCGCGCACGGACGGATGTACCGCTCGGTAGTTCCACGTCGAGAGCGGAGCTGACAGGCTTCGAATGAAACGAAGATGTCGAGCGATTCCAGTAGTCGTCGAGCGACTCAGGTTAGGGAGGGTCGGCCGTCCTTCTTCAGGACGCTCGCGATCGTGTTCTTTTGGATTTCGTCGGTGCCGGCGGCCAGCCGCCGGCCGCGGGCGAGTCGGTAGAGGTACTCGAGGGGATGTTCCCGCTGGTAGCCGTTGGCGCCATGGATCTGGAGGGCCTCGCTGACAACGGACTCCACCATCTCGCCGGAGGTGAGTTTGGCGAGTGAAGCGTCGAGGCGGTCCGGAATCCGGCCCTGCTCGTGGGCGTTGGTCGCCGCGCGGTAGGTGAGGGCGCGCGACTGTTCGAGTTCTTTCACCATGTCCGCAAGCTTCCACTCGATGCCCTGGAAGTCACCGATGGACTGGCCGAACTGTTCACGCTGGTCAGCGTAGTCGAGAGCATGGTCGATCGCACAGCCAGCGATGGCGTTCGAGAGGGTTGCGCTGCCTAGCCGTTCCCAGTTGAGCGCTTTGAGCTGATTCTTGAACCCATCTGGGCCACGGGTGAGGACGTTCTCTTCGGGAATAACGATGTCCTCCATATAGAACTGTGTCTGTACGTGGTCGGCCATGTTCGTGTAGTCCTGGGCAATCTCGATGCCGTCAGCGTGATCATCAAAATCGAGTACAAGCGAGCCAAGCCCCTCGGGGAACTTCGCCCAGACGACGGCCGCGCTGGCATGTTCAACGTGGCTGACCCAGATCTTCTCGCCGTTGAGCACGAGGTCGTCGTCGACCTCCTCAACCGTTGTTGACATTGAACCGACATCCGAGCCGGCTTCTGGTTCAGAGATGGCGACTGCGATGCTCTTCTCTCCCGAGGTGACGCCGGGGAGATACCGTTCTTTGACCGCCTCGGAGCCGAACATCTCAATCGCGCGTGGGGCAACCATCTGCTGATTGTATAGGTACTCGGCCGTATCCGGACAGATTCGACCGACAGCCTCGATACTGAGCATGGCCTCAAACTCGGACATGCCGCCGCCGCCGTACTCCTCGGCTATGTTGATTCCTAGGAAGCCCTGCTCGGCGAGCAATTCGACGTTCTCGGTCGGCAAGTCTCCCTCCCAAGTGAACGCGTCGTCAGCGAACTCCTCCTCGGCGAGTTGTTCCAGTGAAGATACCACCAGCCGCTGTTCGTCTGAGAGTGCGAGCATATCTCCCTGATTCGGGCGCGCCAAGTTAAGACTTCTCGTCCGACCTGGAATAGTGATGAATCGTCGATTGCCCCCCGTGCAACCGCCATAGGAAGTCCAATAGGAGGGCCATGCGGAACGCTGAAGAATGAGCAACGCTCATCGGTAGCCACAGTAATGACAGCTGTGAGAATAGCGGGCGTCGGAATGACGCCGTTCGGAAGCCACCCCGAGACGACCGGGCGCGAACTGTTCGGCGAAGCCAGTTGCGTCGCGCTGGACGACGCCGGCGTCCCTTGCGACGACGTGGATGCACTGTTCTATGGGAACTTCATGGGAGCATTTGCCGAGAAACAGAACCACCATGGACCGTTGATGGCCGACGCCGCCGGAGTCACCGCTCCGGCGACACGATTCGAGAGCGCATGTGCCTCAAGCGGAGTTGCTGTACGTGAGGCGGTTTCAAAAATCCGTGCCGGGCAAGCGGACGTGATACTCGTCGGTGGGATGGAACGGATGACGAACCTATCGACTGCGAGCACCACAGAGGCACTCGCCACCGCTGGAGACGAACTGTACGAGGGGCGGGCCGGCCTGACCTTCCCCGGTGCCTATGCCATGATGACCGACGCCTACTTCGCGGCTCACGACGCCGACCGGACCGACTTGGCCCACATCGCCGTGAAGAATCATGCCAACGCCGTCGAGAACGAGTTGGCTCAGTACCAGCAGGCCATCGACATCGATGACGTGCTTGAGGCCCCCATGGTCGCCGACCCCGTGGGGCTCTACGATGCCAGCCCAATCACCGACGGGGCGAGTGCGCTGGTCCTGACCGGCGAGGACTATGCCGAGGCAAACGACCTTGACGCGTCCATTGCCGTCACCGGCAGCGGCCAGGGCACCGACAGCCTCTCGCTTCAGGGCCGCGAGTCGCTGACGCGGACACCGGCCGCGGAGCAGGCGGCCGAGGACGCCTACACCGACGCCAACGTCGGCCCTGACGACATCGACGTCGCCGAGGTTCATGACTGCTTCACCATCGCAGAGGTGCTCGCCATCGAATCCCTAGGCTTCTACGAGCCGGGCACTGGGTACCGTGCCGCCCGCGACGGCGAGACAACCCGTGACGGCGACCTGCCGGTGAACCTCTCGGGTGGCCTGAAAGCGAAGGGTCATCCAGTCGGGGCGACTGGCGCAGCCCAGCTCGTCGAACTAACGAAGTTGCTCCGCGGCGAGCACGTCAACAGCGACGCCGTGGCCGACGCCGAGACAGCCGTCACGCACAACGCGGGGGCGACCGTCGCGAGTGCTGTCGTCCATGTCTTGGAGGTGGTCGAATGAGCGACGAATCCGTCGAGACGGCGTTCGACACGTTCCTCAATGCACTGGCCGACGGGAAGGGCTACTACCTCAAGTGCATGAATGGTCACGCGTCACTGCCGCCGCGGTACGGCTGTCCGGATTGCGGGGCGACGGACCTCGAGCGCCAGCCCCTGCCCGACGTCGGCGAGATCGTCGCGATGACGACGATCAGGGTTCCAGCACCCGCGTTCGCCGAGGCGGCCCCGTACGTGCTCGCTGTCGCCAAGTTTGGCCCGGTCAGGCTCACCGGTCGGCTCCTCAATATCGATCCGGACGACGACACGGTGGAATCGGGTGCACTGGTATCGGCCACCGCGAGTAGTGTCGGTGACGAGTCGTTCGTCGCCTTCGAGTTGCGGTAACTACCTCGTTCTCGGGCCGACTGTTCTATCGCTCCTACCCGTTTGTCTCGACGGTCCGGCGATCCACCAGCAACGCCGTGCTCACTGACGTTCAACCGTGGCGAATCGAGTGTCCATCGTATCATGCACCGATCTCGGCGAATTCGCAACAGCGCCCTTGAGGTCCCTGGAACATCGCCCGAGGGAAGTTTTTTATACATCGACTCCGAGGTGTCACTTGACAATATGGCCGACGAACCAGACCCATCAGTTCAAACTGGCGATGTGAATCCAGAATATAAGTATCCGTTTCACTGGGACCTCGACTTCTCGCTGAATATCGGCGAGGACAATCGGAAATTCTTCGACGCAATCGAAGACAAGAAGCTCCTCGGGAAACGGTGTCCCGAGTGTGGTGCGACGTTCGTCCCGCCACAATCGGTCTGTGTCGAGTGTTACGTCGAGACTGACGAGTGGGTAGAGGTCGAACAACGCGGCATCGTCGAGAGTTACACGGCGTGTTTCTTCGAGTTCGAGAACCTCCCGGAACCGCCGTACATCACCGCAGCGATACGGATCGACGACTCCGATATCTGTCTGTTACACTTTATTGACGACATCGAGTACGACGACCACTACGAACTGGTCGAGAAACTCCACAAGGGGACCGAGGTCGAACCGGTCTGGGCGGACGAGCGCGAGGGCCACATCCGTGACATCAGCCACTGGCGACCAGTAGAATGAGCACGCATCGAACGGTATCGCAGCTAAACACGGACAGAATACCAAAACACACAATGAACGAGAACCAACAAGTGGAGGCACAAACAGATGGATAGAGTAGCGATCGCCGGTCACGCAACGTACGGCTTCGAGGGAGACACCGGCCAGCGTTCCGACACGGAGATGATGTTGGAGGCGTCGATGGCCGCGCTCGAGAACGCGGACGTGACGCACGAAGAGCTCGATTCGGTCATCTATACTGGACAGGACACCTACGACGGTGCCGCTATCAGTGACGGACAGCGGGTGTCCGCCGCGGGTGGTTACCGAAAGCCCTTCATGCGTGTCCAGAACGGCGGCGGCAGCGCGATTCACCAGGCGACGGCGAAGATCCTCTCTGGGAAAGCGGACATCGTCTCGATCGTCGCGACGGATTCCGTTCGTGCAGACCCCCGAAAGCTCAGCTGGACGTCTCACGAGGCGCTGTACCACCGGCCGTTCGGGCAGAGCAACGACCAGTCCTTCGGACTACTGGCGACGGCCCACCAGGAGGAACGAGGCGTCACTGTCGACGAGCTTGCACGCGTGGCGGCGAAGAACTACGAAGCGGCGGCAGAAAACGACGTCGCGCACCGGCAAGAGGCCTACTCGGTCGACGAGATCCTCGACGCCGAGCGGGTGGTCGGGCCCCTCACCGAACTGATGCTCCGACCGAACTCCTTCGGGGCGGCGGTCTGCGTCCTCGTCAGCGAAGAGGTCGCCGAAGCGAAGGGCAACGCCCGCTCCTGGATCAGCGGAACCGGTCTCAGCACGGACCGGTACTGGTACCGCGAGATGAGCCGACGGCTCGAACAGCCCACGCTGGAGAAGGCCGCAGCGGCCGCGTTCGATGAGGCCGGCGTCTCCATCGACGACGTCGACGCCGCCGAGATCGCCGCCTACTCGCCCACCCTCGAGTTGACGAGTTACGAGGCGCTGGGCCTCTGTGAGGAAGGAGCGAGCGTCTCACTGGTCGAAGACGGCGTCACCGCCGCCGGCGGTTCCTTCCCGGTGAATCTCTCGGGCGGACCGCTGGCAACCAGCCCGCCCAACGCGGGCGGTATTTACCGGGCGATCGCCGCCTCGCAGGTCATCGAAGGCGAGCTGGGAGACGTCGACGCCGATCGAGTTCTCCTCGCCGACAACGATATGCACCTGGGCGAGCCGGGTCGGACGGACGCCGTGTTGGTCCTCGAAGGAGGTGCAGCATGAGTCGCGACGTCGCCGTGGCCGGAGTCGGGTATTCCGAACCCGAGAGTTTCACGGACTACCGCCACTCGACCCAGTCAAAGGAGGAACAGGCATTCACCGCGGTGAGCAATGCCCTCGATCACGCCTCTATCGAGGCGGACGACGTAGACGCGACGATGTTCTGTACCGTCGACGGCTTCGAGGGGACCTTCCGCGTCGAGCGAACGCTCGAGGTGCTTGGAATGGGCGACGACGTGCCCGTCCTGAGCATCAACACCGGTGGGACGGCCGGTGGGAGCGGCGTCAAGGTCGCCCACGAGTACGTTGCCTCCGGCAAGTACGACGTCGCGGTTGTCTACGGCTCCCCGTCGTTCGACTCGGTCGTCGAGGCCCAGCCCGTGATGAACACGAACGCCGACCCG
Organism: Halosolutus halophilus; assembly: GCF_022869805.1. Taxonomy (NCBI): domain Archaea; kingdom Methanobacteriati; phylum Methanobacteriota; class Halobacteria; order Halobacteriales; family Natrialbaceae; genus Halosolutus; species Halosolutus halophilus. Next base: position 2,157,402 of record NZ_CP094974.1, on the reverse strand, counting down.
CTGTTCGAGCGCAACTTCGTCACGGCGATCCAGATGGGCGCGCTGCCGAGTTCGGGGTACATGGAGATCTCGGGGGCGACCGAAGAGGACTTCGCCGAGGTCGCGGCGAAGAACTACCGTGCAGCCGCTCGGAACCCCTACGCCCACCGGAACGAAGAGCGGACTGTCGAGGAGATCCTCGATTCGCCGATGGTCTGCTGGCCGCTCCGTCGGGCGATGACCTGTCCTGTCTCCTCCGGGGCCGCAGCGATGGTCGTCGTGAGCGAGGACGTCGCCCACGAGGTCCGGGATAACCCAGTCTGGATCGACGAGATCGGCAGCACCAGTAACACGTTCTGGAGCGGGTATCGGACGTACGACTGGTTCCCGAAACTGAAGGAACTCTCAGAGGAGGTCTACGCAGACGCCGGGATCGAGGACCCGCGCGAGGAGTTCGATGTCGCGGAGACGTTCAACCCCTACATCCCGTTCGAGATGATCGAGTACGAGGCGCTCGGATTCTGCGAGAAGGGGGAGGCCAAGCACCTCGTCCGTGAGGGGGTAACCGACGTCGACGGCGACATTCCGGTTAACCCCTCCGGCGGGACGTTCACGACGAACTCAGGGATCTGTGCGTCGCTCGCGCGCCACTCGGAAGTCGTCTTGCAGCTGATGGGCGAGGCGGGCGAGCGCCAGATCGAGGGCGCCGAGAAGGGGCTCTCACATTCCTGGGGTGCCAACCTCGGGCAATTCCACCAGATGGCTATCTTCTCCACCGAACAGTAACCAGGCGCGCCGACCCAGGCGGCTCCCGTTTCACACTCGACTCGAAACCGAGGCTCGTGGGGGACGATCTGTAATCCGAACCCGCCGTCAGTGCCGCCGTCCTATCAGTTCGAAACCAATCGGATTTACAAGCGCCTTCTACGTACCACCGGCGTAGCAATGGCAGGAACTGAGTTCGACATCGACGGCGAGGCAGCGATCGTGACCGGGGCATCGAGCGGCATCGGCCGAGCGATCGCCGAACGGTACGCGGACAACGGCGTGAACGTCGTCGTCTGTGCACGATCAGTAGACGACCTCGAGGCGGTCGCTGACGGCATCAACGAGAGCGACCGGCCGGGCAAGGCGCTCGCGGTCGAGTGTGACATCACCGACTGGGACATGGTCGAGAGCGTCGCGGAGGCGACCATCGAGGAGTTCGGGAGCATCGACGTGCTAGTCAATAACGCCGGCGCGAGCTTCCGAGCCCCGTTCGAGGAGTTCAGCCAGAACGCCTGGTCGACCATCGTCGACATTAACCTGAACGGGACGTTCAACTGCATCCAAGTCGTCGGCGAGTATATGCGAGAGGCCGGCGACGGGACCATCATCAACATCTCGTCGGTCGCGGGTCGCGACGGCGCCCCGGACATGGCCCACTACGCCGCCTCGAAGGCCGGGATGAACAACCTCACCCGAACGCTGGCTTATGAATGGGCGGAGTACGGAATCCAGGTCAACTGTATCGCCCCCGGCCTGATCGCCACGGAGGGAGTTGAGAGTCAGATGGGGATCTCGGTGGACGACATCGACCTTGAGAAGACCGACCGCCAGATCGGCGTCCCGGACGAGATCGCACGCGTCGCACAGTTCCTCGCGAGTCCAGCTGCCCAGTACATTCAGGGCGAGACAATCACTGTCGAGGGCGTCCCCCGGATCGCACGGACGAGACATCACCAGGAGTAGTCGAAACAAAGAGAAACGCTCGAGGCAACGCCCGCCGCGCCACTGGGGCTCTTAACTATCCATTTCGAGATAAAGTTCGGTTCGATCGACCGTCGATATCCTGGTTGGCTGATCAGTCGATCGGTCGCACCTTCACGCCGTACCGCGTCACGCCCTCTTGGGTGTAGATCTGTCGGATCGTGGCTTCGACTCGGTCACCGACCTCGACGGTCGTCGGTTCGGTATCGGTGACGAGCAACGGTGCGCTCGCCGTGTCACCGTCTGGACCGTCGAAGGCGACGATAGCAGTCGCATAGTCGCCCGACCGAGCCTGTAGCTCCGCGAACTCGGGTGGCGCACCGCCTTGAGAGATGACCGAGACGGCCTCGACGGTCCCGCGGCGATCGAGCTGGACGGAGTCGTACTCAACGAGTTCGTGACAGCGGCGACAGGCCCCGTCTGGCAGGAAGTTGAGTGCCTCACAGGACGGACACCGACCGGCCTCGAGCCGGTATCGCTGTGGGATCGAGCGCTTCCACGACGGAACACTCACGTAGGCGCCGCCGCCAGCCGGTTCGCCGGGCGTGACCTCGCCGCGAAGCCGCAGGTATTCGCTGTAGGAGACCGTGCGCTTGCCCGTCAAGTCGAGCGAGTCGGGCGAGCCGGGGATTGTGTCCTCCCGGTCCACGATCAGGGCAGTCGCCGTCGCGCCGCTTCCGTGCCCGACGGCCAACACCGCGTCGGCGTCATCGACCAGCGCCGCTGCCAGGGAGAGCGGAACGCTCGCCGCACCGACGTCGCCGATATCGTGGACGACCGCATAGTTCTGCACCGCGTCCGTATCAGCACCGATCGCTCCAGCCGCGCGGCCGGGGCTCCTGCCGTCCGGTGCCTGGAGCGCGATCGCCGAGAACGAAGCCGGATCGGCGTCGAGACCGTCGACCGCGCCGGCGATGACGTCCGTGTACGCAGACCGCTCGTAGGTTCCGATATCGAGGGAATCGACGGTTCGCGAGCCCGGTTCCCGAAAGCGCGTTCCGGGGTAGTCTGTTGCGTAGGTCGACGACTCTCGGATCGCCGCGGCCCCGCCGTCGGTGAGGACGAACGCGGCCGCTCCGGTGCCGGCAGCGTGGTCGATCGCGCTCGACGGGTCTCCCCGCGGTGCGTCGCTCGCGACTACGAGCGCCGGACCGTCGTCCGTGTGCGCCTCAGCGAGGGCATCGATGCCCGCGTTCGTACTCTGGGTTCGCATCGCGTGGGAAACGTCGTCCGGGAGCGCGAGGAACTCGGCGAGTCGGACCGAGAGATCCGTCTCCTCCAGTGGCGGCGTGGTCGTCGCGAGCGTAACCGATGCGACGTCCCCAGCATCGACGGCACTTGCGTCGAGCGCCCGCCGGGCGGCCGCCGCCGCCATCGTAAGCGTGTCCTCGTCGGCATCCGGGACGGCCGTCTGCTGAATTCCAGGGCCGTCGAAACGGTTCCAGGCCTCATCGACCGCCTCGGCAGTGAGCCTGATCGACGGGATATACGTACCGACAGCCGCGATTCCGGGATTGTCGCTCATGCGCTCACCTCCATTTCCTCGGGTGATTCCAGGACATGGACTACCGCCGCGCCACCGCTCCCGCCGACGTTGTGTGTCAGGCCGCATCTGGCGTCCTCAACCTGGCGGTCATCAGCCTCGCCGCGAAGTTGGTCGAACGCCTCGACGAGTTGGCCGGCACCGGTCGCGCCGATTGGGTGACCCTTCGATTTCAGACCGCCAGAGGTGTTCACAGGCAGATCGCCCTCCAGCGTGGTGACGCCGTCGGCGATCAACTGCCCGCCCTCTCCAGGCTCACAGAAGCCGAGGTCCTCGTAGGCGAGAATCTCAGCGATCGAGAAGCAGTCGTGCACTTCGGCGAAGTCAACGTCGTCTGGGCCGACCCCCGCCATCTTGTAGGCCTGCTGACCGGCCTTACGCGTCGCCGGGAGGTTGGTGTAGGACTCGCGCTGGAAGAGTCCGACGCCGTCGCCGGCCGCCCCGACACCCGCGATCCTGACCGGTCGATCAGTGTACTCGGCGGCGACATCCTCGCTCGCGACGAGGACTGCGGCCGCTCCGTCGCTCGTCGGACAACAGTGGTACAACGTTAACGGATCTGCGATCGTCGGCGCGCCCTCGGCCTGCTCGAGCGAACACTCGAACCCGAGGTGGGCCTTGGGATTCTTCGCTCCATTTGAGTGGCTCTTGACGGCGACCTGGGAGAGTTGCTCGCGGGTCGTTCCGTAGGCCTCCATGTGGGCACTGGCGATCTGGGCGTAGACGCCGGAGAACGTGGTCCCGGCCATGCGCTCCCACTCAGTCTCCCCAGAGACGCCGAACCAATAGCGAGTCGTGTCGCTGCTGAGGTCGGTCATTGACTCGACGCCGCCAGCAAGGGCGACATCGGCCATCCCCGATTGGACTGCTTGAACCGCATGACGAACCGCTGATCCGCTGGCCGCACAGGCATTCTCGACACGGGTCGTCGGAATTCCATGCAGGCCGACGTGCTCGGTGACCGCCGGCGCGGAGAGACCCAACTGGCGCCCGCCGATGCTGATCATGCCGACGAACGCCTCGTCGATCTCGTCGGAGTCAATGCCGTTGTCGACGCTGTCTGTCGCCGCTTCGTAGGCGGTCTGGAACAGCGATCGATAGCTCTCGTTCGGGTATGAGCCGTACGGACTCTGCCCAGTTCCGATGAGGTATGCGTCACGCATGTCCAGAGTATCTGGACTCCACGCGCATAAGTGTGCCCGGACGACAATCAGTGGGACCGGCGAGACCTACCGAACCCGGGCCGAATTGGTGCACGACAAGGTATAAGCATGTCCCAGCATAACCGGTCAGTCGAGTATGACGAGTCTTCCTGGACTGGAGCCGCACCACGAGGAGTTTCGAACGCGCGTGCAAGAGTTCGCCGATGAGACGGTTCGTCCCGTCGTCGAGGAACACGAGCGCGAGGGGCGTTTTCCGGTCGACTTGGTCGACGACCTTGTCGATGCCGGGCTGTACGGGATCACGATCCCCGAGGAGTACGGTGGTGAAGGCCTCGACAACCGGTCATTCCAGATCGCCGTCGAGGAACTCTCCCGCGTCTGGAAGATTCCGGCTGGGATCGTCTCGGTTACCTGCTCGCTGGTCGGCACGTCCCTCGCGAAATTCGGTGCGGATTGGCAACGCGAGGAGTGGCTCCGAGAAATCGTCGAGACGGGCCAGGTGACCGCGCTCTCGCTGACTGAACCTGAGGCCGGCAGCGACGCGGCGGCCCTCGAAACTAGCGCACGGCGAGACGGCGACGAGTACGTCATCGACGGCCACAAGGTATGGACCTCTCATGGCGAGGTGGCCGACTTCCTGATCGTGGTTGCACGGACCGACAACGACGGAGAACACGGTGACGTGAGTCTCATCGGAATTCCCAACCCCCAGGAGGTCGACGGCGTTGAGTTCGTCCGGGACATCCCCTGCATGGAGGGAGATGCCGTGGTCGAGAACGAGATCAAGTACGAGGGTGCGCGCGTACCGGTCGAGAACGTTGTTGGTGAGGAAGGCCGTGGATTCAAGTACATCATGAGCGCTCTCGACATCGGACGTATCGGCGCTGCCTCACAGGGCGTCGGTATCGCCCAAGGCGCGATGGACGAGAGCATCGCGTTCGCCGACGAACGCGAGCAGTTCGGTCAGCCGATCCGTGAGTTCCAGGGCGTTTCGTTCAAGCTCGCGGACATGGCGTCCTCCGTTCAGGCAGCCCGTCTGCTGACGATCTGGGCCGCCCAGAACCTAGACGCCGGTCACCGAGTCAGCCAGCAGGCGGCGATGGCTAAAACGTTCGCCACGGACGTCGCGATGGACGTGACCACCGAAGCCGTCCAGATCCACGGCTCACGCGGCTACTCGAAGGATTACCCAGTTGAACGGTATATGCGCGAGGCTAAGGGAACCCAGATCTACGAGGGAACCAACGAGGTCAATCGGCAGGTCATTGCACAGCACCTCTACGACGATTGACCGTCAACGGTCGCGGTAGAAGTTATGTCAATGAAATCGGTTCGCGCCGACGGAGCCCAGCAGACATCCCGTTCGACGAGACCTGCCCTCGACCGCGCGGTGAGGTTAAGACCTACTGGCCGACTGTTGGACAGTCGAAACTGATTTGCACTCCCCGCGAAATCACTTGAGTAACGATGGTCAACCAATCCGACGTCGAGTTTGGCGTAATGCTGTCGGCCACCAGTAACGACTACGGGATCGCCGATGCGGACCTTCCTGGTGTATTCCGGGAAACGGCGCGAACGCTCGAGAATAACGACTTCGACGTGGTCGTCGCCGGCGACCACATCGCCTATCCCGACGAGATTCCGACCGACTACGAGTTCTCGAAGTCCGGTGAACCGCCCTTCACCTCCGAAACGAGCGTCTACGAGGTATTCCAGGTTCTCTCCCACCTCGCGGCGGTCACCGATGACCTCGCGCTCGGGACGAACGTGGTGGCAGCGCCCTACCGACACCCGATCACACTGACGAAGCACGTCCTCACGCTCGAGTCGCTCTCGAACGGCCGGGCCGACCTCGGCGTCGCACCAGGCTGGCTCAGTACCGAGTTCGACGCTCTCGGCGTCCCGTTCGACGAACGTGGTTCACGGACCGACGAGTTTCTCGAGGTCTTCTCGCGGGCCTGTTCGGAGGGGAAGTTCGCATACGACGGTCGGCACGTTTCCTTCGACGAGATCGGCTTCTATCCGGCGCCCGACCGCGACATCCCCGTCTGGATCGGAGGCCACTCCGGGGCGACGTTCCGTCGGGTTGCCGAGTACGGGACCGGCTGGTCGACTCTATGGGATAGCCCGGACGAAGTTGAGTCCGCCCGCGAACGGATCATGAACGCGTGGACCGACTACAACCGATCCGGTGACCCCGAAATCGCCGTCTTGCGTCCGGTGAACGTCGGCGGCGATAGCAACCATCTCCTTTCTGGTTCGCCCGACGACATCATTGAGGATGTGGAGGCGTACGTCGACGCCGGCGTCACGCGGATCATCGTCGACTTCTTCACTACCGACGTCGACGAACAGCATGAACAGATCGAAGCAGTCGGCGACGACGTAATTCCCTCGTTTTGAGGGCATACTCCGTCTCCAGAGACGTAACTCGTTCGCGGTTACCTTGGATGTCTAGTAGAAATCGTCACACTCATCGACGAGAGAGAACTGGTTCGTCTCAGACGTCGTCCGTCTTGTCCAGTTCGTCTTCGAAGATTGCGTCGTCGGCGACGTTCGGTGCGCCGACTGCGAATATTCGCGTCTCTTCTTTGGCAGTGATCTGACGCCACGGACCAGGATCGATCACGACAACGTCTCCGGCTTCATACGGGAACTCCTCGCCGTCGACCTCCACCACACCACGTCCCTGCTCGAAGTAGAATACCTCCTCCTGTTCCACTTGTTTATGTCGGCGCACGACGTCGCCGGCATCGTAATGAAAGTAGTTGAATCGCATTTGGACCGGCCGCTCTCCGTCGGCTTGCTTCATTTCGTAGCCGAGGGTCTTCACGGCAGGTTCGCGGTCGGTCCGTGTGCGCCACTCCGCGTCGTCGAGGTTGAGTTTAGTGTACATCGCTTCGGTAAGTGATTATCCGGAGACCGTAAATACATTCGGTCTCCGGCGGTCGGCAGTGTTCAGATAACGAAAAGCGAGGGAGAACAGGATATAACGGTATCTGCGGGAGAACCAATCCATGCTATCGTCAGTATCAGCTACTACGATCACTCCCTGCCCCATTCGATAATTTTCGACACTAATAGCCCCTCTTCCCTCGATTATAATTCGCTGTCCTGCGTATGTGAATCGGATTTCCAGAGACGACGGGCCCGTCGCGACGGGCTTGATAAGCGAATCCAGCGCCTCGGGATCAATCGCATCATACAAGGGCGGTCACTGGGTTACCTCTTGGCCCGTGACCGCTGCAACACGTTGGACAACGTTCATCGTCATTATTCAGATTAGCTGGTTCCGGCAAACCGCAAACGATTGAAGCTACGTTTCTGCGATTTCCGGCTCAGCGTATTGGAAATGGTTGGCGAACGATTCAGTTCGGCGTTTCAGCTCTTTAAACGCCCGTTCGACTCTACTCCGATTCCCGGTGGGAGACATGGAGGAATCGGAGGATGTGGTGGTAGCATGTCGCTTTCAGCAACAGCGCTTCGTCAACCAGAATGAGCGCGTCGTTGACGAGATGTTCCTCGCGGAGTTCTGCGAGGAACATCTCGGTCAGCGTGATCGTTCTGGTCGGAAACAACCGCACGTGTAGGAAGTGATTCGTGTCGGGATCAATTACCGCGTACAGCCAATAGGGATAGTCATTCACCTGAATCACCGTCTCGTCAACCGCCACATGATTTGGGCTACATCCTCTCGAAGGCGTAGATCGGCCTCTGAATCCAGTTGTGCACGGGAGTGGGACACCGCTCGACATCTATGCCAGCGAGGACCAAGACGGTATCCGCCAGCGACAGTCCCGCCAGATGGAGTTGGATACCAAGCTTCATCGCCGACTCGGGTGTCACTTCTCGCTTCATAAGTTCCAACTAGGCGATTGTACAGAGGCACTCGCACACCGGTCAAGAGTGCAGATAGTTGACCTCGATCACGTTGGCCGCCTCCAACAGCAACTCCGGGAACTCGTCGGCGAGACGTTCGTCTGAGAACCTTCTGACGGGGCCCCCGAGGCCGATTGCGCCGACGACGGTCCCTCGAACCACTATCGGAGCGCCGATAGATCGGATGCCCTCGACGTGTTCTTCTAGATCCAGTGCGTAGCCACGTTGTTCGATGCTGTCGAGTTCGTCAAAGAGATCTTCGCGGTCGATTATCGTGTTCGGCGTCGCTATCGGAAGTCCGTGCTTGTCAAGGATGTCTTCAATACGTTGGTCGGGGAGGTGGGCCAGGATCGCTTTCCCTGGCGCGGTGGTAGTGAGAGGAAGTCGCTGACCGGGTCGGACATTGAGACTTACCGCCTCATCGCCGATGGCGGTGTCGAGCAACACGCCACGTCCATTTTCTTCGATCATCAACGACGAGTGCTCCCCGGTTTCGCGGGCGAGTTTTCGGATATTTGGACGTGCCGCCTGATATATTGCCATGTCTCGGCGGCGCTGTTCGCCGAGGTCAAGAAACTTTGTGCTCAGATGATACTTGCCGTCGGATTCGATGAGATATCCCAGCGTGAGCAGCGTCTGGAGATAGTCGTGTGCAGTACTTTTCGGCATATCCATTGCCTCCATCACCTCAGAGAACGTCACGCCGTCGTACCGTCCGACGTGCTCAAGGAGATCAAGCGTCCGCTTGGCCGTATTGACCGATACATCTTGTCCCATACTACCATGGGTTGGGACTGAACGATATTAAATCTATCCGGTATAACTGGACCAATCGATCGGTGTCGAATATGGTTGTCTCTAGCAGCAGTGATACGAGACTATACACGCAGAGAGCCACCGTAGCCGATAGGAGGAATACAACTAGTCAATAGGTTCAGAGTCAGCTTATGGCCGCTTCAGAGCTTTCAATGTCGATACGTGCCGAGGAAAGTTTTCCGGTATAGCCGATAGCAAGCTTGATTGCCAATGTAGACAGCCCGGGACAGCCCAACAGCAGCAAAGCAGTTTGAGGTCGAATGTACGACGTGATATGTGGTGAGATATTTCCGGTATTCTCAGAGGAGTTCTAAGCCATCGACAATCGCTTTCCACAGGCTTTTAGGCTATTTTCTTGCTCTGAGTAGTACTCACATTTACGGATATACCGAACACGAGTGTTTTTCCCGGGTGATAGCGTACGGGAGCCGTCGAGCGGTTCTATATTAAGAAACGGACCCTGCAGCAGAGGGTGACAGTGATGGATCCGACTGGTCCTACTGTGAGAACGGAAATACGTCTTTGACAATTCAATAATAGAGGTACGGTTGTTATGGAATGGTTCCAGAACAGGGGGAGTTCATGAGGGAACGCGAACTGCGTTGAAACCACGTACGCTGATCATTCCTGAGACACTCGCTGAAGGAGAGTACTATCGTTGGAACCCACATTGTAAGGTGGGCTGACTAGTGACTCTCAACGCCCCGTCCGTCCCGAGACCACATCCGCGAAAGCACAATGACGAACTCTCGAGAGGTGGTTGACGGCGATCAATCACTCGTCACTCGAACCTGGGCCGATAATCGAACTATCGGGAGGGTGTCCAGCCGGAATTCGCGTATAAGTGCTGTTTTCGGTCGAGTTCGGCAACCGAGCGGCACATCGGTGATACACTCAGACATTCGTATGAGACGGTACAGCATGGGTTCATTGACCAGCTAATTTGTTGATCCCGATCCTAGCAACGCCTGACTGTGGTGGACAGCGAGAGAAGATACCGTTGGCAGGAGCGGAACTGCGCCCACGTAGCGATCGGCGTGGACTCGTTCGAAGCGATCGACATATTTTCAGACCTCCATTGACGCATTTCTGTTCCTCCGAATCATCCCAGGGTATTGACCGGGTGCCGCGATCACTACGCGAATCACGGGAGAATCGGTGCTCGACCATACGATCGACAGTATGAACACCGTCGAGAAACGCTCGGGAACGTCCGATCACGGGTTTGAGGTCGGAACATTCGACTTACCAGCGATCCGGTTTCCCGCTCAGTATCTCGTCACAGTGCTTGGCACTCACCGAATCGGCGAACGAGAAATAATCGTCTGTTCACTATACGCCCCGCTTCTGGAAAGTCTCCGATCGGGTTCCACGAACTACTGCCGGTCGGCGGAACTGACCCGGAAATCACACAGTTACCGACACTGACCAGTCGGCTGAAGACGTGGTAACAATATAGTATATTTGTGAGTTCGGAATATAGTATTGGACGCACCCGTAGGTGAGGCCAGCCACACACGGACACTGTGGCTGATCATCCAATCGGCTCGTATCGGCCGAAAAGCTACTTTCCAGGATTCGGTAGGTCCACTAGCAAAGGGACGCAGAGGTCGGGCACGCTGCCGCAGATTGCCTCGTCAGCGAGTAGCGAGAAACCTTATTCTGAGCGGCTGTTTGGCATTCAAACGAACAGACTTCTCTACGATAGAACTTCTAGGTTTGCCACTGCCTCTCCACACGTACTCTGAAATTGCGATTTGGGTCGCTTTACCGGAACTACTGGGGGACTATATGCCGGAATCGTAGCGTTCGGTCAAGAGCAGCAAACCGCACCGAGCAGCACCAGTCCGCTCCCGACCCCGGTTCATACCCGGCTATCAAAACGGAATATGACAATCCGGTTATATCTACAGACTTCTATCTTTTTACGTAACAATGGTACGGTTGTTATCCCAATGAACTGGCCCCCGATTGACTGATGGCAACACTCTTTATTCCCTAGTTCGTCCATCCCAATATGGGAACTTTAGAGGACAAAACTGAACACCGGACTAAAGTTAGCCGACTCATTGACAAATATGATCTCGGGAATTTAGGCGAAGAACTCGAACATATGTGGACTGCAGAGGGCAATGAGCGCAGAAGTTTACGACAATTATCAACCTTATTTAATAAGCGCCTTCTTCGATCTGCAATAGAAGATTCAGAATTCGAAACCGTTAGCGGAGAATTAGACAGCATTTATCAGCAAATTCAGGGAGAAAAAGGCTCGCCAGCCGACCAGACACGCACCCGACGGCAACTCGAACGGGACGGAGTCGTAGTTGAATCAGTAGAGTCAGATTTCGTCACGTATCAGGCTATCAGATCGTACCTGAAGAAGGAACGAAACGCTGAGTACGAACCAGCAGACGATCCGATCGAACGAGACAAAACGAGCATTCAACAGCTCCGCAACCGGACGGCGGCAGTGACCGAAACGAAGCTTGAGGGACTCGATAAAGCCGATCAGATCGAGCTGGGACCACATCAGGTAACGGTCGACATTAACGTGTTCTGTGAGAATTGTGGACGACAGTTCGACGTGACCGAAATCCTGGATCAGAAAGGCTGTGGATGCGCGGAATAACCTTTAAGTCATAAGTCTCGTCAATATCCTCTCTGGGGATTCAAGCAAGGCATTTATATATTTCCGAAGCTGAATCACATTTGAATGAGCGTTGAACAATCAAAGCAGAAGGTTCAGCTCAACGTCGAGAACATCGGTGGAATCGAGAAAACGTCGGTAACGTTCTCACCTGGTGTGACTCTCCTCGTTGGCCGGAATGCGACGAATCGAACGTCCCTCCTGCAAGCAATAATTGCGGCACTCGGCAGCGACAATGTGTCGGTCAAAGGAGACGCCGATGAAGCAACAGTCGAGATGACTGTTGATGGTGAAACATATACGCGAACCCTCAATCGAGTGAACGGCCATATCACGGCTAGCGGTGACCCATATCTGGAGGACTCGACCCTCGCAGATCTCTTCGCATTCTTACTCGAATCGAATGAGGCTCGCCGAGCCGTTGCAAATAGTGATGATCTTCGGGAGATCATAATGCGGCCGGTCGACACAGAAGAAATTCAAGCAGAAATCGAACGGTTGGTCCAACAGCGGCGGAACGTCGATCAGGAACTCGAGGAGATCGAGTCGCTAAAAAAACAGCTCCCGTCGCTCGAAGAGGAGCGAACGAGACTCCGGGATCGAATCGACAAGGTCGAGTCGGAACTCGCCGAGACAGAGGCCGAACTGGACTCCAAAGACGCAGACCTCAAACAGACACGCGAGGAGAAGGCGGAACTCGAAGAGAAACTCTCGTCTCTCCGCGAGAAGCGATCCGAACTCGAAGATATCCGATTCGATATCGAGACTGAGCGTGACAGCCTCGGCTCGCTCCGCAGCGAGAAACAGGAACTCGACGAGGAGCTGTCGAAACTCCCGGAGGCCCCCGTCGGCGAGATCGAAGAACTGGACACCCGTATCGATCGCCTCCGGACACAGCACCAGCAACTCAATTCCGAGATCAGCGAGTGTCGGAGTGTGATCCAGTTCAACGAAGAAATGATGGAAGAGACAAACAACGAAATTATGGCCGTACTCGGCTCGGACGAGGCGGTTACGGACCAACTCCTACCCGAAGAGACGACGACCTGCTGGACCTGCGGGACCGAAGTCGATATCGATCAGATCGAAGCGACGGTCGATCGCCTTCGGGAATACTCCCAACAGAAGGTCCGAGAGTCGAAAGAGATTCAAGACGAACTGGACGAGTTAAAGGAGAAACAGCGCGAACTCGAGCAACAGCAGCGTCGTCGTGAAAACGTCCAGGAGCGACTTGCAGAGATCGAAGACGAGATCGAATCCACTGAAGAGAATATCGATGAGCTTTCCGATCAGAAGGAGGCGTTGCGGGACGAAATTGCCGAGATCGAAACTGCAGTCGAAGACCTCGAAGACGATTCCTACGAAGAAATTCTCGATCTCCATAAGGAAGCGAACCAGTTAGAGTATGACCTCGGAAAACTCGAAGGGGACCTAGAACGGATCGAGACAGAAATAGTGGAAATCGAGGACCAGATCTCCAGAGATGACGAACTCAAGGCCGATCGAGAGGACCTCACCGAGCAAATCTCGGACCTGCGCACGAAAATCGATCGGATCGAACAACAAGCCGTCGACGAGTTCAACGAGCACATGGCTACTGTGTTGAATCTGCTTGAGTACGAGAACCTCGATCGAATCTGGATCGAGCGAGTTGAACGGGAAGTTCGCGAAGGAAGGAAAAAAGTAGCGAAGAGTCAGTTCGATCTCCACGTGATCCGTCAGACCGAGAATAACGCGACTTACGAGGATAGCATCGATCACCTGAGTGAGAGCGAGCGCGAGGTGACTGGCCTAATCTTCGCTCTCGCGGGGTATCTGGCACACGAGGTCTATGACATCGTCCCCCTGATGACACTGGACTCTCTGGAAGCGATCGACTCTGAACGCATTGCGAATCTGGTTGAATACCTCTCGGAATACAATGACTACCTCTTAGTCGCGCTACTTCCGGAAGACGCTGCAAGTCTGGACGGTAATTACAATCGGGTTACAGAAATATAACAACACTCTATAGTAGAAACTAGAAATAATTACTCACATTTGGTACAGAGAGTTGATCAAGCGCAGTATCGATCGCCCACAGATGGCAAATACACGAAAATCATACCCAGTCCGACTACCAGCGTGATCATACCCCATCCCACAATGTGGAAACAGGTACTTCGTTACGTGATCGTTGCGCCTCGGACCGCAAAATTGTGGACGAACGATCGTAAAACGCTTACACCCGTATCTGCGTTCGGGTAGGATTTGAGGGTATCGATATAGCAGCGAACCGAACCAGGCGGAACGTACGATATCGTGTTCGACCAGCATACGTACGAGGGGAAATCACTTGGCCGCGACGGGGCGTTCTTCAGAACTCACGGCGCGCGCGTCGGTCCCGAGAGCGAGCCGGAACTGAGTCGTCAGTGGCGGCTGCGAAGTGTGAAACTCAAAGATCGGTCCTATACAGATGACGAACTATAGTAACCGTTAGAATTATTCACTCGAATATTGTTGCTACATGTAGTGGATCACCTCAACGAGATCTCTATCGAGGATTTGCAAAACGCCCTCGACAACGTGGACGGAAAGAAGCCGACAAAACGACTGTTAGCAGCGATTGCATACAAAAACGGCGTCACACAGACTGAACTATCCGAGTGGTACGGCGTTCAGCGACGAACAATCTATAGCTGGCTCACGCGACTTGACACCGACGAGTCGCTTGAACAGGCCGTAACCGATGCTCATCGATCTGGGAGAAAACGGAAGCTCTCAGAAACACAGCAAAAAGAATTCAAAGAAACGGTCCACGAGTCACCCGAAGAAGTTGGGGTTGACGCGCCGGCGTGGACGCCGGCGCTCGTTCAGCAGTATCTTGCCGAGACGTACGATGTCGAGTACTCAATCCCGAGTTGTCGGCGGTTGCTCAACGAAGCGGGATTAAGCTATCAAAAACCTCGCCGTACAGCCACCGAATCTGACGCTGACGAGCAAGAAACGTTCTGCGAGGAACTCAAAAAAAGCGGCGGGAAATGGACGCCACAGTAGTTTGTCTCGATCAAACCAAGAAATCCGTGCAAGTTGAGCCGCGTGCCGCGCGAAAACCACGCGGCACGCGGCCGTCCGACGAATTGTCTGGACAACGCGACTGGACGTGTCTGTTGGGCGCGATCACCGAAGACAGTGATCGCTTTTTTCTCGATTCGAAGAATATGTGACTGCCGATCACGCAAACATTTCATTCTCACATTATGCTAAGAGTTCGAAGATAACTTGATCATTGTACTAGATAGAGCGCCGGATTTTCATGCGTCAGCAGTCACGGACCTAGCGGCCCGTGACGACCTCGCTTTCGTGACGTTGCCGGCGTATTTGCCTGAGCTAAATCTGGTCGAAGAGTGCTGGAGACAACTCCAATCAGCACTTAGCAACCGGTTCTTCGACTCATTTACCGAACTTACGACAGCGATCGATACCGCTCTTGACCAGCTTTCGCTTCCAAAGGTGAGTAATTATTTCTAGCGACTACTATAACTGCTCCTGTACAGGACGTCGAGACCGTCACGACGGCCGAGGAACGGCGATCATTCTACGTGGCGACTACGCGATCGAACGAGTCATAGGATATCTCCACCCTCGGGGATCGATGTCATCCTTCGTCGACGAGATCGACGTGTATCTCGATGAGTCGTGTCGGTTGCTGGTCCAGAAAGGCCAGCGACAGGTCGCCGCTATAGGAGTCATTAGAAGCAATTGTTCACTTTTGGAATCGAGAGTTGATCAAGAGCGGTATCGATCGCTGTCGTAAGTTCGGTAAATGAGTCGAAAAATTGGCTGCTGAGAGCCGATCGCAGTTATCTCCAGCATTCTTCGACCGGGTTCAGTTTAGGCGAATACGCTGGTAACGTCACGAAGGCAATTTCAGGATTGCTTCTAAGAGGAGCTGATTAAGCTCGGGGTGACGATGTCGCTGACGCGCCTGGGTCGTACCCTGCGTTTTGGAGGTTCGTGAGGACATCGTCGATGGTTTCGAGGGTGTTGTGGAGGTTTTCTGTTGTGCGGCCACTGCTGAGGAACTCGTTGCTGTCTGTGTTTTCAACGACGAGGTTTGCGTGCGCTACGTCGTTCCGAAGGTCAGTGATCTCGTGCAGGCTAGTACCGGCAGCGCCTTTGGTTGAGAAACCGCAGGTCTGCCAGCAGGCTTCGACGCTGGTGACGATGGTTTCGAGCGTCGAGAACTGGGCGTAGTGAATCTCCTCTAAGGCGACGTTAGCTGCTTGCGCGTCTGCATGCCGTTCTTCGATATCGTTGAGTTCGTCTGGAGTGACTGGTGTTTGTCTCCAGTTTGGTGCTTTGTCGAGGATGAGTTCGCGGAGGTGTTCTTCGAGGTACGTGATGCGATCGAAGAGGTAGATGCGTGCGGGAGCGGTGTTGAGATCGGCGCGGGTGAGGATGCCGGCGACGTTATTATGGCCGCCGAGGAAGTAGACGGGGGTTTCGATGAGTGCGGAGAGGACAGTGGTGAACGCGGCGTCGCCGCTAATCAGGTGGTCGATAGTAAGTGGGGTGAGGTGGTCGGCAAGCGTGTCGCCGTCGGTGTCAGTGGTGACGTCATCTTTGTGGACGAAGCCGACGGGGTCGTCATCTTGGTAGACTGGAGCGGCGTCGTACCCGTTTGCGTCTAGCCAAGCTGCAACATCGCTCGGTGGGGTGTCATGAGGGCGGTGTTCGACGGGTTGAGTGGCGAGTTCTGCTGCTGTGCAGTTGTAGAGATCGCGAGGCATATTGGATCGATTGGAAGCAGGGATAGTCAACTTATGGGAATGCGATTTGTTGAAGTGATGGATGAGGTGGAGAGTCTAATCATAAAACTAATGCATGATGGGAATATATTTCTCTGTAGTTATGCTCAAAGGGCATTTCACGTCTGCGGGGACGAGTATCGAGTACGGGGATGCAAGTGTCCTCTTCCCTATTGGTGACCTTGATGCGGTTGTCCACCAGTACCGAGATGCCCAACGGACACTCACAGACACCGACGGATCAGATGTCATCGTCATCGCGCCGACGAGCCTGGCAACCAGTTACCGACTCACTCAGCACGCCCTCACTGCGATTCCCGTCGACAGTCTCTCACCTGAAACCCGCGAACAGGTCGCCGATGCGCTTGACGAGCCTATTGAGACCTTTGAGGTCATCCAGATCGGCAAGTGGACCACAGATAGCCCGAACCACTCCCTCGTTGAGTTCACGGACGCCTGACCGTCATTACTGTGACGAGCCGGCATTGAACACCAAGCAACATCCAACCCCGAACAATGACCGAGTCACTTGAGGAAGACTACCCCGAGGCAGCACCGTATATTCAGCAAACAGTCGCCGAACACGGCGAAGACTGGGTTCTGGAACATTACTATGAGGAACTCTACCCACTTGGTGTACTGATGGATATGCCGGAGAAAGACGAACTCCCGTTCTACGATGACACGGAACACGAGACGATGACAGAAGATGAACGGGTGGAGATGTATCAGGCGTGGAGTAAGTATCGGGAGAATCTCCATACAGGAGCGAAACCTGACGGGTGACTGTCACCGTACATTTTTCTTGAACGTATTCGTTGGTTGCGTATGAATTCAGATCGAACACGCGGTGTTCTACTGGGGCTTGCGTGTGGGGATGCGCTTGGACGACCGGTTGAGTTCGCATCGGCTTCGGGGATCGCCGCAGAGTACGGGAAACTCGACGAGATGGTCGGGTATGGAACGTGGAATCAGCCGGCGGGAACGATCACTGACGACACCGAGCAGGCGCTGTGTATCGCAAGAAGTCTCGCCGAGCAACAGGGGTTCGATCCAGCGGATGTTGCTGATCGGTTCGTCGCGTGGTACGATAGTGACCCGTTTGACATCGGTCAGATGACCGCACGGTCGCTGCGTGAGTTCAAACGCGGCTCGACGTGGGACGAGGCAGGCCAGCAGGTCTGGGAGAACAGTCAGGAAGGCCAGAACGCTGGGAACGGGAGTGTGATGCGATGCCCGCCGCTTGCCATCTCGTATGCGACTAACTGGGATCGACTCGTCGAGGTGAGCCAGCAATCCTCGCAGATTACGCACGCTGATCCGCGGTGTACCTATGGCTGCGCGATTCTCAACCTCACGCTGGCTGGCCTCCTCGATGACGTCAACACTCCACTACAGGACGCGCTCGACTACGTCGATGCGGGTGTACCAGATGAACTTACGACCGCGCTCAGACCGATCGCCCAAGGCAACTCGCCCAGCTCGCTCGAAACATCGGGGTACGTTGTTCACTCGCTTCAAACGGCGCTTCACGACGGCTTAGGCTCCGAGAGTGCTGGAGAAGCGATCGTGACCGCTGTCAACCGTGGTGGTGACACTGATACGATCGGTGCGATTGCCGGAGCAGTTGCGGGTGCACGGTTCGGTGCGTCACAACTCCCAGACCGATGGCTCTCCGCCATTGACGAGACGGACGAACTCGAATCGCTGGCGGATGATCTCTTGGAGGTAGTGTGATGTACGTTCTCGCGTTCGATCGGGACTGGACGGTCGATGTGAATCCGCATCCGCGACGGGAGGCGGTGCCGCTTGAGTGGGTTCAGTATTGGGCACACGAGACCGATCACGAGGTCTGGGCGATCGGGAATCAGGACCTTGTTGACGAGGCCGACATTCCGGGGACAGTTGAATCCGTTCGGCGGCGTGATGGGGACATCGATACGTTAGGTGACCGCGACGAGTTCGGGAACTACGAGTGGTGGCCAGAGCGGGAGGAGCGGCTTCGAATACTCGCGGAACTATTTCCCGGAGCAGATGGGCACGTAGTCGTTGACGATCTCGACTTGAGCCACGTTGATGGGTGGGACCATTACCACGCGTGGGACTTCGTCGATCTCCTCCAGGAGGGAGAAATGGAGTTATCGACGCCCTCGAGCGATCTGATTCCAGACGGCGGATTCGAGTCAGCGGACGAGGTACGAGACATCCTAAACGACGGGTACGTGTTCGAACTCACGTATCGGACGGACGGTGAGACGAAGACGCATCTGGTCACGCATTTTGAGCCGGAGCGCCCATCGATGACGCCGTTGAAAGGCCCGCCGGTGTTTTGGTTCGAGACCGTGGGGACCGGCGAGAAGTTCTCTGTTCGACTGCCAGATATCGAGTCAGTACACCCCGTTTCGTACGAACGACTCGCTGACCCGTTCGTAGGGGCGGCGTTCGCCGCGGTTCGATCACAACTCGAAGATGACCCGGAGACAGTGGACGGTGAAACGATTCGCACGATGCTGGCTGATGCGGTGGCAGAGTCAACTAGCGTGGATCGGCGTGAAGCGCTTCGCCTTGCGATGAGTACACTGCAACACCGGGACGATGTACGTGAGACGGCTATCGAGGCCGTGTTCGAGTTATTGGCTGACGAGCCAACGGCGCTCGATCGGGCGGCGTTTCAAGCACTCTGGGACTCCACGAAGGATGACCCGTTAATGCTGAAAGGATACGTATATGAGTTGGCGAGTTATACGAGTCAAGAGTCGATGTACCAGCCGGCTGCCTGTTTAATGGAGTTAGCTGAAGCTGATCCGGGTAGTGTTCTTGATGCGGTACCAGCCCTGGAGACTGCCGTGGCAGCTGATACTGGAACGACGCAGAGCTACGCAGTATACACACTCTCCGCTGTTGCAGAGGAGTACCCTGAAGAGGTGTTTCCAGCGGTCAGTGTCCTGATCGAGGCGTTGCAGAGCAAAAATGAGACGACGCAGACGAACGCGTTAGCGGCACTTGGGAAGATCGCGTCGAACTATCCGGACGCTGCTGAACCGATCGTAGACGAGTTAGTCGCGTTGCTGGATGATGAGGCGAAGCGCGTTCGGAATAATGCGGTCGGGTTGCTGGGAGATATCGCGCAAGAACATCCCGACATTGTGATCGAGCACGCCGACCCGATTGCTGCTCGGCTTGAGGACAACAACATTCAGGCGCGCGTGAATGCGTCGCTCGCATTGCTTCGAGCAGGCGAGGCGGATCCGAGCGCGATTCGGGCCCAACAGAATCACCTGGAGAGCGCGCTGGAGGATGCGAGCCCGGAAGTTCGAGCAAACGCGTGCTCACTCATCGGGAACGCGAATGTACCGATTCCGATCGAGGAACTCCAGGAATTGAAAGCGAACGACTTGGACGAGACAGTCCGCGAGCGTGCAGCTTGGGCGATTACACGCCTGTCTTGAGAGCTACATCGAACCAGATCGCAGGTTCAGAGTCTGGAGGCTCTGCTGAAGTCCGCAGCGGAAGATGATTCCTATTCTCTCACTTTGAAGACGCCACAGAAGGAGATCGGCGCAGTTCCCGGTATGCACGTCAAGTTCTGGAATATCGAGCAAGAAGGAGAATCAGCGGTTCACCGTAGATCCAGTGTGAAGTAATGACACAAGATGGTTTGAGATCACATCATGTGGGTTCTGCTCCATCGCGAAGAGTGCGAGCGACGTACTCTACTGCCACCACGTTTTCCCGCCAGGATGTGCATAGAGAATTTCTGTTGAGCCAGCAGCCGCTTCGTTGGAGAGCCATGTGTCGACGGTCCATCCGATCTTCCGGTTCTTTTTTAGGGTGGCGCTGTCCTTGTCGAGGAGAGTGGGTTGGAAGAGGTAGTTGTAGTGTGAGAAGACGACGAGATACGTTTCGTCAGTCGGCAGGTCGTTGAGTCGGTCGAGATCGTGTTCGAGTTTCCGGTTCGCCGTGTGTAGTTTCTCGACGGCGCTGTCACGGCGCATCTCAGCCTCAGATGCGGAGCGAAGGGTTGAGTTGTCGAAGTCGTTTGAGAGTACGTTCTGATTGGTGATAAACTTCAGTTCAAAGGCGGCCGCGACGTCGCGCTCATCGTATCGTTTTGATCCACCGTTCCAAAATACAGGATGCGAGAGTTCGTCGTCAAAGACGACCACGTCAATCTGTTCGTTCGGGCCGTCCGGATCAGAGAGATTGACCTCCGGATGCACTCGGGATAATACGCCATCGTTCTGGCCGCATTCGGCGATGCGGTCGATGTACGGTCGCTTGTACACGGCGTAGTTTCCATCGGTCGTAAGAGTCGGGTCTGGGAACGTGGCGTAGAGTGCGTCCGCGTCCTGAAGTTCGGTGCGGAGGGATTCGATAAGACGGCACTGCATATCGGCCTCCATACTGACGTCAAGCGCGGTTTCGAGGAACCAGTCTGCGAGTTCGTCGGCGATAGCGTGATAATTCATATGTTATCGAGAACGACCGGATTCTAATGTTTACGGGGAAGAGTGCTACTGAAACACTCTCCGTCTGATTGGGGACGTACTAAATAGATAATGTGTGGACGCCATGCAGTTCGGGTTAGAGGACTTGACCGGTAACTCACTGGTCTTCTCGACTGCGGTTTACTAGATCCTGCGGTGACTGCGATATCGAGACGGGGGGATGCTATAGCCACGAGAGGCCGGTGTTGAGTTCTTCGAGGAACGATGGTCGAACCTGAACGTTAGGCGGGAGCGTGAGCTGTTCGCCCGTTCGTTCGAGGATGGTTTCGCGGAGGAACGGATGCGCGGGATTGAACGATGGGCTCGTTCGAATACGGTGGTTGCTGTCGATCGTGAACAGCGCGGCATCGAACGCTCGATGGTGTAGTGAGTTTAGCACGAGGACATTTTCCGGGTGTTCGGCGAGGTCAGGGTGTTGACTTCGTGGGAGGATGTGGGCCAGATCCAGCAGGTCATCTTCTCGAATACCGGTCATAGTGCACGCGTGGCCGTATCGATCGAACGTTTCTTCCCGGAAGGCATTACTCACGACGGTTTCGGAGGTTTCGTAGCGTCGAACCCGCCCGCTGTGATCGAGGGTCTCGCCGGTCGGCCACTGGGCGACGTTGCCGGTTTCGACCCAGCGCTTCCAGACGTCCGGCGCTTGGGCGTCGTCGTTCATCCGAGCGGGATCGTGTAGCCACGAGACGGGAACAGCCTGAGTGTTGAGGATCGAGAAGTGGAAGAGGTAGTTCGGGATCTGTTGTACGGCGTCTGGGCCGGGAAGTCGGGATTAGAGTGGCAGCGTGAGCAACTCGACGTTAGCATTCGAAGTCCTGTCGTCGAGCCACATCTCGAACGTGATCTCGGCCTCATCGAACAGTTCGAAGAATTGTGACGGTCTAACTACGAGTCAGCCTTGTTGAGCCATTTCCTCTCCACTATGGAGCATACCCGAAGTGAAAGGATATCAGAGTGGATCAGCTATCTCACCCATACAGTAATAATATTAACATCTTCCCAGGTCATTCTTCCATCGGCCACTTTCTTTAGGTACTTTGTATTTATATAACGGATGTTGAAAGTACTATCTGGTCCATGAGTATTGAATTATCTGAGACCAGCGAAGCGAACGAACTGGTTGTCGAACTGAACGGGGAATTACACGCAGATGACCTGCAAAACGTGATCGATCAACTCAATCCTGCTGTCGAAATCCGCTCTTTCCAGATCGGAATCGCCGCCGATAATCCGGCTGCCCTCTCGGTGTTAAGTGCAGAACCCGAGGCCGATGCTGGACTGGAAGAGACCACCGACGAAGGCAGTGAGCGTCGATCGGAGCACCCAGATGCCTCTGCTGTCGATGCCAAAGAGGACGACTCTCCTGATCAATCCTCAGTACCACAGCTTCAGACCGACGGTGATCCGTTCCAGATCATGCGGACGATCGATACACTGGATACGTGGGTCCGAACCAAGGAAATCCGAGAGGGCATTCCTGACGAAGTGGACGTCGCCACTGACTCAATCGGAACGAATCTGTGGAATCTCGCTGATCGTGGTTTACTAGAAAAACGCCCGTACGAAGAGGATAAGCGCCAGAACGAGTATCGAATGACGGAAACTGGTGAAGCAGCCTTCGAACAGGCCCTCGAAAAGTCCGACGAATCCTCGAGCACGGACCAAACTGACGAGTAGCGAACTACCTCAAAGGCGTTCTGTGTTGACCACGGATTGTCCGACTGTTCGATAAAGGGAACATCTACCTCGGGGCCAGTAGCATATCATAGGACACACATTCTGATCGCTCGTCATGCTTTGATGACAGAGTCCACTCAGAAACCGAATTTGACAGTGTCCCGTAAACATATGTGATGAGTCGGTGTAGTCCGATGAGAATCATGCCAGATACATCTGACGTGCAATTTCATCGGTCGACCGATCTTGAAGCGGAGTCACCGACGCTGATCGAAGGATTACCGGGTCACGGGCTGGTTGCGTCGATCGCCGTCGATCAGATCACCGATCAGCTCGGACTTGAGGAATATGGATCGATCCGGTCCGATTCCTTCCCGCCCGTTGCGTCATTCACAGATGGGCTAGTTCAGGATACGGTACGGGTCAATGGCGGAACAGATCCGGATATCATGACGCTACAGAGTGATGTTCCGATCCCGGAAGACGCGTTCACCGATCTGAGTCAGTGCGTTCTAGAGGAATTGGCCGATGATTTCAGCCAGGCAATTTTCCTTGCCGGTGCGCCGGCCCAATCTGAGGAGCAGCAGGGCGATGTCGTTGGCGTTGCGACAACCGAGGAATTGAAGACGGAACTCGAAGATGCCGGGATTGAGGTGGCGGCGGAGTCCGGTGCCGTGAGCGGTGTGACCGGTGCGCTCATCAATGCCTGTTATCAGGCAGATGTTCCGGCAGCATTGCTGCTTGTCCGTGCAGATCCTCGGCTTCCGGATCCAGCCGCAGCACGATCCGTAATCGAAACGGCGCTTGAGCCGCTCGTCGAGTTCGATATCGATACTACCAAGCTTCGTGAGCAGGCTGAGGAGATTCAGCGCCAGAAACAGCAAGTCGCACAACAACTACAACAGGCACAGGACCAACAGGACGAACCCGTCCGAGGGATGTTCCGATAGGAAGCGGCCAAAAACGATCGTCAGGTGACTGAAATGTTCGTTACCGAGGTTGAACAGCAAACGAAATCAAATCAGGTAAATTTGAATAATAACGTTCCACGAGAAAAGTACCATCATAAGAAAGGCGTCGAATCCAGTGACCAATCGATGGCTTTGGTTCCGCAGGCGGCGCCGATTCGATACGATCCTTGAAGAATACGAGTTCCTTGTTCGTGTGGTCGTAGAGTTTCGCCTTCCCGTCGAGGACGGTCGTGAACATCCACTTCAACGCTCGGCCACGCCGGTTGTTCGGGAAGTCCATCCAGACGGCGTGTGACATCCGCGTTCCGTCTTCGGTCTCCTCCAGTCGAATGGTGCCACCTTCGGGAATCCGAACAGTGATGAGCCCGCGAAGGAGCGGATAGTACGCCGATCCCGTCCAGACTGCCACGTTCGGATAGTCGATGTAAGGGAAGCGACCGTGCAGGTCGGCGTACATCCCGGCGACCTCTTCGGCCTGGTGGAACGTCGCGCCCTCACGGGGCCGGTTGTCGGGCGTGTCGTATTCGAGCCCGTAGTGTTCCTCGGGGTTCGATGCCGTCCAGTGGACCGGGTCAGTCACGTACTCCCAGATCTCTTCGGGACTAGCGTCGATGACGATTTCCGCTCTGTCGGTAACGTACATGGTAGCGTCTCCAATCTTACTCTGCTCTCATCGTGCGAACGCGTTGTACAACCACGCAAAGGCGTACACGAGAACGAAACTAATGACAGCTGCCTCTACCATGCCCGCCACGGTCCCGACGACAGTCGGTTCGAAGAACAGGTGCCACTGTTCCATCGCTTCGACTGCACCCTCATAGACACCGGTCGCTCCGAACACACCGAGCAGGAGCATCACGACGGCGGAGAGTACAGCTGCAGCTCCGGCGAGCGCCAGCGCATCGAGGCGCATCCCACTGGCGGTGGAGTCCATTTCGTACGCATCTTGGTTTGTGGTATCAGTGCTCATGACTAAAGATACGCTCGACTCCTTCATACGGATTTCTCTTAGAAATCGAAAGGGAGAGCTGCTCTATTAACACGGCACGAGATCATCACGGGAGGAAACTGGAGATAATAAAACCATCTTCAACAAGGGAAAGCAGTGAGTCTGCAGTCTTCAGCGTACAGCAGTTTCATACTGCGTTTTGTCTAAAGAATAGGATTTCAACAGAGCCGAGAACAAGATACTCCAGAGACCGAGCTGGCAAGTGCGAAAGCCGGGCAAGTCGGCATTCCCATCGATACGGTCTACAGCCGCGGTGAACAGCGCGCCTGGGAAGTCGGTATGCGCGAACGCTGCCGCCAACAGTACTAGGACTTCGACGAGGGACTTCGGTGGCTGCGGGCCGGTCAGCCGATCCAGTCGGCCCAGCCGACCTTCATTTGCGCCAGGTCTGTCCCAACTCCTCCTTTATCGATCGTTCTTTAGCCGTCTGCTTCCGCCAGGTGGTCAACAAACCACTCGCGTGCAGGACCGCTCGATTCGTCGAACTTGTTGACGTAGGCATCGAAATGTCCACCGTCAAGCGTCACGAGCCGCTTCGGTTCACGTGCCTTCTCATACGCTTCGAAGGCCTTGTCGGCGACTGCGAGATGATCACCCTCCGCGATGATCATCAGCAGGGGTGTCGGACTGATGCGGTCAATATAATCGATCGGCGCATACTCGCTCAGCATCTCGACGGTTTTGAGCGTGACCTTGTTCTCCCAGTTCGGAGCGCGTTCTTCTTCCGTCTCCATGAACCACTCGTAGGCATCCTGAGTCGGTAATGCTGCCTCGCCGAGCAGTTCTTCGGAGACGACGGGCACCGTCTCGGGCTCCTCGCCCTGGAACCGGGCCAGTCGGTCCTGATCGAATTGCTCCCGATACTGGTCCATGATGTCCGACCGGACAAGTCGGCGGACGTTATGGTAGCCATCGGTCAGCGGAACCTGTGAGACAACAGCGCTAACCCGATGATCAAGCGCGCCGACGGTGAGGACGTGGCCACCGCTGTAACTTGAGCCCCAGACTCCGATGCGATCACCATCGACTTCGTCTCGCGTGATCGCGTAGGTGATCGCATGGCGGTAGTCGCGGACCTGCTGCCACGGATCGATCTCGTAGCGCGGCTCCCCCTCGCTGTCACCGAAATTCCGGTTATCAAAAACGAGTGCCCCGAGTCCGGCGTCACTGAACACCTCGGCATACTTGTCGAGGTACATCTCCTTCACCGCCGAAAATCCATGGGCCATCACGATCGTTGGGACTGGTCCCGTTGCGTCCTGTGGCGTGTAGAGCCAGCCGCGAAGCGTATCCCCTTCCGCCTCAAATTCGATATCTTCTCGCATTACGTCTGTAGCTACCATCCATCACTTTTTATAATTATATGACCTATCCCACACATTCATCTTACCGAGTAGGTCTTCTCATGTGCCCCTCAGGATCGTCTCATACGCCGAATTACGATTCTTGGGGCGTCAGCCCCTCCCGCAACAACTACGGTTTCGAATCTGCCTCATATTCACTGATTTTCCCGCTGTGACTACGTGTCTCCGGGGCGAGCACTCCGATGTGTTTGACCTGCTGGACAAAATTGAACAGCACGTTGGGTCGAATGACATCCTTCCAGATCGCTTCCTCCTCGTCGATGCGAGATACCTGGCTCGCGGCGCATGATCGAGTCACTCCTGAACCAGTCGTCGTTGCCTGGGCATGTTCTGCCTGTCCTCCAGAAGCGCCGTTTGGCGTGGACCGAGCCCCTCGATATATATGACTCTTCGAACGGAAGTCTCGGGGCAAAACACGCTAGCCGGAACCGAAGATCTCGTCTAGATAAGTAACTGTCTTCACTACTGATTCGAATACGGGTTAGTAGAGACCGCAGAGTATGATATCTAGCGCCCTCCCGCGGTATAACGGCAGTCGGGTCTCTCAATTGGGAGAGCATGCCGTGATCGTCGGGGCAAGTATGGCCGGCCTGTGTGAACGCCCTCTTACTCGAGTTCTTGGAGTAATCACACCCACTCGATCGCCGCGTTATGCGTTGCGACGTCGTCCGAATCGATGCTCCCGTCCGGTAACGGAAACCGCTCTCCAGCCTGATCGACGATCTTCCGCTGAAGTAGATTGCTTTCCGTTTGGAGTTGCCTGCAGCCGATACTCTTGATCGATGGTAAATAGCTCTCGGTCTCTCGATTACCACCTTCGCTCTCTATCTCTCAGTTGATCGCCCAGCGGGCATCCCACTCTCCTGATATTCCCCCTTGATATCCCTCACCCGTATAGCTAACTTCTACGTTTTCCGGGTCTAGTTCCGCAGGTATTTCGTACACAATCCATCCCTCACGTGAGATCTCAGGGCGGATTTGGCTACTTTCGTATCTTCCTTCCTCTCTACTAATGAACGTATTTTCAAACTGCTGGTCATCGGCGATGATACTAATATCGATACTATGTGGGATATATTCGGATTCATCTCCGACATTCTCCGCATATACATCGAGGAACGCCCATTGTGAACCAGAGGGAGCAGATTCTTCGCTCGTCGTGCCATCGTAATCCTCGTATTCATATATTTCTGTGAACTCGAGATTGTCGATTATCAAACGGATGTCGTTGGGCGATCACCATGCCTCCCCTAATTCATGAGATGCTGGAATCGCCTCAATGGAAAATGATTCTTCAAATGCCTGAATTTGGTACCTAAGTGTCCCGAGATACGGCGAGTAGGCGGTATTGACTTCTACTGTTTCTTCCTCGCCCGCTGGAATCGCTAACGCATGTCGTTCTGATGTGACCTCGCTCTCGCCCCACGCATCGATGGTGAAGTACGTCCAAAAAGTGCCATCTTGGTCACCTGTATTCGCTACCGTATACGAATACGTGAACGAATCCATCACACCAACCTCGGAAGGTGAATTTATTTCGACAAGTTCGAATTGACTCTCCTGTGCCGATACCCTTGGTACCTCCCCTATGCTCCCCACAACCGCGACTGCGCCTGCTCCCGCGGCAACGAGATAATCTCTGCGTCGCATAGCACCTCTTCCTGCCATCAGGAATTTACTTCAAATGCTGTCACGGTGACGGAGAGTGTCACTTCGTTTGGTAATACGAGACAATAGCTCTGTAGACATTCAGACTGGGTTCATTTGTCGATACCTTCGACAGTCTCAAGCGAAACGACGAATCCACGATGTCGGCAGCGTCGAGAACGGCTGAATTCCTCACTGCCCGCTGCTCAAAGAGTGGGTGGCACAAGACAGCGATCCCGTCGAGAACGTCCACGCCCAAAGCTGTTCGTCGGCGACGAGTTCTCGAGCGCTGCCAGCGGGATCGGCGAGAGCGGCCTCAAGATCTTCGAGGAACCCAACGTCTTCGAGTTGCTCTACGCGCTACAATGTGTGCAAGAGAATGATCAGGTAACCGTTCAGGTACCGGATCTGGTTCGACAGGTGGCGGCAATCGAAGCAGATGTCGATTCTGCGACGGTCGGCCGCACGGTCCAGCGGTCATCGAAGGTCGGGCTTCATCATACACATCTGCTAAAGCTCGACGACTACGGCGTCATCGAGTACGATGCAGAGGCTGACGAAGTGTCGACGACTGATCGTACTAGAACAGTCGCACAGATAATGCGGAGCATCGTCGATCCCGTTGAGGATACGGAGATTGGGCTCGCCCAGTCTCCCAATATAGACAGCTGACTCGCCGTGTTCACTCTAAGCAGCCACTCAACACCAATTCTCTCAAAAGAAGCGATCAGACCGAGCCCACGGGAATATCGAGTGTTAGTCTCACAGCCGTGACCATAGTCCCATGAATCTAACTTAGCCTCACACGGAACCGTTGTCTACTCACAACTGAGTTCGCTCTTACTACGGTAGACCATTTGCATCGGTAGC
The DNA here is from genome assembly GCF_022869805.1 of Halosolutus halophilus. Taxonomy (NCBI): domain Archaea; kingdom Methanobacteriati; phylum Methanobacteriota; class Halobacteria; order Halobacteriales; family Natrialbaceae; genus Halosolutus; species Halosolutus halophilus. Next base: position 2,128,790 of record NZ_CP094974.1, on the reverse strand, counting down.
CCTTTCGCATCATGAGGGGGGTCCGATGGGAGTCGATGCAACTCCTCTTTCGGCGCATACGCTGTGAGTGCGAGCGCAAATGCATCTAGCACATCATCGAGAGCGACTCTGTGCCCCTTGCTTCCAAGATCTCGAGCAACCGTGTGCCAGTCGCCACGTGTGTATTCATCGACGTTCCTGAGTACAGCCAATCGTTCTGCAACTCCAGCTGCCGTGCGTTTGCTGTGTTCGAGTGGTGTTCCGCTCAGTGCACGAAAGCACACTTCCGGATGTCCTTCGACCAGAACCTCCGGATCGCCATCGCCCCGGAGCAGGTTGTCTACTTCGACGATTCCCTCTGCGATACCGGCTGCCTGTTGCGTCAGCCGTTTTCCGGTCAGTTCTTCGTTCTTGTCGCTTATTTCGCTATGATCTGCACCGGCTACAGCTAACGTCGCAGCCTCTCGTGCCGGTGCGGTAAACACCGACCTGTATTGCGATCCAATGACGCTTCTGGCGAGATCGTCACATTGTCGGGTAAGCTCTCCGTCTTCTTCGACGCACGAACACGCATCTGATTCAAGCGACTCACAGAGGCCGATCGGGACATCGACCACGATGCGGCGTGCGGATGTGCCGTAGTGATCCCAAACTCCCGCGATCGCCTCGAATACCTCAACTGATGGGGCCTCCGACTCGTCTGTATACGCTATAGAAACCCACTCGCCGGACGACCAGTCAACCCCAACGTACTGTGAACACATCCGTAACTCGACTCTATGGCTAACTGACTTGTATATATCGTGGAGTAACAATATCAGTAGTTGGTAATATGATTTCTTTATTCAGTTCTGCAGTCGAAAAGACCGAGGTCAATTATTTTACTCAAAGGTAGATTTATTGCGCTGTATCTATTACAGGGAGCCATGGCCGACCAGAGCCCGGGTGTCGAAGCCTGGAAAGAACACACAACAGCGTTCGACCGTGTTCAATCAGTCGCCACTACAGTCTCCAAACCACGTCCAGCATCGTATATCGCGGATGAGGCCCACGTCGCGGAGAATACAGCACGAGACCATCTTGAACGACTTGTCAACCTGAACGTACTACTGAAGACAGAACGCGACGATGGCGCACTCTATTCCCCTGACCCACTCCACACACGGATACAAACACTTCGGGACCTTCTCGAAGAGCATGACCGCGACGGGTTGATCGATCTGAAGATTGAGTTACAGTCCAAAATCGAAGACTGGGAAACTGACTATAGCGTGGACTCCCCCGACGAACTCCGTACTCGTGCCGCAGAGACGGATACCGCTTCGCAGACGCGGGATCTCAAGAAAACCGCAAGTGACTGGGAACTCGCACTATATCGTCTCTCAGTCCTTGAGGACGCGATCGAAAACTACGCAACGTACACCAAGGACTTTCGGGCATCCGCGTAGCGCCGGCAAATGGCTGACTCATACAATTCATCTGAAGCGTCTCATCGAGCACTTCGTGCAATCCAGCAAGAGCTCGAACGGCATCCAATAGTTACTGCCGTACAGGGGTTCCCAGATGGCGATTTCACAGAGCTACGGGCAGACCTAGCGGTAGAGCGATGGGGGATCGAACGTGAGAATACAACATTGACTGTTCACTGGTTTGCGGGAGAGACACCGGACGCACGCCCTGAGTTCGAGTTTCATTACAGCGATGAGGAGACCGATTTCGGATGGCACCATCATGAGCAAGAGCATGTCGATGGGTGGGGCCATTTTCAGGAACGCGCTGGTGACGCCGGATATACATACGAACCACATACGTTCCACGCACAAAACCCAGCGCAGCTCTCATGGGAAATCATGTCAATTCTTTCTTCCAATTTAACCCCTGGATAAAGTAATCGCGTTACCAACTACTGGTAAACGCCCAACTTGTTCTTGTAGAGCCTGAAGATAGGCCAATTTCTTGTAGACATTGCAAACACTAATTCATAAATCAGACAACTACTACGTTTGATCGTCGTTTCGAGATCCACCTATCCTACCAAGCGACTCGTGGACTTTTCATCTTCGTGAGGTGCTTGGGCTAGTACAAGACAGACGATTCGTTACGGTTCCCGACTCCGTAGCGATAACCAGTACACAAAGTATATTTGACTAATAGATGATCTGCGTGTAATGTATCTGTATTCGCCGGGCGAGATCGACCGTGAGCGAGCGAATCCTCAAGCGGTCATACAAGGTGCAGACGACATCGACGTGAAACGAATTGGAAATCTCGGTGAGTTCGCGTTCGAGCAGTTCTGTCGAGAGTACCTTCCAGTTGAGATGTGGGAGTGGGAGAACGAAGAGGCGATTCGGCGGTGTAATTCCGAGAGTTTCTCCGGGCACGATTTCGAGGTGTTCGGGTACGAGGTGGATGTGAAGACGTCCCGGGACGTCTCGGCGTTTCGTCCGGCGAACCTGCTGGAGAACGACCCTGACGACGATATCATCGTGATGGTCTAGCATCGAGACAACGAAGACGCCCTGATCATGTTGGGATGGGAGCGTACTGAAACGCTCAAATCGAAGGTTGAGACGCAAGAGGCGTACTCGGGAGAAGAACCAGAGAAGTTGGCACACCTCGCAGCGCGGCCGATGAACGAGTTACAGGAGTTAGGGCCGAACACGGCGTACATGAATCAGAAGCCGGAGAACCCGTTCAAGCCCGGAGACCGCGTCGTCAAGACTGGTGACGAGGACGCGTCAGTCGGCGTCGTCATCGAAGTGATGCCGCCGGAGAAGAATACCGGTGCCTTCGGGCAGGAACTGGACGGTGAGGCTGTTCGAGTAGCATTCCCGAGTGCACTCGATCAGGGACCCGCTGACTGGCGCGAGTACCACCCAGGAATCCTCGCATCGTACTGCGTCGACACGGACATCAAACTCTGGACCTACAAACACGAGAATCTTGAATTCGCCGACAACCCGTACGTACCGGGCGACCACGTCATCAAAACGAGTCACTCTGATCCGAACACGGCTGTAGTCGTCGAACGCGGTAACGACGGCGACGAAGGTTCAGTTACAGTTGCGTACCTCGGCGACTTTGACGACGAGGGAGTGTGGCCGTCGAAACTAGCAGAACACTGTGAAGAAAACGGAATCAAATGCTACACGTACTCGGCTGACGAATTAGCGTTCGAGAAATGACTTGACTGCTAGGACTAGGTCCACGAGTCCAAAGGCAACCAGGATTTTGGAATTATTATGCACGCTGACGCAGACCACGTCGCTTTGTCGTTTCGACCGATATCTACACCCACGCAAGCGCCGCGTTATGCTTTGCGACGTAATCCGTGTCGACGCACCCATCTGGTAGCGGGAGTCGCTCCCCGGCTTGATCAAGAATCGTCTGCCGTAGCAGGTCACTCTCCGTATCGAAATTCGGGTTCACTCGCAGCCGGTTGCCCCGATCGATGGTGAAGAGTTCTTGGTCGAAGGCTGCGTGATGCGTCTTACTGAGTGCCAGTACGTTCGATAAGTCAGCTCGGTGCTCCGGATAGTCGCTCCACGAGAGGACGTGCGCGACGTCCAGTAGCCCTGGATGATCCACATCTGAGATCGGACACGTATGGTCGAACCTCGCTAATGCAGTTGCCCTGAACTCCGGATCGATAGCTCGTGCATTGACCGTCGACTTGTAGGTTCCCGCAGTCATTGGATCCGCTGTACTGGATGCAGTTGATGCAGCAGTCTCTGCCCACGTCTCGACAGCGTTGTCGGTGAACTGTCTCCCGTCCTCGGTGAGTCGATACTGATCGCCGTCTTCCTGGACACGGCCGAGACTTCGCAGCCAGTTAACGCGCTGGAGTGCCATGTCGGGGTTCTCCGTATTCCAACCGATCTCGGGATGTGTATTGAGTTGCTGGCGGCTGATTTCGTCGATCGGCATCGGCCCAACTGAGAGCGCATGGAGCAGGCTTCGCAGGCCGACATTTCACCGGCACATGATTTCGAGGAGCGTCTCTGTCGAGCGGTCAGTGAGGTATCGCTCACCCTCGGGACCGAGTGTCCAGACGCCGTTCTCACCAGTGAGAAATCCGACATCCTCGAGGTACTCGACGCGGCGCATGATTGAGTCCCGGCTCGAGACGTGGGCGAAACTCCCGCGATGCCAGCCAACGAGTTCGTCCATCGTAGGGTGCTGTTCGTCGACGTAGTCGATGATTGTATCGAGTGTGTCGACATAGCTTGTTGCCCAACCGAACATCGGGGCGATCGAGCGGAGGCGACCTAGAGGCATCGATGGTTCAGAATGTTCGTCAGATTACACGAGCTTATCGTTGGTCGCTAGCGAGTGCCGCGAGTTCTGCCTCCGATAATGGGTCAATCTCTACTTGAGCGTCTTCGGCCGTATAGAAGATCGATGCAGTGACGGTCCGATTACTGAACCAGTCTTCGAGGACGTGGTAGTAGACGCTGAGTTGGATCCGGTACTCGGTCTCAGCATGCCGAGTGAGGTCCGTTTTGAAGTCGACGATCTCGACGGTGTCGTCCGTCACGTGAACCAGATCGATCACACCTGAGAGCGTGACCTGCTTACCATCGATTTCGAGCGGGAGGTAGGCTCGCTCCTCGACGCGCAGTTCTCCCGGAAGACTGTCGAGGAACGCCTCGATGTGTTTCTCGTCGTCACTGTCGGGAGTTACGTCCTTGTCAAGTGCGTAGTCCTCGGCGAACTCGTGAACCTGCGAGCCGAAATCCATCCCTCTTCCGCCCGACACATCCTCGAAGATACTGTCGTCCATCAGCGAGTGCGGCGAATACCCTTCTGGCCCCGCTGGATCAGGAATGTCGACATCGAGTTGCGTCTGATTCGTCTCATCGACATCTACTGCTGAGACGACCGGCTCGAGCGACTCAACGTCAACTGGCAACTCCTCGAGGAAGGTGTTCGGTTCGTCGCCCCCTGTGAACAGGAGGTGGTTTTCCGCCCGCGTCATTGCGACGTAGAGGAGGCGCCGTTCTTCGTCGTGCTCGGTTGGTCGGCATTTGCGGAGGACGTCGGCTCGCCAGTTGTCGTAGACGTACGGGTCGCCGTGGGCGTCGTCGTAACACTTCCGCTGGCGGAGCCCAGTCGTCTCGGAGTACATGATCGTGCCCTCGGAGCCGCCGCCGGGCGGGAACTTTCCGTTGTTCATGTTCCCGAAGATCACGATCGGATACTCGAGGCCTTTGACAGAGTGGACCGTCTGGACGGTGACCGAATCGGCGCCCGCAGCTGCCTGTACTTCCTCGGTGTATCCGTCCTCGGTCCCCCGTTCGATGATCCAAATCAGGTCTCCACGCGTCATCGTCGTCGACCCATAGATCGACTGGACCGTCGTGAGGACGACGTCCGCCGTCGCCCCGTCGTAGCCGTAGCGATCGAACACGCGCCGAGCGACCGCCGTGTGGGTCTCGAGTGTCGACAGTTCGGCGCGAAATGCCTCCATCTCGTCGGGATAGGCGGCGTGTTCGAGGATGTGATCGATCTCGTCGAGCGTATAGCCGGCGCGCTCGAGCACGACTGCCCAGCCCCGTTCGGCGTCCGACCCGTCCTCGAGGATGCGCAGCCATGCGAGCAGGAGTTTGGCTTGATCGGTCCGGAAGAGTTCGATCCCGCCCTCGTAGGCCATCGGGAACTCGTACGCCTCGGCCGTCGAGAGCAACTCGCGGCCGAAATCACGGGTTCGAGTGAGAACAGCGATATCCCCGTACGTCGGCGGCCGCAACTCGCCGTCATCTTCGACCGCGTACTCGGCGTTGTCGACGATCTCTTGGATCTTCGTGAGGATCGCCTCGTGCTCGTCGGTGTGCTGAAGAGCCTCGATCTGTGAGTGATCACGGTCGGTGTTCGCGGTCAGCGAGACGACGTCCTCGAGGACCGACTCCCGATCGACCGACTCGTTGCTGCTCCCTGGAGTCACGAGCGCGTGCTCGGAGAAATCCAGGATCGACTGCGTCGAGCGGTAGTTCCGCTCGAGTTCGATCGTCGTCACGGGCTCGAGCGGGAACGTTACCCGGTCGGCGTCATCATTCAACTCGCCGGCGAAGCGCTCCAAGCGGGACTCGAACTCGGTGATGTTCTCGACCGCCGCGTACTGGAAGGAGTAGATGCTCTGTTTCCAGTCGCCGACGACGCAGAAATTGTCCGTCCCCGACAGGAGCAACGCGAGTTTGAACTGGATCTCGCTCGAGTCCTGGAACTCGTCGATCATCACGTACTCGAACTCGAGGTCCTCGCGGAGCTCGCCGTCCTCACAGCACAGGACGAACGCGAACAGCTGGAGGAACGAGAAGTTCAGGTAGTTCCGTCCGAGTGCGAACTCGAGATACTCGAAGTAGACATCGTGGACGAACGCGATGAGGTGGTCGCGGTCCTCGGTGAAGACTCGTTCGGCGACGTCCTCGGGGACGGCCTTCGAGCCGTACTCGCCGCGGAGTTCGCTCCGATCAGGAGCGTCGGGCAGGTAGCACTTGTTCCTCCCGTAGCGACCGAGACGGGAACGTAGTGTCGACTGCTTGCTACCGCCGTTTCGCGGCTGATTCACCTCGTCGAATGCCTCCTTGAACGCCTCGAAATCTCCCTCGAGAGCCTCCCTGCCATCGCGATACCAGCCGTCTGCGGTCGGAAAGATCCCCTTCGACGCGAGATTGTTGAGTAGATCGAGCAGTTCGGTCGGATCGGAGAGACACCGGAGGAGGTCGGCGTATTCGTCGTGATCGTCGCTGAACTGATCGACGAACTCCTGAAAGTACTCCCCTTCGATGGTCTCGTTCTCGAGGATCCGCGTCGAGCCGGTGATTGCGTCGTCGATCCCGAGATAGGTGGGCGCATAGAAGCCGTGTTGATCGAGGATGTCGTTACACAGGCTGTGGAACGTCTGAATCGGCGCGTCGTTGAGTGCCCGCATATCGTAGTCACACTCGGCGACGATCCGATCTTTCATCTCCGTCGCCGCGTTGCGCGTGAACGTGATCAGGAGGATATCGTCAGGTTCGACGTCGGGTTGTGTGACGATATTCGCGTAGCGCCGGGTCACGGTGAACGTCTTCCCGGTCCCGGCGCCGGCGTCGACGAGATACAGTCCGTCCGTACTCTCGATGAGTTCCCGCTGGTGGTCGTTCGGCGACGGCGTCTCGGTTGCTGACCGCTCTTCGATCGGTGTCGTCATCGCTGCACCTCCGCGTCTTCAGCTCCGGTCGCAGTCGGATTCTGTGAGTCGTTTCGCGCGGAGCGGGGTTCGGTGAGAAGCATATCGCGGTTGTCCACGTAGCGGTAGTTCGGTTCGCCGGCACGGCCTTCGACCGGGAATCGGCCGTCGCCGCGACGGTAGCGGTTCAATTCCCCGAGTTGCTCGTCGACGAAGCGTTCGAATTCATCGAGATCTTCGACGAAGTATCCCTCTTTCCGATAGCTGCAGAGATGTCTGAACGCTTGCGTACAGCCCTTCCTGACGTACTTGTAGTCTCCAACGTCGTCGATCAGTCGTTCGAGGAGCGCCTCGCCGAAGGGGGAGTCGGTCATCTCGTCAGCGTCCCGCGTTCTCGGAACCTCGTGGGTATCGAAGACGGTCAGATACGTCTCGTAATCGGTCTTCGAGAACGTCTTATTGCACTTGTTGGCGGCATCGTCCCGGAGTTCGTCGAAGACCGTTCGGGACTGGACGAACTCGTCGAACGCAATCGGATGGTACGTCACCGTCGTCAAACAGTCCTCGAGGGAGCCGTTGCCGGTAACGACGTCGTCGAGCGTTTCGAGGAAGTGGCAGAACGTGAACTCGAGGCCCTCGTCGGGCTGGTGCTGCCGCCAGTGCGTGAGGTAGCACAACGCCTGAAAATCCGGCTTGTCGCTCGGGTCGTCGATCGAGGCGTGTTTCGTTACCTGTGTCGCGGCGTTTCGACTCCCGCTCTTGAAATCGACTAACTGCGTCGGTGACTGCACGAGATCGATCTTCCCCTTGAGCCGAAGCTCGTCGTCTTCGAACCACCGTTCGGTCACCGGCGAGTCGACTGGTCGATCGAAGTATTCCGCGAAGAAATTCGCTCCCCAGCCGCTCGACGGCGTCAGGAACGCCGTGTCGACTGGCGCGTGTTCCGCGAGGTACTCGCAGATCGTCTCGAGGCCGATTCGATATCGCGTTCGCTGCGTCTCAAGGTCGGTACTCCGATGAAACGCGCGCGTTTCTTCAATCATGACCTCGACAACTTCCTCGAGTCGCGTCTCATCGACGAACCCGGGATGATTGACGACGAACTCGGCGAAGTCGTGAAAGATGTTCCCTTCGACGAAATAGTGCTTATCCGGCGTCTCGACGAGTCGTCCGAAGCAGTAGTCTCGCGGAGAGTTCGCGTAGGTGTTCAGACTCGACTGACTGACCGTCTCGACAGGTTCGGGTTCGACGGCTGTATCCAGCGGCTCCCGTTCAAAGCCGTCACCAGTCGTTCGCCCCGTCCGCGCGTGCCGGATCGACGCGAGATCGCTGAATCGTTCGAACTCGCTATCGAGCAATTCGTCGAAGTACAGACACGGTGTGACGGGTGAGCCACCGGCCGTATCCTGCACGAGATAGTGCCGTTCGACGCCGCTCTGGAGGAGCGATTGAAAGCCGTCGATGTTTCGCTCGTACTCCTCGTCGCGATCGACCCATGGCCGGTTCGGTGAGTCGTGGGTCCAGTCTTCGTCGAGTCCCAAATAGAAGACGACCGGTCGGTCGACGAACGACGCTGATTTCGCATCCGCCAGCAGGACCCCCTCGTTGTCCCGATCGATCGGCACCTCGTAGGTCTCCAGATAGAAGACGAGTTGATCGATCCCGTCGGCCGTGATCGACTCTGCGAGTAGTCCGAGTCGCTCGAGTTCCTCGCGGAACGCCTCGAGCGTTCGTCCCGTGCGTTCCTCGTATGCATTGAGCGCCTTCGCGAAGGTGAGCGTGTCCGCACGCTCGCTGAACTCGCGCAGCCAATCGATCTCGGGCTCGTCGACGTCGGTGAGTCGCTTTTCGTCGTGCTCGACGGGCACCGTTGCATCGAGACACGAGAGCAGTGGCTTTACGGAGCGAACGCGGGTATCGGATCCGGCCGTCGTACACCGAAGTAACTGGACGAACGCACGGTGGTCACGTTTGTCCATGAAGCCAGGGCCGCCGTAGTACGGAACCCCAGCCGTTTCGAGCGCCGACTCGACGAGCGGTGAATACTCGCTGCTCGCATCGAGGACGATCCCGATATTGTTCGCATTGTCGCGCGTGACGGTGTCGAGAACCGCATCAACGATCGCCGCCGGCGACTCGAAGATTCGAAACGGAGGCAGTTCGAATAGGTCCTCGGTGAATCGGTCGATCGAATCGTATTCGTCGGGAAGAATCGAGCGTTCGAGGTTCGTCAACTGACGTTCGCCAACGACTGCGACCGATTCGTCCCTATCGACGTCGATCTCGTAGTCTGCAAGGAGCCGCGAAGACGTCTGCAGCGAGGTAATGATGTCGACGACGGTTCTGGTCGCTGGCGTGTCGAACGCCTCGTACTCGAGGATTGCGTCGGCGCTTCCTCGATACTCCCAGCACTGGAGGACGTTGCCGACGCTGTAGGCGATTTCCTTCCAGCCCAGCTCGGTCCTGTCGATCACCTCGAGGAACGCAGTCCGGTCCTCCGCGGTCTCCCGACGCCGCGTCGCAAGCCGTCGCGGTGTGATCGCGAACGGGCCGAAATGAGGCCGTTGGAGGCGTCGATTGAGGGCGTCTGCGAGCGGCGAGTCGGGGACGATCACGAGGTCGTAGTCGGCGACCTCGTGATACAGCCGATCGATCGGTTTCGACTGCTTGAATGTCACGATGCATAGCGTGTTGGATTATCGGACAATAAGTTTGTATGTCGACTGTCCTAGACGGGTATTCCAGAGAAATTCTCTCGTCCCTCAGTGGGTTCGATCGAGATTCTCGGAACGATATCTGAGATGAGTAATTATTCGAAGAAGGCGGAGAGAAGACGGTATAGAGATAGTCAACAGATCAGTAAGAATACCCAGTACGGCAGGTAGCAGATATCGTTATCGTCACGGGAAACACGTAGTGATCCCTGCTCGAGTACGTCCTTCGGAAGACTATCTGTGATGATGAACCGACATGGTGCTTCGTAGTTGTAGTCCTGTAGCTCCTCGCTATCGGGTTTCGTATGTTGTCCGGCAGAAGGATCGAATTCGACCGCGGTTTGTTCGGCAGCGTCTGTATAGGGATGGTACGAGAGGACGAACGGCAGAACGTGGCCCACGCGCTGAAGGACGTAATCTACGAGTCCGGACTCCGTCTCGCAGTATTCGACGTCGTAGGCGCCGACAGTGAACGCGAGACGCTTCGCATGGTCGAACGCGACCGTTCTGGCTAATTTGTACTCGAACTCATGATTGAGTGTGCTTTCGTGACTGTACTCCTCGAATCCATAGTGTTCCTGACGCTGTGAGAGCAAAACAACGTGCCGGGGATTGCGGAGATAGAGACGAGTTCGCCGATACCGACGAAGCGAGTAATCGTGAGACTCAGAGACTGCGATTCCCTCATCCAATGCCTCGAGATAACTGTCGACCGTCCGGCGATCGACACCGATTCGATCACTGATATCTGTGTACCGAAGTTCTTCGCCGGCTTGACTCGCCGCGATCGAACTGAGTTTATGGAGATTTTCGGGCTTTTGAATGGATTCGTGCTTCGCTAACTCCTTGTATAGATACAGCAAAAAGTGTGATTTGGTGAGTTCATTTCGTACCGACGCGTCACCAGCGCGGTGTACCGTCCCACCGATCTGCAAGTACTCACGCGACGCATCGTGGAGATCGTCTCGCTGACTCGGTGAGAGGTGTTCGAAATAGAGCTCGTCGAGGGACGCGATCGCGTCATCGATACTGGCTCCACCGTCTCTCAAATCGAGCGACCGTCGAACAGCCTTGATCGGTGCCGGTCCGGGTAATCCGTCCGACTGATATGCTTCGAGCCGCTCCCGGAATTCGGAGCCGAAATCTACCTGGAATCCGCCCTCGGCGGCACGATGTTGAACCGTATCGACGAATTTCATCGGGAGTACTGGTGTGGGGCCTTCGAACGCGTCTATTTCGTCGGCATCCGATCCCGTCTTGAGATCGACTTGCGAAGCGACGATCCCCGTGAGAAACAGATACGTTCGTTGGTTTACAAGATCGAGAAGCTCATCGCGTTCGTCTTCCTCGAGATTGAGCGCACCGACGTCGTCCAGGAGTATGTACTTTCGACCTCGCCGCGGAGCAACGTGTGAGTCGAAGTAGTCTACGACTTGCTTCAACCGTGTAATCGCATCGTCTGGGCGCTCTAAGTGATAGAGGGACGCTTCGAGTGGGACATATAGTATCTGACGTGGCGATACCGATCCGACGATTTCGTGATCGCGTCCGCCTTCCGGAAAGTCGGTCGTGTCCAGCAGTGCCGCGATGAGCTGCTGGAAGAGCGTCGTCTTTCCGATCCCGGTCTGTCCGTAGATCTGGTAGACGAGATTCTCCGTGCCGTTTTGTCGCGCTTCGTCAACCGTTTTGAGAAGTTGGTGAAAGTCGGAACGCGGAGTGAGTGAGGCAGCTTCCACGACTGTCGCCGGTCGATCCTCGCTCCACCACTCGTTGTGGCGCTTGGCGTCGGCGATAAACTCCTCTTCACTACCTGCGTCGGTCATTGTCTCTCCTTTTTAGCGGTCAGCATAAATATTCGTGCATCTCAATTGCGCTATTTCGATTTTCCTGTAGATGGACTGTACTACTATCAATTACAAGACTCGTCGCTCGAGAGCCGCCTGAACGACTTCGTCCGTCGTTTCGTGGGGACAGTTCTCGTTCTCGGTCGTCGCGACGATGAGTTCATCCATTTCCTCGAGGGCACGAACCGGTAGCTCGCGATCATCGACGTCGAGACCGATCGCATCGCAGAGCGTCCGGACGACGAAGGACTCCGCGTCCGATGTGTCGTCGTTCGCAGCAGTAGTTGCGATGAGCTTCTCGAGTGCTGGATCGGCATCGATCGTGAGTTCTCGTTCGGTGACTCCTGCCGTTTCGGACCACGGTTCGTTGCCGCGCAGCGCTTCCGCGAGGTATGTTCTGACTGCCGACTCGACGAACGATTCGGTCGATTCGCCCTCGCTACTAGCGCGATGTTCGGCGAGTGTTCGAATCGCGGGATCGATTCGAACGGTTTCAGTTACTGGTTCGTCGGTCACCGTTCCTGTCGCCTCCTCAGTCGTGGTTTCACTCATTGTCGAATCCGAATCTGACGTCTCCTCGTCCTCGGCCTCGCTCCCAGTTCGTTCCGTGTACGAGATCTCCGTCGTTTCGTCGGCGGTTTCCGTCGCGGTAGCGGATTCATCCTCTTCACCGCCGTTGGTTTCTTTTCCGCCGGTTTCCTTCGTATCGGCTTTCGGTGTCCGTTCGGCAGTAGTCTCGTCCGGGGAGGTATCGCTCTCCGCTGACGCCGAGTCGCACAACACGTTGATGACGGTCGGATTAGCGATTTCGTCAGCTACCTCTGTCGGATCTGGTGTGATGTGTTTATTGTCACTGGATGGCTGGCCAACGGTTCGATACAATCCCCCATCGGTCACACAAACAGGAGCGCCGCGTGCGTTCTGCGTGGTATCTGTCTCCGCTTCGGGCTCCACGGTAGTAGTCGCCATTGCCTCTTCGCTGTGCCCGATATGGAGTTCTTCACGGAGTCGAGCGACATCGACACCTTCTCGTTCGAGGTCGGCCGTTTCTCGCCGCTCGAGTTTCGGAACACTCGCTGCTGCTTGCAGGACTCCGTCTCCGAGGTCGATCGTACTTCGTTGCTTGTCGCGATTGCGCACGCGTCGCTTCGTGGCATCGCCGATCCAACCCGGGGCACAGAAGCTTCCATCTAGATACAGCTGCTCCGTCCCGGAACTGCCGGTTGCCCACGTATATGCGTCCCACTTGTCCTTGTACCGCTCCAGAGATCGGCCACGCTGGTGCGAAACGACGACGTGAGTCGGAGCGATCGTTTCGACGATCTCGTCGAGAATCGCTTCAGTCGGATGATTCGAGAACGCGAACGACGAAACGGTTCCAGCGAAATCGCCAGCGTCTTTCGCGGTCGTGGTTCCTCCTTGTACCTGTACCAACGTCGCGTTCCCGTCGTCACGAATCGCCTCGAAGAGTCGTTCGCTACTTCCTTCGACTGGAACCTCCGGCCCAGCGATAGTTACGGTCCCTTCCTCGAGGCAGTCGTGAGGAATCGCAAACTCTGGGACGGTATCTACGTTCGGATAGTCGTATTCCAGCGCATCGTAGAGTTTCGCGACCTGTCCGACGAGGGTAACTGGGATCGCGTAATCGAGTTCGTGCTCGATCGAACCGAGAAGCGTCGCCAGATGAACGCCAGTCAGCCCGCTTGCCGTACAGAGCGTCTTCGATCCGGCGTTCGCACGAGCGGCGAGCGTTTCGACGATACCCGTGATCGTCTCGTCGACGCCATCGTTCGTCGCGGCCGTGAGGAACAGTGCATCGACCTCGAGGAACTGCTCTGGATCGAATCCGACGTATCCGCCAGCCTCGCGTCGTGTGAAGTCTCCGGTAGCGAGCGCACGGAAACTCTCTTGGCTATCACGGGCTCGAATCAGGAATCCGCACGCTCCTGGCGTATGCCCCGCTGGCACGGGGGCCACGCTGATGTCATCACCGACGACGTCGACCCAGTCGTCGATCGCTTCGACGCGCTCGAGTATCGTGTCCGTATCTGACATCGAATGATGCCGTGCACCCTCTGCTAAGACGTCCTCGAGAATCGCTGCCGTTCCGGGAGATGTGAAAATCGGTGCGCCGTCACGATGGGCTTCGTCCAGCGATTGGTAGTGATCGAGGTGCGCGTGCGTGAGGAGTATCGCTGCCAAGTATTCGTCGTCACCGAGTAGCGTCGATGTGTCGACACCGTCTCCCGCATCCACGAGAATACAAGGAGTCCGCAGCTTGCATTCTTGCTCGATCCGAAGAAGAAACGACTCGTTGCCCGCCCTCGGATTCGCATGCTCATAAGAAATCTCCATACTACCGATAACATGCTCTAGTCATATAGTTGTTTCTACTAGGGACATTGAAAACACGCTAAATGGAAAATGCCACTCCCCCACTTCGAACGAATACTCAGTGAGTTCCTCGCCGGCGAAGACGGTGACCTTCACGTGGACTCCGTTTAGATCCGAACAGTGGACGATCTGCCCCCACGCATCGTGTTCCGGTGTCTGTTCGATCGTATCAATGCGAATCGGAATCGAAAGCCCGTACTCCCTCTTCCAGTCAGCTGTGACGAGGAAATCGGCAGTCGAAAATGTCGAATCCATATGTAATATCGAGTCCCAATAAGGATTTTTGAGAACGGTATTTTCTAGATAGCGTTTTCTGAAATACGCTAATGGAAAAGTATTTAGGGTTATGGACATCTTGTTCGAATCGATGCCGACGCAGTCCGATATCGAGGACGAGGAACGAATCGATATGCGGGTCAAGGTCCTTTCCGAACTGGACCGGCCCTCTAAGAAGATGGCAAAGCGACTTCGCGTTCGCGACACCGACGGCAACGAGTTTCCGCTTACGATCTGGAAGAACAACGCCCTGAGCGACTTCGCATGGGAACGCGGTCGGTGGTACGAACTCGAGAACGCGCGCGGCAACGAATTTCGTGGCGAAAAGAGCCTGAACGGTTCGTCACGACTGCATGCAGACCCGATTGATAATCCGACAGATTCCGATCAGTCACAGCAGTCCACGACAGTCGAACCAACTGATGAGTTATTTGATAGCCTAGAAGATGGGCTGCCCTACCTCTCACTGTTTCCGATCGACCGTAATTTCGAAACCGTAGACGTCTACGAGTATCGGATCGAGGCTGACGGACCGTTCGATGACGATCCGATGGACGTAACGTATAACCTCGCTGCGTATCTTCGATCGTGTAGTAACGCCGCCGTCACGCACGCTGGCGTTTTCTCGGTTATCGCGACCAGTCGATTGACGAACGAGCATCCCACACCGTTCGAATTAACGGACGAGTCTCAAGTGACGCTTCAGGCAGATAACGAGGCAGACAACGAGCGCCTTATTCGGCTACTCCAGCAAGCCTTCAAAACGGCAGTCGACGATGAAACGTACGAGACCGGCCGCGTCGATCGCATCCGAACACAGGACCCGGTCATCACAGGGCAGGATGGCCTCTTCGAGGCGTGTCTCGCGTACACTGCACGTCTCGAAATTCTCCCGTCCGGCAAAGCGTTCGCCGGGATTGACGTTAGTCACCAGGCCCGAAGTCAGGTCACCGTCGACGAATACGTTGATCGAATCAATGCGTCCGTCGACGAACTCGTCGATACACCTGTCGAACACGATCCGGAAACGTACGAAAAACCGGGTAACGGCCGGCTCAAAGGGTTTGCAGACGTAACGTTTACCGATCCCGTCGATGACTTCGGGAATCAGTCGCTCGCCGACTGGTACGAGCAAAAGGGCCGCATCTCCGATGACATGCTCGATCGGCTTCGATCGGAAGACCCGCAACTCGTCGAAATACAGTACAATCCCAATTCCGACGAGACGAATCTTCATGTTCCGCAGTTACTCCGGGTCGCTCCGCGCAAGGAAATCGTCAAGAAACTCGCGCCGACGTTCCACCGTAAATGGGACCGTTCCGCCAAGATGCTTCCCGACGACCGGTTCCGAAAGGCGACGCAATTCATCGCTCATCTGGGTTCGCTTTCCGAGGTCGACGCGCAGGTCGAATCGACTCCCGTCGGACCGAACATCTCGTTCATGTCTACGGAGGTCGACCGTTCGGACAACCTGCGATTCGGCGACGATCAGACTGCGACCCTGCCAAAGAACGGACTGAAGCGATACGGGATCTATCGCCGGCCATCGTCATTCCACCTCCACTATCTCGTCCCCGAACACTACGCTGGCAAGTTCGAGCCGTTCAGAGGGCAACTCGAACGACAGCTCACGTCCATCGGCTGCGCACCGGACGACATCTCTTACGACGAGTACGAACTAGGGAACGCGATCGAGTACAATACGACGGCCGCAGCGGTCGACGATGCCGACCTCGTTCTCGCTGTCGTTCCCGCACCGAACAACGACTTCATCCGGGACGGGACTATCGACGATCCATATCCCGAGTTCAAGAAATCGCTTGGTAAGCAGACCATCCCGTCACAGATGGTCCGTGGAGACAACCTCGACGATAGGTGGATTCTCCGGAACACTGCACTCGGGGTGATCGCGGGTGCCGGCGGCGTTCCGTGGCGCGTCGACGAGATGCCGGGCGATGTTGACTGCTTCGTCGGCCTCGACGCGACGCGCGACCCGGAGACTGGACAGTTCCTCGGTGCGAGTGCAAACGTCGTCCTCTCAGATGGGACCGTCTTCGTCTCGAAGTCGCAATCGCTCCAGTCCGGCGAGACGTTCGACGAGAACGCTATCGTCGACGTTCTCAAGGATGTCCATCGCGAGTTCGTACGTGAAGAGGGTGAATCCCCCGATAACATCGTGATTCATCGCGATGGCCGCCTCTTCGAGGACGTCGATACCATCCTCGAACCGTTCGACGAAACGGACATCGACATCGATATTCTCGACGTTCGAAAGAGCGGTGCTCCGCGAGCGGCAGTCTATCGGGACGACCAGTTCGAGGTCGATCACAAGGGCCGACTCTTCGTTGCCCAGAGCGGCGACTACGGATTCCTCACGACGACCGGACGTCCGGAGTTCGATGACGACGACGGACTCGGGACTCCACGGTCGCTTCGAGTCGTTCGACGAGCAGGCGAGACGCCAATGCGGACGTTACTGGAACAGGTATACTGGCTGAGCGAGAGCCACATTGGGAGTGCACAGCGGAGTACACGCTTACCGATCACGACGTACTATGCCGATCGCTGTGCCGAACACGCTCGAGAGGGATATCTCGTCAACGGAGAACTCATTCGCGGTGTCCCGTACCTCTGAGCCAGCGCTGCTGTGAGCTTCGAACCAACCCGGATCAGTACGTTCAGACAACCATTCCACGACAAATGCAATTTGACATTCCGATCGACACCGCCGAAACGGACAATAGGATCGAATTCATGCCGAACCTAACCCTTCTCTGACAGTACAAACTGTCGTAGGGCATCGATTCGATAGGCGAACATTGAAAATGTCACAAAGCCATCGAACACTCAATGGACCAGCGGCCTGATATTGAGGAGATGATTTCTTGGCTCCAGGATCGAGGCTATTATTCCGACCAGATCGTTCACCATGAGATCGTTGACGGTCAGGAAGCTACGACAGACGACCTCGAGATCGAACCACCGGTAGCGACTGCACTCGAGCAGAGGGGTATCTCTAATCTTTACACGCATCAGGTTCGAGCGATCCAGGCAGTTCGAGAGGGGTACAACACCGTAGTTGCGACACCGACTGCGTCCGGAAAGACGCTAACGTACACTGTACCAGC
The DNA here is from genome assembly GCF_022869805.1 of Halosolutus halophilus. Classification (NCBI taxonomy): domain Archaea; kingdom Methanobacteriati; phylum Methanobacteriota; class Halobacteria; order Halobacteriales; family Natrialbaceae; genus Halosolutus; species Halosolutus halophilus. Next base: position 2,111,284 of record NZ_CP094974.1, on the reverse strand, counting down.
GCTCGAACGCGGCCTCGAAGGAGCGGGAAAAACACTCTACGTTGCCCCCTATCGCGCCCTCATCAATGATCAGGAGCAGACCTTTCGTGAGGTCACTAGCGAACTTAGGTTTGGTGAGAGCGTTGATATTGCTGTCCAGACCGGCGAAACAGAAACGTCCGAACGACGAGCTATCAAGCAGCGGCAACCAGACGTTCTCCTGACGACTATCGACCAGATTCACCTAAGTCTCATCCCGTTTGCTCATGGACACAATCACTGGCGGTGGCTGTTTCAGCAGTTAGAGACAGTTGTCCTCGACGAGGTCCATATGTATCGGGGCTACTTCGGAAGTCACGCTTCTCTGGTCCTTCGGCGACTGAACCGACTGTTGGATCATTACGATACGGATCCGGAGTACGTTTGTTGTTCGGCGACGATTGGAAATCCGGTTGAACATGCAGCAGCTGTTACGGCCCAACCAGAGGATTCGTTCACACTCGTCAACGACGATCGGAGTGCGTCCGGCGACCGTCACTGGCTATTCTGGAATCCGCCGTTGAAAGAGGAGACCAATGACTCTGCCTCAATTGACGATCCAGCCGTCGATCCTGATGGAGAGATTCAAGCTGGTCACAATGAAGAGTCTCCTATCGCTATCGCGGCTTCGACGAATGGTTCCCAAGAGGACAGTCACTCACGATCGAACACCGACAACCGACAGGCCAGTCCAATTTCCCCACCAGCTGGACAATCTGTAGTTGGGCCAGACGAACGCACCGTTTCTCACCACGACGAAGTCGCCGGCGGTGAACGGCGTTCACAACATATCGAGTCAGTACGGCTGTTCTGCGACCTCGTTGCACGAGGCTATCAGACGCTCGTGTTCACATCGGCCCGACAGGGGGCTGAGCAGTACGCGAACTGGGCCGACAAGGAACTCCGGTCGTGGGGTCATCACGACCTCGCTGACGATATCTACGCTTATCACGCCGCTCTTGACGGCGAACGTCGGCAAGAACTCGAGATGGCCCTCCGAAAGGGAGAGGCACGTGGAGTCTGGAGTACGAACGCACTTGAACTCGGGATCGACATCGGAACGCTCGATGTAGTGTTACTCGATGGGTACCCGGGAACGTCGATGAGTACATTCCAGCGAGCAGGCCGGGCCGGCCGCGGCGAGGACTCGTGTCTGGTTGTACTGGTTGGAGCTGATAATCCATTAGATCAGTATCTGTTGCGTGATCCAAGTCAACTGTTCGAGAGCGGAGCTGAACAAGCTACGGTCAATCCCTCGAACGATGCGATCCTTCCCGATCACGTCGTTTGTGCTGCTTCAGACCATTATCTCTCGCCAGATGACGAAGAGTACTTCGGACCGGATCTTCCTTCTATAGTGACCGACCTCGAAGCAACCGAGCGACTCCGGCGTGTTGATGGTGATCGGATCCGATGGAATGCTGTTGAAGATAATGTCCAGTGGGAGACGAACATTCGAAGTATCGACGAGCGTGAGATTACGCTTATTGACCGCAATCGTGACGAACACCTTGGGACGCTCGAATATAGCGCAGCGCTGCGAGATGCTCACCCTGACGCCATCTATACCCACCAGAAGCAGTCTTACAGAGTCGCCGAGTTGAATCTAGAGCGCGATCGGGCGTACTTTGAATCAGTGGAGACATCAGCTTACACTCGGCCGCTCCGTGAAAAAGAGATAACTATTGAGGATACGGTAAACACGGAAACAGTAGACTACGGTGGTGTAGCGTTCGAAAAGACGCTTGCTCGAATGACGGTGGCAGATTCAGTCACTGGATACCTCCATTACACGCATCCGAATGATGAGTCGCCTGCTGAACAAACGTTCGACAAGCCGTTGCCTCCGGCGACGGTGGAGACAACGGGATTATTCTTCACTGTTCCCTCAGAAGTCGAGGCATCCATCACTGCGCAAACTGAAGAACAGGATGAATACCTGAGTGCCCTTCATGCGATCGAACATGCGCTTATTTCGCTGTATCCGCGTGAGGTACTTTGCGACCGGGCAGATATCGGTGGATTATCGATCGTAGCTCATCCACAGACGGTGCGAGGAACGATCTTTGTCCATGATATCTATCCTGGAGGTGCAGGATATTCTGCAAGTGCGTATGAACAGTTGGAAGGGTTACTCGAGCAAACATTGGAGCTTGTAAAAGGGTGTAGTTGCGAGGAGGGCTGCCCCTCATGTATCCATTCGCCGCATTGTGGAAATGCGAATCGTAATCTCGACAAAGTTCTTTCAGTTGATCTCTTAGACGCTATTCTTAACTAGCCGACTCTGTAGTTTCGATCGGTGAGAAGATCGCTACTGCGTTATTGCTACAGAAGGAGGAATTACTCCCGGTCCTAGCATCTGATATCGGCGTCATTCAGTTATCCACTAGAGCCAAAATATTGATTGTGTGCTGGACAACGTTATCAAAAGCAATGGGCGCTCCCTGGATTGAGCGGTTTGCTCCAACATCAGAAATACAACTTACCAAGCACTCTGGTCGGGTTGGTGCTGTAGATGCACTGAATTGGGTGACGAAGATGGCTACCGGCGTTCAATCAAATGTTCCGTCACACATGTGGTCAAATTCAAATGGAAATGGTGTAGCGCATGTGATTGGTACGATTAGCGGTGTCAGGAAATACATTCGATCTGATATTCCGCTGATATTTATATATGACGGAGAATTTTCAAGTTCGGTACGGCAGATGACTGATCCAGGTCGGTCAACAGAGGCAACGCCCTATCCACAAAGCAGGTTTTTCAAAGAATCAACAGCAAAAATTTTGGATGCTCTTGGTATCCCGTTTATTAAGGACTATCCATTCGACGGAGAAGCGGGCGCAGCCGTTTTGAACCGCGATGGTTATGCTGATTTTGTGTTATCAAATGACTGGGATACGCTTCTATTTGGTGCAGAAGTCCAGATACGGGATTTTACTGGCCAGGGGTCAGAAGTGTTAGCTAATCGGCGGGCGCTTGAGGCAGAAACCGGGTTTTCACAAAAGGAACTAGTTGATATAGCCATTCTTGTCGGAACGGACTACAACGATGGACTTCAGAATGTAAGTGCCGAATCTGCGATGGATGCACTTGAAATGTATGGATCACTCGAAGCCGTATATGATCGTGTTGACGATCCAATGCCGGAAATTGTAGATGACTTACGTGATTTGTTTCTTGACCCGCCATGCTTTGAGGGCATAGATTCAGCTCTTCTCAATGATCCACCGATCCCAAGCCCTAATCTAGATACTGTTGAAGCGCTGTTGGCGGAATATGGGGTACCATCTCAGTTCATCAATCGTGAACTAGATTACCTTGAGCGTGCCGTTACCCATGCTGAATCGGTCAGTTGAAGTATCCCTTCTGAAGAAGTACTTAAAAGACTCTTCACGGCATAGCATATTGCCTCGAGTTCGGTTAATCCGAAACACCCTTATCGACACCGGATTCCACAAAATTCCGAAAATTCAGTACCACCTGAGATCGGACAGATATGGTCGAACATCGCCAAGGCAGTCGTCCGGAACTCTGCGATCGAGCGCCCGTCAACTGTTATCGTAGATTCCCGCGGTCATCTGATCCGTTGTACTAAACGCAGCCGATGCAGCAGAATCTGTCCAGGACTCAACAGCGTCGGATCCGATGCCTGGATCACGACGGCCAGGGGTACAAATCATATGTCGCGGTGACGGGGCCGTGGACAGCGAAGCCGCGGCTACCGAGATTAGCCGACTTCTCGGTGAGGAACCGGAGTGATTTGGACCGAGAAGCCAATCATAGCCAGTGGCTTTTTCAATTGATCTTAGAATTATATATTCAATGCAGAATACAATACTGGCGGAGAGACCGTGTGTCAGGGACTTGCGCGAGTCGCGGCTGAACACGTATCGAGAGATGCCGAACGACATCTCCTCGCACTACAACGATGAGGGGGAGAACGAGGAGAATTACTACGGCCGGTTCGCCTACGAACTGATCCAAAACGCGGACGACGCGGTTGGGAAAACCGACGATCCGGAGAATCCGTGCGTCACGCGGTTTGAGCTGGAGACCGGCTCGGACCCGCATCTCATCGTAGCCAATTCCGGGTCACCCGTTGACGACGAGGATGCACGGGCCCTGACCACCATTGGGGACACGACCAAACGAGACGCGGACCGGAAAGCGACGATCGGGCACAAGGGACGGGGATTCAGCGCTGTGCTCGAGATTACGGAGCATCCGTACGTGTTTTCGACGGATGTCTCGTTCATGTTCGACCGAGCCCGCTCCCGCAAGCGGATCGAGGAGGCCATTGCCGAACTGGACGAGTGGGAAATGGACGATATCGCGGGGATCCCGCTCATGCGGCTTCCCTTTGCTCCGGATCGCTGTCCATCACGGGTGGAATCGCTGCTTCAGGCTGAGCACGAGACGGCGTTCTACTTCCCACTTCGTGAGGAAGCGGTCGCAGACGTCCGCAACGCGCTCGCTGAACTCGACGAACAGACGGTACTCTTTCTCAACAATTTGAATCGCCTCGAGGTGGCCATCGATGGCGAGACGACGACCTGGGAGATCGGTCGGCACGACAGCACCATCGGCGCGGTGTCTTCGGACGTCGACAGCGTGAAAATCCGCCGTCGCGGAGCCACGCCGACCGAAGTGGGATATCTCCGATTTACTCGAGACGAGGTCGAGATCGGGGCACACACGGCTGGCATCTCGAACAACACGTGGGGGGATGTGGCGCACACGCAGGTGAGCGTCGCAGTTCGAGCCGACCGCCGAGACGACGGCACGCATCTCCTACCGGTGCGAAACGATCCCCAGGCCCACGTGTTCCTGCCGACGGAAGAACGGTCGCCGATCCCGCTACTCGTTAACGGCGCGTTCGACTCGAATCTGTCCCGCAAATCGATCGACATTACGGAACACAATCTGGACTACAACCGATTTTTGATCCGCGAGGCTGCAAACATCATCAGTTCCGATATCGCCACCGTCGCTCGCCGGACGGCGACGACGGCCAGCGAGTTTCTCGCCTGCCTCAACTTCACCACGTGGGCCGACCCCGACAGCCGGGACGACAACACGTTCCGAGATGAGTTAATTCGCGCCATACAGGACGAGATGGCCGACGTCGACTGTGTGCCCGTCGGCGACACCACCGATACGGGGACGACGCACGTGATGCCGATGCAGACCCTCATTCCCTCGATCCTGGACGAATCCCGAGAGGCGATAGTCGATTTCGTGGACCACTGGGACGGCCGGCACGTCGAACTCGACGACGACACGACCTCGATTGCGGGATTCTTTCCGCGGGCTCAGCTGCTCGACGCAGAGCACGATCACGTGCCTGACGTTCTTCGAACGCTCGGCGCATCGGCGTTCCCCATCGAGTACCTGCCGAAGCTGCTTCCGGAGCTGCCGGACGATTGGTTCGCGATTGACTCGTATCCCCCGGGCCCACAGCGCACGGCGACGGATCCGGTCATCGAACTCGTGGCGGCCATGTGGGAGCCTCTCGATGACGACGCCAAAGAAACGTTTGCCGCCGCCGCTCGGGCCCAGCCGCTCGTTCCCGTCGGCACCCCGTTCGATGACGGCTCCGTGACCCGCGTCCGTGCCGACGACACGGAGCTGTACCTCCCGCGAGAAGACGGGGAACTCGACGTCGACATCCCCGGCGTGCGGTTCGTGACCGAATACGTGTATCGACCACGAAGTCGGCTCGGCAGCCAGGCGCTACCGCCGACGGTCGAGTCGCGCCAGAGCGTCATCAGACAGGTTTGGCGACCCGACTCGTTCCAGTTCGAAGAACTCGTCCGAACGACGGTCGCTCCACGGCTCTCCGGAGGTCAACAGTCCGAACGGGGAGACGGGACAATCGACATCGGCATGCTGGCGCTGTTGCGGGAACTCGGCGAGGAAACTGCCGACCCTGACGCGCCTCTCCCGCTGCGCGACCGATACGACGCACAGCCGCTCTATCGACTCTGTCAGCTGCCCGTCCCGATCCAAAACCAGGGGTGGTGTCCGGCCCATCGGGTGTACTTCGGTACGGACTGGCTCTCGGACGACGTCCGCAGCGTCGAGCGGCTACTCGAGAAGGCCGAGATCGATGCACCGATGCTCGTCTCCCCCGAAACCATCGCGGAGCGGTTGCGAGACCAGGGGTTCGACCTTGAGGACGGAATCGACGTGTCGGCGTGGTTTGAGTTCCTGCGCTGGATCGGCGTCTCACCGCACCTTCGCCTCAGACCGTTTTTCGCTCCCGACGAACAGCGCCAGTTCTCCGCAACGGTGGCTGAGGGCGTCGTCGACCGGCCGTCGAACGGGACCTCGGTTCTCGGCGACCTCGACGAGGACACCTGGGAGGCGTACCGCGATCATCTCAAGGCGGCGCTCGACGGCATGTCCGCCGGTCGCCAAAAGTACGATTCGATCCACGAGGTAAACAGCTTCGAGTTTTGGGAGACGATCCATCGAAAAGCCCGATCGGATACGGATGTCGGGCAAGCCCTGATGGATCACCTCATCGCGTGGTGGGAGCCCGTCTTCTCCGATCACCGCGTGGCGACGCTAGCAACACACTCGGTTGGCGGATTTTCGGGACGTAATTCGAGCTCGCAATCCAGCAGTGAGCTGCGTGAAGTCGGGACGAATCTGTGGCTGTGGCAACTCCAGACTGACGCTTGGTGTCCCAGCTCGCGAGGCGCCGTCGAACCTTCCACCATTTGGGATCCTCCGCAGCGGCAGTCGATTCCCTTCACCATCGGCGAGCAGTCCTTGCTGCCGATTCTCGAGCGCGGCCTCGATCCGGCCGAGTACGAGGCCCAGCCACTACTCGAAGACCTCGGCATCCGACGCCATCTCTCATCGGAGACGTTTACGCCCGTCGACGCGCGCACCGTGTGCGAGGGGCTGGCAGACGTCTGCCGCACCGGCGATATCACCATCGCCGAGTCGCTCCGCGACATTCAGCCGATCTACAGACAGGTGCAGGATCTCGCGCCGCCGGTCGACGAACCGCTTCCAGAAGACAGCGCGTGGCAAGATGCGACCGCCGAACTCGCGAACTGCCCGGTGCTCTGTCGGGTGAGCGGCACGTTCGAATTTTGCGACGCGCGGGAGGCCTACTTCGCCCGCTCCCCGAGCGTCAGGGCAGACTACCCGTTCGACGATCTCCCCTTCTTCGTTCTCGAAGAGCAGCGATCGGCCCGGTTCGGGCAGTATTTCGGCCTCCACGATTTCACCGCCGCCGTCATGGAAGATGGCGAGCCGATCACCGCCCGAGAAGACAGAACGCGGGCAGTTACCGACCATCTGAAGTCCTGCGCTTCCCACATCCTCTGTCGACTCGAGGCGGAGCGTCCGTCCCAGCGGCTCATCGACCGTGACCGTGACAGAATGCGGTCGTTCCTGAACTCGCTGACAGTCGTCGAGGAGATTCAAGTAACGTACACGCTCGATCCGATCGGTGACGAGACAGAGCGGAAGAAGACCACGACGACGGAGTTCTACATCGAAACACGACCAGATGGCGCAGTCGAAGAGCGATTCCCGTACGCCGTTCATCGCGAGCACGAACGGGAACAGTGGCAGCTGTTGGCCCGCGCATTATGCGCATATCTCGATGTGACGCAATTCGAGGGAATCGATGCTCTGCTTTCGGCCTCCACAGACCAAGAGCGTCGCCAGTACCTCCAGTATGCGAATGCACCGTCGTCGCCGGATGCAATTCGCCAGAAGCGATTGCGGCTCGATGAGTCTGAGAAACGATCTCCACGAGGGGAGTTCGGAGAGCCCGAGCCGGTCGGTGGACAGGGCGAGGACGGAGATTCTTCCGAGCGCGAAGAGGAGGCCGACTCGGAAATCAGCCAGACGGAACCCTCCGAGCAGTCAGTTGCAAGTGATGTGCGGTCACCCCCTGCGGAGCTGTACGACGCCTCGGAGCTTCGAGTCGGAGGCGAGCCGATCCCAGTGACGCCGTCGTCGACAAGTGCGATCGATTCGGCGTCGGACGCCGACCTGGAGTCGGTTGAAGAAGTTGGTATCGATTCGGAGGAGTCGGCGTTACGGGAGACATCGCCGAGCGACCGCAGGCGTGATCAATCCCAGTACGATGTCGAAGATCTGGGCGCCGCCCTCGTTGAGGCGTGGGAAGCGACGCGGCTTCGCAGGGAACACCCGGACTGCGACGATCCCAGCGAGTTCGTGTTCCGAACCGATGAACGGCATCTCGTGGACGCGGCGCGAGAGCATCCGAATGCAGCGCGTGCGTTCGAAGTGCTGGAAACGGAGGCGGGAATCCCGGAGCACTTCCCCGGGTTCGATCTACTGACGGTGAATCCGGAGACCAAAGAGCCTGATCGACTCATCGAGCTCAAGGCGGCGACGTGCCGACGTCGTAAGCCATCTGTCTCGTGGAACGAGTGGACGACAGCCCGAAATGATTGGATTCAGGCCCGCGAAATGCCACTCTACTACCTCTATGTCGTCGGCCATCTCTCGAAGCGAACAAGTCCCGACCCCTACATTCGAACGATTCCAAATCCGTTCCGACTGCTAAACGCGCAGGTCGAACGCGAAGTTACGGTCACACAGTCCGTTCAAGTTGACGTCAACGCGTTCACGGACGAAGAGCCGGTGCTCGAGGTCCCTGTTGCGACGCAATCAAAGGAGTAGTAGAAGTTCAACCGCGTGACAGACGGACATCCCTTCTCACAATATCGGTGACCATATTAACCGCATCGGGCTGCTGAGAGCGGAGCGTCTAATACCAGTGGGTAGCTACACTCGCTGGTCTCGTCAGAATTCGAGGTGGGCACAGTCGGTGAGGATACCGGGACCGATCACGGTGCAGCCGAGCATCAAGGACCCGTCCTTTCGGATCTCACCTCGTTGGTCTTTTCCGACAGCGCCGTGGATTTCGTCCCGTCCGGTGGTCCGGAGTCGACCGACCTCCTGGGAACCGGAGATGTGTCGCTCAACATCTCGAGCGGATCGCAACGCGGCGGCGGCGGTGGCAGGTCACAGTTCCGCGGTCAAGGCCAGCATGCCGAGGCGTTCGTCATGGCCAGCGTCCTCGGCCGAGCGGCCGGCTGGCTCGAGGAGAATCCGAGCGGCGTCCTCCGACAGCTGCGCAGCGGCTTCAACCAGTTGCACCGAGACCAGCGGAACGCCGAGTACAGCTGGCATCTCGACGGCGTCTGGGAGGAGAACCTTCTGCCCCTGCTGGACGATCCAGAGGGACTCACGGAATCGATGATCGTGGACTGGCGATCGTGGATCGAGGAAGACGGCTTGCTGACCGCCCACCCGCTCGTCGAGTTGGTCAACGTCACGATGGAGCACGGGCCGGGCTTCGACGTGATCGATCCGTTCGGTCCCCGAGTCGACGCAATCGAACAGCGCGTTCGGCCTCAACTTCGCTCCCGTCGAGGTGAAGGCGGTCGACGGAACCGAACCGCCGTTCCGGTTCCGGTTGACGACGAACGAGTATCGCCAGTGCAAGGCCTTCGTTCGTGACTCCGATGCACCCTACGTCGTTCGGCTCGTCTCGGTTCCCGAGGCGGGGACGGCGAACTGGCCGGCACAGAGCACGGTGGCAATGGAACAGGTGATCGACTCGGTCGACGATCTGGACGCGATGGTCGCCGAACAGGGGTTCGAGCGCGTCGTCAAAGGCGGATACATGAACCTGAACGTAGAGTAAATCTCCACGAAAGAGGGATGTTGAACCCTTCTTTTGCGATCCGCTAGTGAAGGTGGTGTAGCAGTTTACGGAATCCGATCCGGCTCCATCCGGTAGTGGCAATCGTTCACCGGCGCAGTCGAGGATCGTTCACCGCAGAAGATCACTTCCAGTCTCGAACGCTGGATCGATCGTGAATAGCTCTCGATCGAACCTCCCGAACAGTCACTCGAAACTCCGGATCAATGGCTCTCGCTTCAACCGTCGTATCGTAGGTCCTGAAGTCATGGGATCCGCCAAGTCGAAATCCGTCGGGATAGTGTTGATCCCGGTCTTGACGGCATTTCTCTTCGATCAAAAATCAACCTCTCTGTCCGGTATCAGTTAAGTAAAATCATGGGTTGCGGACGGGAAACAGTTCGACCAGAGAGGATCACCCCCAGTCGTCCAGACTCGTTTGGTTTGCCTCTTCCTCGGAACTGTCCGTATCACCGGGTTCCGTCCCGTCACCGGGAGTCGCTTCTACGAGTTCGGCTTCGATCGACGCGGTCGAGGAGACAACCGTTGTTGCCTCGGCAGTTCGCAACTCTCTAAGGCCGTTATCGGGCCGTATGTCGCGGTCCACTTCGGGAACGAATATTCGGCGATTCTGTTCGACAGCGATGTCATACTGGGCCATCGTTCCGCCCGTCCCATCGGTAGCGACGACGATTGTCCCGCGACTCAGCGCAGAAATCGTCGGGTTGCGGTCGAGGAACGAATGACGAGTCGGTCCTGCGTCCGGTGGCCGGTGTGAGAGTAGAAGGCCACCCGCATCGACGATATCGGAAAACAGAGCCTCGTTCTCTTCCGGATACGGGGTATCTACGCCCGTCCCGAGGACGACAATCGTTTCGCCAGTCGCATCGAGGGCACCTTCGTGAGCCGCCGTATCCGCGCCTCGAGCACCGCCGCTGACTATTGTGTACCCTTTAGCGGCCAGCTCGCGCGCGATCCCACGGATCCATTGTTGCCCGGCTTCGTTGGTCTCGCGCGATCCAGAGACGCTCACTGCTGGTCCATCCAACAGATCGACATCTCCCCTCGCATAGAGGATGAACGGTGCATGATTACGGCGTAATACCGCCGGATACCGGTTGTCGTCGATGCCGATGATCTCGGTTCCATCGTTCCTGTAGCGATCGAACCGCTCGCAGTAGTCGTCGATGGTCTCCGGCAAACTCCGTAGCTGCGCGTGGGTTTCTTCATCCACGTAGTGAAAGTCGTCGAATGCGGCTAACGGGCTCGACCAGAGTTCCTCCAACGTCTCGACCGCTCGATACAATTCGAGGGCGCGCTTATCACCGATCCCGTCGATATCCGTCAACCCGACCAGAGCGGCGACCTCGTCTATTTCCATCATTCTAACCCCGCGATGATATCCGACGCGTAGGCATCGGGCTTCTTGATTTCTTTCGTCTGCATCTCGTCCTCGCCGGGTGTAAACCCGAGGGTCAGACCGACCACGCGATCGGCCCCGGCTTCACGCAGCAGGTACGCTCCCGCCAGTAGCGAGTTCCCGGAAGTGCAGATATCGTCGAATAGAATCACGGTTTCTCCATCGAGTGAGGCGCGGGCTCGCAATGTTGCCTCCGGATTTCGTGCGACCTCCTTGCGTCCCTCGCGCGATTTCTCGCGCTGCCGTTCCGTCGTTTCCGTTCGTTCCAGCAGCGGTGAGTAGAGGGTCGATGTTTCGAGGACGGAGTCCTGGGCCAGTTCGACGAGTTGCGGGCTCAAACTCCCGGCCTCGTGGCTCGGGACGACCGTGATGTAATCGTACTCCCAGCGATCGCGCAGGAATCGACGATGCACCATATCTCGAAGCCGTGGCCGGAAGATCGAAACCGGGTCGTCCTTACCGTGCTTCGCGAGGTCTTGCAGGGCGTCGAATGATCCGGATGCCGAACGGTACCAGTCGAGGCCGAAGACGGGCAGCAGACGTCGAACAGGCGACTGAGTCGGGGGTTCGACCTGTTTATACAGGTGCGTGAGTTTGCCGTAATCGAGCAGTACTGACTCGGCGTCTGCCTTTGATGTCGGCGTCGCGTCAGCCACCGGTCCCGTGATCGGTTCAGGACTTGCCGAACCTAGGTCGGAAAGCGTCTCAACGTCGATCAACTGCGCACCATCCACTTGGCCGAACAATGATGTATAGAGGGTTTCGACCGGTATTGTACGGTCGGAGGCTCCGTTCTCCGTCGGCAGGGGAGGATAGGCGGGGAACTCGCTTAATACCTCAAGCGCGTAGCGGAGGTCGTCAACTGAGCCGACGCTCTCCGGGAGCGGCTGCTCGATCCCCGGCGGGATCGGCCGAACGAATCGCTGTGTGTCCTCGAGATACGTCTTTTCCTCGAGCCAGTCTTGCGTCTCTTCCCGATACGGTGCCACATCGATGGTGTGATACTCGGTCACCCAGTCGCCATCGCCGAACGCATGGCGATAGTCATCGGTTCTGAACGAGAGTCGATCCCGATGCTGCTGACCGTATCCTGACAGCTCAAGCTCCGAATGGCCACTGATGCACGCCTCGAGGAGCACGTAGTACTGAACGCAGGAATCAGTCAAATCGTCGGGGTCGATAGCGGTTCCCGGGAGCTGCATGACTGTCGAAAGGACCTTCCGGACGCTGCGGATCGCTTCGTAACATTCGGACAATTGATTTGCCGAGATCTCTTGACCGTCGTGGGTGACGACCGGCAGATCGTCCGTCGCACGTGACCGGGATGTATCAGCAGAACGGGTCCGTGACTCGCGCACTTTCTGGGTCTCGCTACCGGTCTCCTTGGAAGCGGCGGTGACGTCCGATTCAGACGCGGCGTCGGCTGTGGCAGCCGATGAACCGTCGTTCGCTCCCGTGGCTGCCGGTGTCAGCTCCCCGCTTCGGGCGTTTTCCAGGATTCTTTGCGCGTGGTCCTCGAGCAGTCCGTCGATCGCCTTCACCTCCTCGAGCGAGGTTGACGCCAGTTCCTCAGGGGTCGTGATTCCGGCCTGGGCAAGTGTGTAGCCGGCGACCGGACCCAGCCCATTAATTGCGTAGAGCCCGTCGCCGCGTTCCATGTCGAAGGCATATTGTCGAACGTACTGCAGCGCCTCATCACGCGACGCGCCTCGCTCGGCGAGATTATCAAGGGATCTTTCAATATCATCAGAATCGAGTATCGACGAGTGTGCTTCGATCGATTCGACCGTCGCTTCCACATTGACGTCGACATCGGTTGCGGTCGGTTGTGGGATTGACCTGCCCTCCGCATCGCGGGTCGAGTCCTCGTGAACCCCGAGGTCTTCCCGAAACGATTCCATGTTCGGGATATGGTCGGGACTGTCCACTCCGGCGAGTTTGTAGTACAGCGGCAGCACTTCCAGGATTGCCTGTCCCGCGAGTTCAACCAGGTCGTCGCATGCGTAGAGGTCTTCCAGCGAAAGAGCGAGGGTGAGAGCGAATCCCTGGGCAAGGTGATCGGCTCGTCTCGTGACGATATCGGGGGTAAGTGTCTGCCACGTTTTGTCTCCAGTGATGAGGACGTAGTCCGACTGGGTGGTCAAAAAAGAGGCGACATTGGCGTGATGTGCCCAGAGACGATCGGCGACGTCCCCAGCGACCGAATCCTTCACCCAGGGTCCGAGATACAGGCCACAGATTACGCTGCGGCCGAAGAACCCGCGACTGGAATCCGTATCGATCCCGAACTCGAACTGAAGCGCACTGGACTGCGTGCCGAGTGAGCGGTACGAGTCGTGATACAGACCCAACCAGAGATACTCCGATTCGTCAGAGTCGGGAGGTTCGACGTACGGCGAGCCCGGGTCGCCGGACCAATCGAACGACTCGAACCACGGGGCATTCCGGAAGAGGGTCTCGATCTGCGCCTGCAACCGCCTGAATTTGACCGCGAGATGTGAGGAGTCGGGAGAGGTCCCGTCAGCGACATCGAGTTTGTCGATATCGTCGCGCGTAATCTCGACGGGATTGATTGTCCTTGTACCGTCGGCAGGAGTGGAATTCGTTCCGCCATCCGCGTCAAGAGGTGCCCCGGTCGTTGCATCGGATCCTCCCGACGTACCATCAGAAGCATCGACATCGTCCCGTCGGTCGTAGACACGAGCAATTTCAGCCCGGGCCGATAGTTCGTCTTGAATCGCATCTCGCGACGGGTTTGCTGGGCCGTTCTCGCCTCTCAGGATCAGCAAGACCGCCTTTTCTTTCAGATCGAACTGATCCAGTCGTCGCTTGACGTCCTGCATGGTCGTTTGTGCATCGACCCGGATTTCGATTCCCTCGTAATCCCGAGCATCGATCACACTGGATTCGACGGAGATCGATTGTTCGGAGATTGTGTAGACGTTGACGCGGCGCGGCTGGCTCCACGCGCTGGTCCCGGCTCCGGTTTCGGTCGTCCACTTTCCTATCACTCGTTCGGGGCTGCCGGGAGAGAGAATTCGGCAGCCGGATTCCATGCGGTTGACCGAGCCTTCTTGATCGCCGAGAAGCAACGCATCGACTTCCGACCCCAGGACCCTGTTGAGGGTGGAAACCGCGACGTCTTCATGCGCACAAGCGATCCGCGGTCGCGGTGGCTTGACCTCTGGGTGACTGGCCGATCTCAGATCGGTCGTCGCGTCGATGCCATAAACCGAGACGTCGCCGATGGTGTGCCACTCTGAGGTCAATCGCCGAAGCAATCCCTCTTCTTGAAACTCATCCAGAAGGCCGGTCGCTAGCTTGTCATCCCGATCCCCGTACACCAGCCAAAACGGAATTCCCGCCTTCGCCAGCCGCCTCAGAGGTTTTTTGCACTCTTCAACGATCTCCTCCGAGGGGGCTCTCGTCCAGAACAGATCGCCCGTGTGGATCACGCCGTCGACGTTTTTCCGAAGTGCGTGTGCGATCGCTTGTTTAAATGCAGCTAGATAATCTTTCAGACGGGATTTCCGACCCATATTTTTGCGGTCTAAGAAAGTATCTGTCGTGTGTAAGAGACGCGTTGTCATTAAGTTTTCATCACCCCGACTCGCTCAGCGTGAAAGTTTAATCGTGAATTTGTAGATTCATTATTTGATGAGTCATCATCCGATGATACTGATGCCATGAAGATGTCCTTCAAGCGGAATTGGACCGACCCCGCTATTTCACTCACTTGATTACTAGCTCATGAAATTATTGGCCGACGTTTATCGACACGTTATCCTGCCATAGTCCGTGACGACGTTTTCATCAAGTAACGTAAGTCGCTCTCCAGCCTGATCGAGGATCGTCTGCTGCAGCAGATCACTCTCCGTTTCGAAATCCGGATTCACCTGGAATCGATACTCTTGATCGATGGCTCGTGCGTCGACCGTCGTCTCATATGTTCCTGCGGTCATCGGATCCACTATACCAGACACAGCCGATGCAGCAGAATCTGCCCCGTACTCAACAGCGCCGTCGGTGAACCTCGTCAGTGACCCGATACTGGTCGCCGTCCTTCTGAACGAACCTGAGGCTTCGCAGCCAGTTCACGCGCTGGAGTGCCATGTCAGGGTTCTTTGGGTTCTAACCGAGTTCGGGATGTGTATCGAGTTGTTGGCAGCCGATTTCGTCGCTCGTCATCGAACTATCAAGACCGTATAGAGCAGATCTCGCAGACAGCAGTTCGTTGACATATAATCTCAAATAACCTCTTGAGGTTGACAACCAAATCAGAATAATTGATCTATATAAGTAGTTCCGCGAAACGCAGTGAGTTGTTTGCGCGATAGCCTAACCCACACATATATGAGAAAATTAATATATCGGCATGATTCATTACGATTCTATCGAATGACTGAATGGTATGTCCATGCACACTGTGGCCGTGAGTTGGGACTGGATCCGGCCACAGTCCGATTGGTCGATCTGTTGATCGATGCTCCATATGTCGTATCCCGTGCAGCACCGCAGTTGGAATTTGAGTTCCCTGCGTCTGCCCGACGAACTCAGGATTGGATCACTGACTGTCCACGGGCTGGTGTCACTGCGTTTGCTGAACAGTTTGGATCCGACGCCGCTGTCGCGGCAATCGTTCACTATACCTTAGCTGGTGCACAACGAAAATTTGAGTCCGGCAGTCGATTCCTTGGGAAGGAGATTACAGATCAGATTAGTGAACGGCTCGATATGCTTTCCAGTGTATCTGAGATTGAGGAGCCAGTAGCGACTGCAACCAAGTTTCTGGAAAATAACGATGCAGTGATTCGAGATGCTTTAGAGAGCGCTGTCTCCAATAAGAACGAGGATAATCTCTATTGTGATCAGTGCGGAAATTCGTTCGAGTCTGCACCGCTGCTGTACTGTTCTAACTGCGGGACACTCCTTGGTGGGTGGCCGCAGATCGTTCACGACGAGGCGAAACGAGAACGACAAGATCGCTACAACCAGCGTCTCTCTGGTGAGATTACTGAACACAATCCTAGTTCGAAGTTCGTTATTGTTGGAACGGCACATCGCCCTCCAGACTGGATCGAAGATGGAAGTCAGGTCGGCTATACGACAAATGATCAGCGGCTCCTGCTAGGAAGAGTCATCAACACCACTGAGAGCGAAGTACACGTCGACTACGGAGAGATGGGATCACTCCCGCTCGCAGAGGGAATGTCGGTTGAGTTGTGGAGTGCAGAATCACATATCACTACGGTCCTGCAACAATCGTGGCTGCTTGAGGCGCAACGTGATTTTGAAGGTCTTGCTACATCTTCTCCGGATCACGAACGCCTCGTACAGAACTCGAAACGCTTACTCAAGACACTGAATCGTGACTCACTACCGCAAATAACCCCTGAGCAGAACACGCAGTTGGAGAGTGTTGGCGCCGACAGTTTCCCGCTTAATGACTCACAGCGCGAAGTTGTCAATCACGTTCTCGGTATGAGTCCGGGGGACCTGTATACCGTCGTTGGCCCACCTGGAACTGGCAAAACCGAAGTAATTGCGAAAGCAGCAGATGAACTTGCGAATCGGGGAGAACGCGTACTAGTAACATCTCACACGAATATTGCTGTCGACAACGTCATTGAGAACCTAGCTGGTGATAACCCACATAGGGTCGTTCGGGTTGGGCGGCCTGAAAAGGTCTCAACAGAAGCGAAGGAATTGATGTTGGAAAAAGTGGTTGATAGCGAGACGTCATCGGTGAGCGGGTTGCTCGACCGAGTTGATGAGCTCAAATCGGCAATCAGTGATCAACAAGAGCGAATTGGCGCCCTCGAAGAACACAAGGGATACCTGAACCGCGAAGTCGATCATCGGCTTCGTGACTCCAATAGAGAAGCCGAGATAGACGCGGAGATTGCGGCAGAGCGGGAAGAGCTAACCACGCTGCAGCGAGAATTGCGAGAGTTGTGGGATGAAGCGGAGGCCACATCAGTCAGACAGGCCGATATTACTGGGGCGACCTTAGTCCGTTCTCAGCTCGGCGGCCTCGCACAGGTCGAGTTTGATACCGTCATCATCGATGAAGCGAGCCAGATCAGTACCCCGATGGGCTTGCTGGCGATGGTAACTGCAAAGAAGTGGATTGTCGTCGGTGATCACAAGCAACTTCTCCCAGTCCTGAAGAGCGTCAATACCGACTCCGGACGTCCGCCGGCGGGGTCGAGTATCTTTAATCTCCTCCGCGACCGCTTCGGTGAAGATGCTTGGCTCCGAACACACTATCGGTCCGTCGCTCCGATCATCGGGTTTGCGCGTGACCGAGTCTACGACTCGAATATCGAGCTGGCGCATACCGGTGATGGAACGATCGAAACACCATCTCATCTGCGCTCGGACGAGATGTTCGTAGATGAGGTCCTGGACGAGCCACTAGCGATGGTTGCTACCAGCGAGGAACAGGGCTGGCGCAAACGCTACGGAAGTCCGTTTAACAAACAAGAGGCCGATGTCTGTGTCCGGCTGGTTGCTCGACTCATCCAAGATTATGGTCTCGACACCGACCAGCTCGGTATTATAACACCGTATCGCGGGCAGCGAAACGTAATCCGCGATGCACTCGAAACAGAGTATGCCGTCGATGTCGAGACAGTCGATGGTTTCCAAGGCCGCGAGCGAGATGTTATCATCTACAGTGTCGTCGGCACTGACCCGGGGAGTCTAAAGTTCGCTGGAGACCAGAACCGATTCAACGTCGCGGCAACACGGCCGAAATCGAAACTCGTAGTTGTAGGTAATGTCGACCGCATCGGTGCAAAGACAGAGCCTGATAACATTCTTCGTTCGTTTATTGAATATGCAGATGCCCGTGACGCGTTTTTTGACTGGGAGACGGAATCACGAGTCTCTCCTGACCTCCCTAGTCCTCTTTCTACCGAACCTGATGAGGAGCTGGTGGAGGAGACCGACCACGAGCTTCCCCCACGTGATCTTACCCGGCTCAGCGATATTGTTGCGATGCAACCGACGAGTAACGGTGAACTGGCATCTCGGTGGGATCTCGATTCTGGCAAGGACGTCCACCGCTATCTCTCCTCAACTCTGGATGAGTATGTTTATCGTGACGAAACGGTTCGGATTCGAGCGACTGCAGAAGCCGAGCAACTTGTTGAAGCCTGCCAACAAGCAGCACTCTCCACAGCAAATCTCCAAGAAGAAGAGCAGGAAGGAGCCACACAGACTGACCAGGAAGGGCATGAAGAGGCTTCGAAGAATGACTCTGACCACAATCGGCGGGACGAATTGATTGCTGAATTGAAACGCCTCAGCAAGAACTGGTCCAACGTCAACAGAAGACTGCTTTACTCAGTCGGTGACAACCACCCACAAGTGTATGAGGAGGTTTTCGGAAGCCTCGACGCAGCACTATCTGCCGCTGGTCTCGAGGACACAACTGACGATGATACTGCCACAAAATCATCGAATACTGGCACTACAAATGATAAACTGGAGCAGGCGCTCAGAGAGGTTGGGTTAGCTGACGAACCAGATAGCTAATCTGAGGAATGTTTCACCCAAGATGAAGCAATAGTACTTACTCAGATCTTGTGAAACGGACTGAGACCGATATCTTACTGCCCAAAGACGAATCTATGAACTGTCACACCCACTCGAGTATCTCGTTGTGCTGAGCAACGTACTCAGGATCAACGGCCCCGTCGGGCAGCGGCACTTGCTCGCCAGCACGGTCAAGGATTGTCCGTCGCAGCAATTCGCTTTCTGTCTCGAATGCCGGGTTCACTCGCACTCGGTAGTCCTGATCAATGGTAAATAGCTCCCGATCGAATGCTGCGTGATGGGTCTTGCTGAGTGTCAGTACGTTCGATAAGTCCGCCCGGTACTCCGGATAGTCGCTCCACGGGAGGACGTGCGCGACGTCCAGTAGCCCTGGATGGTCTACCCCTGAGACCGGACAAGTCTGGTCAAACCTCGCCAGTGCGGCCGCTCGGAACTCTGGATCGATTGCTCGTGCGTTGACTGTCGTCTCGTAAGTGCCCGCAGTCATTGGATCAGTCGTATCGGATGCAGTCAATGCAGCGGGCTCTGCCCAGGTCTCGACGGCATTGTCGGTGAACTGTCTCCCCTCGGCAGTGAGCCGATACTGGTCGCCGTCTTGCTGGACGAGCTCAAGGCTTCGCAGCCAGTTTACGCGCTGGAGTGCCATATCCGGGTTCTCAGGGTTCCAGCCGAGTTCGGGGTGTGTTTCGAGTTGTTGGCGGCCGATTTCGTCGATCGTCATTGGACCGACCAAAAGCGCATAGAGCAGGCTTCGAAGGCCGACGTTTCGTCGGCACATGATCTCGAGGAGGGTTTCAGTCGAGCGGTCTGCGACGTATCGCTTGCCTTCGGGACCGAGTGTCCAGACGCCATTCTCGGCAGTGAGAAAGCCGACATCCTCGAGATACTCGACACGGCGCATAATCGAGTCTCGACTTGAGACACGGGCGAAACTTCCTCGATGCCAGCCGACGAGTTCGTCCGTCGTGGGGTGTTGTTCGTCGACGTACGCAAGAATGGCATCGAGTGTCTCGATGTAGCTTGTTGCTCCGCCGAACATCGGCACGATTGAGCGGAGCCGTGCTGGGGCCATCGATGGCTCAGAATGTTCATCTACCCATTTCGATCTTTTGGGAAGCTACTGTGTAGAGCAGACGTCGGCTAAACTGATCATTACAATGCGATCGCTCTTTCTAAAGAACCCCGGTAATGTGGTGGATCCGGGTGTTCTCGTGGTTGTGACAGAGAGGTCAACCCTGACTTCTGACTTGCTACCTTTGTGCAGGTAGCACTCGATCCGTTTGATCGCTCAACACATAATATTCGCGGCCATTTGGTTAGCACTTAGAAATACGAGCGCTTTTTATGATTAGTCGCCCATCCCGAGGTAGCGCGGCCGTCCCAAAACGGGCCCGGCGCTGGGACGCCGGAGCGCCGCGCTGCCAACCTATGACAGCAATCGAGTCTACACAAGCCGAGAGTGATAACTCTGTCCGATTGGTGGACAGCGAGCCAGTTCTTGGCTTCGGCGGAACTGTACAGTTGACTCTGAAGAGGATCGCACACCAACATTCCAAGATGGTCTCAGTCAGGTTTTGATCGCTGACGAGTCGTCCATTAGAGGTGACCAGTCATGAATAGCGCGGTGGATGCACTCTTGGACCTCTTCCAATCGGAGCGCCGTCGAATCGTACTCGAGTTGCTCTACGCGCTCCAACTCGAGCAAGACAGCGATGATGTGACCGTTCAGGTCCCGGATATAGTTCGACAGGTCGCAGCGAGAGAAGCAGACGTCGATTCTGCGACCGTCGGTCGGACGGTCCAGCGATCATCGAACGTCAGGCTCCGTCATACTCATCTGCCGATGCTTGATGACTATGGCGTCATTGAGTACGACGCAACTGCGAGCGAAGTGTCGACGACGGACCGGACGCGGCCCGTCGCACAGACAATGCAGAGCATTGTAGCTACTGTTGAGGAGGCTGAGGGAGGACTTGTCCAGTCACCGGATCTGGACAGTTGACTCACTGCATCCAGTAGAACAGTAGTCGGCAACACGATTTCTTCATTCAAATCCGAGTGTGAAAATGAGGTGGCCAGATTCGGTAACTCTGGGTGCATACTGAGTAGACGGCTTCCCGAAAGGACCTGTGGCACGTATTAGACTTAGTACCTAATTGGTTTTAGCACCAGTCATCGAACGAAGTTTGTCCTGGTGAGGTCTCATTGACTTGGTATTGCTTGAGCTGTACCCATTCCAGATTTTGTCGTCGTAACAATCGTTTCACGCCACTTCCGATCGACGGAGCGACTAGAATCCCACGCACCGTCGCATCGTCTGACGTGCGAAAATAGGAGACATACCGTTGGAGTTGATCGACGTGAGAATACTCGGCTTCCGGCTGCTTGATCTCGAGAATCACGCTGTTACCGTCTGCGTCTGCTGCGAAGAAGTCAACCCGACCATAGGGAGTCTGCCGCTCGTGTTCGAGGATCCGAAGATTAGCCTCAATCTCCTCGGGATTCGACAGAATGTACTCGTGCATTTGCGCTTCAGTTTGATTCTCCTGCAGGGTCGCATCGTCGACGGCACTATCCCGTACTGCGAGCGAGGCATCAGTGATGTCCACTCGAATCCGCTCACTCTGACCTTTCGCGGCATAGATGCGGACACAGTCGTCAAGTAATACTGTCTCAAGCGAACTTCCAATACCCTGCCGAGCTACTGCACGTGCTCCAGTCGGTCGGTGCACTGCCACGGCACCATCTCCTTTACAGATAACAACTCGGTCACCCGAGCCGAGCTCTCCTTCCCTATTGCCGGTATATTCGACACTACACGTTGCATGGATCGTCACCAGTTCGTCTGCAGTATGTGCTCGAGAGATGAAATCGGCAAGCGCTGCATGATCTGGCGAATGGAGTACGTTCAAACCTACAGTTCTGTTGATTAGTTCTCCATAGTAATTTGTTTGGTTTGAACGGTCGAAAGAGATCTGACTCACCTCCATTGAGATAGATTTGGGGCTTTCAGAGGCGCTTCAGGCTGCTGGACTCGCTGATTGACAGAAATATCTAATCGAGAATTCTTGCAAATCGAGACAGATTCCTGATGACCGTCTCTTTAACTGATCAACCAATAAGACTATACCTTCCATCGTTATTCTACTAATATGCTCCAGAGAATATCCGAGGGATCTTCAAATAGCATCCCGCTAATCGAGAGCGAACCGATATCCCAGATTGAGAAGGTGGTTCTACATGCAAACTGAGGACACTCGAGCGATGTTCACCGCTCTTTTCGCGGGGTCTATCGTCCTCGCCAATGTACTGGCGGCGAAATTGACGTGGGTCGAGTTGCCTGTGATCGGTGGCGTTGCCGTCCCAGCAGGGTTCGTTGCGTTCGGTGTCGCGTATCTCGCGTCAGACTTGCTTGTGGAGTACCACGGGCGCGAGTACGCAGCGTCGGTTGTCAACGGGACTGTCGTCACGCTCGTTGTCGCGTACGCGCTGGTTTTCGCGGCGATCTGGATGCCGACAGCACCATTCTACGACGGGCAAGCGGCGTTCGTCTCGACGCTTGGCGACTCGGCGTCGATCATTCTGGCATCTGTTGTGGCATTAGCGATCGCGCAGCACCTGGATGTTCGACTCTTTTCGGATCTCAAGTCACGAACGGATGGTCGACATCGATGGATCCGGAACTGCGGCTCAACGGCAGCCAGCCAGGGTGTCGATACGGTCGTCTTCATCACACTCGGGTTTGCGATCTTCCCAACGCTCGGGCTCGGTGGCGATCCAACGTGGGGCTGGGCGCTGACCTCGATCATCGTCGGCCAGTATCTGGTCAAGTTACTCGTAGCGCTCGTGGATACGGTGCCGTTCTACGCGGTGACAGAGGTTGTAGAGCAGATGGCCTGAAAGTACGACACGAAAGTTTAGAGAAGTCTGCCCGCTCTGTCGAATAGTCACTCCAGAAAAGAACATTGCAAGAGGCCTCAATCAACTTATTCGCTTGAGAGCTAACTTGATCGAGGCTAGCCGTTTGTCCACGTTCCCAGGGCTTACACGCATCAAGCCCTGCGGATAGTAACCCTCTGTGTATCCGAAAATCGTGTTTACCTTCTGTCTTGGTACTGAAATCTCTTCGAAGTCCGTGAGCGTGTAGATCAAGTATGATTCGCCACCACGCCAAAACTTTGTGCTGGCCCACCTCTCTTCGTCTCTAAACTTGGAATCGACCCGTGCTGTACCAACGTAGTCACCCTCTTGGTAGAACAGAACGAGGTCACCGTTCTGCATCTTCTCGAAGTTTCTTTCGTTCCTCTCACCGATTCTGGCTCCCCAGAACCGTACCTCTTGCTCACCGGTCAATGGTTCCGGATAGTCCGACAATTGACTCAGATCGATAGCATTCTTTACGGTGTCATCGAAGTTCGGTGAGTCACACGGAGCTAGGTATACATTTCCCATTGTATCTGACTGTTCTACAAGTCGAAATTTGATAAGAGATTGGGCTATACCATTGTGTAGCCATTCATTTGTGTTTCGAGTCTCTCGAGGTCATATCGGTTAGATCGATTCTTCAATGAACTCAGCAGTTATCTCTGACCGCTGTGCTTGTGCTGCCGCGTCAAGAAGTCGGCTACATACCGAGAGGACCTGGCGGATGTTACCCTGCGAACGCTGCAAGATCATATCTAAACCATCAGCAGTGAACGGATGAATTCCGGATTCTTCGGTAGCACGTTCTCGATTGAGATACTCTTCGACAAGTTCGTATAGATGCTCATTCGTAAGCGGTCGAAGTGCCACTTCCTGACCGATCCGTTCGCTGAACGCGTGGTACTCGCTCATCACGTCCTGCCACACCTCCGGGGCACAGCCGAATAGGAGACAGAGCCCCTCGCTGTTCTGGTCCATCAAGTGACGGATGCTGTTCAATGTCGCCTGCTCGTCTTTCGACGAGAGCCGGGCGATGCTCTCGAATTCGTCGATGAAGACGAACACTGCGGTGTATCCCAACTCGAGAAGCATGTTTTTGAACGCCGTGAACGCTCGCACGCCCATCGTGTCGTCGTCGAGAGCGGTGTGGATCTCCATCTCTTTCCGCTGTTCGTATCGGATCCCTTCAGCCGTAAGCCACTGCCAGGCGTAGAGGTTCGTATCTTCATATACCATGTGGATGATCGCTCTTGCAAAATCGGCGAACCGCGTTATGTCGCTCAAACGCTTGATCGCCTCCGGAACGATCTCCGAGAGGAGCACATCCCCCTCGTCGATCAGCGATCGCATCGCGCTCCCGCTGACAGGGTTCGTTTCCGTGACATCTCGGGCGACCGAGGCGAGGAACTCGTACGCAATATTTTGTACTTCGGCGAATCCGAGATCGTACATGAACTCGTGGTAAATGTCGACGAATCCCTCTCCCGGTTGCGCAACGTAGCCGACAATGATGTCGTCTCGATCGCGGAGGAGCGATCGGGTATATTTGAGCGTGTGTGACTTCCCGTTACCGTATTTCCCGGTGATCACGAGGTGCTTCGACTTTCCCGTCGAGAGCGTCTTCGAGACGGTCGAACTGATCGTCGTCGTCGCGTGTTCCTGACCACAGTAAGTCTCCGGGTTTTCGGCCGGGACTGGGCTGTACGGAAACGGGTTGCCGTCGAGGCCGAACCGATTGTAATCCTGTGCTTGGTCGCTGATGTCGAAGGCTTCGCTCATGGGTCTGGAGTGAACGTGATGTTGCGGTCGTACACCGCGAGGTAGTAGTACTGCTTATCGAACTGTTCGAGACCGGCCATCACCTGCTGTGTTGATTGTGAAGTCGATACGAGCGTGTCACCGTCGGCGAGTTCGATCTCTTTGATTCCCAGCGCCGAATCCTTCGCAGATGTATCTAACGGGGCCCCGGAGAGTTCGAGTTTGCCGACGTTCTGTCTGCACAACGCTGAGAGTGCTTGATCGAACGCGTTTCGTGGACAACCGAGTCGTTCACAGGTCCGTTCGCGCAACCGCGGGATCGAGAGATACCGCTGACGAAGGTTAACGCCGGCCGTCTCCTCGAGTTCGTCGTACGCCTCCAGCAGCACGTACTGGAAGTTCATCGGAACGTCTGCGCGATCGACGACATAATAGTCTCCAGTGAACGCATTCCGCTGAATTCCGCCGAGTCGCTCCGCCCAGTTCCCGACGACCTCGATACCGGTCTGGTTGAACGTGTACGGTGAAAACTCGTGTTCCTCTTCCAGATACTCGAGCAACTCATTGGGATGGACAGGCCCGATCTCTGCGAGTGCCTCGAACATCGCACCGTAGTGCGGGCTTCGAACGGCAAGGATCTCATCAGCCGTCTCCCACTCCTCGTTGCGGATCGCCGTCAGAAATTGCTCACCAACAGGCGTCGTGCGGTAGACTTCCTCGTCGTCATTCTCACTCCTTTCTCGCTCTTCGAGTAACCCGATCCGGGTTGCTTCAAGAATCGCTTCTCGAGCTCGGCGAGTTGTGACACCAAGCTCCTCCTCGACGTCTGATGTCGATTTTGGAGCACTCTCACAGAGGTGAGTGAGTTCCGTAAGGCGCCCTAGAGTAACTGGACGGATCGTTGCTCGCTCTGAGGTCATGTTAACCTCCGGACCTGCTGTTTAGCAATCCGATACGCCCGCTGGGTGACTTCGTTGCCCTGGAACCGTAGGTCGAGGTAGTCCTCGATATCCCTACCGGCGGAAGCGACGTATCGGAACCGGCGCAACTCAGTCGTCAGCGCCCAGAGGTTGTGTACAACCAACGCGTCACGATCCTCTCGGATATCATCAAGCGTCCGTGACCCGCAAACGGGACACGGACATGGGAGGTACTCGAGATCGTCAATATTCCACAACTCTTCGCCGCCGAATCCAGGAAGCAGGTAGTTTCTGTTTCCCGCGCTTCGAATGAACGCTGACGAGTCGAAGCTATCGACGCCGAGATAGAGCAAAAGTGGTTGGTAGACGAGGCCGCCGAGTCCGTAGACGTGGAGGTGTTTGTCCGTCGCCGTTCGCGCTGCCAGTACGAGTTTCGTGACTTTCTCGTAATCTGTACGAACGGGGACGAGGCTTCCGAGGGCGTATCCATCGAACTCTCCACGTCGTTCCAGGTATCGAATCCCGTTCCGGATCGTCTCGGGATCGTACCCGTGGACGCTCGCCAAAAGAAGTTCATCCCCGTCGTGATGCGTACTTGCTTCCAATGCGAGGTCGATACTTCGATCGATCCGACGCTGATTCTCCGCCGATCGATTCTCTCTGGACAACGGAATATCGACGGTACCGAAGATATCCGCCTCGAGCAGGCGTTGAGTTTCTAGCGTTTCTTGGGGTGTCGTGTCGGGATCTTTCTCGCTGAAATCGTACCCACCGCTGTCCGCATAGACGATTGTATCATCCGGCACCTCCATCTCTTCCCGAAGGGACACCCCATTAGTCAAGCGATCCCACATCGGGTCCCGTTCCCTGATCGCCCGGACGTTTATCATCGCTGTGGGTAGATCAGGGATGGAACTGATGTATTCTGGTGTATTGTCACTCGATCGCTTCCCGAGGTTGCGCACGGGGAACAGCACTGGCGTCTGTAATTCCCCGTGAGGAAGATCGAGCAACCGTTGCCGATACAGCATGCGGTCTTAGCTCAGTTTCTTCTATAATGGTAATAGACTGCCTAGCTCGAGAAAACGTATCTTATACCTGGGTGAGACGTCTAAAATTCAGTTAAGTCCTTCTGTGAGGTCGGCTCGTTGAGGCAGGCTGCTCTCACGTCTTCGAGAGACGTCGGCTCACTACCTTGCGCGAGGTTATCAGCGAAGTTCTTCAGATAGATTCCCTTGAGCGCAACGACGATCGTCCCGTATTCTTTCGCTTGGTCAGTCCGAGCCGGGATGGAAATGACGTTGTCGTACTGATCGGTGATTTCTTCTTGATTGAACGTTACACCGATCGTCTCCTCGGGGACTGCAGAGAGAGCGTCTGGCAGAATTAGCGCTCGGTAGTAATCACTCCCGAGCGCGAAAAAGACGATATCGTACGGTTCAGACGAAATCACATTCCGAGTCCGCTCCGTGAGTTCGAGAGTATCGGCTCGAGACTCAATCTCGTCTGCGGTCATATCCGCGAACGTAACGTTGTACGGCGGGAGTTCTTCGCTCTCTGCGACGAGTCCGAACCCCGCGCTGATGAAGTACCGATCTACGTTATGGCCGTTAGCACGGAGCGAATCGACTGCGTCATTGACGTATTGCTGTTGTCGGCCAGCGTAGAGTTTGCGTGCCGGAATGCTCGCTGCCTCTTTTCGGTTTCGGAGCGCGTTGAGGCCGGCGTCATCGATTTCAGATGCATCGAAAGCGACGCTATTCTCTGGATAGGATTTGCTGTTCGAACATTGGTCGATGATGAGTACCCTCATCGTTAGAACTCCATCAGCCCTTTTTGAATCATGAACTCGGGTAGGAACTCGCTCTCATATCCAAGTCGATCAAGAACGGCCGCTCGAAGCTCCGACGAATCTCGATGCGACTCTACGACGCATCCCTTCGCTTCAATCGCTTCGATGACCTCCTGATCAACGATCTCATCTGGATCGTACAGGAACAGATTCTGATACCGCGTACAGAAGTCTCTGATCGATGCCGTCATTTCGGTCGCGTCGAGCGACACCGACGTTGGTGATTCCGACCACCACTCGTGGACCCCATCGGCACTGATGGCACCGATTTCTGCAACAGGAAGATCGTGGACGTCCGACCAGAAGTCCTCACGTTCCGTGAGGAGGTAGCCCTCTACCGTGCTCCACGACGTAAGCGATTCTGAGGCCGGCGTAGTGACGAGTGTCTTCGGAAGCGCCTCTCGGAACTGGTCGTAGAATCGTTTCGTGTTATGGAATCCTCGACGCCGATTCCGGTTGTTCGCACGGAAGATTGCCACTTCGATCCCGTGTTCTTCGCAGATTCGACAGTCGCACTCCCGCCACGGCTCCTCTCGGAGAAGTCGTTTGTACTCGTCAAGCAGTCGTTCATCACCGATCCACGGAGCATAATCTTCCACAAGGAGCCAGATTTGATCGAACGTCGCAACGTTCCCCGAAAACTCCTCGCGCTGTTCGATCGTCTCGGCCATCCTGGGGAATTCCTCGAATTCCTCTCGAACGGTCTCGATCAGTTCCTGATACTCGTCGAAACCGATCGGCGATTCGGGATCGTCATCCCGAAGCAACTTGATAATCCGCTTCCGGAGCGTCCGGCTGAAAGACGCTCGGAGTTCTCGCCCGTGGTCGTAGTGGTCCCTGAAATGCTCCTCAACGTCACGTAGGAGCCGCCGATCGTACTCGTCGTCATGCCTGTGCTCTTTCAGGTAGGGCGCCAATTCGTCGAGTGCCCGCGTCGCGTCGGCGTGCCACTCCCGGATCGCCTCCGAAATCGACGATCCCTCGTCGAACGCACGAAGCGAGTGCAGCAATTCTTGACCCCGCAGAGCGGTCTGTATCTGTTTCTCGAGCGGGTCTCTGTTCGATCCGAATCGGACGCGCAGTGCATCGTAGCGCCGCTCGCTGCCGAGGTGATAGTTGTCGCCGCCTGTCCAGGCCGACCGAAGCATACTCGCACTATCGAAACTCGACATCCCGGTTTTGCCGATCGCATCGAACGCGTCCGTCTTCGCAAACCCGAAGACGTGTGTGTCCACCCTCGTCTTCCGGTTTCGCTCGTGTTCCTTGACTGCGTTTCCGACGCCGGTGACGATATCTCGAATCCGTGCGGCATTGCTCCCCGCGACGCCGCCGATCCCCACGTACTGGTATCCGAGGTCAAGGACCTGCTTAGCCGCACGCGTATAGGACATCGGATCCCACCCCTGAATCGCAACCATCAGCCGGAACGAGTAACCGTTCTCGTCGTACAGTTGCTTCATCTCCTCGGCGTTGTCGAGCGTCAACTCGTACCGGAACTCCATATCGTCCTCGCGGTAGATGGCGCGAGGATCGTCCTGGAACCGCTCGATCACTTTCGTCGGATCACCGTCGAAGTCCTCGGGATCGAACGGTTCGATCGACGACACATCGTAGACCGTTGAATCGTACTCCTTGACGTAAGATGGCCATTCAGCGGGCCACTCGTCCACCATGACGTCGACTTCGTCGGTCAATTCCTCGGGAAGGTCGTTCGGGGTAAGCGATGAGTCAGCGAATGCGCGTTTATCGAGATAGAGCCTGGAATCGTGTCCGGAGCCAAGTACGAGATGGTCGATCGTCACGCCGACCGTGACGTCGAGTTCCTCATAGAACGCCAGCATCTCGTCGTTGTCGTAGGGAGGGAACGGGAGCGATTTGTACCCCCAGGCGCCGCAGTCGCTGATCGTCGGGAGCCAATCGGGGATATCGAGTCCTGACTGTTCGTCGTAGACTCCATAAGACGTGAGTTGATCGAATTTCGTTGCGCTTTCTTCGACCTGCTCGCGCGAAATGAGAACGCCGTCGATTGGGGTCGTCTCGTAGTCGAAGATGTCCCAGATATACTGCAGTTCGCGCTCTTCAGTTCCGAGCTCCGAGTGCTCGTCGTGCTCGAAGTCATAGTGAGCGTCGACGTTGTCATCCCATTCAGGAACGAAGAACCTCACAGATGATATTCACCACGACAAGGTTGCTCGCTCTCGCATATGAATCTCCCCATCCGACCGAGATGCCATACTGCCGATTTGACACGCTATCTACATAACTTTGCGACGTTATTGCGTTCCATGGAACTCCGGGCGTACAGGACAATTTCTTCCGGCAATCGGCTAAGTCATGGTCGGGCGTCCATAGCCCGACACCTGCCGTTGCATCTTCCAAACTCAAGGAAAGCCGTTGAGAGCATGCTCCTTCCAGTCGATTTTCTTCGCGTTTTTCAGGCCCCTTTTTGATCAGTTCTCGTAACTGGCCGGAAACCTCAGCCAAGTCGTCGACCATAGGGATGTTCGTCAGGGCAGCCCTCGGGCCATCGAATAGCCTTGTCCGCGAAACCTATCCGAATAAGCGGAAGCGTTGCAAACGAAAGCAATGACGGAAGCGTCTATCCGGTACTACGAAAATTAGAAGATGTTAATATCGATAGCGAGACGCCCCTCTTCTGTAGGATATACCATCTTAGACTTACCATGTTTTTCTGCATGGACAAATCCGCGTTCTTCGAGCTCGCCAACGTGACGGGCGACAGTACTCTTCGCGACGTCGAGTGTGTTCGAGATGGACGTCAGTGATGTCCCTTCATCAACGTCGACGATCACCTCAAGGGTCTCGACAACAGAGTCACTCAGAGGATCGACGAAGTTGGGGATCTGTATCTCTGAGACGGACCCCGTGATATCACTGAACTGGAGGACTGTGTGGATCTCGTCGCGTGCGAGGAAGGCGGAGAACGCGACAGGGAGGTAGATATCTCGTGCGCCCCCACCGAGAACGATGACGACGTCGTCGCTTTCGGATTCAATACGATCGATGCTACGACGGATGCCCTCGTAGAACTCCTCCGGATCTAGTGCGACCGGATCGACGGTGACGTTCGGTTGCAGTTCAGTAACCATTCGGCGCACGTCCTCGCGTGCCTCGTTCGATCGGTCGTTTTCCCCGTCGTCCATCGGTTGTACCAGAACGATTTCGTCGCCCTCTTCGAGTCCGTAAGTGAGTACCGGTCGTGTGACACGGGTACTGTCGAATCCGATCGTAGCAATGAACGTCGTCATTCGTACCATCGTATTGGACGTCCCAAATAAAACGATGGTGTTGCACGATCGTAGAACGGTCCGGTCTCGTTGTAACCGATTTGCAACGATCAATCGAGGCGTCAGGCCGAACACGACAGGGGGCCACAAAGAATTTAACTATAACTTCTGTTTAGATCCCATAAATCTAAAATTCACTCGATGAATTCTGGCATTCCGAAACACTAATCAGATTAGCGGAAAGTTTAATAGGATTACACACCCCCTCGAAAACACGAACAAACGAAGCGAAGTTACCGCGATCAACGACCGAACGGCGTATCGACGTCAGAACATGTTTGCCACGATACATAGTGGAGACACTGTAATAGGATGACCACAGGACACTGGTACGAACGGTTCGACGACTCGGGATCGGTACAACTTGTCGATATAGCACACACGAAAACACCGACGATCGTCGTCAGGGACTCGCAGTTACAGAAGCGAGGGAAACAAGCGCGAGCGCAACTCCGATCGCTCCCACTGTTTCAGTCGCTCGGACTGAACCGAGTCGTTCACACGGACCTGTGGGACAACGAGTACAGCCCGATAGACTACGAGCACGTCTCGAGCGAGGACGCAGACCCCGAAGAGCTTGAGTTCCCCCTCGTGCACGTGGTTACGCAGGACGGTATTCTTGAACACGGTGAGGAGGACCTCGTCCGTCGGCTCCTAGAGCGTTCGCTCGACGAGGACGGACAATACGTCCTGGTTACGGACACAACGGCGCCGCGGACACCGACCTACACGAAAAAGCCCGGGCGCTCTGTCGTGGACGATTTCCCAGCTATCGCGGTCCGCGATTACGCCTCGCTGGCGAACTCGTTCGTACAGGACGCCCTCGATGGTCGATCTCGGATTCCCGTGGTCGACACGCGGAACGTGTTCTTCCACGCCGCGTCGGCGATCCACGCTGAGGCAGGCGCTCCGGCGGACGGCATCGAAGCGGTGTTCGACTACACTCGAGCACCGACCGACAGCCCGGTGTGGGACTCGGCCCGCTACTTCATCGAGCACGATCTTGAAAACGTGTTAGAGGACTACTCTGACCACATCCGCGAGGCCCTGCGTTCGTGGATGGAGAAGGGAGACACCCAGCGTGTCGCCAACCACATCCTGGAGGTGCTTCGGGTCTGCGACTACGACGCATCGACGCTCGAAAACTACCGACAGCGAGACCCCAACTACCGATGACAACTACCTACGAGACGAACGACAACAAACCGCAGAAAGACCTCGTGAACTACTCGACGGTTCGCGTCCCCGAGTTGCGGCTCATCTACCGCAACCTCAAGGCCGCTGGGGGCGGGCCGATCAACGTGTCCACGCTCAAGGACACGATGGTACCGAGCGACGACCACGGCTCGAAGGACGACGCCCACCTCGGGGAGTGTCTCAAGTTCCTCCGCGCAATCGATCTCCTCGAGCGTCCGGAGGACCGCGTGGTCTCACTGCTCAACGAAGACGTCTATCCCGACCTCTCGTTCGAGCTCCGGTTGCTCTACCACTTGAACCGTCAGGAACATCCTCAGGACCACATCGTCGAGGCCCAGCGCGTTGCGTTCGAGTTCGCCCCGAAGACGGTCAAACGCGAGCGCCTCGTGACCGAACTCAATAACGAGGTGGAGTACATCAATTGGAACAAGACGAAGATCAACGGCTGGTACCACCTCCTCGAGGGCATCGGCGTATTGTCGTACATCGACTCTCGGGAGTTGGTGCTGTCACCGCGGCCGACGCTGCTGTACGAACTCCTCGAGACCTTCCGGGACGAGGAGAACTCGACCGACTTCGGTGCCGCAGTCGGGTGGATCGAGGACGAGTTCCTCACCGTCCTCACGACCCGCCCCGGGACGCCGCGGCTTCACCAAGGCGTCACCGACACGCTACAGACCCTGATCGACGATGACTACGTCGACGTACGCGGAATGTCGGACGCGAAGAACGAGGTCGTACTACCCTCGACGCACTCTCGAAACGAGGAACCGAGCGTGACGAAGTTTGAACTGCACGGTTGGCCGAAGGAACTGCCCGCGAGCAAACGCTACCTCTTCGACCGATTCACGGAGGTGGACGCATGAGCGAGTACCCCATCGACTGGTCCGACGACACCGTTCGACAGTACCTGACTGCGGAGGCGCACCAGAAGTCCAAAGAGGAGTTCGAGCGCACCCACATCGACATCGACAAACTCAGAGCGGACTACCTGTTCCCCCACCCAACGAACGATGAGTTTGTTACGCAAGAGGAGTTCCGCGACGCGATCCTGAAGTCGGAGACCGAAGACGACAATCGGATCTTCATCCTGCGCGGGGAGACCGGGAGCGGGAAGAGCCAACTGTGCCAGTGGCTCGAATACCAAATCGGGCACGAGGCAGACTCCGGAATGGACGATATGCACGTCGCCCTGCACGTCTCCCGGAGCGAGACCCGCATTAAGGACATCGTCGAGATCCTCACAGAACCGCTCGAGATGGACGTCAACGTCCGCGATGTCGGCGGGCTCGACCCCGAAAAGGTCGCGAACGCCATGCTTGCGAACCTCGAAGCGTACAACCCGATGCTCGAGTCGTTCACAGAGGAGGAGATCCAGGCGCTCGTCGAGGACCGTCCCCGGAGCACCGATCTCCGGGGCATCCTCGAGGAGAACGTCCGCGAGTACCAGGAGGCAGTCCTGAGCGACGACGAGGAGGACATCCCGGAACTCATCACGGAGGAGGACTACCGCGACCTCTCGGTGGCGGCGTTCGGAAAGGCGGAAGGTGGCGATACCATCTTCCCGGCGCTCCAGAGTTTCATCGATCAGGAACTGTCCAGCAAACTCGGCGTTGGCGACTTCCAGCAGCGGCTCAAGGAAATCTCCGAGGAGTACGTCGAGCAGGGACTTCGTCCGGTCTTGATCTGTGAGGATCTCACGACGTTCAGCGTGCTCAAAGAACAACTGCTGGACCACATCTTCCAACTCGACAGCGGACACTACGACGTGGTGCTCGGCTGGACGACCGGTTGGGAGAAGGACAACGTCGACACAGCATTGGGGACGAACGAGGACGCCCAGACGTACATGAAAGACCGGGCCGAGGGGTACCTCAGCACGACCGACGACACCGGTCAGGCGTACTTCCTCACGGACGACGTCACCGTCGAACTGACAAAGCAGTACCTCTCGGTCATTCGCGAGGACTCGGCGGTGTCGGCCGACATGGACATCCCGGAGGAGGACTTCGACGGTCTCTATCCGTTCAACGCGGAGTTCATCAAACGTGCGTACGAGAACCTCGTTCAGGACGGAAACGAGCGACGGACGCCGCGACTGCTCCTCATGCGGATCGTCCGAGAGTGCTTGACGTCGACGAAACCGCCCTTCGAGGCGATCGACGGGAACCCGTACGTCAAGCAGTTCCCGACGCCTGTATCGCTGGACTATCCCGCCGAAGTCCAGTCGATCGTGAAGTGGTACGGCATCCCGACCGCCGAGGGGAACATGCGGGTGCCCCGCAGCGTGTTCGAACTTTTCGACGTCCCGGTGCCCGAGCGCACGGTCAGAACCACAGAGTTCGAGGTGGTCTTCGACGCGGACATTGGTGCGCCGTCCGACCTCCGACTGCGGCAGGTCGACGGACAGATCGAGCCCGGTAGGACGATCACCGTCGAGGCGCTGCTGAACGACCGACCTGAGTCCGATGTCGAGGTGACTCTCGACGGATCGGTCGTTGGTCACACCGATGATGACGGGCGGCTGACGGTAACGCTCCCTGACGAGGAAGGAGACGTGGAGATCATCGGCGAGAAGGCCGACTGCACCGGCACGCTCGAACTCGCAGTCGGGACGGACTCGCTCGCGCTAATCCCGACACCGTCCACCCCGAGCGAGGGCGAGACGGTCCAACTCACCGCGCGGGTTAACGGGGAGCCGACCGCTGAGGTCACGGTCAAACGCGACGGAC
Source organism: Halosolutus halophilus (assembly GCF_022869805.1). Taxonomy (NCBI): domain Archaea; kingdom Methanobacteriati; phylum Methanobacteriota; class Halobacteria; order Halobacteriales; family Natrialbaceae; genus Halosolutus; species Halosolutus halophilus. The sequence goes on along the minus strand of NZ_CP094974.1, from coordinate 2,076,888 downwards.
AAGTATTGGGAACCACGGACGAGGACGGGACGTTCAAGATTACCGCCGACGACCCACCCTCGATAAGCATCGCCGCGGAGTACGAGAACCTCGAGGACGAAAAAGAGGTCCGGATCGCGGGGATTCGAACCTACCCGGTCGAGACTGACTACGACGGCGAGACCGTCGACGAGTACCGCTTCGACTACCAGCAGTGGGTGTCCAACGGCGAGGAGTACGCCAGTTCGGCGACGCTACGAGACGGGACGGCGGAGTTGCTCGAAGAGTGGTACGAGCCGAGCCGCCTCGCCAATCCTAACTCCTCGACGCGTGGAACGGCTGGCATCTACTACACGCGTGGAGCCCAGGTCCCCGTATCGCTACAGGGGGTCGACGAGCGGACGGGTATCAGCATCGAGCTCCCGTTCGGTTCTGAGTACGATCGGATCTACGAGCCGCTGTTCTGGTACGGAATCAGCGCCGACGACGAACTCCCCTACGAGGACCGCTACGACCTCAACTACGGATTACTGCGCAACTGGGCCGACGATTCAGTCGCCGAGTTCAAGCGGACGATGCGCGAGCGCATCGAGGACTGCTTCGAGGGCTGGACGATTGAGGAGTTCGTCGTCGTGGCCCAGTACCTCCTCGTCAACGCAGCGCGGGGGGAGACCGGGCTGACGCGCGACCAGGTGTTCGAGTCATACGAACACCCGGACGAGTATCCCCACCCGGTCGAGAAGCGGTTCGACAGGACTCACCCCTTCTTCGAAGCGCTCACCGACCTGAGCACCCAGAGCAGCGTCCCGACCGATCTCGCGGAGGGATTCTTCAAGATCAAGGAGAACTTCGTCGACGCCGAGCGGCTGAACGAGGCCTACGGGGCGGTCGCCAACGACCTCGAGACATACCTCGAGGAAGCAATGTTCATCGACACCGACGACCTCCCGGACGCATACAAGGTCGGAACGACGCGGTCGAACGCGACGATTAAAATGGCGCCCGTCCTCGAGTACGTGAAGGTCTACGCACAGGAACTCAACGGGCTCGGTCCGAACGATGTCGAGTACATCACCGAGACCGTAGAGGAGATCGACGCTTGGTACGACGAGAGCCACTCGCTCCACGAACTCCAGGAGCTATACGATGAATTGCTGGAGATCGTCGGCGACCTCGACGTGAACATGCGTAACAAGTGGGAAAATCGGCGACAACGCCTCGAAAACGAGGACCGGTTCCAGCTCGGGGCGTTCGCGAAGGACATCGAGCGGTTCCGAGAGGTCGAGTCCGCAAGCGGACCCGAACTCGTCGGACTGATGCACGAGTTCGAGGAGAGTCGGGAGACGGCCGCGGAGTGGGAGATCTACGAGGCCATCGGCGAGATGATCGAGACCGCGCAGGTCGTCGAAGTTCCCGAGATAGACAACGAACTGGAGAGCGCAGTTAGGGACTCCGAGGAGTTCCGCACCCTCGTCGCGACACGCGATGAGATCGCCGACGTCATCGGAGGTGAGTGACCATGTCATCGAATCTCGAAGAAACGGTCGAAGCACTGCGATCGAAAGCGGACGACTACCAGGAAGCAACGAACTTCGAGGCCAAACTGCAGGAGCACACCGGGAGCGCGTCGTCGCTGGAGACGTCTCTTGTCGGGCTTCGGAATCGAATGGAAGAGGTCGAACGACTGAACGATATCTACACGCGGGTCTTCGGTCGCGACACGCCCGGGACGGTCGAGGACGCGCGTCATCAGGCACGTCAGGTCCTGGACCGGACCGCGGACGACTACTGGGAGCTGATCGACGACGGCCGGAGCGAACAGTACACGGCCAAGGTCCAGACCGCGAAGTCGGAGGCCGACGACGCGCGGAACCTCCTCCGGACGGAGCTGAACGAGCTCCAGGCCGCTTGGCGGAGCGACGTCCAGGCGGCACGGCGTATTCAGACGCTGATGCCCGACTCTCGGGAATCGTCCCGGCTGCTCAACGACATCGAGGAGTTCGTCGACAGCCGCATATGGGACGACTCCACCGGCGTCAATTCCCTGCAGTCAGAGTGGCAGGGACTTGAGCGGAAGTGGAACGACGGCGTCGTTAGTTGGGACGAACTGCAGGACCGGTACAGCCTCAGCGACGACACGATCAACCTCCTGAAGGAGCTCGGTCGCGGAGAGAACGTCTCCTTCCGTGACCTCGATGGTGACGTCGTAGAGGAACTGCTAGGCGTCGACGAGTTCCGCGACGTGCTTGAGGTGACGCTGTAGGAATGGAGAATCCTACTCAGCGCGCCACCGAGGCCGTTCGCGCTTACCAGAACCACTTCGTCGGCCGGACGGGGCCGGCCGCGCGAAGCATCGCGAACCGCCAAGAGCGTCTCCTCGACGACCCCGACGACCTCATCAACGTCCGCGGGCCGTACCTCCAGGCGCTGGACGTGCCCAACTGGAGCGACGAGTCCTGGCGGTCGTTCGCCTCAAGCGTGGGGCTGAACCCGCTCATCAGGAAGACCTTCGACGACCTGGGGTTCCGGCGCCTGTACGACTTCCAAGAGCGGAGCATCGAGGCGATCCGCGACGGCCGCGACACCGTCGTCACGGCCGCCACGGGTCGGGGGAAAACCGAAGCATGGCTGATCCCGATTCTCGACCGCATCTTAGAGAAGAAGCGCCGCGGCGACGGGGACGGCACAACCGCGACGCTCATCTACCCCACGAAGGCCCTGGCACAGGACCAGTTCAAGCGGCTGGTCCAGTACCTCTACCGGATCAACGAGCAGTGGCCGACGAACCAGCAGATCACGATCGGGATCTACGACGGCGACACGCCGACGAATATGAGCGCAAACGCCCAGGGGTACCTCGAGTCGTCGTTCAAATACACCGAATGCCCCGGTGCGAATGAGGATCTCGAGAAGTGCCGCAACTGCCGGCAGGGCGTCCACGTCCACAACAGCGGGCAGTCTTACGAGCTCCGCCCGGAGAAGCGCCAGTGCACCGAGGACGTGCCGCTCGATTTTATCCGGCTTACCAAGCACGCGATCCTCACTGAGGGCGTCGACATCCTGTTGACGAACCCGGACACGATCAACATGAAACTCGTGAACGTCAACGCGCCCGACGAGCACGAGACCTTCGTGTACGATCCCGAGTTCCTCGTGTTCGACGAGGTTCATACCTATGACGGGTTGTTCGGGAGCTATACTGCCACGCTGACCAAGCGTATGCGCGCCCTCCGCGAGGACCGCGGGTGCGACGACCTCCAGGTGATTGCCAGCAGTGCGACCGTGGAGAACGACGTTGAACTGTTCCAGCAGATCAGCGGCGCGACGGAGGTTGAACATGTCGACGAGCGATCTCGTTCCCTCGACGCGCCGTCGGAGACGAGCATGCCGCCCGCGTTCACGGAGTCGACGCTCGAGGAGAAGGAACTACTCTCGTTCGCACGCGGGAAGCGAACTCCGCCGTTACTGGCCGATATCGATTTCAACGTTGACGCGTCGGCGTACGACAACGACCGGTTGCTCGAACTCCTGGGCGACGACCTTTTCGACGCCATCGCGAACGAGGGCGCGGACGCGTCGCCCGTTGTCGCCGCCTTCCGAGTACTACACGACGAACTCTCCTCGGAACCCCGGACCTATGAGGCATTCCTTGAGTGGATCGCAAGTGAGTTCGACCTGACGGAGACCGAGGCCGAACGGGTGCTGGAGAATTTCACCATCCTCGGGACGTTCTCCGGCCTCCTCGAGAACCGAACGCACCTCTTCTCGTGGCCGATCGACGGCTTCTACGCCTGTACCGCCTGTGAGGCGGTGTACGCTTCGCCACAGGAGACGTGTAGGGCCTGTGGCCACGGCTTCGTCACACGCAGCACGTACTGTAGCCGCTGCGACGACGAGGCGCTAGTCGCGTGGTTTTGTCCGTCATGCGAGCAGCTGGACCCCTATATCCCGAGCGAGGAGGGTGAACGCCGTACCGACGAGGAACACCACTGCCAGCACTGTCTGGCGGCCCGCGACGAGGAGGTACGCTCACTTCGGATTACCTTCCAGCCGACGCTCGAGTGCGAGTCCTGCGGGGAACGGACGACGCGGTCGACGAGGGGGGGCTGTCCCGAGTGCGCGACCGATCTCGTCCACGTCGGACCGGACCAGTACCGGTGTCCGAACCCCGACTGCGAGGCGAGCGTCGGCTACGATCCCGGCTGTCCCACCTGCGGCGGGGACCAGCGGCCGGTCACAGGCGACGGTCCCGTCGACTGCCCCGGCTGCGGGCGATCGCACGAAGCGGACCTTCCGGTAACCTGCGACTGCGGCCGATCACTGACGCAGACGCGACTAGTCCCCTGGGTGTGCCGGAAGGACTCTTGCGACCAGGAGTACTTCGGCGATCCGCCCGACACCTGCCCCTGCGGATCGTACACCTTCGCGCGGGCGGGGCTGTTCGAAGTGCTCGCCGACTCGTACTGCGAGTCCTGCGGGACGAGTACCGTCGGCGATCCGGTGTGTGACTGTGACGGCGCCGTCAGGACGCGAGAAACGCCGTTCCAGGCGTACCAGACCATCCAGCCGGACGGGAGCGTACGAGCGGCGAGTTCGTTCTCAAGCGTCGCGCCCTGCACGCACCAGGGGCAGAACTACGACACTGACCGCCGGTACGACGAGCTCGTCCGTGGGCCGGGGAACCTCGCGGTGACGACCAGCCAATACCTCCTCCGGCGAGTCGCCGACGAAGAGGGGCACAGAGCGGCCAAGCTCCTCTCGTTCGCGGACTCCCACCGCGACATGAAGGAGGTCAACCGCGACTTTTCAGAGCCCGAAGCGGCGACGCTGATGGACCAGACGCTGGTCGAGGCCACCCGTCGGCGCGAACCATGGATCGACGCCGAAACCGTCCTTGACGACGCGATGGAATTAATCGAGGACCTCGGCGACGAGTTGGCGCCGCCGCAAGACGTCCGTGGAGTGACCTTTGATCTCACCGAGGAACTCGTCGATATCCCGAGGCGGCACATGGACACCGAGGAGGCCGTCCGGGACCGACTTCGGCGCCGGTTGTATCCCCACAGCTACAGCGGCCGGTACGGGGAGTTCGGGGGTGCCCTCGCTGACGCCGGACTGGTCGACGTCCGACTTGATCCGGACGTTCGCGCGGAACTCTCTGCCGAGGAGCGAGGGATCGTACAGGAACTCGTCAAGAACGGCTCTGGAAGTTCGATCGAAAATATCGATCCGCCGTCCCCGTCGACGGACGTCCGGGGGGTCGTGAACGACCTCGACAATCAGGGCGTGCTCGAGGCGGACGACGACTACGTCGAGTTCGATCCGAGTGCGCTTGAAGTGACGCTCACGGGCGACGACGACGATCTATACTACAGACCGTCGATCGGCAGCTACGATCAGACGATCGACGCGCAGTTCGGCGGACGAAGCGGGGACGCCGTCCCCTCGAACACGTCGATCGAGGCCCTAGCGGACCCGGAGCACCCCCGGTTCACCGCTCGTGCATACCGGACGACGTACTCGGAGCCTCGCATGCTTGTCGGGCAGGTCTACCACGGGATGACCGAGAAGAAGGAGCGGCGCGAACTCGAGTATCTCTTCCGCGAAGGAAACCAGCCCCACTTCCTCTCGTCGGGGCCGACGATGGAACTCGGCGTCGACATCGGCGACCTCGACGCACTACTGCTGTACGGCACGCCACCGAACATGAATGCGTACCTGCAGCGGATCGGTCGTGCCGGGCGTGACTCCGGATCCTCGCTCGTGCACTCGGTCAGTCAGCGCAACCCCATCGACTACTACTACTACGAGCAGCCGGCGGACCTGATGGCTGCCGACCCGCAACCGGTCCCGCTCAAGGAGTACAACGAGGAGGTGCTCCGCGTCTCGCTAACGTGGGGTGTGCTCGATTACGTAGCCGCGAACTTCGTCGTCCCATGGGAAGTCGAGCGGCGTGGACGATACGCGTCGGTTAGCGGCGGTGATGAATTCGAGCACCGTCACCCCTCGTCCGGCGACGATGTCGCGAAGCTGACTCACGTGATGTCGGCACGGACGAAGGAACTCGGCCTGCAGTCGCGGAACTCGAAGTTAGCCGCCCTAGGGACAGTGGTCCACGACTACGATCGAGAGATCCGGGAGCACCTCGAGCGGCTGTTGGACCACCGGTACTGCGTCGAGTGCAATCGCAAGTACGACCGCGACACCGACCGCGAGACCTGCGTCGACGACGACTGCTCGGGCGACCTCCGCGACGCGCTGTCAGAGTTCGAGCACTTGATCGACGAGGCGGTCGAGCGGTTCGGTGAGCGATTCATCGACCACTACGGTGAGTATCGCCGCGAACTCGAGGACGAACTCGAGGATGTCCAGCGGCGCTGGAGGAAGCTCAAGCGTGATCGCCGCCGAGCAAGTTCCGGCGAGGAGGCACGACGCATCTCGGAGGAGCGCGCCACGCTCGCCGACCGGAAAGAGGCGCTCAGACGGCGACTGGACCAGATCGAGCGAATGTCCTATCTCGACTTCCTGCGCGAGTCACGACAGAGTCGCTACGCGTTCAACATGCGGAGCGTGACGAACAACGTCGGCGTCGGCCTCATCGACGCGGGCGAGGACGGCTACCGGACCCGTAGCATCGGCGAGGACGACGGGCGGTCGATGCGGATGGCGATCAGCGAACTCCACCCGGGAGCGGCGTACCTCGATGGCGGCGACGCGTACGTGGTCTCCCAACTCTCGACCGATGAGTTCGCGTCGTCGGAACTCCGCGAGCGCGTCCGGCGTAGCCAGGCGAGTGGACTCGCCGAGGAGTACGTCTGTCCCGCCTGCGGAGAGGGCCACGAGGCTCCGGGAGATACCTGCAGTTGCGGCGCCGACACGGATCTCCGGCGGCGTCGATTGGTCGTCCCCGAGTCGGTACGGGCCCACCGGTCTGACCTCCTGATGTCGGCGGACGGCGATCCCGCACGGACGGTGTATCGGGAGCCGTCGAACGAGATCCAGAACACCTACGCCGAGCGGAAGACGGAGGTCCTCGAGTTCGAACCGGTCAAGCGCTTCGATCTGACGGGCGAGGACGGCGAGCCGCTGGGCACTGTCGAGTACGGGAGCATCGACGTGTTGCTCCACACGGACGGCTTCCGTGCGAAGTACAAGTCCGGCGAAATGGACGGCGAGACGACGCCGTTCATGCTCTGTGGCGACGACGACTGCCCCGGTACCGTCTATCGGAACGAGGACGACCAGTTGCACTGCAGCGCGAACGCAGACCATGGCCCCGCACACGATACCGGCTACGAACTGGCCCGGCTCGGCTACGAGTATCAGACCGACGGGATCCGCGTCGATCTGGACGATACCGCCGAGGCGCACACCCTGGTCCACGGGTTCCGAGTCGCACTCCAGTATCTCGGCGGCGTGAGCATCCGCGAACTCTCGGAAGTCGTCCACGGCGACGGCGTCGTAGACCTGTTCGACGCCCAGGAGGGCGGCGCCGGGGTGACCGGGCTGCTGTTCGAAAGCGGCGAGGGCCGGCGGAACTTCGAGCAGGCAATCTCGCTCCTCCGCGAGCACTTCCGGTGTGACTGCGACGACGGCTGCCCCTTGTGCCTCTACCAGTACGGCTGCGACACGCACAACCGGGGGCGCTCGTTCGATCGCGAAGGACTGTTCGAACGCCTCAATCGGGCCTCGACAGCCGTACTGGCGACCGACGGTGGAACCGGCATCGAACGAACCGAACCGAACGAAGACACCAAACCCGACTCATGAGCTCACAAGACGACACGATCGAACTCGCGGAACAGACGAAGCGAGCGTACGCGGAACACGTCGTCGCGTCCGGTCAGTCCCGGGTCCTCCGGGACGTGATCGACCGGTACGCGGAAACGGATGCCGACGAACCACTGGAAGAGGCAGTGACCTCGTTCACGCGGACGCGGGGCCCCTTCCTTCAGGCGCTGGACCTCCCCCAGCGGGGGCCCGACTGGGAGTCCTTCGCCGACGAAGTCAGCCTGCACGAGGACGTCGTTCGCACGTTCACCGAGGCAGGATTCGAGCACCTCTACGAGTTCCAAGCCGAGACCGTCCGGTCGGTCCTCGACGGTGACCACACCCTGGTGACCGCAGGGACTGGCCGGGGAAAGACCGAGAGTTGGCTCGTCCCGATCCTCCAGTACATCTGCGAGGCGAAAGCCGGCGAACATCCCGAGCATCCGCCACAGAGCGTCAAATGCATCCTGACCTACCCGACGAAGGCACTCGCTCAGGATCAGCTAAAGCGCCTCATCGAGTACCTCTACGAACTCAACCGAAACCGCACGGGGACCGACCGCATCACGGTCGGTATCTTCGACGGCGACACGCCCCAGAACGATCCGCAGGAGTTCGAGTACCTGCAGACCGCCTACAAGTTCTTCGAGTGTCCCTGCGAGCACTGTGACGGCTCACTGACTGTCGAGCGGACCGAAGACGAGCAGTTCCGTGTCGACCACGACGCGACCGGAACACCGGATGTCGATCTCGACTTCATCCGCCTGACCCGTGACGAGATCGTGGCCGAAGAGGTCGACATCCTCCTGACGAACCCCGACACCGTCAACTACCGGTTGTTCAACGTCAACGAGACCGACGAGCAGTCGGCGTTCGTCGAGCAGCCACGGTTCGTCGTCTTCGACGAGATTCACGAGTACTCCGAGCTGTTCGGCGCGTTCACCACCGGGCTGATGCGACGCTACGCCCGGTCGCGACAGGAACTGCTCGATAACGACGCCATCGAGGACGACGATCTGCAGGTGATCGGTGCGAGCGCAACCGTCTCGAACCGCCGGGCCATCTTCAACCGGATCCTGCCATTCACCGACCCCGAGACATCGGTCGTGACCGAGGATCCGCAGACGCTCGATGCACCGATGCCGACGACCGTTCCGGAGGCGTTCCGTTCGAACTCACTCGACGTTGAGGCGTTCGGACAGGCGCTGGCCGACAGCGACGATCCGGGGCCGGTCGGTGAGCGGTTGCTCGAGCTCGCCGACGTCAACGTGCCCGACGACGCGACGCCGACGACCGCGCTTCGTCGGGTCGAAGATGCCCTATACGAGCGGTTGCTCCACGGTGGGGACGACGACCTTGACTTCGTCCGGGCGCTGTACCTGGAACTCTACGAGGACCCGCAGGAACTCGCCGGATTGACCGAGACGGTCGCCGCCGAACTTGACGTCGACGAGAGGGTCGCGGCGACGATCCGGGAGAACTTCGTCGCGATCGGGCGGCTGGCGGGCGTCCTTGAGAGCCGGGTCCACCTGTTCTCCTGGCCTACCGACGGATACTACACCTGCCTGCACTGCGGGACGGTCTACGACACGCCCCGGGGCCAGTGCGCGGAGTGCGACCACCACTTCGTGACGAAGTTTTCCTACTGCCGACACTGCGGAGAAGAAGCCCTGGAGTCCTGGTTCTGTCCTGCCTGCGAGCGTCTTGAACCGCTCACGGTGACGTCCTCGGAGGGGCGATTCGAGTACTTCGACGTCCAGACCTGCAACTGCGACGAGGGAACCGAGAGCGAGACGGATATGATCCGCGCGCTCTGGCGGCCATTCTACGAGTGCTCCGAGTGCGGCGACCGCCAGACCATCGACCGCGTGCGGCAGTGCACGTCCTGCGACGCCGAAGCACCGATGGTGCTTACGGACGACCGTGAGGCTTACGAGTGTACCAACCCTGACTGCGGCGCACACACCGAGGCGACGGACACCCACGAGTGCCAGTCCTGTTCGCACGAGGAACTTCACCCCCTCGCCGACGATACTCTCTACTGCGACGAGTGCGACGAGACCTACCCCGACACTGCTGGAGAACGCTGCGCCTGCGGCGGCGCCCTGCGACCCAAGCGCTTCCTCGGGTGGCAGTGCAGCGGCGAAGACTGTAACGCGGTTTACCTCGGCGAGGCCCCGCGGACCTGCGAGTGCGGGAAGCGGCGGTTCGCCCGCACTGCGCTGTTCGATCTCGACCGCGTTTCGCAGTGCCAGTCCTGCGACCGCGAACTGTTCCCCGAGCAGGAGTGCTTCTGCGACGACCCCGACGTTAAGACGGTGCCGAAGGGGTACCGGACCTACAAGATGGTCGACGAACGTGGTTCGGTGCGCTCGCCGACCGACTTCCCGGGAGCCGTGCCCTGCTATGACAGGGGGAAATCGTACTCGAAGCATCGCCGCTACGAGTCGATGCTCCGCGGTCCGGGCAACACGGCCGTGACCTCGTCTCAGTACCAACTCCGGGCGTCAGCCGATCCCGATGACCCCGAGTCGTTCGAGCGGGCTAAGCTGCTCTCGTTTGCGGACAGTCAGTCCGACATGAAGGAACTGGCCCGGAACTTTGAGGAACCGGAGACGTCGCTGTTCTTCAGTCAGTTGACCACCGAGGCTCTTGAGGAAGTCGACAACGACTGGGCGACGCTTGAGGAACTCGGCGATCGCGTCTGGGCGGCCGTCTCCGAGTACGAGGAGATGCTGGAGACGTCGGCTGACGCCCATCGCTCGCCACTCGAGCGACGACTGACGGCATACGACGAGTCCCTTGAACGCTACGTCCGCGACGAGGTGGCCGCACGCGTGCTGTCCGGGCGGTTCAACAACCGCCGCCGGACGCCTCGCCTCGTGAAGAACGGGCTGGTCGATGTCCGTCTCGACACCGATATTCCGTCGCTCGACGAGACAAAGCAGGAACTGCTCACCGAGTTCCACGCCCAGAGCGCGCGCTACGTCTCTACGCTCGCCGAGGAGGTCGAGGGCGCGGGCCATCACGTCGAGGAACTGGTCGACGCGGGCGTCCTCGAAAAGCGAGACTCGGACGGGAGCGTCGTCGTGGCGCTGGCGCCCGACGCCGTCGAGGTTACGCTGACCGACGAGTCGACGCCGGTCAAGTACGACCCGGCGGCAGAGCAGTTCTACACGACATTCGACCTGGCCTGCCGTGATGTCGAGGCCGACCTCGTCTCGTTCACTGACGACTACGTCGCACGGTCGGCGTTCTCCCATCCCCACTTCGATCGGCTGGCGTACCGTATCGAGTCCTCGGACCCGATGGTGTTGCTCAGCGATTCGTACTTCGGGCAGACCGAGCGGTCCGATCGGCGCCGCCTGGAGTATCAGTTCCGCGAGGGACGCCACCCCAACTTCCTCTCGTCAGGGCCGGCGATGGAGGTCGGCGTCGACATCGGTGATCTCGACTCGCTGTTGCTGTACGGGACGCCTCCCAACACGAACTCATACCTCCAGCGGGTGGGACGGGCCGGGCGGGACTCCGGATCCTCGCTCGTGCACTCGGTCAGCCAGCGCAACCCCATCGACTACTACTACTTCCGCCGCCCGGGGGAACTCATCCAGTCGGAAGCCCAGCCGGTGCCACTGAACGAGGTGAACCGCGAGGTCCTCCAGCGATCGCTCACGTGGGCCGTCCTCGACGCCGTGGCGGCGACGCGTTGGGTCCCGTGGCGTCGCGAGATGAGCGCTATGGACGATCTGTTCGTCTACGAGGAGGACGACGAAATCGTCTCTCGCGCCGAGACGCCTCGGCCGAACGACGTGGTGACCTTCAGCACGCTGCTGGCAAACGGGTGCGGACAACTCCAGCCCGGAGCGCCCATCTCGCCGCTGGAGGCGCTGCACGAAGTGGTCGAAGAGGACGCCGACCGCCTGCAGGAGTATCTCGCCGATATCGTTCGATTCAGCCCCTGCGATCGCTGCGGTCGCAAGCACGAGGCGGGGTATGAGGGGCCCTGCGCCGCCGACGACTGCGACGGCACGACAGTGTCGCTGCTCGACGAGTACGACGAGCTCGTCGCGGACGCCCTCGAGAGTTTCGAGCGGGATATCGTCGACCGGTACGTCGCGTTCGAGGACGACCTCTACGAGGAACTCGATCGCGTGGAGGACCGCATCAGCGACCTCCGGCGGTCCTCGCGAAGCCGGCGACGCGGGTGGCGAGGCGACGAATCGGGGACGGATCAGCGTGAGGAACTCGACCGACTTCGGGACCGGCGGACACGACTGGACGAGTTCCTGATGCGACTCGAGAGCATGCAGTTCCGAACGTTCCTGAACCGGTACAGCGACGCCGCGTTCAGTCTTCGGTCGGTCTCGGCTAGCGTGACCTACGATCTCATCGGCGATGGGTTCCAGTCGGCGACCAACGGCGAACTCGACCGCGACCGCCAGATCGCGCTCTCGGAGCTCCACCCCGGCGCGGCGTATCTCCACGGCGATGATGAGACCTACGTCGTCACCGAGGTCGTCGAGGACTCACATATGACCCAGGAAGTCCGGAAGAACGTCCCGGACGAGGCGATCTGTCTCCGGTGTGGCGAGACCGAAGACGTCGACGCCTCGCACTGCGAACACTGCGGTGAGCGCCTGAAGCGGCTCGAGACCGTCGTCCCGCGGCGTGTCCGGGCCTACAAGGACAGCCTGCCGATCGATCGCACGGCAGACGGGGACGCGCTGACACCCGCGGCGATCTACCGGAACCAGCAGGAAGAGGTCCAGAACACGTACGCGCCCGTCGAAGACGAGGCGGTGTCGTTCGAAGCCGCCGAGAACCGCCAGTTCCGCATCGTGACCGAGGATGGGGACTATGTCGGGACGCTGGAGCACGGAGATCTCCAGCTCCGATCGTCATCGACCCAGTTCTTCGCCACGTACAAGGGCGGCGGTTCGGACGGTCTCCCGACCGTCTTCGAACTCTGTGACCGCGACAATTGCTCGGGCGTGGTTGCGCGTACCGACGACGCTGCCTACTGTCTGCAGAACCCCAAACATGACGTTGGCGACTCGAAGGCCGTCCGCCTGGCCACCGAGTTCGAGACCGCTGGCGTCCGGCTGCAGCTGGCCTCCGAGGAACTCGAGCACACACTCGCACACGGGTTCCGTGCGGCGCTGCAGTACATTGGCGGCGTCGGCGTCAGGAAAGTCCCCGAGACGATCGAAGAGGAAGGGACATTCGTCTACGACGGCGACGAGGGTGGGAGTGGTATCAGCGTCCTCCTGACCCAGGGCTCTGACGGCGACGACGACGGGAACTTCCAGCGGGCGATGGAGATCGTCGCCGAGACGTTGGACTGCGACTGCGAAGGCGGATGCCCGTTCTGCCTCTACCAGTACGGCTGCACGAATCACAACGACCCCGACACCTTCGACAAAGAGCACCTCGTCGACCTCCTCGGGGAAGGGCTCCAACTCGAGCCCGTTGACGGAGGAGCGGATGAGTAGGGATATAGACGACGCCGCGACCCTCGCGGTGGCGAACCCGGTCCGGCTGTGGGGTGTCTCGCCCGAGAGCGTCTATACCGCTCTCGACGCGACCGCCCGCGGTCGGTCCGTAGAGACCGCTCTCGCCCGATACCGACGGGTCGAACTGGCAGCCACGAACGAGGAGCGCGACCTCGAAGCTCTCGTCTCGTTGCACAGACGGCTGTTGGTCGACCTCGGATTCGTCGACGCCGAGCAGGAGTCCGAAACTGACCCGGTCTCGGAGGTCGGCGCGCTCGTCCTGTGCGGTGAGGATCCCCGATCCCTCCTGCAGACTCTCGCCGTCGCCAGGTGGCAGAGTGCCCGCCGCCTCCTCCGGGAATGTCTGGCGATCGACGGTGAACTGCCCAGGGAGGAGTACGACGGACTGCTCCGCGACGATTGGGAGGAGACCGTCCTGACTCCCCTGCTCGGTTCATTCGGACTCCTGACCGCGTATCCGACCGGCGTCGACGTCGCCGACTCGGCCGCACAGGCTGGCCTGGACGCGTACGACGAAGTCCCGACGGACATCGCCAGGGCATCGCTCTACCGTCGCGTGCTCTCGTCGGCGATGAATCTCGACGCCACTACGGCGGCGGACATTACGGGTGAACTATTGGACGTCAACCCGGGCGGCGAGGTCGCTCCCGCGGACGTCATCGGGACGCTCGGAGAAGGCTACTCCCGCGTGATCGACCGCGACGTAATCCTCGAGGCGGCGGGCGAGGTCCGGGTGGAGTACGAGCAGATGGCCCGGAGATACCGCCGTCTGGCCACCGGCGATGTCACAGTGCCCGAGCGCGCCGACGAGGTCCATCATGTTGCGTCCGAAGACGTCGATCCGCCCTCCGCTGTCGCGTCAGTCGACGCGGTCTTGGATCTGGTCGCGACGATCGCCGACGGCGATCTCGGTCGAATCGACACGGGCTACGTCACAGACGCCCTCGACGCTGAGCCCTACGACTGTTTCCGGGTGCTGAACGACGTCCCCGGGTTCGAGTGCGAACTCGTGGACGAGACCGTCGAAGTGGCGCGCGTCCCGTCCGACGTTGCCGGGACGAGCCGTTACGACGAGTACGTCGAGTACCTGTTGGATCGGCATGCGACCGTCTCGCAGCGGATCGACGCGCTCTCGGATCCCGAGTTCGAACTCGAGGGGCGTCACGCCGACGCGAATCTTGTTGATCGCCTCGATCGACTCCGCGATCGGCAGGTCGCGCCAACGTACTTCGCGTACACGCTGATCGACCCCGAGTCGCTCGGCGAGGAGGCGATGGACGACTACGTCGGCGACTCCCGGGGCCTCCGCCGCGAGCGCGCACGCCTCAAACGGTGGCACGAGGATCGGCCGAGCGGCCTCCGGTCGTACACGGCGATGACCGACCGCCTGATCAGCCTCGGGCTCGAGGAGGATCTGGAACACCGTGTCCTCCGGATCATGACGCCGTTCGACGACGACACGTTCAGCGAATACGCGGCGCAACTGCGGCGCCTCCTGGAGCAGGGCTTCGAACTCCGCCTGCTCACCCGGCACACGAAAGAGCCCTGGGAGTGGCGTCGTCTCCGGGACAATCTGCTCGCACAACTCGAATCGAATCGCGAGAACGTTCATATCCGGACCTACTCGCGCTTCAAGACCCACCAGCGGATCACCCGCGACCTGGACCTCCGCGACCTCAGCGAGGTCGGGATTCACGGCAAACTCCACGTCATCGGTGCCCCCGAGGAAGGCGCCGCGCTGCTGGGTTCGGCGAACTTCATGGAGAACAGCTATCACTGGAATCCCGAGTGTGGCGTCTACACTGAGCAGTCCGCGTTCGTCGACAGCGCCACCGAGTTCTTCGACATCGTCTGGGACATCGCCGAGGCTGACCAGCTCTCGCTGGAACGGCTGCAGGAGATTCCCGAGCGGCGGTTCATTCCGAGTTACTACAGTTAGCCCTCGCTAACTGCTCTTCAGACCTTCTCGAAGAGCCCTGGGCTGGTCGGAGGGGTATAGGAATCGAGGAAGGATCGGACGCTCCCGTGCTTCGCGCGGAGCGTCTCGAAGCGCTCATCGGTGGGTCGCATGAATCCCTGCGGGTACTCCATCGAGTACCCCAGCGCCTCGTGAAGTTCCTCCGCGGGGAGATCGATCCGCCGAACGCGATCCAGATAGATCACGAATGGCCACGGCTCCTCCTTGTCCGCGACGATCCGGCCCCCGTCGTAGGGCTCCCACAGTTCCTCCGCGAGCTGTTGGTTTTTCTCCGTGTCGGTAACGACTGCGGCGTGGGTGTACGTTCCCGACTTCGTGTAGAAGACCAGCGCGTCACCCTGTTCGATCGACTCCCAGTGCGTCCGGTTGCCGCTTACGACGCCCCAGATCGATGTCGGCGTCTCGAATCCCGCCTCGAGGAGCGGTTCAAAGTGATCCGGCGAAACCGGGTTCAGGACGGTTCTTTTGAAGTATCGATAGGTATGCTCCTTGTGTTCCCGACTACAGGGAGCGATATAGAGTTCGACATCCTCGTCGTCTGTCATGCCCCCGAGTTTCAGTGGAGCTGTCAAAAAAGAGTCGTATTCGCTCGACGGATACGTCCACGAGCGGAACCTCACTCCGCTAATCACGGGAACTCGATTCTAATTGGGAGAACGGGATGATCCGGCTATACTCGCTACTACCCTCGTGACCTGAAGGAATTCGGTATCCACGCCAAATTGCAGACTACCGGTCACGCAGAGGTGGGTGCTGCGTTGCTTAGGTCGGCGAACGTATGGAGAACGGCTGCGGTTGGAATCCGGAACGTGGCGCCCATACGGAGAACGCGAATTTCGTCACTGCAGCGTTAGAGTTCTTCGATTTCGTCAGAGAGGTGGCGAGTGCCGACGAAGTTGATCCGATCGGGTGCAGGAACTTCCGAATGGAGAGTACTATCCGAGTTACTACACACAGAAGCGGCTTTGATGAGATAATTCTCAAGTGAAGGAACTTTCTTATCAGGACAGTTCGTTCGTGTGCGACATGGGGAACTCGACGGCGGAAGCCGAGATTTTCTTGCCGCTCGCAAATTGGCTCGATGACCGCGGATACGATTTTTTTGTCCACGTCCCCGATATGCACCAGTCTAACGAGGGATACTCTCGGCTCTACGATCAGTATCCCTCCCACTCCATCTCTATCGGGCCGTATAAACCCGACGTCTTGGGGTACACCCCGTCGAATCGCGTATTTGCGATCGAGGTAAAGGGAACTGAGAATCTCCGAAAGGGACTCGGGCAGGCAATTAGTTATCAGCGAGGTGTTGACCACGCGTACCTGGCCGCTGACCAGACGAAACTGAACCGGGTGCACGATCTCGCGCTGAGTAAGGGCATCGGCGTCTTCGAAGTCGATCGTGACGCACGAGACGTCGCGGAGAAACACCCCTACGCGGCGGAGATGAAGGACTTGCTCTACAACACGCGCCACCAGTTGGAGAGTATGTACGTCACTGCCAATCAGCAGTCACGACGACTTCCGAACTACGCTGATCCATTGAATCAACTTATGCCCGTGGTCGCCATTGCTGGGCACGATCGTACCACTGACGCCGAGATCGAGGACCTCGTGGAAGCGGCGGACTACCCATATCGGAGCGCGTACAAACGGATGATCCGCCTCGCGGAGTATCTCGGAATGATTCACGAGGCGAACGACGAGTACTGCTTGACCCAGCAAGGGACGATGGGGTGGACCATGCTACAGGGATACGGTACCGAGTCAGTCGCTGACCTGAAAACGCTGAAAGAACGCGGCCCGCTCTACCAGAATCACCCTCCGATCGCGACGTATCTCCGTAACCGGTTCGTCTCCAATCCAGACTTCCGAACCCTGTTCGAGGTATTGCTTCGACGAAGCGGTGACCGACTCTCCATTCAGGAGTTGTGTGCGACGTTGATCGACAACTATCCGAGTACTTTCTTGAATCTGGTGTATACGGATCCCGACGGTGGAGATGCGCCGTACCTCATCGAACAGGGGCGCGGTGACGAGATTTACGAGGATCCGGACTATCTCGGGCGGATCGTTCACAGCCAATTTATCTCGAATACGGCAAGTCAGTTCAAGAGTCTCGGCGTGTTAGGTGAGGGTTCTCCTGTTATCGAACCGAAGTCAGCGCTGGATCCGAGGAACGATTATTGGTATCCACGGGGGTTCCAACTCGGATGATTCTCCCCGTTTCGTGACGTGAGTCGGCCACGAGCTACCGTCTCAGGGCTATGAGACGAGGCGGGAGGATTCGTTGCGTTCAAGTATCAGTTCCCCACCGCGGTCGGGTGCTCGCAAAAGTATCGTCTCTGGTTTCAATTCGCTCTCGTTGAGCGAAGGAGATATTGACAGCTTTAAACCTGCGATCGGTCTTCTTGATATCGAATCTCAATTTTTCGTTCTCTTGAACCTTGCTTCCGGGATACTCGTTTATGTGGAAGAATACGTCTTCAGATGCATCCGAGTCCGTGTTCTGATGTTTGAGCACTGCAGAAGAGTCGATGAAACCGTAGCCGCCGTCAGCATCGAAATACACTACGAACCCTGTGGCACCGCGTTCGATCAGTTCCGTGTTAGAACACGACCGGGTTCGTGACGTGGTTCGCGCCCGCGACGCCGAATTCGAACGAGAGTGGGTGTGTTTGTGCTTTATCAATCGTTGCGGTGACTCGAATTGTTCGCCACAGGTTTCGCAATCGTAGATGACGGTTGTGCCGATCTCGCCACAGTCTTCGAGATGGCGGCTCAGTGCGCGTTCAGAAATGTACTCGTTCTTGCAGTGCTCACACTGGAATCGGGCGTCGCTGGGACGCTTGTCACACTGGATCGAGTGCGACATTAGGTCGCTCTCGGATCGGAACGAAGCAGCACAGAATTCACAGTCAAGTCGCTCCCCGTCGTCGCTGTCGTTCGAAGTTGTGCTTTCCGCCGCTGGTTCGTCGTTGTTGGTTATTTCGTCCTCTGCTGTAGTGTCAGTTCCCGATGGCGGCGTCTTGCTACTGGCAGTTGGAGCCGTCTCCGGTGACGGCGCGGCGTCAGTAGAATCCTCGGTCTCAGACGAAGCGTTCGAGGTGCTGATCAAACCGGGAGAGTTGAGTTGTGCTTCGGTAAGCAATCTACCGATTGTCCGTTTACGCTCTGTATCCAGTGAATCCCGCACCTCGCTCAGGAGCCACATGGTCCCCTTGACCGTCTCCACCGGGATTTCCGCCGCGGGTGCTCGATCGACGTTCTCCGATGCGATACGAATGTACTTCTCGGAATCCGACTCGACGGGTGCGAGTTGTTCGGTTAAAAGGCCAAACAGAATCAGGGCTCGAGGAACGGATTCGTCAGGGAGAGTCTCCAGTACCCGTCGAAACTTTCCCTCGACTCGATACTCAGTTTCTGTGGTATCTGAAACGAGATGGTCGTCTTCTAGATAAAATCCCATCTATAATTAAGGATAGAGAAATAATATGTTATAAATCTAATTCCTCCGATAACTCATTACTGGCACGACTTATACCGATCCTCGAAGAGAGCTTGGGGGCTACGTTGTCATTACTCCTCTCTGGCGGGGTAACTGCTGAGAATCAGTTGAAGCAGGCCGATGGCTATACCGATAATTGCGATCTGCTCGAGGCGGTACGTCGCTTCCGAGATGGTGAACGATGCCGCTTGTTCCTCTGAGTAGACGTATACCTCTGATTCGGAGAGGGGTACGACCTGTTCTTCGGACCGTTCTGGACCGGTCGGGTTGAGTTGGGTATTGAGCAGAAGACGGAATTGATACGCACCCGGCTGAGCCGGCGTGTATGCCTCAAACGTCCGATCGAGTGTTGGATTGGCTGAATAGCCGTAGGGATGCGCGACGCGCGTTGTTTCCCTCTGGCGAGAGCCGCTCCCATTCTGCAATGAGGAGTGGTTCTGACCCAATCCGGTCCAAGAATGTCCGGTCGAACGTTACAAGTTCGGTTGTGCCATTGACGCTATCAACACGTTCGAGTAGTCAACTCATCAACGAGCGCGGCTACGAATCGGGGTTTCGTCGGTCGACTCGATTCGATCAAACCCTGCTGTCGAGATCTTCTGTACCGGGTGCTGAGGGCGAGGGTTTTTAAGTGAGAGTTTAGTATGCCGTTTCGCGAGACTCATGAGTTCAGAACGCTCACACGTAGAAATAACAGGAAAGATGCAGTCGGTGGCTGGAAATGAGGCCGCCCAGGTCCAGGCAGAGTACGACGACTTCTACGACTGGATGCGTCGAGAGGGGAAGAAACCGCGTGAAGGAGAGCCGTTGCAGCAGTCCACGGCGAAGAATTACGTTCAACGGCTCGACCAGGCTCACCGGCATCTAATTCACGTGTTCAATCCCGAGGACAAAGCGACGATTCGGCCCGGGCACGCGGAGGAGTACCTTAAACTGCTCAGTGACGACGAGATCAAAAAAGACGACGGGGACGAGTACGGAAACTCGGCCAAGCGGAAACTCGAAGAGACGCTGCTAAAATACTTCCAGTGGCGGTTCTACGAAGGCTCACTGGAGGACGAGTGGGAGAAACCGATCAACTTCTCGGACGGCAAGGGAGAGGAGGCGTACCGATTCACCTACACGGAACTCGGGCAGTTACTCGAGGCGACCGCGTCCTACGGGGCGCTCCCATCGTACGATGACCTCTCGGAAACCGAACGCGACGAATACAGGGCCATCATCGCTCAGCGTCTCGGCATCCCCAAGGACGAACTGACGCGAGAAGACTGGCTGCGCGCGGATTACACTACGAAGAATCGCTCACTCGTCTTCGTCGGGCACGACGCTGGACTAACACCGAAAGAAGTCGCAAATGCGGAACGAAGCTGGTACGATCCGAAACGCAACGTCCTCAAAATCCCCACCGAGAAAGCGTGTAAACAACGCGAGAAAGAAGAAGTCGCGCTCAGCGATGCATCTGCTGAAGAACTCGAGCGGTGGTTCGAACTCCGTCAACGCCTCTCAGTGTACGACGGGACGGAGAAACTCTGGCTGAACCTGAACGGGAACCCGTACACGTCGGGGAGTCTGTGTCGCCTGCTGAAGCAGCTCTGTGAGGAAGCCGGAATCGAAACCGAGGGGAAAGCGATCAAATGGTACAGTTTACGCTACACGATGGGGAGAAACGTGACCGAAGAAGGCGAGCTGTCGGAGGCGAACGATCAACTGCGACACTCCACCAGAAAGGCGACCAAACGGTACGACAAGACACCGGTGGAAAAACTCCAGAAGCGAGTGGACATGACACACCAGAAAGCAGCCGCTGCTGCCGCTGATCCTGACTACGACCCGTTCGACGAATCGATCGATCACGGCCAAACTACGACGCAGCACGAACCCGTCGATATAACCGCGAAGGTCGCTGCCGATCCAGTCACGAAAACAAGCGGCGGGAACATCCACGCCGACGTCGTGATCCCGGACACGACCGAAGCCCGCGCGAAACTCGCTCAGCGAATCCTCTCAGAAGATGCTGAGTAGTCGGGTGACGGTGTGATGAGCCGAGCGCGCCGACTCGCCGGTGCGCGCGGTGAAAAAAGGCGGCGTTGGAGACGCTATCCCATCCGCTCGAGGGCGTCTTTCCGGGCTTCGACCGGCACCTGATCGTACTTCATCGTGCTTTTCGGATCGCGGTGGCGTAACTGCGTCTGCGCAGCGGCGAGATCTTCTTCGCGGACCATGTACGTTCCCGTCGAGTGCCTGACAGTGTACCAGCTCATCTGCCGATCCGTCGTGTCGATGTCGGCGATCTCGCAGAGTCGGTGCAGCACCGACCGGAGCGACGCGGACTGGTACGGGTTCGACTCACGGGTTAACCACAGCGCGTCCGTCCCGTGGTATTTCTCGATCGCTCGCCGCTGATCGAGCCACCGGTCCAGCATCTCGACGGTCTGGTCTTTGAGCCCGACGATCCAGTTCTCGCTGTTCTTCGAGGCGTCTTCGCGTGGGATCCTGAGCACACCGTTCTCGATGTCGACCCACGACGTGCGCGCTCGCTCGACCTCGATCGGGCGGAGTGCGGCGTCAAGACTCGTCCACACGAGCGTCGGGGTCTTCCACGAGTTCGCACGCTCCCAGTCCTCTCGCGTGAGCTCCGATTTCGGTTTCTCGAAGCGTTGCGCGAGGTACGTTTTCCACCGCTCGCGTTTCTCACCGGAGACGCTGTCGACGTTCGGGACGCTCCCGTACTCCAGCGCCGCCTCGCGGATCTTCGCCCGTTCTTCCCGCGTCAGGTAGTCACGCGGCGTGGTCGTCTGATTCGATCTGGAGAACGTGATCTGCGGCTCCCACTGCTCGGCACCGCGCTTGTGGTGGCGCCACTTGTACAGCATCATCAGCGCTTTCCGACACGCCGATTTGTGCGCGTTCGACGTCTCCTGCCGTGCGAGGTACTCGAGGTACCCGTCCGCGTGCTCGTGCGTGAGGTCCGTCGTGTACCTGCCTTCCTGCTCCCAGACCCAGCGGTAGTGCTGGTCCATGCGACTCGCTCGGTTCTTCACGGTCGAGTGCGCGTACCCGTCGGCCCGTTTGGGGTTCTTGCCGAACGTCAGCAGCCACTCGAGGCAGTGTTCACGCTCGGTCCGGTAATCGATCACCTGCCGCTCGTTCAGTTGCGCTGCCGAGGGTTCGGGGACGACAGAGACCTCCGCTAACGGGCCGGCTGCGTCGTCGGTCATTGCCCCACCTCCGAATGGGAGACCCGTTGATTGCCCACGAATTTCGCCGATCGCCGGACGGCGCCGGAAATTCCCCGTCGAGTCTCGATGCCCTTTCTTTCAGACGAATCGCCAGAGGGCGACGGGTTCGGTACACCTATTCGAGTCGAATTGCCCAATGTCATGGTCGTGTTTCTTGCTCGTTCACGACCGAAAACCGCAGGAAGGAATCGGGGTAGGAGTGCTCCGACGGGGATTTGAACCCCGGTCATTGCCTCGAGAGGGCAATATGATTGGCCGGACTACACTATCGGAGCGGTTCGCGACTCCAGTTCTTCGTAGCGCCGACCGATGTTTAAGCATTCCGTTTCATTTCGAGAGTGTCGGACGGTGACACGCGCTGCCGTCGCCCGATCGGCTCACTCCTCGAACGGTGACTTCGTCGCCTCGGGTTCGAACCCTTCGAGGCTGATGATGTTCTCGCGACCGACGCGGAGTTTACTGATGGTTCCCTCCTCTTCCATGTCCGACAGGAGCATGCTGACCTTGGATTTCGACCAGCCGGTCTCCTCGACGATGTTGACCTGTTTCATCCGGCCGCCGTTCTCGCGGATGAGTTTGACGACGCGATCGTCGTCGGTGAGCAGTTCCTCGTCGGGCAGCCCGCCGTCGTCAGCGTCGTCGGGTTCGCCGGGGGCCTCCTGCGATCGACCTCCAGCGCGGTCCGCGGGAGGGGCCGGTGCGGGCGACTCGGTCGTCGCCTCGGTCGCCCCGTCGTCGCTCCGGCGATACCAGACGACGGCACCGCCGATACCCACTAGGATGGCGAGGGCGACCAGCGGCCACAGGAGGTCACCGACCGCACTGGTCAGCGTCGAGATGGGACCCGAACTGTGAGCGCTTATGTTGGGATTGTCGAAGACGACGCGCGGATGGCCGTCGATGAACTCGCGTTCGCCGCTCCAGATCACTTCGTCCGCATTCTCGAGTTCGGTGGTGGCGTATTCCGCCCCGTCCGGAGCAACGGACTCGAAGACGAGATCACCGCCCGCCCGGAAGACGATCGACTGGTCGGGGTAGATGTAGAGGCCGTTGAATACGTCACCGACCTTGACCGTCCCGCCCTCGACGGCCGCGAACCCGTCCCAGGTGAACGACATTTCGACGACACCGACCTCCGAACTTCCCCCCGCCAGGTTGATTTCCTCTTCGACGTATGCGGACCGCGTGAAATCGCGCGCCTCCATCTCGCGGTCCGTGGCATTGGATCCGGTCCCCGCCAGTGCGTGAGCCTGGTCCACGAAGGTTTTGTACAGGGGTTCGTAGGTGTCGCTCTCGTTCGATTCGAATTCCTCGGCGGTCGTCTCGAAGTCTTCCACTTCGGATTCGTTGAGTTGCATCTCGTGACGGAGGGTCCACGTCGCACTGCCGTTCTCGTAGACGGTGACCTCGAACGTGGTACTGTCGAACTCCTGAGACTGGAGGCTGGCTGGGACGGCCGCCATCGTCGATTCGCTACCAGTGACTGACGCAGTGCCAGACGTCGATGCCTGGGGCGAGGCAGTCGCCCCGACCACTGCAAGTGGTCCGCCGATGCCGGCAACAGTGACGACCACAGCGAGGACGACGAGTCCTACGGAGCCCGGCCGGTTCATTCGTCTACCACTACGTGCCGAAGCTAAAAATCCTTGTGAATAGGGAGTTGAGACCGGGATCCGGCGCGTGACGGCTCTTTTCCCGGCAGAAGCGGAGTTCGCAGACGGCATCGATCGTTCTGTCACCGTCGGATACTGTTCGTCCCCCACGGATCGTGTCGATACGCACAAACGGTTCGACTCCCTACCGGCGGCCATGATCGCCAATCTCGCGCAGGGAGTGCAGGCCTTCACGAGTAACGTCTATCTCGTCCCGGGAGACCGAACCGTCCTCGTCGATCCGGGCGCGAACTTCGACGTCGTCGCGGCGATCCGATCGCGCGTCGACGACCTCGACGCGGTCGTGCTCACGCATACCCACCCGGACCACGTCGGCAACCTCGCGGCAGTGACGGACGCCTTCGCCGTCGACGTGTGGGGATACGATCCGTCGATCGACGGCGTCGACCACGCCGTCGCGGACGAAGAGCGGGTCCAGCTGGGCGATCACGAGTACGTCGCGTTGCACACGCCCGGCCACAAGAACGATCACCTCTGTTTCTACTCGGACGACGCCGGCGTGCTCTTTGCGGGCGATCTCGTCTTCCAGAACGGGAGCTTCGGACGGACTGATCTCGAGGAAGGCGATCGCGAGACGCTGATCCGGAGCATCGATCGCGTCCTCGAGTGGATCGACGAGGACCTCGCGGAGATGCACACCGGCCACGGGCCGAGCGTGACCAACCAACCGTACGGTCACGTCGAACTGTCGGCCCGGATGGCGCGCCAGGCGTAGGCATCCCCGCGAGATCGCGCCTCCGAACGCACTAGACCCGTTTCACGGCGTCCAGCAGCGCGTCGTAGGCCGGCGCGTAGGCGTCCGCGATCCGCCGTGGATCCGCCCGGTCGTCGCCCGGAAGCGGCGGCAGGCGGACGCGTTCGAGCGGCTTCAGGTAGTCGAGTACGTCCGGAACGCGCTTCTCCAGCGTTCCGTCTTTCGGGCTCGAACTGGCGATCTCACAGGCGCGGCAGTAGCGGTCGCCGGGGTAGATCCGCGCCCGTCCGGGTTCGACGGCTGCGACGGCGGCGATCGCGGCGGGGTCGAGCGCCGAGAGCGGCTGTGCGATGTCACCGTAGGACTCGACGACGGCCAGGTCGGCCGCCTCGATGTCCGCGGCGAGCGCCTCGAACGCCGGCACGTACTCCCGCTGGACGACCGCGTTGAGTTCGTCGACCGTTTCGACGGGGATCGCGTCCGCGAGCGGCAACGCGTCGGCGACCGCGTCCGGCAGGTCGACGGTGGCGTTGCGGACGATCGTCGGCTCTCCGGGCGATCGCCCGATCCGATCGACGAGGAACTCGCGGTCCGATCGGCCGAGCAGTCCGGTCCCGCCGTTCGTCGACGGCTGCCACAGCCGGTGGACCGGATTGAGTCGTTCGGGCGCACGATCGCGCCCCTCCGCGGCCGCGAGGCGGGCTGCGTCCTTGCCGTAGAGACGACCGTCCGCGATCGCGGTCCGACAGTCGTCGTGGTCGAACCAGTAGTCGTTTCCGGCACGCGGCTTGTAGCCGACCGCGCCGGTTCGCTCGAGCAACCCGGCCGAAAACGTCGTCTTTCCGGCGTCGACGCGATCCGAACCGACGACGAGGAGGATCATTCTTTCAGGCCGTAGTAACCGGGTTCGTCCTCGGTTCGTGGTTCCGCGACCACGAGGTCGTCGGCGTTCGTCATGATCCAGGGGATCGCCCAGTCGAGCAGGATGTCTTCGGTCTCCCGATCGATGTCCGCGTCGGGCTCGAGGCCCTGTAGCATGCGGGCGATCTCGTAGACCGTGTACATCTGGTCGTCCTCGAGTAACTCGTCGGGCGTGTAGAAGTCACACGGCGGAAGCTGGTCGAATTCGGACTTCGGAACCGGCATGGACGATACTAGTAGCGCACGACTCAAGACCGCACCGATCCGGTCTCGTGCGATCCCCGACCCGAGTGGCGTTCGATTCCGAGGACGCCAGCGTCTAACTCGTGACGCCGGACGTGCCGGACCGGCCATCGTGACGGGACGGCGTCACCGATCCAGATCCCGCGCGAGGACCTCGATCGGGTGGGGCGGACGATCGTACCCGTCGAAGTCGCCGATCTGCGTTCGACAGGAGGTTCCGGGTGCGACGACGGTCTCGCCGTCGCTGTCCGCGAGCTGATCGGCAAGCAACGCACCGATCGCCCGCGAGAGATCGTAGTGTTCGGCCTCGTAGCCGAAGCTGCCGGCCATCCCACAGCAGCCCGAGTCGACCGGATCGACCGCGTAGCCGGCGCGCCTGAGGACGCCGACCGCGTGGTGATCGGTCCCACGGGCCTTCTGGTGGCAGTGCCCGTGATAGGTCAGCCGATCGGCCGTCGCGTCGACGGTCAGGTCCTCGTCCAGCCGGTGCACGTCGAGGTACTCGGAGACGTCGTAGGCGGTCGACGCGAGCGTCCCGACCCGATCGTCGTCGAGCAACGAGCGGTACTCGTCGACGACCATCGACGCGTCGGAGGGTTCGACGAAACAGATCGACCATCCCGCCTCGAGATACGGGTCGAGGTCGTCGAGCAACGCGCGAGCGTCCGCGGCCGCTCGATCGAGCAAGCCTTGCGAGTAAGCCGCGCGGCCAGTCGGGCCGAGATCGGGAACCCTGACGTGGACGTCCGCGGCTTCGAGGACCCTGACGGCCGCCTTGCCCGTCTCGGGATGGGAGTAATTCGTGTCCGTATCCGGGAAGAGGACGACCCGATCGGTCGCCGCCGCGGCGTCCACCCGGGGCCCCCGATCCCGGAACCAGTCCACGAGGGACTCCCGCTGGAAGGTCGGCACCGATCGCTCGGAGGCGATTCCTGCCGTCCGCTCGAGAAGCGTCCGCGCACCCGGGAAGTCGGGAAGCCGGTTCGCGATCGGGGCCACCGCGCTCCCCGCGGCGGCGAGTCGATCGACGTTCGCGAACAGCCGCTCGCGGCGGCTCACCCCCTCGCGGTCGTGGTACTGGTGTTTCACCTCGACTTTGAGTTTCGCGAGGTCGACGCCCGTCGGACAGTCGCTCTGGCAGCCCTTGCAGCCGATACAGAGGTCGAGCACCTCGGACTGGAACCGCTCGGAATACAGTTCCTCGGGGTCGATCTCGCCGCTGATCGCGGCCCGGAGGAGGTTCGCCCGCCCACGGGTCGTGGCGACCTCCTCCTCGGTCGCGCGGTAGGTCGGACACATCACGTCGCTGTCCGTCTGGCGACAGGTGCCACAGCCGTTACAGAGTTCCACGAGGTGGGAGAACCCGCCGTCGTCGTCGAAATCGAGCGTCGTTCGCGGCTCGAGCGACGCGTAGTCGGGGCCGTACCGGAGGTGCTCGCGGATGTCTGTGGGGTCTTCCTCCCGGTAAACGACCTTGCCCGGGTTCATGCGCCAGTCCGGATCGAAGGTGGACTTGACGTCCTTGAACGCCGCCCAGAGGTCGGGACCGTACAGCTTGGGGTTGAACTCCGTCCGTGCCAGCCCGTCCCCGTGTTCGCCCGAGAACGCGCCGTTGTGCTCGCGAACGAGGTCGGTCACGTCGTCGGCGATCGATCGCATCGTCTCGACGTCCTCGTCGGTCTTCAGGTTCAGGACGGGCCGGATGTGCAGCGTCCCGACGCCGGCGTGGGCGAAGTAGGCGGCCGTCGTGTCGTGATCGTCGAGGATCTCCTGGAATCCCGCGACGTACTCCGCGAGTTCTGCGGGCGGAACGGAGGCGTCTTCGACGAAGGGATACGGTTTCGGGTCCCCCTCCATGCTCATCAACAGCGGGATGGCGGCCTTCCGGAGCTTCCAGAGTCGATCCTGTTTCTCGGCACCGAACGCCTCGATCGACTCGAACGCGGTGCCGTCGTCGACCAGTTCGTCGGTCGCCAGCCCGATCGCGTCGGGCAGGTCGTCGACCACCTCGTCGTCGAACTCGAGCATCAGCGCCGCGGCTGTGCCGTCGGGGATCGGGTCGGCGTACTCGGCGTACTCCTGTGAATCGGCCGCGAGCCGGAACACCTCGCTGTCCATGAGTTCGACCGCGCTGGCGTCGAGCGCGAGCGCCTCGGGAACCGCCGCGAGGGCCTCGAGCAGGTCGTCGTAACAGTAGACGACGAGCGCGGTCTCGTCCGGACGGGTCACGAGCGACAGCGTCGCTTCGACGACGACGCCGAGCGTCCCCTCCGCGCCGACCAGGAGTTTCGAGAGGTTGACGATCCGATCCCCCTCCGCGTCCTCCCGGATCACCTTCTGGAGGTTGTAACCGCTCACACACCGCTTGAGGTCCGGATACCGCGCCTCGATCTCCGCCGCGTTGTCCTCCACGATCGCCCGGACGGTTCGGTAGATCGCGGCCTCCCGATCGACTTTCGCGACGATCCGATTCCACTCGGGGCTATCCAGCACGACGTCACGGGTGCGGATCAGCGAACCGTCCGCGAGGACGACCTCGCACTCCTCGACGTAGGCGTCGGTGATCCCGTACCGGACCGAGTGAGCACCCGTCGAGTTGTTCCCGATGCCGCCGCCGATCGTCGCCCGGTTCGAGGAGGCAGGGTCCGGTGCGAAGCGCAGTCCGTGGGGTTCGAGCGCGTCGTCGAGGTCGTCCTGCACGACGCCCGGCTGGACGACGGCCCGCCGTTCGTCGGCGTCGATCTCGCGAACGTCGTCCATGTGACGCGAAAGGTCGAGGACGACGCAACCCGGACCGACGGCCTGGCCGGCCAGCGAGGAACCCGCGCCGCGAGGCAGGACCGGGACGTCGTGGTCGGCCGCGACGCGGACGGCGGCTTGCACGTCGGCCGTGTCCCGTGGAAACACGACGCCGGCCGGCTGTGCGCCGTAAATGCTGCCGTCGGTCGCGTAGAGGACGCGCGTGTATTCGTCGAACCGTACGTCGCCCCGACAGGCGTCGGCGAGCGCACTCGCCAGCGACGCCGTCGCTACAGTCCCGTCGCGATCGTCTCCTCCGTCCCGTGATCGGCCCAGTCCGACCTCGACGTCGCCGTTCTCGATGTCTCGCCCCCCGGCGTCGCCGTTCTCGATATCGCTGTCCTCGACGGCCATATACCCTCCAATCGTCGCGGGCGTTGTTAAACTATGGTACTACGTCACAGTGTGGTCGAACCGTGACCATGGACGCCCGCGACACGGTCACGAGACACCCACTCCACCTGGAACGGCCCCTCGCCGATCGGGCACAAATCGAGGCCGACTATCGACTCGATGGAACCGATTTACACACCGGTCGCACGGACACCGTGCGACGGGGGTGCAGCGACGGTCAGTGGCGACTCGTTCGTCGTATCTGTCGTCGCTGCAAGTCAGTGAATCGAATTCGCCGAGACCGACCGGCGAATCCGACGAACGGGTACGGGCGACGGTATTACTCGAAGTGGTCGAGACACTTCTGGTACTCTTCTTCCGCCTTCTCCCAGTCGACGACGTCGAAGAAGGCGTCGATGAAGCTCCCGCGGTCCGGACCGTAGTCGTAGTAATAGGAGTGCTCCCAGACGTCCAGCGCGAGAACGGGATGGGACCCCCAGAGTGCACCCTGATCGTGTTTGTCGACTGCAAGGTTGCGCAGTTGCTTGGCGACCGGGTCGTATACCAGCAGTGCCCAGCCACCGGCAGCACCGGCAGCGGCCTCGAACTCGCCCTTCCAGCCCTCGTAGGAGCCGAAGTCCTCCTCGATCCGGTCGGCGAGGTCGCCCTCGGGTTCGCCGCCGCCGTCGGGAGACATGTTCTCCCAGAACAGCGTGTGGAGATAGTGTCCACAGCCGTTGTGGGTGACGTTGTTGAGCGCCCCGGGCGTCGAGTCGAAGTCGCCCGACTCGCGGTTGTCGGCGAGGGTCTCCTCGGCGGCGTTGAGGCCGTTGACGTACCCCTGGTGGTGCGTGTCGTGGTGCCAGGTCAGCACCTGTTCGGAAAGCGACGGTTCCAGTGCGTCGTAGTCGTACGGTAGTGGTGGAAGTTCGTGATCAGTCATGGTTCTCACCTGTTATCTTGTATCGGTAGCTCCCCTGTTAAGTTTTGAGGAGTGAAATGATATCACACCTCATAAATCGTTAGCTACCGACGTGTGCGTTGCCGACCCTCCACTGGACCAACGACGGACCACGTGTTAAACCTTTCAGCGACGGCGACCCCAGAACCACGGCCTGTCGATCCGTCGAGTGAACCCTACGCCCGTTCCTTGTGTTGTGCGTGTTCGAGCCACTCCTCGAGCGACGGCTGAGTCCAGTACCGAACCGTCTCGCTGCGCCGATCGTGCTCGATGATCCCCGCGTCCTCCAGTTTCGGCAGGTGAACGTGCTGGAGTTCCGTGCGAATCTGGGTGCGGTGCTCGTCCGCGTCGAGGTCCGTCCCGCCGGATCCGTGCTCGCGTGCTGCTACCGTGTCGGCCAGTTCGTCGATCGTCGCGACGCCGTCCGGCCGATCGTTGAGATCGTACAGCACCTGCCGCCGCCGTCGGTTCGAGAGCATATCGAAGATGAGATCTAGCGACGGCGTTGCCTCGACCGCGAGTGACGTCGGCTCACCCTCCGTTTCACGCATCCACGAACCACCTACCGTAAGTTACCATTCGAAACCACCAGCCGTCCCTACTGCAGCCGACACATTAGATGTTACGTCTCTCTAGAACGATACTTGTATTACTTCTTGTATTTTCAAATCAGTAAAATAGGCGCAGGTACCTACCGAGCCGGTTCGGCTGTTTCGTCGACCGACTCGATCGGGGCCGAGTGGAGTGCGATCTCGACCGTCGTTCCCCGTGGTGATCGATCGGTGATGTCGAGCGTCCCGCCCGAAACGCGGACGAGCCACTTGACCAGCCACAGACCGAGCCCGCTGGTGTGTTCGAGTGCCGTCTCCCGTCCCGTCTCGAGGACCTGTCGTTCGTGACCCGGGATCCCCGGGCCGTCGTCGCTCACGCGAAGGACCGTCTCGGATCGATCGCAGTCGATCGCCACGGTCACGTCCGGTACGGGCCGATCGGCGTGTTCGAACGCGTTACTGAGTACCTCCTCGAGTGCGAGTTCGAACGATTCGTGGGCGACCACCGGGGCCCGTTCGGGGAGCGTCGTCGAGATCGAGTCGTCCGCTCGGTTCGATCGAAACTCGGCGACCGTTCGTTCGACGAGCGGGACGAGGTCGATCGGCTGCCGGTTCGCGCTCGCCTCGCCCATCGTTCGCTCCGCGAGACGCGATCGCTCGCTCAGGGTGGCGAGGTTCTCGGCGGCCGCCTCGATCTGCTCGAGGTGGTCGTGCTGGTCGGCCGGGAGTTCCTCGCGCAGAATCGAACTGTGGCCGAGCATGAGGTTCGTATCGTGACGGACGTTGTGTCGAAGCACGCGGTTGAGGACGTCGAGTTGCTGTTCCCGGAGTGCCTGTTCGGTGACGTCGTGCAACAGGAGGAGACGGCCGACGACGTGTGTTCCCCGTTCGATATCGCTCACTTCGACGTCGTAGTGACGGGTTCCCGACGCGGTCCCGATCACGACCGGTCGATCGACCCCGTCGTCGCTCTCGAGGACCTCCACGAGCGGTTCGGCGGACTCCTCGAGTCGAGAGCCTCGCGAGAGATCACGATCGGTGAACTCGTTCGCTCGCGCGTTGTACTCGACGATCCGGTGTTGCGTGTCGACCACGATCACGCCGCTTTCCATCTCCGCGAGGACGGTCCGACTGGCGACGAGGGGAGACACCGGAACGACTTCGAAGAGGTCCCGTTCGAAGAGTGCCCAGCCGAAACAGACCATCGAAACGGCAAACGCGACCGGCGTCGCATCGACGCCCTGGATCGGGCCGACGTAGAGCAGTTGCCACCCCCCGGCGAGCGACGGCACGAACACGCCCAGCAACAGCGCCGTCGTGCGACCGCGATAGAGCCCCTGCGAGGTGCCGAGCAACGCGAGCAAGACCGCCGCACCGGCGAGAACGAGCAGAAAACTGTAACCGACCGCGAGGTAGTAGGGAAGTTCGAACGCGACTTCCCACGTCGGATAGCCGCTGCCGATCGTAAACCCCGACGGATCGCCGTCCCGAACGAGTCCGTGGTACGGATTCGTCCAGACCAGGACCTGCACGAGCACGGGGACGACGGACAGTGCGGCGATCGATCGCCGCGTGACGTACTGCTGCTGGCCGGCGTAACTGAGGGAGAACACGATCCACGCGACCGGCGCGAACATGATCCCGATCCACTCGAGGTTGACCCAGATCCAGAACGTCTCGAACGTCGAACTCGAGAGGCGAAACGCGTGCGTCGCGGTCCAGACTCCCATCAGTCCGGCGAGGACCGCGAACGCACCCGCTCCGGGGAGTTCCTGTCGCTGGTAGCCGTACCACGCGATCGCCGCCGCACCACCCGACAGCGCGACGAGTGCCAGCGGCAGGAAACTCACGTCGTTCATCTCTCGGTCCTGCGCTCCGGTTCGGGGTAGACAGGCATCCTACTTGAATGACTGGTTCTTTCGGTGATTTGTTAGAAATTTAACATTATCTCGCGGCGGTGCCGCCGCGATACGGCACACCATCGGCTACGTCGCCGCCGAAACCACAAAATAGACGCGACGGCCGAGGCGGGCCGCTACTCGTACAGCCACGCGCCGTCGTGTTGATCGTAGTCGATCAACTCGTCTTCGTCGAAGTGGATCGCGATCTCGCGTTCGTTGGCTCCCTCGTCCTCGTGATCGGCCGCGTGGACGACGTTCCGTCCGAGGTCGAGCGCGTAGTCGCCCCGGATCGTGCCGGGGTCGGCCTCGAGCGGGTCGGTCGCGCCGATCATCCGGCGGACCTGGCGCGTGGCGTCCTGGCCCTCCCAGACCATCGGGACGACCGGACCGGAGGTGATGAAGTCGACGAGGTCGTCGTAGAACGGCTTGTCCTCGTGCTCGCTGTAGTGTTCCTCGGCCCGTTCGCGGGGCATGTTCTCGATCTTGATCGCGACGAGTTTGAGCCCGCGCTCCTCGAGGCGGGAGACGACATCGCCCACGAGTCCGCGCGCGAATGCGTCGGGCTTGACCATCACGAACGTGCGCTCGTGATCGGTCATTGTTCGGCCTCTTCGGCTTCTTCGGCTTCTTCGGCTTCTTCGGCCTCGTCGACCTCGTCAGCCTCTTCGGCCTCGTCGACGGTTTCGTCCCCGGCTGGCACGTCTTCCTCGTCTTTGTCGACCGTTTCAGACTCGGTTTCGAGGTCCTCGTCGGTCTCGACCTGTTCGGTCCGATCGGTTTCCTCGTCGACGGGCGTCTCGGCCTGGGCCGGCCCCTTGCCGCGACGGCCCTCCTCGGTCCACTCGAGATCGCGCGGTTCGCGACCGAGCTTGTAGTTTTTCTCCGCCTTCGAGTCGACGAAGTGGAGCACGGTACCGTCGTTGCGGACGTACATGATACCCGTGCCGGGTTCGATCTCTTCCCCGGTGTAGTCGCAGGTTCGTTTCTCGACCATTATTGTCCTCCGATGGAGTCGGCCTCGCGGGCGGTCTCGCGGAGCTGGAGTACGTCCCCCTCGCGGACCGGCCCGAGGCAGTTTCGGGTGATGATGCGTCCCTGGTTCTCGCCCTCCTTGATTCGGCACTTGACCTGCATGGCCTCGCCGTGCATGCCGGTCTTGCCGACGATCTCGATGACCTCGGCGGGCGTAGAGCCGCTTTCTTCCTCTTCAGCACTCATCTCTAATCACCTCAGTCGAGGTCCTCGACCTTGTCGGCGATATCCTCGACGTCGCCTTCGGCCTCGCCGGCGTCGACGATCGCTGCAGCGGCCGAACCGACCTCGAGGCCGGCGGCGTGGCCGACGTCGTCCTGGGTCTCGATGAAGACGACGGGAATTCCCTTCTCCTCCGCGAGGTCGGGGAGGTGCATGACGATCTCCTCGGGAGAGACGTCTTCGGCGACGTAGACGAGGTCGGCGTTGCCGCGCTCGATCGCTTTCGTCGTTTCGTTGGTTCCTTTCTTTACGCGTCCGGTGTCTCGGGCGACCTCGAGCGCCTCGAGGGCGTCGTCTGCGAGGTCGGCTGGGATGTCGGTTGTGACGTAGACTGACATTGGTTGTTCACCTCTCCTACGCGTGGGCTCGCGCTCCCCTGCCGTCCGAGGTCTGGGTCCCCGGGCCGAGTAGAATCCGGCGGAAGTCCTGTGAGGCTAGGAGCATCATCAACCCCGCGTAGGGTGTACTACGTCAGTAGCGCTGCCCCCCTTAAAAGCGTGTTCAAACGGTCGGGGCTGTGCGACGGTTCCGCACGGGTGAGACGGTCAGTCGGGAGTCGGCGGGATCGGCGACCCGCCGGCTACCTGAACGCGGCTTTTCCGACGTCTATCAGTACGTCCGGCTCGTACTGGTGGGCGCTGATCGGCGGTACCTCGTCCTCGATATCGAGCTGTTCGTAGACCGCCATCATGGCGGATCGGACCGAGTACTCGACGGTGAACACCACGTCTTCGGGAACCTCCGCGAACTGACCGATGAACGCGAGGTTGTTCGATCCCGCCGGGACGACGTCCGGTCGATCGCCAGGGGTTCGCGGCATGAACTGGCTCGTGATGAACGGCATGTTGCAGGGAATGCAGTTCGCGTCCTCGAGGACTGACGGCAGTTCGTCGAGGTAGCCGAGGTGGTAACAGAGTTCCTCGAGGATCTCTTCGCCCGTACAGTTCTCCATTTTCTTCTCCACGTGGTTTCCTTCTTCTTCGGGGAAGAGGCCGTATCCCCAGAAGACCTTCACGTCGTCGGGCTGGTTCGCAAAGTGGGGCTGAGCGGCGACGACGATCGACATCAGCCAGTTCGATTCGGTGAACGTGATCAGTCCGTTCCCGGGTTCTTCACCGGTAACCTCGACGATGTGTTCGAGCAGGTCCGGCTCGTCGAGTGTGACCGTGTAGGATGGCCACTTCGTCTCCTGGACGTGGTCGGCGAACGCCGACGGCGATCCGAACTCCGGATGGTCCTCGACGATGTTCTTCCATAGCTCGAAGGAGGCACCCGTCGTGTTCAGGTCGGGCGAGTCCGTCATCGATCCGAGGTCCGATCCGTCGGTCATCGACCCGTTCGTCACGAAGACGAGGTCGTTCGGCTCGACGTCGATCGTTTCGGCCGTTCCGTCGGACTCGTAGTGGATCGTCTCGACCGTCTTGCCGGCCCGGGCGGGCGCGATGTCCAGATCCGTCACTTCACAGCCGCTCCGGAACTCGACGCCGTGCTCTTCGAGCCACCGCCGGATGGGACGCACCATCGAGTCGTACTGGTTGTACTTGGTCCGGTCGATGCCCTCCAGCGTGTGTAGCCGGGGGAACTCGTGCATGAAGCGGTGCATGTACCGGCGCATTTCCGCGACGCTGTGCCACGGCTGGAAGGCGAACGTCGTCGCCCAGATGTACCAGAGCGTCGTCTCGAAGAACGACTCGGAGAACCACTCCTCGATCCGCGTGTCCCCCAGTCGCGTCTCGGGCGTGAGGACGAGTTGCAACAGCGAGAGTCGGTGCTCCATCTCCAAGCCGTACGACGAGACGTCCAGTACCTTCTGATCCTCACCCATCAACCTCGCTACCGCGTACGTCGGGTTCCGTTCGTTGAACTCGTCCATCACGTCCTTGATCGACCTGTCGCGGTCTTCGAGCGAGGGGATCGACTCCAGCAGATCCCACGTACACTCGTAGGTCGGATAGTTCAACATCCGGCCGCCGCGGATGACGTATCCCTCTTCCGGCGATCCGGAGCCGTCGAGTGCACCGCCCATCACGTCCAACTTTTCGAGGACGGTAACGTTCTCACCGGGCATCTCCCCGTCACGAACCAAAAACGCGGCCCCAGCAAGGGACGCGATTCCGCCGCCCACGAAGTAGGCCGCTCGATCGGTACCGTCCGGTTGCCGTCGGACACCACTGTCGTCAGCGTCGGAAGTCATGGTCACTCACGTATCGTCGTTCGACACCAATTGTATAAGAAACTACAAATTGATTCCCAATTTGGGGGAACGACCGACGAGGAGTATCCCCCGGTTCAGTGGTCACAGGAACGTCCGAAGAGAACCCACACGTGCCCTGCGCGCCATGGCCGCCGCGGATATCGAACACCGCTATTACGCTCGAGTTCCCAAGGCAGACGTATGGACGCGGATTCGGACGCGGACGCGGCCGTCCTCGAACTCGCCCGCGAACTCCGGCACGAAGCGCGCCGATCGAACGAGCGCCGACTGCTCGTCCTCGCGGGCGATCGCGACCGGGGCTACGACGCCCTGGAGGCCGTCCTCGACGGTCTGTCGGTCCCGATCACGCGGACGACGCTGGTCGGCCCCGACGATCGACTTCGCTGCGAGCAGGTCCCCCAGTCGCACGCCGGCGACCTGCTCGGGACGACGAGAGACGTCGTGGCGATCGACACCCACGCGGAACTCCGGCCCAACGCCCTCGGGAAACTCGTCGGCACCGTCGACGGTGGCGGCCTGCTCGTCCTCCTGACGCCGCCGCTCGACGCGTGGCCCGATCGGCGCGACGGGTTCGACGAGTCGCTGGCCGTGCCCCCGTTTTCGCTGTCGGACGTGACGGGTCGGTTTCGCCGCCGTCTCGTCGAGACCCTCTGCGCACATCGCGGAATCGCGATCGTCGACTGCGACGCCGGCGCGATCGAAGACGACGGACTCACCCGGCCTGCCCCCCGCCTGGCCGCTGAATCGACCTCGATCGCCGCCCCCGACGACCACCGGTTCCCGGCCGCCGCCTACGAGGCCTGCCTCACTGCCGATCAGGCCGAGGCCGTCGCCGCGTTCGAATCGCTGGCCGTCGACGAGGACGGCATCGGGACAACCGATCGACAGTCCGGGGACCCACAGGCCGTCGTCCTCGAGGCCGATCGAGGCCGCGGCAAGTCGAGCGCGGCCGGACTCGCGGCGGGGGCGTTCGCCGCCGACGGCCGAGACGTGCTCGTCACCGCACCCCAGTTCCGGAACGCGCGAGAGGTGTTGGATCGCGCGGGCGAACTCTGCGAGACGCTCGACGTCGCGACGACCACCGAACCGAAGTCGATCGAGACGAGTACCGGCGGGCGGGTCCGGTTTCGCGATCCTGACGAGGCCGTCGATCGACTGGAGCGTGCCGACGTCGTCGTCGTCGACGAGGCGGCCGCACTGCCGGTCGCGACGCTCGGATCGTTGCTCGACGCCGACTGCATCGCGTTCGCGACGACGATCCACGGTTACGAGGGCGCCGGTCGCGGGTTCTCGGTCCGCTTTCGCGATCGGCTCGCGGCGAGCGATCACGCGGTCACCGACTGCACGATGTCGGTGCCGATCCGCTACGCTGCGGGGGATCCGATCGAGGTCTGGGCGTTTCGCGCCCTGTTGCTCGACGCCAGACCGCCCGTGGAGCCGCTCGTCGCGGACGCGAAACCCGACTCGGACGCGATCGAGTACCGCCGGATCGATCCGGACGCGCTCCTGGCCGACGAAACCCTGCTGCGGGAGGCCTTCGGACTCCTGGTGCTCGCCCACTACCGGACCGAACCCAACGATCTCGCCAGACTCCTCGACGCTCCGAACCTCGAGGCGCGGGCGCTGGTCCACGACGATCACGTCGTCAGCGTCGCACTGCTGGCCCGCGAGGGGAACCTCGCGAGCGAGACGCGATCGGCGATGTACGAGGGCGGTCGCGTCCGCGGGAACATGCTCCCCGACGTGCTCACGAGCCAGTTGCGAGACGAGGCGGCGGGCGATCCTGCGGGACTCCGGATCGTTCGGATCGCGACCCACCACGTCGCGCGATCGCGCGGACTCGGATCGCGACTGCTCGCGGAGATCCGGACGGAGTTCGCCGACGACGTCGACTGGCTCGGAACCGGGTTCGGGGCCACGCCCGGCCTCTTGCGGTTCTGGAACGAAAACGGGTACGGCACGATCCACGTCTCGACGACGCGCAACGACGCCAGCGGCGAGTACTCCGCGCTCATGCTCGCGCCCACGAGCGACGACGGTCGAGCGCTCCACGATCGCCACGCCGACCGGTTCGCCCGCCGGTTCGCCGCCGTCTGCTCGGATTCGCTCGCCGATCTGGACCCGGACGTGGCCCGCGCAGTCCTCCGGAGCGTCGACGCGACCCCGCCGCTCGACCTGTCCGATCACGAGTGGCGCGTCGTCGCCGGCGCCGCCTACGGACCCGGACTGTTCGACGTGAACCCCGGCCCGTTCCGATCGCTGGTCGTCCGATATCTGACTGAGGACCCCGATTCGATCGACCTGACGGCACGCGAGGAACGACTGCTCGTCCTCCGGGCCCTGCAGGGACGCGAGTGGCCGACGGTCGCCGATCGCCTCGATTATCCCTCATCCGGGCAGTGTATGCGCGCCCTCGGCGAGGCCTGTTGCCCGCTGGTCGATCGCTACGGAACGGACGCGGCGCTCGCGGTCCGCGATCGGTTCGCCGGGGAGTAACTCTCGAATTCGGGGACGGATCGTACGGGGACGGGAGAACGCCCACGGCTATATCTGCGGGCCGAGGTCACGGAAGGACACGCCGGAGGACGAACTCTGGTAGCAGGTCAAGCGTCCACGCGACGAGTCGCCAGCGCCGGGTTACGTACGCGTGCTCCCGCCGCATCTCGATCGCGCGGGCGATCTGTTTCGCCGCCGTCTCGGGCGAGCACTCCCAGAACGTGCCCATGGACATGCCGGTGTCGACGAATCCGGGTTCGATCGTCGTGATCGTCACGTCCGAACCGACACCGCGCTGGCGGTTTCGCAGGCCCTCGAGATAGGTCGAGACGAACGCCTTCGAGGCGTTGTACGCCGGCGTACCGCCGTTACCGAAGTGGGCGGCGACGGACGAGATTCCCACGAGGTGGCCGTCCGTTTTGCTCGCCAGGTTCTCCTTCTCGAAGTACTCCATCGCGGCCGTCGCGATCGCCGTAAACCCGCGCACGTTGACGTCGATCGTCCGGCGTTCCGGTTCCCAGTCGAGGTCGTAGTTCGCGCAGCCCACCCCGGCACTGATGACGACGAGATCGACCGACTGCATCGCGTCCACCAGTTCGAAAAACCCCTCGCGGGCGTCCTGGGTATCGGTCACGTCCATCGTCGCGACGTAGGCCATCGTCGGCAACTCGGCACCGATCTCCGTCAGTCGCTCGGTGCGTCGCGCCGCCAGGCCGACCTCGTACCCCTCGTCGGCGAGTTCCCGGGCGAGCGCTTCGCCGATCCCCGAGGACGCGCCGACGACGATCGCACCGTCCGTCATAGGTAATGGTTCTACCGAAGGCAGGTATGTGTACCGAATCGACGGGGGCTCCGGGATGGGCCATCGACGGCGACCGATATGGGCGCTCGACGATCACAATCCGGTGCGTCGGGACCGCCCGACGATCGCGATCCGGTGCGTCGGGCGCCCGGCGAGACGTGACGGGGGTTATTTGACAATCGCTCCGGAAGTACGCGCAACCGGATGGCCGCGCTGACGACTGGGGCACTGTTGGTCTTTCTGATCATCTTCGTGGCGCTCGTGTTGTTCGTCACCGAGCCAGTCCCTATCGACGTCACGGCGATCGGGATCATGGTCAGCCTGATGGTACTCGGTCCGTGGACGGGCGTCTCGCCGAGCGACGGCGTGGCGGGATTCTCGAACCCCGCGACGGTCACGATCCTCTCGATGATGATTCTGAGCGAGGGGGTTCGCCGGACCGGCCTGATTCAGCGCCTCCAGCAGACCATCGCGTCGTACACCGGCACGAACGAATACAGGCAACTCGGCGCGACGATCGGCATCGTCGGGCCGCTGTCGGGACTGATCAACAACACGGCCGCGGTCGCCGTGCTGGTGCCGATGGTCAACGACCTCGCCCACGAGAACGGAACCTCCCCCTCGAAGCTCCTCTTGCCCCTGTCGTACGCGTCGATGTTCGGCGGCATGCTCACCCTCATCGGTACCTCCACCAACCTCGTCGCGAGCAGTCTCTCCGCGCAGTACATCGATCGGCCCTTCTCGATGTTCGAGTTTACCCACCTCGGCGTCGTCGTGTTCGTCGTCGGTTCGGCGTACCTGCTCACGGTCGGCAACTGGCTCACTCCGTCGCACGTGACGCCGCGAAGCGAGCGAGAGACGACGGCGAAAGAGGAGTTCCTCACGGAACTCGTCGTTCGCGAGCACTCGCCGGTGATCGGCACGACGATTCGAGACGCCCTCGAGGAGGTCGACTTCGAGGCCGAGGTCACCCAGCTCATCCGGAACGATCGGTACGTCTCCTCGCCCCCGCTGTCGACGACCGTCCAGAGCGACGACGTCTACACGGTCCGACTCACCGACGACGCGCTCCAGACGTTGCTCGACGTCGACGGGGTCGACCTCGTTCCCGGCGTGACCGCCGAAGCTGACCTCGAGACCCTCGCGCCGGAACAGACGCTCGTCGAGATCGTCCTCACGGCGGGGTCGGAACTGATCGGCGAGACGATCGACTCGGCCGGCTTCTCCGACACCTATCGGGCTCGAGTGCTCGCCGTTCGCCGCGGCGGCAAGATCACCCACGAACGGCTGTCAGAGTTCACCTTCCGGCCGGGAGACGCGCTTCTCATCGAGTCCGAGCCCGAGACGGTCGACCGCCTCGCAGACGATCCGAACGTCATCGTCGCCGGCGATCTCGCGCTCCAGCAGTTCCGAAGCTCGAAACTGCCGATCGCGGTCGGCGTCATTCTCGCTGTCGTGGGACTGGCCGCGATCGATCTGTTGCCGATCATGGTCTCCGCCCTGGCCGGCGTCCTCACGATGCTCGCGACCGGCGTCGTCAAACCGGCCGAGGCCTACGAGTCCGTCCAGTGGGACATCATTTTCCTGCTCGCGGGCGTCATCCCGCTGGGGAACGCGATGGCCGAGACCGGCGGCGCGGATATCCTCGGTGCGCTCGTCGTCTCGAGTGCGGACGTTCTGCCGGCGGTCGCCGTCCTCGGCCTGTTCTACCTGGTGACGGCCCTGATGACCAACGTCGTCAGCAACCAGGCGAGCGTCGTGTTGCTCGTCCCGGTCGCCGTCGACGTGGCCTCGCGACTGGACGCGAACGCGTTCGCGTTCGTCCTCGCGGTGACCTTCGCCGCCAGCACGGCGTTCATGACGCCCGTCGGCTACCAGACCAACCTCTTCGTCTACGGACCGGGAAAGTACCAGTTCCGGGACTTCGTCCGCGTTGGCGGCCCGCTCCAGTTCCTGCTCGCGATCGTGACGACCGTCGGTATCGCGTTCTTCTGGGGCCTGTGATCGCCGATCCCGGTCCCCGACCTGCTGAAGCCAGCGGTACGATTTTGATCCGAGGGCCCGTCGGTGGGCGTATGGTCGATGCAGTGACGGTCCTCGCGATCGCGTTGCTCGTCGGTGCCATCGTCGGGGCGGCCGTCCCGATGGTTCCCAGCGGCCTCCTCTCGCTGGCCGGACTCGGCCTCTACTGGTGGGGCTCCGGATTCGCCAACCTCGGGGTTCTCACCTTCGCCGTCCTCGTCTCCATCGCCGTCGTCACTGCACTCGTCGAGTTCTTCGGCGGATCGATGGCGGCGAAAGCCGGCGGCGCCTCGTGGGGAACGACCGCCGTCGCCGCGGTCGTCGGGCTCGTCCTCATGGTCGTCACCGGCCCGCTGGGGCTGGTCGCCGGCCTCTTCGGCACCGTCTTCGCCCTCGAGTTCGTCCGGAAGGGGGAACTCGAGGGGAGCACGCGCTCGGCCGTCTACACGACCGTCGGCGTCTTCGCGTCGACAGCGGTGCAGGTCCTGCTGACGGCGTCGATCCTCTTCGGCTTCCTCGTGGCCGTCTTCCTGTTCTGATCGGGAACGGGGGAAACACTCAAACGGTGGGTCACGTTGACACCGGTATGGAGTGTTCCGAAGCGGACTGCGATCGGCCCGCCGCCGTCGAGTTGCACATTCCGTGGGCCGCGAACCGGTACGTCTGTGCCGCCCACGCCCGCGTGCTCGGCCGTCAGGACGGCGTCGTCGCGGACCCGGTGCCCGATCGGGCCGACGATCTGCTCGAGTGAACTCCCCCGTAGCGGCTGCGATCGGCGAACCAGTCGATCGCGTCAGGGGTGCGTGAAGTAGACGACGGTCTCCCCGTCGTCGTGGTGATCGATCCTGGCAAATCCGACGCGCTCGAACTGGACGACCTCGTCCGGTTCCAGGTCGGCGACGCCGGGTTCCCCACGCCCGGCCACGTCGCCGTCGGGCGTGCGCATCCGGACGGGGACGCTCTCGCTCGCCGGGACCCAGTGGATCACGTCGACGTCACCCTCGCGGACCACGTCGATATCCTCGCCGGTGTACTGGAGGACGTCGCGGGTGAACTGAAAACAGCCCAGCCCCTTGAGCCAGACGCGCGCCTCCCGTTGCGGGACGTCTTCGGACTCGAGCAGGACCGCGTCGCCGACGGGGATCTCGCGGACGCCGCGATCCTCGTGGTCGGGGTGCAGCGGCGGGTTCGCCTCCGCGGGTGGGTCGCCGCCGATCGGGAGTTCGGTCCCGTCGCGGACGAAGAACCGCCGATCGCTCTCGTCGTCGATCAGGTCGCGGTTGTTCGCGTAGATCGAACTCATCGCGAGGTCGACGTCGCTGGTCGAGGTGCCGAGGTCGACCATCGCGTCGACGATCGCCTCGCCGCGGATGCCGCGGCGACGCAGACTCTTGAGCGTCGGCGCCCGGGGGTCGTCCCAGCCGTCGAGTTCGCCCTGCTCGATCAGTTCGGCGATCGTCGAGGTGCTCATCTTCACGTCGTAGGCGTCGATCTGGACGTGCCCCCAGTGGACGACCTCGGGGTACTCCCAGTCGAAGTAGTCGTAGACGAATCGCTGTTTCTTCGCCGAGTCCTGGAGGTCGATCCCGCGGATGATGTGGGTGATGCCGATACGATGATCGTCGATCCCCGACTGGAAGTCGAGCATCGGCCAGCAGCGGTACTCGCTGGCCTCCTCGCGGGGATGGGGCGTGTCGATCATCCGGAAGGCGACGAAGTCGCGCAACGCCGGGTTCTTGTGACTGATATCGGTCTTCACGCGGAGGACCATCTCGCCGCTGTCGTACTCCCCGTCGACCATCGCCTCGAACTCCTCGCGGACGGCCTCGGGAGCCTTGTCGCGGTGTGGACACGGCTCGCCCGCGTTCTTCAGGTCCGAGAACTCGTCACCCGGACACGAGCACGTGTACGCGCCGCCCAGGTCGATCAGTTCTCGTGCGTGCTCGTAGTAGGTTTCGAGCCGATCGCTCGCCCGGTAGACGTCGTCGGGTTCGAAGCCGAGGTAGTCCAGGTCCTCCAGGATGGCGTCGTAGGCGTCGAGATCCGGACGTTTCGTCTCGGGATCGGTGTCGTCGAACCGGACGCAGAACCAGCCGTCGTACCGCTCCCTGTAGGTGCCGATGACGGCGGGCATCCGGGCGTGGCCGACGTGCCAGGGGCCGTTCGGGTTCGGCGCACACCGCATCCGGATCTCGTCGTACTCGTCGGCGTTCGGCAGCGACGGGAGGGCGTGCTCGTCCGCCTCGTCTTCGGCCTCGATCGCGGCCAGTTCCTCGGGCGCGAGTTCTTCGAGGCGATCGCGCTTGGCGTCGTACTCGAGGTCGTTGACCCGACCCACGACGCCGCCGATGACGCCGGGGATCTCGTCGCCGTGTGCGCGGAAGTCGGGATTGTCGCCCATCAGCGGCCCCATGATGGCACCGACGTCGGCGTCGCTCTCGTGCTTGACCGCGTTCAACAACGCGTGCTTTTCGGCTTCGCGTTCGACACGCTCGCGTAACTCGTCGTCCATTGGTGGGAGATTTACCGCGCCCGTTCAAAATCCCCGCGGTGTGGAGTCGTCCCGGACAGATGCGGGGTAGGGTCGCCCCTGGCGGATGCGGTGTAGAGTCCCCCTGGCAGATGCGGTGCTCGCGCTGGCCGCTGGAGAACCTAGCTGAAATGAACATTATAACTATCCAAACATAGTAGTGGTGACCCACTGTCGAGACGCACATGATACAGCGGAGACGGGGGTACGTGATAACCACGCTCGCGGTCGTCGCGATGCTGGTGCTCGCGGGCTGTTCGTTCGGCGGCGGTCTCGAGGCCTCGTCCGGTGGCGACGCTGGTGACAGTCTCGGCTACGCTGTCGGCGGCGCACAGGACGTCGACAACTTCAGGGACAACGTCGAGGCGGGTTACCTGCCGATCCGCTCCGACGTCACCCACGAGGGACTGTTCTACGACTACTACTTCGAGACGGGGGATCGCGACTGCGACGAACTGTTCTGTCCGGCCTACAGCCGGGCCGTGACGGCCGATCCGCTCTCGAACGAGACCGAACAGTACCTCTCGGTCGGGCTGAACTCGAACCTCGAGGCGTCCGAGTTCGAGCGCGAGAACCTCAACCTCGTCGTCGTCCTCGACGTCTCGGGGTCGATGGACTCCGGGATGGCCGAGTACCACTACGACGACGAATCCGAGACGGTCCCCGAGGAGACGAAACCGAAGATGGACGCGGCGAACGAAGCGACCGTCGCCCTCCTCGATCGACTCGAGGACGACGACCGCTTCGCGCTGGTCACCTTCGACGACCGCGCCGAGACCGTCGCCCCCCTCGAACGAATGGACGAACGCGACCGCGACGCCCTCGAGACGGAGATCCGTTCGATCGAAGCCGACGGCGGGACGAACCTCGAGTCCGGGATGGACGAGGCCCGCGAACTGGTCGAACCGCACGCCGACGACGCGGGCTACGACACCCGGATCGTCTACCTCACCGACGCGATGCCGAACGCCGGCGACACGAGCGCCGGCGGGTTAGAAGCACGCCTCGAGGCCGACGCCGAGCGGGGGATCCACTCGACGTTCGTCGGCGTCGGGATGGACTTCCACTCGGCGCTTGTCGAGGAGATTACGGCCGTCCGCGGCGCCAACTACTACGCCGTCCACTCCGCCGAGCGCTTCGAGGAGCGGATGAGCGAGGAGTTCGAGTACATGGTCACGCCGATGGTGTACGACCTCGAACTCACCCTCGAGTCGGAGGGGTACGAGATCGAGGAGGTCTACGGCTCGCCGGACGCCGACGAGGCGACCGGGGAGTTGCTGTCGGTCAACACGCTGTTTCCCTCGCCCACGGAGGACGGCGCCAGCAAGGGAGGAGTCGTCCTGTTGCAACTGAACGAGACCGGCGACGACCCTGACCTCG
Organism: Halosolutus halophilus; assembly: GCF_022869805.1. Classification (NCBI taxonomy): domain Archaea; kingdom Methanobacteriati; phylum Methanobacteriota; class Halobacteria; order Halobacteriales; family Natrialbaceae; genus Halosolutus; species Halosolutus halophilus. Next base: position 2,032,129 of record NZ_CP094974.1, on the reverse strand, counting down.
AACTGACTGCGAGCTACGAGGATCGCGACGGCGTGCGCCACGAGACGTCCGAGCGCGTGGTTTTCGACGATCGCGAGCCCGAGTACTTCGAGACCGACAGCGTCCGCAAAGCCGTCGCTCTCTCGCGATACGCGACCCTGATGGAGAACTGGATCGACCACGAGCGCGCCTCGCTCGCCGGCGACGACCCGGAAGCCCCCGACGGCGGTCTCGAGCGGACCGACGCGCCCGACCTCGGCGAGTGGGAGCGGCAGTCGGCGGACCTGCAGGTTACACCCCCGTACGCAGAGCGCATCGACGCCTTCCGCGATCACTTCGCCGCCGAGGCCGACGCCATCGGCGACGACTCGCTCGAGCGGGAACTCGAGACGATGGCGACGATCCTCGAGGCGGCCGAGGAGAAGTCGGGTGACGAAGCGGGTGGCGAGGAGAGGACCGACGGAAACGAGCGCGACGCCGTCGCGCCGCCGGCCGACTGACCTCGACGGTCAGTACCCGCGCTCGATCAAGTAGTCCGCGAGATCGCACAACTGGCCGCGAGCCTCGTTGTCCGGCAGCACTTCGAGCCGGTCTTTCCCCTGGCTGACCAGTTCGCGAGCCGTCTCGTTCGCGTACGAGATCGAGCCGACGGTTTCGAGTTCGGCGACTGCGTCGTCGATCTCGGACTCGGTGACGGCGTCGACGTCGGTCGTATCGACCAGGTCCTCCACGTCGAGTCCGTGGTCGCGAGCGTGGACCGTGATCAGCGTCTGTTTGTTCTCGACGAGGTCGCTACCGCGTTGTTTCCCGAGTTTTTCGCTCGGAACCGTCAGGTCGAGGACGTCGTCCTGGATCTGGAACGCGCGGCCGATGTCGAGCCCGTAGCCGTAGAGGGCGTCGACCGTCTCCACGTCGGCACCCAGCAAGACTGCGGGGAGACACGCGGAGGCAGCGTACAGTACCGCCGTCTTCTGTTCGACCATCTCGAGGTACTCCGCCGGCGAGACGTCCTCGCGTTCCTCGAAGGTCACGTCGAGCGACTGCCCCTCACAGATCTTCGTGCAGGTGGTCGCGAGCACCTCGAACGCCTCGACCAGCCGATCGGCGTCCGCGCCGGTCTCGAGCAGAATCTCGAAGGCCTTCGAGTAGAGGGTATCACCCGCGAGGATCGCGGTTTCGAGGTCGTACTCCCTGTGGACCGCGGGGACGCCCCGACGAAGGTCGTCGTCGTCCATGATGTCGTCGTGGATCAGCGTGAACGACTGGATGACCTCGACGCTGATTGCGGCCGCCATGACGTCGATCGTGGACGCCTCGTCCGCCGCTATCGGCTGGAACGATCGGTAATCCTGGCTCATCGGCTCGACGTCGACGAGCGCCTCGGCGGTCGTCAACAGGACCGCCGGGCGGAGCCGCTTGCCGCCGGCGTCGAGCAGGTAGCGCGATGCCTCGTAGAGCCGTTCCGGCCGCTGGATCGGGAGTTCGTCGGGGATCGATTCGTTGACCTGTTCACGCCGTTTCCGGACCGCCTCGAGCACTGCTTCTTCTCGTGCCTCGGGGCTCGTCATATCAGTCGACAAGCTGGATGAGGTTGCCGTTTCGCGTGACGTGGAGATCCCGACCGAGCTTGTACCCCTCGCTCTCGCAGAGGTTGACGTAGCTGGAGTAGCCGCTCATGTCCTGGTGGGCCGGAATGACGTGCTGTGGCTGGAGGGCGTCCAACATCTCGTAGTGGCCCTCCTGGTTGAGGTGGCCCGAGACGTGGATGTCGTCGTAGACCCTGGCGCCCTGCATCCCGAGCAGCTTTTCGGCCTGGTAGCGCTGGCCCTCGTTGGTCGGTTCCGGAATGACCCGCGCCGAGAAGACGACCTTGTCGCCGTCGTCCAGTTCGTACGGCGTCTCGCCGCGTGCCATCCGGGTGAGCATCGCACGGGGCTCGCCCTGGTGGCCGGTGACGACGGGCAGGAAGTTCTCCTTGCCCTCGTTCATGATCCGCTTGAACGTCCGATCGACGGACTTGCGGTGGCCGAACATCCCCAGGTCCTCGGGGAAGTCGACGAAGTCGAGTCGCTCCGCAGTGCCCGAGTACTTCTCCATCGACCGGCCCAGCAGGACGGGCTGGCGGCCGATGTCCTTGGCGAACTCGACGAGGCTCGTCACGCGAGCGATGTGACTCGAGAACGTCGTGGCGACGATGCCGCCGTCGTAGTCCTCCATGCTGTAGAGGACGTCGCGGAGGTGCTCGCGGGCGACGTTTTCGGAGGGCGTCCGGCCCTTCTTGTTCGCGTTCGTACAGTCCTCGATGTAACAGAGGACGCCGTCGCCCTCGCGACCGATCTCGCGGAATCGCTCCATGTCGATCGGGTCGCCGATGACCGGCGTGTGGTCCATCCGCTTGTCCAGCCCGTAGACGACGGCACCCTCGGGCGTGTGGAGAACCGGGTTGATCGCGTCGATGATCGAGTGGGTGACGTTGACGAACTCGAGTTCGACCTGCCCGCTGTCGCCGATCGACATCGTCTCGCCGGCGTCCATCTTGATCAGGTCGTTCTCGACGCCGAACTTCTGCTCGCCCTCGATCTGCTGCTTGACGAGTTCGATCGTGAAGGGCGTGGCGACGACCGGCGCGTTGTACCGGTGGGCCAGCTTGGAGATGGCACCGATGTGGTCGAGGTGGCCGTGGGTCGGCACGATGGCCTGGACGTCGCCCTCGAGATCGCTCATGACCCGGTCGTCGGGGATCGCGCCCATGTCGATCAGGTCGAGACTGTGCATCCGCTCGGTTTCGACGTTGTCGTGGATCAGAACCTGCGAGAGGTTCAGTCCCATGTCGAAGATGACGACGTCGTCACCGGCACGGACGGCAGTCATCTGCCGTCCGACTTCTTCGTAACCGCCAATCGTTGCAATTTCGATTTCCATGGTCGTTGTACTGAAAGCCGCGTGTGGACTCTCATCGAAACGGTCCGCGGACTCCCGGTTGTGCGGCCCCGGCGTCTTGCAGCACGTTGGCCATCCCGCTATGCGCTCGTGGCGGCGACCGCCGCCGATCGGCCCACGGCACCGCCGTGGGCCGCGAACGCACTTGCCCGCGGGTTTCGCTACTGATCCCTACACGCCCGGGTGTTAAAAACACAGCGGGTTGACCACGTGCCGGCCGACTACGCCGCCCGTCGTCGACTCGATCCGGAGACCGAACCCCGTCGAGCGGCATTTTCCGACCCGTATTTCATAAATATTAATTGTATTGGAGTAATGGTCTACCGTTATGTCACGGCATACCAAGAGCTCGAGTTCGTCTCCTTCGACGACCCCCTCTCGACGATCCGTCCTTCGAGGGGTCGGCGCGGTCGTCGTCGGAACCGGAGCGATCGCGACGGCGAGTTCTCCCGTTTCGGCGGGGAAGAAAGGCAGTTGCGACGATCCGCCGATGTCCTATCCGCGGGTGACGACCCGCGGCCACTTCGATACGACGTGGTACGGGAGCGTCGTCCTGACCGACGGCAATACCGCCACCAACTTCGAGTACGCCGGAGACGGGATTCCGGGCGTTCACACCGATCCCGAGGACGAACTCCTGATCCACGCCCACGGGTGGAACAACGATCTGGAGGGCGGCGTCTGCTCGGTCAGCGAGGCCGGCGAGACGTTCGCGGCCGAAGGATACGACTCCCCCGTCGTCGGCTACTCCTGGGACGCGGATTTCGGCTGGTACAACGCGACCGAAATCGCTGAACGGAACGGCGCGAAACTGGCAGCCTTCCTGACCGAGTACGCGGATGCGAATCCCGACGTCACGCTCCGCGTGTGCAGTCACTCGCTCGGTGCGCGAGTCGCGCTCAGCGCCTTGCAATCGCTCGACGCCTGGGGCCGGACCGACGTCGTCGAATCGACGGTCCTGCTCGGCGGTGCGGCTGACGACGACGCCGTCTCGATGGCTGGCCAGTACGGGTCGAGCATCGAAGCTGCGACCGGACGTCTGGACAACTACTGGATGGAAGACGACGACGTCCTGGACTGGGCGTACAGCACCGCCGAGTGGGGAACCGCCGTCGGGGCTGCCGGCGTCGACGGCACGCCGCCGGAGAACTACACCGACCACAACGTCGATTACGTCCCGGACCACTTCAGCCACTACAAAGAAGACGGCTGTCTCCACGAGGTCGTCGACACGTTCTGACCGCTGCGTGCGCCGTGTCGGAGAACGAGTCAAAATCGTGCAACAGCGTCCTACCCGATCGTCGTTCCCGGTTCCGCGCCCTCCAGGAACGCGTGCAAGTCGTCGAGGCCGAAGATCGAGGCCTCGGCATCCAGTTCGAGCAGCGCCTGGACCTTCGCGGCCATCCCGCCGGTGACGTCCGTCGAATCGCTCTCCCCGAGCACGTCCGCCACGTCCTCGTAGGCCCCGATCCGATCGATCACGGCGTCGTCCGCGTCGAGGACGCCCGGAACCGTCGAGCAGAGGCCGATCCGATCGGCCCCGAGATCGCGCGCGAGCGCCGCGACGAGTTCGTCCCCGCTGACGATGGTCGCCCCCTCGCCTTCGTGGGCGATCACGTCGCCGTGCAGGACGGGGACGAACCCTTCTGCGAGCAGCGTCTCGATCTGGCCGGTCGAAAGCGTCAGTGTTGCTTCGCTGTCGCGGTGGCCCGCCGAGAACGGATGGACCGGGACGGCCGCGACGTCTCGCTCGTGCAGTCGCGAGAGGACGAAGCTGTTGAGCGTCTTCATCGCGCCGTGGATGTCCAGGACGGCACCCGCGTCGTGCGTCCCGGCGGTCGTGCTGACGCCGTGTTCGCTCGCGTTGTGGTGTCCGAAACTCCCGCCGCCGTGGACGACGACCAGTCCATCCGCGAACGCGTCGCCACTTTTCGCGGTCGCCGCGGCGATCGCGTCCGCCGCCCGATCGAGCGCCTCGCCGTCGAGCGTCTCCGGGCGGTCCTTGTCGGTGACGACGCTGCCGCCCAGTTTGCACACGATCATTCGAGCTGTTTCACCCCCGTATCGGCCAGTTCCGCGCGGAAGGCGTTCTCACAGCCCGGCGTGAAGGAGAGGGCCGTCTCGGTCTCGTCGGTCGGATCAAGGGCGACGATACAGCCGCCGCCGCCGGCGCCGGTCAGTTTCGCGCCGTAGGCCTCGGCGTCACGTGCCGCCCAGACCATCGCGTCGAGCGACCGCGAGGAGACGCCCAGCGCCGACAGGAGGCCGTGGTTGAAGTCCATCAGCCGCCCGAGTTCCGCGAGGTCGCCGTCCGCGAGCGCCTGTTCGCCGTTCCGGACGACGTCACCGATCGCCTCGACCGTATCCGCCGCGAACTCGTACTCGTCGCGCAGGCCGCGGACGCCCGCCACCAGTTCACCCGTATCGCCAGCGCCGCCGTCGAAGCCGATCACGATCGGCAGATCGGGTGCCTCGATCGATCGGCAGTCGTCGCCCTCGACCCTGACCGCGCCGCCGGTGGCCGAACAGAACGTGTCCGCACGCGAGGCCTGTCCCTCCTGGACAGCGTACTCGGTCCGGAAGGCGCGCTCGGCGAGGTCGTCGGTGTCGAGCGCGACGCCGAGTTCGCGAGTGGCGGCGTCGATGGCTGCGACCACGACGGCCGCGGACGACCCGAGTCCCGCACCCAGCGGAATGTCGCTCTCGATGGTCACGTCGAAGCCGACGTCCTCCGCGCCGGTCACCTCGCGTACCTGTTCGATCGCGCCGTCGACGTACTGCGTCGCCGCCGTCACCAGCGATTCCGGAACGTCGACGTCGGGCTGGCTATCGGCCGTCGCTCCGTACTCGACCGTGAACCCGTCGAGGCTGAGGTCCTCCGCATTGACCCGGAGCCGTCCGTCGTCGCGTCGTTGCACCTCGACCCGCGCCCGCCGCTCGATCGCACATGGGACGGCGGGCTCGCCGTAAACCACCGCGTGCTCCCCGAACAAGTACACCTTCCCGGGGGCGCTCGAACGTGTCATGCCCGGCGGTTCGCACGACGACGGTTAATAGCTTCTGTGTCCGACGGTCGGGGTCGCGGTGGCTGGACTTATGTCCTCGTCGGCCGAATCCGGGGGCAATGTCACTGGTCTTGCCGAGCGAACTCGTCGTCGAGCGGTTCCTGCCGACGGTGCGCGGGATGCTCGCCCGACGGCTCGCCGATCGCGGCCTCACTCAGCAGGAGATCGCCGCCAACCTCGGCGTGACGCAGGCTGCAGTCAGCAAGTACGTCAGCGGCGATCCGGAGGGCGACGATCGCTTCCGCGGGGATCCGAACACCGTGGCGACCGCCGATCGAATCGCCGAGGGGCTGGCAAGCGGCGACATGGACGGCTACGACGCGCTCGCCGAACTGCTGTCGCTCGTTCGCCAACTCGAGGACCGGGGACCGATCTGCGAACTCCACGAGGAGGAGATGCCGGAACTCAGGGGGCTTGGCTGTGACCTCTGTGTCCGCGGCCTCGATCCGGACGTCCGAGCCGAGCGCGACGTGCTCGCGACCGTCCGCACGGCAGCGCGCACGCTCGCCTCAGTCCCCGGCATGGCCGACTTCGTCCCGAACGTCGGGACCAACGTCGGCATGTGCCTGTCCGAACCGCACGACGAGACCGACGTCGCCGCGATCCCCGGCCGGATCTACGCGATCGGCGGTCGAATCGAAATTCCCGCGAATCCGGAGTTCGGCGCTTCGAAACACGTCGCCACGGCGATCCTCGCCGCCACCGACGTCGACCCCGAGGTCCGCGGGGCGACGAATATCGCGACCGACGACGCGATTCTCGACGCCGCCCGATCGCTCGGAATCGACCCCCTCGAGTTCGACGCCGACTACGACGATCGGTGCGCACACCTCCGATCGCGGTTCGACGATCGGGGCAGCGTGCCGCTCGTCGCCTATCATCGGGGCGCGTTCGGGATCGAACCGGCCACCTACGTCTTCGGCACGACGGCGATCGACGCGGCCGAACTCGTCGAAGAACTGATCGCGACGGCATCGTCGTGATTTCCCGGACCTGATGGGCGGTTCCGGGGGGCTACCGCCTCACACCAGTCGGATCCGTTCGGCGATACTCGATCTCGAGCAGGTCGGTCGATTGCACTCCACTGTGGAAGAGAGAACGATCGATCGCCGGATCCGGGTCCGATGATGAATAGTTTCGTGCGCCAGTACGGCCGTAATATCCGTATAATAATCCGCAGCTGCTGTCTCGAGGGTCTCACGCTCACGCGTATGGATTGCATCATCACGATACAGCACGCGGCGAACGTCCACTTCTTCAAACACGTGATTCGTGAACTCGAGTCCGCGGGACACGACGTCCACGTGTTCGCCCGGGAAAAGGGCGTTACCAGCCGTCTCCTCGACGCCTACGACATCGGTCACGAACTTCTCTGTCCGGAACCCGACAGCTGGCTCGAGCTGGGAGTGACGCAGCTACGGTACGAGGCACGGCTCTTCCGACGGGCACGCGCGATCGATCCGGAGTACATCGTCACCAGCCACGGGATCGCGGCGACGCACGTCGCGACGCTGGTCGGCGCGGAGAGCCACGTCTACGTCGACACCGAAACGGCGGTCAACGGTGGGAACCGGCTGACCCTTCCCTTCGCGGACGTGCTCTATACGCCCGTCAGTTTCCGCGAAGCGTACGGCGACGATCACGTTACCTACCCCGGCTACCACGAACTCGCCTACCTCCACCCCGATCGGTTCGAACCGGATCCGGCGATCCTGCGACGACACGGCGTCGACCCAGACGAACGGTACGCGGTCCTCCGCTTCGGTGCGTGGGAGGGAAATCACGATATCGGGAAAGAGGGCATCTCTCCCGAGGGGCGCCGCGAGATCGTCGACGAACTCGCCTCCGAGGGACGGGTGTACGTCTCCGACGAGCGCGGGGGCCCGGTCCCCGACGGATGCGAACCGCTTCCCATCCCGTCGGCAGCCTTCCACCACCTGCTGGCGTTCGCCGACATCGTCGTCGGCGAGGTCGCGACGACGACGCTCGAGGCGGGGATTCTCGGGACCCCGACCGTCCGCATCAGCCCGTTCGCGGGACCGGACGAGATGGGGAAGTTTCGAGCGCTCGAGGAGTACGGCCTCGTCCGATCGTTTCATACGGATCGCGAAGACTGGGCATCGACGTCATCGAACGGATCAGTCGTAACTCGAACGCCCGCGCAACCTGGGCGAACCGACGCGAGACGCTCCTCGCGGAGTCGATCGACGTGACCGAGTACGTGACCAGCCAGTTGCTCGACGACGTCAGCGAACCGACGCCGGTCACGCGGGAGCGAGGCGATCGGATTCCACCCCGGTGACAGTGACCATGAGACGCGTCCTGAGCCTCACGACGACCGACTGGCGGAGCTTCTACCGGAGCCAGGTGGCTGCCCTCGAGCGAGCCGACGTCGAGGTGACGACCCTGCCGGTCCCCGGCGAACACCGCGCACTCGAGAACGACGTCGAGCGGCGGACGTCGCTCGATTACGCTCGATACCTCCCACGAGTGCTCCGGGAAGCGGGCGGCGACTACGATCTCGTCCACGCCAACTACGGCCTCACCGCTCCCTTCGCCGTCGCATCGTCGATGCTCTCGCGGACCGATCTAGAGGTCGTCTGTACGCTCTGGGGCGGCGAGTTCCGCGACAATCCCTACGCCCCGGTGATCGAGCGGTTCACGGCCCGGGCCGATTCCGTCGTCGTACCCTCGAACGCGATGGCCGATCGGGTCGATCGGCCCTGCCACGTCGTCCCGTTCCCCGTCGATACGTCGCAGTTTCGACCGATTCCCAGGGGCGAAGCGCGCGAGCGCGTCGGCTGGGAAACCGACGAACGAATCGTCCTCTTCCCGTACGCCCCTGCTCGCGAGGAGAAGAACTACCCGCTGGCGAGACGCGTCGTCGACGGCCTCGAGCGCGAGGTCAGCCTGCGGACCGTCGCCAACCAGCCCTACGAGGCGGTTCCGCACTACCTGAACGCTGCCGACGCCGTCCTGATCACGTCGCGGTTCGAAAGCGGTCCGATGACGATCAAGGAGGCCGCCGCCTGCAACGTCCCTGTCGTCTCCCGCGACGTCGGCTTCGCTCGATCGGTGCTCGCGAACGTCTCGAACTCGTTCGTCGCGGACGAGGAAGGCGCGCTCCGCGATCGACTGGCCGCGGTCCTCGAACGCGACGAGCGTGCGGACGGGAGAGACCGGATCACCGGCTACACCATCGACGAGATGGGGGCGCGTCTGCGTGCCGTTTACGACCGCACCCTCGCGGAGACAGCGCCGTCGGAGCCTGCACGACAACCGGAGCGACCGTCACAAAGCTGACCCCGACTCGATGGCCGCGAGTCGGTCGGCCTCGAACGCGATCGCCCGATACGCGAGGTCGTGCGACGATCGCGATGGAAGCAGCCCCGACGTGGGGTATCGATGAGCAACTACCGCCCCTATCATCCGTCTTTTTTCTAGTAATCCGTATTGGGAGAGTTATTTATTTGAAGTGTTTGTGCGGACAGGCAATGACTGATCGGGTCTCACAGACGCGGCGACGATGGCTCGGTACCTGTGCAGGGGTTGCGGGCACAACTGCCCTCGCTGGCTGTTTCGGAAGCGACGAAACCGGCAATAGTGAGAATGGCGAGGACGATGGCGGTGATGGTGAGGAACTTGACGAGGAATCGCCGGGTAGTGACTGGCCGATGTACGGCGTCGGTCTGCAGAACACGGCCCATCGCCCAGATGCGACAGGACCCGAAAGTGGTGAAATCACCGCGCGTGCAGTAACTGATACAGGGGAAAAGGCGGGAACTTACCCTGTAACGATCGCCTCCACCATCTTCCCGTCCATGCCGGACTCGCAGACGGGAAAGACGCCGCGCTCCCCGTCTTCCAGGTCCTCCCAGACGAGGTCGATCGTCGTCTCCTCGCTCGCTCGATCGCTCTGCCCGGGGCGGACTCTACCGACGTAGACGGTGTACAGTCCGATGCCGACGACGAGTGCCATCACGGCGATCGCGTGGCCGCGATGGGTTCGGTCTGTGCTCCAGACGGTACCGATCGTGACATGGTACTTTCCAGTTGATGCCCTGTATTCACACGATTCCGTCTCGACGCTGGCCCGTTAGAACGCGACGATCGCAAGCAGTCGGTAGGCGATCCCGACAGCGAACAGTGCAATCAGTGCCAGGGTCGAGAGGACGACGGCCGGCGGCAGCGTCTCCTGCTCGAACTCGAAGAGGGACTCGATCATATCGGCACTTCCGGCGGTCAGCACCTAATTCTGTCGCTCCGCCGATTCGGCGCGGACGGGGCTGGTTCTACCGGCCCGGCGTAGACGGGGCTGATCGATCGGGTGCAGGCCTCCGATCGGCCGATCGAGGTGGCCGCGTGGCTCGAGGGGCGAGTCGACGGAAAAATCACGCTACAAATCCGAATCCGCTCAGACCATACTCTCGAAGTCCTCGAGCGAGTAGGACGGCTCGGCGCCGCGTCGATCGAGGACTTCGTTCGCGAGCAGCCAGTAGACGACCGAGAGGGCCTTGCGACCCTTGTTGTTCGTCGGGACGACGAGGTCGACGTTGCTGGTCTGGTTGTTCGAGTCACACATCGCGATGACCGGGATGCCGACCGTGATGGCCTCCTTGACGGCCTGGGCGTCGCCGATCGGGTCGGTGACGACGAGGACGTCGGGTTCGATGTAGCCGTCGTACTTCGGGTTCGTGAGCGTGCCGGGGATGAAGCGGCCGGTGCGGGCGCGAGCGCCCACGGCTTCGGCGAACTTCTCCGCCGGGAACCGCCCGTACTGACGGCTCGAAGTGACGAGGATCTGTTCGGGGTTGTAGTTCGCGAGGAAGTCGGCGGCCGTGCGGATGCGGCTGTCGGTCTTCGAGACGTCCAGCACGTAGAGACCGTCGGTCCGGACGCGGTGGATGAACCGCTCCATGTCCTCGGTCTTCTGCTGAGTGCCGATGTGGGCACCGGCGCCGAGGTAGTCCTCGACGGGGATCAGCAGGTCCGCTTCCTCGTCCGACATCACGTCGTCGTCGAGTGTAGGGCCCTCGTCTTCCGGTTCGGCCTCGGCCTCGCTGTCGGCCTCGGCTGGCTGTTCGTCTGCTGGCTCGACGTCCTCCTCGGGTTCGGCGGCGGGGCCAGCCCCTTCGGCTGGCTCCTCGTCGATCTCCTCCTCGGCGGCGTCGAGCCCTTCCTGGGATGCGTCGTTGTCTGTCATGTCGCGTCGTCTGCGATTCTTACGAGCTCGTTGAGCTTGGCGGTTCGCTCGCCTCCGACCGTGCCCGTCTTGATGAACGGCGCGTTGGTCGCGACGGCGAGGTGTGCGATCGTCGTGTCCTCGGTCTCGCCCGAGCGGTGAGAGACGACCGAGTCGTAGCCGTTCTTCGTCGCGAGTTCGATCGCGTCGAAGGCGTCGGTCAGCGTTCCGATCTGGTTGGGCTTGATCAGGATGCTGTTTGCCGCGCCGCGATCGATCCCCTCGACGAGCCGATCGGTATTGGTGACGAACAGATCGTCGCCGCAGATCAAGGTCTGCTCCCCGACCCGATCGGTGAGATCCGCGAAGGCGTCGTAGTCGTTCTCGTCGAGCGGGTCCTCGACGTAGATGAGGTCGTACTCGTCGACGAGGTCGGCGATGTAGTCGATCTGCTCGTCCGTGTCGCGGCTGGTGCCGGCTGACTCGTACTCGTAGGTTTCCGAGTCGTCGTCGTACATCTCGGCGGCCGCGACGTCGAGCCCGAAGCCGATCTCGAAGCCGACCTCGTCGGCGACCATCGAGACCGCCTCGTCGACGATCTCGAACGCCTCGCCGTCGTCGATCGACGGTGCCCACGCGCCTTCGTCACCCTTGCCGGCGGGTTCGTCGCGTTCCTCGAGGAGGTCTGCGACGGCGGCGTGGACGGCGGCGTTGGCGAAGACGGCGTCCTCGACGCTCGGCGCGCCGACGGGCGCGGCGAGGAACTCTTGAATGTCGGTCGCGTCGGCGGCGTGTTCGCCGCCGCCGACGACGTTGCCCAACGGGATCGGGAAGTTTTCGCCGCGGAACGTACCGCCGAGGTGCTGAAAGAGCGGGGCACCGAGGACGTCGGCACCGGCTTTCGCAGCGGCCATCGAGATCGCGACCGCGCTGTTGGCACCGATCTCGGAGAAGTCGTCGGTGCCGTCCGCGGCGTGCAGGATGGCGTCGACTTCGCGCTGGTTGCCTGCGTAGGCCTCCCCGACGAGTCGCGGGACGGCGTGGTCGCGAGCCGCGGCGATCGCCTCGGTCGGCGGTCGCTCGACGGCCTCGTACTCGCCGGTGCTGGCTCCGCTCGGTGCTGCGGCACGGCCGAAACCGCCGCTTTCGGTCACCACGTCGGCCTCGACCGTCGGGTTCCCTCGCGAGTCGAGGATCCGCCGGAGTCGGACGTCGGTAATGAGCGTCATTTTCGATCGTAGCCCCGCTTGACGGTGAACGGCAACACGCCCGCGTCGTACTCTTCGGCGGCGATCAGGATCGGCTCCGTCTGATCCGTCTCGATCAACACCGGGGCGCCGTAGGACACCTGCAGCGCTCGCGCGCCGAGGATCCGTGCTTTCTCGTATCGGTTGTGTCGTTCCTGTTGCATGGGTTACTGGTACGGAGCGACGACGTCGACGAGGTCGGTGTGTGAGACGAGCATGCGCCGACAGCAGTAGCGATCGACGCCGAGTTCGTCGAGAACCGCTTCGGGATCCTCGTCGCCCTCGTTTGCTCGCTCGTCGAACTCCTCCCAGTGTTCGCCGACGACGTTACCACAGGTGAAACACCGGACCGGTACCATCATGATTGAATCACCTTAGCGGTAGGACTTCTGGTAGCGCGCCCGAGCGCCCGGGCCGCCCCACTTCTTCGGTTCGGACTGGCGAACGTCGTTGACCAGCAGCGAGCGATCGAACTCCATGAACGCGTCACGGAGTTCGGCGTCGTTCGTGTGCTGGACGATCCCGCGTGCGATGGCGGTGCGGACGGCGTCTGCCTGGCCGCTAATTCCGCCACCCTCGACGTGGACCTCGATATCCATCTCGCTGCGCAGGTCCTCGCCGGCGATGCGGAACGGTTCGAGCATCTTGAGACGGGACATCTCCGGATCGACCAGTTCGACCGGCTTGGAGTTGATTCGCACGCGACCATCGCCCTCGCGCACGGTGGCGCGAGCGACGGCGGTCTTTTTCTTGCCACTCGTGTTGGTTACCATGTGACGTTAGCACCGAGTTGTTCGGAGACTTCGCCCAGGTGGACGAAGCGGATGTTCGACAGCCGATCCAGCGACGTGTCTTCGAGGATCTCGGCCTCGTGCTCGTCGTCGTCCGCGTAGGGGTTGCCGACGTAGACGCGGACGTTGTCGAACGCCTCGCGTCCGCGCGGCTTCTTGTGCGGCAGCATTCCGCGGACGGACCGCTTGAAGATCGTGTCCGGCCGGCGCGGGTAGTTCGGCCCCCTGTCGGAGCCGAGCTGGAGCCGCGTCCGATAGGTGTCGAAGACGTCTTCCTTGTCGCCGGTGATGACGGCGTCTTCGGCGTTGACGATCGCGACTCGATCGCCGTCGAGGGCGCGCTGGGCGACCTCGCTGGCGACGCGGCCGAGAATACAGTTGCGGGCGTCGACGACGACGTCCGCGTCGAACTCTGCGATGCTCATCGAATCACCCGCACGTTTGCTCCGTCTGGGTTCTCTTCGAGCGCCTGCTCGAGCGGTACTGGGTCACCGACCTGATCGATCTTCGTCTCGGCCGAGGACGAGAAGTCGACGGCCGCGACGGTGACGTTCTTCTGTAGTGCGCCGGAGCCCAGCACTTTGCCGGGGACGACGACTGTCTCTTCTTCGCGTGCGTATCGCTCGATGCGGCCCAGGTTCACCTCTGCGTGGGTGCGCCGGGGCTTCTCGAGTCGATCCGCGACGTCTCGCCAGACGTCGGCGTCCGTCTCGCGGGACGTCGACTTCAGCTCGGCGATGAGATCGGTGAGCCTCGGATTGGTCTTGCTACTCATTGGTTTCCTCCAAATACTGCGAAACTGCGACCGCTCGACGACGCGAGGAGTCGCGTCGCCGAGCGAGAGTGTGTTCTGCGAGAAGTGGATGCAGGGAGCAGGATTTGAACCTGCGGACTCCTACGAGACAGCGCCCTGAACGCTGCGCCGTTGGCCAGACTTGGCTATCCCTGCTCGCACTTCCGTCTATCCGTCGCCCCTTCAAACCCCTTTCGATTCGGCGTGCCGACGCGTCGCCAGTCTCGTCGTTCGCGGCGCTGGCGACGGGTGCGTCGATCGCGTGGTGGGGTCGGGGGCGTTGGATCATACTATAGCTGTACTGCGTCTTCGAGTTCAGCCGCGCGCGCCTCGATGGTGTCGGCGGCTCGCGTGACCAGTTCCTCGATGTCGAAGGAGCCGTCCGTCTCCACGTGGAAGACGAAGGCGTTCGGAACGTCCTCGATCCGGACCTCTTTCCCCGGATAGCGGTTCGAGAGATCGTGATCGAACTCGTCCGTCGGCACGAGTTCGCCGTCTTCCTCTATCACGCCGCGGACGATCTGGCTCTCTTCGTCCTCGAACTCGGGCAGATCGCCGACGACCTCCACGCGCTGGAGGTGTCGGTAGCCGACCGCGACGCCGCCCTGGTGTTTCGCGTGGCCCTTGCCACGATCGAGCACGGCGTCCGCCTCGGCTTCGAGCCGCTGGTCGTCCTTGAGATCGATGATCGGGACGTTCTCGTCGGCGGGCCGAACGAGGTCGTCGCTCGAGACGAGATCACCCGAGTAGGCGGTGGCCGGCCCTTCGACGTCGATCGAGAGCGTGACGGTGTCGTCCTCGCCGAACTCGCCTTCCGGCGGGGTCGTCAGCGGGACGAGTCCCAGCCGCAGGGCGAGTTGCTCGTCGAACATGACCGACGAGTTCTCGACGAACCGGACGGTGTCGATCGCCATCGTCGGCACGTCGGCGACCATCGCGCGACGGATGCCGTTGGCGAACGCGGGCGTCACGCCCCGGACGAGGAACCGCGCCTCGCGATCCTCGCGTTCGACGAACTCGACGTCGTACTCTTCTGTCATGGTCTAGTAGCCGCCCTTGCCTTTCGGAGCGCGCGATCCGTCGTGCGGGATCGGCGTGACGTCCTCGATGCGTCCGATCTCGATACCCGATCGGGCGAGTGCGCGGATCGTCGCCTGTGCGCCGGGGCCGGGGGACTTCTGGAGGTTCCCGCCGGGGCCACGCACGCGGACGTGCAGGCCGGTGATGCCGGCCGCCTTGACCTCCTCGGCGACGGACTCGGCCATCTGCATGGCCGCGTACGGCGAGGCCTCGTCGCGGTTCTGCTTGACCGCCGTCCCGCCGGAGGACTTGGCGATCGTCTCCGCGCCCGTGAGATCGGTCACGGTCATGACGGTATTGTTGAACGATGCGTGCACGTGGGCGATGCCCCACTTTTCGTCGTCCTGACTCATGGTTTACTGACCCTCCGCGCGTTCGGGGTGAAGTTCGTCCGCGAGCGGACTGTTCTCGTCGAACGCCACGAGGTCCTCCTCGTCGACGTCGACGACGTACGACGGGATCCGGTGGCGCTGGTCACCGACCACGACGTGGCCGTGGGTGATGAACTGGCGTGCCTGCTGGGTGGTGTTGGCGAGCCCCTTGCGGTAGACGACCGTCTGGAGCCGGCGCTCGAGGACGTCCTCGATTTCCAGCGAGAGGACGTCGCCGAGTTCGTCTTCCTCGTCGAGGATGCCGACGCGCTTGAGCCGTCCGAGGAACTCCTCGGAGCGGCGGATGACGGCCTCGTCGCCCTGGGCCTGGCCGAGCAGGTCCCGGGCCTCGCGCCGGTAGGAGCGAAGCTGGGACTGGGCCCGCCAGAGCTCTTCTTTGTTCTTCAGGCCGTAGCGATCGAGCAGGGAGTGTTCGGTCGCGATGCGTTCACCCTGGTAGGGGTGGTTCGGCGTCTCGTACTGCTTGGTGTCAGTGCCCAGTGGCATTATTCACCCTCTCCCTCTTCGGCGGCTTCTTCGGCCTGTTCTTCGCGGATCTCTTCGACGTTGACTCCGATGGTGCCCTCCGTTCGGCCGGTGGACTTGGTTCGCTGGCCGCGGACCTTCTGGCCGCGCTTGTGGCGAACGCCCCTGTAGGAGTCGATCATCTTCATCCGGTTGATATCGTGCTGTCGGGTCAACTGGAGGTCGTTTCCGATCTCGTGGGTCGTTTCGCCGGTGTAGAAGTCTCCCTGGCGGTTGTTGAGCCAGTCGGGGACTTCGTCGGCGTAGTTCTCTACGAGTTCGACGACCTCGTCGATGACGTCGTCGTCGAGTCGACCGAACGTCGCCGTCCGATCGACGCCCGCTTCGTCGGCGATGATCCGGGCGGTCCGACGACCGATCCCGTTCATCTCCGAGAGCGAGCGCTCGACGGACTTCGTTCCGTCGAGGTCGGTTTGACCGATGCGGACGAAGTATCGAAGGTCTTCGTCCTCCTGTTGTTCTTGAGGTGCTTCCTCGCTCATGTGTGATGGATGTGTGTCTGGTCTGCGCGCATTGCAAGCGACTGGCGAAATCGCCAGTCTCTACTGCCGGACAAACCTATTCACGCACCGATCGGATTCGATCGGGCGTTCACTGACGTTTGTCCGACAGTATCGTGTATCCGACGTCGTGGCGGGGATTCGAACCCCGGAGGCTTGACGCCACATGGTTAGCAACCATGCGCCTTGGGCCGCTTGGCTACCACGACACCGTGGTGCTATCATCGCCCTCCCGGACTCGGGGACTGCATCCCCTACACGTATCGCACCTGAAGGTACCGCCGACGGGTACTTAAGCGCAACGAAAGGTGGCGGAGGATTGATCGCGGCGGGCGTTCGGTTCTATCGAGTCGGACTGCTCGTAAACCGGCGGTCGACTACGGATGCGACGCTCTCGTTGGAAGGCGTCTCGCACCGAATTCGATCCGGACAACATCGCGGTCAATCCGCCGGCGGCTCGATTTCGAGGTACTCCTCGTTCAGTTCCCACTCGCCCTGGTCGTTCTGGATCATGTACTCGCCGTAGTAGGGCACCCGATTCGCGACGACCTCGCGGAACGCGTCGCGGATCTCGGGCTTGCTCATCTCGCCCATCGGTCGGAGGTCGTCGTTGCGGTTGAGACAGCCCTTCAGGTACCCCTCGTGGGTGACCCGGACGCGGTGGCAGTTCGCGCAGAACGTCGGGTTCTCGACGGGATCGACGATTTCGACCATCCCGAGATCCGCATCGTTCGGCGAGGAGGGTTGGGCCGCGGTGCTCTCGTCACCGCTGCCGATCCAGTACCGCTTTCGATCGTGCATCTCGCGGTGTTCGATCTCGACGGCCTGCTCGGCGAGCCAGTCGTGGACGCGCCCGATGTCGATGTTCCACTCGGGCTTGCCCGTTAGTTCGGGCATGTACTCGATCAACTGGAGCTGGAGCCCGTCGTTTTCGGCGACGTGGTCGACCATCTCCGGCACGTAGCCCGCGGTGTGCTCGAAGACGACCATGTTGAGCTTGACCGGGTCGAGGCCGGCGTCGAGTGCCGCCTCGACGCCCTCTAGGACCCGTTCGTACGCGCCGCTTTTCGTGATCTCGGCGAAGTCGTCCGGATCGAGCGCGTCCTGTGAGACGTTGACCCGTTCGAGGCCGGCGTCGACGAGGTCCTCGGCGCGGCCGGGAAGGAAGGTTCCGTTCGTCGTCAGCGAGACCTCCATCGAATCGGGCGTGCGATCGATGATCTCCTCGAGATCCTGCCGGAGCATCGGCTCGCCACCGGTGAACTTGACTGCGTCAACGTCGAACTCGGCGGCGACCTCGAGAAATCGGACGACGTCGTCGGTCGTCATCTCGTCGTTCTGTGGATCCATCGGTCCCCTGGTGTCGCCGAGCCCCTCGTTGTGACAGTAGACACAGTCGAAGTTACACCGATCGGTGAGCGAGATACGGACCCCGGTGACCTCGCGCCCGAATTCGTCGGTGAGCATATCACCCCGTTGCAGACGGAACTGCTTAAACACGCCGGGCATTTCGCACCTTCGTAACCGTATTTGGTTTACGTCCGGGTCGTACGGCTCCGGTCGTGCAGCCGTCCGATCGCCGATCCCGTGAGCGCGACGAACTGTCGGTCCGGTTATGAATCACTCTTGGGTCTGGGTGTAGTGGAGAGTCACATGAGCACGATCGCCGAACTCGCGGTCCCCGCCGACGAGTTCGCGCTTCGCCGGACGCTCGAGGCAACGGACGCGCTCACCGTCGAAATCGAACGCGTCGTCGCGTACGATCCGGACGCGGTCATGCCGTACGTCTGGTTCGGCGGGGACGACTCGACGCTCGCGACGGTCGACGACGCCCTCGCGGACGACCCGACCGTCGACGAGGCCGAACTGCTCACGGATACCAGCGACGAGCGACTGTACCGGATGAGCTGGGTCGACGACGTCACCGTCATGTTGCACATCCTGACCGAGGAGCAGGCCACGGTCCTCGACGCGGCCGTCGAAGACACGCAGTGGCGGTTTCGCGTCCTCTTTCCGGAACGGGACGCACTCTCCCGGACCTACGAGTTCGCGACCGATCGGGGTCTGACGATCGGCGTCAGGAAGATCCACCGGCTCGACGAGACCCACGAGACTCGCCACGGGCTCACCGACGCCCAGTACGAGACGCTGGTCGCGGCCCTCGATCACGGCTACTACGAGATCCCACGGGAGATGGACATGGAGGCCCTCTCGGACGAACTCGAGGTTTCTCACCAGGCGCTGTCCGAACGGCTCAGACGGGCCCACCGGACGCTCGTCGAGGAGGCAGTCGACGTTACCGAACGCGACGGGAACGGCCCACTCTAGTTGCCACAGCCGGAACAGCTACCCGGATCAGTCCCAAACCGGCCCGTATGGACGACGATATGCTCGCCGATCAGCGCCGACTCGTCGAACTCGTCGAGGACGAGGGCTGGGACGTGACGGACCTCGAACTCTCGGCGTACGACAGTCCCTGGGCCGACGAGGACGACCCGGAAGCAACCGTGACGATCACGGCGCGGAAACCGTACGAGACCGCGGACGGGGAAGACGAAGACGACGAGGACAATCCGTTCAGGCTAAAGTGAGATCGGCCGTCCTACGGGGCGAACGAAGCGTTTCGATCGGCCTCGGGTAGGAATTCGCCGATCGGGACCGACGGGGTCAGCCCTTGATGTTGCAGACGGGGAACGTCCGCGCGACCTTGTCGCCGATGCCGAGTTCGTCGGAGACCCGGACGACCTCGTCGACGTCCTTGTAGACGCCGGGGGCCTCCTCGGCGACGGTCGCGCCGGACTGGGCCTTCACGTAGATCTGATCCTGCGCCTCGAGTTGCTGCTTTACGTCGCCGCCCCAGTACTCGTTTTTGGCCTGCGTGCGACTCATCAGCCGGCCCGCGCCGTGTGCGGTCGAGCCGAACGTGAGGTCCATGGAGTTCTCGCCGCCGCGCAGGACGTAGCTGCCGGTCCCCATGCTGCCGGGGATGATGACGGGCTGGCCGACGTCGCGGTAGGCCGTCGGGACCTCGGGGTGGCCGGCGGGGAACGCCCGCGTCGCGCCCTTGCGGTGGACGTAGAGTTCGCGTTCCGCCCCGTCCACGACGTGCGTCTCCTTCTTCGCGATATTGTGCGCCACGTCGTACAGGAGATGCATGTCCATCTCTTCCCACGAGCGCTCGAACACCCGTTCGAACACCTGCCGCGTGCGGTGCATGACCAGCTGGCGATTGACCCACGCGAAGTTGATCGCCGCGTTCATCGCCCCGTAGTAGTCCTCGGCGAGCTGCGATCCCGCGGGTGCGGCCGCCAGTTCCTTGTCCGGCAACTGGTTCAGCAGCCCCTGGTGTTGCCGTTCGATCTTCCGCAGGTAATCGGTGCAGGTCTGGTGGCCCAGGCCGCGGGACCCACAGTGGATCAGGACGACGATCTGATCTTCTTCGAGGCCGAAGGCCGCGCCCACCTCGGCGTCGAAAACGTCGGTCACGCGCTGGACCTCGAGGAAGTGGTTCCCCGAACCCAGCGATCCGATCTGGTTCTTCCCGCGATCCTTGGCTTTCTGGCTCACCTTCGAGGGATCCGCGCCCTCGCGCATCCCCTCGTCCTCGCAGTGGAGCAGGTCGTCCTCGACGGCGTGGCCGTTCTCGAGCGCCCAGTCGACCCCCCTTGCGAGAATTTCGTCGACGGTATCGACGCCCGATTCGACGACGCCGCCGCCGCCCAGTCCAGAGGGGATGTTTGCGAACAGCGAGTCGACGAGTTCCTCCTCCCGGCCCTGAAGGTCGTCGTACGTGAGGTTCGTCCGCATCATCCGGACGCCGCAATTAATATCGTAGCCGACCGCTCCGGGCGAAATACAGCCGTTCTCGGCATCCAGCGCACCCACCCCGCCGACGGGGAAGCCGTACCCCTGGTGGCCGTCGGGCATACAGATCGCGTGCTTCGTGATACCGGGCAGGTGGGTCGTATTCTTGATCTGCTCGAGCGTCTTGTCCTCCTTGATCTCCTCCAGGAGCGCCTCGCTCGCCAGTACCCGTGCCGGAGTCCGCATGTCACCCTCCCGCGGGATCTCCCAGACGTACTCGTGCACCTGTTCGAGCGTGATTCCGTCCGCGTCGAACGTGGCCTTGCTCATACGTGATGCTCCGTCGGCAACGATGAAAGATGTTCGTCTCTCCGATCGACATCGCGTACCGGAATCACGGTGGTCGCAGGTCGATATCGCCGGACACCGCGGCTCGAAATCACCGGATACCGCGGTAGACGGCCGAGTACCCCTAGTCCTCGACGGCAGTGGCGCTGGCTCGATCGTCCGTCGGCGCGTCCGTCGGCGTCCGGTGGTCGCGTCCCAGTCGCCCGTCGACGGCGTACGGGCCGCTCCCGGTGATGAGCAACACGGAGGCCATCCCGAAGAGTCCCACGTGAGCGAGGACGGGATCGTCGGGGAGCGCGAACAGCGTCAACGAGAACATCCCGATCGCGACCATGGCGCTCGCGCGGGTGAAGAACCCGACGACGAGTGCGAGTCCCAGCGCCACTTCCGCCAGTCCCGCGCCGAGCGCCCACAGCTCCGGACTCGCCGGCACGACCGCGGTCAGGTCGTACCGATCGACGACCGAGAGTGCGATCCCGGGCCGCATGAGCTTCTGACCCAGGCCGAGGTAGACGAACGTCACCCCGAGTCCGAGCCGGACGACCACCGGCAGGAGGG
Source organism: Halosolutus halophilus (assembly GCF_022869805.1). Classification (NCBI taxonomy): domain Archaea; kingdom Methanobacteriati; phylum Methanobacteriota; class Halobacteria; order Halobacteriales; family Natrialbaceae; genus Halosolutus; species Halosolutus halophilus. The sequence continues at coordinate 2,010,925 of NZ_CP094974.1, read as the reverse complement.
CGGTGTAGGCCCCGATCCACTCCTGGAACGCCCGCGCTCGATCGTAGACCGGATCGACGCGAGCGAACGTCGCGCCCGGAGTGCCGGCGATCCGCTGGAGCACGTGGTCGGCACTCGGTCGTCCACTCCCAATCAGTGCGATCGCGGCGAGTCCGCCGACGAACTCGAACTGTAACAGGAGCGTCGGTCGAATCGCGACGCCGACGAGGTAGGCGGCGAGCGCGAGGAGCGCGACGAGGCGCGTCGCGAGGCCGAACAGCAGGCCGAAGCCGAGCGCGACCTGCAGTAGTCGCAGGTTCACCTCGATTTCGGGGCTGATAAAGTAACCGCCGAAGCCGGCCCCGATCAGCGGGATTCCCAGCGAGATTCGCAGGAGCCAGGGCACGTACGGTTCGTACTCGCGCATAGCCGATCGGAAGGCGGCGACGTCCCGCCCGAACGGACGAACGGCGAGATACGTCGCGACGACTGCGAGGACGACCACCGCACCCACGAGCAGCGGCCCGACGACGAGCGGATCGGTGAGCGCGTCCGCGAGGAACTCCGCCGCGCCGACGTTCCGTTCGTCGTCGACGACGTACTCCTCGTGGGCGCTGACCGTCCCGACGCCGAGAACGAGCAGGGCCGTTCCGAGGACGAGACGCCGCCGAACGCGATCGACCGCGAGAGTCACTGCCACAGTTACGCCTCCCAGCGTGAAAACCCGCTCGGCCAACACGCCGTCGCGGGGTTCGGTCCGGCTGTCGATCGATTCAGACGTCGAACACGACGTACGCCTCCCACCCGTCGTCGACCCGTTCGAGGCGCATCTCGGAGTAGGTCACCGCCTTCACCTCGCGTGCGTCGATCGCGGAGAGGGGGACGCCGCGGGCGCTCGCCTCGAGCGACCACGCCTCGGCGGGGACGTCGTCGACGCCGGAATTCGGTTGGCCGCCGTCGTCTCCCGTCCCGTTCGCCGACCCGGCGATCGATTCGACGCGGTTGTCGACCGGGAGTTCTGCCCGGACGTCCCGGAGGTAGATCAGTTCGTCGAGGTAGTCGAACAACAGTGCGTCGCGGCTCTCGGCGGTGACCGACAGCGAGAACCGATCGCCGGTCTCGGCTGGCACGTCGTCGCACATCGCGGCGGCGAGTCCGTCCGCGACCGCCGCGAAGACGGCCGCGAGCGTGTCACCGGTTGCCGCGACCCCGACGTCGGCCGTGTGGTCGCGCAGTTCGAACCCCATCGTGAGGTGTGTTCTCCGGCCGCCGTCGTATGCCCGTCGGTTCCCGGCCGCGATCGACTGTCCCGAGAGGGGAGAACCGGCGCGGCGTCGTCTCCATCCGACGGTCCCGAGCAGGTGCTGCCGGTGGAATTATATTGGCGACGATGGTAGGCTGTGGTAGTGAGCGTCAACATCGACAGTCGCGTCGTCACGCCGGGGAGTGACGACTTCGTCGACGAAGCGTGGGAGCTGAAAGAGCGGATAAATCGACGTGAGGGGGTACTCAAGCAGCGATACGACTTCTTCACCGACGCGTATCGTCGATCGACGGTTCACTGTTACCTCCAGGACGGTGATCTCGTCGGCTTCGCGGCCGTTCGACGCGACGGCTACATCCTGTTTCTGGCGGTCTCGCCGGAGTGCCGCGGCGAAGGAATCGGGAAGCGACTCGTCGCTCGCGTCGCCGAGGACCACGACACGATCACGTGTCACGCCCGGACGAGCAACGAGAACGCCCTCCAGTTCTACGAACACCTCGGGTTCGAGATCAAACGCCGGATCGACAGCTACTACGAGGACGGCGGCGACGCCTACTACCTGAAACTCGGCTCCGACGTCGGCATCACCGATCGGATTTCGGACCTGATGCGGCGCTGACGGCCGGTTCTGCGATGTGATCAGACTCGTCAGCTCCAGCTCTCCGTCGACTATACGGCCTCTTCCTCGCGATTACGGCGATCGACGCTCTCCTTCCGTTCTCGGCGATCGACGCTCTCCTTCCGTTCTCGGCGATCGACGCCCTACTCTCCGTCGTCACGTCGGACGACGCCCTCCACGAACGCCCGTCGGAGGACGGTCGACAGCAGGTAGGTCCTGTACTTCTGGTTGCGACAGTGTTCACAGGGTGCCATCTCGCCGACGATCCGATCGATCGTCTCCCCGTACTCCGACTCGAGGGATCCCACGAGGTCCGCGATTTCGGGCGCGATCTCGTGGGCCATCGCGTCGAGATCCTCCTGGCTGCCCGCGGGAAGCGCGTACGAGAGGACGATCGTGTTCGCACGATAGTACTTCGTCGTGCCGCCGTTGCGTTCCTCGAGTCGTGCGACCTCGACGAGGCCCGCGTCCCGGAGTTCGTTGACGTGGTGGCGCACCGTGTTGCGCGTCCGATCGTATCCTCGCCCGGCGAGTTCCGCGTCGATATCGGCCACGGAGAGTTCGGCTTCCGCGAGCATGTCGAGGATCATCGCCCGGACGGGTTCGTCGACGGCGCTCGAGACGTTCGTATCCCTGACCGCGATGTCTTCGACCGTGACGTCCGACGTGAATTCGGCCATCGGTTGACAGTGGCTAGGTGAGCGACCCGTATAAGTCGTGCAGGCTGGCGGCCGGTTTGCCACGGTGGCTCGATCGACTCACGATCACCCCCTAGACGAGTCGTTTCACCGGTGGAAGCACGCGTCGGCGAACACAAACAAGTCATTTGAGTGATATATTTACGGGCGGGCTTCGTAGGGACACTCGAAGAACGATGACCCAGATCACTGAATACCGCGTAACCGACTTCGACTGCCCGACGTGTGCGAGCAACGTCGAACGATCGCTTTCGAGGACCGACGGCGTCGAGCGCGTCGAGGTCCACTACACGACCGGCCGCGTCGAGATCGAGTACGACGAGGATACCGTCGATCCCGACGCCTTCGAACGAACGATCTCGAACCAGGGGTACACCCCACAGCCCAGGTGATCGGACGTGAATCTCAAGAGATACGTCCGAAAACACCGCAAACCGGTCGTCGTCGCCGCCAGTGGCCTGCTCTTCGCGATCGGCTGGGGCCTCGGCTACTTCCACGACCTGGACCAGATAAGCGCCGCGCTGATGATCCTCGCGTCGATCGTCGGCGGCTACGACGTCGCGAAAAAGGCCTACTACACCCTCCGAAGCGGTACTGTCGGGATCAATTCCCTCGTCACGCTGGCCGCGATCGGCGCGATCGTCATCGGCGAGTACTGGGAGGCAGCAGCCGTCGTCTTCCTGTTCTCGCTCGGGAACTACCTCGAAGCGCGGACGATGGGCAAGACCCGATCCGCTCTCGAGGAGTTGCTCGAGATGACCCCGGACACGGCCATCGTCCGCCGTAATGGGGAAGACGTCGAGGTCTCGGCACGCGAGGTCGAACCCGGGGAAACCGTCGTCGTCAAGCCCGGGGCGAAGGTCCCCGTCGACGGCGAGGTCACCGAGGGTGAAAGCGCGATCGACCAGGCCCCCGTCACCGGCGAGAGCGCTCCCGTCCACAAGTCGGCGGGCGACGAGGTCTACGCCGGCACGATCAACCAGGAGGGCGCGCTCGAGGTCGTCGCGACCGGCACCGGCGCAGACACGACGCTCGAGCGGATCATCCGTCGGGTCGAGGAGGCCCAGGAGGCGAAAGCGCCGACGGAGACGATCATCGAGCGGTTCGCGAGGTACTACACGCCCGCGATCGTCGTGCTTGCGGCCGGAACGTACGCGTACACCGGGGACGCGATCGTGGCGCTGACGCTGCTCGTCATCGGCTGTCCCGGCGCGCTGGTCATCGGACCCCCGGTCAGCATCGTGAGCGCCATCGGCAATGCGGCGCGATCGGGCGTCCTGATGAAGGGTGGAGAGCACCTCGAGACCGCGGGCAAGATCGACCTCGTCGCGTTCGACAAGACGGGGACCCTGACGAAGGGCGAAACGGCCGTCGCATCCGTCGAGGGGTTCGGCGTCGAATCCGACGAGGTGCTTCGCTACGCGGCGATCGCCGAGAAGAAGAGCGAACACCACCTCGCGGACGCGATCCTCGAGGCCGCTCGGGGCGAAGGCGGCGGCACCAGCGCGGCCCACCTGACCGACGGGGGAACGGTCGTCGAGCGCCCGCAGATCCCCGATCCCGACGCGTTCGAGGTCGTTGCCGGGAAAGGGGTCGTCGCCCAGTACGTCGATCGCCGGATCGTCGTCGGCAACCGCGCGCTCCTCGCGGAGCGCGGGATCGAGGTTCCGACGCGAGTTGCTGACCACGTCCGCGAGCGCGAGGAGGCCGGCCAGACGGCGGTCCACGTCGTCCTCGACGGTAACGTCGTCGGCGTCGTCTCGCTCCGGGACGAACTCCGTTCCGCCGCGGCGGACGTCGTGAGAGCGCTGAAAGACGCCGGCGTCCGCACGGTGATGCTCACGGGGGACAACGAACGCACCGCACGCGCGGTCGCCGAGACGATCGGCATCGACGACTACCGGGCGGCCCTGCTGCCCGAGGAGAAACAGGACGCGATCGAGTCGTTCCAGGAAGAGGGACACGTCGTCGCGATGGTCGGCGACGGCATCAACGACGCGCCCTCGCTGGCTACCGCGGACGTCGGGATCGCGATGGGTGCCGCCGGAACCGACACGGCGATCGAGACGGCCGACATGGCGCTGATGGCAGACGACCTGGAACGCATCCCGTACGCCGTCTCGCTCAGCAAGGCGACCCGCTGGAACGTCACGGAGAACGTCGCGATCGCCGTCGCGACGGTCGTCCTGCTGCTCGCCGGCGTCTTCGCCGGCTACGTCCACATGGCCAGCGGTATGCTCGTCCACATCGGGAGCGTGCTACTGGTCATCCTGAACGGGATGCGACTGCTACGGTACTGACGACTGATCGATCCGACCCAGAGGACACGACAATGAACGACACCACCGAAACCGACCGCACGACCACGAACTGGAACGTTAGCTACGAGGACGTCGAACCGATCCGGCTGCGCGACCCCGTTGCCGAGGCGCTGGCCGTCGTCGACCCGGGTGACCCGATCGTCGTCACGTACGAGGACGTCGTGAAAGCGGCGGGCCACTCCTGTCCGACGGCGGCAGGGGCCTACCGCATCGCCCAGGCCGGACTCGACGCACTGTACCCCGGCGACGAACTCCCGGTTCGCGGGGACGTTGCCGTTCTCGCGGGCGGGCCGCGGGACGATCCGAGTTACGGCGTCACGTCGCGACTGATCTCGTACATTACGGGTGCCGCGGGCGAGGACGGCTTCGCCGGGCTGGCCGGCGGCCACGGCGGACGCAAAGACCTGCTGCGGTTCGGCGCAATCGGCGTCGACGGAATCGCGTTCGAGTTCACGCGAACTGACACGGACGAGACGGTCCGCGTGACGTACGACACGTCGAAGATCCCGGACGCTGGCCCCGCTACACAGCACCTGCCGGCGCTGATCGAGGGCGACGCGACCGCGGACGAACGGGCTGCCTTCGCCGAGGCCTGGCACGGGCGGGTCGAAGCGATTCTGGACGGCGACGGCTACGTCACCGTCGAGCGGCAAGGCGTGTAATCCGGCCCGTCGAGCGTTACCCACCTCCGACGTCGACCCACGGTCCGCGGTCGGCCACCTACCCCGTACCGCGCGAGACGAACAGTCCAATACAATTATACCGGACCCACTCCGAGTAGGCCAAGCGCATGGAGGAGCGAACGAGGGCCTATCTTCGGGGGCGATTCCGCGATCACTACCGTCGGACGGAGCTGACGCCACCGCCCGCGGCCAACGAACGGGAGTGGGGCTTCATCCCCTGGACCGATGGACCTGGAACGACGATGGTCCGCCATCGTTCGCTGCTCGAACTCGGCGACCTATCGGAGTTTCTCGTCCGCAAGCGGCCGCGACACGTCTACTTCTCCGCGGGTCGGTTTCGCGATCCGGGTGCCAGTTCGATGCACGAGAAAGACTGGCAATCCGCGGACCTGGTCTTCGACCTGGACGCCGACCACCTGCCGAACGTGACGCTCGGCGAGGACTCCTACGCGGAGATGCTCGCGACCTGCAAGGACGCCCTCCTCCGATTGCTGGACTTCCTCGAGGACGACTTCGGCTTCGAGGACCTGGAGATCGTCTTTTCCGGCGGGCGCGGGTACCACGTCCACGTCCGGGACGAGAACGTCCTGCACTTAGAACGGGAACACCGCCGCGAGATCGTCGACTACGTCCGCGGTATCGGCCTCGACTTCGAGGAGCTGATCGAGACCGAGACCGTCGCGGGGCTGGGTCGCGAGACGCCGACGGAACGACGCACGCTGCGGATCCACGGCGGCTGGGGCGATCGGATCCACGAGCACTTCATGGCCTTCGTCGACGACCTCCTCGAGATGGAGGAGGCGGCGGCTCTCGACCGCCTCCAGGAGTTCGACGGCATCGGCGAGGGGAAAGCGCAGGCGACACTGAACGCCGCCCGGAACAACCGCGAGGGGCTCGAGGCGGGCAACGTCACCGTCCACACCGCGGTCGCACAACTGGCCGAACGGTTCGCTGCCACGGCCGTCGAACGGGACAACGCGCCGATCGACGAACCCGTCACCACCGACACGAACCGGCTCATCCGGCTGCCGGGTAGTCTCCACGGGGGCAGCGGCCTCGAGACGGTTCGGCTCGAACGCGACGAGATCACGGCTTTCGATCCGCTGGTCGACGCCGTCCCCGAGACGTTCACGGGCCACGAGATCACGGTCGACGTCACCGACGGCGGCGAGGTCGAACTCGGGGGGAATAGTTTTACAGTCTCGGACGGAGACCAGTCTCTACCGGAGTACGTTGCCGTGTTCCTCATGGCGCGTGGCAGAGCTGAAAAGGAGAAAGAATGAATCTAGACGAGTTGCGTTCGGTCCAGAGCAAGGAGCGCCAGAAGGACAGCCTCCAGAATCTGCGCCCCTCGTTCTACCAGGAGGTCGGCGACTACATCGCCGACCTCGAGGCCGAACGCGACCGCGTCGCCGAGCAGGCCGACGACCCCTTCTCCTCGCCCGAAGTGAGTCGACTCACGGACGAGATCGAGACCGCCCGCGACGTCGTCGAGGCCGTCTACGAGCGCCGCATGGGCAAACTCGTCAAACAGGCCAGTCTCGCCGCGGCCGGCATGCCGGCCGACGACGAGGGTCTGACGGCCGAAGAACGGGATCTCTTCGCGGACCTCGTCGATCGGATCCGGTCGAACAAGGGCCGGGTCCTCGATACGCTCGAAAGGAATCCGGGCGACGGAGCGGAGGCGACCGATTCCACACCGGCGGCCACGACCGACGATCCTGCGACCCCCGACGGCCCACCGAATCGAGACGATTCGGGACAGCCCGAACCGCCCCCGGTACCGCCGGAGGAACCTGTCCCCGACCAGCCTACACCAGCGGACGGAGACGCGGACGGGGCACCGGCCGACGCCAGCGGCGTCACCCCGGCGGACGTGATGGGCGGCGACCCGACGTCGTCCGGAGCGCCGACGGAAACGCCCGACCGTGACACTGACGGAGTCGATTCTCCGTCACAGTCGGGCCGTCGCGATACCGGGCCGGATGACCCGGACACCCCGACGGAACCGTCCGATCGGTCCCGATCCGAACCAGCTACCGACGCCGATTCGTCCAGGGCTCCGTCGGACGCCGACACGGCGGCCACTGGGGCCGATCGCACTACGGCCGACGGGTCGGACGTCGATCGGGTCACCGTGCGGATCACGCAGGACGTCGGCTCGATTCTCGGGGTCGACGACCGCGAGTACACCCTCTCGCGTGACGACGTGGTCACCCTGCCGGAACAGAACGCGACGCCGCTCGTCGAACAGGAGGCGGCCGAACCGCTCGAGTAGCCGCGTTCGATCGCGGCCCGGACGTGCTGCACTTCCGTCGATCGGAAGGCAAGTCCGTATCCGAGACCGCACTACGAGATCGGGAATTCGGCGCGTGCTCGCACTCGCGTCGCTACCTGAACTAACACGTGTAGGATAGTGGGAAGTGAACTTTCCAATCATAAAATATACAACCGCACTCGCTAACATGGCGCTATGCTCGACGTAGGCGACGACGCGCCGGAGTTCGAACTTTCCAACCAGCACGGTGAGACCGTCCGCCGCTCCGACTTCGAGGGGCAGCGACTCGTCGTGTACTTCTATCCACGTGCAAACACGGATGGCTGTACCACCGAAGCCCGATCGTTCGACGACGCGAAACCGGAGTTCGACGATCGCGACGTCCACGTCGTCGGTATCAGCGACGACCCCGTCGACGACCTCGCCGACTTTGCGGCCGAGTACGACCTCGACTTCGATCTCCTCTCGGACGAGTTCGGCGAGGTTGCCACGCTGTACGAGTCTTACGGCGAGAAACGCATGTTTGGAAATACTTTCGACGGCGTCTTCCGGAACACCTACCTCGTCGGTCCCGACGGGACGATCGAAGCGGTCTACGAGGGCGTGACGCCGGAGGGGCACGCGGAAGAGGTGCTCGCGGATCTCGACGGCGCCGAAGTCGCCGCCGACTGAGCCGGAGTCCGGTTCCGTCGGACGACGGCCGTCTCGGGGACTGATTCGACAGCGGGGCCGTCGCTCGTCCCGGAACGGGACCGTCGTTTACCCCGACAAAAGAACGTCGGTCGGTCCGTCAACAATCGATCGCGTCCGCGATCGTCGTCACTGGAAGGTACGTCCGAGCTGCTCCTCTTCCTGGGCCGGTTCGGCCTGCTGGAACTCCTCTTCGATCTCCTCGTAGCGCTCGCGCGTCTCGGAGGTCACGCTCGCGCTGACTTCTTCGAGCGCTTTCTCGAAGTGCTCCTTGCTGATGCGGACGTTCCCGATCGTGTCGTCCATCTCCTCGGGATCGACCGAGTTGATGAACTCGCGGCTCGCCGCCATCGAGGCTTCGCGGCAGACGGCTTCGATGTCCGCGCCGACGTAGCCCTCGGTCTCGCTCGCCAGCCAGTCGAGGTCGACCGCGTCGGCCAGCGGCTTGTCCCGGGTGTGGACCTCGAAGATCTTCTTGCGGCCGCCCTCGTCCGGCACGGGGACGTGGACGTGGCGGTCCAGCCGTCCGGGCCGGAGCAGGGCCGGATCGATCAGGTCGGGTCGGTTGGTCGTGGCGATCACGACGACGTCCTCGAGTTCCTCGAGACCGTCGAGTTCGGTCAGCAGCTGTGAGACGACGCGCTCGCCGACGCCGGAGTCACCCTGGCGCTGGCCGCGTTCGCCGGCGATCGAGTCGATCTCGTCGAAGAAGATCACGGTCGGTGCGTTCGATCGTGCCTTCTCGAAGACCTCGCGGACGCCCTTCTCGGACTCGCCGACGTACTTGTTCAGCAGTTCGGGGCCCTTGATCGAGATGAAGTTCGACTCGGCCTCGTTGGCGACTGCCTTGGCGAGCAGCGTCTTCCCGGTGCCGGGCGGGCCGTACATGAGGACGCCCTTGGCAGCCTCCATGTCCATGGCCTCGAACACCTGCGGGTAGTCCAGCGGCCACTGGATCGTCTCGCGCAGGCGCTCTTTGGTGTCCCCGAGGCCGCCGACGTCGTTCCAGGTGATGTCGGGAACCTCGACGAAGACCTCGCGCATCGCGGACGGCTGGATCCCCTTGAGCGCATCCTTGAAGTCCCGCTCGGTCACCTGCAGGGATTCGAGCACGTCCGCGTCGATCTCCTCGGATTCGAGGTCGAGTTCCGGCCGAATCCGTCGGAGCGCGTTCATCGCGCTCTCGCGGGCCAGCGACTCGAGATCGGCCCCCACGAAGCCGTGCGTGTTGGCAGCGTAGTGGTCGAGATCGATCGACTCGGTGAGGGGCATCCCGCGGGTGTGGACCTGCAGGATTTCCTTGCGACCGTCCTTGTCCGGGACGCCGATCTCGATCTCGCGATCGAACCGGCCACCGCGGCGCAGTGCGGGGTCGATGTCGTCGATGCGGTTGGTCGCGGCGATGACCGTGACGCGACCGCGTTCCTCGAGCCCGTCCATCAGGCTGAGTAGCTGGGCGACCACGCGCCGTTCGACGTCGCCGCCGGCCTCCTCGCGCTTGGCGGCGATCGAGTCGAGTTCGTCGATGAAGATGATCGCGGGGGCGTTCTCCTCGGCCTCTTCGAAGACTTCGCGGAGTTGCTCCTCGCTTTCACCGTAGTACTTCGACATGATCTCCGGTCCGGAGATCGTCTCGAAGTGGGCGTCGATCTCGTTGGCGACGGCTTTCGCCATCAGCGTCTTGCCGGTGCCCGGCGGGCCGTGCAGCAGGACCCCCTTGGGCGGTTCGATGCCGAGCTGTTGGAACAGTTCGGGGTGGCGCATCGGCAGTTCGATCATCTCGCGGACCTGGTCGAGTTCGTCGTCCAGGCCGCCGATGTCCTCGTAAGTGACGTTCGGAACGCCCTCGGCGGAGGGAGCGCCACCGGCGCTGACCTGCTCGGCCGGCGTCTCGGAGATATCGATGTCCGTCGAGTCGGTGATGACGACGGTGCCCGCCGGTGAGGTGCTCGCGATCTTCAGTGGTACCGACTGGCCGGAACTCGCCATCGGGCCGAACGAGAGCGAGAACGGGACCGTCTGTCCCTCGGTGACGGCCTGACCGCTCAACTTGTCGCGAACGAGCGGGCCAATGTCACCGCGGATGCGGAGGTTCTGCGGGAGCGCCACGGTGACCGACTTCGCAGGACTGACGTCCGCGGGCTCGATCGTCACGCGGTCGTCGATTCCCACGTCGGCCTCCTGCCGGAGACGGCCGTCGATCCGGACGATGCCGCGGCCCTCGTCTTCTGGGTAGCCGGGCCAGACCCGGGCGACGGCCTGGCCGTCGCCGTTGCCCTTGAGCGCGATGTAGTCCCCGTTCTCGAGATCGAGTTCGCGCATCGAGACCCGATCGATCGCGGCCAGTCCGCGGCCTGCGTCTTTCTGTTTCAGTGGTTTGACAGTAAGTTTCATCGGTGACCCTCCATCTCGACAGTGAGCACGCCGTTTTTGATAAACGTGTGCGCGTCGTGTGCGTCAACCGGCAGTTCGAACTCGTATTGTTCTTCGTCGACCACGACGATAACGGTATCGTCGACGAGGTCGACGGATGCATCCGTTTCGGTAGCACCGAAGTCGACGGCAACCACCATCTCGTCGTCGTATTCGTACTGCCGGGCGACCTGCCCGTCCTCGCGAGTGAATTGTTCGAGTGTCATCTTTAACTAACCCCAGGTAAGCATTACTAGTATATAAATATTGTGTAGATCGACCCGATGACGGCAGCCGAATTCGGAAAAGATAGTTGTTCGTAGTTCACATCAGCTGGGACCGATGGCGCGGATCCGGGCCCGGATCCGCATCGGTGCGGTCGTCCGAATAGAAACTGGGTCGGTACCCCGATAGCGCCGGGGCCGGCAATCTCGTGGTCCCTATCGAATCGAGCCTTTATAGGGGGACCTGTCGTTCCCTTACGTATGGAAACGGTCACACATCACGGCCGGGAGACGGCCTACGACGTGACGGATCGAGGTGGTGGTGGGCCCCCGATTTGCTTCGTTCACGGAAGCGGCGCCTCACGCGAGGTCTGGGCCCCACAGCGGCAACTGGCCACTCGAGCACCGATCGTCCGCGTCGACCTGAGCGGGCACGGGGAGTCGACCGACATCGACGCCGAGCCGGGCTACGTCACGCTCTCGGCGTACGCGGACGACCTCATCGCCGTCGCCGAGGCCACGGACGCCCGGGTGCTCGTCGGAAACTCCCTCGGCGGCGCGGTCGTCATGCACGCGTTGCTCGAGCGCGAATTCCAGACCGACGCGGCCGTCCTTACCGGCACCGGTGCCCGTCTCGGTGTACTCGAGGACCTCCTCGTGTGGCTCGAGGAGGACTTCGAGCGAGCCGTCGAGTTCCTCCACGCCCCCGATCGGCTCTTCCACGATCCCGGCCCGGAGGTCCAGGAGCGATCGATGGAGCGGATGCACGCGTGCGGACAGGCGGTGACCCGCCGTGACTTCCTGACCTGCCACGAGTTCGACGTTCGCGATCGAGTCGCGGAGATCGACGTGCCCGCGCTCGCCGTCCACGGGGAGTACGACCGGTTGACGCCGCCGTGGTTCCACGAGTACCTCGCCGACGAAATCGACGACGCCACGCTTGCCGAGATCGAGGACGCGGCCCACCTCGCGATGCTCGAACAACCCGACGCGTTCAACGCGACCGTCGAAGACTTCCTCGACTCGATCGACGAGTGACTTCTCCCACGGCTACAGCAGCGGGCTTTCGCCTCGGATCTCTGTAACGGGCTGCCGGCAGTCGATCACCCTTCGCGACCACTGGCCACACCCCTTGTCCGCACGATCGATCGGGCGCGAGTTGCCACGCTGGCTGGTCGGGTTCGGCGGAAAAGCGAGACGCGGGAGTATAGCCACCTCGTCCGACTGCATCGTGTGTCGACCGATCGCGAGCGTCACCCTGTCGGCGCGGCGCTAGCGACGCTCGCTCAGCGAGACGAACGAATCACCGCTGGCGGTGATCCACTGGGTCGCCATCGCGTTCTCGTCGAGATCCCGTGGGAAGATCGTACACGCTGCGAGGGCACCCTCGTCGACGGTCACGTGCTGGAGACGGGCCGCGTACTCGGACCCCAGGCCGATATCTCGGGGCGGTTGCGTCGTAGACATCGTGTTCGATCGCTACGTGTCCGCGGATACGACGGGGAGTGATATAACTATTCCCGACACGTGAACAATGTCCCTTTGTGATCATAATATGGCCTTAGTATTCGATCGAGAGACCGATCGGGTGGATGAGAGACGGCTGGCAGTCGCCCGACACGGGCGAGAGCGGTGTGACAGCGATCCTGGTGAGGACGCACTTTCGTCGGGGCGAATCAGTAGAATTCGTCGAGTTCGCTCTCTTCGTGGCTGTGCTCGTCGGCCGGGAACGATCCGGATTCCACGGCCGAGACGTAGTCGCCGACTGCGCGCTCCATCTCCCGGCGGACCGCTCCGAACTGCCTCGAGAACGAGGGCGACCACTCGCTCAGTCCGACGGCATCGTTGAATACGAGTACCTGTCCGTCGCAGTCCGGTCCGGCACCGATCCCGATCGTCGGGATGTCGATCGCGTCGGTGACCTCGGCCGCGAGGTTCGACGGGACGTGCTCCAGTACGAGCGAGAACGCGCCGGCCTCCGCGTGAGCTTCCGCGAGGTCGAGGATCCGGTCCGCGGCTTCCCGATCGGTCCCCTGTCGCGGGTAGCCGCCGTACTGGTTGACGTGCTGTGGCGTCAGGCCGAGGTGGGCCATCACCGGAATGCCGAGCTGGACCATCGTCTCGGTCAACTCGACGGTGTGGGGGCCGCTCTCGAGTTTGACCGCCTCCGCGCCCTCCTCCTTGAGCATCCGCCCGGCGTTCTCCAGACTGTCTTTTTCGTCGACGCCGAACGAGAGGAAGGGCATGTCGGCCACGACCAGCGCGTCTTCGGCCGCCCGAGAGACGGCCCCGACGTGGTGGGCGATGCCGTCGACGGACACCGGCAGCGTCGTCTCGTAGCCCAGCGACGCGTTCCCGACGCTGTCACCGACGAGGATGACGTCGACGCCCGCGTCGTCGACGATCGCGGCCGTCGGCGCGTCGTAGGCCGTCAGCATGGTGATCGGTTCCTTCCCCGCCTTTGCTCTGAGATCCCGTACGGTAGGCATGCGTACAGGTTCGTCCCACACAAGTAAACGTCACCGCTTATCGATCGCGCGGTCGGGAGCGAACGCGGTTCGGAGCGAACGAAGTGAGCGAGAACCGCGAAAAGCGATCGAGGAACGAACGTGACCCGTGAGCTATCGAGTGATCGGATGTCACGGATCGCGATCGGCAGCGAACGGCACACGGACCGATCGCACACCCGCGGTGCTTATTAGTTCCCGGTCGACACCTTCGCATGTGCCAGAACCCGTCGAAACCACGAATCCCGACGGCGTCGACTACGGGTGGGTGATGCAGGTCACCTTCGTCACCACCATCCTGGTCGGCGCGCCGATCGTCGCGCTCCTCTCGACCAGCGTCGACCTGCCGACGTGGGGCGCGCGGGCCGAATTCGCCGTTCGCGTCGGCGCCGTCGTCTGGCTGGTCGTCGCGCTCGCCGTGTTCGCGTACGCGAAGCGCCGCCAGTCCGACTGACCCCGGAATCCTATACTCGATACCTCGATTCGTCGCGGCCTCGCGTGCCGCGCTAGACGCCCGACGGACCGTCCCCGACGTACTCGAACGCGACTCCGGCCCGATCGGCCGTCCGTTCGTCGGTCGCCGAGTCGCCGACGAACAGGGTCCGATCGGGCACGACGGAGAGTTCGGCCACGGCCTCGAGCAACGGCTCCGGGTGGGGTTTCTGGTTCCCGACCGTGTCCCGGCCGACCACGATATCGACCTGCTCCGTGAGGCCGTGTTCGTCGAGCGCGATCCGACAGGCGGCCTCGCAGTTGAGCGAACAGATGGCGATCGGCACCTCCTTCTCGGGAAGTTCGTCCGCGCGGGGCAGACGGTGCGAACTCCGGGCCCCCGCTCGCTCGTGGTCTGCGATCGCGGCCTCGACGGATTCGGCGAGTTCCAGGTCGCTCGCGGCGTCGAGCATGTCCCACAGCCCCTCGCCGGGTGGCGTGACGTCGGCAGCCTCGTAGACCGCACGGACGTCGCGCTCGACGACTTCCCAGTCGACGTCGAGGTGGACGAGCGTGCCGTCGAGGTCGTAGACGATGGCGTCGTAGTCGGTCACGAATCCCGATACGAGCGACTCGTGAATAGTGACTTCGGTCGCCGGGCGGGATCGCCGGTGGGTTCGACCGGCACCCGAGAGCGATCGATCGTCACTCGAGTAACTCCCGCGCGATCACCTTCTTTTGAATTTCGGTCGTTCCCTCGTAGATCTCGGTGATCTTGGCGTCCCGGTAGAGCCGTTCGACGTCCGTCTCGGTGACGTACCCGTAGCCGCCGTGGATCTGGACGGCCTCGTTCGTGACGAACATCGCCGTCTCGCTGGCGAAGTACTTCGCCATGCTGGCCTCGAGCGCGGCGTCACCCTCGGCTCGCGTCTCGGCCGCGTTGCGCGTGAGCAGCCGGGCCGCCTTCGTCCTGGTGGCCATCTCCGCGAGTTTGTGCCGGATCGACTGGATGTCCGCGATCGGCCCGTCGAACTGTTCGCGCTCCTGACTGTAGGCGAGCGCCTCGTCGAGCGCACACTGTGCGAGGCCGACCGACTGGGCGGCGATGGCGATCCGGCCGCCGGTGAGGATGTGGAACGCGGCCGACAGCCCCTTCCCTTCCTCGGTGAGGCGGTTTTCGGCGGGAATGCGAACGCCGTCGAAGGTCAGACTCGTGGTGTCGCTCGCCCGAAGGCCGAGTTTGTCCTCCTTCTCGCCGACGGTTAGCCCGTCAACGTCGCCCGGAACGAGAAACTGCGTGACGGTCGACGGATCGTCCCGATCGGTCTTCGCGAAGAGGACGTAGACGCCCGCCCGCTGCCCGTTCGTGATCCACTGTTTCTCCCCGTCGATGACGTACTCGTCGCCCTCCTTCCGCGCCTCGGTCGACATCTCCGCCGGGTTCGATCCGGCGTGGGGCTCCGAGAGCGCGAACGCACCCACCGGACGGCCCTCGGCCATCTCCGGGAGCCAGCGCGCTTTCTGGTCCTCGTCGCCGAATGACGCGATGCACGACGTCGCGAGCGAGTGGACCGACAGGGCCGTCGCGACGGCGAGCATCCCGTAGGCGACCTCCTCGTTGACGATCGCGGCGGTGACCGGATCGGCGTCGTAGCCGCCGTACTCCTCGGGAACCGTCAGCCCCGTCAGGTCCAGGTCGGCGAGACCGTCCCAGACCTCCTCGGGAAATTCCTCGGTCCGATCGGCCTCGAGGGCGGTCGGCCGGATCTCCTCACGGGCGAACTCGCGAACCACGTCCCGTACTGCTGCTCGTTCCTGCGTGCGGTCCATGCCGGCCGGTACGAGTCCACCACACAAATATTTCGAGTTATTCGATCGCCAGCGGTCCTCGGTCCCGACGGCGGTGCCTCTCGAGCGGCGTCACCGGTTCGGAGTCGGGGCGATTGCCGCGTCAGTCGGTGGCCATCTCGCCCGTCGGGTCCTCGATCTGCTCGCTCGCCAGGACGCGGTTCGCTCGCCGGAGTCGTTCGGACAGCGCCTGATGGGAGATATTGAGTTCGTTGGCCAGTTCTTCGAGGGAGATCTCCCGAGGGACGTCGTAGTAGCCCTGCCGGTAGGCTTCGGCGATCGCTTCCCGTTGGGGTTCGGTCAGGGCCGCGGTCGCCTCGAGGTCGTCGTCCTGGCCGGCTTCGACCATCCGGCGCACGTCGACGTGTGTCCCCTCGTTCTCGATCTCCGAGACGGCACTCGAGAGTTCGTCGCGGTGGGGAAACAGGAGTCGAAGGGTCCACCGGCCGTCGGCGAACTGTGCGTCGAGAACGGTCCCGCCGTGGGTGTAAAGCGCACAGCAGACGGAGCCGACGGCGTCGCTGTACTGGAGGCGGTACAGCCACTCCTCGGCGCCGGTGTTCTCGAGCAACTGGAGGGATTCGTCGACGGTCGGATCAGCGTCGAGAGCGTCCTCGAGGCGATCCCGATCGACGTTCGAGAACCAGACCAGCGGCATCGTCCGCGTCGGCCCCTCGGCGACGACGCTTTCGACACGGAGTTCGAGATCCGGGAGCGTCTGGAGTGTGTCTGCGAGTGCGAACTCCTCGGTCGAGAGCGTGAGTTCTGCGATCGTCGTCATCGTGAATTCACCTCCGCGTGTGCACTCGAGTCCGGTTGGCGAACAACGCCGCTGTCGTCGTGATCGTGGGACTCGAAGCGTCTCATAATGTACCAACCGATCCACTCGGATCGTGGCGAGAGCGGGTGTCGACGCTGTACGAATCGGGCGACAGTACGCCGGCGAGTCGCCGCATCGACGCTAACCGCCACTCTCGTTCGGATCGTGCTGGTAGAGCAAACAGCGCCAGTACCGATGACGAGCAGGCCTTTGTGTTCCAGCGTTTTAAGAGGGACAGTCGTACCGGCCGCAAAGCTGTGGTAGCGGCCGCCGAGCGTGCTCCGAGAGTCGGGTAGTCTGGGTCGAGCCAGAGAATCGGAGTCGAATCGGAGTCGGGTAGTCCAGTCGGGCGAGTCGATCGAAGCCGGTTAGTTCAGCCGAGCGAGTCGATTGAGCGCGTAGATGGTCCGCAAAACGTCCACGCTCTTTCCCTGATCGAAGACGAGTTCGTCCGTCTCGATGACGTGCTCCAGGGTGTCACGGGAAGCGTGTTCCGGCGCTGCTGCGATCCCCGCGTCGTTCCGGTCGACCCACTGCATCACCCGCAGATCGCTCTTCGAGTCGCCCATCACCAGCGCGAACGGATCGTCGACGCCGAGCACCTCGAGCGCTCGCTCGACCCCGACGACCTTGTTGAGTTCGAGACTCCCGATTTCGGCCGCGTCGGCCTCGTAGTAGGCCACGTCGATCCGATCCAGGATCTCGGTCAGGGTCCCGGGTACCGCGTCCGTCTCGAGATTCGGGTAGGCAGCCTCACTTTCGAGGACCTCCCTGATCTCGGGATCTTGCGCGGCGTAGAAGGCACGGGTCCAGTCGCGGACGGTTTCCCCCTCGAGTTCGACGTCACCGTTGCCGTCACTCGCGTCGCCCTCGCCGTCGTCACCGCTGGCCTCGCGTTCGTCGTCGAGTCCGAGTGCCGTTCCCACCGCGTCCGCGAGCAGGTCGATCAGGTACACCAGGGCTTCGTCGATGATCTCGCGCGCCTGCGATGATCCGGTCTCGTAGTTGGGTTTCATCGTGACGTTGAACTCGTTGCCCTGCAGGTGACAGCCCCGCCGGAGGCTCTCCGGGGCGTCCGGGAGGACTCGAGCGCGCACGTCGTCGAAGACGTCGCGGATCTCCGCGTCCAGGTCCTCGTAGAGGAGTTGCTTCGTCTCCGCGCCGTGGCCCGGCGTGAACACGCCCGTCCCGGCCTCGTAGACGATCGAGAGATCGCCGGAGTGGACGATCTCGCTACCCAGACCCTGGATCGCGAAGCCCTTGACGTTCTCCAAGGTCTGGCCCGTACAGATGACGATCGGAACCCCCGCCTCGTGGAACTCCGTCAGGACGTGCAGCGTATCACGAGGAATCTCGTTGTCGGTTCCGCCGGCCGACCGGAGCGTCTCGTCGACGTCCAGCACGAGGACGTTCACCGCGCGGCCGTACTTGGCGTCGAGGTCGAGCGCGGTGAACGCCTGGTCGCGAGTCGCGCGGGCTGCGATCTCCGCGAACGTCTCGCCGGCCGCGAAGTCCGATCGGATCTCGTCTTTCAGGTCCTCGAGTTCCTCCTGGACGCCCTGCCAGTGTTCGAGGGCGACCCGCGAGTCGACGGCCGGAAAGACGTCGACGAACTCCTGGTACTCCCGTACCGTCTTCGTGTCGTACTCGTCGTAGAGGCGATAGACGAGATCGTACCGTTCCATATCACCTACAGGTGTCGGCAGTGGGATAATCGTTTCCAGTCGGCGAAGGCCACGGTGGCCCGCTGCTGGCCGTAACCCGCGATACGTGTCCGTGGGACTGCCTCGCAGCATTGATAAAAGCGGCCCCCGAACCCGTACCATATGAAAAACGTAGACGACCTCATCGAGAGTGCAGCCGAGCTCGCGTCTCGGGGACTTTCGAAGGGTGAGATCGCAGACGAGTTGAACGTCTCCCGGGAAACGGCGAGCTGGCTCGTCGAACGCAGCGGTGCGACGACGCAACCGACCGACCAGGCGGCCCCCGAGGCGGCCGAACTCCGCGCGAGCGGTCCGCAGGACATCCACGTGGACTGGTCGGCGATCGGCCGCGACAGCAAGCGCATGGGCGCGATCGCCGAAGCGATGGCCGACATGCTCGCCAAACACGGCGAGGACGTCGACCTGACGATCGGGATCGAGAAAGCCGGCGGCCCGATCGCGACGCTCGTCGCGCGCGAACTGGAGACCGACCTGGGCACCTACACTCCCGCGAAACACCAGTGGGAGGAAGGCGACATCGAGGATCTCGGTGGCACCTTCTCGCGGAATTTCGCCGGGATCCGCGATCGGGAGTGTTACGTCGTCGACGACACGATCACGAGCGGCACGACTATGCGCGAGACGATCGAGGCCATCCGCACGGAGGGTGGCGAACCGCTGGCTTGCATCGTGCTGGCGGACAAACAGGGCGTCGAGGAACTCGAGGGCGTACCCGTCTACTCGCTGTTGCAGGTCATCAGCGTGGGCAAGGACGAATAGCGACGCCGCGGCGGGTGAGCGCCCGCTGACGGTCACGAGAGCGGGCAGTCGCTGGTCGAACGGGTTGGATCCAAGAAAAACGGAGTTCGCGGAGACGGGTCGGCTCTAGCCGTGGATTCCCATCGCTTCGATCTGTTCCTGGTAGCGGTTCCGGATCGTCACTTCGGTCACCTGTGCGACGTCTGCGACCTCGCGCTGGGTCTTCTTCTCGTTGCAAAGCAGCGACGCGGCGTAGATCGCGGCTGCAGCGTAGCCAGTGGGTGACTTGCCCGAGAGGAGCCCTTCCTCGGCCGTCTTCTCGATGATCTCGTTGGCCTTGGTCTGAACTTCCTCGGAGAGTTCGAGTTCGGAGCAGAATCGCGGGACGTACTTTTTCGGGTCGACGGGACGCATCTCGAGACCGAGTTCTTGCGAGATGTACCGATACGTGCGACCGATCTCCTTCCGTTCGACGCGGGACACCTCCGAAATCTCTTCGAGACTTCGCGGGATTCCTTCCTTGCGACAGGCGGCGTACAGTGCCGACGTCGCGACGCCCTCGATCGATCGGCCGCGGATGAGGTCCTCCTTAAGTGCGCGTCGATAGATGACCGACGCGACCTCACGGACCGAACGCGGGACACCCAGTGCGGATGCCATCCGGTCGATTTCGCTGAGTGCGAACTGCAGGTTCCGTTCGCCGGCGTCTTTGGTCCGGATTCGCTCCTGCCACTTGCGCAGTCGGTGCATCTGGCTGCGCTTCTTCGAAGAAATGGACCGCCCGTACGCGTCCTTGTCCTTCCAGTCGATCGTCGTCGTCAGCCCCTTGTCGTGCATCGTCTGGGTCGTCGGTGCACCGACGCGGGACTTTTCCTGTCGTTCCTGGTGGTTGAACGCCCGCCACTCAGGGCCGGGGTCGATCTTTTCTTCCTCCACGACGAGCCCACAGTCTTCACAGATGAGCTCACCCCGGTCGGAGTCCTTTACGAGATTGTCCGATTCACACTCGGGGCAGGCACGTACCCCCTCCTGATCCTCGGTCTCGTCCGTCTCACGCGTTCGCTCCCGCTGGCGGGTGGACCGTGTCATCGCACTTTTATAGTAGTATCACCAAAGTATATAAACCCTTGGGAAGGGTTTTTCGGTAATGGCGCGTATCCCTCGAAAACGGCACTCAGGTCCCCTCATACGCAAGGTTTACGATTTGGAACCGGAAAGCCTTTATCCCAATCCTGCCGACCACAGCCACGAATGCCGGTTATCGAGTGTGACGTCGACGCGGCTCGCGATCGTCTCGAGGAAGCGGGTGTCACCGTCGAACCCGGGAATACGGATCACGAGCGGTGGCGTGCGAGCCGCGGCGACGCGACCGCGGTCGCGTACGACGACAAGGTGGTGATCCAGGGCGGGACGCCGCGGGATCTCGAGGCGCTGCTCCGGGAGGGCGGCGGCCGCGCGCACGTCTATTTCGACGGTGCAGCCCGCGGTAATCCGGGTCCAGCGGCGATCGGTTGGGTGATCGTCACCGGCGACGGTATCGTCGCCGAGGGGAGCGAGCGGATCGGGCGCGCGACGAACAACCAGGCCGAGTACGAGGCGCTCGTCGCCGCCCTCGAGGCAGCCCGCGACTACGGCTACGACGAGGTCCACCTGCGTGGCGACTCGGAACTGATCGTCAAGCAGGTCCGAGGCGAGTACGACACGAACAACCCCGAACTGCGCGAGAAGCGCGTGACCGTCCGCGAACTCCTCGCCGCCTTCGACGAGTGGACCCTCGAACACGTCCCCCGCGAGGTCAACGATCGAGCGGACAAGCTGGCCAACGAGGCCCTCGACCAGGACTGACGCCCCCAAAGCGGGCTGTGGGTCGGTACGGTTACGGACCAGCAAGGGAAAATCCCTCGAGCACGAACGACGCGACATGGACGATCGGAACGCGACTGACGAACCGACCGGCGGTGACGTCGACGAGGACGACTCCGAACTCCCGGCCGACGTCGTCGACGACGCGGAACGACTCACCAGACTCGAGCGACACGCGACCGACGAGAACGAACGGGCGGCGTACGCCGAACGTCGCGAGACCCTGCTCGCCGGACACGGGTTTACCGCCCGCGTTCGGGACGATGCCGGAGACGCGACGCTCGTGCTTCACCCCGAGGAGTGGCTCGAGGACGGCGTCATCCGGACCGATCGCGTCGCCGACGTCTCGCGCGCGATCGAGATTCCGCTCGAGGGCGCCGGTGATCCGGACGACTGGAACGCAGTCGACGAGCACAACCGCGAACTCGCCGGCGAAGTCAGAGCGGCCCACGGCGACGTACACGGCGACAACGCGGCTGCACTCGCCGATTTCATGGGCAATCACTACGCGAAGCCGATAGAGACCGCGACGGCCGGGGAACTCGAAGAGTTTCGGTCGGACTACTTCGTGCGTAATGCGTGGCCCGCAGAAAAACAACGAGAGGTGATCGACGACTCGATCAGGCTCGTCTTCGAGACGGCCGGTGAACCGGTGCCCGGATTCCAGGTTCAGTAGCAGTCAGTGGGACACACCAGCACGCGAATTTGCGAGCGGTGTGGTGCGTTTCACTGGCTACTGTAGCTCTCGTTTACGATCTCTCGGATCTCGTCGGCGCGATCGTCGTCCGTGACGACCTTCGAGAGGGTCCACTGGATGCCGTCGAGGACCGCATCGTAGCCGTCGTCGGTCAGCGAGTACTGGTTCGTCCGCTTGTCCAGTTCGCTCTTCTCGACCAGTCCGAGGTCGACGAGTTCGTCGAGGTTGGGGTAGAGTCGTCCGTGATTTACTTCGGTTCCGTAGTACTCCTCGAGTTCTCGCTTGATCGCCAGCCCGTACATGGGTTCTTTGGCGAGGATGACGAGGATGTTGTTCTGGAACGCGGTCAGGTCGCGTGCAATACTCTGTTCGCCGGTGATTGATTGTGCCTCTGACATACGTGTGCAAATGTCACCAGACTATTTAAGACTTGCCAACTATTTGCCCACTTCGGTCGATTAGGCGCGTCTAATCGACATCCGCGGATCCCAGCACGCTGGTGCGACCGGGTCGTGTCCGTCGGCTGTCTGGAAGCCGTCAACTGAAAGATGAAACTCGATTACGAAAGTACTTTTTGATCCACCCGTAGAGTTTCCGGTACATGGTCAATCTCTGGGAAGACCTCGAGACTGGACCGAACCCGCCGGAAGAGATCTACGCCGTCGTGGAGTGTCTCAAAGGCGAGCGCAACAAGTACGAGTACGACAAGGACGTGCCGGGCGTCGTCCTCGATCGGGTGCTCCACAGCAACGTCCACTACCCCTCGGACTACGGCTTCATCCCGCAGTCGTACTACGACGACGAGGATCCCTTCGACGTGCTCGTGCTCGTCGAGGACCAGACGTTCCCCGGCTGCGTGATCGAGGCCCGTCCCGTCGCGCTGATGAAGATGGACGACGACGGCGAACAGGACGACAAGGTCATCGCCGTCCCGTCCGAGGATCCCCGCTACGATCACATCGAGGACGTAGACGACATCCCACAGCAGCAACTCGACGAGATCGACGAGTTCTTCGCGACCTACAAGAACTTAGAGGAGGGCAAAGAAGTCGAGACGCAGGGCTGGGAGGACCACCAGGCCGCCTACGACGCGATCGAACACGCCCAGGACCTCTACGAAGAACACTTCGAGTAGCCGAAGCCGGTCCCGGCTTCTGTCAGCGGGGCCGTCCCGGTTCCGTTCCCCTGATTACGTTCCGTTTCTCGGCCATCGCTCCCCCGATTCGCGAGGGTTATCCGTAGGCACGCGGCTCATGCGTTATGAGCATGGGTAATTTTATTGGGAGCAGACCCGTAGTTGCTCCTGTCATGGCAGCCACCAACCCCGCCCGAGACGACTCGTCGGTCCCCGAATCCGACGACTCCGGTGTCGGTATGAAACACCCGACGGTCGTCCCGACGAACTTCGACCCCGAGGACGACCACGAGTAGGCCGTTCACGCCCCCGCCGCCGATTCGTCTTTCCGCCGTCGACGGTCCGTCTTTCCGCGCACCTCCTGCTGCCGGGAGTTATCCGGTCGCCGACAGCACCGGCTACGATTGCCGCAACGTGTGGCCTACGCCCTGTCGCTACTTCTCGAAAACCGTGTCTCGAAACGAACCTTCTTGTATACGGTCGAACTACGACCGTCCATGGGTCTGTTCGACCGATTGCGGGGCGACGGCGATCCCCGGGTCGCATTTATCGGGATCGACGGCGTACCGTATAGTCTCCTGTCGGAGCACGAGGAACTGTTTCCCAACTTCGCTGCCCTCGCCGAGGACGGAACCGCAAGCGAAATTTCAAGTATCGTTCCGCCCGAGTCGAGCGCCTGCTGGCCGTCGCTCACGACGGGGATGAATCCCGGCGAAACCGGCGTTTATGGCTTCCAGGACCGCGAGGTCGGCACCTACGACACCTACGTTCCGATGGGTCGAGAAGTGCAGGCCGATCGCGTCTGGGACCGCATCCAGGAGGCGGGTCGACAGTCGACGGTGCTGAACGTTCCCGTCACCTTCCCGCCCCAGCGCAACGTCCAGCGGATGGTCTCGGGCTTTCTCTCCCCCGGCCTCGACAAGGCCGCGTATCCCGACGACGTACGCGACTACCTCGAATCGCTCGACTACAGGATCGACGTCAACCCGAAACTCGGCCACGAGGACGACAAGTCCGAGTTCATCGAGGACGCCCACGCCACGGTCGACGCTCGCTTCGAGGCGTTCGAACACTACATCGAGGAGGACGACTGGGACCTCTTCTTCGGCGTCTTCATGACGACCGATCGGGTCAACCACTTCCTCTTCAAGGACTACGAACGCGACGGCGAGTACAAGGACGAGTTCCTCGAGTTCTACCAGAAGATCGACGATTACGTCGGCCGCCTCCGAGAAGCGCTGCCGGAGGACGTCACGATGATCGTCGCCTCGGACCACGGCTTCACCAGCCTCGACTACGAGGTCCACTTCAACGAGTGGCTCCGCGAAGAGGGCTGGCTCTCCTTCCGAACGGACGACCCCGAAGAACTCGCCGACATCGCTTCGGACACGAAAGCCTACTCGTTCATCCCCGGCCGGTTCTACATCAACCTCGAGGGCCGCGAACCGCGGGGATCGGTACCCGACGACGAGTACGACGCCGTCCGGGACGAACTCAAGGCCGAACTCGAGGCCCTCGAAGGCCCCGAGGGGCGGACGGTCGTCGATCGAGTCGTCGAGAAAGAGGATGCCTTCCGGGGCGACCACGACGACATCGCGCCGGACCTCGTCGCCATCCCGAACGAGGGTTTCGACCTCAAGTCGGGCTTCAAGGCCGACTCGGAGATCTTCGATACCGGACCTCGCAACGGAATGCACAGCTTCGACGACACCGCCCTGTACATCGACCACCCCGAGGCGTCGATCGGCGACGCCGACCTCTTCGACATCACCCCGACGATTCTAGACCTGATGGACGTCGAGTACAGTCGCGGTGACTTCGACGGCGCAAGCCTAGTATAACCGTCTCGAATCCGGGCCCGATTCCGAGTCGGCGCGTCAGTTCGATTCCGTTTTCCGATCGCGGGGCCCGAAAGACGGGTATGGAGGAAGTGATCCACGCCCGCGGCCACGAGAACGTCAGCGCCGAGCACCCGAGCACGTTCGAGGTAACGACCGACGACTACCTCACGCCCGCCGGCGACTGCATCCTCGCAATCCGTGCCGATCGCGCGCCGGCCGACTTCGATCCCGAGTTCGTCGCGGCCTGCCGGAACGCCGACGCGACGATCACGGTCACGATCGAGGCCGACGGGCACAGCGACAGCGTGACGGGCCGTGGCGATCCCGACCTCGAGTTTACCAACGAGCGCAGCGCGGTCGGCCGGACCAGCGACTACGTGGACGATCGGACGATCATGACCGGTGCCGAGTTCGCCGCCGAGGGATTCGATCGGGACCTCGTCGATGCGCTGGCCGACGGGGGCGAGGCGACGGTGACGATAACCGTCGAGTGACGCCCGGATGGGGCGAGGTACGGGGCGGCGAGACGATCGGACAGGGCCGATTCCGTCGCGGTTTTGAGGACTGCGTTCCAAGCGTCCGTATGAGCGACGATCCGGAGCCTGCGGTCAACATCAGCGGCGGGACGACCGGCGGCGGGACGCCCGCCGAGTTCGATCCGGCGACCGCCGAGACGCGCGCCGAGCGCGTCGTCGATCGACTCGGCGAACTGTACTGGCAGAAGTCCTACGGCGGCCGGGACGCGTTCACCTGTCTCGTCCGGACGATCCTGAGCCAGAACACGAGCGACAAGGCGAGCCAGCCGGCTCACGACGCGCTGATCTCGAAATACGACGGTGACGAAGTGGACCTCGCCGAGTCGCTCGCCGCCGCCGAGCAGTCGGCACTCGCCGAGACTATCAGTTCCGCGGGGCTGTACAACCAGAAGTCCGAGATCCTCGTCGAGACCGCCGACTGGGTCCGCCAGGAGTTCGGTTCCGCCACAGCCTTCGACGAGTTCGTGAAGGACGAGGACCCGAAGACGGTGCGCGAAACCCTGCTCGACGTCCGCGGTGTCGGGCCGAAGACCGCCGACTGCGTCCTGCTGTTCGCGGGCGGCCGCGGCGGCGTCTTTCCCGTGGACACGCACGTCCACCGGATCTACCGTCGGATGGGGATCGCGGAGCCAGACGCCGACCACGAGGGGGTCCGTGCCGTCCTCAAACGGGACGTCCCCGCCGCGAAGTGCGGCTTCGGTCACACGGCGACGATCCAGTTCGGCCGCGAGTACTGCAGCGCCCGCAAGCCGGCCTGTCTGGACGACCCGGAGGCCTGCCCGCTGGCCGATCTGTGCGAGCGAGTCGGCGTCTATCCCGCGACCGACGAGGTCGTCGATCCCGCCGCGACGATCGAGTGACGAAACCGGTACGCCGGTTCCCCGGTCGGCTTCGATTTCGACCGATCGAGTCAGAGTAGCGGCTCAGTTGGCGAGAAGAACCACCGCGAGCACCGCGAATCCGATCCCGAGGACGTCCGTGATCGCGATCGATTCCCCCAGCACGAACACGCCGAGCACGGTGGCGACGACGAAATACAGCGCCGAGACCGTCGTCACGACGCCGACGCGACCGTAGCTGAGGCCGGCGTAGAACGCGACGGCGCCGAGTCCGGCGAAGACGCCCGCGGCGAGCGCCAGAATCACGCCCGATCGATCGAGGGAGATCGGATCGTTCTGGAAGCCGACGTACCCGAGCGCGACGACGACGCCGGTCGCGTACGAGAGGATCATCGCAATCGGGGGATCGATCGTTCGCGTCGCTTCGTTCGCGAGGACGGTCCAGACGCCCCAGCCGAGCATCGAGAGGACGGCGAGCGTGATGGCGTGGTTCATACGCGATGATCGGACCGCGCACTCCTCATTGCTTCGCAGTGGGTGGCCGTCGTCGCCGCCGGAACCTGCTACGCGAGACGACCCGAACGCCCGTCGTACCGAAAACGAGTCGAAAACGAGTCGCGGGTACGGAACGGCGCGGAGAAATCCGGCTCTTTAGGCCGAAGCGGGTGTCACAGGAATCTGAACGTCTCGAGGTTCTTCGGAGCGAACGTCCGCATGTCGAAATCGTGGTAGAGAGCCGAGGAGAGGTCCTGCGTGGAGCGTTCGTCGCCGTGGACGCAGAGCACCTTCTCCGGACGTGGGTTCATCGTCCGGACGAAGTTCTCGAGGCCGGCCCGATCGGCGTGGCCGGAGAAACCGTCGACGGTCTCGACGTCCATGTTCAGCGAGAGGGTGCCGCGGCCGCCGCCGTTGCCCATGGCGCCGACCTCGTTGGTGGGGATCTCGTCCCAGCCGTTCTGGATGCGCCGGCCGAGGGTTCCCTGGGCCTGGTAGCCGACGAAGACGAGCGTCGAGTCCGGATCGGGGCCGATGTGGGAGAGCCACGACATGATCGGGCCGCCGGTGACCATCCCGGAGGTCGAGAGGATGATACAGGGTTCGCCGTCGGCGACGTCCTGTCGTTCCTCCTCGCCGGCGTCGATGTGGTTGAACTCCTCCGCGAGGAACGGGTTCTCGTCCTCGTGGAAGATACGGTCCCGCAGATCGTCCCGGAGATACTCGGGGTAGGTCGTGTGAATGGCGGTCGCCTCCCAGATCATCCCGTCGAGGTGGACCGGCATCGAGGGGATGTCGCCGTTGCGCATCGCCTCTTCGAGAACGAGCATAATCTCCTGTGAGCGACCAACGGCGAAGGCGGGAATGAGGACCTTGCCGCCCCTGTCGTAGGTGTCCTTGATGACCTGTTTCAGTTTCCGCTCGGAGTCCTCCTGGTCGGTCTGGTAGTCGTTGCGGCCGCCGTAGGTCGACTCGAGCACGAGCGTCTCGACGCGCGGGAAGTCGTTGACCGCGCCGTTGAACAGGCGGGTGTCCTCGTAGTGAATGTCACCGGAGAACGCGACGTTGTAGAGTCCGTCGCCGATGTGGAAGTGCGAGACGGCCGAGCCGAGGATGTGTCCCGCGTTGTGGAACGTGAGTTTGACGTCCGGCGCGATGTCGGTGACGTCGCCGTACTCCAGCGGAATGGTGTGTTTGATCGCCTCGCGAACCTGTTCGCTCTCGTACGGCGGGGTACGTCCCTCCTTTGCGGCGACGTCGAGGTAGTCCAGCGTGAGCAGCCCCATCAAGTCCCGCGTGGGTTCGGTACAGTAGATCGGGCCGTCGTAGCCGTACTTGAAGAGGAGGGGAATGAGCGCGGAGTGGTCCAGGTGGGCGTGGGTGAGGACGACCGCGTCGATCGTCTGCGGGCCGGCACCGAGCGCCTCGGGTGCGTGGAGGTACGGCACCTCGCCTTCGGCTCCCGGTTTGTCACCGCAGTCGATGAGAATCCGCGTCTCGGGGGTCGAAAGAATAAATGAGGCGCGGCCGACCTCGCGACAGCAGCCGAGCGTCGTGATGCGGACGTACTCGTCGTCGGACATCTCCTCGCGGTGGATCTGTCGGCCCACCTTCTCCAGGATGTCCCGGCGCTCGTCGCGCTCCTGCTTGAGGAAGCTTCGGACGTTCGAGACGGTCGAGGACTCGATCGGCGGCGTGCGGACGACTTCGGGGGTCCAGCCGACGTTCTTGGTGATGTCCCGAAGCGTCGAGCCGTGGCGACCGATCACCATGCCGGGCTTTTCGGCCTCGATGACGACCTCACCGGTGTCGGCGTGGAAGTCGAGGTCGGTGACGCCCGCCTCGTCCGGGATGACGTTCATGATCTGCTCGCGGGCCTCGTCCGGTCGCGAGAGAACGCTCGGATCGGGGCGGACGGTGATGCGCTTGCGGAGTTTACTCGCGAGTTTCCGAATCAGGTCGCCCTGCTGGGCGAATTTCTTCGGGTCGCGCGTGTAGACCACCAGTTCCGGGCCTTCGTATTTCACCGAGGAGACCGAGATATCGCTCGGTAACTCGCTCGTGATCTCTGCTTTCAGATCGTCGAGTTGCTGCTCTACAGTACTCATAATCGCCGATTGGGCTTGCGTGAACTCGCCGACGGGAGTCCTCGTGTCGTCGTCTCGGAACCGGTTCCCATCGACCATCGATATCCACTCGGTTGTGAACTGATTGTGATAGGGTGTGATGACGGAAGACGACGAGAGTCCGATGCCGTCTCGTGTTCCGGATCATCCTGTCCTGTTCCGTGCGTGACGACACGCTCCCGGGTCGGTCGTCCTGGTCCGTGCGGGAAGATTCCAGGGAGAACCCGCTTACCCGACGCTATTCTTTGCGTGGTATAAAAGCCTTCGCAAAAACCAGGGCCGTTCGACACGTTACCCCTCCTATGCGACTGACACTGGACCGCGTCGTGGCCGAACGCGACTGGGTCGTACAGCGTGCTGACCGCGTCGTTCCGCTGATCAACCTCGTCCGATCGGATCTCGGCGAGGTCTTCGACACCGACGTCGACCCGGTGACCGACGAGCAGTACCGCGCGGAAGTCGACGCCGTCTTCGCCGACGGTGATCTGGCCGTCAACGTCGCGGCGATGATCGCCATCCTCCGCGAGTTAGACGTCGAAGGAGATTATCCCGGCTTCGTCGTCGACGAGATTCTCGGTCGCGAACTCGCGGCGACGATCGCCGGTACGCAGCCGCTGCGGACGCTGGGCGAGGCCACCTTCCACTACGCGGACCTGCAGGTCCACGGCGACGACGAGAACGCGGGCGTCGACGACTGCGAGGCGGCGCTCGCGGCCGGCTTCCAGGTCCGGATCCCCGGCTGGAACTGGACCGAACGCGAGAGCCCGTTCAGCGTCGACTGAGGAGCCGGCGGCGATCGGTCGGCCAAACCGAGACGGATCGTCGGCACAGACCGGAACGCGTACCCAGGCGGTGTCGGAGTCGTCGTCCGCGTCCTATTCTCCGTCCGACGAGTTGTCCGTCTCGTTCTCCGATCCCTCACCGGGGGCAGGACCCTGCTGTTGTTGCTGTTGCTCGATGATCAGGTCGTAGGCCTCGCTTCCGTACAGGACGGTCAGGGGACCGCTCCGGAGTGCCTCGAGGATCGCCCCGTCGTCGCCGTCGATCAGGTACAGCCCCTCGACCTCGTCGCTCGACTCCTCGATCGTCACGTCTTCGTCGTCGACGTACCGTTCGAACTCCTCGATCGCGTCCTGTCTCCGTTGCTCGAGTTCCTGCTGGAGTTCGGACCGGTCGATCTCTCCCGCCTCGAGTTGCTCGGAGAGTTCCTCGAAATCCTCCTGTGAAACGTTGACGACGGCGGTGATCCGTTCGTCCCCTTCGTCCCCTTCGTCGCCGCCGTCGTCCTGGCTTAGAAGACTTGCTTCGGTACAGCCCGCGATCGACGCTGTAGCGCCTGTGCCGGCGATCTGGAGGAACCGTCTGCGATCGTGATCGGTAGTCATGTCGTGGTCCAACGCCACCCCCCGGGGAGATAATGGTTTTTGACACGCTGTCACACGATCCGAACTGCCAGTCACGACGGGTCCGGGTCGCTTTTATTCGACGGCAGGCTATCCCGACACAGTGACAGCCAGTTCCCACTCCTCGCGAGCGGTCACGCTCGAGCAGCCTTCGCTCGCGGCCGCGTGCGAGGCGGTCGCCGACGGGATCGAACGCGAGGCTCTGGTCACGGTGTTCGGTCGCTGCACCGTCGACTACGAGGGCCGCGCAGCGAGCACGCTCGACGCGGGCGATCGCCACGTCATGCTGAAACCCGACGGCGCGGCGCTGGTCCACACCCACGAGGGCCAGCAGCCGGTCAACTGGCAGCCGCCGGGCTGTGACCACGAGGTCTCCTGTGCGGACGACGACCTCCTCCTCGAGAGCCGCCGGTCGACGCCCGAGGAACGGCTCCGCGTGCGATTCCAGCGGGTGCTGCAGGTCTCGGCCTTCTCGGGCACGGATACGAACGAACTCACGTTGCAGGGGACCGAGGAGGATCTCCGCCAGCGGATCCTCGACGAGCCAGCCCTGCTCGAGGACGGGTTCACGCCGCTCGCGACCGAACGCGACACGCCGGCCGGTGCCGTGGACATCTACGGCGAGGACGCCTCCGGCCGCGCGCTGGTCGTCGAACTCAAACGCCGCCGGGTCGGTCCCGACGCCGTGAGTCAACTCCGTCGGTACGTCGACGCCCTCGAACGCGACCTCCACGCCGACGCCGCCGTTCGCGGCTTGCTCGTCGCGCCCTCGGTGACCGATCGGGCCGATCGGCTGCTGGCAGAGCACGGACTCGAGTTCGTCTCACTCGAGCCGACGGCGGAGTAAGTCGCTCACTACTCGGACTCGGACTCGGACGCAGACGTGGACGCGAATTCGAGTTCGGGTTCGTCCTCTAGCACCGCATCGACGAGTTTTCGCTCGGCCGTCCGGAGGTGCTGGGAGAACGTCGCCGGCGCGATGTCGAGCGTCTCGGCGACCTCCCTCCTCGAGGTACCCCCGTTCGACGCCGGCTGCTGTCCGCGGTTCGATCTCCTCGGTCCCGCGATCGATTCCGCCGATCCAGGCGAACCGGTCGGACTCGGTCTCGGCGAGTCGATCACAGACCCGCCGTTCCATCTCCTCGCGCGAGGAGAGGTCGATCAGCGACTGCGTGATGTCCTGCTGGACCCGGTGGAGCTGGTTGATTGCCGTAAGCCGTTCGCGCTGGCGCTCGAGCTGTCGCATCCGCTCCTTGCGGTCGCTCGTGTCCCTGACGACGCCAGCGGTCGCGCGCGGGGCCGGCTGCTCGTCGTCCTCGTCAGCCAGCTCGGCGGCCGGAAGGGTCGTGAACCGGACCTCCGCCGGGAACGTCTCTCCGTCCGCTCGTTCGATCCGGGCCTCTCTCGTCGCCACGTCGCGTCTGCCGGCGGCCAGTTCGGAGCGCAGCCGCTCCGAGTCCTCCATCGAGTCGTCGATCGTCGAGACGTGCCGGCCGAGCAACTCCTCCCGGTCGTAGTCCGTCATCGAGACCAGCGCGTCGTTGACGAACCGGAAGCAGAACGAGTCGTCGAGGACGTAGACGCCGTCGGGAACCGTCTCCACAACCGTCTCGTACTCCTCGAGGTTCTGCTTGTGCTGGTGGCGTTCGGTGACGTCCATGACGAACCCCTTCAGAGCGACCGCTTCCCTGATCCCGTCGTCGTCTTCCTGACCGTTCCGACCCGCGTAGACGGCCGAGCCGCGTTCCTCGACCCATCTGTGTGCGCCGCTGGCGGTCTGGATCCGGTAGGTGACCTGGAACCGATCGACGTCCGCGAGTTGCGCCTGGATCGACTCCCAGACGCGATCGCGGTCACCGGGATGGATCAGGTCCGTGCTCCAGGAGACGTCTCCGCCGGTGATCGCGTCGGGATCGTAGCCGGTCAACGCTTCGCATTTGCCGCGGACGACCTCCATCGGCCAGTCCCGCTCGTTGCGACAGCGGTAGACGACTCCGGGGAGATTGCCGATGAGGGTGTCGAGCTGGCGTTCCCGCTCGACGAGTTCGAGTTCGGTCTGCTGGTGGGACACGACGTTTTCGATGCGGTTCCCGAGGACGGCCGCCCGTTCGTCTCGAGGTTCGGTCGGGGCGTAGTCGGTCACGTCCGCCGAGATCGCTTCGCTCGCGGTCTCCTCGCTCCCCTCGGCGGCGTACAGAAAGAAAGGGAGTTCCGGCCGATCGTCGCGCACCTCGTACAGCAACGACAGGCCGTCGTTCTCGGGCAGGTCCAGTGCACTGACGACGCAATCGAGTCGCCAGTCGTCCGATTCGAGGACGTCGAGCGCGCTGGTCGCGGTCGACGCGGTTCGGACGTCGATATCGAAGTCGCCGGCTCGGAGATCCGGAACGATCGCCTCGAGATCCGGGTCGGGGGCGACGACGAGCGTCTCCACCGATTGGACACCCATCGTTCTATGTTACACGGTCGGGGAGTCGGAAGAAACCCATGGTGAGTACCCGGTCGGTCGAACAACCGTGGAGTGAGTGTCCGCCGATCGGTTTTCGACGGCGAGGCCGGTCATCGATCGACCCTCGGCACCGACGCCGATCGGTGCGACCGCGACTCAGGCGGGATAGGTTCCCTCGAGTCGTGCCTCCTCGAGAACGTGCCCCTCGACCGCCGACTCGAGCGCGTCGGCGTCCGTCCCGGCGTCCAGATCGAGGGTCGTGTCCAGCGCGTAGAGCGTGAACTCGTAGGTGTGTTCTCTGTCCGGCGGGTTCGGACCGCCGTAGCCGGGTTCGCCGTAATCGTTCGTTCCTTCGTCGGCGTCGTCGGGGCTCCAGTCCTCCGGAATCTCCGTCCGCTCCGGCGGGATATTCCAGACGATCCAGTGGTCCCACACCTTCCCCGCCGGTTCGACCGCGTCGGGATCGTCCATCACGAGAGCCAACGATTCGGCGTCGTCCGGCGCGCCGTCGATCGACAGGGGCGGGTTGACGTTATCTCTCCGATAGCCGTACCGGTCGGGTATCCGTTCGCCGTCGTCGAACGCGTCGCTCGTGAGCATGAGGGCTGTCATGTGTATCACCTATTGTTGGGCGGCCGTCGGCGGTGTCGTGGGCTCCCAGCCGATCGAGACGGCCACGCTACAGATGGACGTTCCACAGCGATCAAAAATAACCTTACAGTGACCCCGTCAATACGATCGACCGAATCACGGTCGACCGTCCGTTCTCCTGGCCCTGAAACCGGTCAAAGCGACGACTGAGAAGTGCACTCTTACACGAGCGTCGCAACCAGCGCCGTCAAACTGGCGCAGTACTTACCGACAGACGGTATTATTTGCAACACCCGATAGGGCGTTCGGATATGGGATCTCAGCTCACGGTCCGGCGCTACCGACCGGGTGACGTCGAGCGAGTTCGCGAACTGCACGAAGCGGCTATGCGAGATGTGGGGGCATACGTCGAGGGCGGGCCTGACGAGGATCTCGAGAACATCACCGAATCGTATCTCGACACCGGCGGCGAGTTTCTGGTCGGGACGATCGACGATCGGCTCGTCGCGATGGGTGCGTTCCAGCCGGTCGCGGACGATCACTATCTCTGGAACTTCGTGTCCGAGCTGCCGACCTCGACGGTCGAGCTGACGCGGATGCGCATCGATCCAGACCACCAGCGACAGGGGTACGGACAGGCGATCTACGAAGCGCTCGAAGCGCGGATGCGATCGAACGACTATCACCACGTCGTCCTCGATACGAGAGCGATCCAGACCGCAGCACAGGCGTTCTACGAGACGAACGGGTTCGAACTGACGAGTCGCGAACGGATCGATTCGTTCGACGAGCCGTTCGAGCTGCTGGTCTACGAGAAATCGCTGACGAGCGGTCCGTAGCGCGTACCGCTTATTCTTCGAGCAACCGTTTCAGCCGATCGAGTTCCGTCAGCGCCTCGACGGGCGTGAGGTGCGCGAGGTCGAGCGCGCGGAGTTCGGCGGCGACGTCGGTCGGGACGTCTCCACCGTCAGCAGTCGCCTGTCCACCGCCGGGATCGTCGCCGCTGGCAACCTCTGGACTCAATTCGGCTGTCGACTCGACCGACGGATCGTCCGTGTCGTCGGCCGCCTCCGCGACCAGTTCCCGCGATCGATCCACCACCGACTCCGGAATCCCCGCAGCGGTGGCGACTTCGACGCCGTAGGACCCCGTCGCCGCGCCGGGGGCGATCTCGTGGTGGAAGACGACTTCGCCGTCCCGCTGGTCGACCTCGAAGTGAAGCGTGAACGCGGCCGGAAGGTCGGTTGCCAGTTCTGTAAGGGGGTGGTGATGCGTCGCGAACAGCGTCGTCGCCCCGACTTCGTCGTGGATGTGTTCGGTGATCGCCTGCGCGATCGCGAGGCCGTCCGCGGTGGACGTGCCGCGGCCCACCTCGTCGAGCAGCACCAGCGCCCCCTCGTCCGCCTCGCGCAGAATCGTCGCGAGTTCGTCCATCTCGACCATGAACGTCGATCGGCCGCCGGCGATGTCGTCGCTCGCGCCAACGCGGGTGAAGATCCGATCGACGGGCGTCAGCCGGGCCGATCGGGCCGGGACGAAACTGCCGATCTGCGCGAGCAGCACGATCTGGGCCACCTGCCGCATGTACGTCGACTTGCCCGACATGTTCGGACCCGTGATCACCGCCAGTCGCCGATCGGGGTCAAACCGCGCGTCGTTCGGGACGAACGACTCCTGCGTGCGTTCGACGACCGGGTGGCGGCCGCCCTCGACGTCGATGACGAGGCCGTCGTCGGTTCCGTCGTGTCCGCCGTGCCCGCCCCGATCGAGGATCTCGGGGCGACAGTAGTCGTACTGGGCCGCGACGGTGGCCAGCGAGACGAGCGCGTCGAGCGTCGCGATCGCGTCGGCGAGGGCCTGGACGCGTTCGACCTCCGCTGCGACCTCGCGGCGGGTCTTCCGAAAGAGTTCGTATTCGCGCTGGTCCGCGCGCTCTTCCGCACCGACGATCTCGTCCTCGCGCGTTTTGAGTTCGGGCGTGACGAACCGCTCGGAGTTCTTCAGCGTCTGGCGACGCTGGTAGTTCTCCGGCACCGCGTCGAGGTTCGGGTTGGTCACCTCGATGTAGTAGCCGTGGACCGAGTTGTAGCCGACCTTCAGCGAGTCGATCCCGGTCCGGTCCCGTTCCGACGCCTCGAGGTCGTCGATCCACCGTTTGCCGTCCCGTGCGGTGTCGCGAAGGTCGTCGAGATCGTCGTCGTACCCCTCGGCGATGACCCCGCCTTCGGTGATCTCGATCGGCGGGTCCGCGACGATCGCGTCGTCGATCAGGTCCCGGACGTCCGCGAGCGGATCGAGGGCTCCGTGAAGGTCCTGCAGCCGCTCACAGTCGGCGTCGGCGAGTCCCTCTCGGAGCCCCGGGACGCCGGCCAGCGTGTCGCGGAGCGATCGCAGGTCCCGCGCGTTGGCTCGTTCGCGGGAGATGCGGCCGATCAGCCGTTCGAGATCGTAGACGTCTCGCAGGCGGTCGTGAAGCCGTTCCCGTTGCTGGACCGCCTCCGTTAGCTCCTCGACCGCGTCGTGGCGGGCCGCGATCCGATCGGGATCGAGCAGCGGTCGACGGAGCCAGTCCCTGAGTTTGCGGCCGCCGAGCGCGCTGGCGGTCTCGTCGAGCACGCCGACGAGCGTGGCGTCGTCCCGGCCGTGGACGGCCCGCGGCTCGAACAGTTCGAGGCTCCGCAGGGCGACGGCGTCGAGCAGCAGGTACTCGCGAGGATCGTACCGGGTGAGGTGCGTGATGTACTCGAGGCGCTGGCTCGTGCCGTCGCCGA
This sequence comes from Halosolutus halophilus, assembly GCF_022869805.1. Classification (NCBI taxonomy): domain Archaea; kingdom Methanobacteriati; phylum Methanobacteriota; class Halobacteria; order Halobacteriales; family Natrialbaceae; genus Halosolutus; species Halosolutus halophilus. Next base: position 1,974,942 of record NZ_CP094974.1, on the reverse strand, counting down.
GTACCGTATCGACGCCGTCTCCCGTCGCGTCTGCGTCGTGATCCCCGTCTTCGCTACCGTCGCCATCGCCGCGTTCACCCTCGTGGTCCCCACCGCGAACGTACTCGGCGTAGGAGAGCAACGCACCGCTGGCTCGAATTTCGGCCTCGCTCGCGAGCAACGCGTCGGGGTTCCGGAAGTACGTCGAAACTTTCTCACCGGCCCGATCGCGATCGAACGCCCGCGCGTCGAACGGCGTCACCATGCAATCCTCGGGGAAGAGATCGGCGGGTGCGTCGGGGCCGACCACCGCCTCCGAGGGCGCGAATCGGCTTACCTCGTCGGCGATCGACTCGCTCGCGGTCGAACTCGTCGCGAGGAAGTCCCCGGTCGAGACGTCGAGGAAGGAGAGCGCGAGGTCGTCGCCGTCCCGTGCGATCGCCGCGACGAAGTTGTTGTCGTCGCCCGCGAGCAGTTCGTCCTCGGTGAGCGTCCCCGGCGTGATCACGCGGGTGACCGCTCGCTCGACGACGCCGGACGACTCCTCCGGTTCCTCGACCTGGTCCGCGACCGCGACACGGTACCCCGCCTCGAGTAGCGTCTCGACGTACGATTCCGCGTTGTCGATCGGGATGCCGGCCATCGGGTACTCGCCGGTGCTGTCCTCGCGGCTCGTGAGCGTGATCTCGAGCAGCCGCGCGGACCGTTCGGCAGCCTCACAGAAGGTCTCGTAGAAGTCGCCGACCTGGAAGAGCACGAGCGCGTCGTCGTAGCGCGCGCAGAGATCGTGGTACTGGCGCATCATCGGCGTCAACTCGTCGCGTTTCTCGGCCATCGCGTCGGGCGGGCCAAGCGCCGAATCCATGTCTCAATCCCGCCGCTGCACGGTGAAATACCTTGCTGGATCGGCTCCCGGCTCGCCAGCGATCGACCCGTCTTCCGTCCGACTGGTCGGGTTGCATGACTATCACGAAAACGGAAAAAGCGTATTACGGATACTCTCGAAGAGGGGGAGTGATTGACATGGAACCGGGCTCGTCGATCGGACGAACACTCGCGTGTCTGGTCGTCGCACTGGTGATCGGCAGCACACTCGCTGGTGTCGCCGTCGCCACGCCGGCGAGTGCAGCCGACGGCGACCTGCTGGACGCGGAGCGCACCGATCGAACCGCCTCCATCGACGACGAACTGAACGAGACGACGGACGCGATCGAGAACACCACCGACGAGACGACCGACACCGTCCAGAATACGACGAACGAGACGACGGACGCGATCGAGGGCACGACGAACGAGACGACGGACGCGATCGAGGGCACGACGAACGAGACGACGGACGCGATCGAGGGCACGACGAACGAGACGACGGACGCGATCGAGGGCACGACGAACGAGACGACGGACGCGATCGAGGGCACGACGAACGAGACGACGGACGGCGTCCAGAATACGACGAACGAGACGGCGGATACGATCGAGGAGACGACGAACCAGACGACCGATACCGTCCGGAACACGACGAACGAAACCACTGGCGAACTGGACGACCCCGTCACCAACGCGACCGACGACGACGTCGCGACCGCCTCCGACGAACTCGAGAACGCGACAGCGGTGACGACCGGAATCCTCGACGACAGCGTCGAATTGACCACCGGACTCGTCCAGTACACCGTCGACGAAACGACCGACGCGATCGAGTACACGGTTTCTGGAACGACGACCCTGGTCGACACCATCGTGTCGGAGACGGGAACGCTCACGACCGTCGAGGACGGGACGCTGGGGGCGGAGTCGTCCGCATCGGTCGAGACGTCGACGGACGGCGACTCGGGCGGCGCAGACGCGAGCGACGACGATACTGGCAGTTCCGATCGCTCGAATCCGGGTGCCAGGGCCACGGCTGCCGACGCCGTCCTGGTCGGACTACTGGGTGCGATGGCTGCAACGGGCGCTGCGACCGGCGGCACCGGCGCGGGTGCTGGCGGTGCGAGCGGAACGACGACCACCACGAACCCGCTTCGCCGCGTCCGGCGCGCGGGATCGGGTCTCCCCTGGAAGCTCCTCCCGATCTTCAAGTACAGCCGGTACGACGATTCCGATCCGCTCGAGAACGATCGCCGGCGGACGGTCTACGAGATCATTCAGGCCGATCCCGGCTGTTACCTCTCGCGGATCGGCGAGCGCAGCGACGTCTCCCTCTCGACGGTCCGCCACCACGTCCGCATCCTCGAGGACGAGGGGCTGGTGACGACCGCCAAGGTCAACGGGAAACGGCGGTACTACGTGGATTGCGAGACGTCCGCGGCGGCTCAGAGAAACGACTTCGCCGTCGAGGACGTCGAACTCCACGCCGCACTCGACGAACCGGCCAAACGCGAGGTCCTCGAGACGCTCGCGGAACTCGGCCGGGCACACAACGGGCGACTCGCGGACGCCATCGATCGGGACCCGAGCACGGTCTCGCACCACCTCTCCTCGCTCGCGGAGGACGACCTCGTCGTCCGAGAACGCGACGGACGATCGATCGCCAACGAACTCGCACCGAAGGTCGAGGCGGTCCTCGCCGGCGAAGAGACGACCGAGGGCGATGCCTCGTCGCCGACTCTCGCGGACGATTGAGTGGCGGCCTCGTCCTGTACTGCTGGATCGAATCCGCTGTGGTGTAACGATCGATCCGACCACTGGCTAGACCTTCGGTGTGCCGTTCACAGAAGTCGTGGCCCGCGGGCCTCGACCGGTATCGATCGGTACCGCGTCGGTGATGGAGTGGCCGAACCGGCGCTGGTGCGGGGGTGGTGAGCCGTACCGAGTGCGAGGGAGTGATCGATTCGTACCGGAACCGGAACCTGGTGACGGAGTCGTGACTGACGGCCCCAGGCGAGTGGGGAGACGAGAGTTCCGAGCGCAGATCGACCTAGCCCTCGAACGACGTCGTGTCGCCGCGCCGGTAGCGATCGAGTCGGCGGTAGCCGTGGACGGTGCCCTCGGTGCCGAGTTCGATCTCGTACCGGCCGATGATGTCCTGCGTGTCGGGCACCGATCGGCGTTCGACGACTTCGACGATCGCGCGCCAGCCGTCGTCGGTCGGTGCGATCTCGCTGACGGCGTCGAACTCTCGGCCGATAAGCTGGCCCGCAGTCGATCGGACGGTCTCGCGAATGGCGAGGACGCCCGCGATCTCCTCCCGATCGGCGTCGACGTCGGCGTCGACCGTCTCCGGGTCGACCCGTTCCTCGTCGGTCATGTGGGCCGCGGGCGGTTCCCCGGCGTCGCTTTCCGTCTCCTGTTCGTCCGCTCGCTCCTCCTGTTCGACGGCCTGGCTGTCGTTCACGGTTGGATCACTCTCGTCGTGCTGGAAACAGAATCCGTCGTCCTGGGCCGGCCGCGAGCAGCGCTCGCCGTCCCCGGTGAGCGCCTTGCACTGGTCGGCTGATTGTTTCGTATCGGCTTCGGCCATGGGTCGTGGTGGATCTCGGTGTGCGTGCTGTGCGTGCGCCGGACCGGTGCCGGCTCAGATCGTCTCGGCGATCGTCGATCGGAGCGCGTCGACGTCGTCCGTTCCCTCACCCGCGATCTTCGGCGCGAGCACGTCGGTGAAGACGTCCGTGAGTACCTCGTCGTCGATCGTGCCGTTCTCGGCCGCGCCGTCGAAGACGGTCACGCCCTTCGCGGCCGTGATCGCCGCGCGCGTCCCGACGACCATCTCGAGTTCGTCGCGAAGTCTGCGGGTCGTCGCGACGATCGTCGCGATGTCCTCGTCGGCGAGGTCGACGTGAGCGGCGACGATCTCGCGTTCCGTCTCCTCGTCGTAGTAGTCGACGTGGACGCCGACGAACCGATCGAGCAGCGCGTCCTGTTGCTGGTGGACGCCGGCGTACTCCGCGTCGTTCGAGGTGAGGATCACCCGGAACTCCGGGTGGACGTCGATCGTCCGGTCCGCGCCACGCTTGCCCGGTCGCTCGAGGACGCCCTCCTCGAGCACCGAGAGCAACACGTTGTGAGCCTCCGGATCGCTGCGCGAGAACTCGTTGTAGACGAGCGTCGCGCCCTCTCGAACCGCGACCGAGAGGGGGTTGTCGACCCATCGCTGACGGACGATCTGGGTCTTCTTGTCCACGCCGCTGACGAACCGATCGTGCTCCTCGTACCGTTCTCCGCCGGCGTGGGTGCCGACGAGCGCCGCGGTGTCGACGGCTTCGTCACCGTTGAGCCAGACGACCGGACGGCCGCGTTCGGCCGCGGCCGCCAGCGCGAGTGCCGTCTTCCCACACCCCGTCGGGCCGATCAGATGCACTGGCTGGTTCGCTTCGAGCCAGCCGGTAATCCGATCGCGGATCGACGCGACCGCGTCGGTCTCGACGAACGGGTCGGGAACGACCGCCGCGGGATCGGCGAGCGGGCTGTCGCCGTTGCGTTCGCCCGCCTTCGACGCCGTTCGCGCGAGTTCTTTCTTCGCTTGCCGGCCCTCCTTCTGCTCGCGATCGCGTCTGATCTTGCGCCCGCGGACCTTGCGCTCGCGGGAAGACGAATCGTCGGCCATTCTGGTTATTCGGTCGCGGATTGCGGTGATGACTCCGGCCGTGGCTCGACCTCGAGTTCCTCGAGTTCCTCGAGATCGCCCTCTGCGGTGGCTTGCTCAATTTTTGCGATCTCCTCCGCGTAGTGGAGGAACGTGTCGACCGATGCGACGACCACGCGGGCCTCGATCGTCAGCAACTCGATCCCGACGACCGAGATTCGCGCCCAGACGTCGATGACGACACCCTTGTCGAGAATGCGGTCCAGTACTTCCGCGAGACTCGAGGAGTCGGGTCTTCGTTGTGGTTGTGCCATAGCTACGTCCGATCGTTCACGCCTGCCTCGTAACACGGCTTGCGCTGCGACTGCAAGCCGTCAGGAGCGAGGTCAGGAGTTCGCGGGTCGACCGTCACGGAATCCACGAGATGAGCGCCACGGGATCGCTGCGCTGCCATTGCAAGCACCACGATAACGACGCGGGGACCCAAACGTCGCGTGACGAGTTATCAGAACAACCGGAGTATCGTTCCAGATCGCGTTCGAGCAGCCGAATCGAACTGCACGGCCCACCACGACTCAACCCCCACGAGCACGTCCCCGACCGATGACACACCGCTACGTCTACGGCGTCGTCGACTCCGATGACGTCGAATTCGAGACCGACGCCGTCGCCGGAGCGACGCAGATCTACACGATCTCGCACCGCCGACTCGGTGCCGTCGTCTCCGACATCGACACGACCGATCCCGAAGAGACCGACGAGGACGCACAGCGCCACGACGACGTCCTCCGCGAGATCATGGACGACGGCCAAACGGTCGTCCCGATGCAGTTCGGCATGGCGTTCGAGAGCGATCGCGCACTGAAGAACGTCCTGCGGGGCGCTCGCCCCGCGTTCCGCCGGGCATTGAACGATGTCGAGGGCCGGATCGAACTCGGCATCAAGATCGTCCGCGACGAGGACGCCGACGTCGATCGGGCGGCGATCGAGGAATCGGTCGCGGACGAACTCGAACCGATCGCAGCACAGTCCGTCGCGAACGACCTGTTCAGCGATCGACTCGTACTTAATCGCTCCTATCTCGTCGAGCGCGACGATCGCGAGGAGTTCGACGCGGCGATCGTCCGTCTCGAGGACGAACACGAGGACCTCACGGTCCGGTATACGGGTCCGTTCGCGCCGTACAGCTTCGTCGACGTCAAGATCGGGGCGCAGCGATAACCATGTTCATCCTCGACGACCTCCTGTTTCGACCGATCGTCGGCATCGTCGACACGCTCCACACGCTGGCACTCGACGAACTGTACGACGTGGAGGGGCTCGAGGACGAACTCAAGGAGAACCAGTTGCTGTACGAACTCGGTGAGCGCTCCGAGGAGGAGTACCAGCGCCGGAAAGAAGAACTCGAGGAAGAACTCGAGATCGCCCGGGAGATCCACGAAGAACTCGCGAGCGGCCGCGTAGAGGTGAAACGATAATGAGCGAGTGGACCGACGACAGCGACGACGAACCGGCCGACGACCACCGCGAGGAGTCCGACGAGGCCGACGAGGCCGAGGAAACCGAGGAGATGGCCGACGAGCCGAGCGACGTCGAGGTAGCAGACGATTCGTCTGAGACGGAGTCGGAGCAGAACGATCGCGAGCCGAACGCAACCGCGTCCGGGGACGATACTCGCGACGGAGACGAGCCGGATCGAGAGCCCCACGACGACCGGCCAGCCACATCCCGTGATCCACACCCACACACCAGGGCTACGAACGCCGGCTCCGACGGGGATGGGGACGACCACTGGCTTTCGAGCCTGATCGACGCGCTCGAGCGACTCGAGGGGAGTTCGACGTCGGGCCAGCGCCGCAGTGACCGGACGGTCCTCGACTACGACGTCTCGATCGGCACGGCGTTCGATTCGGACGACGAGGTATCGGACTCGCCGTTCGGTTCCAATCCGATCGACGAGTCGTCGGGGGAGGACTCGCGACGGGGGCGATCACGAAAACGCCGCCGTCGGCACAGTTCGTCGGGGGCCCATCACCTGACGACGCGGACCACCGAGGACGAACTGCTGGTAACCGCCGACGTCGCCGGCGCCGATCCGGCCGACGTCACGGTCGGGTTCGACGACGGAACGCTCGTCGTCGCCGTCGCGGGCTGGGAACTCGATCGGGTCGACGTCCCCTGGGCCGATCGATCGGCGGACGCGTCAATCAAGAACGGGATCCTGACCGTCGAGGTGACGCCCGGTCCTAAATCGACGGGCGAGGAGGACGAGGATGGGTGACGAGGACTCCTTCGAGCGCCTACTGGCGGACGCGGAGGACTGCCTCGAGAACCTCGACGAGTGTCTCGGCGGCGTCGAGAGCCTCGACGACCTCGACGACGAGACCCTCGGACAGGTACGAACGGACGTCGACACGCTCACGCAGGTCGCGACGGAAGTAAGCGAACTGGTCGAGGCGATCGATCTGACCGACCTCCCGGACGCCGTCGACGCCGACGAGTTGCTCGAAGCGATCGACGCCGGTGAGATTCCGGACGCGATCACGGACGAGGACACCGACGCCGGAGACGTCGTGGACTTCACACAGGTGTTCAGGGCGATCGACCTGCTGAACGCGTGGGACGCCACGGACTTGGTAGACCTCTGGGGTGAGAAACGCGAACTCGACGACGCGCTCGAGGCGGCTGCCGACGAGGGTGAGGACGCAAGCGTGGTCGAGAAGGCCGCCGCGACCGTTGCGGACGACGACGAGGATCTGATCGGCGACGACGACGGGGACCTGATCGAGACCGACGTGGATCCAATGGCGGGTGCGAAGGAAGCGCTCGGCAAGCCCGACGTCACCGAGGACCCCGAGGCGTACCAGGCGTTCATCCAGGAGCAGGCGACGCGGGGAATCGACGCGTTCCGGGGTGCGCTGCTCGAGACCAACGCGAAGTTCGAGCGCCTGTACGAGATCAACCGCGAGAAGATGCGCCGCCACGACACCAGCGCGAACTCCCGGAATCCGACGGCGGCGTCGACGATTCAGACCGATCGGCGCGACCTCGGCGGCGGCGCCCGGCACGCGACGGTGCCACAGCAGGTCAAACTCTCGACGGCCCCCAGCCGCAAGCGGATCTACGGCCGGCGATTCGAGATCGAGCGACAGAAACGGAGAAACCAGAATGACGACTGAACCACCACCTCGACGTCAGGCGTACCGGGCGGGAACTGCACTGCGGTCGCGAGGTGCCGGATCGAGAGGTGAGACCCGTGCCGCATGACTTCCAGCCCAGCCGCCAGAAGACCGACCTCGCCGAGGTCGTCGAGATGCTGCTCGACAAGGGGATCGTCATCAACGCAGACATCGCCGTCTCGATCGGCGACACGCAACTGCTCGGCGTGCAGGTCCGGGCCGCGATCGCCTCCTTCGAGACGGCGGCCAAGTACGGTCTCGAGTTCCCGGAGGGGACCGACATGCAACGGCTCGCGGCGGCGGTCGACGAACCGGAACTCGCGGAGATGGAACGGCCGAACCCGGCGATCGACCCCACCCGCGGCGTCAACGTGACGCCGAATCCGGAGGACGAGGAAGAGGCGGAGGGCGGCGACGGGACCGATGCCGACGCGAGCGACGACGGCGACGAAAGCACCTCGCTGGATGAGGATCGCGTGACCGATCGGCTCGGGAAGCGGCCCGAACCCGAACGGCCTACCAGCGGCGGGTTCGACCTGCCCAGTGACGACGCGGACGAGGGGGGCGACGAATCGTCGGCAGAAGAGGGTGGCGAGGACGGTAGCGAAGACGAAGCGGAAGCGGCCCCGAAAACGGAGGAGTCCTGAGATGACGACGATCGACGTCGGCGACGGTGAGGACGCACGCCAGGGACTGATCACCCTCGTCGTCACCGTCGTCGAGATCCTGATCGAAGCCTTAGAGCGCGAGGCGGTTCGTCGCATGGAGTCGGGCAACCTCACCGACGAGGAGATCGAACGGCTCGGCGGTCAGCTCGCGACGATCGAGGCGGAAATCGAACAGCTCAAAGACGACGAGGGGATCGAAGAGGGCGTCGACGACCTCCGAAGCGACCTGGACGGACTGGTCAACGACGCGATCGAACAGCTCCACGGCGAGCCGACGGTCACGTCCGCGCCCGGCTACTCCGTCTTTGGAGGTGAGAACGAATGAGTTCCGACCAGCCCGATGGAATCGAAACGCTCGACGACGTCGAGGGTATCGACGACGTCGAGACGGCCGCCGATCACGAGGAGCTCCCCGAGATCGACGACGGACGGTATCTCTACTGCGTCGTCCGGGCCGACGACGACGCGACGCTCGAGACGACCGGCGTCGACGGCGAACCCGTGTCGGTCGTCGCCGAGGACGGTATCGGAGCGATCGTCCACGAGTGCGACTCGATCTACGATTCGGCGGATCTCACGCAGGTCCGGCGCTGGCTCGTCCGCCACCAGACGGTCGTCGACGAGGCTGGCGAGGCCTTCGGCACCCCCATTCCGTTCCAGTTCGACACGATCCTTCGGGCCGACGACGACGGCGTCCGCGAGTGGCTTCGCGACGAGTACGAGACGCTCGAAACGGCGCTGTCGGAACTCGAAGGCCACTGGGAGTACCGCGTCGAGGTCGTCGAAACCGACCCGATCAGCGACGACGCGCTGATCGACCGCGACGAGCGGCTGGCCGATCTCGACGCGCAGATCGACGATTCCGGGGAGGGAACGGCGTTCCTGCTCGAGAAGAAGTTCGACCAGCGGCTCACGGAACTGCGGACGGCCCGCCGAGAGTCACTGACGACCGATCTGCAGGCCCGACTGGACGAGCACGCACGGGAGGTCCACGCCCTGGAGCGGTCGCCGACTGCATCGCTCTCGGACGACGTGACGGGAGCGGGTGAGGCCGGAACCGACGGCGAGACGCTCTGTCGTCTCACGCTGCTCGCTCACGAAGACGACGAGGAGGCCATCGGCTCGGTACTCGACGATGTCGCGGCCACCGACGGGCTGACGGTCAGATTCACGGGTCCGTGGCCGCCGTACACGTTCGCGCCGGAACTGGGCGGCGACGACGAGGAGGCGACACAGTCCCACTCATGAGGCCGCGAAAGGACGACGAGACGTTCGTCGACGTGCTCGACGTACTGCTCAGGGACGGGGCGATCGTGCGTGCGGACGTGATCGTCTCGGTCGCGGAAATTCCACTCGTCGGGATCAAACTCACGGCGGCCATCGCCGGGATGGAGACGATGACCGAGTACGGACTCTTCGAGGAGTGGGACGCCAGACGGCGCCGCCGAGCGATCGGTCGGCAGCGCCGCGAGGACGGCGAACTCGGCGAGCAGGTGGCCGACGATCTGGCCGATCGACTCGCCGTCGGTCACAGGAACGGAGTTGCCGACGCAGACGGAGAACGGACGACCGCGGAGGGCGACCCCAACGGCGAGCACACCGACGAAGATAGCGCCTCCAGCGGAACTGCCGAGGACGAACGATAGCAACCAGCGGAACGGTTGGCGACATCCATTATCAGGAGCGGAACGGTTGGGAACATCGATAACAACGAGCGGAACGGTTGGGAACAGCAAAAATCAACGGTAGGTTCGGGCGGCATCGTGGAGGGCAATCACGACCAGAGCCGCGATCGAACGTGGCGCAATCGGTCGTCGGTCGCCCCCGGATCGGGGGCGATCGGTCAGGCTTGCTTCGGCCGTTCCGTCGTGAGTTCGACGTCGCCGGAGACGGTGGCCTCGTCCCGATCGTCGTCGTAGACGTACTGGCCGGTTCCCTCGCAGAGGGTACACTCGTAGGTCTCGGAGATCTCGTTGATCATCTCCCCGTCCTCGAAGTAGACGCGGCTCTGGGTGATCTGCAGGAACTGGGGGGTCTCGCAGTTAGTGCAGGTGATCATATCCAATCCGTCAGGACGATCGGTTGTAGTTATCCGGCTTGTAACCGAAAGCGAGCGTTTCCTATGGCCGTCTTACTCCGAAATCCCGCACACAGTCGCCCCCGAATCGTGTTATTCTTTCCCACACCTACTGACAGGGGGTCAGCCAGTCCGTACACGGTCCGTAATCGGTCCCTAATCGCCGGACACCGATGGGATACGATCGATTCTGTAACCACGGCGCGACCGCTAGAAACGGTCGCTTATTCGCGATCGAGACGGACTCTTCGTCCGGTCGTATACGACGGCGTCGTCGCTCCCGTCCCCGACGGTCGGGAGTCGACGGTCGGGTCCCGCCACCATCGACAGGAGTCGGACCGCACGCCCGGCCGTTGCAAGCAGAACCGTTTATGCGGGGGCTAGAGCCGCGATGGCCGTCCGGGGGATTCGTAGGTCGCTCTTAGCCCCGAGGTAGTCCGTCCCTTGCTGTGGATCGGCGACGCTACCGGGCGTAAAACCGCCGTATAACAAATGGGGGTTCACTCGTTGGCCTGACGTGCGGGGATGGAACGCCCCGCCGGGTACACGCCAGGCCCAGACCACGATGTGCTGACCAGCCGATTGCGTGCGTTCGTGCCCGGATCGCTCGGAAGTGGACTCGCCCCCGCTTCGAGTTAGCTCATGTCTCTCACGCCAGGCGGGTTCCCGCCCCCGCCCGGCTTGCAGCACCGACGATCGATGACCACCCGGTCTCGATCGGATCGCCAGTGTCACCGGCTCAGAACGGAGTTACAGCGCCGGCCCGTTACTCCTCGAACTCGGTCACGACGGGAATGCCGATCGTCTCGTAGTCGTCCATCGAGGCCAGCGTCTCGGGCAGTTCGTCGAGCGAGAGCGTTTCGCCGACGATCTTGCCCGGTTCGAGGGTGCCCTGTGCGATCAGGTCGAACAGTTCCTCGTAGCGAACCAGCGGCATCCCGAAGGAGCCGTGGAAGTCGATCTCCTGCATCGTCATCCTGTCGACGGGGAGATCGATATGTCCCGCTTCCTCGCCGGTCGTCAGACCGACCTGTACGTGAGTCCCCCGCGTGGCGAGGCTATCGATCGAGTTCTGGCACGTCTCCGCGATCCCCAGTGCGTCGATGGAGACGTCCGCGCCGCCGCCGGCCAGCGCCTTCACCTCGTTCGCCGGGTTCTCGACCTCGGTTACGTTGACCGTCTCGACGGCACCCAGTTCGCGGGCGCGATCGAGTTTGTCCTCGCGGACGTCGACCGCGATCGGATGCGCGCCGAGGGCGCTGGCGATGTGGATCGCCGAGAGGCCCACGCCGCCACAGCCGTGGACCGCCACCCAGTCGCCGGGCCGGAGGTCGGCCCGATCGGCCAGCGCGTGGTAGGCCGTCATGAACCGGCAGCCGAGGCCGGCCATCTCGGTGAAGTCGACCTCGTCGGGAAGTTTCACGCAGTTGTAGTCGGCCTCGCGAACGGGGAACGCTTCGGCGAACGCACCCGGCGCGATGCTCGTGAACCCGAGCGGGATGACCGTTTCACAGTTGTTGGCCCGTCCCTCCCGACAGTGGGGACAGGTCCCGTCGCCGAGGTGGAACGGGACCGTGACACGATCGCCTTCCGACAGCGTCTCGACGTCCTCGCCGACGGCGGAGACGATCCCTGCGGGTTCGTGTCCGAGGATCTGTCCTTTCGGGGCTTGCACCCCGACCCATCCCCAGTCGCCACGCCAGGCGTGCCAGTCGCTCCGGCAGACCCCGCAGGCTTCCGTCTCGACGATGACCTGGTCCGGCTCCGGTTCCGGATAGTCGACGTCCTGTACTTCGAGCAACTCCCCGTGTTCTTCGAGTACGGCGGCTCGCATGGACAGACAATTCAGCGAACGAGTACAAAAGTGTGGGAGGTGTTCGCGAGCGCCGGTGGGCCTCACCGCGATCCGACCAGCAGTTCCGAACTCTCGGGGGAGAGTTCGACGGTGACGTCCTGACGGGTCTGGTCGTCGATCTGGTCGATGTTCCGCGTCAGGACCTCGAGGACGTCTTCGGGTTCGGGGTAGACGAGCAGGTTGCCGTCCCCGTCTTCCATCACGAGTTGCGTATCCGCGAGGGTCACCTGATCCTCCTCGATCCGGGCCGCGATCGCCGGAAGCGCCTCCGCGCCGCCGACGTCGCCTTCCTCGACTCTGGCGATGTACAGCGCCTCGACCCCGATCAGGTCCTTGTACTCCCGGACCACCTCGGCACACGCGACCATGTCCCGCGTGATGGCCGTCTTCGAGTCGTTCCCGTGGGTCCCCTCGTAACAGTGATTGCAGACCCGTAGTTCCATTCGCATGTCTCCCTGCTAGCGATGGACGGGCAAGGGAATTTTCGTGAGCAGACGTGAGAGTCGGTACATTCGTCAGGTCTCCCCGTCGAGAAAACTAACGATCCGCGTACAAAGACGTTCGTCGTGAGAAGACGATCGACGACGGCGGACCGTCGACGGTAGTTGCAGATTCCCGGCCAACTGTTAAAGACCGCCGGGCCCGTACGTGGGAATCAATGGCACGGGAAACTCCGGGACGCCTCCTCCGGGTCGACTGCACGACCCGGACCGTTACCAGCGAGCGGATCCCGGAGGCGTGGCTCGAGGCCTACGTCGGGGGGAAAGGACTCGGCGCGAGATATCTCTACGAGGAACTCGAGGCGGAGACGGACCCGCTGGCACCCGAAAACGCCCTGCTGTTCATGCTCGGACCGGTCTCCGGACTGACGCCCGGCGAGGCCCGGTACGCGGCGATAACGAAGTCGCCGCTGACCGGTGCCTTTCTCGACTCCTACGGCGGCGGGAGCTTCCCCGATCGCCTCGCCGGGTCGCTCGGCGCTCACATGGGGATCCTCGTGACCGGTCGATCGGACGAGCCGGTCGTCCTCGAAATCGACGACGGCGACGGACGGCTCGAATCCGCGGCCGACTACTGGGGGTACGACGCCGAAGCGACCTGCGAGGCGTTCCCCGACGCGGCCGTCGCCTGCATCGGTCCCGCGGGAGAGCACGGCGTCCAGTACGCGACGATCGCCTCCGACGGCGGCGACCACCACGCCGGACGCGGCGGTGCCGGGACCGTGATGGGATCGAAGCGGCTCAAGGCGATCGTCGCCCGCGGAGACCCCCTCGACGAGCACGCCGCCCTCCGCGAGCGCTACGAACGGGAGTTCGCCGAGAGCGACGCCGGCCGCTGGCAGCGTGCGAGCGAGACGCTCGAAACGATCGACTTCGCGAACGAGGTCGGCGTCCTGCCGACCCGGGGCTGGCAAGAGGGGCAGTTCGACGGCGCGAGCGAGATCGGCATCGAGGCGGCCCGCGAGAACGCCAGCGAACGCGAGCGCGAGGACGAGTCCGTTCCCGGCGGCTACCGCATCGAGAGCGAGGAGGGCGACAGCGTCCCCAGAGGTGCGACGCCGATCGTCCTCGGGGCCGGCCTCGGGATCGACGACTTCGACGCCGTCACCGCGCTCGGGGCGATCTGCGACCGGCTCGCGCTCGACGTCATCACGGCCGGGAACGCCGTGGCCTGGGCCGTCCGCGCGAGCGAGGAAGGAATAATCGACCGGGACCTCGCGTTCGGCGACTACGAGGCCGCGAGGCGTCTGATCCGCGAGATCGCGACCCGGGAGACGCCGCTCGGCGACGCCCTCGCGGACGGAATCGACGGTGCAGTCCGCGAGTTCGGCGGCGAAGACCTGATCCCGACCGTGAAGGGGATGGACCTGTCGTCGTACGACCCTCGCGGTGCCGAGACGATGGCACTCGCCTACGCGACGAGCGATCGCGGTGCCTGTCACCGTCGCGCCCGGCCCGTCGAGTCCGAGGCGCTCGGCCGATCGTGGCCGACGGATCGGGCCAGAGTCGCCGCCGTCGTCGGCGAACAGAACCGTCGCGCCCTCCTCTGGTGCCTCATCGTCGACGACTTCCTCGAGGACGCGCTGGCCGATCTCGGGGCCGAGTGGCTCGCCGCCGTGGGCCGGCCGTACGATCGGGACGCCCTCGCGACCGTGGGCGAACGGGTCTGGACGCTGATCCGACTGTTTAACGTGCGCGAGGGGTTCGACCGGGCCGACGACGACCTGCCAGCCCCCATGCTCGACCCGATCGCGGACGGCCCCGCCGACGGGAACGCGATCGATCCGGCGGAGTTCGAGTCGCTGCTCGATCAGTACTACCGATACCGGGGCTGGAACGAGGAGGGGCGACCGACCCGGGAGACCGTTCGTCGACTCGGACTGGCGTCGGTCGTCGACGACGCGACGCCCGTTCCCGCGTCGGACGGGCCCGGAGGCGATCACGTCACGGAGGCCACCGACGATGACTGATCGGATCGATCTCGACGACGTCGAAACCGAATCCGACGAGGACGACGAACCGGACGGGAACGACGGGAACTGGATCTGGCGCGACGACGGCGGTGCGGACCCCGAACCGGACGCTGCTTCCTCTCGGCGGTCGACGGCGGCCGATCGGGGTCGGGACCGTGAGGAATCGGCCGACGACGCGGCGGGGACCGCCGAGAGTGTCGACCCTTCGGACGCCCCGGCACCGCACGTCCCGAAAACGGGCGACAGGATGCCGGCCGGAATTCCGGCCGCAGGAAGCAGCGGAGACGAATCACGATCGACCGGTGAGAGAGCGGGCGGCGCCGATCCCTCGACGCCCCGAGCGATGGGTACCGACGAAGCGTCTGGTCCCCACGGCGGCGGTGCCGACGACATGACGATGGCGATCACGTACGACGCCGTTCGGAAACTCGAACGACCGGACCGGGTCTTCGCGGGCGCGACGTGGGCCGACTGGATCGGCATCGTCGGTGACGTCCCCGCACACGTGATACAGAAGTTCCAGCGCGACCGCGGGATCGACGCGGACTTCTTCAACGGCACCGGGACGGCCCCGGCCGAACGCCTCGCCGAGATCGATCGCAACTCCATGTTCTACGCCGATCGGCTGGTCGTCGTCGGACTGGAGGGCGAGGACGAACCGATCGCCGAAAACGCCGACTGGGAGTTCGTCCCGTTCGCGGAGGCGGCCGCGAAAGCCGACTGGAACCTCGCGTCGGACGACGACGCGGCGTGATCGGTGGGCTGAAACTTCGTTTTGCGCCGCTCGCTCGAGCGAGCCGGTACACCGATCGACGTCCGTGACACTCACGGCCGGAAACCGGTGTCGGGAGGAATTTTCACGGTGGGACGCGATACCGCGCCTATGGGGATCCGAACTGCAATCGACCACAATCCGCTGATCGCGTTCGGACTGCTGTTCGTAGCGGGCTGGACCGTGCTGATCGGACTCAACGTCGTCAACCAGATGGGGGGTCTCGGTCCCGGCAACTGGGTCGGACAGCACGGCTTCGGCGGCCTGATGGGCGTGATCGTGATGGCCGCGTTCCTCGGACTGATCCTGCTCGCGTTCGGTGCGCTCGGCGAACCGGACCCGGCACCCGAGGAGTGGCCGCCCGAGTAGTTAACCGACAGAATCGTCACTTCGTCCCCGCGCTACGACCATGTACTCCGACTCGACACGCTGCGGACGATCGAATCGTATCGGACGCGAAGCGGCCACCGACCCGTTTCGCCCCGCTCATATCGTCGAAGATCCGACTCGCTGGCCGATCGAGATCGAGACGAACGCGGAGGGACAACCGCGATGACGCTCTCGATCACCGTCAGCGATCGGTTCCGGGAGGCCGCGGCCGACTGGGGCGACGATCGGCTCGTGGACGAGGAACGGGCGCTCGAGACCAAGGCCGAACAGGCGCTGCTCGAGATCGAACACCTCGTCGCCGGAAGTAGCGAGGTCTCCTTCGAGGTCGACGGTGAGACGATCCGTCACGAACCGAGCGACGATCTGGAGGCGTATCTCCAGCGACAGGCCGACGCGTACGGGCTCGATCCGGCGGACGTGCTCGCGTTGCACGTCGACCTCTTCGCTCGCGCGTTTCTCGAGGACGAGGGCGGATCGGGCCCGGACTGGTCCGACGATCCCCGTCCCGGACGGTGAGTCGCCGATCGGAGACGGCCGCGCGATCGACCCGCCCACCCCGCTCGTCCGGCCGGACGAGAGCGCCACCCGAAACCGGTCGGCGGACCTGACAGACAGCCCGATCGCCACAAAGCTATATCCGCGCTACCGGTACACATGGACATAGAATGACCCACACGAACTGGCGACCGAAACCGGGTCTCGACAGGAAGTACGCAAAGGAGATCTGGTACCACACCGCGCCACACGACGTCAACGACGGCGAAGTGGACGGGGAGGTCTCGTTCGACGAGGAGATACTGGAACCGTTCCGCGACGACGAGTGAGAGCCGTCGACGAGACGTTCCCGGACCGTTCCGCGACGACGAGACCGAGGACGCGGCGTCTCAGGCCATCTGCATCGCGATCTCTTCCTCGAACGCGACGTATCCCTGCAGGATCGCCGCCACTGCTTCGTAGAACCGATCGTCGGTCTCCTCGCGGACGTCGGCGGCGAGATCGTCGATCCACGCCGAGAGGTGCTCCTCGTGGAAGACGCGCTGGTAGCCGAAGGTCTCCTCGTCCCCCCGGCGCTGCTTTCGGATCAGGTGCCGTAGGAAGGCGAGTTCTACGGCGACGTAATCGTTCTCCTCGGGATACTCCTCGGGCGGCGACCAGCCGGCAGCACCGTAACTCGCCTCGACCTGTGCCAGCCCCGACCCGCGGAAGTCGGTGTCCTCGCGGTAGTAGGTCTCGTGTGCCATGATCTGCGGTCGCGGACCGACGAACAGGCGCGTGAACTCCCGTTCCAGTTCGTCCCGGACGGCCCCGGGATCGCGGTCCGCGTTCGCCTCGACGAACGTCTCGAGTGCGTCGAATCCCCGATCGAGGTCCGCGCCGACGCTCTCTTCCGGAAGCCGGATCTCGCCGGTCAGCAGCGTCTCGACGAACGACTCGGTCGGGACGTCCGCGAACGCGTCGACCAAGAAGTTCACGAGTTCGAGTCTGGCGTCGTACAGCGCCTCCTGATCGACGCTCATTCGTTCCCACCTCGATCGTACAGGAGCGTGGCGCGACAGTCGCCACAGTAGTCGAAGATAGTCCCCGACGCGCTCGGCGCGAGGTCGGCGACGAGATCGCCGACTTCCGACTGGATCTTCTCGACGGACTCCTCGCTCGTGAACGGCGTTCCACAGCGTGCACACTCGCGCATCGAGCCCTCGAACACCTCGATCCACGGATCGCCGTCGCGGCGCTCCGGGAGCAGGGAGAGGTCGAGGCCGTCGCGCATGGTGATGACGTCCTCGATACAGCCCTCTTCACAGGTTCCGCAGTTGACGCACTGCTCGTGGTTGAACTCGAGCGTCGCCGTCTCCTCGTCGCGCCGGATCGCGTCGGTCGGACAGAGGTTGGAGCAGGTCGGCGTGAGCGTACAGCCCTCCGCGACGTCCATCCGTCCGAAGTCTTTCAGGCCGCGGATCACGTCCCGATCGGGGTCGACGTGCTCGACGATCGCACGGACGCTCTCTAACGTCCAGCCGTGACTGTCGAACGGCGGGGTCTCCCGATCGGCGTCGCCGGACTGCGTCCGGCTGTTCGCGGAACGTGGTTCCGCGCTGTCGATGCCGCCGGTGGCCTCGTGCTCGCCGGCGGGGATCGACGAGTCGTCCAGTTCGGCGGCGAACGTCGAGATTTCTTCGACGAACGCGCCGTGATCGTCGGGATCGGGCGCGAAGAAACCGACCCGCTCGCTCAGCCCGAGGTCCGTCGCGGCCCGGTTGAGCCGGGCCACGAGGTCTGCTTTCGGATCGGGGCCGGAGTGCAGACAGTCGCCGCCGCAGCCGACGATCGCGACCCCGTCCGCGCCGCAGGCCAGCGCGTGCATCGCGTGGGCCTCGCCGACGGTGTCGGTACAGTTCACGTGGACGGGGAGGATCGGCGGGTACTCGACCTCGGCCTTGCCCGCAGCGGCCAGGCGGCCGTACTCGGCCAGCGCGTCGTCCGCCCGTTCCGAGCAGACGAACGCGACGATCGCCGTGTCGACGTCCGATCTCGATCGATCGAGGACCCAGCCGCCCTCCTCGTCGGTGGGCCGGAGGAGGGCCTCGACCTCGCGGGCGAGTCGTTCGTTCGACGGTTCGCGGAGCCTCGTCGCGCCAGTCGGACAGGCGCTGGTGCAAGCGCCGCAGTTCTGACAGGCCTCCTTGTGGAACTCGACCTCGTCGATGCGCGATCGCTCGACGGCGTCGTGGGGACAGGCCTCGACGCACTCGTTACAGCCCGGCTGACTAGAGTTCCCGGCCGCGCAGACGTCCATCTCGAGGTCGAGGTGGTCCGGTTTCTCGATGCCGCCGAGCAGGTCTTTGACGGCCGAGATCGTCGCCGCGTCGATCGGAGCCGTGTAGAAGCCGATCCGCCCGCCCCGGGTCCGGCGACCGGCGGCCGGGTAGACGATCTGGTCGAACGCGAGGGTCCGCTCGGCCCCCTCGAGATCGATCGCGTCGGTGGGACAGACGTCGGTCCACTCCCCCTCGGGCGCGTCGGGGTCGATATCGACCGGGTAGCGCGTCACCGCGCCGTCCGGGCCCTCGTGGACGCACTTCATGCAGGAGATACAGTCCGCGGTTACCTGCGCCTCGAGACGGACGGAGAAGTCGCCGTAGCGCCCGTCGACGTCGACGACGCGCCCGCGCTCGATCGTGACCTCGTCCAGATTCGCAGCCGCATCGACGTACTCGTTCCCGTCCGCGATCAGGGTGACCTCGGCCTCTCCCGAGAGTGCTGCGGCCGTCTCCGGATCCGCGACGACCGCGACGCTGTCGCCCGCCTCCCGCGAGATCGATCGGGAGACGGACTCCGCCTCGAGACCGGCGTACCGGGCGTTGACCATGCGGGCCGTCTTGGCCGTCGCTCCGGCCTCGCCGTGAACCCAGCCGGCGCTCTCGCGCTGGTCGACGAACGAGACCGCGTCGGGATGTAACCCCCGTTGCTCGGCGACGCGTTCGATTTTCCGCTGGGCGCCTCGCTCGGGACAGGTCACGATCAACTGGTCGAGGTCGTACTCGTCGACCACCTCCTCCATCGCGGGGAGTCCGTCCTGACAGAGCAGACTCGAACTCGCCGCGACCTCGACGTCCTCGATCCCCTCCCGGACCCCCTCGAGATCGACGTCACAGGTGTCAGCACACGAACAGACGAAGCTCCCGACTCTCATCCCGTCGTGCTATTTCGTGGCACGATAATAGCGTTATGTGCGAAATTGCTAACGTTCCACGAATCCGGCATGAGTTAATCACATATAATGTATAATTTGTTCTTTGAGTGGCCACAACTCTAGTCGATATATAAATTACATATGCATTTTCAAAGCAAATATTCATAGTGGCTAGCGGGGAAGTGCGCTCATGGGAATGGGTAGCAGTAACACGGTATCACGATCGACCGCATACCTCGTCCCTGTCGTGGTGGCACGCAGATGAGTACCGACCGGGAACCGGTGACGATCGACCTCGATCGGCGCTCGTTCGTGAAAGCGAGTGCGCTCGCCGGCGGACTGTTCCTCGGCGGTGGCGTCACCGGGCACGTCCTCGGCGGAGCACAGGAGGACGAGGAGGACGGCGTCGTCGCCGACGCGGACACGTCGAAGGTGATCTGTAACTACTGTGCCGTCGGCTGCGGGTTCAAAGCGGTGAAAGAGGGCGACTCCTTCACCGCGATGGAACCCTGGCACGAGAACCCGATCAACAACGGCTCGCTCTGTTCGAAGGGGGCCGGCATCCTCGAGACCGAACACTCGCCCAAGCGGCTCAAACACCCGATGCGCAAGGAGGACGGCGAGTGGCAGAAGGTCTCCTGGAACGAGGCCTACCAGGAGATCGTAGACACCTGGCAGGAGACGATCGACGAGTACAGCCGCGAGAGCGTGATGCTGCTGGGAAGCGCCCACCACGCCAACGAGGAGGCTTACGCCATTCGGAAACTGGCGGCGTTCATGGGAACCAATAACGTCGACCATCAGGCGCGGATCTGTCACTCCCCGACGGTCACCGGGCTGGCCAACACCTGGGGCTTCGGCGCGATGACGAACACGATCAACGACTACCGTAACTTCGACCTGCTCATCATCCTCGGGCAGAATCCCGCCGAATCGCACCCGATCGCGATGCAGCACATCCTGGAGGGGCAGGCCCGCGGCGGGACGATCGTCTCGATCGACCCGCGGTACACGAAGACGTCGGCCCACGCCGATTACTACTACCGGATGCGGCCCGGGACGGACGTCGCGCTGGTGATGGGGCTGCTCAACTACGTCCGCGAGCAGGGCGAACTCGACGACGAGTTCCTCGACGGCCGCGTATTCGGGTGGCCGGACGCCGCGACGGAACTCGACCAGTACGACCGCGAGACGGTCGCCGACATCACCTGGCTCGACGTCGAGCAACTCGAAGACATCGGCGACCTGATCATCGAGAACAAGCCCCGTATCCAGGTCGAGTGGGCGATGGGCGGCACCCAGCACAACAACGGGACCCAGAACATCCGCTCGTACGCGCTGTTCAGTCTCGCGACGGGGAGCGCGGCCCGATCGGGCGGCGGCCTGCAGGTCATGCGCGGCCACGCGAACGTCCAGGGAGCGACGGACCTCGGCGTCGACGCGAGCATTCTGCCCGGCTACTACGGCGTCGACTCGCCGGGCTCGTGGGAACACTGGACGGAGGTCTGGACCGAGAGCCCGTGGACCAGCGGCAGTATCTCCTTCGCGGACCTGTACGAGCGGTTCGAGATGATGCCCGACGAGATGTGGAACGCCCTCCAGGTGCCGGCTCAGGTCGAGGAGGAGGAATCCACCGAGGACGAAGAGGGGGAGGACACCGAGAGCGAGGCCGAACAGGAGGGCGAGGAGGACGGCCTCGAGGAGAGCGAAGACGCGCCGATAGAAGAACCCGATCCGCAGTCGCTGATGTTCCAGAAAGGGCTAACCGTCGCCCGGTGGTACGAAGCGGCGCTCCAGCAGGAGGACCGACTCCTCGAGTCGGAACTCTACCAGCCGGAGCCGCTGAAGATGGCGTTCTTCTGGGGCCACTCGGCCAACTCCATCAGCGAGATGGACCGGATGAAACAGGCCATGGAGAACCTGGACCTCATGGTCGTCGTCGACGTCTTCCCGGCGGTTGCGGGAACGCTCCCCGACGACGCCGACGTGCTCCTGTTGCCGGCCTCCAGCCAGTACGAGCACGTCCGATCGGTGACGAACTCCCACCGATCGGTCCAGTGGAGCCAGGCCGTCGGCCCGCCGGCGCACAACTCGCGGCCCGACCTCCGGATCATGCAGGAACTGGCCCGCGAGATGGGCTTCGGCGAGCACTTCGACTGGGGCTCCGGCCCCGAGATCCACAACGGACAGAGCTCCTACGAGGACGCCCTCCGGGAGATCAACCTCGGCGTCCGCTCGATCGGCTACCAGCAGTCCCCGGAAAAGCTCCAGCAGCACCAGGAGTACGACTGGGCGTTCAGCACGGAGACCCTCCGGGCGGACACCGAGGGGCTGCCGGTCGACGGCGACTACTGGTCCTTACCCTGGCCCTACTGGGGCGACGACCACCCCGGCTCGCCGATCATCTGGACGAAGGAGGCCGACCCGCGAGACGGCGGCCACGACTTCCGCGAGAACTGGGGGACGACGGCACCGACTCCGGACGAGTGGGAGGAGATGAACGTCGACAAGGACTACCCGATGCAGGAGACCTACGACCAGGGCGGCGAGGACGGCCTCGACCTGATCGCCGGCTCGTTCGAGGCTCCGTGGTGGGACGACCAGGAGATCAACGGCGTCCCGTCGTACCCGGGCTACGCGACGATCCTGCCCGACGATCGAGCCAACGCGTCGACCCAGACGACGCCGGTGGAGATGGCGCTCGACGAGGAGTCGTCGGTGTACGACGCGGCTCAGGAGGTCGCCGACCAGTACGCCGACGTCGACGTCGATCCCGACGAGTACGAGGAGTACGACTACGCACAGCCGGATCCGCCGACGGGCCGCGGGAAGGCGCGAGCGGTCGTCTGGAACTTCCTCGATACGGTGCCGGTCCACCGGGAACCCGTCGAGAGCCCGCGCCCGGACCTCGTCGAGGAGTGGCCGGCCAACGGCGAACAGGTCAACTTCTGGCGACTCGACCAGAACAACGCGACGGTCCAGCAGCGGGCGACCGAGGCGGTCCACACGGAACTCGGCAGCGACGCCGAGGGCGGCCGGACCGTGATCATGACCTCCGGTCGGCAGGTCGAACACCAGGGCGGCGGCGCGGAGACGCGAAACAACGAGTACACCGCCGATCTCCAGCCGCACATGTACGCGGAGATCAGCCCCGGTCTCGCGGAGAATCTCGACGTCGTCGGCGGCGACGACTACGTCGTCGTCACGTCGGCCGACAAGGGATCGATCCTCGTGAAGGCCAAGGTGACCAATCGGGTCAACGGCGAGGAGATCTTCCTCCCCTACCACTGGGGCGGGGTCTTCCACGGCGAGAACCGCTCCGGCAACTGGCCCGACGGGACCGAGCCGCTGGCGATCGGGGAGAGCGCGAACGTCATCACCCCGAGCGGGTTCGACGCCGAGACCCAGATGCAGGAGACGAAGTCGGGCGTCGTCCACGTCCAGAAGGCCACCCAGCAGGTGGTCGACGACCTGGACCTGGAGTTCATCGACTACCCGCAGGACGAGCACGGACTCGGCGCGCAGAAGAAGTACGACGTCCGTGAGTGGGATCTCATGGACGGAGGTGAGCAGCTATGACACAGGAGGAGCCAGTCGGCGAGGTACTGAGTCAGGGCGTGATGAGCACCGGCGAGGGGATGCGGATCTTCCCCGACGTCGAGGCCTGTATCGACTGCGGGGGCTGCGTCGTCGCCTGCAAGCGCACCTGGGACCGGGAGGTCCAGAACCAGCGCATCGACATCACGACGATGGCCGAGGGGACCGCGGGTCCCCAGGGCGAGAACGCCAGCAAGACCGATCGGCTGGTCGCCGGCGAGAACCCCGGCGAGACGAGCCTTCCGATGCAGTGTTACCACTGCGAGAACGCGCCCTGCGTGTCGGTCTGTCCGACGAACGCCCTGCAGAAGGAAGACGACGGTTTCGTGACGGTGACGGACGATCTCTGCGTGGGCTGCCAGTACTGCCTCTCGGGGTGTCCGTTCGGCGCGCCGCAGTTCCCCGACAGCGACGACGGCACGGCCCAGATCTTCGGCACCGGCGGCATCATGGACAAGTGTACCGGCTGTCGGCCGCGACAGGAGGCCGGGAAGGGGCCTGCCTGCGCAGAGGAGTGTGCGACCAACGCGATCCTCGTGGGCAGCGCCGGAGAGATCGCGGACGAACTCGAGAAACGCGGCAGCGGCTCGTTCTTCAACGACGAGGCCATGGAAATCATCTTCGGCGAGGAGGACGCCCGGAACTTCCAGGACAATGAGTGACGACCGACCACCCGACGATCCCGACGATCGCGCCGGCGGGCCGACCGACCCGAGCGACGACTCGCCCGTAGACGAACCGACCGATCACGAGACCGACGCCGATCGTCCCGACGGCGACGGGCCCGACGCCCCTTCTCCCGAGGGACAGGCAAACGGCGGCTACAGCGACGATCGGTCCCGAGAGAGCGCGGCGGACGAGCGAGTCGCACCGCGCGAAACCGAGACCGAAACGGAGACCGGCGGCCTCTCCGACCGCGCCGCCTTCTGGATCGGCGTCCTGATCGGGGTCGTCCTCTCGGTCGGATCGATCGCGCTCGTCACCAGCCAGGCCCCGTTCTTCGAGAACGTCCTGCGCGTCCGCCCCAGCGTCGAGGGCGGCGGCGTCGCTGCGGACTGGGTCGTCGGCAACACGGAACCGGTACTCGAGTGGCTGATCGTGCTGGTCCACTTCGCGGACGTCGTCCTGGGTATCTTCATCCTCGTGATCCTGTTCATCCACTGGGCCGCGTTCCGCCGACTGGCAGCGCGGATGCAGCCGCCGGGGACGAGGACGCGCACGCGGGAGACGGCCGCCGCGACCGACGGCGGCGCGAGGACCCACGACGAAGCTCGTGAATCGCCCGACGAGGGTTCGACCGATCCATCCAGCGGAGGTGACCGTCCGTGACGAACCTCGACCACGGCAAGTTCTCGCGGGTCACCACGATGTTCCACTCGCTACTGGCGCTGACGGTGTTCGTCCTGTTCTTCACCGGCTACTCGATCGCCTTCAACACGGAACTGTGGTGGCTGATCGAACTGATGGGCGGCAACGAGGGCGTGCTCTCGATCCACCGACTCGCCGGCTTCACGCTGATCCTGCTGACGGGGTTCTGGGTGCCCTACATGCTCATCCGATCGAGCAGTCGATCGAACTTCGGCGAGGTCCTGCCCGATCTCCGGGCCGATACGGCGGCGTTCGTCCAGGACGTCAAGTTCGCGCTCGGCCGGGCCGACGAACGCCACCCGGCCGCCCGCCAGTTCGCCGGCTACAAGGCCGACGAGGTGCCGCTGCTCTCCTACGTCGGCAAGGGCGTCGTCGCCATCTTCACGATCGAACTGGTCCTCTTGATGCTCTCGGGGCTGCTCATCTGGCGGAAGACGTGGCTGATCGACGTCTACAACTCCCAGTCGGTCGTGATGGCGTTCGTCGCGTTCCACGGCCTGCTCGGAGTCATCATGCTGATGGGGGTGATGTTCCACACCTTCGAACACGGCTTCCACCCCGCCTTTTACCCGGTCGAGATGAAGGCGTTCCTACCGAAAGACCGGACGCCGAACTTCCACGGCGATCCCGAGGAGTACGAGACGACCGGGATCGAGCGCCTCCAGCTGCGGCCCTCGTGGCGGTGGGCGACGAACGTCGTGGGCGTGCTGGTCGTCGTCGGCATCGTCAGCTTCCTCATAGCCAGTCTCGAGTACGGCGGCTATCCGGTGCCGGACGGGCTCGTGTTCGGCGAGGGTAGCGTCCTGCGGACGATCGGGATCAACATCGGAATCTTCGTCCTCCTGCTCGGACTCGTGCTCTCGATGTACGGGAACGTCCTGCGAGCGCGCTACATGCGCCAGCGCCGCGAGGAGCCGGCTTCCAGCACGCCCGCCGCCGACGGGGGCGAGACCGACGCCCAGGGGGACCGGGCCGCCGCGAACGGAACCGACGACTGACTCCCGTCCCTGCGATCCCGTCCTCCCGATCGGACCGCGATATTCGGGTCGCGTACCCCGTCGATCTTCGAATCGAGTTCCCCACGATATCGACGAAATCCGACCGGTCCGTCGGGGATTTACGTCGCTGGCTGCAGTACGTGAAACCATGGCGGGCCTCGTGTACTCGATCTACGCGATCGCCGTCCTGATCGTCGCCGCCGGGGGCCTCCTCGCGGTCGTGTTCGGGACGCCCGATCCCGGAGGCGAGTCGACTCGCGGCTACGACGTCCTCGCGATCGTCGCCGCCCTGTTCATCCTCGCGCTGGTCGGCACGTTCTTCATCTAGGGTCGACCGGACGGACAGCGACGATCCGTGACGACCGCGTCGGGAGGCGTAGTCGGCGATTCTGCGCCTGCCGCCGGCCGGCAACTCGGTTCCGATCGGTGACGATCGCTAGGTCGTCCCCGTTCCGATCGAGCCAGTCGCTCGCGTCCGATCGCAGCGGAGGACGGATACGGTTGCAGGGCGTCGGGACCGTATGGAACGGACGAACGTGGACCAGTCGAGCAGGGAACCGGCACTCGCGGCACCGCCCGCGGAGGCGGCGACGCTGACCCCGGCGACGACGCGAACGGCGACGTTCGGAATGGGGTGTTTCTGGGGGCCCGACGCCCGGTTCGGGGCGATCGACGGCGTCGTCCGGACGCGTACGGGCTACGCCGGCGGGACGACGCCGGACCCGGCCTACTACTCGCTCGGCGACCACACGGAGGTCGTCCAGGTCGAGTACGATCCCGAGGTGTTGTCGTATCAGGATTTGCTCGACGTGTTCTGGGCGAACCACGACTGGCGATCGTCGGGACCGAAGCGCCAGTACCGGGGCGTCGTCCTCACCACCGACGAGAGCCAGCGGGAGGCCGCCCAGCAGCGCCGTGAGAAACTCGCGGAGCGAACCGGCCAGTCCGTCACGACCGACGTCGAGCCCCTCGGCGAGTTCACCCCCGCCGAAGACTACCACCAGAAGTACGAACTCCGATCGACCCCGATCGTCGGTGACGAACTCGTGGCCCTGTACGGCGACGCGTTCGTCGACTCCACGGTCGTCGCACGGCTCAACGGGTTCGTCGCGGGCCACGGCGATCCGGACCAGCACCGCGAGTGGCTGGCTCGTCTGGAGTTGCCGCCGGCCGCCGTCTCTGAACTCCGCCGGCGGCTCTGAGTCGCCGGCCGCCCCGATCGATTCGGCTCGACCGACAGCCATCCGATTCCGCGGGCGAGCTATTTTGCCGTTCCCGCCCCTACTCCCTCGTAGAGGGGCGATGACCGAATCCTGCGCGAACTGCGGCGACGCCGTCCCGACCGATCGCTACCACGTCTACCTGGCGACGGACGAGGTCGTCGAGGTGCGCCTCTGCGAGGGCTGCCGGTACAAGTTCGCCACTGCGGACTGGGTGCAGGCCATCGTCTAGGGCCGAGTCGCCACAGTGGTCGACTCGGCCCGATCGTCGGTTCGTAGCCGCGACGGGAAGGCGATCGCGGCGTCGCAATGGACCTGCGAGGGCGTGATGGGTTGCAGGGGGTTGACGGACGTGGTAGACGCCGCTAGCCCGCTATACGGGGACCGGTCGGTCGCGGGGTGTCGCGATCAGGCGTGTTGCAGGTCGTGAATGCTCACCCAGTGCTCGGTGAACTCGGCCTCGTGATCGCTGGCGTACCTGTTCGCGTCGGCCCAGTCCGCGAACTCGCGATCGAGATCACAGCTATCGCACCGGAGACGGTATGCCATATTGTACCATACGACACGCCGTCGTTTAAACGTTCGTCGCAGGAACCCGCCAGCCAGGTGGCTGTCCGGTCGTCCGTACGGGTTTCCTCGTGACCGCCGTCCTCACAGTGTACCCTCGTGACCGTCGTCACGGTTCGACTTCGTGAATCCGGACGCCGTACTCGTCCGGCAAGGCGTCGATCTCGACCCGGATTTGCAACACGGTGGTGCCTGGCTCCGCGGCTTTCCGTTCCATCACCGTGGCTTGCTGCCGCTCGAACGACGCGTTGCCGGTCTTGATCTCACAGCAGTACGTCCGGAGGAGTGCTCCGGTCGACTCGCGAGTCGCCTCGGCGACGGCGTCCGGAAGCCACCGCGCTCGCGCCCCGTCGGCCGTCCGCGCCGTCACGACCGACGGCTCGCGCAGACGCACCCTGAGACCCCCCTCGTCGTCGATCCCGAGGTCCTGCCGGACGTAGTAGGTCAGCGCCGGCGGGTTGGTCCGCGGCGTGGTCATCAGGGCCTGCCCGATCGCGCCGTACTGGTTCGCACCCGGCTGGAAGGCCCACGTCGTCGCGTCGGGATCGATCGGGGCGTCCCTGTGGCGAATCGGCTGCGGGACGAGGTAAGCGTCCGCCGTCGTCTCGTCCTGCGGCGCGACGGCCTGGAGTCGGACGCGAACGCCACCCTCTCCGGTCATTCGGGCGGCGAACGCCTCTGCCTCGACACGGGAATCGAACTCGAGTAGTCGCCCGCCGTCGGCAGCGATCGCGTCGACTGCGGGATTGCGCTCGCGGGTGCTGGGCTTGAGTTCGAGCACGAACGGCTCTTCGGGCGGTCGATCGTCGCTCTCGCTATCGGTTCGACCGTCGTCCTCGATCGGAGCCTCGTCGCCGTCGAACTGGATCAGGTTCGTCTGGCCATCATCCCCTGGCACCACGATCACCGTGCCCGTCGACAGTCGTCACGACGTGTCCATCTCAGGGATGGGCCGTGAATTTGGCGATCGACTGTCGCACAGCGTCCCCGTTCGGCGGTACCCAGACAACGAACCCCCTCGATGCGGGGCCTCACGGCGTCGATGCCCGGACGCGGACCGGGAGAGACCCCTCCGCACCGAGTCGATCGGTCCGCCTCAGACCATTGCCGCGGGGATTCAGTCGTGCTCTGGGTTTCGAACTGGCTCTCGTCTCGGGCGATCGGTTCGGTCCGCGGTTCGCCCCTCGATCCCGGTTACGACCGGTCGTCGAGACCGTCTCGAGTCAACGCGATCGTTCGTCGAGACCGTCTCGAATCATCGGAACTAACAGTCATCCTCGGTGCCGATCCCGGTCTCACCGCCGGAATCCGATTCCGCGGGTTCCGTGACCCACACGAATTCGTCGTCTTCACTCTCTCCATCACTATCGTCCGTCGCTTCGTCTTCCTCGTCGGGGTCGTCTTCCGTCTCGGCTTCGTCCTCGGTTCCTTCTTCGGCGTCGACGGAGTCGCCGGTCTCGGAGTCCTGCTCTTCGTCATCGGAGTCTTGTTCTTCGTCGTCGTCCCCGAGACGACGCTCGATCCAGTCGAGAATGGCGTCTCGTTCGTGATGTGGCGCAGTCGTGTCGCCGGCGAGTTCCATCGTCGGGGTGAACGCGACGCCGTCGTCGGCCGCCGTTGTGGCGACCCGTTCGATCTCGTCGTCGTACTCCCCCGCTCGAGCGCGATCGACGATCGCCTCGGCGTTGGAGACGCCCGCCGACCGGACTCGCTCCTCGAGTTCGTCGTAGTCGACGGTCCCACTCGGCATGTCGGCGAACGTTTCGCGGTGGAACCCCCAGTAGTTGTCCGGGTCCTCGTTCCAGACACCGACACCGACGGCCGCGAGGCGCGGATCGCTACTGGAGATGTAGTACTCCGACGTGTCACCCGGTTCGTAGGCCAGGTTGTAGAACTCGAGGTTGAGCCGTCCCGGTTCGACGAACTCCTCGACGATCGCCTCGAGGTTCCCGAAGACGAAGTCCCGCGTATAGGGACACTTGTAATTTCCATAAATCGTCGCCGTCGGGGCGTCGCTGTCGGTCCCCATCGTCGGGTACGTGTTCGCGTCCGCATTCTCCGGCACCGGCGCGTTCGCGACCGTCGACGAAGACCCGCCGGCGACGACGCCGGTGATCCCGAACAGGGAAAGCGTTCCAGTGGCTGTCAGTACGGTACGGCGTGACGTTCGTGGCTCACGACGCATCGCCCTCGCGTCTCGATGGACCCAGCATAAACCGACTCGACCGTTCCCGTCGCTTACCGTGACTTACCGATCGTTGGACTGCTCGCAACGACGTCGGTTGACCGTTTCCAACTCGCGACGATCGGTGCAACTGTTGGATCGATCGTTTCGGCTGTGTGTACTTTCGCAGGCCTCGCTTGAGGGCGGTCGATCCATCGTTCGTTTTCGAGAACAGTGCTGGAATACCCCCTCGAAAGGCAACGGTCGGGTTCCGGCGGGCCCGATCGGTGTGAGAGATCCTCAGAGAGAACGGGCCTGCCTCGTACGATGTCTCTGTGTGAGCAGCAAATGAGAATGACTATCCTCTAACCAACTCGCAGAATCTGAGAGAATATATAAACGTCTCTCCGCCGTCCCGTGCTTCGTCAGGAGTAAGGTTCCGAGTGGGTTGGGGCAGATTTGAACTGCCGGCCT
Source organism: Halosolutus halophilus (assembly GCF_022869805.1). Classification (NCBI taxonomy): domain Archaea; kingdom Methanobacteriati; phylum Methanobacteriota; class Halobacteria; order Halobacteriales; family Natrialbaceae; genus Halosolutus; species Halosolutus halophilus. Next base: position 1,944,948 of record NZ_CP094974.1, on the reverse strand, counting down.
CCTCCATGTCAAGGAGGTGTCATAACCAGACTAGACCACCAACCCGCCTGGTTTCGCTCCCGCGGCGTCCGTCGCCACGTTGTCTGCACTCGTTCGTTGCCCGCCGCCGTAATTGAAGGTTTCGAATCGGGCGCCGTACGCGAGTGCGACCCACGACCCCTCCGACAGCCTTAAGTTGATGTACTGATTTGGACATTGTAAGACAACTACGTACATTGGTGTCCACTATGCAGGAGTACGTCAAACGGGTTACCGACGGAGAGGACCTTTCACAGGCGGACGCTCGCGCGGCCTCGACGGCCGTCTTCGAGGACGCGACGGAGGCACAGATCGGAGCGCTGCTGGCGGCACTGCGCACGAAAGGCGAGACCGAGGCCGAGATCGCCGGCTTCGCCGAGGGCATGCGCGCGGCCGCCCGGACGATCGATCCCGATCGGGAGCCGCTGGTCGACACCTGCGGCACGGGCGGTGACGACTACGACACGATCAACGTCTCGACGACGAGCGCGATAGTCGCCGCCGGGGCAGGGGTGCCGGTCGCCAAGCACGGAAACTACTCGGTCTCCTCGACGTCGGGGAGTTCAGACGTGCTCGCGGAACTCGGCGTCACGCTCGACGCCGAACCGCCGGCCGTCGAGGCGTCGATCGAGGACCGCGGCATCGGTTACATGCACGCGCCCGCGTTCCACCCCGCGATGAAGGCCGTCATCGGCCCCCGTCGCGAACTCGAGATGCGGACGATCTTCAACGTGCTCGGTCCGCTGACGAACCCCGCAGGTGCGAACACACAGGTCGTCGGGGTCTACGATCCCGACCTCGCACACGTCCTCGCGAACGCCCTCGCGCGAATGGACACGGAGCGCGCGCTGGTCGTCCACGGTTCCGGAACCGACGAAATCGCCATTCACGGGGAGACGACCGTCGCGGAAGTCGACGGCGAGGACGTCGAGGAGTACAGCCTCGAACCGGCCGACATCGGACTCCCGGAACACGACGTCGCGGATATCGCGGGCGGAGCGCCGGCGGAGAACGCGGCGGACCTCCGCGGCATCGTCGAGGGCGACGTCACCGGCGCGAAACGCGACGTCATTCTCGCGAACGCGGGCGCGGCGATCTACGTCGCGGGGAAGGCCGACTCGCTCGAAGCGGGTGCCGACGCCGCACGCGAGGCGATCGAGTCCGGAGACGCAGCGAGCACGCTCGACCGGCTCCGGACGGCACAGGAGCCGGAGACGGCGGAAGTGGACGGACGATGACCCGCGTGAAGATCTGCGGACTGACGACCGAGGACGACCTCGAGACGGCGATCGTCGCCGGTGCCGACGCCGTCGGCATCATCTGTGACGTTCCGGTCGACACCCCACGGGAGGTCTCGACGGAGCGCGCCGCGGCGCTCGCGGCGGCCGTTCCGCCGTTCGTCACGAGCGTGCTGGTGACGATGCCGGACACGCCCGCGGACGCGATCGATCTCGTGGAGGCAGTCGAGCCCGACGCGGTCCAGATCCACGGCGGGATTCGCCTCGGCGACCTCGCCTATCTCCGTGCCGCCGTCGACGCCGGGATCCTGCTCGCGATCGACGCCGACGACGCCGCCACGGCCGAACGGTACGACGAGGTCGCCGACGCCCTCCTCGTCGACACGACGAGCGACGATGGCGGTGGCGGGACCGGCGAAACGCACGACTGGAATCGCACCCGGATCGTTGCCACCGACCTCGATTCGCCACTGATCCTCGCCGGGGGCCTCACCCCCGACAACGTCGCAGAAGCCGTCCGGGCCGTCGACCCGTTCGCCGTCGACGTCGCGAGCGGCGTCGAGGCCGAGGGTGGCGTCAAGGACGCTGCCGCCGTACGATCGTTCGTCGAACGGGCGACGACCGCCCACCGATCGGTACACCCGGAATCATGAGCGGCCTCACACCGCCGACGCTGGACGTCGATCGAGACGCGTTCCGCGACCACGCCGGCAGCAGCGACGAGCGACCGGCGGTCGTTCGCGCCGTCGCCACGCTCGACCTCGATACGTCGCCGCTGGCCGCCTACGCCGCGCTCACCGGCCGATCGAACGGAAGCGACCGCGACCGATCGTCGTACGCGTTCCTGCTCGAGAGCGCCGAGAAGACGGCCTCGAGCGATCCCGACGGCGCGTTCCGTCCCAGTTCTGCCGACGCCGAACGCCACGCCCGTTTCTCCTACGTCGGTTACGATCCCGAGGCCGCGGTGACGGTCGGCCCCGATGGAACGACCGTCGAGGCCCTCTCCGAGGGCGCCCCGGTCGATCTGATCGAACCGGCCGTCGACGGCGACACCGTCGACGCGCTTCGAGGTGCGCTCCCGGACGTCCGACTCCCCAACCTACCGGAGCACGATCGCCAGCACCTCGAAGGCGGCCTCGTCGGCTTCCTCGCCTACGACGCCGTCTACGACCTCTGGCTCGAGGAGGTCGGACTCGAGCGACCCGAGTCGCGGTTCCCGGACGCCCAGTTCGTCCTGAACACGAAGACCCTCGCGTTCGACGAACTCGAGGGGACGATCTCGCTCGTCTTCACGCCGGTCCTCGACGCCGACGACGATCCAGACGCGGTCTACGACGAACTCCGATCGGAAGCCGCCGCGGTCGCGGAGACGCTCCGCGAGGCGGACCCCCCGGAAACCGGAGGATTCGATCGGGAATCCGAGGACGCCGGGCCGAAAGCCGAGTACGAGGAGAGCGTCCGGCGCGCGAAAGAACACGTCCTCGACGGCGACATCTACCAGGGCGTCGTCTCGCGGACGCGGGAACTCTACGGCGAGATCGATCCGATCGGCTTCTACGAGGCCATGCGCGACGTGAACCCGTCGCCGTACATGTACCTGCTGGACCACGACGACCTCACCGTCGTCGGGGCGAGTCCCGAGACGCTGGTCTCCGTTCGCGGGCGCGAGGTCATGGCGAATCCGATCGCCGGCACCTGCGATCGGGGAACGAGTCCCGTCGAGGACCGCCGACTCGCGGGCGAGATGCTGGCCGACGAGAAGGAACGTGCCGAACACACGATGCTGGTCGACCTCGCTCGAAACGACGTGCGTCGCGTATCCGAACCCGGAACCGTCAGGGTCGACGAGTTCATGAACGTCCTGAAGTACAGCCACGTCCAGCACATCGAGTCGACGGTGACGGGCGAACTGTCGGCCGACGCGGACGCCTTCGACGCGACTCGCGCGTCGTTCCCCGCCGGGACGCTCTCGGGCGCGCCCAAGATCCGAGCCATGGAGATCATCCACGACCTGGAAGCCGAGCCGCGGGGGCTCTACGGCGGCGGCGTCGGCTACTACTCGTGGTGTGGCGATGCGGACTTCGCGATCGTAATCAGGACCGCCACGGTAGAAACCGGTGGTGAGCGGGACCGGATCACGGTCCAGGCCGGTGCAGGCCTGGTCGCCGACAGCGATCCGACCGCCGAGTACGAAGAGACCGAGAAGAAGATGGGCGGCGTCCTCGCGGCGCTCGAGAAGATCGAGACACCGGCCGACGACGCGAGTCCGACCGACGAAGCCGAACCGACCCCGGAGGTGAGCCGATGAGCGCGACGGGAGAGGAACAGGCCGTCGATTCGGACGCGGACGCGGAACCGGTCCGGGTCCTGTTTGTCGACAACTACGACTCGTTCACCTACAACATCGTCGAGTACGTCAGCCAGCAGGCCGGGACCGAGACCGAGGTCCTGAAGAATACGGCGTCGCTCGACGACGTCCGGGCGGTCGACCCCGACGCGATCGTCATCAGCCCCGGACCCGGCCACCCGAAGAACGATCGGGACGTCGGCGTGTCGATGGCCGTCCTGCGCGAACTCAGCCCCGACGTGCCGACGCTCGGAGTCTGTCTCGGCCTCGAAGCCGCCGTCTACGAGTACGGTGGTTCGATCGGCCGTGCGCCGGCACCGATCCACGGCAAGGCCTCGGCGGTCGACCACGACGGCGCGGGCGTCTTCGAGGGCCTCGAGCAGGGCTTTCGCGCGGGTCGATACCACTCGCTGATCGCCACGGACGTTCCGGGCTGTTTCGAGGTGACGGCGACGGCCGAACACGGTAGCGCGGAACGAAGTGCCGCCGACGCTGCGATGGCATCGCAGAACGACGAGACGCTCGTCATGGGCGTCCGCCACCGCGAGCACCCGATCGAGTGCGTGCAGTTCCACCCCGAGAGCGTGCTCACGGCCGTCGGCCACGACGTGATCGAGAACTTCCTCGAGTCGATCCGAGTCCGGACCCCCGAGTAGTACTGCCACAGTGGACGATCGTCGGAGGAGGACGACCCGGGGCGTAAACCGGACGGTTAGAACGGCAGATCGACGATGCCTGCCGTATAGAGTGCGGCGAGGACGACGGCAGCGAGGAGTCCGACGCGGACCGCCAGTTTGATCGCGATTCGGATCGCCACGATGGCGACGGCGATGGCAGCGAGCGCTGCCAGGACGAGGAGTATCGCCGATCCAGATATCAGTGGTTCCGGCATACCACAGTCCCTGCACTGAAGGGACGTAATCTTTCTGGATATCGTGACACAATATCGCCGACGACTGTACCGATAGCTGAACTGTCGTACCGAGAACCCCGACGCCGTGACGAACCGCCGGCAGCGTCGTAAAAGAGAAAATCACGTGCGGGAACGGCGACTCGCGTCTATCGAGTTCACTTTCAGGTCGGTCTGAAAATCGTTAAGGCAGTTGGCCACGTAGACCGTCACAGACGACACCACGGCCGATTCGACAGTCGTGGCGGGGATGGACTCGAATAGGGTACAGACCCATCTGTACAACCACAGTTGCACTAATACAAGAAAAGTAGGAGGACATCACACGTTTTAAGATGGATGCAAGAATACCAGACCTTCGTCACGAATGATGGAACTCACGACCAGACCCCAGGCCGAAATCGGCGTGTGGCAGCGGGATAGCGACGAGGTGACCCGCGCATGAGCGACTCCGAACTCTCCGCGGCGGAACTCACCCTTCCGATCAAGCGCACCGACGGCGACACGCTCGAGGAGCGGTTGACGGACAACGCCTATCACAACATCCTCCCGGCGCGCTATCTGCGCAAGGACGCCGACGGCGAACTCGTCGAGGAACAGGAGGACCTCTTCGATCGCGTCGGCAAGAACATCGCGCTGGCCGAGGCCGTCTACGAGGCCGAGAAGCGCGACGTCGAGATCACCGTCACGCCCGACCAGCTCAAGCCGGACCACCCGCGGCGGGACGAACTCGCCGAGGAGGTCTTCGGGGAGGGAGTCACGGCGGCGGACGACGCCAAGACGACGCTCACCGAGTACAACGTCAACAAGTTCGCCTACGACACGATCGTTCCCGAACTCCCCGACGAGGTTCGCGGGCACGTCGAGGACGTCGCGGACACGTTCATCGAGGGTATGGAGTCGCTCTCCTTCATGCCGAACTCGCCGACCCTGATGAACGCGGGCGACGAACTCCAGCAGCTCTCGGCCTGTTTCGTCATGAGTCCGGACGACGACCTCTCGGACATCCACGAGACCGCCAAGAAGGCGGCGGAGGTCTTCCAGTCCGGCGGCGGCGTCGGCTACGGGTTCTGGCAACTGCGTCCCTACGGGGACGCCGTCGGCTCGACGGGCGGCATCGCCTCGGGGCCGATCACCTTCATGCGGACCTACGACCAGCTCTGTGAGACGATCGCCCAGGGCGGTACTCGACGCGGCGCCCAGATGGGCATCATGCGAATCTCCCACCCCGACGTCATCGAGTTCATCCACGCCAAGAACAAGGACGTTTCCCTGGCCCACTGTCTCCGTCTCAACGATCCCGACGACTACACCTACACCAGCTTCTCCGAGGCGCTCGAGGAGGCCCGCGACCTCATCGACGAGGAGGGGCGCGTTCCCGAGCACCTGCGCAACGCCGTCGAGGGCCACCTCTCGAACTTCAACATCTCCGTCGGCGTCACCGACGACTTCATGGACGCGGTGCAGAACGGCGAGGAGTACACCTTCACCAACCCGCGCACGGAGGAGCCCCATATCGCCACCGAGGAGACCAAGGAGATGTACAGCCGGTACGACCTCGGCGAGTACGTCGAGGTCGGCGAACCGCTCTCGATCCCCGCGGAACTCGTCTGGGACCGTATCGTCGAGGGGGCCCACGAGAACGGCGAACCGGGCGTCATCTACCTCGAGCGCGTGAACAAACAGCACTCCTTCGACGTCGAGGAGCAGGACGACCACCGGATGCTGGCGACCAACCCCTGTGGCGAGCAACCCTTAGAGGAGTACGAGGCCTGCAACCTCGGCCACATCAACCTCTCGACGCTGGCGGACGAGGACGCCCCCGACTGGCGCGTCTGGAGCGAGGCCCACGCCGACGAGTACGACTCCCGGGAAGCGGCCGTCGACGCCTTCCTAGAGGAAGCGATCGACTACGAGGAGTTCGACGAGCGCATCGAGTACGGCACCCGCTTCCTCGAGAACGTCGTCACGATGTCCGACTTCCCGGTCGAGGAGATCGAGGAGAAGGTCCGAGACATGCGCAAGATCGGGCTGGGCGTGATGGGACTGGCCCAGCTGTACATCCAGCTCGGTATCAAGTACGGCAGCGAGGAGGGCAACGAGGTCGCCCGCCAGTTGATGACCCACATCAACCACGGGGCCAAGGCCACGAGTCACGAACTCGCCACGGAGCGGGGCTCGTTCAACGACTGGGACGACTCCAAGTACGCCGACCCGACCGAGTACCGCGAGTGGTTCGAACACCAGACCGGCGAGGACGCCGACGACTGGGACGACGGGTTCCCCATTCGGAACCACAACGTGACGACGATCGCGCCGACGGGCACGACCTCGATGGTCGGCAACACCACCGGCGGCTGTGAGCCGATCTACAACGTCGCCTACTACAAGAACGTCACCGACGACGTCCAGGGCGACGAGATGCTGGTCGAGTTCGACGACTACTTCCTCCGGACGCTGGAGGCGAACGACATCGACGTCGACGCCGTCAAGGAAGAGGCACAGGAACAGATGGCGACCAACCAGTTCGAGGGCGTCGAAGGCCTCTCGACGGTGCCGGACGCGATCGGCGAACTGTTCGTCATCACCAGTGACCTCTCGGCGAAAGACCACGCTGCCGTGCAGTGTGCCTGTCAGCAGGGCGTCGACTCCGCCATCTCGAAGACCGTCAACGCGCCGAACGACTCCACGCTCGAGGACGCCAAGGAGGTCTTCGAGTACATCTACGAGCACGGCGGCAAGGGCGTCACCTACTACCGCGACGGCACCCGGAGCAAGCAGGTGCTGACGACCCGGGCCGACAACGCGGACTTCGCCGACGAGACCGAAGCCGCGGAAGCCCTCGTCGAACAGATCGACGAGATCTTCGGTGGCCTCGAGGCCTTCCTCGACAGCCAGGAGGTCAAGGACGTGCTCGAGGAAGACGTCGACTCGCTGCTCGGCGACGATCGACAGCCGGTCGAGATCGACTTCACCGAGAAGCGCGAACGGCCCGACGCACTCCAGGGCGTCAGCCAGCGCATCGACACCGGCTACGGCAAGGTCTACGTGACGATCAACGAGGACCCCGAGACGGGCCAGCCGTTCGAACTGTTCGCGAACATCGGTCACTCGGGCGGGTTCACCAACTCCTTCACCGAGGCGCTGGCGAAGGTCATCTCGACCTCGCTGCGATCGGGCGTCGACCCCGAGGAGATCGTCGACGAACTCTGCGGAACCCGCTCCCCGAAGGTCGCCTGGGACAAGGGCGAACAGATCCAGTCGATCCCGGACGCGATCGGCACCGCGATGCGGCGGTACCTTGAGGACGAAATCGACAAGCCGTACCCCACCCAGCAGACCCTGGAGGAGTCGGCCGACCCCGGGGCAGTCGACCCCGACGGGCCCAAGACCGACGGCGGCGCAGCGGCCGCGAGCGAATCGACCGACGGCGCCACTCAGGACCTCATCGACGCCGGCGAATCGCCGGAGTGTCCCGACTGTGGCTCGCTGTCGCTGTACTACTCCGAAGGTTGCAAGACCTGCGAGTCCTGTGGCTGGAGCGAGTGCTGACGCCGCGTCGATCCGTTTCTGACGGACGCTGACGGCGGCTCGTCGCAGAACGCACGCCGCTCGGACCGCGAGCGGAGCCGGGTTCGATTTTCGCCCGGCGTTTCCGAGTACTTAGCACCCCGGCGTCCGAAGCTACCCGCGATGACGGACGACGAGGACGTCGAGCAGCGTGGTGGCCCGCCCTGTCCCCGGTGTGAGCAGCCCCTGTTCAGGCGCCACTGCAAGTACGTCTGTCCGCAACACGGCGTCGTCTACGACTGTTCGGATCCGTTCTGGCAGTGATCACGCCGACGATCGAGAACTCGCGGATCGCGATCGACGCGAGGCGACGGAGAGTACGACGTCCTGGCTGCACGACGGTCGATCGACACTGGGGCGTGTCCACGGACCGTCGACGACGGTCGAACGGTGGCCACCGTCTCAGCCGTCCGTCGCGTGCCCCGACTCCGCCGATCCGCGCCGGGTTCGAACCGCGCGATACACGGGTCCCGCGAGCAAGACTCCCGCCGCGATCGCACAGACCACCGTGAGGAGGGCTCCGACCTCACCGAGTCCGTCGGTCGTCACCGTCGCTGCCGACGCACCGACGACGACCGCGGCGATCGTCCACGGCAGTTCTCCGATCGCGGTCCCGAGCACGAGGTGCCGGAGTCGAACGTCGCTGGCCGCCGCTGCAGCCGTCGCCACGTCCGACGGGAGGGGTGCCAGTCGCGACGCGACGACGCCCCGGAGCGGCCCGGCAGCCTCGTAGTAGCGAGCGAGCGCGGTGCCGGTCCGTTCGAGAAGCCGATCGGCCGCCCCGCCGATCGGGACTGTTCGCGTCGGCCGACCGGACCCGCCCGTCGGCTCGACCCCGCCATCGGGTCCACCGTCGTGGCAGGCGGCCGTGGCGGTCCCGGTGAGCCAGCGCACGGCGACGAAAACTGGAATCACGGTGGCAACGACGCCGAGCAGGGCGATCGGCACGCCGAGTGAGACGCCGTAGCCGTAGCCGACGACGACCGCGAGCGGCGTCGTCGGCCAGGCGAACAGCGGGCGCACGAAATAGAGCCCCGCGACGACGAGCCCGAACTGGTATGGGTCCGTCGCGAGGCTCGCGACGAATTCCATCGTCCGCGACGGAGAGACCAGCAGTCCCACGGCGACCATGCCGCTGACGGCCAGGAGGCCAGCGATCGCACGACCGGTCGCCGCCGTCATCGGTCGCAGTTTTCTCTCGAGTATTGAAGCTTTTGTGCCTCGTCCCACGCCGAGCGACGCAACGTTTATTCGACCCGCGAAAACAGGACACAACGATGGCCGACGACCCCGGGCACGCAACCGATGCCGATCGCGGCGAGGGCGGGACCGCCAGCGACGACGTTGCCGACGATCGCGTCGCACTCGGTCTCGCACTGCTCGAACGGTTGGAACACGAGTCGCTCCCGCTTCCCGAGGTCGTCGATCGCATCGAGACGGTGACGACCGATCCGACGGTGACTCGGACCATCCTCGACCGCGCCGAGTTGCACGGGATCATCGACCGCGAGGACGGCATCATCCGCCCGAAGAGTCGCCAGTACGTCCGGTTCGAGCAGGACGTGATCACGAAGGACGGCGACTTTTCCTGCAAGCGCTGTGGCTCGGGCCTGTCGACCGGCTACTTTATCGACCTCGAGGCCGGTGAACTCGGGCCGTTCGGCTCCTCGTGTATTCGAAAGGTGACCGGTCGAGAGTGAGGCCCCGCACGAACCGCCGTCGATCGGTCTGATCGGCCCGGATCGCCCGGGGTCGGCTATCGACCCTGTCGCAGTTCCGCGATCAACTGTTCGATCGTCTGTTGCTGTTTCTCGATGCGGTCGTTCTGCCGTTCGACGGCGGCCTCCAGATCCTCGAGTCGGTCGAGGATCTCGGGATCGGGACCGCCGCTGGTTCCGGCGATCGACGTGGATTCGGGGGCCGTCTCCGTCGCGACGTCGGTCGTACTCGTGGCCGCGTCCAACAGGTCGTCGGGATCGATGCCCGTCGAATCGAGAGTTTCCTCCGGGGATTCCCGTCGAGCGGGCTGTCCGTCCGACTCGGCGATTCGATCACGGTCCCGGCTGGCGTCGACGGCGTCGGGGACCGCGCTATCGCTCGCGAGCGGGTCGGACGACTGGGACTGGGACTGGGACGCGGTCTGCGATCCTGATTCGGTCCGGGAGGAACCGTTCGATTCGCCGGTCGTGACTGTCGTCTCGCCGTCACCGGCGTGCTCGTCGGGCTCCGGCGGGTCCGCGTCGAGCGGATCGACACCGTCGCCGAAGTCGACGGTTCCGTTGCTACGATCGGCCACTGGCTCCTCGTCCTCGCCTACGACCTCGTTGAGTTCCGCCAGCGAGTCGACGTCGTGATACTCGAACAGGGCGCGTTTGAGCCGTTCCCGACAGTCGTTGGCTTCGTCGTTCGGAGCCTTGATCCGCTGGGGACGGCCGTCGACGGTGAGGACGATCTGCGTGGCGACGCTTCCGTCCTCGAAGGCGAGGTGGGTCACGTCGTCGAAGTGGTACTCCTCGTAGTCCTCGTCCCAGACGGCTTCGCCGATGTGCTTGACGAGCCGATCGCTGGTGATGATCAGCGTGAGTTCGCTGAAGCGGTAGGTCTTGACGACCGTCTCGCCGGCGTCCGTGATACCGTTGCCGTTCAACACGCCCGCGAGGACGGGGTGGAGCACGGCGTCGGTCTTGCTTGCCGGGACCGAGAATTTCGTGGTCCCCTCGAGGGCGTACTCGAGGGTGAACTTGGTCTTGCGTCGCCCCTCCGAGAGGGTGAGGCGATCAGCGTCGTGGGGAAATTTGTCGACCGATTCGTCACTCAGGAGACCATCGGCGCGATAGATGATCGTGTTCGTGGGGGTGATGAAGAGTTCGTCTTCCCCGCCGAGAGAAACTCGCGCCGAAATCTCCTCGCCATCGAGGGTAGACTGGACGATGCCGGGAACGCTCATGCTCCGCAGTTCGTATGGCCCTGCCATAAATCCGTGGGTCCCTGTGAGTTCCTCTTGCACGACGGTCACGAATGAGAAGGTTAAAGAACAGCACCGCACTACGGGAGAACGAGCCCGGGTGGCTTAGCTGGACATAGCGCCGCACTCATAGGGTTCAGAGATTCGGTGCGGTACGCCTTGGAAGCCTCCGTGTCCCCGAGAGGACTGCCGAGCCTCGGACCTGGGACATGCGGAGATCGAGGGTTCGGAGCCCTCCCCGGGCACTACTCAAATTCTTTATATGCCCGCGTAAAAAACCCCTTCTACCGGGGCGTTCGCGGGGCTTCCGATACTTCAGATACTGTCGGGGATGAACCACATTCCGCGATAGCGGCTGCGATAGGGCTTCTAACGGGGGGTATCTGCGCTTGAACTCCGCGACCGACGGGTTCGGCCCGTTCTGCGGAGCGCTCGGCTGTACCGAAAAGGCCGACGTGGTCATCGATCACCCCGAGCACGGCGAACGGACGGTCTGCGAGGGCTGCGCCGGCGACTACGAGGTGATCCGGCATGTGTAGTGAGGTCGGTGACGCGAGAGCATCGGATGCGCTCGTCATGTCGCAACGCGCGCTCGGTCGATGCGTCGACCTCGAGCGCGACCTCGCCGAACTCCGCGAGGAGATAGACGATCTCGATCGCCGAGTCAGGGCCCTGGAGCGTGATCTCGACAAGTGACGGCAGCAACGTCCGGCCGGAGGACGCACTCCGGGTCGCCCAACGGGCGATGGCTCGCTGCTCGGAACTGGAAGACATCGTCGACGAACTCCGGGAAGACAACCTCGATCTCCAGGAACGAGTCACTGCACTGGAGTTGCGCTACGAGGGCATCGAGGAGAACCGCTCCTACGACGATCTCGATCGAGATGGCCGTGTCGGCGCTGTTCGCGAACACGCCTTCCGCGGGGCGACCGAGAGCCACGGGAAGGCCGCACTCGACTACAACGACATAATGTGGAGCGTGTTCGACGGCGAACCCAGCGCGGACTACTGCTACAAGCTGATGCGTCTCGCCGCGAAGGAGCCGGGATTCGAGTACCAGAACCCCACCGGGAAGGGGAAGCAACTGATCGTGGACGCCCGCGAGGCAAGAACCGGCGCCTCGTTTTCGTCCGCGAAGAAAACGGATTCGGAGGGGGAGATCTACCGATGGGTTTCTTCCACCGAGGGATTCCACCATCAGTTTCATAGAGTGAAAATTGCGTTGTAGTGGCGTTTGTACAAACTGTCGAGTAGCTGTGAGTACGCCGAATCCGACGCCGTCCGACTCGACATGGCGATCTTGGATCCCGACGGGGTCGTCGCGATCGATTTCAATCGAGGTGACCAGACCGATGTCTAAACAGCAAGTACGGGACCTCGAGGCCCTCTCACCGAGTGCGAAGTTCGTGTGCAAAGTCCTCGAATACGAGGCACCGCTCACACAGAAAGAGATCATCGAGGAGACACAGCTGACTCAGCGGACCGTCTACAATGCGCTCCAAGATCTCGAAAAGATCGACATCGTCGACAGCCATCCCCTGCGGACAGATCTTCGTCAAGACGTCTACTACCTAACGTAAGCCTCGCCCTTTCTGGATGATCGCTCACTACAGGTCAAGCAGTTACCGCAAAGGCAGTCAATACCTCTGATAACTGCCAAGAACAGCGTGCTGAATACAGAGGATGAGTTTAGCACGACGGCTTCGTTTGTTTCATCCTGAAGTCAATGAATCAGCTGTTCAGTGAATATGCGAACTGAACGGGGCACACTTAATCACTCAGTTAATCAAAACAACAGTGAATCGTAAAAATGATGCATATTTAACGTCATGAGGGACCATAGTTGAGGCCAAGGGATGTGGAATGGTCAATTATGATGATGTCTTTGACGCATTGGCGGATAGCCACCGACGACAGTTACTAGTCAAATTACTCTCCAGCCCCCAACGCGTCTCAAAACCGTCCGGCATTTCCCGAGAGGTTGCAGAAGCAGACGAGAACCTACTTCACAGACATCTATCCAGTTCTCGAACGATTGCAGAAGCCGATGAGTACTCGGTTAGTATGCACCACGTCCACCTTCCTAAATTATCGGAGTACGGGTTCATCGAGTGGGATCGAAATGACGAGCTTGTAATGCAAGGCCCCCATTTTGACGAGATACGACCTCATCTCAAACTATCGGCTGAAAAGCAGGAGAGACACCGTACAAAGGGTCCCGTTGCAACCCTTCGTAGATGAGGGGTGAGACAGAAGACACTGTTCAACAGTTCTCCTAGACTGAACGATCACTAACCTTCGCAAATCGACCCGAATCTCGTGCGACATTCGCACCCTGTATTCGGCAACTCCTGACCGAGATCCCGAGTCGCTGTCACGAGCGGCGTGCTGAATACAGAGCTTCAGCCTTGTTTAGACGGTCCCGCAGGCACCGGTTAGCAGTTACGACGGGTAAATAGAACCAGTCCGAGAGCGTCTTTCGACTCGGTTTGTTGTTTGGATAACAGCCGTAGAGGACGATCTGCACCGCGTCTAAACAAGGCCCAGAGCATCTCTTCAGCAGGACCCGATGTTGATGCGCCTACTAAATGTCGGAGCCCATGTTCGCAGGCAGTCGGCAGAACGAGGAGGACAGTCGATGGCCTCTAGATCCACAGAACCAGTTCACTACTGACAGCAGTCAGTCACCCGCGAATTCATTAGATGGTTTTAGTCGATGGAACGAGATGCATGAATATGGACACGCTACAATCGAACGGCAGTACGTTCCGGGGGTACCGATGGTAAACGTCGCGCTCTCGGCGGCACAAATCGTCTTAGCGCTGTTACTCGTGGTGCTCAACGGCTTTTTTGTCGCAGCAGAGTTCGCCTTCGTTCGGATTCGGGGAACGTCGGTTGACCAACTCGTCGAGGAGGGGCGGCCCGGCTCGGGAACGCTCCAAGAAGTGATGACGAACCTCGACAACTACCTCGCCACGACACAACTCGGCATCACCATCGCATCTCTCGGGTTGGGATGGGTCGGCGAACCCGCAGTGGCGGCGCTCATCGAACCCGTACTGGAATCGGTTCTCCCGGCAGATCTCATCCATCTCGTCGCGTTCGCAATCGGCTTTAGTATCATCACGTTTCTCCACGTCGTCTTCGGTGAACTCGCGCCGAAGACGATCGCAATTGCCAAGACCGAGCGACTCTCGCTGTTCCTCGCCCCGCCCATGAAGGCCTTTTATTTCATACTCTATCCGGGAATTGTCGTCTTCAACGGGGCGGCCAACGCGTTCACGAAGTCGCTCGGTGTGCCACCCGCTTCCGAAACGGATGAGACACTCGGTGAGCGGGAGCTCCTTCGGGTACTAACACGATCCGGCGAGGGCGGGGACATTGACGTGGCAGAAGTGACGATGATCGAGCGCGTCTTCGATCTTGACGACACCGTGGTACGGGAGGTCATGGTCCCACGACCGGACGTGGTGAGCGTTCCGGCGGATGCCACACTATCTGAACTTCATTCGATCGTCTTAGAGGCCGGACACACGCGCTATCCGGTTCTGGATGCCAATGACGGTGACCAAGTGGTCGGATTCGTAGATGTCAAGGACGTGCTGCGAGTAGAGGTGGACAATGGGGATGCCGAGATGGTCGGTGACATCGCCCGTGAGATTCTCATCGTCCCGGAGACGATGGCAATTAGCGATCTCCTGATACAGTTCAGGGAGGATCGCCAGCAGATGGCCGCAGTCATCGACGAGTGGGGAGCGTTCGAGGGGATTGCGACGGTCGAAGACATCGTCGAGGCCCTCGTCGGGGACCTTCGGGACGGGTTTGATCTCGATGAGCGCGAACATTCGATACGCCAGCGTGACGATGGGGGGTACGACATTGACGGCGGAGTCCCATTGTCGAAAGTTTCTGACGCCCTCGATGGCGACTTCGATAGCGAAGCGGTTGAAACGATCGGTGGGCTGGTGCTGGGACGACTCAACCGCGCGCCGGAACGCGGCGACCGCGTCAAGATCGACGGTCACGTCGTTGAGGTAACGAGCGTCGAGGGGACCCGAATTTCGACGGTATGGGTCCACGAAAGAGATATCGACGATCCAGCAGTGGACTGATAGGGATTTGCGTTGATCCTCATACTTTCCAGTGTAGCAGATCACAAATCTGTTGGAATCGGCGTGCAAGACTTAGAGGATAAGTTCAGCACGAGGACTCCGTTTGTTTCACGTCGAAATCGGTGAACTACCCGCTCACTACACATGCTTACTGTACACTCTTGCTCAGGCTACGAGTGCATAGACTCGGGTCATCACGTCGCAAGGAGGACGACTGCGGCAGCACCGAACGCGATGCCGAGGGCTTTCTTCGCCGTGACTGTCTCTCCCAATACGACGATGCCGAGGAGTGCACCACCGACGAGAAACATCCCGAAGATTGGAACGACGACGCTGACGGGGCCAGTCGAGAGCGCACGAAAATAGCCGACGACAGCACCAGCGAGACAGAGTCCTGCTGCGAGTGCGAACCCGACGGGCCGGCTCGTCACCGACGGAACTGACCACTCACCGAACAGGGCCGCCACAGTCGTCGCTCCTACGGCCAGTATGCCGACCGCAATCGGCATGACGGTGAATGTCGGCAGATCTTGGAGTGAAATTTTCATAAACAGGAACGCGAACGAATAACAGACCATCGCCAGCAGTGCCCATAACACGTAGTTCACAGAACCTTTCCCTCCAGATCAACTATTACTCGTCCTTGTCGGTGTGTCATACGTTCACGTGCACGTATGGAAACCGCAGAAAGAACCTTACTGACCAAGCGATGACTGAATTCGGTGCCAGCGTTCAGTCAGTCTACTGTACTGAGCATTCAGCCCTTCGCATTGATCGTGCTCCGCCTCGTGCTACATTCGCGCTATCTATTCAGCAGCCCAGATCCGAACTGACGAGCCGCTGGTAAGAGTGATGTGGTGAATAGAGAGCATGAAGTCAGCACGACGGTTCCTTTTGTTTCGCCTCTATCACGCTGAACCAGCCGCTCACTACGCCTGCGAACGAAACAGTACACTGGTTTCAAAAACAAAGCAGAGACTATTGGCCTGCTATTATAAAATGGCAGGAGTGATGGCCTCAGACACTCCCGAAGGCCCCAACCACTTGTGGAGGCCGTTAAGTATGGTATGAATTGGCACACAATATAAATCATCTGTATCGACCGATCACCTCTCTTGATGACTGCCTCCAGTTCGTGCTGCATTCGCGCCTTGTATCTCGCACGCCTCGTTCGACCCATCCAGTTCCCGTCAGGAAACGTGTGCAAGATACAGAGGATAAGCTCAGCACGACGCTTTCGTTTATTTCACGCTGAATTAGGTGAACCACCTGCTCAGTATATTTGCGAACTGAACGCTACTCGTGTTCTCATTTGTAGAGAAGGAAAGTGCGGTGGCAATTAGAAGACGAGAGTGGACCGCCTTTCTGCGTTTCACGCTCGCCAGTAAGAAACGCAGTCTCCTCCGGATGGGCGGCGACGATTGGATCGGCGCGTGCACGGACCTCTTCGATCCCGCCGACGTGGTCCCCGTTGTGGTGAGTTAGGGACACTAGCCAGATGTCCTCAAGTCCATAGCCCAGATCCGAGAGGTGGACCTCAAGGGCGTCGGCAATCCCTTCGGATCCGACGTCGACCAGAACGAGGCCACGTTCCGTCTCGACGGCGACGGGCAGGGCGTGGGCGTATCCGGATTATTCCATATCGGGTGGTTCGCTCGGACGGCCCAAAGCGTTGGATCTCGAGCCTCGGAACTGCATCGGCATGTGCCTGCAAGTGTTAGCACCATTACCTATATAACCGTTCATGATATTTGCATGACTGAAGATTGCGTGAGTCGACGACGAATTCTACAGATCGGCGGCGGCTTCGTGGTGGTCAGTGGCGTCGGAGGTACTACGGCCGCCTCGAGTGACCACGAAACGAACGACCAGCCAACCGATACTTGCTTCCAAACTCGAGTTGCACACCTTTCACCCGACGCACCCAACATCGACGTCTACGTCGACGGAGAGCGGGTCCGGGAGGGCATCTCGTACGGGACGGTCACCGACTACCGCGACCTCGCGCCTGGCACGTACAGGATCCAGATCGTTCCCGCCGGTGAAGACCCGGCCGAAGCAGTGCTCGATGAGACCGTCGAGGCCGGCGTGGACCCCACCCTCGACGGTCTCCTCGCAGTGATCGGCGAAGTGGCCGCCGAAAACCAGCCCCTCGAGGCGCTGTTTCTCGATGACGACAACAGCCCGGTCAATTCGGGTACCGCTCGCGTTCGCGTCCTCCACGCCTCACCCGACGCGCCCGCGGTGGATGTCGTTGCTGGTGAAAACGGGGACACGCTGTTCGAGAACGTCGCTTTCGGTGAATCCGGCTACATCGAGGTTCCGGAGGGCGAGTATCCACTCGTCATCTATCCTGCGGGTGACCGAGAGACCAGCGTCTTCGAAATCGACGTTTCCCTCGCCGGAGGAACCGTCTACTCCGCGTTTGCGATTGGCTACCTCGAGCCGGAGGGAGCACCCGCCGATGAGCCGTTCGAGATACTCCTCACGGAGGATTCCCTTCTGGATGAAGAGGTCGTCGAGCCGGACGAAGAGGAGCCAAAAGAAGACGAACCCGAGAAAGAGTCTGAAAGGGAGGAGAAGTGCGAGGGCAAGAAAGCTACGTGATACTGCCGGCTGCCCGTCGTGGAAAATTCTCGCTGCCATGTGGTAGTGAGTGTTTTCACGCAGGTACAGCCGAACGTATGAGCAAACGCGATACGTTTGCGATGTTCGAAGAACTCACAACTACACGAATGAGTTGATAGGAGAGCAGACTCGTCGAGACGTCATCCGAGTTGCTCGTCGAGGATGAGCCGCGTCTTCGTACTCACGACCCTTCTTGTTCGCGTACCTGCGTGATGAGTTCGTTGACGCCACGGGTGTCGGCGGCGTCGATGACGAGGACGATGTCCTGTTCGCACGAGACCTGCCAGATGAAGTCGACTTCCTCCCACTCGACCATCCGTTTTGTAACCTCGCGGATGCCGACATCGACCGCGACGCCGACCTCGATTATCGCCTATGACGTTCCACGCACGCGTCGAGATGGCAAATCGGGCCAGATCTCGTGCGACATTCGCGCTGTGTATTCAGCACGCGATTCCGAATATTTCTCAGTCCTGATAGACCGTCCAGCGTTCAATAAGCACATCTACCCAACGGCTGTTTCAGCGGGAAAGTTGTCGAACCAATAGGATTTCAACAGAGCCAAGAGTTCCGTAAATCCATCTCTGTCAAACGGGTCTGTCCCACCAGAGACGTTCCGGTTTTTTCCACTTAACAAGTTTGTACCCGTGTTCTTTACAGTATTCTTCGACGTCATCACGTTGCCCCTCAAGCGACGTTTCATCATCGTCATCTGCATCCGAGATCCGACCATAGCCGAGAACCCGGATACTGTCTGCTTCTGCGCTCATATTACGGTAGAGGCAACCCCTTTCTACGGTTTGTCTAATTTGGTTGATATACTGTGGGACTTAACATCCAGTGACAAGCAAAGAGACGGTATGGAATTCGACGAGGAGAGGGTGGCACTGTACGAAACGATCCTCGATGAACTCTCACCACCGGACGGTGAGGCTGTCTCCAGCGCTCACTTCGAGAAGGAACTCGAACTTGAGAACGCATATCAGGCAATCGAGGATCTCATCCGACTCGGTGAACTCGAGATCGTCAACACAAACTGTGGGCATGTTCGTGTCCGTCTGCAAAAGCCAGTCCCGTCGTCTACGCCCTCGACACGGTTAGAGGATTTTAGCGAAAATACAGTCTGGCTTGCGTATATCGTATCAGGAAGCAGTCCAAGACAGCGACGAGCACAGCGGTTGTTTCAGAATTTCGAAGTTGGCGAGGAACATTTGGCGAATATTAGCCATACCGACTCACTCGCACAGGTTCCGGGGTTAGAAGACGTCTGGTGTGAGGAGGTCAAAGGATTGTCCACAGAGTATGCTATACTACGGAAGGAATACGTATTCGAACAAGCCGATGATCCATGGCCATAAATTTGCTTAGATGACAATTATGAAATGGCCTGAATATGGTGAGAAATTCACAGCAAAAATAGATCGAATTAGCGGTTCTGGGAACGAGATAATCGAGACCAGTAAGGCTTCCATCAATATTGGGCCGGTGGTTAAGGGTAGTGAAGGGAAAGAGATTGAGGCTCTAAAGGTATCTGGAAACTATGCAAAGTGTCTTACAGACTCTGTCAAGTCACCAAATTACACCTCCGAGTTTCTCCGATTAACAAGAAACACGAGTCCAAAGGTACTACCAGACTTTTCGTCCGGTTATTCTGGTGGAATACAGACAGATGCCGATATTGAGTTCTGTGATAATTGTGGTACGTTGCTCTATAACGAGGGAGGGACCTGGAAATGTGAAAACTGCGACCAAACTGAATCTGATACTGATTCGGCACCTTCTGAGGAGGACCTTTCGCGTCAAGGTTCACCAGACGAACTTGAGAGACTTCGAAAAGAGGCTGAAGAGGCTGCTGTAGAGCAAATTACTGAAGGTTCAGTCACTAAACGACATCCGACCCCAGAATATACTCGTTCTTCAACGATCCGCCAATACGTCAAGGCTCGAGCAAACGGGTATTGTGAAGGGTGTGGGGATCAGGCTCCGTTCACCAGCAAGACAGGAGAACCGTATCTCCACGCTCACCACATCCACGAATTGAGCGACGGTGGTTCGGACACGCCGGATACCGTCATCGCTCTCTGTCCGAATTGTCATTATCATGTCCATCACGGAGAGGGTGGAGAAGAATACAACCAAGAGTTACTCGAAGTCGTCCAAGGACTCGAGCAGTGAGTTTGTGCTGGAGGCACATGTCTCAAATATGGTTATCGGAGGCTCTGTTGAAACCCTCAGTAGCTGATAGGAATGGCGTGCTGAATACAGAGGGATGAGTTCAGCAGGCTGGACTGGGTTGTGTCTTGATGTAAAAAAGTTTATCTATATGGCATATAATATATAGATAATGGGTGGTAACCTCGTCTCTCTTCTAATCTCTGAACTCCAATTCGCATTCATTGGTGCAGTTCAAGGCTTGGTTATCGCGGTCCTGTGGGCGCCGTTCTTGTTTGCGAAGCACTGGCGTAGATTATTTTCTTCTCTGCCACCTACTGAGTGGCAAATAAATTATCTATTTTGGATGCCACTTCCGGCAATAGTCTGGTATCTCATCTTCGGGATTGCCCTACGGGTTGGACTCAACACTGGGTCGTCAACGTCCTCGTCGGTTATGTTTACCGCCGGTGTCAACGCTATCGTCGGCGCAACGGTGGTTTCACTCCTTCTTTGGCCAATTCTACTGCTATACGTACTTCCAGCAAAGGGCTTTAATTGGCATGGCGACGAACACACGCCGACAACGGTAGTTCTCGTACTCAGTGGCCTCCTCTGGTATCTGCTAGTGCTTACAATTCCAGTCGGACTGCTCGTTTTCTTCGGTTCTTTACCAACTCATTGAGTAAATGACTAAGAGTGGTTCCACCACTTCTGAAAGATATGCGCTTTCTATTCAGCAGGAACTGAACGCTTTATTCAGATGCTGTCAGAATGAGCGTGCTGAATATAGAGAATGAGTTCAGCACGAGAACTCCGTTATTTTCGCCAACTGAATCCCGAATTAGACGATAGAATGTGCCTGCTTCGTGACTAATGCCCGTAATTTAATATATTTGAACGAAACGAGTTCGTCATGGTCTCCTCAAAGCGTATTGCGGCGGCATCGGTACTGATTGGCATAAGTGGATTTGCGTATTCGGTGCTGATCAGTCAAATCTTAATTGGAGCGAGGTTCACGCTTTCAGCGTTCGTTGTCGCGGCACTGGTGTACTACGGCAATGCCGAACGTCATACGCTCACTCGGGCTACGATCGCTGTTACGGTTGTCTATGGTGTTTTTACCGTCCAGCTGCCGATGGCTGTCATCGCCGCCTGTGTTGTCTACCTCTCTGCGTGGCTTACTGGACCAGACAGTCCATTCAACGCACCTGACACAGAGATATTCCCAGCTGAACAAGCAACTACCGAGCAGTCGGAATACAGTGATCGACAGTCCTGATTTCTCGTGTTGACCAGTCCGCTACTGTTCTGTACTGAGCAAATCGAGCTATCCCTGATCTCGTCACTGTGACGTGCTACATTCGCGCTCCGTATTCAGCACTACTTTAACAACATTATCGGAAGTTGATAGAAGCCGCTATGTTAGGTTCGTGTACCAACTTGTCGGCCCATTCACCATAGACGTGAGTGTAATCACCACCGTAAGGAGACTTCTCTGACACTCTCATCGCCTATATTCAACCCGACGTTACGCTCGTTCGGAAGGTTCTTTTTGCTGTCGAGGACACCGTAATTCGATGCCCTCACGGAGAGCCCTCCTGTCGGCTATCGGTACTGCTGCCTCCGTCGGAACGGCCGGCTGTGTCGGTCGGATTCGCCGCGAACTTGTGGGCTATACCCCGATCGAAGACCCTTGTGACAATCCAACTGGAACGTGGCCGACCGCCGGTGGTGATCCCGGACGCACCGGTCGGGCTGACACCGCTCCGCCAGCACCCGACGCCGCCGCTGTGGACCTGCTCGCCGCCGCCCGTGACGATGGTCAGCAGCAACATGCCTCGACTCTCCCTGTGGTCGCGGATGGAACAGCGTATATCCCCGTGACCGGTGGACTCGTCGCGGTTGACCTCGACGCGCCGATGAACGGGCCGATCTGGGATCGCGACCTCGACAACGGCATCACTGCCGTACCGGTGCTCGCCTGCGGGGCCGTCTTCGCCCCAGGAATGAACCAACTGGCCGCCCTTGACCGTGCATCGGGCGAACGGTACTGGCGAGCTGACGCCGTAAGTCACCACCGCAACGATGCCACTGCCGCGGCTCTCGACGACACCATCTACGTCGCTGGATTCAGTCCCGCCGCCGTCGACATCCGTACCGGAACGGTCCAGTGGCTCGAGGGTGCCGGCGGGACGCTGGCCCTTGACGACGATGGCGTCTACACGACTCGAAGTGACTCACAGATCAGCGGTATCTTTGCGTACGACCTGAACGGCGAGGAGCGCTGGCGCATCTCGGGTGAGTTCGTTGGGTCCGCCTCAGTCCTCAACGGAATGGTCTGGGTCGCCGACTACCGTGGGACAGCCTCTGCTATCGACGCCAGAACCGGAGAGGTGTACTGGTCCCGCTCGCTTTCTGGTGTCAGCAAAGTCGACTCCGGACTTGCGGTGGCTGGAGACGAGGTATTCGTTCCCGCCGGTACTGGGACCACGAGCGTGGCTCTCGACGCGACCACGGGCGAGATCCGCTGGGCCGTCGATACCGGCATCGTCACCGGCCGTCCGGTGGTCGGCGACGACTGGGTCGCGTTCGGTCGGACAAACGACGGGGTCAGCGTCTACGACCGATCGACAGGCGAGGAGCGAACCACCTGGTCGCGTGCGGAGCACCACCTCGGGACGATCGATGGGGTCGTCCCGGTCAAGGAAGGGTTCGTGATCCGGGAGGGATCCTCCTCGGGACTCTCACTGCTTCGCTGACTGATACGCATCTGTACTTAGCGTGGATTCTGTGTGTCCGAGAAGTGGAGAAAAGTTGGACAGGTAATCGTGGAGCAGCAGTCAATACAGGCATTTTAGCTCTATTGAAATCCTCAATCGTGCCACATTCGCGCGTTGAGTTCAGCACAGGTTGTTCCAACTACTCGGCTTCTGTCAGGAGCGGGGTGACCGACTCAGAGGATACATCCATCACGCCGAGTCTGTCAATTTCCAGCCAATAGTGGTCACGGAACTGCACCCAACATCCAGCAATTAGCGCTGTTTCTGCTCGTACTGGAACTGATGGACTCCCCAGACAAACAGACCAACGCCGGCTAGGGCGTAAACGAACCACGGTGGCGAAGGGGCATATCCAAACCATTGAGCGCTCCCATACACAAGAAGGGGAACTCCTACGAGAAATAGCAGAGTCGCTCGCTTTCGACTCGTATCTGAGGTGTCTTCACCGGATACATTTTGGGTCATAGTTCGTGTTCGTAGAACTTCGCTAATAACCTTCTTGAGTCCTTCAATAGACTCGACACATGCAGAATGAGGGCTGACCCGACTGCTGATTTATTGAATACATGCCTTGAATGTATCGTTCTGATTTCCAGACGAGTAAAAGCTGGTAGCCGATTTGCGCCCTGGGTCTTGTTTAGATGGTCGAAATCATTTGAGTTAGGCCCTGAGCGATTGTTCGATGTTTCTGACGGCGGCCTTAAGGACGAGTTCGCGGAACTGTCCGAACCACGTTCTTGCCTTAAGTGTTGAACCGAATCGCTTGCGTAACGCGAAAAACATCGATTCTGCGATAGACCGTTGATGGTAGGTTTCATCATCAATCCGAGCATTGTGTGTGGCATCGAGCGAGTAGAACTCACGATGCTTGATCACCGGTCTAATTCCCTCGTTTCGCAGCATCTGCCGGAGTTCATCCCAATCAAACCCTTTGTCGGCGACGACGGTTTCCACGTTGCTGAGGTTTCTTTTCAGGACTTGCCACGCAATCTGCGTGTCATGTGGTAGGTTCATTGAGCAGTGTACGTCGAGAATAGCTCGCGTAGAACAGTCTACGAGAATAGTGGTTTTAACCGACTCAAACGTTCCTTTGACGCGCTTTGCGTAGTTGTGGCTGGACGAGCGATGAGCGATGCTGGTTGAGTCGATTGCTTGTACCTCTCCGGTATCGAATAGTTCCGCCGACAGCTGCAGCAGCATCCGCCAGACGGGCATCTTGAGATCCTGTTTTCGAACACAAACGGTGGTGAAGTCCGGCAACTCATCCGGTGAAAGGCCGAGTTTGGCGACAATAGCTGGCATTTCTCGAAGAACGTCTAGCAACCGTCGGTAGGAGTGATCGAGGTATTCCCGAAGACCATGGATCGCTACGATCACCCAATCAGCGTAGCCACCCTTTCCTTTGCTGAGAGGTTCTTTCGAACCGCTTCCGACAGCTTTTTGAGACAATTCGACGCATCGTTCGGTGAAGCGGGCCAGTTTGGAGTGCACATCCACCTGTGCTCGCTTCATTTCCTAGAATTCCCGACATAGAGGCAATATTACTAGCGTCTAAACACGGCCTGCGCCCTGTATTCAGCAAGACCTGATCGAACTACCGAAGTGCTGTCAAGAACAGCGTGCTGAATACAGAGCATGAGCTCAGCAGGGCAGCCTCGTTTGTTTCACTCTGAAATCGGTGAACCATCCGCTCAGTATACTTGCGAATATTGCCAATATACGTCTGCGGAGTATGATAAACAAACTTTTAACACATTCGCTTCCACACCGATATATGACTGTAATAAAACAGGCTTTGCTCGGAGTTCAAACGACATTGATCGACATCTGGATGCTGGTTTTCTCTATCCCCCCACAAAACGCGAATGGATTCTGTCTCAGTATCATCTTCCTGCTTATCGGAACAATTGTCGTCGGTTCAGCGCTCTCATCCAGCTTATAACCATCTGCTACAGATATGTGATAACTGATTGACTATGATTGAACCATTTGTCACTCTGTTCGGGATAACCCTCCTGGAATTCGTTACGTTCCGAGTGTGGGCCCGATACGTTACTCGTGTGAATGACTCGTCACAGGAGACGAACCGTATTCTTCTCGCGTCGTTTGTCACGGGCGCCGTTATCGCGTGGGTGATAACGATAGCAAGTTTGCTTGGAACTGGAAGTCTAGAAGATACCCGCCGTGTGCTTTCGGTCGTCGGTGTTGGAGCGTATCCCGGTGCTGAGTTTCTCGCATGGTTGCCAACACTCGCTGGCGCGATCGTCCCGATCGTTGGCGCGTATCTTGGTGTATTCCCCTATACGTCTGCGGGAATGGATCCAGACGTTTCTCGACGAAATGCAGTTGAATATGTCGTTCGAGTCGCAACGGTTTTGAGCGGATTGTTCGTACTTTCCGCGCTCACTACCGTCGTTCTTTCGTCGTCTCTCACTGGCGTTCTTTCGCCGTATGGCGCACAGTTCGCGGCTGGTCTCGTGCTGCTCGTACTGTATGGCGTCTGTTGGTACGCCGGCACTCCACTCTGGTACCGCCTCACGGAACGGTCGGTGCCAATGGACGGATCTACTCGTCTCGGCGACGTCGTCGAAAACGTCGGTCTATCCGTCAACCGAATCGAACTCGTTCCCCGAGCAGCGTACAAACTCAATCCACGAGTTCCGTTCAATTATCACGCTGCCTCCGTTCGCGGCCCGCCCAGCTATCGTTGGTTGTTCGTGACCGGAAAATTACACGAAGAGGCGTCCAAAGAGACATATCGTGCTCTCCTAGCAGTGCTCGCGGGCATGGAACAGCGACACGTTCGCGAGTTTGACGTGACCACGCTGCTGGCGATTGTCACCGCGTTAACCCTTGGAATACCCGCAATCGCCGTTGGCGTGCTTCCATATGGATCTTCAGTCGGACAATTCGTAGTGCTCGTAGCGGTCACAACAGGTTTTATTATTGGGCGACTCACGATCGGGCGTCGGTTAGTGTTCGAAGCCGACCGAATCGCTGCCGATACGACGTCACCGAAGCACGTTCGAGAGGCGCTTGAATGGTTGCTCGAAGCGGACGTCGAGCCACCGTCTCGAGGCCCGTTCGGACGGTTGCTGATGATCCCGTCGGCGACGCGGCGGATCGAGGAACTAGACACAGTCAGATCTGGGAGTGGGACTGAGGATGGTGTCGGCGACACTACCACCGAATAGCCAGAAAAATCGTCTAATTTGGCTCTGTTGGAATCTGATTCTCCAGATATAATTTTGTCTGAAGCAGTTGTTACATAGATATGCGAACTGACCGCTTGGAATATCACTGAATTCTATTGTAACGTCATGGACTAATTCCGGAATGGCGGGATGAGATTAAATGCTGCTGCGGCCAGCAGACATGAGATAACAATGAATGTCCCGCTGATAGCCATTGAGGAATCGACAAAGAATCCTCTCACACCAATGAAGAGGGCTAAAAGAGAGAATCCAAGGAGGGCAATGGTTCCGATAGCGTCGAGTACCCCGTTTCTGACAGCACTCTGTGGCACACCCACATGTTCATCTCGATTTGTCTCAGTCGTTCCACCGTCCGTTTCAATATCGGGAACCATGTATCCAAAATTAGATGAGATAACATATAAGTCTGCTTCTGTCAGCTGTTTGTATAGTGATATTCAGCGCCAACTTCGGCCAGTACATCATCTGTACTGACCGATCACCGTCCTCCGCAGATTGACCTTCAGCTCGTGCCACATTCGCGCTGTGTATTCAGCAACGGTTCAGTGATCTCTACCAACATTGTCACAAGTAGCGTGCTGAATACGGAGGATATAGTCAGTAGGGCCGCTACTCTTTAGAGTGCGTCTTCGAGGATTGCGTCCCACTCGTCTGGCTCGAACACCTCAAACGCCTCTGTGCGGGCGAGGCCCTCTCGCTCGTAGGCGAGTTGGACTTTCGCCACAGTTTCACTATCAGGCGCGTCAACAATCGCGACCATCTCGTATTCGCCGAGTCCATAATAGAGACCTCGTATCTCCGTCCCGTACTCTTCGTTGATCTCTATCCCCTTCGCTCGTCGTTGCCGTGCGTCCTCAGCCGTTATCTTCCGCCCTTCTTCGGTTTTCTTGAACAGGACGATGTAGGTTGGCATTGTTGTGTGCTCCCGTTCGCGTTCCATACAACACGCACGTCGATTCCACCTCTCTACATGAGGAACGCCTCTCCCAATTCGTGACCCAGTATGTTAATGGTTACCAAGGACGGATTTCACCGACCATTGAGAGAAGTACTGCAATGAATCCGCGCTCTATATGCAGTACGGGTACTGAATATATAGGAAATTAGTTCAATCAGGCCGATTTGTTCTATTCTTCAAGTGGGACCTCTACGTCGATCTCGATGAGGAGTCCTTCGAGAGCCAGTTGGTCGACCCCGATTAACGTATGACAGGGGTAAGGGGAGTCGAAAAACTCGTCCCAGACAGAGATGACGTCTTCAAGACGGTCATGTGGTTTAACAACATAGGCCATGACCTTTGGGATGTCAGTATAGTCTTTATCGATCTCGTCAAGCAATATACCGACGTTTTCTCCCCTCGTCGACCAACAGTTTCCCACGGAAGAGAATTGGTCTTATCTGATCGCCGCTGTTGTGAGACGATCTGGTCTCGATCGATCCCAGATTGCCTGGAAGATTTGCTCGTGAAGCGTTGCAATCGGTAGTTCTGCACGGAAGGATAGCCACCCAGGTGTTGCACATTCGTCGTACATGTCAATGACGGTGGCATAGTACTGCCCATCGACCGCTTGATCAACAGTGTCCATCCGTGTCTGGACCGTGGTGAGGTCAGCATCCAAGTAAATCATCCGCCACGGTCGGGGAAGGAGATGTGAAAGCGGGATACTTGCCGACCCGTACACGTCATAGAAGAACTGGTGGTAGTACCGGTCAAACACCACGACTTGCCTCTTGTTGCGAACCTGGACGGAAATCATCCCAATTGTGAGCAGCGCGAACCAAAAACTAACGAGCCCGAACAGTACCCGTCGAACGAGGTAGAGTGAGCCATGTTCCGGCTCTTGGGGACGCGTTTTCCGTGGGCCGAGGTGTCTCCGGAGCCGGTTTGCATAGGGGATGTTATCAGAAAGATAGTACAGCGCGTGAACGTACTGCGCGTCGTAGCCGGTCGCTTGCAGGCGCTCTGTAAGGAGTTTTGCCTGGGTGGTTTTCCCGCTCCCATCCGGCCCAAGATGGCAATCGTGCGTGCTAGCTGTGGCATTCGATGAGAACCGATGGAAGTTCGCGTCGGACACGCATAGCCCTTCCTCCAACGTCGGAGTGTGACCCAGTACTACGTACCCTCGCTGTACGTAGTGGTTCGACACCGATCTCGTAACTAATATGCGCTTTGTATTCAGTACGGCTCGAAGTTCATCAGAGATAGTAGAATAATCCGCTTCCTTCTCACAATTTAAGACTCACGACACCCAATCTGCTCCATCGAGAGGACGAGATCGAGCAGCTTCTCCGACGATTCACGACCGACTCCCGCGACACGGATGCACTCATCTCGGGCCCAAGTGGCGTTGGCAAGACCCACCTCACGAAGAAAACCGTCGATCGACCGTCGGTGAGCCGACTTCGGGCAGTTACTCGTCGTGGAATTCGTGGCCGCGGTACCACACGTTGGTGACGGAGTTCCCGACCGGTGGGGTGTGGCTAACGTCTTTCATTGTCTGCGTGTGTTGTTCAGGCATGGATTACGTCTCGTACATGAGCACCCTATATAGAGATTCCGGGTGGTGGATAATTACAATATAATGTGTTTATACACCACTGGTTTATCGCGCGAATATCGAGAAACAGAAACGGAAGTCGCGTGTTACGCGGATTCGACTCTGATTTCGCCGTCAGAATCGACGGTTACCAGACAATCGTTGTATTCGAAAGTCACCGACCCCCCGGATCGGAGTCCGTCCGCCCGCGGCTCGAAGAGGCGCTCGAGTGCGTCGGCGTTGATCGAGTAGTGAAGCGGATCGAGCGCGGTGACGTCGTCGTTACAGAACGCCGCGACGGCGTCAGCCACGGCGACGCTGAGTGGTTCGTCGTCGAGTCGATCGTACTGTACGGTGTACGGCTCCTCAGTCGATACCGACGGCGATCGTGAAGTCATTTCGGTCATTGGATAGGTACCCCCATACGCTGGAAGACATTCGCCCTGTTTGCGACTCGGTGCAAAGAGGCTAACCGTTAACTGTATAGGCTGCGTTTCGGTCTGAGGTTAATCAATTAACCGTCAGGGACCGCGGTCGTGCTGTCGAACAGCGCGGTAAAGAGTTTCCCCTCGACGGACCGGACGTGTTTGTGAAACGCCGGGGCCGAAATGTCGAGCGATTCGGCGATCTCCTCGCCGGTCGTCTCCCGTGGCCACTCGAAAAATCCGCCGTGGAAGGCGGTCTGGACGACTTCTCGTTGCCGATCGGTGAGCGTCTCGAGCAGGGCATTTCGGCTCCGTGCGTCGAGCGACGTGTCTTCGGCCGTCGGCTGTTCGCGACGGGCGACCATCGACGCGGGGATCCCGTGGCGTTCGATGTCCGACAGCACCTCACGGATCTCGATCGCGTCCGGGACGTCGATGACCGCCCGGGCGGTCGTCCCGTCGGTCGTGAAGGCCCGCAACGTGGCACCGTGTGCGTCGACGATCGATCCGAGGAACGATCCGGTGAACTGGAGTTGCACCAGCGTCTGCGCTTCGATATCCGCGATGATCGACGCGTGCTCGATCCCGTCGACGTCGGCCGCCGATCCGTCGAGGTCGGCGCCGTCGATCGACCGGTCGACCGAAACGAACACGATCGTCGAGCCGTCTTCTCGCGACGTCGCCCCCTCGAACGTCAGCCGCGCGTCGAGTCGAGTCGCGAGTCGACACAGCGTGGACTCGCGGTCGAGTTCCAGTTCGACCTCCGTGCGATCGTCGTCCACCAGGGCGTTCTTGCGCTTGACCGCGTCGATCGTGTACGCGATGGTCTCCCCGAGTTCCGCGAGCGTCGAGCGAAGCGTCTCGTCGAAGACGTCCCGATCCTCGCCGTAGATCGTGAGGACGCCGTAGAGGAAGTCGTCGTAGACGAGCGGGACGGCGTACACCGACTGGAAGTTCCGAGAGAGGGCATCGGCACGCCAGGCACCGTCTCGGACCGCGTCGGCGACGTTTTCGACGTGGGTCGGCGTACGGCTTCGTGCGGTCCGGCCGGCGGGTTCGGCGGCAGTGTCCTCGACGGTCGTCACTGCAACCGAGTCGAGATAGCCCCGATCGAGCCCGGATACCGTTCGGGAACGGATCTGATTCCCGCTCGGATCGGGTTCGCCGATCCAGGCCATCGAGCACGACTCGAGATCGACCAGTCTGTCGCAGATTCCCTCCTCGATCTCGGTCCGGGAGTCGGCCATCAACAGGAGCTGTTCGATGTCCTGCCGGACCTGGTTGGCGTGGTTCAGTCGCTCGAGGTGGATGTTCTGCTGCTTGAGTTCGCGCTCGTGATCGTGGAGCCGTCGAGTCCGGCCGATCCGGTCGAGCGCAGCCTCGGCCGTCGTCGCGAACAGTTCCGCGAGTTCGACGGTTTCCTCGTCGTACTCGTTCGACTCGGGCGAGAGGGCGACGAGCACGCCGTGTTCACCCAGCGGTACGTAGAGGCCGCTCCGGACGGCCGACGCGTCGAACCACTGTTCGGAGGCGTCCACGTCGTCGAAGACGGTCGGTGTGCCGTCGACGAACGTCTGCCACGCCGACCCCCCGTCGGGTCCGAGACGAGGTGGTGACCCGATCGCCGACTCGAACTCCGCCGAGTACGCCGCCGGAACGAGTTCGTTGTGCTGCTCGTCGAACCGGTAGACGACGCTGTCGAGGTCGAGAACGTCGGTCGCGACGTCGACGATGTACTCACACGCGGCCTGTTTGGATTCGACGGCCAGGAGATGCGTGGTCGCCTCGTGGAGGGCGTTCAGCGCCTCCTGGTACTGGACTCGTTCGGTGACGTCGACGGCAACGCCGATGACCCGATCGATCGTCCCCTCTCGGGTGATCGGTCGGTACCAGCTCTCGAAGACGCGGTCGCGGATCCGCCGCTGGCGGTGGACCGACTCGCCGTTGAGGGCGCGTCTCGCGTCGTCGCAGACGTCCGGGTAGTTGTCGAACACCTCGAAGACCGAGTTGCCGATCACCTCGCCTGGCTCGATACCGATGTTCTCGAGGCCGCGCCCCTCCGAGAGCGTAAACGTGCCGTCGTCGTCGAGCACGTAGAGGATGATCGGGGCGTTCTCGACGAGCACCTGTAACCGTTCGGTCCGCTCGGCCAGTTCACGCTTGCGTTCGACGCGGTCGGTAACGTCGCGGAAGTAGACCGAAATTCCCGATCGAGAGGGGTAGATCCGCGCCTCGATCCACATGTCGTAGGGGTCGTAGTATCGCTCGAGCGTCCGGGGCTCCTGCTCGTCCATCGCCTCGAGCGACTGGCGCTCGAACTCCGTCTCCTGCATGCCGGGGAACACCTCGAGGAACTCCCGGCCGAGCAGGTCTCCGGGCTCGAAGTCGAGCAGTTCCCCCGCTCGATCGTTGACGTACGTAAAGCGGAACTCGGTGTCCAGAGCGAAGAACGCGTCCGTCACCCGTTCGAACGACTCGCCGAGTTCCTGCTGGACCCGGTGGAACTGCGTCACGTCGCGTATCGAGGCGATCACGCCCCCGACGACGGGGTCGTCGAGTCGGTTCGTCAGCACGGCCTCGTAGATGCCCCAGGTGTCGTCGTCGTCCAGGTACCGGTACTCGACGGTCCGCGTCGTGCCGAGATCGTCGTCACAGACCGCGTCGAACGTCTGGACGACGTCAGCCCTGTCGTCGGGGTGGACGGAGTCGATCACGTGGTTGCCGAGCAGTTCGGTCGGTTCGGCGCCGACGACGCGCTCCACCGACGGGCTGACGTACGTCACCTGACCCGACTCCGAGAGGACGGTGAGCAGATCCGACGATCGTTCGATCAGTGCGCGGAACCACTCCTCGCGTCGCTCGACCGCCGCTCGCGTCGAGTGGAACTGGATGGTCTGTCTGAGTCGATGGGCGAGCAATGGCGGGTCGTCGATCGTCGCCTCCGGGATCACGTCGGTGGCATCGTCGTCGAGGAGTCCGCCGACGTCACGATCGGCGTCGGACTCGACGACGAAGAGCACCGGTTTCGATTCGACGGCCGAGAGCACGGCCCGATCGTCCGTGAGGACGCAATCTGCGGACGCGAGTTCGGCGTCGTCGACGTCCGCGACCGGCCCACTGATCGTGATCGTGATCTCGTCGTCCTCGAACGCCGTCGAAACCCGCTGGCCCCAGTCTGACGAGCCGACGACGAGTACTCGCACCGGGATCGGCTCCGGACTCGCGAGACCGCTGTTCATATCTCCGCTGAGAGCGGTGCACGTAAAAACCTCGCGTCGATATTCAGCCTCTCTGACCGGTCGTCTGCCTGTCAGTACCCGATCGGGTTGCCGTCCTTACGCGGTTCGGTCGCGCCGGCGAGAGTGTCACCCCGGCGGCGGACCAGTTGCGCGCCGCCGAACATGACCGGCGGGAGGACGGAGACGTCGTGGCCCCGTCGGGCCAGTTTCGCGGCGTTCGGGAGCCGTTCCTCGACGCCGAGCGTCCCGTCCTCGCGGTACCGCCAGCGTGGCGCGTCGAGTGCCGCCTGCGGGTCCATCCCGTAATCGACGATGTTCGAGAGCACCTGGACGTGCCCTTGCGGTTGCATGTACCCGCCCATGACACCGAAGGCCATCCAGTCGTCCTCGTCGAGTTTCGCGATCGCAGGGACCAGGGTGTGGAACGGCCGTTTGCCCGGTTCGAGGCTGTTGGGGTGGGCAGGGTCGAGCGAGAACGACGCGCCGCGGTTCTGGAGCGCGATCCCCGTCTCGCCGGCGACGAGTCCGCTCCCGAAACCGGCGAAGCGGGAATTGATGTAGGAGACGAGGTTCCCCTCCTCGTCGCCGACAGTGAGCAAGACCGTGTCCGAATCCTCGGCGTTCGCGTTCGGCACGCCGACCGCGGGGTCCTGGATGGGCGTCTCGCCGATCGCCCGTGCCCGCTCGCGCGCGTACGATTTGTCCGCAAGCGGCGGGATCGCCTCGTACTCGGGATCCGTGACGTAGTGGTGGCCGTCGACGAACGCGAGTTTCGTCGCCTCCGCGAAGGCGTGTACCCGATCGGGCGAGTCGTAGTCGTGCTCGCCCGCACCGATCTCCTCGGCGACGTTCAGCGCCTCGAGTGCGATCAGGCCCTGGTTGTTCGGCGGGAGTTCGTACACTTCCGCTCCGCTGTAGGTGGTGCTGACGGGTTCGATGAACTCGGGTTCGAAGTCCGCGAGGTCGTCGTGCGTCATGAACCCGCCCGCGGACTGGATCTCCTCGACGATCGCGTCCGCGATCGACCCCTCGTAGAACGCGTCCGCGCCCTCGTCGGCGATCTGCTGCATGGATTCGCCGAGTCGGGGCAGGGTCACGGTCTGGCCCGGGTCCGGGCTCTCGCCGTCGAAGAGGTACGCCTCGCGGGCATGCCCGTCTCGGAAGAGGTCCTCGGCACCCTGCCAGTAGTACGCGATCACCGGGGAGACGGGATACCCCTCGGTCGCGTAGCGGATCGCCGGCTGGAGCACCTCGCCGAGCGTCTTCCGGCCGAGTTCCTTGACCGTCGCCTCCCAGCCGCGGGCCGTCCCGGGGACCGTCACCGCGTGGGGGCCGAGAAACGGCATCTCGAGGTCGTCGCCGCTCGCGTCTCCGTCGACGGCGTATCCTCGCGACGCCGGATAGTAGCGTTCGAGGTCGTCCGTCCCCTCGAGCGCCTGCGTCACGGTCTCGATCGACGCGTCGGCCGGCGCGGAGCCACACGAGCGCATCGCACCCACCTCGCCGTCGGCGGTCCGGTAGAGCGCGAAGACGTCGCCGCCCAGCCCGGTCGAGGTCGGTTCGACGACGTTGAGCGCCGCCGCCGTCGCCACCGCGGCGTCGAAGGCGTTTCCGCCCTCCCGGAGGATCGATACGCCCGCTTCCGCTGCGAGCGGCTGGCTCGTCGCGACCATCCCGCGGTTGGCGTAGACGGTCGATCGTCGCGAGTCGAAGCGATCGAGATCGACGTTCATGCACACGTTGCTGTGACCCGCGGATCATAACCCTGTGGTTCCCGGCCAGATCGTGTCCGTCGGCCGACCCGTTCGGCGGATCACTCGATCGACAGCGGCTCGTGTTCGGCCCGGTACCCCTCCTCGATCGGATCGACCGCCGTCACCTCGCGGAAGCGGAGCCCCCGTTCCATCTTCGTGACGACGCCGGTGTCGTAGTGCTCGGCCTCGTATGAGAGAGCCTTCCCGTCGGCGCGGCGCTCGGCGACGAACTCCCGATGGCGATCGAGCCGCGCTCGGCCGATCGATCGCGAGAGCGTCGGCACCTCGGCGACCCGGTCGTCGAATACCTCGCGGAACGCCGGTTCGAGTTCGTACCCGACCGAGTGTCGACCGGCACACATCGCGGCCAGTGACGTCGTCCCGGTCCCC
This sequence comes from Halosolutus halophilus, assembly GCF_022869805.1. NCBI lineage: Archaea > Methanobacteriati > Methanobacteriota > Halobacteria > Halobacteriales > Natrialbaceae > Halosolutus > Halosolutus halophilus. Next base: position 1,910,666 of record NZ_CP094974.1, on the reverse strand, counting down.
CAGAAGGGGTCGAGGACGGTGTCGCCGTAGGCCGAGTACATACAGATCAGGCGGTAGGGGATCTCGAGCGGGTACGCCGCCGATCGCTCGCGGAGGTCGTCGTCGACGGCGTCGCCCTCGAGCGTCTGGAGTTCGCCGCGCACGTCGGTCCAGACGTCCGAGAACCAGCGGTTGCGCTCCTCCCAGAAGAAGGCCGCCTCGTACCGCCGATCGGCCCGCGGTTCGAACTCGCGGCTGTCGCCGCCGTTCCGGAAGACGAGCACGTACTCGTGTTCGAGCGTGACGTAGGCGTTGGGCGGGAGCGTGCCGCTCCCCATGAACTTCGCGGCGCTGTTTGCCGGCTTGCGCCAGAGGACGTCCGGTAACGGGTCGAACCCCCGCGACTCGAACGCCTCGAGGATCCGGGCGTGGTTCGGATACACCCGGAAACTCCCGTCGACCGATCGGGTCGCGTCCCCGACGTTGATACACGCGATCCCACCGTCGACGAGCACGCGCTCGAGTTCGTCCCAGACCCGATCGAGTTGGGCGTGCATCGCCTCGAACGCTCCCCGGCCGTCGCCGGCCGCGAGCGCGTCGCCGATGGCCGGATCGAGGTCGGTAAAGAGGTCGTCCCACATCTCGATCATCGGGTACGGCGGCGAGGTGACGACGAGTTCGACGGCGTCGTCGGCGACCGCCGACAGGTCCCGGGCGTCACCGACGAACACGCGGTGAGTCGTCTCCATTGGGTCACAGTGTCGGCGTGGCCCTCTTAGTAGTCGTGATGTCGACCAGGATCCGATCGTTCTCGCGACGGCAGTCCACAGTTATCGTCGGGGTCGATAGTGCACGAAAGGTATCGATGGGGTCGTAGTACGCGAAAAGTATCGACGGGGACCGTAATACGGTACACGCGCGTGACCACCCGTCGTCCGGCACCCGTCGTCCGGTCCCGCCCTCGCGATCGTCGGTCTTACTCCTCTTCTTCTTCGCCCGTCGCCTCTTCGCCGGTCTCTTCGTCACCGCTCGCTTCGGCTTCTTCGTCCTCGCCGTCCGTCTCCTCTTCGTCCATCCCGGCGCTGGTCGCCGGTTCGAACTCCTCGATCGGCTCCCACTCCTCCTCCTCGCCGCCGCCGAGTCGACGCCGGAGGAGCACGGCACCGGCGATCACCCCCAGCGCGAGGATGATTCGGGGGAGCCGTGAGGACGACTCCCCGGTTTCGGATTCGGCCTCCGTCTCCAGCATCCCCTCTTCTTCGGACTCGCCGGCGACGTCTTCCACGACGTCCTCGATGATTTCCGGTTCCTGTACGTCCTCCAGCGGCATCTCCTCGAGTTCGGTCGACTGTCGTCCCGCCAGGAACCCGACGGCTGCTCCCAGGCCGAGCAGTGCCCCCGCGAGCGGCAGTCTCCGCCCTCCCGACGGCTGGCTGCCGGATTCTTCGACACCCTCGAGAATCGAGTCCCGAAGCGGCGTGTCCATCCCTTTTTCGACCGCTTCCTTCACGACGAGCTCGTACAACGTCCTGTCCTGTCCTTCCGTCTCGGGCATAATTCGGGACGACCACACCACCGTACATAATTCTGTTCACCGTTTCGATCGATCGAGCCGACCGGCCGTGCGTTACGCGCCGACTACCGACTCCCGTTCGGAAACGGACGCGCCACCTCCGTCGGCCGATTCCGCGGTTTCCCTCCTGGTTCGAGACACCCGCTGCCGATCGGACGGCGCTCAAACGCGATCCTGCCGATCTCGTGGGGGTTTTCTGGCCTCTCATCGGGACGATCCTTAGCAGCCGTTTCAGCTCCGCTATCGCCGGTTATCGCCCACCACTCGCGAGTAAACCCGCGATTTCGATCGGAGAAAGCCCCGGCAGGGAGCCGTATCCGTCGTCTCACGAACCGGACGGTCGGAAAGGCTCGCATAACGAAACGGGTCGCTACAGAGCATGCTGGTATGAGCGTTATCCGTCAGCCGGAGGTGCTCGGTCGCACGACCCGACGTCGGGTCGTCGGTGTGACCGCGGCGCTCTCGGCGACGGCGGTCGAGACCCTCGCCGTCGGGCTCTGGTTCGGCCTCGTCGTCGGCCCTCGGACGGCCGCGACGGCGCTCGCCGGCCTCGGAATTCTCTTCTGTGGCTCGTTGCTCAGGGCCGGCGTCTTCGGGGTGACGGTAAGCGAGGACGGCGATCTCCTCCAGCCACGACGGCTGGGAGCGGCACTGTTGCTGACCGCCGGCTGGGTCGTCTGGCTCTGGGTGGCGGAACTGATCGACGGGGTCCCCGGTCTCGTCGTCGCGACGGTCGTCCTCGTCTGGATTCTGGCCGCACAGTTCATCGTCGAACGTCGCGTCTTCCGCTGCCGGATCACTTCCCAGATCGCCGAGATGCCGATCGGACCGGCGCTGTTGCTGGCCGCCGGGGCGGCGACCCTGCTGGTGTCCGTGTGGTTCGTCGAGTGGACGGCGACCTCGCCGGCGCTCTCGCTCGGTGTCACCTCCTTCGTCGTCTGGATCGACGCGCTCCACCTCGGCGTGTTCGTCTTCGTCATGTTCTCGTTTCTGGCCCACCAGCACCGGTTCCAGCGACTGCTGAACCCCTGATCACTTGCCCTCCGCGCCCACGTTCTGGTCGCTCTCGAACGATCCCGGGTCCGGTTCGATGGTCGCGTACTGGACCGCACGCCGGCCGAGCGTCGCGACCCGTTCCTCGAGTTTCGGGTCGACGAACTCGCCGTCCTCGATGGCCGCGCTCGCGTTCGGAATCGCCGCCTCGTGGGGGATCACCCACGCGTTGAGCGCCCGACAGACCGATCGCAGGTGATCCAGGGCCGTCACGGGGAACGCACCACCAGACACTGCCAACAGCCCGACGGTCTTGTCCGCGAACTCGTCGAAGCCACAGTAATCGAGGGCGGTCTTCAGCGGGGAGGAGTAGGAGCCGTGGTACATCGGCGTGCCGAGTACGATGGCGTCCGCCTCCCGCACCCGTCTGGCGAGGTCGTCCGCGTCGCCGGCGTCGTCCCTGTCGACGTCAGCGTCGAACAGCGGCAACTCGAACTCCCGGAGGTCGAGCAGTTCGGTACTGGCACCGGCCCGATCGGCCGCGGCGAGGACCCGTTCGAGGGCCCGTCTGGTGTAACTCGTTTCGCGGAGACTCCCGCTGATAGCGACGACGTGGATGTCGGTCATGGCTGGTGTAACGAACGGGATCGGGAAATATGTACCCGAGATCAACGCGGCGTGATAGGTCTCCTGCGACTCGATTGCCCGATCCGACGACCATTTCCTGTCGGACTTCGAACCGGGCAGTGTGCCGTCGATCGTCTCGGTTCTGCTATCCGAGGCCTTCCCGCGGATCGCAACCATCACGCTCCTGATCGGTGCCGGCGTCGGTCTCGCGAACCTCGCGGTCGCGTACGGACTCGTCGACGTCGTCGCTCGCGCAGGTCGCTACCTCACCGACCCCGCGAACCTCCCCGAGGAGGTCGGGGCGGCGGTCATCACCAACACCGTCTCGGTCACCGCGGGGTACGGCATGCTCGCGGAGTTTCGCGAGTCGGGCCTGCTGGACGACCGGGCGACGCTGATCGCCGTGGTCGTCAACACGTTCTTCGGCTTCCTCCAGCACATCTTCACCTACTACGGCCCCGTCCTCGTTCCCATTCTCGGCCTCCGGGTCGGGCTTCTGTACGTCGGTGTGCGCGCCGGCATCTCGCTTGCGATCACGATCGTCGGTCTGGTCGCCGGGGCCGTCCTCCTGCGCGGCTACGAGTACCACGGCGGTGCGATCGATCCCGACGCCCCCGACGGAGGCGGCGACGACGGTCCCCGATCCCACCGCGAGAGGGTCCGCCACGCCGCCGCCAAGACCGGCGACCGCCTCCGCTCGATCGTGCCGCGGCTGGCGGTGATCTACTCGTTCGTCTTCGTCGGTCTCGAGTACGTCGACCTCGAAGCCATGACCGGGATCGCCGAACCGATCACGGCGCTGGTCGGCCTCCCGGGCGCTGCGGTGCCCGTGGTCCTCGTGTCGACCGTCGATCCGACCAGCGGTGCGATCGCGATCGCACCCATGATCGGCGACGTCTTCACCCCCGAGGAGGCAGTCGTCACGCTGCTGGTCGGGAGTCTGGTCTCGCTGACGATCGGCACGGTCAAGCGATCGATCCCGTTCCAGTACGGCATCTGGGGCGCGGAGTTCGGGACGAAGGTGATCGCCGTCAACGTCGGCCTGAAAGCCGTCTTCATCGCCGTCTCGATCGTCGGCTTCCTGCTCCTGTAGGGGCCGATCGACCGGCGGACGCGATCAGTCGTCGATTCGTTCGTGGGCGATCGCTCTGTGCTCTTGGAACACGACGGCAACGACCGTCGCCCCGCGACCGCGTTCGGTCTCCTCGATGGTGACCGTCGTGCGATCGCCCTCCGTGACCGTCTCGTGGTCGTCCCAGCCAGTCGGTTCGGACCGGGTCGGTTCGACGACCACGCCCAGATTCTCGGCAGCGATTTCGTCGCCGCCAGCGTGTTCGACCACGACCGTTCCGTCGTCCGGCCGGTGGTCGAAGTCGAACTCGGCGTCGGGGAGGACGACGTGGTCGGTCACTTCCCGTGGCTCGTCGGGGACGGTCCACTCGATGGTGAGTTCGGTACCGGCATCGAACTCGCCGAGGACGATCTCGTCGCCCATCGACAGCGTCTCGTGTCGATCCGACGGCTGCACGTCGGCGTCGTCGCCGTCGACGAGGATTTCGAAGTGGTCGGCGTCACGATCGGTCCGCTCGCGATAGATGGCGACGAGGCCGTTCTCCCGCTCGTCGAAGGAGAAGGCCCATCTCGGCTCGGGGGTGAAGTGGAAGATCGACCGATGAGAGACGTGGTTCTCCCCGTCCTGGACAAGCATGACGGTGATCCGGTCCTCGGGAGCGACGTCTTCGACGACGATCCCGTCGCCCTGGGACAGGGTCTCGTATTCGGCTGCGAACAGGGCGTCGCCGTCGCCCGACCGGGCCTCGTGGTCGTGGTCGATCACGAGTCCGTCCGGGTCTGCGGGCTGTTCGCCCGTGTAAACGAGTTCGACCTCGGCCGCGTCGGGATCGTAGCTGGCCTCGATCGACTCCCGACCGGCGATGGCGCGACCGAGACCGTGCTCGACGTCCTCGCCACCGTCCCAGACGAGTTCGATCGACGTGAACGGCTGCACGTCGGACGCGAGTTCGTCGCCCGGTTCGAACGTCTCGTACTCGTCGGCTGGCTGGTCGTCGGCCGGCTGGCCGTCGAACCGGAGTTCGAGGTCGTCGGCTGCGATCGGGTCGCCGTCCACGTGCTCGGCGGTGACCGTCCCTTCGGCGTCGTCGTAGGCGAGTTGGATGTGGGCGGAGGGGCGCACGACGGTCTCCGCGACGACGACGGGATCGTCCGGTTCGAGCCACTCCACGGCGACGCTGGTGCCGTGTGGGAAGTCACCGAGTTCGATCTCGTCGCCCTCCGAGAGGGTGTCTGTGACGTCGGCGAACTGGACGTCGCCCGGGTCGTCTTCGACCAGCACGCGGAACTCCTCGGCGGCGCGGTCCTGGCGATCGTAGTATCGCGCGACGACGCCCTCGCCGCGACTGCGGAGGTGCAGTCGGGGCGGTCGAACGTGGTAGCGAGCGAGCGGCCGCTGTCCGCGGTTCGGGTTGGCCGGTGCCGCCAGCTGGAGGGAGACGCGATCGCCGAGCGTGACGTCTTCGACCGTGATCGTCTCGCCGGCCGTGAGCGATCCCGACACGTCGTCGATCCCCGTCCGTTCGGGGGCGGACGAACCGTCGTTAGTCCGGTGAACCAGCCTGAGACGATCCGGATCGACGTCGCGGTCGCCGACGTAGGTGATCTCGACCGTGTCGTCGCCGTCGTAGCTCACCTCGAACGAGTCGCCGCCGACGAGGGCCGTATCGTAGTAGTAGTAGACGTCCTCGGCCTCGTCGAACCAGCGCAGTCCGACGTCGGCGATCGGCCCCGTCTCGAGTTCGAAGGTATCTCCCTCCACGAAGGCGTCGTACTCGTCGGCGAGTTGCGCGTCCGCGAGTTCGCCGTCGAGCCACACCTCGAGTTCGTCGGTGTCGATCGACTCGCCATCGAGGTGTTCGAACGTCACGATACCCTCGTCGGCCACTGGGTGGGCGCGAACCCGCGCGTCGGGTGCGGCGTCACGGTCCCGCTCAGGCGGCAGGTCGACGACGGCCTCGACGTGGACGAAGCCGTCGGTTCGATCGATCGACGTCTCGACGAACTCGCCCGGTTCGACCCGTTCGAGGCGCTCTACGATCCAGTCGTCGTCGACGTCGGCGTCCGGGGCGAGCCCGAGGACGAACTCGGTTTCTCTCGTCCCCGAGGACGCCGTACGCGTCCGCGGCTGCTCGAAGCCGACCCCGATCGACTCGACGTCGTCGCCGAACTCGAGGTGGTCGAAGTCCTCCAGGTTCGGAAGGAAAATCACGTACTCCGAGGACTCGAGCCGTTCGAACGTCGGTTCGGTGTTTTCGGGGCTCTTCAGGACAGACTCGGTATCGCCGCGGGCGACCTCGGCGGCCGTCTCGGCGATCCCGGTGGGGTCCTCTGCGGTGACGACCACCAGTCGATCGTCCGTGGCCGCGATCGCGTCGCCGTCGTCAAGTTCGGCGATTCGCCAGTCGCCGTCCTCGCCCGTGGCGTCGCCAGCCTCGGGTCGGTCGAACGACCCGGTCATGGCACTGATACTGAGTGTCCCGTTCTCGCCGTGTACCGAACTGACCGTGGATACCGAGTCCGACTCGATCGCATCCAGATCGTCCAGGACGCGCCGGGTCTCGTGGTCGAGTTCGTTTTCGTCCACCTCCTCGACCGAGGCGTAGTGGAGTCGCTGATAACTCGCGTCGAGGGCTGATTCCGCGGGGACCAGTTCGAGGACGGTGTCGAGGTCGGACGGCGCTGCCGTCCCACCTCCGTCCTCGTCGGCAGCGGTATCGTCGGTCGACGCTGCGTTGGCGTAGCCGAGGAGGGACACGGCGGCGACGGTACCGCTTCCGAGGAGCACTTCGCGTCGTTGCATACACGACTCCATTTCTTGTTACGTCATTTAAAACTACTGTAATATAATACGTATACCTCGCTAACTTGTTCGACGGCAGTCGACAGTCGGCAGTCGGACGTGACCAATATCGATCGGCGGGAAGCGAGACTTTGGCGATCGGAAAGGAGCAGGTACGGACGCTGTCGCCTCAGCCCCGTTCCGAGCAACGGCACGACGAGGAGCGCGACCAGTCGGACAAGAACCTCCATGGTCCCCGCCAGTCGACTCCTGAATTTGACGGTTCGGATTCGAGTCGGCGACGAAAACGGCGGGACGGCGAGTACGATTCAATCCTGCGCGTCCGACTTCGAACCGGAGCGCAGGCCCGTTTCGTTCAGATCACCGAGTCGCTCGACGGCGGCGTCGACGTCGCTTCGCTTCTCGCCGATCGTCGCGCCGACGAGAGCGCCGATCGCCGCACCCGTGCTCGCGCCGTTTCGACTGATCAATCCTCCGACGAAGGCCCCGATCGCCGCACCGGTCGCTGCGTAGCGGGCCCGGTTCAGCGCGTGTGTTACGCGTTCGAACATATGTAGGTGTTCGTGACTGACGCGGATAAATGTACGTCATCGAATCAAATCTGCAGAACGAGCGTCCGACCGGACGGAGCTCCATCGGGACCAGATAGGAGGCGTCGTTCGATCAGCCCCCGCGGAACCTGCGAACCCGTTATCGACGTAATCGGGCGATAGGCTCGTCGCCCGATCGGTTCACGTCGACCAGTCCGTCGTCCACGAGGTCCTCGAGCAGGCCGAGAAGCCACTCCCGGCCGTACTCGCCCTCGGGTGCGTAGTCGACGCGGATACGGTGGCCGAGCGTGTCGATCGCGAGTTCGTCGTACTCCCGCAGCGCGGCGATCACGCGCCCGCGGAACTGGCGGCGGCTCCCCTCGAAACTCGGCTGGGTGGGAACGTCGGGCGCGGTGAAGTCGCCGGTCCCGTAGGCGCTGCACCACTCGCGCCACGGACAGCCGACCTCGTCGCAACGCGGCGTCTGCGTACAGGCCACGCCGCCGAGTTCCATGATCGCGTTGTTCCAGACGCGGGACTCGCCGTCGGGCAGGAGTTCGTTCGCAGCCGCCTCGAAGGCCGCATCGTCGTCCGGCACGTCGAAGGCCCGGTACGCGACCCGCTTGACGTTCGTGTCGACGACGGCGTCGCCGTTGTCGAACGCGAAACTCGCCACCGCGTTCGCGGTGTAGGGACCCACACCCATCAGGTCCTGGAGTCCCGCCGGCGTCTCCGGGAACTCCCCGTCGTACTCCGTTTCCACTTGGGTGGCCGCTTCGTGGAGGTACTTCGCCCGGTTGTTGTAGCCGAGACTGTGGCCCGTCCAGAAGCCGACGACGTCGGCCCGATCGGCCGCCGCGAGGTCGGCGGTCGTCGGCCACCGATCGAGGAATTCCTCCCAGGCTTCGACGACCCGATCGAGCTGGGTCTGCTGGCTCATCACCTCGCTGACGAGGATCTCGTAGGGGTCGTCGGTCTCCCGCCACGGGAACGTGCGGTGGTCGGCCTCGTACCACTCGATCAGGGCCTCGCGGACTGCGGCCAGATCGTCGGGGAGGTCCCACTCCGGACCCGCGTCGGTGTCCGCGTCCCCATCTGACTCGGCGTCGCTCATCGATCGTGCTAGCGAGTGGCCGGGCTTACGTGTACTGATCGCGAGGCGACCCGATCGCATCCGGATCGGTACCGATCGGGCCGTCGGTTCCGCCGCGACCACGAAAAGGCTATCCGATCGGCTCGATTCCGCTTCCGTATGAGCCTCGACGATCTCACCGAGGACGTAGAGCAATCGTACGCCGGCATCGATGAGGAGCGACCCGTCGCTCTCGATCGGGAGACGCGCAACGAACTCGCCCTCCTCGAAGCCGCACTCGACCCCGAAGACACCGACGAACTCGTCCGCCGGGCGATCCACCTGCTGTTCCAGACGACCGTCGACAGCGGCAAACTCGACTTCCAGTTGCGATCGGCCTACGACGTCACCTACGACGAGTATCTCTCCGGGATGACCTTCGAGGAGATGACCGGTGCGGACCAGTACCCGGCGATGGACGACGAGCGACGCTACCAGTTCTAGCGGCGGCGATCGTCCCGGTTCGGAAGCCGCGCCGTCGCCGTCCAGAACATCGCGATCCGGCGCAGTACGTCGGCGACCTCCTCACTGTCGGGCGGCACGGGAACGAACGCGTTCGCGTGGCGATCGTAGTACTGGCTCACGCCGGTTCCCGTAGATCCCGCTCCCGCGTTCGAGTCGGACTGGCGCTGCGATGGCTCCCCGAGGACGAGCACGGGAATCTGCGCGAGCGTCGGCTCGTCGACGATCGCCTCGAGAAACTCGGTCCCGTCTACGCCCTCCCTGACGTCGAGGAGCACGAGACTGGCGCGCGGGGCGCCGACGTACGAGTCGCGTCGATCGAGGAACGCGAGGGCGGTGTCAGTATCCGAAACAGCGTGGAGTTCGATGGAGCCGTCGTCCGCGGCGAACTCCCTCGTGAGCCGAATCAGGTCCGACGACGACGAAACGAGGACGACGGTCGCCGGATCGGTACTGTCGCGTCGATCGATCATGGTCAACAGGGACGGAGACGCTGGCGTCGAGGACCGTCGGTCGCGACTCGTTCGTACCGATCCCGACTCGAACTCCCTTCCGGCGGTCGATCCGGATGCGGTGAGCCGACACTGCGCGGCCGATCGGCGGTCGATCGGCGACGGTCAGTCGTCGATCGGGGCAGCACTCGAGAGTTCCTCGTCGATGTCCGCTTCGGCCATTTTCTCCACGAGGGCGTCGATCACTTTCTCGCGTTTGCCCTTGACGAACTTGATCGAACCGACGACGAGGTGGCCACCGCCGGAGACGCCGCCGCCGGGGACCTCCTCCTCGAGTTCCGAGACCATCTGCGGGATGTCGAGCCGAACGCCGTCGCTGCGGAGAACGGCGAAGTCGGGACCGTATCCGACCGTGATCACCGGATCGCCGGTTTCCTCGATCTTGCGATCGTGAATTTCGCCCGTGGTCTTGCCCGGCGCGGGGTAGGTAAAGCGGTGGGCGTAGTTCTCGACGTCGATCCGGTAGAGGTGCGCGCCGTTGTCGAGGTCCTCGTGTTCGAGGTGAGCCATCGCGGCGTCGAGTTGCTCGTCGACCTCCTCGCGGGCCCGGGAGGCGAAAAACGAGACGAGTTCGCGGTGGCGCTCGGCGTCGCCGTTGTCGATCTGGAGCAGGTCCTCGATCAACTGGTCGCCGGAGTTGTACCGCAGCCAGAACGCGGCGTAGTCGAGCGCCTCGCTGACGTCCTTGAGGCGGTCCTCGTCGTACCCCTCGTCGGCGGCGAGTTGGAGGTAGTCGTCCATCGCGTCGGCCTTCGATCGGTCCGCGAGTCCGGCGACGGCGGGGACGTGACGGAGTTCGTTGGTCAGGTCGGGGTAGATCATCCGCGCGAGTTCGACACAGAGCATCCCCGTCGTGATCCGGTAGTCCTCGTCGTGGAGGTACGGGTTGACGTGTGCGTCGAGCAGGTCGCCCACCGCGTCGGGGTCTGGGTGGTGGTGGTCGACGACGGCGATCGGGATGTCGTAGTGGGCCAGCGTCTCGTAGGCCGGGACGTCCTCGGCCGTCGAGCCGTTGTCCAGCATGAGCAAGAGCGGGAGTTGCTGGCCGTGTTTCTCGCGGTCCTCCAGGGCGAAGTTCAGGTCCCGCGTCGCGTCCTCCATCTCGTAGAACGGCGCCTTCGCGGGCAGGCGCTTGATGAGGTGACGCGGCGCGTCGTCGTCCTCGTGGACGTCGGCGATGAACCGCTTGAGGGCGATCTGGACCGGGACGGCCGCGCACATGCCGTCGCCGTCGGCGTGATGGCGCACGCGGATCGGGCGGCCCTCGAGGACCGTCTGGCGGAGCAGTTTCGCGACCTCGCGGAGATCGGGCCGGAGCTTCTCGAACGCCGGCCAGTCGATCAGCGGTTCGACGTCGTGGGGCTCGGCGCGGGATTCGAGGGCCGTCTCGAGCCGTTCGCGGGCTTCCTCGGCGTCCTCGCCGTCGAGTTTCGAGAGGCCGTCGACCTCGATCTGCAGGGAGTTCTCGCGGTGTTCCGGGGTGCCGGTGACGCGAACGACGTCGCCGACCTCGACTCGCGGGTAGGCACGGACGCCCGCCTCCTCGAACGCGGCACACGGAACGACGCCGTACTCGTCGGCGACGTGGAAGACCGTCGGGCCGCCGGTCTGTTTGACCTGCACGACCTCCCCTTCGAGGTGGATCTGGTCGCCGACGTTGGCCTCGAGTCGATCGGTCCCGGTCAGGGCGTAGTCGTGGGAGACGTTCTGGAGGGTGTACTCCTCGACGTCTGCCGGTTCGAACGCCATGTCGCCGTTGTCGCGAACGCTTTCGAGTTCGACGACGAGTTCGTCGCCGACGGCGAAGGTTCCTTCGAGAACGGACTCGTGAACGAGCCCGGAGACGGACTCCGAGAGGTCGACGAAGACGCCGTAATCGACGATACCGTTGATTTCGGCGAGATAAGGCGTGTCCTGTTCGACGTCCTCTGCAGTACACTCTGCAGCGAGATCGTAGACGACGGAATCCCCGTCGTCTGCGCCGGCGTTCCCGGCGGGCGTGGGTGTCATCTTGGCCCGTAATTTGAGACGGTCGCGTATAACCCTTGTCAAGAAGCGACGAGCGTTCGATCGGTCCGGATTTCCGGCAGGGCGGGATGCCGATCGAATTGCGACGGACCGCCCAGATCTTGCGAGTCCGTCGCACGCCAGTTACAAGATCGACCGGCGAAACGCTTCCTGCATGCCCATCTCATCCCCGCCCGCGGAAGGTGACGAGTACACCTACGAGCGGACGTTCGGCCGCGAAGAGGTCCGCGACTTCGGCGACCTCTCGGGCGACCAGCAGGCCATCCACACGGAACCGGACGAGGAGGGCCGGCTGATCGTCCAGGGGCTGCTCACGGCCACGTTACCGACGAAGATCGGCGGCGACATGAGCTACATCGCTCGCAGCATGGAGTTCGAGTTCCGAAGACCGGTCCGGACGGGCGACACGATCGCCTGCCGGATGGTCGTCGACGCCGTCACCGAGACCGATCGCCACTACGAGGTGAAGTGTTCCGCCGTCTGCACCAACGCGGACGACGAGGACGTGCTGTACGGTACTTTCGACGGCATCGTCCGAAAAGACGACGCCGAGAGCTAACCGGGCCGATCGAGGGGCCGCAGGGTGATCGATCGAACCTCCGATCGACGGGGTCCCTTTCGGAACGTTTAGCAACGGCAAGCCCACAGGTAGGGACATGGGGCTGCTCGACGCGCTGTTTCGCTCGAACGAAATCCTCGGCATCGCCGAGGAGACGCTCGAGTTCGCCCTCGAGTCCTCGGAGGCCACTCATCCCGACGAGTACATGGGCTTTCTCCGGGGAACCGAGGCGGACCGACTGGGACTCGATCGGGACGGCCTCGTCATCACGGATATTCTCGTGGTGCCGGGGACCGAGTCGAACAGCGTGAGCGCGACCGTCAAGACGAGCCAGATTCCGAACGACGTGAAGGCGCTCGGGAGCATCCACTCGCACCCGAACGGGGTCATCCGACCGAGCAGCGCGGACCTCGAAACGTTCGGGCGGGGCAGCGTCCACGTTATCATCGGCGCGCCCTACCGATGGACCGACTGGAAAGCCTTCGACTCGCAGGGACAGCCGACGAATCTGCACGTGCTCGACGTCGACCTCCCCGACACCGAGGAGTTCTTCGATTTCACGCAGGCGGACATCGACGAGGAACTGCGAGGATGACACCGAGAATGCACGGCCCACACGACCACGGGACGGCGGGAGGGACGCCAACATGACGCGGACGGTGATCGCTCAGGGTACCTTCGACATTCTCCACCCCGGCCACGTCCACTACCTCGAGGAGGCCGCGGCGATGGGCGACGAACTGATCGTCATCGTCGCCCGGACGACCAACGTCGACCACAAGGAGGCTCCGATCTGTCCGGCGACACAGCGCCGGGACGTCGTCGACGCGCTCGAAGCGGTCGACGAGGCGATCCTCGGCCACGAGGAGGACATCTTCGTCCCGATCGAGGAGATCGATCCCGACGTGATCGCGCTGGGCCACGACCAGCACCACGACGCCGACGCGATCGAGGCCGAACTCGATCGGCGCGGCATCGACTGTACCGTCGATCGCGCGGGCGCACGCGAACCGAGCGAGGAGGACGAACTGCTGTCGACGAGGCTGATCATCGACCGAATTCTCGAGCGGCGCGGATAGGACGACCGATCGGCTCGTCCGGTTCGAGAACGGAACTGACTCACGCGAGCGGCGGTCTCAAACGGTCCGGAACGCCCCGATCGATGCGAGGGCGACGAGGGCCGCGACGGCGGCGACGACGCCGAGGCCGGGGATCGAATCGCCGTCGACGACGTCCCCGTCCGCCGCGACGGAGACGCTGCCGTTGTGGGTGAACGCGGTCTGTGGCCAGTCGGTGGTCAACTCGGTCTCGACGTCCGTGACGTTCACCGGGGAGGTAGCACCGTCGGCGTCCTCGGCGACGGTGAACGTGATCGTCGCCGCGCGATCGTTGCCGGCCGCGCCGCCCGCCGCAGGGTCGCGGTACTGGTCGACGAAGGCGTAGCCGGCCGCCTCGTCGGCCTCGACCTCGGTGACGATCTCCGTCTCGTTGCCCTGTTCCAGCCAGGGACCGCGGGCGATCGCGTCGAGCGTCAGGACGTCGCTATCGTACTCGATCCCGAACGCGACCCGTTCGACGCCGACGCCGCCGTAGCCCCCGTCGTTGTACAGCCGAATCGCGACGTGAATCGTCTCACCCGGCGGGGCCTGGGCCGCTTCCGGTTCGACTTCCAGGATCGTCGCGCTGTCGCTGGCACTCCCGATCCCGGCCAACCCGACGGTCGCGACGGTCGTGACCACGACGAGAACGATCGCGAGGGCGCGTGCCGCGCGTCGCACTGCTAGTCCACCTCCCCGTCGAGTTCGATCACCAGTTCGCCCGTCGTCCGGAAGGCCGTTTCGTACCCCTGGTGGCGGGCGACCTGCGGCGGCGCGTCTATCGAGATGACGAGTTCGTCCCCCGACTGGGGCTCCGCGATCGGCGCCCCGTAATGAAAGGCCAGTTCGTGATCGAGGGTCGCCGTGAGATCCGGATCGACGATCAGTTCCCCGTCGCGCTCGAGACGCATCGACAGGGACTGCAGGGGCAGGACGCAGTCGTTGTACGGCGTGCGGGGCGAGACGGCGAGATAGCGCTCGTCACCGTCGACGAACCGCGAGCCAGGGGGTAGCAGCGTCGTCACGTAGACGCCGTCGTCGTGGATCGGTTCGCCGAGGGATTCACCCGGCAGATCCTCGGCCGGTGGCAGGGACGAGTAGGGCATCTCGTGGCCGTCGTGGCCGGAACCCGTCGGCGGCACCGCCTCCCGATCGCCCCAGCGGTCCTCGTCGAAGTACTCGCTCCGGTCGACGAGTTCCTGACGCCGCTCGTCGTCGATTTCGAACTCGATCGTCGCCGTCGCCCGCTCGTCGAACCGGCCCTCGAACGCGCCGGTCAGGCGGACGTCGAGGATCGGCCCGAGCGAGACGGTCGCCGTGTACGTCCCGTTGCCGTCGATCGCGTAGTTATCGCCGAGATGAAACCCCATTTCCTGCGAGAGCATCGTCCACGGGCTCGGCTGGGAGACGACCTGCCCGTCCTTCTTCACCTCGATCGTCGCACCGGCGTCGACGGGGAGCACCATTCCGGTCTCGGGATCCCGGACGGATACCATCAGGTGAACGCTGTCACCCGACGGCGGGTCGACTTTCTCGGGACCCGGCCAGGTCCAGAAGAAGTGCGGAATCGACAGCATCGGAGAGACGGCGAAGTCGCCGGCCGTCACAGCCTCCAGCGCCAGCCTCCCGTCGCGGTGGGAGGGCAAGTAGACCGCGTTCGGCGGATCGTCGACGCGGGGCATCGCAGCGAACCCGCGATCGTCGTCTCGTTGCTCCTCGCCGTCGGGTGCGTCGTCGTCACCGCCACCGAGACACCCGGCCCAACAGGCCAGGGGACCGACCGCCGCTCCGGTGGACAGAACTCGTCGCCGCTTCATCGTAGTCGTACTCGTACTCACGGGCCACGATCAATTATACCCGGTGATCGGCGCCGAAACCGACCGTATCTTCGGCGTAATAGCCGCCGAAATCGCAGTATCCTCGATCGTGTCCGTCACCCGTTCACCGCAGTACGGGCGAAATCGCAACGCGTCCGGAGCGAGCGCAGCGAGTCAGTACTCGCCGTCCTCTCACACAGTACACGCCGTCTCCCACATTGCGAAGCTGTTTTGATCGGCCGGCGGCCACCGATCGGACGTGACGCAACGACCACCTCGCCGGCGCGTTCTGCAGGCCACTGCCGGGACGATCGCACTCACAGGCTGTCTGGGCAGCGACGGAGACGAGCACAACGAGGACGCCGACGACGAGGACGCCGACGACGGGGGCAGTGACGCCACCGGCATGGGCGTCGGCAGTGTCAGTCCGATCAGTCACGATTACGTCGAGGACGGCCGGTACGCCTACGTGACGCTCGGCCCAGGCTACAGCGACGCCGGCTTCCTGGTGGTCGACGTCGAGTCCTTCGAGATCGAAGCCGCGTTCCCGGACGTCCCCGCAAACTACGGTGCGATCGCTCACCCCGAGAAGAACAAGTTGTACCTCAACGGCGGCGTCGCGGACACCGACGAAACCGAGCCGGCCGGCGAGTGGTGGGTGTACGATACCGAAACGCACGAACAACTCGCGAGCGGGGATAGCACCGGCGCAGACGCCCACGGCGTCGCGTTCACCCCCGCCGCCGAGGAACTGTGGATGGTCAACCGCGGCACCGACGACGCGATCGTGATCGACACCGAAACCGACGAGATCGTCGCGGAGATCGACTCCGTCGGTCCCTCTCCCGACAGCATGGTGATCTCGCCGGACGGCAGGTACGCGTACGTCACGACCCGCGGTCCAAATCCGCAATCGGCGACCCACGCGATCAGTGGTGACGAACCCGGCGTCGCGATCGTCGACGTCCAGGAACGCGAGCGCCGCACGACGGTCCAGCCGGACGAGGGCACCGACGCCAGCGACTTCCACGGGATCGGACTCGTCCCCGGCGACGACGGCGATTACGAACTGTGGGCGATCGATCAGGGCACGGCGACCCTGTACGTCCTCGAACCGACGGGTGACGGCGACCTCGACATCGCGGCCGAACGCGCTCTCGGTGACAGCGAGGTTGACACCCCGCACACGATCGACTTCGACTCCGAGTTCCGCTACGCGGCGATCCCGAGTACGAGCGGCGCCTCGACCCGGATCGTGTCCGTCGCCGACCTCGAGATCGTGGCGCAACTCGACACCGGCGCCGGTTCGCACTTCGCCGGCGTCACCCCCGACGACGAGGCGATCCTCGTCGACGTGATCGGCGAGGAATCGATCGTCGAAATCGACGCCGACTTCGAGGCCGAGTCGTTCGAGATCGGTCGAGAGTTCGACCTCTCCGAACTCGACGGGTTCGCCGGCGGCGAGTGATCTCCCTCGCCTCGATCGCGTCCCCTGAAGAGAGACGAGGCCCAGGCGGAGCGTAGACGGGTCCGATCGCCGTCGCGAACGTCAGTTTTCCTGGATTACCGGCGGCGGAAGCCGCAGCGAGTCGACCGTGTGCCCCGTCTCGACGAAGTGCTCGATCGCTTTCTTCGAGACCTCCCGTTCCGTGTACCCCTCGTCAGAACTGATTTTCCAGTCACACTCGAGACAATATTTGTACATAGATGGTGGTCCCCTAGGACTCCGTGGCCAGCCACGGAAAGTTTCCTGCAAGATAGCGAAAGGTCCCGCTGACGTCGAATTTTTGAGTTACATTACAACTGCGGTCGAGGGCGGCCGACGCTGGTGAAGACCGGCGGTCGGTGACGGTGCGCTCGGTCACATCGGGTATCGGTCTGTTCGTCGCCGAATCGAAGGCCAACGTCGTTCGCCGCCGAGTCGAAGGGGCCGTGAACTCGAATCCCGACTCGACCTGGCCGAAGGTCGTTCGGGACCATCGATTTCCGCTCCCGATCGAACGGCGACGAAGTGAGGCGAGTAGACCGGCCGAATGTGTTCGCAGCCGGCTTGACGGGGCCGGTATCGGTATCCGGGGCCTTTAAGCGCCGAGG
The DNA here is from genome assembly GCF_022869805.1 of Halosolutus halophilus. NCBI lineage: Archaea > Methanobacteriati > Methanobacteriota > Halobacteria > Halobacteriales > Natrialbaceae > Halosolutus > Halosolutus halophilus. The sequence goes on along the minus strand of NZ_CP094974.1, from coordinate 1,893,389 downwards.
TTCCCTGCCTCAGGGTATGAGTCAACGACCCAAAGAGCGTTCGCCCGAGGAGGGCAAACCCGAGGAATTGCCGAGCAACGAGGTCACGGAGGGGGTCGAACGAGCGCCCCACCGGGCCATGTTCCGCGCGATGGGGTACGACGACGAGGACCTCTCCTCGCCGATGATCGGCGTCGCCAACCCCGCCGCCGACATCACGCCCTGTAACGTCCACCTGGACGACGTGGCCCAGTCCGCCTACGACGGCATCGACGAGGCCGGCGGGATGCCGATCGAGTTCGGCACCATCACCATCTCGGACGCCATCTCGATGGGGACCGAGGGGATGAAAGCCTCGCTCATCTCGCGGGAGGTCATCGCCGACTCCGTCGAACTCGTCGCGTTCGGCGAGCGCATGGACGGCCTCGTGACGATCGGCGGCTGTGACAAGAACATGCCGGGGATGATGATGGCCGCCATCCGGACGGACCTCCCAAGCGTCTTCCTCTACGGCGGGTCGATCATGCCCGGCGAGCACGAAGGCCGCGAGATCACCATCCAGAACGTCTTCGAGGGGGTCGGCGCCGTCGCCGAGGGCGAGATGTCCGAGGACGAACTCGACGAGATGGAGCGCAACGCCTGCCCGGGTGCCGGCTCCTGCGGCGGGATGTTCACCGCCAACACGATGGCCTCGATCTCCGAGACGATCGGATTCGCGCCGCTCGGCTCCTCGTCCCCGCCCGCGGAGGACGAGGACCGGTACGAGGTCGCCCGCGAGAGCGGCGACCTCGCCGTCCGGGCCGTCCAGGACCAGCGCAGCCCCTCGGACTTCCTCTCCCGGGAATCCTTCGAGAACGCCATCTCCCTGCAGGTCGCGGTCGGCGGATCGACCAACGCCGTGCTCCACCTGCTGGCGATGGCCGCAGAGGCCGGCATCGACCTCGACGTCCAGGACTTCAACGAGATCAGCGCCCGCACGCCGAAGATCGCCGACCTCCAGCCCGGCGGCGAGCGCGTTATGAACGACCTCCACGAGGTCGGCGGCGTCCCGGTCGTCCTGCGCGAACTCCTCGAGGCCGATCTCCTGCACGGCGACGCGCTGACCGTCACCGGGGAGACGATGGCCGAGGCTATCGAGCGCGTCGACCCGGCGCGGATCGCCGACCTCGACGCGGACTTCCTCGAGACCGTCGACGACCCGATCCACGAGCGCGGTGCCATCCGCATCCTGACGGGCAATCTCGCACCCGAGGGAGCGGTCATCAAGATCACCGGCGAGGACCACCTCCATCACGAGGGGCCCGTCCGGGTCTTCGAAGAGGAGGAAAACGCGATGCGGTACGTCCAGGAGGGCCACGTCGAATCGGGCGACGTCATCTGCATCCGCAACGAGGGGCCCCGGGGCGGCCCGGGGATGCGCGAGATGCTCGGCGTCACCTCCGCCGTCGCGGGGCAGGGCCACGCCGAGGACGTCGCGCTGTTCACCGACGGCCGGTTCTCCGGTGCCACGCGCGGGTTCTCGATCGGCCACGTCGCACCGGAAGCCGCCGTCGGCGGACCGATCGCCGCGCTCCGTGACGGCGACACCGTCACGATCGACATCGACGCACTCGAGCTGTCCGTGGACCTCTCCGACGAGGAGATCGAGCGCCGCATCGAGGATCGTGACGACCCAGAACCCACCTACACGAGCGGCGTGCTGGCGAAGTACGGCCAGACGTTCGACTCTGCTGCCAACGGGGCCGTGACGAACCCCGGCGTCAGGCAGGACCGGTAACGCCCGATCGCCGCGTCCGATCGAGAAACGAACGCTACTCGTCGAATCGCCGTTCGGCCTCCGCGAGCGCCTCCTGGGTGTCGATACTCTCGAACGTGGCCGGGTCGATCGCGTCGAGTTCGGACTCGTCGACGGTGACGACGTCGATTCGATCGAGTGCTGCCACGATGCGCGTGTCCTCCGAGCCGAGTGCCGCCTCGCAAGCGGCCGCCATCGCGTCCGCCCGATAGACCGCCTGCGTCGTCTGGTACCAGCCTGCCTCGAGCTGGACGACCGCCCCGTCGTGACCGTCAGCCCGATCGGCCAGGTACGCGAGCAGATCGGGGTCGACGAACGGCATGTCACAGGCCACGACCGCCGCGTACTCTCGGTCGACGGCCTCGAGACCGACCTGGATGCCGGCGAGCGGCCCCCGATCGGGGACGGGATCCGTCGCGTACCGGATTTCGGTGTCACAGTCCGCCAGCGCGTCCCGGATCGGGTCGATCTGCTCGTCGCGACAGTTGACGACGATATCGTCCGCCACCGCCGCGAGTCGATCGACGACGCGCCGGATCATCGGGGTGCCGGCGAGGTCGGCGACCGCCTTGTCGCTCGCACCGAAACGGGTCGAGTAGCCGCCCGCGAGGACGACGCCCCCGAGTGAACCGGTACTGTTGCTAGTGACCCCCATGTGCATTGGTAGACGGACCCGGCCTATAAGAGCCGGGCTCGCGATCGATTCGGAGTCGAGTTTCTCCCGGGATCACTCGAGGACCGCTACCAGTGGCTCGTCCGCGATCATGCTCGTCAACGCGACCCGCGAGACGCGGCCGTGAGTCTCCTCGCTCCGATCGAGGACGCGCCGACCGACCTCGCGGGCGACGGCCAGGTCCTCGTCGTCGTCGACCATGTTGAGGACCGGCACGTACGTAGCGTCGTCGGGCACGTCCTTCAGACCGCCGTCGGGGCTCGTCAGGATCGTCGCGACGTCCGTCGGTTCGATCGGCTCGCCCGGCGATCGACCGGTGACCCCGGCGACGCGATCGGGCCGGTGGACGACGCGCTCGTCGAGCGGTTCGCCGACGGCGTGGACGCTGGCGAGCGCGAGGACCGTATCGACGCCGGCGGGCAGTTGCGGTTCGTGGTCGCCGGGTGCCTTCAGAAACCGCGTTCTCGCCCCGTCGGCCTTGACCAGGACGTGCTCCGGGGCGTCCGCGGCCGCGATTTCGTCGACGATCGGCGGGTCGTAGCCGACGTATCTGTCTCCCTCCCGATCGGCGACCAGTCCGAGCGGCCACTCCTGCTCCTCGTCCTCCCCCCGACGGGCCGCCAGCGCTCCTACTGGATCGTCCGTCACCAGTACCGACGCGACCTTCCGGTCGAAGATCGGAATGCGGACGGTCGCCGTGAGCACCGCCCGATCGAGTCGATCGGCGAGTTCGTACAGCGTCGACTTCTTGCCCCCCGCGCCGACGACGCAGGTCAGGCCAGCGTCCGCGGCGAGGGCTCGCGTGAGATCCATACGCGTTCCTCTAGCGTGACGATCCGTCAGTGTATGTGGTGGCGTCGCTATCGCGCTCGATCGATCCACCGTACGGGATCGCGGACAGATACCGCACACCCGATGCGAGATTCCCGTCGAGGAACCGCATGCTCGCCCGGCGCACTCTCACGACGGGTGATGAGAATTATTGGCAATCTCCCGGTTGTGGTTCACAAGAAGGTTTACAGTACCGATCGTGGTGCGTCCCAGTGGTGAGATAACTAATGTCAATGAACGCTGTCGTATACAAAGGGCCGCACGACGTGGCAGTCGAAGAAGTAGACGAACCAGAGATCCAGCATCCGAACGACGTCCTCGTCGACATCACGACGACGGCCATCTGCGGTTCGGATCTTCACATGTACGAGGGCCGAACCGCCGCGGACCCGGGCATCGTCTTCGGACACGAGAACATGGGAATCATCAGCGAGGTCGGTGACGCGGTCACCACGCTCGAGGAGGGCGATCGCGTCGTCATGCCGTTCAACGTCGCCTGTGGCTTCTGCCAGAACTGTGAGGACGGCTATACGGGGTTCTGTACCAACGTCAACCCCGGCTTCGCCGGCGGCGCGTACGGCTACGTCGCGATGGGGCCGTACAAGGGCGGCCAGGCCGAGAAACTCCGCGTCCCCTACGCCGACTTCAACGCGCTCAAACTCCCCGAGGGCGACGAACACGAGGACGCGTTCTCGTTGCTCGCGGACATCTTCCCGACGGGGTGGCACGGGACGCGGCTGGCGAACCTGAACCCCGGCGAGTCGATCGCGATCTACGGGGGCGGACCGGTCGGGCTGATGGCCGCCTACAGCGCGAAAATCCAGGGTGCCTCGGAGATCTACGTCGTCGATCGTGTCCCGAGCAGACTCGAACTCGCAGAAGATCACTGTGACGCGCACGCGATCAACTTCGAGGAGGGCGACCCCGTCGAGCAGATCGTCGAGGAACACGGGGACGAGGTCGACAAGGGGGTCGACGCGGTCGGCTACCAGGCGATCGATCCCGAGACGGATCCGGGCGACGACGCGTACGATCCCGCCCGGGAGAACCCGGCCGTCGTGCTCAACCAGTTGATCCAGACGGTCCGTCCGACCGGCGAAATCGGCGTTCCGGGGCTGTACGTCCCCTCCGACCCGGGTGCCCCCGACGAGATGGCAGCCCAGGGCCGACTCGGCATCGACTTCGGGAAACTCTTCGAGAAGGGCCACAAGTTCGGCACCGGCCAGTGTAACGTCAAGCAGTACAACCGCCAACTGCGGGACATGATCATCGAGGGACGTGCCGATCCGAGCTGGGTCGTCTCTCACCGCGTGGACCTGGAGGAAGCGCCCGAGATGTACGAAAAGTTCGACGAACGGGAGGAAGGCGTCACCAAAGTGCTGCTCGAGCCCTGACCGACCGGTTCGCGGTCGGCTGGCGGCGCTATTTTTGCCCGGTCACAGCCGTCGTGCGAGTCGAGACACCGGGTTAGCTCCGGAGCCAGGCCGTGGGATGCTCGTCGCGAAGGTGGTCCTGGTACCGCTTGATCAGCGCCGGATACGAGCCGTCGACCGCGTACCAGTCGCAGTGCTCGCAGCCGCGCTCGACCGTCTCGTCCGGGTCTCGAACGTACCCGCCGGTTCGATCCATACGGTGTCGGCTTCCGATCGAGTCGTTATCTGTCTTCTGTCTCGTCGGTCGATCGGTTGAGAAACGAATATGGCACACCACGGCCTAGGCGCGTGCATGTGCCAGTACTGTAACTACTCCTTTCACGACGGCTGGGGGCAACTCCTCGAGTACGACGAGGTCTACCAGTCGACGCTCCCCCAGTCGACGACCCAATCGAACCACGGCTTTCACGAGTCCTGGGACGATCTCCGCGACGAACTCGAACTGTAGGGTCTATAGCGGAAACGGATCGGCGGCGCTCCCGGGACTCGGAGACGCTGTTCCGTCGCCGTCGTGCAGGCAGGCCTCGAGTTCGGTCCCGATCCGGTCTTCGTCCATTTCCCGTCCGATGAACACCAGTTGCGTCCGTCGCTCGTCATTCGGTCCCCACTCGCCGATCGGGCCCGCCTGCACCGACGGACCGGCCTGGCTGAGGCCGATGACGTCGTCGCGACCGGCGACGTGACAGACGCCCTTGGCGCGAACGATCGATCCGTCCCACGTCTCGAGCCACTCCGCGAACTGGTGCGGGTCGAACGGCCGCGACGAGCGGAACACGAACGACGAGACGCCGTGAATCTCGGCGGCGCTCTTCGCCGCTTGCTGTCGGCTCTCGGCCGTGTCCTGGGCTCCACTCTCGTGGTCGTGTCCCTGATCCGCTGCCTCGCTCCCGTGCCCGTGTCCGTGGTCGTCACCGCGCAGGTGTCGCTTCCACCCCTGAGACTGCTGGACCGCCTCGAAGTCGAACCGGCCGGTATCGAGGACCAGTCCGGGGTCGACCTCGGCGTACGTGGTTCGAACGCGCTCTGCCCGCGGCTGGAGCTGCGCGACGACGGTTTCGATCTCCTCGAGGACGTCCTCGGGGACCATGTCGGTCTTGTTCAGGAGGAGGACGTCACAGAACTCGATCCCCTCGACGAGTACCTCGCTGAGCGGTCGCTCGTCGTCGGGTTGGGCGTGATCCGGGAGGGTTTCGCCGGCGTCGAACTCCTTCCAGAACCCGTACGTGTCCAGTACGGTCGCCATGGTATCGAGCCGAAACAGTTCGGTCGGATCGATCTCGCTCGCGTCGGTTCCCTCGGTGAACACCTGGGCCACGGGGATCGGTTCGCTGATCCCGGAGGATTCGACGAGCAGATACTCGAACTCCCGTTCCTGCGCGAGCCGTCGGGCTTCCTCGAGTAGATCTCCCTGTAGCCGACAGCAGATACAGCCGTTCGAGAGATCGACGATGCCGTCGTCCTCGTTTTCGCGGGCGATCAGGTCCGCGTCGACGTTCACTTCGCCCATGTCGTTGACGATGACGGCGACCTCGCGTCCACCCGGATTCGACAGGACGTGATTGACGAGCGTCGTCTTGCCGGCTCCGAGATACCCGCTGACCACGGTAACCGGAATTCGATCGGTGTTTCGTGCCATTTGGTACCAGCCCTGACCACCGCAGTGATAGTAAACGATTGGGTCGGCCATTCACCCGCCGAGTCGCTCGCCGCGAGCGGTATAATCGCGCCGATCGGTGGGTTCGCCACGCCAGCCAGTCGCTGCCACCGCGGTCGGAAGCCCCACTCCCGCCAGTGATTGCCAGCGTCGAAACCCCCTTCCGGGGGGCTCACCTACCCGTCGACAGAATATGGGGACGGTCACGGTGAGCGCGGGAGCGCGCCTCCACGTCGGGTTCCAGAACCTTTCGCTCGCTCGCGAGCGTCTCTACGGCGGGATCGGTGTCGGTCTCGCGGAGCCGCGGGTGACCGTCACCGCCGAACCCGCGTCCGGCGTCCGGACCGACGACCCTCTCGTTCGAGAGTACGCCCGGCGAGCCGTGGACGTTCTGGACGTCCCCGGCGTCGCGATCGGGATCGAGGAGCGCCTGCCCCGCCACGTGGGTCTGGGAAGCGGTACTCAGCTCGCCCTGTCGGTCCTCGCGGCGACGGGACGGGCCCACGGTCGCGAGCCCCGGATCCGCGAGCGCGCACCGGCGATGGGCCGCGGCGGCCGCAGCGGCGTCGGCGTCGCGACGTTCGAGGGCGGCGGCTTCGTCGTCGACGCCGGCCACCCGACGAACCGATTCACGACGGAACCGCCCGCAGAGGGGGACTGGACGGTTCCACCGGTCGTTTCCCGCCACGAACTCCCCCTCGAGTGGCGGTTCCTCGTCGTCGTCCCCGACGCCGATCCGGGCCGCAGCGGCGAGTCGGAAGACGCGAGCATGCGAGCCGTCGTCGAGCGCGCCGATCCCGCGATCGCCGACGAGATCGCTGGCGTCGTCACCCGGACACTGCTCCCGGCCGCCGCCGAGGGCCGCCTCGAGGCGTTCGGCGAGGCGATCGCCGAGATCGGTCGCAAGAACGGCGCGTGGTACGCCGACGCCCAGGGCGGCGTCTTCCGGCCGCCCGCGGGCGAACTCGTCGAGGCCCTCGATGCCTGTCCCGTCCTGACCGGCGTCGGCCAGTCCTCGTGGGGGCCGGTCGTCTACGGCGTCACCGACGCGGCACACGCCGACGAAGCCGCCGGCGCGGCGAGAGATGCCCTCGCCGATCGGGGACTCGACGGGGACGTGTTCCTCGCACGCGCAGCGATCGACGGTGCGCAGATCGGCGAGAGTGATCCGGCACCAGAATAGCGACGGTGGTCGCGATCCTGGCAGTAGTCGGGAACACGATTTCGCTATTCAGAACAGTGACTGAAACTGCGCCGCTCGATCCGGGAAGTCCGACTGCGAACTGAGCGCCGAAGTTTGTATCGGGTTCAGATGATTTTCAGTACGCCGTGCTGAACATCTAGCGCGTCTGTAACAAGTATCAATGACCGTCAACGCTTTGCGAAGAAGTAGCAAGATTGTTCAATATCGAACTCGTTTTTCCATCACGATTTCGTCGTACTCTCGATACTCGAGTGGATATGGTGCAGTCTTCTCGTACCCACGGTTTCGATAGAGATCAGGTAGATACGGATGCTCTTCCGGCGTCGTTAGCCAGACTGTTGAGTGACCCCACTCCCGGACTTCCGTTTCTGCATGGTCTAACAGTTCACTGCCGATTCCTTCACCCTTCCACTCCTCGTGTACCGCGAGTCGACTGAGTTTTACTCTATCATCGTTGGTGACCTCCAAGCGAACTCCTCCGACGATCTCGTCGTGCAATTGGGCAACGAATAGCCTGCTGTCCTCAACCCATTCTTCTACCGTTTCCGACGTTGCGGATGCAGCTTTCGTCGGGAAGCCTAATCGCTGGTTTTCTGAATACGCACTCCGGTACACCGCCGCGAGTGCTTCGGCATCAGCCACGGTCGCTCCCCGGATGACCGCATCTGTCATCAGTTGATAGGGATGTACAATTCAGACATTATTAGCCCGTTGTATACGCTCGGCGTCTATCATGATATGGCGCAAGCTACCTTGAAATCCTCGGTCGGTGATAGGTTTTAGGCGTCGTGATGAATACACAGCGCGAATGCAGCACGAGATATGGCTCGATTTGCGACGGTGGTGATCGCTCAGTACAGAGTGTCCATTTAATGGAAGGGGACAAGACATTTACCGAGAATCATAGTTGAATCACATATGGAGCGTCATGTAAAACGGTTCCTGTCAACGGGTGACCATCGCGCCCTTCCCGTGGTCGTTATGGGGATTCTGGTTGCTATCGCCCCATTTCTCCTTATTCCCTCGCCCGGGGACGGCGGGCCTATCACTTTCGCGGTTCGCCTCATGCAAGTCATTGCGGCAGTGCTCGGTCTGGCGGTGGCCGTCACGGGTATCTACTCCTACCGGACGGGAAATCTTCGACCGGCGATGGTCACAGCCACTACAATCTTTGGTCTGACGATTGTTGGTGTAGTCGGCGGACTTGTAGAGATGACAGGTGGTCCGCTCATCCCAATATGGGCTTGGCTGTTGGCGGCGGCACTTGTTCTCCCCGCCTCCCTTGCGGTGACGTACCGGTTCATTAGTGGTGAACAAGGCTAACCGAGGACTCTGCTACTCTGTAGTAGGTTCGCATATCCACTGCACAGCTGATTCATTGACTTCGGGATGAAACAAACGAAGCTGTCGTGCTAAACTCATCCTCTGTATCTTGCACGCATTTTCTGACGGGAACAGGATAAGTTGAACGAAGCGTGAGAGATACAGAGCGCGAATGTGGCGTGAGGTGAGGGTCGATCTACGAGAGACGGTGATCGGTCAGTACAGGCAATCTTGAGGCTATTGAATAATAGTGACTGGAATTGACGCCTTTCGAGAAAGTTTGTCCGTCATATTTTCCGAGAAAAACCAACGTGTCCCTGAACGTTCACTCACTCCTACAACAATATGATCCACATCATGCTCTGCTGCGTAGTTTAGAATTTCGCCGATCACCTCACCAGTGGTGCGATCTCCTGATAAGTGAGTTCCCTGCTCAATTGCTCTGTTTCTGACGCGTTGTAGACGGAGGTCTTTCTCATGTTGATCAGAACTTTCGAATATATTGTCTACCTGATCACTTTTGAGTAGATCTATCGGATCAGAGACTTCGAGCGCTGTTATCTGGGCATCAGGGTATTCTGAGACTGCGTACTCAAGTGCATTGTATGAGGACTCAGAGTCCTCAACTGGAACGAGTACGTGTCGAACCATAGGCCCCATTGTGGAACGGATTCGAAAGCGATGCGCATTGCAGTAGCAGGTAGCTTGTCCCGTATTGATCAACAAAAAAGTCGTTCAACAATCGCTGACAGTGGACCAAGTGAGGTGCAGAGAATCAAATTTGAAAAGAACTCACGGAAATTAATTGAAAGAGAGATTGCAATTGCGGATCAAAAGATTCCAATCTATAAAACTCATACAAATATGGTTCTTCAAGATGAGGAAAATGCAGATTTCTATAATTCGTTCCAGTAAGCACGTGTCGTGAGCAGATAGTTCACTGATTTCGGTATGAAACAAACGGAGTCGTCGTGCTGCATTGATGCTCTGTATTCAGCGCGTGATTCTTGACAGCTACTGGCGAGATCGGTAACTGCTCGGCCCGTACTGACCGCGAGTTCCGCCACAGTCTGAATGAAAAAGTCGTGTTACTACCTACTGCGAGGTTGGTTCGTCCGAACGTGGATATAACGAGCGTCGGCCAGTTGTTCCGGTGAATCCATCCGGTCCCGATCGTCGACGGGGAAGAACGACGCCGGCTCGTCCAGGCGCTATCGTAACAACTGAAACTGTTTCCGCGCCGATCGCACAGCCGCCGTGCGATCGGGTATGCTCCGACGTTCAGTGGCTACGATAGTAGTACTCGGCGGCCGTATACCGACGTATGGCAAAACGCATCCAGATCACCGACTGGGAAACGGTCAGCGACGAACTGCGCCGGTTCGGCGAGACCGGGGACGTGACCGCCGGAGACGATCGGATTCTGATCGACTTCGGATCCGCACGCGTCGAGGTGACGCGGAACGGACGCGTCAGCACGGGGATGCCGCTCCACGACTTCGAGCAGGACGGGGCGGTCGACCTCGTGGTGGACCACGACACGGGAGCGCTCACGATCGACGTCGACGACGTGACCTACACGTTCAGACGACCCGGCGGGTAACGGCGCCGCTGCAGCCGTGTCAGCCCAAACATATAAGAATACTTATAGGAATTTTGAATAGACAGGAAGTGGTCCGCACACGTTAGCGTATGTCATTCACACACGAGGAATCGCTGACGCGGCTGCGCGAAACCGTATCGAGCGGGGAGCCGATCGTCGGCGCCGGCGCGGGAACGGGGATGTCGGCGAAGTTCGCAGAGCGCGGCGACGTCGACCTGCTGATCATCTACAACTCCGGACGCTACCGGATGAACGGCCGTGGCTCGCTGGCCGGCCTGCTTCCGTACGGCGACGCCAACGAGATCGTTCTCGACATGGGCCGGCAGGTGTTGCCGGTCGTGGAGGACACGCCCGTCCTCGCGGGCGTCAACGGAACCGATCCGTTCAGGCAGATGGACGTCTTCATCGAGGATCTCAGGCGGCGCGGATTCTCGGGGGTCCAGAACTTCCCGACGGTCGGACTCATCGACGAGGACAGTCAGTTCCGGCAGAACATCGAGGAGACGGGCATGGGGTACGACAAGGAGGTCGACATGATCCGGGAGGCGTCCGAACAGGGCATGCTGACGTGCCCGTACGTCTTCAGCGAGGACCAGGCCCGCGAGATGGCCGAAGCCGGTGCCGACGTGATCGTTTCGCACATGGGTCTGACGACTTCGGGCGACATCGGTGCCGAAACGGCGCTCGACCTGGAGACGGCCGCCGAGCGAGTGCAGGCCCACCACGACGCGGCCACGGACGTCGACGAGGACGTGCTGGTGATCTGTCACGGTGGCCCGATCGCGTGGCCCGACGACGCCGAATACGTCCTGAACAATACGGAGGGCGTCGTCGGGTTCTTCGGCGCGTCCAGCCTCGAACGCCTTCCGACCGAGGACGCGATCGAGAACCAGGCCCGCGAATTCAAAGCGATCGAGTTCTGACCATGTCGGAGACACAGTACTTCGTCGAACCCGACGACGTCGAGAGCCAGGTGTTCGACTGGGGCGTGCTCAAGTGGTTGAGTACCCCCGCGGTCACCGGCGGCGACCGCTTCAGCGCGGGCGTCGTGAAACTCGAACCGGGAAAGGGTCACGAACGACACACCCACCCCGAGAGCGACGAGATCCTCTACGTCCTTCGCGGAGAGGGCGAACAGGAAGTCGCGGACGAGACGCGCGAGATCACGGCCGGCGAGATGGTGTTCGTTCCGGAGGGGGTCGAACACGGGACCGTCAACACCGGCTGGGAGCCGTTGCTCCTCCTGGCCGTGTACGCACCGCCCGGGCCGGAAGACGTGTTGCGGGACCTCCCGGAGTGTGAGGTCGTCCCCGCCGGCGAACTGCCGACCGAAGAATCCGTCGTCGAAAGGGGTACCGACCAATGAGCGTCGTCATCGTCGGCACGCTGGACACGAAAGGCGAGGAGATCGGCTTCGCCAGGGACGTCATCGAAGCCCAGGGCGTGGACGTCCACGTCGTCGACACCGGCGTCGTGGGCGAGCCACCGTTCGAACCCGAGACGTCCGCGAGCGCGGTCGCCGAGGCAGCCGGAACGACGCTCGAGGGGTTGCGAAACGAGGCCGATCGCGGCGAGGCGATGGCGGCGATGGGCGACGGTGCGGCCGAAATCGCCCAGCAGTTACACGACGAGGGGATCCTCGACGGCGTCCTCGGACTCGGCGGGTCGGGTAATACTTCGATCGCGACGACGGCGATGCGGGCGTTGCCGGTCGGCGTTCCCAAACTCATGGTTTCGACGATGGCGTCCGGCGATACGGAGCCCTACGTCGGGTCCCGGGACGTCATGATGCTCTACTCGGTCGCGGACATCGAGGGGTTGAACCAGCTCTCGCGGCAGGTCATCGCCAACGCCGCCCTGGCGATGGTCGGGATGGTCACGAACGATCCCGACGTCGACGTCGAAGACCGACCGACGATCGGCATCACGATGTTCGGTGTCACGACGCCCTGCGTGCAGACGGCCCGCGAGAACCTCGAGGAGAAGGGGTACGAGACGATCGTCTTCCACGCGACCGGCACGGGCGGTCGCGCGATGGAGTCGCTCGTCGAGGAGGGTGTCATCGACGGCGTGCTCGACGTCACGACGACCGAGTGGGCCGACGAACTGGTCGGGGGCGTCCTCAACGCCGGCCCGGATCGGCTCGAGGCGGCCGGCGACGAGGGCATCCCGCAGGTCGTCTCGACGGGCGCGCTCGACATGGTCAACTTCGGTCCGCGCGAGTCGGTCCCCGAGGAGTTCGAGGGGCGGCAGTTCCACGTCCACAATCCGCAGGTGACGCTCATGCGGACGACGCCCGAGGAGAACGCCGAACTGGGAGCGATCATCGCCGAGAAACTCAACGCCGCGACCGGGCCGACCGCGCTCGCCCTTCCCCTCGGAGGCGTCTCGGCGATCGACGTCGAGGGCGAAGACTTCCACGATCCCGACGCTGACGCAGCACTGTTCGATGCGCTGCGATCGACGCTCGACGACGACGTCGAACGGATCGAACTGGAGACCGACATCAACGACGAACCCTTCGCAGAGACGCTCGCGGAAACGCTCGACGAGTACATGCGAGACGCCGGGCGGGGCCCCGCGAGCGACGGTCGGTAGCCGTCGCTATCGAACCGGGTCATCGCCGATCGCATAGCAGACGTGCGATCGGGCGGACACCGACTGTCGGTGACCGCGCCAGTGGAGTCTTTTTGCGGGACGAGTACGTACCCACGGTTATGCAATTCTGCGACGACTGCGGTTCGATGATGAAAGCGGAGGGCGACGACATGGTCTGTACGAACTGCGGCGCAGCGACGGAGCGCGATCGCGATCGCGAGGACGAGTTCGTCACGACCGAGTCACAGACCGACGACGACGTGATCGAGTCCTCGGAGGATGCAAACTTCGAGGGGAAGCCGAAGGCGACGGACGTGGTCTGTGACGAGTGCGGCACTCAGGAGGCGTGGTACACCCTCAAACAGACGGCTTCGGCCGACGAGCCACCGACGCGCTTTTTCAAGTGTACCGAGTGTGGCCACCGCTGGCGCGGCTACAACTGACGCCCGCCCGGTCGTTCCCGAGCGGCCCCTCGATCGCAGGGGCGCAACGTTCACAACGATTCGGTCGAACCGATCGAATACCGAATGGCCGATGAGCCGCGACTTCCGGGCGTCGAGGAAGACGACGACGAGGAGCGGATCGTCTGTCACGTCGACGCGGACTGTTTCTACGCGGCCTGCGAACGGCTTCGCGAACCCGAACTGCGGGGCGAACCGGTCGTCGTCGGCATGGGGTACGAACCCGGCGAGATCGTCGGGGCCGTCGCGACCGCGAGCTACGAGGCCCGCGAGTTCGGCGTCGAGAGCGCGCAGGCGATCTCGACCGCCCTCGAGCGGTTGCCGAGACGCGCCGCCCTCGACCCCGACGCCGAGGACCACGATCCGGAACTCGATCGCGAAGAAACCGGTCACTACCGGCCCGTCGACATGGACTACTACGAGTCGATCGCGGCCGAGGTCCAGGACATCCTCCACGACTGTGCCGACGTGGTCCGGGAAGTCAGCATCGACGAGGCGTACCTCGACGTCACGGAGCGGACGGCGTGGGAGGTCGCGGACGGGTTCGCCCGCCACGTCAAGGACCGGATCCGCCGGGAGGTCGGCGTCGTCGTCAGCGTCGGCGTCGCGCCGACGATGAGCGCGGCCAAGATCGCCAGCGACTTCGACAAGCCCGACGGCCTCACCGTCGTCGAACCCGGGGACCTCCGGGCGTTCCTCGCGCCGCTCGAGGTCGACCTGCTACACGGCGTCGGCCCCGTCACGGCCCGCGAACTCCGGGAGATGGGCCTCGAGACGGCGGGCGACGTCGCGGCCGCCGATCCCGACCCGCTCGTCGATCGATTCGGGGAGCGAGGCCGCGAACTCTACGACCGGGCCCGCGGCGAGGACGATCGGCGGGTCGAACCGAAGGGGGACCCGAAGAGTTTCTCGCGGGAGTCGGCCTTCGCCGAACCCGTCACCGACCCCGGGCCGAAGTACGACCTGATCGAGACGCTGGCGGCGGCCGTCGCCGATCGAGCCCAACGGGAAGGCGCGCTCTACCGGACGATCGGCGTCAAGGCGGTCACGCCGCCGTACGACGTCAACACGCGCGAGCGATCGCTTCCCGGCCCGGTCGACGAACCGGCCCTCGTCGATCGGATCGCCCGGGACCTCTTCGCCGAGTTCGAGGACGAGCCGGTCCGCAAACTGGGAGTCCGGGTAGCGAACCTCGAATTCTCGGGGGCCGATCAGGCCAGTCTCGACGGGTGGGACGGGACCACCGCCGACGGCCCCGCCGAAGGGGATGCGGACGGGTCGAAGGCAAGCGGATCGGCGGCGGACGATCGCGATCGATCTCCGGACCGATCCGCAGGCCAATCGTCGCTGACGGACTTTTCGTAGGACCGGCAGACGAGCGCTCGCTGCGCGTTCGGCCGAAATACCCAATTACCTCCATACCCCAGTTCAACTGAACCGAAATCCAGCGGACATATAACCCCGCGTGAAGAACATACAATGCGACACTGGCCCCCGACTCTCACATGACTGAGGATTTCTACGACCTTCTCGAGGTTCCATCCGACGCCCCCCAGGACGAAATCAAGGAGGCCTACCGCGAGAAAGTCCGCGTCTATCACCCGGACCGGAACGACGACATCCGGGCACAGGCACAGTTCACCGCAATCAAGACGGCCTACGACATCCTCGGCGACCCGGTCGAGCGCCAGGCCTACGATCGGCTCGGTCACGAAAACTACGTCGCGAAGCGAACGAGCGGGTTGCCGTCGCCCGACGTCTGGCGGAGCGGCGACTCGACGTCGGAAGCGTCGACCGACACCGGATCGACGGGGCCGACAGCAACGACGGGATCGGCGACCGGATCGGCGGGAGCGTCGAAACGGACCCGATCGCGGGACGGCACCGGTTCGAGTACCAGTACCGGCTCGGGGTCGTCGACGAGCGGTGCCGAAACGTCGACGACCGGGACCGCTGGCACGACTGCAACGAACGACGGGACTGCGACGGGGAGTCGCGGCGCGGGATCGACCGACGGTGGGACGGCCCGCGGAACCGCCGGCAGAACCGGATCGGCGACCGAGACGGCACTCGGCTGGGTCGCCGACAACCCGCTCGTCAACTGGTGGCAGCGCCAGAACTTCGCGTGGCCCCTGATCTGGCTGTCCGTGCTCACCTACGTCGTCGGACTCGGTCACTACGGTCGTGCGAACGTCGACGCACTGGGCCTGCTGTGGGCCGACCTGACCGCGATCGGGCCCGATCCGGCCGCACTCCGGGAGGCCGTCACGTCCCAGCGGTACGGGATCCAGCCGCCGATCGAGTTCGTCACCGGGGTCGAATTCGTGGGATCACCGCTCCCGGCGATCCAGTGGCAGGGCGTGCTCGTCGGCGTCGCCGCCGCCCTCGCAGTCGTCGGTCTGGTCAGGGTGGTCTGGCGACGGGACACGTGGGGGCCGGTCACGATCGACGAGACGATCGTCGTCGCGCTCGCGATCGGCGTGACGACGACGCTGCTCGGCGGGCCCTTGCTCGCCGGAGCGGCTCTCATGCCGGTGCTCTTCGGCGTGATCGTCTACCGGACTCGACAGCTACCCGGCTGGTCGCCGTCGTACTTCTACGTGCTGTCGGTCCTGGGACCGGCTATCGGGTTCGCCCTCGGCGCGGCGGAGGTCTCTTCGCTGCCGGCGGAGTTCGCCGCGTTCGTGTTCGTCCCGCTGATCGGTGCGCTCGGACTGCCGCTCCGGGCGTCGATCAGGAAACGGTTCGGCCGCTGAACGGTCCCTAGCCGACCGTCGTCGCGACGCCTTTCGTCTGCCTGTAATCCCGCCCGAGGATCGCTTCGAGTCGCGAGACGAGTCGATCGCGGTCGCTATCCACCCAGTCCGTCGGCTCCCTGATCGGAACGACCATGAACCCGCGGCCGCGGATTTCGGTGGCGTGCAGCGAGGCCATGTCCAGCTCCAGTCTGTCACGCTGGGTCGTGTACGCTCGGAGCACGTGATCGGTCGCCCGTTCGCCGACGGGCAGGAGTACGTGGGCGTTGATCGCTCGCAGTTCGGCGTCGAAGTACCGTTCGCAATCGGCGTACTCCGCCTCGGTCGGCGGGCGCCCTCCCGGGAGACAGCACATGTGAACGTAGCTCCAGAAGCAGTTCTCCAGGTCGGGACGTACCGCCGGACCGCTCGCGAAACCGACCTCGCGACAGACGTCCTGGACGGCTCGTCCCGAGTCGCTCCCCGTGAACGGCACGCCCGTCGACGCACCGCCGTGGACTCCCGGATGATCGCCGATCACGTGGAAGTCAGCGTTGGCGTCACCGTAGCCGAAGACGGCGGTTCGATCGCCGGGATCGCTTCGATCGAACGGTGGCCGCATGCCGAACGGATTGCTCGTCCTGTCGGTGACGTTTTGCACAGTGGTGGGAAAGCCGTCGCGACCTAAAACCGCCGCGGTCGCGGTCGGGGATGTGGAGCACGACCTCACGCTCGTCGGCCGCGAAACGTCTCAGCGTCACTCCTCGCCGGGATCCGGGTCGGTTCCGATGCCGGTGACGCCGTGGGTGGACGACTCCGGATCGACCGTCAGCGTAGATTCGACGAGTGCGGCGAGACCGCGACGCAGTCGTTGCGAGACGGCCGAGTCGGAGATACCGAACCGATCGGCGAGGTCGACGAGCGTGGTCTTTCGCGGTACCTCGAAGTAGCCCGCCTCGTACGCGCCGACGACGAGTTCTCGCTGTGCGGCAGTGAGTCCGAACCGGTGGTCGCTGTTCGGGCTAACAGCCTCGTGTAACTGGATCAGTTCGATCGAGATTCCCCAGTCGATACACCGCGAGTAGAACGCCGAAAGTCCCTCGTAGGACGGAAACCGGAGGCGGAAGGTCCACCGATCGGCGGTGCCGACGGCACTGGTCACGAGCGCGTTGCTCTCCCGGATCGACTGGAGCACGCCGTTGACCTGATCCGTCCACGTCACCTTCACGAGAACGTGACTGTCGGTTTCATCGACAAGAGCCGCGTCGGCGACGTTCGAGTCGCTCTCGAACACCTCGACGACCGAATTCGTGACGCCGACCGGAACCCAAAAGTACGGAACGGCACCTTCTCTCGCGGGCACCGTCGTCTCCACCGTCACGGTCGCGTCGGTCGCCACGTCGAACAGGGCACCGAGTGGAAACTCGTCCGTCGAAACCGCGATCGTCGCGATAACGCTCATTGCCGCTTCTCCCTCCCGATTCCGAGCCCCTGCGAGCGAGCAGCCGTCGCGATCGATCCGACACCTGATAGCGGTAGTAGCGGTAGTACTGGTCCACGTCGCACACGACGAAGCATTGGATGCTACCTGATTATTCCGTCCTACTTACAAGAATCAGCCGGTTGGATATCGAAGTCGTTTATATACTGTGAGAGTTCCGACGGACCGGGGTTCGAGGGAGCTCAGACGTCGATCGACGGGGTGTCGTCGCGGAGTAGCGTGACCGAGACGCGGCCAACGGCGTCGAAATCCTTCAGTCGGTAGACGAGCGCCCGGATCTCGGCCGCGGAGCCGTGACAGAAGATCGCTTCGAGACACCAATCGCCGTGGTGGACGTGAGCCGTCGTGTCGATTTCGGACTGGAACGCGTGCTGGATCTCGTGGAGATCCTCGATAATCTCGTCGTGAACGTAGTCGAAGACGACGGTCGCGGCGACCGTCCCGCGTGCTTGCTCGAGTCGGTGGTGGGACTCGACGTACTCCTGGATCGCCTCCCTGAGTGCTCGCGAGCGCGAGTCCAGCCCTTCCGACTGCCAGGTCCGATCGAACTCGGCCAGCATCGCTTCGGGAACGTTGAGGCTCGTTCGCATACCCGTCCGTTCGATCGCTGGTGGAAAATGTGTAGCGATCGAGACCGGTGCAGGGAGTTCTCAGACCACGGGTGCCGATCCCAGCAGATACGGTGCGGTGGATTTATGTTCCGGTGTGATGTTTCCTGTCGCACATGTATCAGGTCGGCCACTACGGCGCTGCCCTGTTCGCCTACGCCCCCCTCGGTGCCGCCGTCGCCGTCGCCGGCTACGAGGCGGCCGCAGTCGTCGGCGCACTGGTCTGTGTCTCCCTGTCGACGGTCCCCGATCTGGATCACCGGGCCCCGCTGATCGAGCACCGTGGTCCCACACACACGGTGCTGTTCGCGTTTCTCGTTGGCGCCGGCCTGGCTGCAGCGACGTCGGTGCTGGTGGCGTCGTCGTCACCGATCGTCGACGTCGGCTTCGTCGCCTTCGCGTTCCTCGTGGGAACGCTCTCGATCGCCTCACACCTCCTCGCGGACGCGCTGACGCCGATGGGGATTCGGCCGTTCTGGCCGCTCTCGCGTCGACGCTACTCCTTCGACGTGGCGCGGGCCGCGAACCCGATCGCCAACTACGCGCTGTTCGCCATCGGCATCGGCGCCGCCCTCGTGGCGGCGACGATCGTGGCGATGGTCGGCTGAACACGGTGCGTTCGAGAACAGCGCGGACGGTCGATCGTCGGCGATGGGACTACGTCGAGAGGGCGTCCCGCGATCGCTCTCCGGCGGCCCGACTGCGCCAGATTCCGACGACGAAGACGACGGAGAGAGCGAGCGCGACGACGAGATAGAGCCCATCGAGCGCGGGACTGAACGTCATCAGGGACCGGCGACCGAGGTAGGAGACGGTGTACGCCAGCACGATCGAGCCACCCAGGAGTCCGATCAGTCGGCCGTCGTCGAGTCGCCACCGCCCGACCATCGTGGCGACGATGACCGACGCGAGCAACGCGAGCGTCACGCCGTACTGTACCAGCTGGATCGTCGGCGAATAGTCCGTCACGACGCCGAGATCGGTCGGGCTGAGCGCGACGTGCAGCGGCAGCGCGACGAGGCCGATCCCGAGCGCAACGGTCACGTGCGTGGCGGTGAGCTTCGACTTCCAGACGAGGACGGTTGCGGTGACGTACGTCGAGAAGATCAGTACGGCCGTCCAGAAGTGCAGCGACAGGATCTCCATCTGGTACTGGAAAACGGTTTCGCGGCCGAGGTACACCTGGATCGGCGTCAACACCATTCCGAGGACGACCAGCGACGCGACGCGCCTGTCGACGGCTGCCGATCGCCACGCGGCGACGGCCGAGCCGACGATCGCGAACCCCGCGAACATGGCGACGAAGCGGTGGATCCACTCGTAGAAACTCGGGAGCGTGGCCGGGAACAGGTTGAACGGGCCGCCGTCACACCGGGGCCAGTTCGCCTCACAGGCCAGTCCCGATCCGGTCGCTTTGGCCGCGATGCCGAGCAGAATCGTCGCCGCGACCAGGGCGAGCGTCGTCGCGAGCAGGTGGGGAAAGCCGAACCGGGCGATCAGCGATCGAACTTCGGGACGAGAGGTGCGATTGTCGGTCGACACGGGCGTTCTGGCGGGGGATTAGGTCCAGCCGTACTTAGGTTCCCCGAGTCGTTCTTACGGCGCAGGAATCGCCACACCGTCCGTCCAGCGACCGGGAGAACCCGTAGACGGGGTGCGGCGATCGGTTCGCCACCGCCGACGCGACCGCGACGACCAACCGGTCACCGCCGGCGACGACTCGGCGTTCGTCGGATTCAAGAGTCGGCCACGCCAGCATCCCGCATGAGCAAACGCGAGCGACTCGCGGCGTATCTCGACAGCCAGGATCTCGATTCGGTCTGGTTCGCGCGACCGAACTCGTTTGCGTGGCTGACGGGCGGGACCAACGTCGTCGATCGGGAGACCGACGCCGGCGTCGCGGCCGTCGGCTACGACGGCGAGGACGTCCGCATCGTGACGAACAACATCGAGGCCGATCGGATCGCCGCCGAAGAACTCCCGGATCTCGAGGATCCGACCGTCGAACAGTTCTCGTGGCACGCTTCGTCGCTCGGCGAGGCGATCGCCGCACGCGTCGGATCCGACGAACGTGCAGCGGCGGACGTCGACGTCCCCGGATTCGATCGGGTCGATCCGACGTCGCTGCGCCAGCCGCTGACCGAGCGCGATCGGGAGCGCTACCGCGATCTCTGTCGGGAGACGGCCGCAGCCGTCGAGTCGGTCTGCCGGGAACTGCGCGCCGAGGACACCGAACACGAGATCGCGTCGGCCCTGCGGGTCGCGCTCTCGGCCCGGGACGTCGAGGCCCCCGTCGTGCTCGTCGGCGGCGAGGACCGCGTACAGCGGTACCGCCACTACACCCCGACGAACGCCGAACTCGGCGGCTACTGTCTCGTCTCCGTCACTGCGGAACGCGCCGGACTCCACGCCAGTTGTACCCGGAGCGTCGCGTTCGATCCGCCGACGTGGCTGGAGGATCGACACACGACCGCCGCCCGAGTCGAGACGACGGCCCTCGCGGCGACGCAGGCGGCCGCCGTGGCCGGCGGCACCGCCGGCGACGTCTTCGAGGCGATCCAGGACGCGTACGACGCGCTCGGCTACGACGGCGAGTGGGAGAATCACCATCAGGGCGGGGCCGCCGGCTTCGCCGGCCGGGAGTGGATCGCGACCCCTGGCCACGACGCGGCAGTCGAGACGCCGATGGCATACGCGTGGAACCCGACGGTCGAGGGAGCGAAAAGCGAGGACACCGCGCTCGTGACCGACGACGAGGTAGACGTACTGACGACGACGGGCAACTGGCCCACCACGACGGCCCGTGCCGTCGATCGGGAGTTCGAACTCGAACGGCCTGCGGTGCTCGGACTGGACGACTAACCGGTCAGTTATCGCCGTCGGCGTCGGGTTCGTCGGCGGCCGACTCCTCCGGGTCGATCGGTTCGACCCTCTCGGATTCCTCGTCGGCGTCGTATTCGACCGCTGTATCCGACTCTCGTTCGCTATCCGCCCCGTCTTCTTCGTCGACGCCACCGCCGATCGTCGGTGCCGTGTCGTCGACCGTAATCGTCACCGGTTCGACCGACTCCTCGAGCGCCGGTTCGCCGTCCTCGTCGCGATCGATGACCCGATCGAGCGTGAAGATTGTGTTCAGTTCCTGCTGGACCTGGTCGACGACGCCGCCGACCAGGTCGCTGGGCTGGATCGCCGTGTACTCGTAGGGGTTGTTCCCCGCGCCCTCGCTCGCGCGTTTCTCGCGGCTGACCCGCTCTTCGTCGTGGAGTTCCGCGAGCGCTTCGCGGACGGTACTCGGGTAGAGCCCCGTTCCCTTGGCCACCTCTTCGGACGTACTGCCGGGGTTGGCCAGCAGGTAGACGTAGATCTTGGCCCGGGTCTCCGTGTCCAGGATCCACGAGAGCAGGTCGACGATCCGCTGATCCACCTCTTCGATCGCCTGTATCCGAACACCCTCAGTCTCGTCGCCGGCCTCGTCGGCGTCGATCTCCGTGGCCGACCGATCGTCGAGATCGTCTCGATCCCCCTCGTCCAGTCGGTCCGCGTCGGTGTCGTCTGGAGCCATGTGACCTCTCGTGAGGGACAAAGTTTCCTGCGGAGTTAAACCTTTGCGGGCACGGCGGTTACGAGGGCTGCAGAAACAGCGACTCACACAGCGCGTCCGGGCCATCTTCCTCGAGCAGGCGGCGCTGTCGACTCGCTCCGCTCTCGCGCTCGTAGACGCGTTTGATCCCGTCGATCCCCAGTCGCTCGCACTCGCGATCGACGAGTTCGCCCAGGTCGACGGTTCCCTCGAGGTCCCGATCGATGAACGTCGCGTCGTGGCCGTGCCGGATCGCGCGCCACTTGTTCTCGTCCAAGAGTTCCCGGCGGTGGCGGCGGCCGCTCGTGCCGTCCTCGTAGGCCGCCGCGAGCGCCTCCACGAGCGCGTGGGCGTACTCGACGAACGCCAGCACGACGTCCGGGTCGGCCTGTCCGTCCGGCGTCCGCAACTCGACCGTTCCGTGGGCCGTGTGCGGGCGGACGTCGTACCAGAGTTCGCCCCGGTCCTCGATCGCGCCGGTCTCTAACATCCGGCGCTCGAACCGATCGAACGCGTCGAAGTCCTCGAAGTGAGTCGGCATCCCCGTGTTCGGGAGGCCCTCGAAGATCTTCGCGCGGGCGGACTGGAGGCCGGTGTCGAACCCGTTCCAGAACGGCGAGTTGGCCGACAGGGCGAGCATGATCGGGACGTACCAGCGCAGTTCGTTGGCGATCCAGACCGCCTTGTCCGCGTCGTCGACGCCGACGTGGACGTGGACCCCGGCCGTCGTGTTACGGTGTTGCGGGTACTGGATCCGATCGAGTTGCGATCGGTAGCGGGGCTTCTCCGCGTGTTCGAGTTCGCGCCACTTCGCGAGCGGGTGCAGGCCGGCCGCGGCGATCCGAAAGTCGTGAGCCGCGGCGTGATCGACCAGTGCCTCGCGGACCGACCGCAACGACTCGCGGGCGTCGTCGGGATCCTCGATCAGGGGCGTCTGCGTCTCGATGACGAACTTGAAGAGTTCGTGGTCGAGTCGATCCGCGAGGATCTCGGGCGGGTCGTGCTCGTAGACGAGTTCGTCCGTCCCACTCGTGGGTCGACCGCGCTCGTCGACGACGAAACACTCCTCTTCGATCCCGAGCGTACCCATCCGCGTGAACGAGTCCCGCGAGCCGCGTTCCATCGTTGGGTGCTTTCGGCCCCGACAGTAAATACGGTTTGGAGTCGGTCCGATGCACCGGAATCGGTGGCGAGGGCGGTCACGGTACCGCTGCTGGGACGTCGACGTCCGCTATCGTCGCCACCGACCGCCGCTGCACGCCCGATCGCCCGACGAGTCGTCGATCGCGTCGTCACGTTCCGCATTCGTACGCGACGACCGTCGTGGTACCACGACCCTCGCAAGGGTTATCCGCGTTCTGACCCTACGTTTGTTCGTAATGGCAAACGGTAACGTTGATTTCTTCAACGACACAGGCGGCTACGGTTTCATTTCGACGGACGACGCGGACGAGGACGTATTCTTCCACATGGAAGACGTCGGCGGCCCGGACCTCGAAGAAGGCACGGAGATCGAATTCGACATCGAACAGGCCCCCAAGGGTCCACGCGCGACGAACGTCGTCCGCAACTAATATCTACTGCTGACCGTCGCCTGGCGGCGACGCTGAACGCTAGATTTCATTTTTGAGACGGGTACTCACTGAGCCAGTGCGCTCCGACGCCGAGTCTTTCGAGCGGCTCCGCGCCGAAGATCGAGTCACACCAGCCCCGAGTATCGATCAGGACGTGATGGACTCGGCCTCGGGTTCGACGTCCGCCTCGTCCTCCCTGAGTTTGAACTTCTGGATCTTGCCGCTGGGGTTCTTCGGCAGTTCGTCGACGAAGTAGTATCGCCTCGGACGCTTGAAATCGGCGAGCTGATCGCTCTCGACCGCGAACTCGTCCAGTTCGTCCGCGGAGACGCCCTCGTCGGCGACGACGTACGCGACGACCAGTTCGCCCCACTCCTCGTCGGGTTCGCCGAGAACGGCCGCCTCTTCGACGCCGTCGTGGGAGAACAGGACGTCCTCGACTTCCGCCGGATAGACGTTCTCGCCCCCGGAGACGATCATGTCGTCTTTCCGATCGACGACGTAGAGGTAGCCGTCGTCGTCGCGGTAGCCGAGGTCGCCGGTGTAGTACCAGGTCGTGCCGTCCGCCTCGCGCAGGGACCGCGCGGTCGCCTCCGGCCGGTTCCAGTACTCGCGCATCGTACACGGACCGGCGATCAGGATCTCCCCGATCTCTCCGCGTTCGACCTCCCGATCCGGCTCCGCGTCCGGTTCGACGACGCGCAGTTCGTGGTTGAGCGCTGGCAGGCCCGCACAGCCCTGTTTCGAGAGTTGATCCTCCGGGCGCTGGAACACGCCGGCGGGACCGATTTCGGTCATCCCGTAGGCCTGGAGGTAGTCCTCGCAGAGGTGCTCGCGACAGTTCTCGAGCACCTGCGCCGGCATCGGGGCCGCGCCGTACAGTCCCAGTCGGAGTGCGGAGACGTCGACGTCACCCTCGGCGGCGGTCAGCGACAGCCCGTTCCAGGCCGTCGGCGCGGCGAACAGGAGCGTCACGTCGCGTTCCTCGATCGCCTCGAGTGCCGCCTGCGGATCGAACTCGTGGTGGACGACGTTCGTCGCGCCGCGGTGGACCCGCGGCAACAGACAGCAGTGCAGTTCGGCGCAGTGGTACAGCGGCATGATCGACAGGCCGACGTCGTCCCGCGTGACGTTCATCTCGGCGATACACAGCAGGTTGTGATCCACCATGTCCCGGTGTTCGTGAACCACGCCCTTCGGGCGGCCAGTCGTCCCCGACGTGTAAATGAAGGCGTAGACGTCGTCTTCGTCGACGATCACCGACGGGGACTCGCCGTCCCCGGACTCGAGGAGGTCGTAGAAATCCAGCGCGTACTCCGGGGCGTCGTCGATCGCGACGTAGTGCTCGACGGTTTCGAGCGCGGGGCGAGCACCCTCGACGGCCTCGCGCGTCTCCGGTTCGAAGATCAGCATCTCGGCCGCGGCGTCGTCGACGATGTACTCGATCTCGCCGGCCGGCAGACGGAAGTTCAGCGGCGTGAACACCGCACCGATCTTCGCACACGCGTATACGGTGAGTGCGATCTCCGAGCCGTTGTGCAGGACGGTCGCGACCCGATCGCCCTTCTCGATGCCGGCGTCCAGCATCGCGTTCGCCAGCCGATTCACCCGCTCGTCGAACTCCGCGTAGGTGAAGCGCTGGTCCTTTCGCGGATAGACGATCGCGTCGCGGTCGGGGTACCGATCGACCGTCTGTTCTAGCGTGTCACCGATCGTGACATGAGTTGACATATGTCTCCACGATTCGAGGGAGGCGTATATATCGTTACTCGATATTTACGAGCCGATCGGATCTGAAGCGGATTCCCCGTGGAGAGGATGGTCCGGGTAGCGTCCCGGTCGAGTGCGGGAGGGGACTCGGCGAGTACCAGGCTGCGTACCAGATCACGATCGAGGTACCGTCGACGGTTATCACGATCGAGCGCGTAGCGACGGCCGTGAACCGCGATCGGAGCAATCCGGCCCGGCAAACGGAGCCCGCGTACAGTACCACGCGCCGGACCTGGTACGGGTACGGCAGCCTCGCGACCGTCGAGAAGAGCGGGTTCGGACGGTTCCTTCACGACTGCAGTACCGTGTTCGGCGACGTTTCGATTCCGTCGCTGCCCGTGTTGTTCGCGCTCGTTGCAGCACCCGGAACCGGTCCCTACGACGCGACCGCTGCCGGCCTCGTCGCGTGGACGTCGATGGTCGTCGTCGGGACGGCGATCCGCGGCGGCTGGATCGCCCCTCTCGCGACCGACACGCTCGGCTGGGTGTCGATCACGCCGTCGTTGCTCGTCCTGCGAGTCGTCTACTACAACTTCGTGCTGGCCGTCGCCGTCTTCGGCGGCGTGGCCGTCGCGAACGCGGCCGGTATCGCCCCCCTCTCGCTCGTCGTCGCCGCGGTCGTCGCGATCGGGTCGGCGCTGACGTTTCCGCGGCTCGCGGAGTCGTTCTACGACGCCGTCCGCGGCCGGTAGCGGGCAGTCGATCGGCCGCGTACGAGGTCACCGGGGACGGGCGACGATCCCGAGGTGATCGGTGTGGTACTGGTCTAACCGTCGGTCCTCGAGGAGTTCGTAGCCGTCCGCGAGTTCCGCACGGACGTCGGCGAAGACGTCGTCGGGATCGCGGGTCACGTCTTCGCTGCGCGCCTTGACCGCGAGGAGCAATCGGCCGTCGTCGGTCAGGAATCGCGCATTCTCGAGCGCCACGCGGGCCTGACCCCGCGTCGCGACGTCCTGGACGATCACGTCCACGTCCGACTCGACGACGTGAGCGTAGGTCTCGGGTTTCCGGGCGTCTTTCAGCAGCGGGAACAGTCGCGGTCGACTCTCGGCGGCCTCGAGCAGATCCCGCGCCGGTCGCGCGGCGAATTCGACGGCGTAGGCCGGACCGGCGAAGTCGGCGACGTGGCTCACCGTCGTTCCGCTGGCTGCCCCGAGATACAGCACCGTCTCGCCGCCCGCGAGTCCGGTATCCATGCCGAGTTCGAGCATCGCCCCGAGTTTCGATCGGTGCGGGTCCCACGCTCGCCACTCGCCCTCCGTCGGTTCGCCGTAGACCGACTCGCCGCGGGTCGCGAGCCGGGTCGTCCCGTCGAACTCGCGGCGTTCGACGCCGGCCGGAAGCGTCGGCTCAGTCATCGTCCTCCTCCCCCGTCGTCCGTGCCTGAATCGTCTCGATCCGATCGGCCAGTTCGGCCTCGAGTTCGGAGTTTCGCTCCCCCGAGTAGTGGTCGATCCGGGCCGCGATCGCGAGTTTGCCCGCGACCGCTCGTGCGGCCGAGCCCCTGTTCTCGGGGTGCGTTCCCCTGACCGCGTCGTGGGTGTAGATGATCCCGTGCTTGGGCGAGGGGGCGTGGCCCCGGAGGTGTGCGAACAGCGCGTCCTCGGCCCCCAGGACCTGGACCGTGCCGCTGGGTTTCTTCGCCAGTTCCTCGAGGCCGCCGGCCAGCGAGATCAGCCGCGCCGCAAGCACCGGCCCCGCGAGCGCGGCGAGGTTCGGCGCGACGGTCGGCGTCTGGCGCTCGACGAACTTCCGCAGGTCGTCGCCCTCGTCGGCGAGGTCGGCGACGCGCTCGGCCAGCGATCGAACCCGGCCCGGGTCCCCCTCCAGGTCGGTCTCACGACCGGCCAGTTCGCGGGCGTACTCGATCCCGGTGCCCGCGTCGGGATCGATCGTGCCGGCCCACTCGGCGAGTCGCTCGGCGAGTTCGTTCGCCGTTCGGGTGCAGTCGTCCATCGCCCGGACCGCGTGGACGAGTTGCCGGTCGTCCGCCCGTTCGTCGGCCTCGACGGCCGATCGGGTCGCGGCCACCGTCGCCTCGTGGAGGCGATCGTAGTACTCCGTCTCCGAATCGGCGTAGCCGGCGTCGACGGCGAATCCCGGCCAGTCCCGGGGCTGTTCCGCCGTACCGCCGGCGATCGCCTCGCCCGCGCCCTCGAGATCACCCGGCTCCACGTCCACGAACCAGCCCGCCTCCGCGGGATCGGTTCCGTCGGTCATACCCGGCGGTAGTCGTCCCGGTTGTATATGCGTTCCCGAACCGGGGAGCGAACCCGTCCCACCGTCGGCGCTCGGAGCCCCGCTGCAGGACGGGGCTGGAACGGCGTTCTCCGCGGCCGGCGCTACCCGACGGGATAACTGGTGATCAGGTGAACCGATAACACTTTGTGAGATTCCGAAGAGGGTGACGTGTGTCCGCGCTATCCGTGCCAGGCGTACCGACGTGTCGACTCGTGAGGGGCGACTGTCGATCGAGTCGATCGTGATCCGGCCTGTTGTCTCCTCGGATCTACCGCACCGTCGGCCAGCGACCACGACGCCTCAGCACGCCTTCATCACACAACTGATAACTCACCGATGATCGGACCGGAACTCTCGACGGGGGCACTGGTCGTCTTTGGGATCATCGCCGTCGCGCTCGTCTTGTTCGTCTCGGAACTCATCCCGAACGACGTGACCGCGATCGGAATTATCGTCTCGCTGGCGGCGCTGGAACCGGTGACGGGCGTCAGTCACCGGATGGCCATCTCGGGGTTCGCCAACACGGCGACGATAACGATCGTCGCCATGTACATGCTCAGTGCCGGAATCCAGCGGACCGGGCTCGTTCAGCGGCTCGGACTCTCGCTCGCGACGTTCGCGAAGGGGAGCGAACGGCGTGCGCTGGCGGCGACGATCGGCACGACGGCTCCGATCGCGGGGTTCATCAACAACACCCCGGTCGTCGCGATTTTCATCCCGATGATCACGGACCTCGCCGAGAAGACCGGGATCTCGCCGTCGAAGCTGCTCATGCCGCTCTCCTACGCCGCGATTCTCGGCGGCACGCTGACGCTCGTCGGCACGTCGACGAACCTGCTCGCCAGCGAGTTCGCCGCGAGTCTCCTCGACCGCGGCCCGATCGGCATGTTCGAGTTCGCGATGCTCGGGGCCGTCGTCCTGATCGTCGGGCTCGCGTACCTCATGACCGTCGGCCGTCGGCTGACGCCCGCACGGATCCCGGTCGATGCGGACCTCGTCACGGAGTTCGACATGGCCGACCACCTCACACAGGTTCGGGTCGGTGCGAACTCGGCGCCGGTCGGGCTCACCGTGGGCGAACTCGAGGACCGGACCGAGGCGAACGTGCGCATCCTCCAGCTCCGGCGGAACGGCGGCCGCGACCCCCAGACCACGGAACGGGAGCGCGTGCTCCACTACGGCGGCGACGGCGACCTCGAAACCCATTCCGAAACGGACGAGAACGTCGAACCGATCGCCGGTGGGGACGAACGTGGCGACGACCGGGCCGAACGGGTCGCCGGTAGCGACGAGACGATCGGCAGCGCGACCGAGAACGGTAGCAGTGGTACCGTGCAGGGCGGGACCGGCGCCGCCCAGGGTGGCAGTGGTGTCGAGGGGATCGATCGTGACCGAGACCAGGTCGACCGCGGCGGCGAGACCTTCGTCGCGGTCGATACCGACCAGCGGATCCGCGAGGGTGACGTCCTCACGGTTCACGGCAACCTGCAGGCGGTCAACCGTTTCGTCGAGAATCAGGACCTGCGACAGCTCCTCCGGAAATCGGTAACCGAGGAGACGTTCGACGAGAACTCCAGTCCGGACCGGCTCGCGAAAGCGGTCGTCCCCGACGATTCGCCGTTCGTCGGCGAGCGACTCTCCGAGACCAACCTCCGGGAGGTCTACCGGACGACCGTGCTGGCGATCCGCCGCGACGGCGAGTTACTCCGGACCGATCTCAACGACGTCCGTCTCGCCGCCGGCGACGCGCTCCTGATCCAGACGGTCACGTCCACGATCGATCACTTCACCGGGTCGAACGACCTCGTCGTCATCGACGAGGACGCGATCGACCGCCTGGTCGCCGCGGACATCGACGAGGTCGCACCCCTGTCCCCGAAGACGCCGCTCGCGGTCGCGATCATGGCCGGCGTCGTCGGTGCGGCCGCGTTCGACGTCGTCTCGATCGTCATCGCCGCATTCGCCGGTGTCTTCCTCATGATCGTCACCGGCTGTCTGTCGACGGCCGACGCGTACGACGCCGTTTCGTGGAATATCGTCTTCCTGCTCGCGGGCGTGATCCCGCTCGGCGTCGCCCTCGAAGCAACTGCGGGGTCACAGTTCATCGCCGACGTACTCGTCGCGACTAACGACGTCCTGCCGCTCGCTGGGGTCCTGCTGCTGTTTTACATCGTCACGGGACTGCTCGCGAACGTCATCACGCCGGTCGCGACGGTAGTGTTGATGACCCCCGTCGCCGTCGACGCCGCGGCAACCCTTGGAGCGGCGCAGTTCTCCTTCCTGCTCGCGGTAATGTTCGCGTCCGCGACCTCCTTCATGACGCCGGTCGGCTACCAGACGAACCTGATGGTGTACGGTCCCGGCGGTTACGAGTTCACCGACTTCCTGCGGGTCGGCGGACCGCTGCAATTCCTGCTGGCGGTGGTCACGACGATCGGCATCGTCCTCGTCTGGGGTCTGTAGCGCTTCCAGACGCGATCGCGATCGAACGGGAGTCGGTAACGATCGCCACCGCAGAGGTCGAACGGGGAATCCGGAACGAAACGTTGAGGACGGAACGCGAACGGAAATTGCGGAGTTACACGCCGAACGTGGCCCGGAGCATGTCGCGGGTCCCCGGGCCGAGTCCGACCGCGACCACGATGATCATGAACAGGTAGGCGTAGCGGGGACTCTCCTCGAAGAACTCCTCGTTGAACAGCCAGACGACGAGGACCGCGGCGGCGAGTTTGACGAGCAGGAACGGCCACGCGGCGCCCGCGGCGTCGACGATCGCCGCGTTGATCGGGTGTTTCGGCACCAGGTTCGCCGGGAGGCCGAAGTAGGTCGCGTAGTCGAGTCCGATGACGTTCGCGACGCCGTCGACCGCGTGGGCCCAGATGACGACGATTCCCATATAGCGCGTCCCCCGATTCAGTTCGGGGGCGAACTGCTGGATCGCGACCCAGGTGAGTGCCGTCGCGACCGTCGCCCCGCCGAGGGTGGCGAGCGGGAGCAACGGATAGAACGACGCATACTCCGCTGTAGCCGCCGTATAGCCGAGATACGCGAGCGTGACCGTCAGGAGCCCACCCCCGATCGCGAACAGCGGGTACTCGTAGCCCGAGACGACGTCGTTCCGATCGAGTTTGACGGAGAGGATCACCGCGAGCACCGTGATGGCGAAGACGGTGAAGTAGATGAGCGGACTGATCAGGAACCCGTTCCACGGGAGATCGATCGGGAGTTCACCGGTCGCGCGGTAGGCGGCGACGTTGGTGTCCTCGACGACCCGCAGCGCGCCGCCGAACAGGAAGAACGGGAACAGACCGTAAAAGCCCGCCCGGTAGCGCTCGATCTCGAGGCGCTGGATCAGGAAGATGACCCCGATCGACATGAGGATCAGCGTCGGGATGTAGCCGGCGTAGGAGACGAACGTGTAGCCGGGTGACGCGGTCGGTCCGGTCGTCGCCGGCCCACACTCGACCGGCGTGCCGCCGTTCCACGCGACACAGCCCCAGCCGTGGGCGTCGGCGACGACCGGCCCCCAGTAATACTGCCAGATGAAATCGACGTAAACGCGCTGGGGGAACACTGTCGCGGCGAACGCCACCCCGGCGGCGAGGAGTACGACGGTCGCGGCCCAGACTCGCTCGGCCCCGTACCGCTCGATATACTCGTCCATGATCGATATCCTGAACGGGGGCCGCTTACCGTTTCCGATTTCTGACGCGCGGGACGGCGGACGGATGATCGCGGCGGCGCCGTTCCGGAGCGCAGTGGGTCGGCCGACCGGACCACGCTTCACCCGTCGGATTACTCGACGGCCGCGGCCTCGCGGGCGACCGCCAGCAACTCGTCGTGGATCTCGCCGTTCGAGGCCACCAGCCCCGTGCTGTCGTGTCGCCAGCGATCGCCCGCGAGGTCGGTGACGGTGCCGCCCGCCTCCCGGATCATGTGGACGCCGGCGACGCTGTCCCACGGGTTCATCACGAGGTTCGTGACGGCCCCGTCGAGCGCACCGGCGGCGACCATCGCGAGTTCGAGTTGCGCACAGCCGAAGCGGCGCATGTCGGCGAACCGGGTGACGATCGCCCGCGTGGCGGCGGCGTACTGGTCGCGCTCGTCGTAGTCCCACCAGAACGTCGGACAGACGGTCGCGGTCTCCGGATCGGTGCGATCGCTGACCGAGAGCGGGTCGTCGTTGCGGAACGCGCCGTCTGGCCCGACGCGATACGCGTCGTCGAGCGCGGGGAAGACGGACGCCCCGGCGGCCGGTTCGCCGTCGACGACCGCCGCGACCGCCGTCCCGAACACCCGGACGCCGTCGACGTAGTTGTTCGTCCCGTCGATCGGATCGACGATCCACGCCGGTCCCGTATCGGGCACCTGTTTCAGCGCGTCCGCTTCTTCGCCGACGATCGGATCCTCCGGGAACCGTTCTCGGAGGACCTCGACGACGGTCGTCTGGGCGTCCCGATCGGCCTGCGTGACGACGTCGGTCTTCCCGTCTTTCGTCTCGACGGCGATCCCCGATCGGAAGGCGTCCGCAGCGATCTCGGAACCGGCACTGGCTGCGCGGACGGCGACCTCTGTCCGCCGGCGCGCGTCGTCGGCGTCACTCATTGTGCACCGTGGGTGGACCAGTGAAAAGGATGTGACGGTTCGATCCCTTTCGGTGTGCGATCCGGCTCACGGTCGAGCGAGACGGCGGGATCGAAACTGGACGCGTCGAATCGTCGCAGAACAGACCGGTGACTCGTCGTCTCGATCCGGTCGCGTCAGAAGTTGCGAGGGAAGATCGCTTCGTGCTGATCTTCCGCATCTCGTTCGGTGCTTTCGCACCGCGTACGATGCGAGGGGAGGGAATCGAACCCACGAACGTCTACACGAGCGGATCTTGAGTCCGCCGCCGTTGACCGCTTGGCTACCCTCGCACGCAATCGACAGTTGGGTAGAACCGTATGAATACTCTGCGATTTCTGTGGCGTGACGATCGGTCGGTGCCGATCGATCCGGAATCACCACGGGAAGCCGTGCTC
The DNA here is from genome assembly GCF_022869805.1 of Halosolutus halophilus. Classification (NCBI taxonomy): domain Archaea; kingdom Methanobacteriati; phylum Methanobacteriota; class Halobacteria; order Halobacteriales; family Natrialbaceae; genus Halosolutus; species Halosolutus halophilus. The sequence goes on along the minus strand of NZ_CP094974.1, from coordinate 1,860,805 downwards.
GGCGATCGATCATCAGGCCGTCGGTTCGTCGAGTTCGTCGTCCGAATACCGCTGGTGACAGTTGTGACACTGGTAGCCGCCGTCGACGTGTGCGTAGAGCCGCTCCCCGCAGTTCGGGCAGCGCCCGTACGGGTACTTCATCTAGTCGAAGCGTGGCACCGAATCAGAATAAGGCTACGGGGCACACAGTTCGCCCGCGACGGGACCAACGGAGTTACCCGTCGACTGGCCCAAGAGTGCCCATGGACGACCACACCCGTGACCCGACCGTCGCCGCACCGGCCGGGAACCCGACCGGCTGGCTCGCGTCCGAAGGCCGCTGGGAACACGCGACCCTCCGGCGGGCTGTGGTCCACGGCGTCCGTCTGTACAATTCCGGCGCGTTCCACGACTCACACGACTGTTTCGAGTCGGAGTGGTACAACTACGGGAGCGGAACCACCGAAAGCGCGTTCGCTCACGGAATGGTGCAAGTCGCGGCGGGCGCGTACAAGCACGTCGATTTCGAGAACGACGACGGCATGCGATCGCTCTTTCGAACCGCCCGCCAGTACTTCCGGGGCATCCCGCGCGACTACTACGGCGTCGACGTGCTCGACGTCCGCACGACGCTGACGAACGCCCTCGAAGAGCCGTCGCGGATCGACGGCTGGCTGATCACCCTCGACGGCGAGCAGCCGACTGCCCGTTCGGAGGACCGCGCGTACGCCGACTCGCTCGAGGAGTGATCCGAATCGAGGGGACGTGTCTCGCGTCCCGACAGTGGCGAGTGTCACCGCACGTCACGGGAAGACGGGAGGCCGCCCTCGTACCAACCGAATCGCATTTGAAGCCGGGGACCAACTATCAGATAATGAGAGTTGCACAGCTCGGGTCGGGAACGCCGGAGGTCGCAGTCGTCGCCGGGGTCCACGGCGACGAACCCTGCGGCGTCAGGGCGATCGAGCGACTGCTCGACGAGCGCCCGACCGTCGAACGGCCCGTCAAACTCGTCGTCGTCAACGAGGCGGCCCTCGAGCGACGGGTTCGCTTCGTCGACGAAGATCTGAATCGTGCGTTCCCGGGCCAGCAGGACGCGAAGACCCACGAAGGACGACTCGCCCACCGACTCGTCGAGGAACTGGAGGGCTGTCTCGCATTCTCGATGCACTCGACGCAGAGCCACGCCGACCCCTTCGCGATCGTCAACGGGATCAGCGAGACCGCGACGGAGATCTGTCCACAGCTGCCGGTCACCGCGATGGTCGAGACGAGTAACTTCTCGGAGGGCCGGCTCTTCTCCGAGATCGACACCGTCGAGGTCGAGTGTGGCCTGCAGGGATCCGAGACGGCCGCGGAGAACGCCGATCGGCTGACGCGTGCGTTCCTGACGGCCGTCGACGCGTTGCCGGGGGACACCGTTCACCGCGACCTCCCCGTGTTCCGGCTCACCGACGTCATCCGCAAGGAGCAGGCGGACACCTACGAGGTATTCGTCGAGAACTTCACGGAGGTCGAGCCGGGGAATCCGTTCGCGGCCGCCGACGGCGAGACGCAGATCGCCGAGGAGCCGTTCTACCCGGTTCTCATGTCGCCCAACGGCTACCGCGACGTCTTCGGGTACGCCGCCGAGAAGGTCGACGTCGTGCAGACGCCGACCGCGGCCGACTGACCCGATCGCGCGGGCCGATCGTTCTCGCCGAAACACGCGTCCTCGAGTGGCGACGCCGTCACCCGCCGGGGCGACGATGTCGTCCCGCCGCCGGGACGACGTTATCCTGCGGCGGACGGTCCGGTTGCTTTACATCGCAAACCCAACGGGTTCGTGGAACGGTGCCGAACTTCCGGTGATGTCGCCGACGTCTTCCGTCAAACGGTGGCTGGTTAACGGGGTCGCGATCACGATCCCGCTCGCGGTCACGCTCATCGTCCTCAGTTTCGTGCTGAATTTCGTACTGAACGTCCTCTCGCCGGTGGTGCTCGCGATCCTCTACGTCTGGCCGACCGATCCGCCGACGCCCGTCGTCCAGCTGACGACGCTCCTGTCGCTGTTCGGAACGGTACTGCTTGTCGGATTCGTGGCCGATCACACCTCTGGCCAACGGATCTCGCAGAACGTCCACGCGACGATCGAGTCGATTCCCGGCGTGAGCACGCTCTACGCGAGCGTCCGGCGGGCGAGCGACCTCCTCCTCGACGACGATACCGACCAGTTCCAGGACGTCAAACTCGTCGAGTTTCCCCACGAGAACGCGCACATGCTCGGGTTTCTCACTGCGGACACGCCCGCGTCGATCGAGCGCTGTCTCGGCAGAGACGATCTGCAGACGATTATGATCCCGCTCGGACCGAACCCCACGACGAACGGGTTCGTCCTCCACGTCCCCGCTGACCGCGTGTACGACGTCGACGTGTCCGTCGAAGCGGCAGTCCGATCGATCGCGACACTCGGCGTCGCGATCGGGCCAGCCGACGACGCCGAAAGCGGGGAAACCGATCGGTCCCCGCAGGCCGTCCCCGCAAGCGACGCGTAGCTTCCTGCAGGAGACGACGGCGACGGGCCGGTTAGCCGTCGTGACTGACCGGTGATCCGACGTATCAAGGTCCCTGTACGGGGATATCATTGGCCGTGGGATGGGAGGGAGAGCCATGCAGTCAGCATCCGACCTGCTCGTCGCCTGTCTCGAGGCCGAAGGAGTCGCGTCCGTCTTCGGTGTACCGGGAGAAGAGATCGAGGACCTGCTGTTCTCGCTACGGGATTCCTCGATCGCGTTCGTTCCGACCCGTCACGAACAGGGGGCGTCGTTCATGGCCGACGTACACGGTCGCCTCACCGGCGAGGCGGGCGTCTGTTGCTCGACGCTGGGCCCCGGCGCGACGAACCTCATCACCGGCGTCGCGGACGCCCACCTCGACAAGAGCCCCGTAGTCGTGATCACGGGCCAGGGCGGCCGGGAACGACTGCACAAGGAGAGCCACCAGGCGCTCGACGTGGTCGACGTCTTCGAGCCGATCGTCGAGTGGAACACGCAGATCGCGGAACCCGAGATCGTCCCCGAATCGGTTCGCAAGGCGTTCAAACTCGCCGAGTACGAGAAGCCGGGCGCGACGCACCTCGAATTTCCGGAGGACGTCGCCCGGGCAGAAACCGACGCCACGCCGATCCCCACCCGCGATCGGGTGCGCCGCCCCGATCCGGACGACGATGCGGCCGATCGGGCCGCGACGCTGCTCGAATCGGCCGAACGACCGATCATCCTCGCCGGCAACGGCGCGGTTCGAACGCGCGCAGCAGACACCATTCAGGCCCTCGTCGATCGACTCGGCGTGCCCGTCGTCGCGACCTACATGGGCAAGGGTGCGATCTCCGACCGGGAACCGGCCTCGCTGATGACGCTCGACTCCGGGCCGAACGACGAGGGTGCCAGGGCGATCGAGCGCGCCGACTGCGTCGTCGCGGTCGGCTACGACATCGCCGAACACGACCCGGCCGGCTGGAACCCCGACCTCGAGAAAACGATCGTTCACGTCGACCACGAACCGGCCGAAGTCTACCGCCACTACAATCCCGACGTCGAAATCGTCGCGGACGTGGGTGCGGCGGTCACGGCGATCGACGATCGCGTCCCCGACGGGGCGTGTTCGCTCTGGTGTCCGGAGCTCCACGACCGCCTCCTCGAAGCGGTGACGGACCCTCCAGGGTCGGATGAGCCGATCACCGTCGAAGGCGCCCTCCCGCTGCTGCGCGAGACCATGGCCGACGAGGACGTCTTGGTCTCGGACGTCGGCAGTCACAAGATGGCGATCGCGCAATCGTTCCCGGTGTACGAGCCGAATACCTGCGTCATCTCGAACGGGCTGGCGAGTATGGGGATCGCCGTCCCGGGGGCGGTCGCTGCGGACCTCGCGGTCGACGCCAACATCGTCGCGGGGACCGGAGACGGCGGATTCCTGATGAACGCCGCGGAACTCGAGACGGCGACGCGGCTCGATTGCGGGTTCACGGTAATCGTGTTCAACGACGACGACTACGGACTCATCTCCGAGAAGCAGCTCGAACACCGCGACGAACAGTTCGGGACGGGGCTCACCAATCCCGATCTCGTGACGTTCGCCGAGAGCTTCGGGATCGAGGCGTATCGTCCCGACACGTGGACCGAGATCGATCGAGTACTCTCGGAGACGGTCCCGTCGGACGACCTGGCTCTCGTCGAACTCCCGCTCGAGTGATCCCGCTCTCTCGATGGACCCTGCTCGGGATCACGAACTGACGGGAGTCGCGGGGTGCGTTCCCGTCCACCGCTGGTTCGCACAACGTTCTTCGAACCGCATCCCGTAGCGGCTCCCATGTCACCGCCGACCCGGCGACAGTACCTCCTCGCGATGGGATCGGCCGCCACCCTCGCCGGCTGTCTCGGCCCCCTCCTGGACGACGACCTCGAACTGGCGACGCCCGAGAGCGTCCCCGAGGACGACTGGGAACCGCCGGACTGGGAGCCGGCGGCGGACGCCCCGGTCGAAGACGACGTCTCGGCGACGACCGTCGTCACCGACCTCGAGATCCCGTGGGACCTCACGTTCGCCGGGGACGACGCATTCGTCACCGAGCGCGACGGGGGCGTGTACAGGTTCGCGACCGACGCCCTGACGAGCGAGGCGGGACTCACGCCGGCCGACGGAGATCGGGTTCTCGACGGCGACGACCTCCCCGATCGGGCAGCGCCCGGCGAGGGCGGGACGCTCGGCGTCGCAGCGCACCCCGACTCTCCCGATCGGTCCGGCCTGTTCGTCTACTACACGGTCGACGACGGGGACCTCTCGAACCGCGTCGTTCGGTACGATCGCGACGGCGACGACCTCGAGCCGATCGTCGAGGGGATTCCGGGGGCGCGGATCCACAACGGCGGGCGGATCGCCTTCGGACCGAACGACGACCTGTGGGTGCTCACGGGCGACGCGGGCGCTCCCGCGTCAGCGCAGGATCCCGGCTCGCTCGCGGGTGCCGTGCTCCGCACGACGCCGGATGGCGATCCGGTGGCGGCGAATCCCGACTGGGGGGCGGACGGCGATCCACGGACGTACACGCTCGGCCACCGAAACCCGCAGGGGATCGACTTCACGCCCGAGGGACGGCCGATCGTGACCGAACACGGCCCGCAGGCTCGCGACGAGGTCGCGGTGATCCAGCCGGGCGGGAACTACGGCTGGAACGTCGCCCGCGGTGGACCGGACGATCCGCAGTACGGCAACTACGCCGAGTACGACGACGCGACACCGCCGATCGTCAACACCGGCGAGACGACGTGGGCACCGTCGGGACTGACGTTCTACGACGGCGACTCGATCGCGAACTGGCAGTACAGACTCCTCGTCGCCGGACTCGTCTCGAACACGCTGTACGCCGTCTCGCTGTTCACCGAGCGCGTTCCGACGTTCGAATCTGGTGTCGCGTTCGACGCACCGTGGCTCGACGATCGGTTCACGGCCATCGCCCACCCGCTATTCGACGGCGCGTACGGACGACTGCGCCACGTCGACCAGGGACCAGCGGGGGCGTTGTACCTGCTCACCTCGAACCGGGACGGCCGGGCGAGTGGCGAGTTCCCGCGTGACCGCGACGATCGGATCGTCAGACTCGATCCGGCGTGACCCGCGGTCGGGCCACCCGATCGATCGGCCCGGTAGTCGGCGTACCGGCAACGTCGAACGGGGTCGATGACGCAAGGCCTATGCCGTTCACCCTCATATGACCCGACATGGACTTCCCACCGAACCAGGGCCTCGATCAGGACGAAGTCGACGAACACGTCGAAGAGACGATCGCCGACAACGAGGTCGTCCTCTTCATGAAGGGGACCGAACTCATGCCCCAGTGTGGGTACTCCCGTCGTGCACTCGGTCTGATCGACCAGTACCGCGACGAGTACGAGACGGTCGACGTCCTCGAATCGCTCGACGAGTACCGCGCCGCGCTCGAGGCCCACAGCGGCTGGGAGACGATCCCGCAGACGTTCGTCGACGGCGATTTCGTGGGCGGTTCGGACGTTCTGGCCGAACTCGAGGAACGCGGTGAACTGGCCGAGACACTCGACGTAGAATAAGAACACCTCCCAGACCGGAGTTAAATTTATCCAGACGCGTGACTGATGCATTTAATAGCAGATCATATAAGTCACCCTCCCGTACTAGAAACTCAGCGACTGTCGCCGCACACCTTCCCACTATGTCAACAGAGGAATCCAGACACGTATATCGGCTGCACTCGACCCTCGAACTGCCACTCGAAGACCTTCGCGAACACGTCGAGGGCGCCCAGTTCCCGAACGGGATCGCTGACGTGGAGATCACGCGGCGAAACAACACCCTCATTCTCAAGGCCGTCGCCGAAGACGATTCCGTCAGCAAGTACACGCCGACGGCCCAGCTCAAAGCGAGCGTCACCGAAAACCGGGTCTACGAGGAAGATCCGGAAGAGCGCCGCAACTCCTTCCGGTGGGACGAAGAGGAAGAAGAGGAGATCGAGTCGGAGCTCGTCGAATTCGCCGCGTTCAAGGGCGATCGCGAGACCGTCCTGCAGAACTCGCTGCTCCAGTACGAGATGTTCCTCGTCCTCTGTGGGATCGCCGAGACGGCAGAGAAAGGCACGCTGACGGCGATTTCGGAGCGTGGCGGTGACCTGGAGGCGACGCGGATCGTCGAGGGTGAACCGCGCCCCGCGGACATCGAGGTCGTGGAAGGCCCACGAGACTCGGGTTCCGGGCAGGGCGGGGTCAACTGGCGGGACAACAAGTTCATCAGCGACTGAGAGTACACAGCAGCGTTCTATATTTTCCGCCGCCGGGAGCGGCCGGTGGAGCCGGTGAAGTTGGTTCGACGCTCAGAGCATTCAACGGCGCGGACTAACCGGATTTCAGTGGGTGTAGCTGGCTGCTATCAAGTCGATGTGTCCACTGCCAGAGCATGCCGTACACGGGTTCGACACCGAGCAAGCAAAGACTCGCTTGTGTCCTCCATCGGAGCTGACTTCCGGGAGGAGGGAACGCTCTCGAAGGACCCTTATTCGTCTTCGTCCGCTTCGACGAACCAAACAGGTTCGGATTCGGGCGGCTCCGTCTCGTCGTCCGGCGCCTCGTTGCCGACGGTCTCGTGGTCGGCGTCACCGCGTTCGCGCGGTCGTGCTTGCTCGGCCGAACGGTCATCGATCGACGGCCGGGATTCGTCGTCGTGTTCGAACTCGTTGACCGGACCGCTCTCGCCGAGTTCTGTGTTGGAGTCGTCGTCCGGCCGTCCGAGGTCCTCGTCGGCAGTGGCGGCGAGGTCAGGTTCCTCCGCGTCCGTAGTGGCCACCGCCGGAGGAGACCCGTCGCCGCCAGCGTTATCGCCGGACGACAGCGATGCAGGGCTGCTGTTCGCATCGGTCACGAAGGTATCGAGTTCCGTAGCGAGCACCGACGCCTGTTGGCTGAGGTTCGTGATGGCTCGCGAGACCTCGGTGAGTGCGCTCGTCTGCTCTTCGGCGGCTGCGGCAACGTTTTCGGCTTCGGAAACCGTCTCCTGCGAGATCGTCGCCGCATCGTCGACCATGGCGACGACCTCCTGGGTCGAGGCGGCCTGCTGCTCGGTGGCTGCGGAAATCTCCTGGACGCCCTCGTTGGTCCGCTGGGCGTAGGTGGCAATATCATCGAGCGACTGTGCGGCGTTCTCGACCGCGCTCTTGTGTTCGGCGACCCGGTTGCTGGTCTCCTGGACCTCGGCGGCCGTCCTGTTGGTCTGGGACTTGATCTGCTCGATCGAGTCCTCGATGTCCGCTGCGGCCTCTTTGGTGTCGGCTGCGAGTTCTTTAACCTCCGTGGCGACGACGTCGAAGCCGCCGTCGTCTTCGGCCGTCGAGCGAGTGGCCTCGATGTCTGCGTTCAGCGCCAGCAGATTCGTTTGATCTGCGACCTCGGTGATGAACTCGACCAGTTCGTCGATCTGCTCGATCTCGGACCGGAGCGACTCGATCTCCTCGACAGCCCGATCGGACTCGGATTCGATTTCGTTCATCCCGTCGATCGCGGCCTGAGCGGCTTCGCGACCCTCTTCGCCCGTCTGAGCGGTTCGTTCTGCGATGTCCGCCACCTGGTTTGACGAGGAGGCAATCTCCTCGATAGTCCTCGAGAGCCCACTCATCTCGGCGTCGACCGACTGGAGGCTCTCGTTCTGTCGCTTCGCACCGTCGGAGATGTCCTGGATCGACGAGGTAACCTGCTCGGAAGCCGAGCGGACCTCCTCAGAGCTAGCCGTTACTTCATCGGAGGCGATCGCGACGTCCTCAGCGAACTGCTTGAGGTACTCGGTGGTCGACTCGATCTCGGTGATCATCTCGTTGAATTCGATCGCGATCTCACGCATCGCTTCGTTCTCGCTCTCGGGATCCATCCGTCGTGTCAAGTCGCCAGCTGCACACGCCTGCATCACGTCGGAGTACTCGTCGCCCTTCTGCTCCAGATGCCGGTTGACCTCTTCCGCGTTCTCCCGGAGACGAACAGCCTCACGACGGGCATTCTCCGCCTCCTCGATCTTGGTCTGGAGTGCCTCGCTCTTGTGCTGTAGTTCGTCGATGGTCACGAGCCCGGTATTGACCACCAGAAAGACGAACACCGCACCGAACAGGAAGACGAATCCTGTGAGTAGCTGGAATATCTCCTCGAATCCACTGATCGTAACCCAGAGGGCAGCGACGTATCCGACCAGAAAAAACGCCATCAGTACGAGCAGTCCGCGCCACCGTCGCCGATAGGCGTTTTCATCGAGTCGCTGCAACAGTGTCCTCGTATAGATGGTCGAACTGAACATCACGACCGTCCCGAAGACGATGAGAAACTGTACTACTGTCGATACGTTCATCGACGCACACCCCAAGCATATCTCTTCCCGAAACCGTCCGGTAAACGACCACTATTTATCACCGGCCTCATTCCCAACGAAGAATTCACGTGACGTAATACGAGCGTCCTCGGTGTCGTCTGGAGATTGGGTATCGGATGTATTTCCGAAGCATCTTGTTCGAGCATCAGGTTGTATGCTGTCGCAATGTACAAACTCATAACAGTGATGTTGCAGGTATTGTTTGAATCCATATGTTATGAAAAATACAATCGCATAAACTACAGCTTGGCTAACAGGAGACCAGTGTGACGTCGCCTTCCGATCGCCCAAGACGTCTCGTTGTTGTCACGTAGTGGTGCTGACGAGGTTTGTTCCGGCTCTCTACCACCGCTCACCTCTCTCAACTGACCGCCTACTGAGATGTGACAAGTTCTGGAACTCGGCTTCGTTTTCCTCTACGTGCTCTTGCCGGCGTATTTTTTGTCTTCGGCCACGTCCACGATGACCTGCTCGTTGCATACGATTTCGGGCCACCTGTCGGAGTTGCGATCAGTCGACGACGCGTATAGTTCATCATCGATCGAAGAGGTGTATTTCCGTCTCGGGGTCGTCCGAACCCTATGGGACCTCCGCAGGGCCGACGGCGATTTCTGACGATGGCGGCCGTCAGCACGATGACGGGGTTCGCCGGATGTGCGCTGCGATCGTCCGCCGACGAATCCAGGTCGAACGAAGCGCAGGATGCGATCGAGCGACTACCGGAGACGCTCGGACTCGAGACGCTGATCGACGGATTGGCGTTTCCACTGGCCGTGGAATTCGCACCCGGCGTGGATCGACGGTACGTCGCAGAGCGGGACGGCCGCGTCGTCGTCCACGAGTCGGACGGCCGTCTCGACGACCCGATACTCGATCTGCGCGAGGCGATCGAGACCGGAGGTGAGCGAGGCTTGCTGGGCATGGCGCTTCATCCCGAATTCGACGAGAACCGACGTCTGTTCGTCCACTACAGCGCCCCGCGCCGGCCGGGGACGCCGGACGACTACGATCACACGGGAGTGGTCGCGGCGTTCGAGGCGACCGACGACGGCAGGCGAGCGAAGCGTGATTCCGAACGCATCGTCCTCGAAATTCCGCAGCCACAGGACTTCCACAACGGCGGCGATATCGCGTTCGGACCGGACGGCTACCTCTACGTCACCGTCGGTGCGGGCGGCGGTGGCGGCGGCGGTGGACAGGACGTGACCGAAGACTTCCTGGGCAGTATTCTGCGTCTCGACGTCGACGAGCGGACGAGCGAACAGGAGTACACCGTGCCCGACGACAACCCGCTGGTCGGTCGACCGGGACTCGACGAGTACTACGCGTGGGGGTTCCGGAACCCGTGGCGGATGTCGTTCGACGACGGCGACTTCTTCGTCGCCGACGTCGGCGAGAACGACTACGAGGAAGTGAATCTCGTCCAGAAGGGCGGCAATTACGGCTGGAACGTCAAGGAGGGAACCCACTGCTACAGGGACGAGGACTGTCCGGACGAGACGGCCGCGGACGTCCGGGGCGGCGAACCGCTTCTCGATCCGATCGTCGAGTATCCACACGCGGCGGAAGGAGCAGGCGTTAGCGGCGTGTCGGTCATTGGCGGATACGTCTACCGCGGCTCGGCACTGCCGGCGTTAGAGAGCGTCTACGTCTTCGGTGATCTCGCGTCGGACGGACGGTTGTTCGCTGCCGTTCGACCCGCCGACAGCGACGAGCAGTGGCCGACCGGCGTCATCGAGATCGACGACGAAGCGAAACTCGAGCAGATACTCTCGTTTGGCCGGGACGCAAACGGGGAGCTGTACGTACTCGGAACCGGCGCTGACGGCGGCGGTCTCTATCGCATCGTTCCAGCCGCGTGATCGGATCGACACCGATTCGTCCGCCGATGCGGCGGTTTCCGGCCACGTGCTGGGCCTCGGCATCGTGTTCGTCCACGAGGTTCTGGTCGATCGTTCCGATCCGACCGCGACCGACCGATCGCCGACGAGTCGCAGCCGACCGGGTAGGCGCTACCAACTGGTCCTCTCGACGACCGCGATCGGGCACCGCAACCGAGACGAGGGGAACGGAGACGAGGGGAACGGAGACGCGGCTCTCACGTCCGATCGCGCGACGATCTTCCCTCCACTTCGTCCGAATCGTCGTCGATCGACTCCTCCGGGTCCGCGTCGGAGTCGTCCGGCCGCGATTCCTGCTCGGCGCGCTCGCTGATTTCCTCGACGGTCTCGATCACTTCGTCGACCTCCTGGCTCACCGTGTCGCTGACCGACTTCTCGACCTCTTCGCTGACAGTATCTCCGACGGACTTCTCGACTTCCTCGCTGACCGTCTTCTCGACCTCTTCGCTGACCGTCTCCTCCACCGTTTCGCTGACCTCCTTGCTGACCGTCTCCTCGACCTTCTCGGCCACATTATCGACCTCCTGACTCACCGTGTCGCTGACCGTCTTCTCGACCTCTTCGCTGACAGTGTCTCCGACGGACTTCTCGACTTCCTCGCTGACCGTGTCACCGACCGTCTTCTCGACCTCTTCGCTGACCGTCTCCTCGACCCGTTCGACGACCTCGCTGGTCATCCAGTCGGGATCGAACCGAGCCATCTTCCACCCGACGTGGATCATGTAGGAAACCAGCACGCCCAGTCCGAACGCGATGCCGATGCCAGTCCCGACCACGAGGATGAGTACGACTGCGACGAAGATCATCACGCCGTACAAGAGATCGACGACGAAGTCGACTCGATTCGGGTTCATCGTCGCTCACGCTCTATTCGAACGATATGTGCGGTCTTCGGGTCCATGGCCGACTATTTGAACTCGAGACGGGAATAGTCGTTCATCAACGGCCGGACAGTCACCGAGACGGAACTGTTCGCGTTCGCGATCGGACTCGAGTCCCCGATCGCGACCGCCCGGTCACCGATCGCCAACGGCGGGACCAGCGCCGTGACGCCGGGCAGACGATCGATCGGCGGTGACGCCGCAGACCCCGCCGAAGACGGCACTGACGCGGGTACCGATCCAGCCACCTCGAGACAGCTATCAACAGGCCGACCGGCGAGAGACGTATCTGGCTCGGCGAAGTAACGAACCCATGGATGACCCGGGAACCTACTCGATCGCGGGCCGACTCACCGTGGCTGCGTTCGTGGCGGTCGCGCCGACGATACTCTTTCTGGGCCTGGTTCGCGGACTGGAGCGGTTACGGGACGACGCCTTCCTCGCCGAGTGGGCACGCAAACAGGGCCAGGATCCCGACGACTTCGCGAACGACGACGTGCTGACCGTGCTCGCACGCGGCGCCGGGATCGAGGTAGACGAGTCGAAGACGGGGTTCTGTCCCGCCTGTGGCAGCGCGAATCGATCGGACGTGACGTACTGTCGGGAGTGTCTCGCTCGCCTGTCGTGACGTCGAACCGGTGGCTGCCGATCGTCGATCGCGGGGTGGAGAGCCGCCACAGTCGGGTCATCCCGACTGCGAATCGGCGTCCAGGTGAACGGCTGCCGGGGACGCGTCGCGGTAGACGGCCGCGCTGAGCATCCGGTCGACGTCGGTATCGGCCTCGACCGCGATGTCGATGGTTCGGCCGTCGACGGTGGTGATACTGAGGTGTGTCTCCCGCTGGCGGTCGAGACCGATCTCGTCGAACCGGTCCCGGTGTCGCTGTCCGTACCAGACGAGTGCCAGCCCACCGAGCGTCGTGACGACGAACAGCGGGGCCACGAGGGTCGAAGAGAAGAGCCCGACGCTGACGAGGACGAGGACGGAGACCACCCCGGTACCGACGAACAGTTGCTCGCGCGACGTATCTTGACCGTCTCGCCGGCCCGCGTGAACGATCGCGGTCGTAATCGCGACGGTCGCGATGGCGAGTCCCACCGTCACCGCGTCTCGGACGACACCGCCGGTCGAGAGCCGTCCGAAACCGACGAGCAGGACTCCGATCGCCAGGATACCACCGACGAGCCCCAGCACGCGTTGCCCCTCGGGCCCGCTGCTGAAGCGCAACCTGGTTCGCTGCCGGCTCTCGATCGAACTGACGTAGTCGTACCGGATATCCGTGAACGAGCCGCCGTTCGAGACGCACAGCAAGCGCCGATCGGTGAGGCCCACGGCCAGCCGCTCCCGGGTCGGGTTCTCGAGAAAGCGCCCCGACGTGAGACGCTGCACTGATTCGTCCTCGACCAGATGATCCGAGAGCCGCTCTTCGGCGGGCATCATCACCGAACGAGTAGTCCATCGCGACACATAGTAAGCCACCCCTTTCCGCGCGCTGTGACGGCCGTCGCGCAGGTCGGGACGACACTATCGGGGCCGAGAACGGGGGTTCTCGACGGTGGACCGTCACTTTACGACCGATCCGAGCGGCCCTCGACGAGAACGGTGGCGTGGCGACGTTGGGCCAAGCGTTATTCCGCTTCGGACCGTCCGTTCAGTAATGCACCCGCTGATTTCGATCCCGCTGCAAGTCGGCGATCCAACACTGGCCGTCGGCGGACTCGTGCTGGTCGTCGCGATCATCACCGTCTGGTCGATGGTCGAGATCGTCGACGCGTACGACAGGGGCGCGCTCACGGTCTTCGGGGAGTACCGAAAGTTGCTCGAACCGGGACTCAACATCGTCCCGCCGTTCGTCTCGCGCGTCTATACGTTCGACATGCGAACCCAGACGATCGACGTCCCCTCTCAGGAGGCGATCACGCGGGACAACTCGCCCGTCACCGCGGACGCGGTCGTCTACATCAGGGTCATGAACGCCAAACGGGCGTTTCTCGAGGTCGACGACTACGAGCGCGCAGTGTCGAACCTCGCCCAGACGACCCTCCGTGCCGTGATCGGCGATATGGAACTCGACGATACCCTGAGCCGGCGCGAGATGATTAACGAGCGCATTCGGACGGAACTGGACGAGCCAACCGACGAGTGGGGAATCCGCGTCGAATCGGTCGAGGTCCGCGAGGTGACGCCGTCCCGGGACGTCAAGGGGGCGATGGAACAGCAGACCTCCGCGGAACGCCGACGCCGGGCGATGATCCTCGAGGCGCAGGGTGAACGCCGGAGCGCGATCGAGAAAGCCGAGGGCGACAAACAGTCGAACATCATTCGCGCACAGGGAGAGAAGCAAAGCGAAATCCTCGAAGCGCAGGGTGACGCGATTTCGACCGTCCTCAGGGCCCGATCGGCCGAGTCGATGGGCGAGCGGGCGGTGATCGACAAGGGGATGGACGCCCTGACCGAGATCGGTGGGAGCGAGTCGACGACGTTCGTCCTGCCCCAGGAACTGTCCTCGATGATCGGCCGCTACGGGAAACACCTCACCGGCAGCGACGTCCAGGAACGGGACGGCCAACTCGAGAGCCTCGAGTTCGACGAGGAGACCCGCGAACTGATCGGGCTCGACGACATCGCCGAGATCATCGGCGAGATCGAAGCGGAGTCGACCGTCGACGTCGAGGCGATGGAACAGGAGGCCCAGGCGATCAAGGAGGGCGACGTATCGCGCCAGCCCGACGAGATCGACAGCGTGTCGGAGACGTCGCCCGGTTCCCGGCCGGATCAGGAGACGGACGGTGGGGACGACGGGGACGACGGATCGGACCAGCGCTGAGGGACGGCCGAGGGACAGGAGACGACGTTTTTTCCGCGGGATTCGGTCAGGTCACCGCGCGGGCAGATCCTACGACGGCAACGGACACAGACTGGCGGTGAAGATCACCGTCCCGTCGGTCTCGTTCCGCGCGCCGTGGACGACCCCCCGTTCGTGGAGCACGACGCCGGGCGCAGCCACCTGGTCGCTGTCCCCGTCCTGCACCACGGTGACCGTTCCCTCGAGCACGTGGAAGACGTTCGTACTATCGGCGTGTTCGTGTGGATCGAGTTCGGCACCCGGACCGAGTGCGAACGCCTTCACGAGCACGTCGTCGGTGACGACCAGTTCGGCGGTCTCGACTGCGCCGTCGGCGGGATCGAGGTCCGCGACGACGTCGGGGTATCGATCGAGGGACATACGCGTTCAGTTCGACGGCCCGACTGATATACTGTCGGCTCTCTCCGATCGGGTTAGGCGCGGACGAAACCGAGACGAGTGTCGAATATCGAACTGGATACGGGAGTCACGACGATCGCAGAGTCCACGCTCGACCGTACGTTTTTGAAACGAGAATTTCAATCACGAGTATGGAACCGGATCACGCGGACCCCGAGCGGGCCGGCCAGCTTCACCACGTCGAACTGTACGCCTCCGATCTCGCTGCGTCGGTCGATTTCTGGAACTGGTTGCTCGGCGAACTCGGGTACGAACGCAAAAACGAGTGGGACGGCGGTCGGTCGTGGCGCAACGGGCCGACGTACGTCGTCCTCGTACGGGCCGACGACCCCGACGCCGCCTACGATCGACGAACCGCCGGACTGAATCACCTCGCGTTCCACGCTGGCTCCCGTGAGCAGGTCGACGAACTCACCGCAGGGATCCGCGAACGCGAAGACGCGAGCGTCCTCTACGAGGATCGCCACCCCTTCGCCGGCGGGTACTACGCGCTGTACTGCGAAAGTCCCGAGGGGATGAAGGTCGAAGTCGTCGGCCCGGAGTGAGAAGATCGGGTATCCTGGGGGACGGTCCGGGGACCGAAACTCGACTACGTCGGTTCGGACTCGTCCCGCCGTCGGCCGGGCAGCGCCTTGAATCCGGGTAACAGCCGGGCGATCCGCGTCACGTAGCCGAACTTGAACAGGCCGACCTGCGAGAGGATCCCCAGCGTGACGAGCGCCAGAAACAGCGGCGAGGTGACGTCGAACAACAGGGGATCGGGATGTAGTGCCTCCTGCGCGGCGGCGAACTGGTCGATGGTGAGCGATCGGGAGGCGAAGGCGGCCCCGACGAACGCCGTGATGGCTCCCAGCATCCACTTCGTCAGGAACATCCCGAGGACGGCCGCGGCGACGCCGATCGCGATCGCGGCCCCCCACTCGAGGTACCACTGACCGTCGACGAGGAGCGGAGCCAGCGCGGTCGCCCCGACGAAGGTGCCGACGACGAAACTCAACACGGCTACCGCGACCGAGAGGAGGAGGTAGCCGGCGAGACTGCCGGCGATGGCCCCGATGACGACCGGGACGACGAGAGCAGCGATTCCATCGACGCCAGCGGCGGCGGCGATGGTCGGTCCGACGAGATATCCGCCACAGCCACCGAGAACGGTCCCGAGGAGTACGACGCCGTACACCGAGAGCGCGGCACCGGCGAACAGGAGGACGGTGCCGCCGAGTACGAGTCCGAAACTTGTGAGATCGATCATGGTCTCGAAGTAGGTATCAGATCCCCATAAATAATTGGATCGATGACTGTCACGTTTCCGAAACGGTTTCTCGGATCATCACTCGCCAGCGGACGGCGACCCCTTCGAAGAGTACCTGAGCCGGCCGTTCCATCGGAGTCGGCGGACCACCGATCGTTTTGTCAATACAGAGAGAACGGTCGTCTCGCTGGCAACCGAAACCGAGACGGAGACGGAAACGGAGAACGCGGAGACGAGCACTGTCGACGTCCTCCGATACGAATCGACCGACGACCGACAGTACCGGACGGTCCCGGCCGGAAAGGGACAACCACTCGTCGACGCCCACGTCGAAGAGGTGCGGAAACGACAATTGATGCGACGACTTCTGGCCGTCGGCCTCGTGGCCTTCGTCGCCGGATACGGCGTCCTCGCCGATCGCCTCGTCCTCGGTACCCTCGGAGCCGGTGCGATCCTCGTCCTGTTTGCTGTCGCCGATCCGGGCGAGGAGGAGTTGGTGTCGATCCTCGTCGACCGAAACCGGCCGCGGGATCGGGCCGAGCGGCTGTACGACGTCGAAACGCACGCCGAAACCCTCACGTAATCGGACCGAACGGCGAATACGGTGGCCAGAATCGATAGGCTCCCGACCCGCGAGCCGCCGGCCGGGACGGTCAGTTCCCCGCTACTCACGATTACTGGACTACTAACAATACTGAGTGTACCCGAAGGGAGGGCCACGAGGTGTTCCAATGAAACATCGCTTCTCCGCTCCGCGATCGGCCCACGATCACGGTGATACTCGCACTGTCGCCCCGGACGGGATCGTGGCAGGTCACGGACGGACACGACCCTCCATCGGGGCTAGCGCGGGGGCGAACCACGACTGCGATACCCCCTCCATCGAGGAGGTGCAGTAATGCAGGTCTGTTCGATCGTCGGTGCGCGCCCGCAGTTCGTCAAGGCTGCAGTCGTCTCGCGGAAACTCCGAACGATCGGGGAGGAGATACTCGTCCACACCGGCCAGCACTACGACGAAGAGCTGTCGGACGTCTTCTTCGAGGAACTCGCCATTCCGGAACCGGACTACAATCTCGGCGTGCGATCGGGTCCACACGGGGAACAGACGGCGAACATGATCGCGGCGCTCGAGCCCGTCATCGAGGACCACGATCCCGACGTCCTGTTGCTGTACGGCGACACGAACTCGACCCTCGCGGGGGCGATCGTCGGGTCGAAGTGCGACGTCACCGTGGCCCACGTCGAGGCCGGGCTTCGAAGCGACAACCGGGACATGCCCGAAGAGATCAACCGAATCCTCACCGATCACGCCGCCGATTGCTGTTTCGCACCGAGCAAACGCGCCGTCGAGAACCTCGCCGCCGAGGGAATCACGAAGAACGTCTACTGGACCGGCGACGTGATGTATGACGCGATCCTCGAGGCCCGAGATCGGTCGATCGAGGGGTCGACCATCCTCGAGGACCTCGGACTCGACGCGGGCGAGTTCGTCCTCGCGACCGTTCACCGCGAGAGCAACACCGACGTTCGGTCGAACCTCGCGGCGATCCTCGACGGCCTCGCCGACGCGCCTCGCCCCGTGGTTTTTCCCGCGCACCCGCGAACGGTGGACCGTCTCGAGGAGTACGGCCTCCGGGACCACGCCACGCGGGAGTTCAAACTGATCGAGCCGCTCGGCTACCTCGATTTCGTCCGGCTGCTGGACGCGGCCGAACGCGTCGCGACGGATTCCGGCGGCGTCCAGAAGGAAGCGTTCTTCGTCGAGACGCCCTGTATCACCCTCCGGAACGAAACCGAGTGGACCGAGACGGTCGACAGTGGCTGGAACGTTCTCGTGGGTCCGGATACCGATCGAATCCGCGCGGCGCTGCGGGCCGATCGTGATCCCGAATCGAACGTCCAGCCCTACGGCGACGGGCTTGCCAGCCCTCGCATCGTCAGCGCGCTCGCACAGCAACTCGACGACGTCGATCAGGAGACGGACGTCGAACCGGAACTGTCTCCGGTGACGTGATAGTCCGGCTGGACCGATCCGGGCTCCCGTCAGAGGTTTCCGCTCCCAAAAACGGTTTAACCGAGGTAATTATATCTAATTACACCCCATGACAGAGAACTTCCCCGAGTACGTCGACGTCGACTACGACGATGGCGACGGTGAGGACCCCGAAGAGTATCCACACATTCAGGACAAGATCGAGAAGGCGATCGAGGTCACGCGCGAGGGCCTCGAGTCCTACGAGAACCCGGCGGTCATGTGGACCGGCGGCAAGGACTCGACGCTGACCCTCTACTTCATCAAGGAGGTCGCCGACCGCTTCGACCTCGAGGTTCCCCCGGCGGTGTTCATCGACCACTACCAGCACTTCGACGAGATCCACGACTTCGTCGACCGCTGGGCCGACGAGTGGGACCTGGAGGTCATCTACGCGCGCAACGAGGACGTCGGCGAGTACGTCGACGAACACGACCTCGAACCGGGCGACGACATCGAGATTTCCGAACTCTCCGAGCACAATCAGCACCACGTCCGGAACATCCTCGAGTACGAGGAGGACACGTTCCCGTTCCTGCTGGACACCTACGTCGGCAACCACCTGCTGAAGACGGTCGCGCTCAACGACGCGCTCGAGGAGTACCACATCGACGGCGTCATCTCCGGCGTCCGCTGGGACGAGCAGGAGGCCCGCGCCGATGAGACGTTCTTCTCGCCGCGCCACGATCCGGACATCTACCCGCCCCACGACCGCATCCAGCCCATCCTGCAGTTCGACGAGGCGGCCGTCTGGGAGGCGTTCTGGAACTTCGTGGTTCCGGACACCGTCGACGAGTTCCCCGAGGAGGGCTACGTCCCCGAGGCCGACGACGACCTCCCGGAGGGCGTCGAGCAGAACGACGTCCCGATCTCACCGAAGTACTTCGCCGGCTTCCGATCGCTCGGCAGCGAAGTCAGTACCGAGAAGAGCGACCAGGAACCCGCCTGGCTACAGGACCTCGAGGGGACCACCGAGCGCGCGGGCCGCGCCCAGGACAAGGAGGACCTGATGGAGCGTCTGCGCGACCTCGGCTACATGTAGCGCGGGACTCGAGAGCGATCGATCGTCCTTCCGTATCGGTTTTCGTTCCGAATCGTCCCCGTAGCTCCCGCCAACGAATCGCTCGATCCGACGGAATTGCGTCCCGAATCACTATATCGATGCGAGTGAACGACCGAAGTATCCGTGACCATCTATCGAACCAGGGACGGTCTCCGTCACCAGTTCAGGGACGTACTGAACTTCTACTATCCGGACTGTCTCGATACCGCGATCGGCGGCTACGTCGCACAGCTCGACGAACGGGACGGCCACGTCTACGACGCGCGGACCAGACACCTCGTCGCGACGGCCCGGGGAGTCCACAACTTCAGCCTCGGCGTCCTCGCCGACGGGCCGGACTGGTGTCGGTTCGCCGCCGAGCACGGCCTGGGATTCCTCTCGACGGTTCACTGGGACGACCGGCAGGAGGGATACGACTGGCTCCTCGACGGTCGGACCGCGACCGATCGGACGCGGTACTGCTACGGTCACGCCTTCGTCCTCCTCGCAGGCGCGCGAGCACACCAGGCCGATATCCCCGGTGCTCGAGCGGAACTCGAGCGGGCGTTCGACGTTCTCGAAGCGCAGTTCTGGGAGCCCGAGCACGAACTGTACGCCGATCGGGCCACGCCGGACTGGGGGACGGTCTCGTCGTACCGCGGCCAGAACGCGAACATGCACGCCTGCGAGGCGTTACTCGCGGCCTACGAGGCCACTGGTGAGACGCGGTACCTCGACCGCGCCTACACCGTCGCCGATCGGTTTACCCGCGAGATCACGAGTGCGACCGACGGCCTGCTGTGGGAACACTACACCGAGGAGTGGGGTCCCGATCTCTCGTACAACGAGGACAGTCCTCGACACCAGTTTCGGCCCCCGGGGTACCAGCCGGGCCACCACGCCGAGTGGGCGAAACTGCTCGCGCTGCTCGCCGATCACCGATCGGAGGGGTGGCTCCGCGAGCGGGCCCGCGAACTCTTCGACGCCGCGGTCGACCTCGGCTGGGACGACGAGTACGGCGGTCTCTACTACACGGTCGACGCCGACGGCCAGCCGATCGTCCCCGACAAGTACGGCTGGGTTCACACGGAGGCCATCGGGGCGAGCGCGCTGTTGAGTCGGGACGACGACGAGTACGTCGACTGGTACGATCGACTCTGGGAGTACTCGCGGGCCCACCTGATCAACCCTCGCTACGGAAACTGGTACGAACGACTGGGCCGGGACCACGATCGGGACGGCCCAAACCACGGGCCGGAGGTGGAACCCGGCTATCACCCGCTGACGAACTGCTGGCTCGCGTTACGGGCACTCGAGGCCGAACCCGATCTGTTCGAGGCCGATCAGGAGCGGCCCAACTGAACGGCTCTGTCGAAAACGGATCCCGCAGTCATCGTTCGGCGTGAAACAGCGTCACTACCGGTGCGTATTGACCGGCGAGAGCCCCATCACTTGTAGGGAATTACCGGAATTCAAGGAGAAAGCCCCGTGCGTTAGCGCGGGGATGAATCTGACAACAGGGACGCCAACCACGATAAGTAAGTAGTCCGACAGCATATCGTGAGGCAAGCACATCTGACGAAAACTGGAGTTGGCTTGGGGTCTCCGTTAACAAAAAGCAACCCTGCGTCGGATGGCTACTCGGCCTTCGGGCCGAGTCGGGTCGATGACACGGCCTGTGAGATGCAAGCGGATACCCAAGCACACACGCCTCTTTCGAGGCCCGACGCACTACTCACAAACCACAGCCGAGGTCCCAGTGGTCTCGGTCAGGGTGCCTTCGAGGACGCAGGAACAGCTTGCTGTCCCACGAAGGAATCCTCGCGCTTCAGCGCGGGGAGGATGTCAAGGGAGATCTGATTGAGTCGATTCACACGCGGATCGCACAATCCCGGTACGATCGGGTGTGCAGTGACGGTTAGTGGCGACGATAGTCGGCTGCCTCTGCGTATCCACGTGCGATCCGACGACTCGAAGCGAGGACGGCGTACGCGCCGACGAGCGATCCGGCGACGGTATAAAGTCCGCCCAGATCGGCGAACGCACTCGAGACGGCGAGACCGGCGAGAAACAGCACGATGCCGGAAGCCCAGCCGACGAAGTAGGCGGCGTGGCTCGCGACCCCGACGAGACCGGAAACGCCAGCTCGAAGCGAACCCGCTCGGGCGTAGTTTGCGAGTGCGATCGGCAGGACGTACGCGTAGCCCGCGAGGACGACCAGAATCGTCGTCGAACCGGCGAGAACGAAGATCGCGTTGGCGTCCGTGGGTGGCTGGTCTGCCCCGGTAAGCAGCCGAACGGTTACGAGAGCGGTCCCGATCGGCACGATGCCGTAGCCGACCGCCAGCAGAGTCGCACCGAGACTTCGCGTGACCAGCGCCCGCTCGAGAAACGGCGGCGGGTCGCCGACGTGGCCCCGCGAAAGGACCGTCGTGGCGTACCCGACGAGCGGAACGAGCGCGATCACGGGGAGAGCGATCGCGTGGACGAAGACGCAGAGCCACGCCGAGAGCAGCGCCTTCTCCCCGTGATCGCCCCGAATCGGATACGCCAGTGCCTCCCGCATACGGTTGCGTCCACACGCCGCTGTCTTACCCCTTGCGCGATTGATCGGCCATTCGGGGAGCGGGACGCCCCGGGGAGCGGCATCCGAGTGACGAAACCGGCTGCAACTCGAGAGTTGCTCAGGTACTCGTGGAGTCACCGGGTTCGGCTGACCCGCCCGTCTCGAGCCAGGCTATCGAATCGGATCCGACAGTCAGGCTCGAAATAGTGTAATTTCTAATACTACTCGAACGTGAGTGAATAGCATACTATTATGTAATATCGCTTCTTAGGTCGCTGTAGTTTCGGTCAATGACTGAGGACAACACGATAACGCGACGACGATACCTTCAAGCAAGCGGTGCGATCGGTGCAGTGACCCTTGCCGGCTGTGCAGAGGACGAGACAGCCGACGGCGGCGAACTCGAGATCGTTCACTGGTGGACCGCCGGAGGGGAAGAAGAGGCGCTCAACGCGTTGCTCGATGGCTTCCAGGAGGAACATTCGGACGTCGAGATCAACAACAATCCGGCTCCCGGTGGGGCCGGCGCCGCGATCGACGCCGAGATCCAGACCCGCGTCCTCGATCAGGACCCGCCGAGTACGTTCCAGATCTGGCCAGGCGAGGCACTCCGGCCGTATACCGACGCCGACGCGCTGGAACCCGTCGACGACCTGTGGGAGGACGAGGCACACGACGCCTATCTCGACGGCGTCGTCGATGCGGCCAGCCCCGAGGGGGACATCGTCTCGGTGCCGATCAACATCCACCGACTGAACAACGTGTTCTACAACGTCGAGGTTCTCGACGACGCGGGGATCGACGTCGACGCGATCGAATCACCCGGGGACCTCCTCGACGCGTTCGAGACCGCCGACGAAGCCGGCTACGTCGGCCTCGCCCAGCAGACCCAGCAACCGTGGGGAACGCTCCAGCTCTGGGAGGTCGTCTTCACCGGCCAGCACGGCGTCGACGCCTTCCAGCAATTCCTCGACGGCGAGGCGGCAGATCTCGAAGACGAGATCAACGAGTCGCTGTCGCTCGTCGCGGACTACAGCGAGTACTTCAACGAAGACGCCGGCACGGTCGCGTGGGACGAAGCTAACGCGGACGTGATTACGGGTGACGCGGCGTTCCACCACAACGGTGACTGGGCCGCCGGCGAGTACCAGGGCGCCGACGACTTCGAGTACGGTGAGCAGTGGGACTACGCCCCGTTCCCCGGAACCGAGGGCGTCTACACGCTGGTGATGGACTCGTTCGTCATGCCGACGAACAACCCCTCGCCCGACGCGACCGAGGCCTTCATCAGTTACTGTTCGACGATCGACGCCCAGGAACGGTTCAACCCCCGCAAGGGATCGATTCCGCCGCGAACCGACGTGCCGACCGACGAATTCCCGCCGTTCCTGCAGACCCAGATGGACGACTTCAAAGGGTCCGACACCCAGATCACGTCGATCGCTCACGGCAGCGGTCTCAAGCCCGACCTGGCCAGCCAGGTCGAGGAGGCGTTCGCCGTGTTCACGGACAACTGGAATCCCGACGAGACGACCCAGGAACTTGTCGAAATCTTCTAACGTATCTCGAACCGGTATTTCATGGGCTTTGATATACGACGAGTACTCGATCGTCTCCGTCGATCACTCCGCCGGAGGCGCGACGACGCGTCGGGCGAGCACGTGAGCGGGTCCGATCAGCGAGATGTCCGAACCGACGGAGGACCGACAACCGAAGACGGCAGCCGACTCGCGCAACTGCGCCACAGCGACGCCGTCGAGGCGCTCCCGTTCTGGCTCCCGCCGGCGATCCTGATGGGGTGGTTCGTCTACGGCGCGATCGGCTGGAACCTGCTCATCTCGTTGACCGACTGGAGCGGCCTCCAGCAACCGGAGTACACCGACCTGTCGCTCGAGATGTACGCGCAGATGCCGTCGGATCCGTCGTTCATCGCTGCATTTCGCAACACGGTAATCCTGCTCGTCGCGTTCACCGTCGTCTCGCTCGCTATCGGCCTCGTGCTCGCGATCCTCGTCGACCAGAACATCCGCTTCGAGAACACGTTCCGGACGATCTACCTGTTGCCGATGGCGCTGTCGTTCGTCGTCACGGCCATCTTCTGGTCGTGGATGTACAACCCGAGCACCGGGATCATAAACGTCGTGCTTCGGTGGCTCAGGTTGGACTTCCTCGCGATGAACTGGATCGGCGACCCCCGGACGAGGCTCGCGGCGATCATCTTCGCGCTCACCTGGCAGTTCAGCGGCTACGCGATGGTCGTCTACCTGGCCGGGTTACGCGCGATTCCGGACGCTCACTACGAGGCGGCGAAAGTCGACGGAGCGAGCACGATCCGCATGTACTGGCGCGTGATCGTGCCACAGCTCAGCGCGTCGACGACGTCCGCGGCGGTCGTGTTGATGGTGTTCGCGCTGAAGGCGTTCGACTTCATCTTCGTAATGTTCGGCGACAACCCCGGTCGGTCCGCGGACATCCTCGCGGTGATGATGTTCCGCGTGGCGTTCTCGCGGACCCAGTGGGCTTACGGTGCGGCAGTGGCGACCGTCCTCTTCCTGATGGCGCTCGCGGTCGTCGGCCCGTACCTGTACGTGCAGTACAAGCGAGGTGATCTCTGATGGGATTCCTGACTCGACCGAGCGGCATCGAACGGCGCCGAGGTGACGGCGCGTGACGGCGGCCGAGCGGACAGAACCGGAGACGCCCGGCGATCGGCTCGCGGAATCAGCCGAGACGGTCGACATGCAGCGGGTGGCACTCTATGTCGCCCTGCTCGGGTTGATCGGGTTCTACCTCTCACCGCTGTGGGGCGGGCTGACGACGGCGTTCAAGAACCGGGCGGGCTTCCTTCGGACGACGCCACTCGAACCGCCAAAGCCGGAGTGGTTCACCGTCGAACCGTGGGAACTGGCGTTTGCAACCCTGCAGGGCGGATTGCTGAACAGCGTCGTGTTCGTCATCCCGGCGACGCTCCTGTCGGCGATTCTCGGCAGTTTCGCCGCCTACGGCCTGACGAAGCTGTCCTGGCGGGGACAGGTCGGAATCCTCGTGATTTTCCTCGCGGGCGTGTTCCTGCCGTACCAGTCGGTGCTGGTGCCGCTGCGACAGTTCTGGTCGATGGTCGACCTCGCGTCACTGCTCGCGTTCGCCCCGTTCCTCGCGAACCGGGCGGACCTGATCGAACTGACGATCACCCACACCGCCTACGGCATCCCCATCTGTACGGTCCTCTTCCGATCGTACTACAAGACGATGGACGACGCGATGATCGAGGCGGCCAAGATCGACGGCGCAAGTGCCGTCGGCATCTACAAACGGATCGTCCTCCCGCTGTCGATGCCGATGTTCGCGGTGACGCTGATCTACCAGTTCACCCAGATCTGGAACGATCTGCTGTTCGCGCTGGTGCTCGTCACCGCGCGATCGAACTACGTCGTCACGCAGTCACTGAACGAACTCCAGGGATCGATGGCACAGCAGTACAACATCCAGATGGCAGGCGCGTTCATCGCCGCGCTACCGACGATCCTCATATACGTCGTCTTCGGACGGCAGTTCGCGAAAGGGATCACCGGGGCATCATGAACAGGACCATGACGATCGAACCCACGACTGTGAACACGGACGCGATCACGAACGGCACGGACGAACCGATGACTACGTACGCAACCACGACCAGGACGGTGTCAACCGATGGCTGAACTCACGCTCGAGAGCGTCACGAAACGGTTCGACGACGGTGGCGACGAGATCGTCGCCGTGGAGGACGTATCGATCGACATCGAGGACAGCGAGTTCCTCGTGCTGGTCGGCCCGTCCGGCTGTGGAAAGTCGACGACCCTCAGGATGATCGCCGGCCTCGAAACGGTTACCGAGGGGACGATCTCGATCGAGGACGAGGTCGTCAACGACCAGCCGGCCCAGCAACGGGACATCGCGATGGTGTTCCAGAGTTACGCGCTGTATCCGCACATGACCGTCCGCGAAAACATGCGATTCGGCCTCGAGGAGTCGACCGACCTCCGGGACGAGGTCATCGACGAGCGCGTCACGGAAACCGCGACGTTGCTCGAGATCGACGACCTCCTCGACCGCAAACCGAGCGAACTCTCCGGCGGGCAACAACAGCGCGTCGCGCTCGGACGGGCGATCGTTCGCGATCCGTCGGTGTTCCTCATGGACGAACCGCTCTCGAACCTCGACGCGAAGCTCCGATCGGGGATGCGGATGGAACTCCAGCGGCTGCAGGACGACCTCGGGGTCACGACGGTCTACGTCACCCACGATCAGACCGAGGCGATGACGATGGGCGATCGAATCGCGATTCTCGACGACGGCCAGTTACAACAGGTCGCGACGCCGCTCGAGTGTTACCACCGGCCGAAGAACCTGTTCGTCGCCGGCTTCATCGGCGAGCCATCGATGAACTTCTTCGACGTGACCCTCGAAGACGATCGGCTCGTCGGGAACGGGTTCGAGTATCCGCTGTCGGCGTCGATCCGGGACGAACTCGGGGACCATCGCGAACTGGTTCTCGGGATCCGACCGGAGGATGTCGAAATCCGCGACGCCCGCGAGACCGACCACGACTTCCCCGTCCACGTGACCGTCGTCGAACCGATGGGGAACGAGAACAACCTCCTCGTCGGGTTCGACGCCGAGGGGAACGACGCGAGGTTCAACGTGACTGTCGAGGGAATGAGACGAATCGAACGGGACTCACACTACGTCGCGCGCGTCCCCGAATCCGCGATCCACGTCTTCGATCGACAGACGGGGGTGGCGCTTCACAACCGCGAAATCGACGAGGAAGCCGAGTTGCTCGAGTCCCACATCTAACTCCTGGCGCCGCCGGTCCATCGACGGCTGTTCGTCGCACGGCAGTATCGGAGGCCCGCTCAGTGCAGCGCGCGGTACTCGCCGTGCTTGACACCGATGACCAGCATGATCAACCCGAACGCGATCATCGACGGTGCGACCATCGTCAGCACGGTCTCCATACTCATCACGGGTGCGGCGAGCAAGCCGCCGATCCCGAGGCCGATCACGACGATGAACGCGATCGCAGTCTTCGGAAGGTCGAATTCCATGCGTGTCCGTTGGGATGCGGGTACCTAATGGTCCCGGGAATCGGCAGTCCGCTCGCGTCGGGCGATCGAACGCGAAAATTCGGCGGCTGCCCGCCGTGGATCGCTTATTCGGACGGGCGAGCCAGGTTCGCCAGCGCGACGACGCTCCCGAGGAACCAGCCCAGCGGGATCGAGATGCCGAGCCACATTCCCGCGTAGGCGGCGCCCTCGAGCTGGAAATTCGCCCGGAGGTACCCGTTTATGTTACCGACGAACAGGACGTTGTCGAGCACCCAGACGGCGAACTCGTAGCTGGGATCGAGGACGTAGGGATGCAGCGACGGCGTCACGAGGGCGGCGACGACCGGCGGGAGAAATAGCGCCGTCATCGCGAATGGGTACGCGAGGGCGACCGTCACGCCACGACCGCCGACCTTCGAGAACGTCGCGGCGATCGCCGTCGAAACCGTCGCGACGACGCTCGCCGCCGCAACTGCGAGAACCGCGTCCAGGGGGATGTCGACCTGTTCCATGTACGACATCGCACCCCAGGCGATCGTCAGCAGTCCCCAGCCGAGCAGCGCGACGCCCGTGACGCCGACGATGCCCAGTCTGGTCCTGGTCGAGTCGAGTTTCGCCGCGTAGTAGCGGGTCGCGAGTCCGATGACGGTGAGCGGGTAGAGAAGCACCAGGCCGATCTTCCCGAGCGCGCTCCAACCGTGATAGCCGACTTTCTGCGGGACCGTCTCGGGCTTCCACTTCCCCATGACGGAGTGGCCGCGGCCACGCTGGCGTGGAAAGACGAGTTCCATCCAGGCACCGTGTAACCGCTGGAGGTCGGCCCTGATCGCGCCGACCATGCCACCACCGCCACCGCGTCGTGAACGGGTGGACATACGCGAGCCAAAAAGCCGATGTACCGTAAACGTTCCTGATTTTTCTTCCCGAGCGATAGGTTACGGGGCCGTCAGTTCCACGGCGCGAAGCCCGGATCGACCTCGCGATTCGTCTCCTCGATCGCGTCGATCGCGTCGATATCCGCTTCATCTAGCTCGACGGCGAGTGACTCCCAGTTGTCACGAATGTGTGCCTCGCCGGTCGCCTTCGGGATCGCGGTGACGCCCTTCTCGCGGAGCCAGGCGAGACTGACCTGCGCCTCGCTGGCGTCGTGTTTGTCGGCGATCGCCTGAATCTCCGGCCGGTCGAAGACCGCGCCGCGGGCGAGCGGAGAGTAGGCGACGACCTCGACGTCGTGACGCTCGCAGGCCTCCCGGAGATCGGGCTGGGGAAGCATCGGGTGGAGTTCGACCTGGTTCGCCAGAATCGGTGCGTCACAGACGTCGATCGCCTCTTCGAGTTGCTCGGGCAGGAAGTTACTGACCCCGACGTTCCGGATCAGCCCCTCGTCGTACAGTTTCGAGAAGGCCGAGAGGGTTTCTTCGGGCTCGTACGTCCGGGCGGGCCAGTGGACGTACAGCAGGTCGAAGTAGTCGACGCCGAGCCGATCGAGGCTCTCCCGAGCCGTCTCGAGGACGTCGTCGTGCGCGAGGTTCGAGATCCAGATTTTCGTGGCGAGGAAGACGTCCTCCCGATCGACGTCGGCCCGTGCGAGGCCCGCACCGACCTCGGCCTCGTTCTCGTAGGCCTGTGCGGTGTCGACGTGTCGATACCCCATCTCGAGGGCCGTCCGGACGCTCTCGGCGCACTCGTCGGGGTCGGTGTTTTGCCACGTGCCGAGACCGAGCATCGGAATTCCGTTCGCGGTTGGACAGGTCGCCGGAGAAATCTCTTGGCTCATGTCCAGAGGGTGGGCCACGACGCGAAAAGGGGTTGCGAAAGCGGAAGCTGACGGTGGCCGGTTCCCGGACCGGGAACCGGACGACTCGTCCGGACTGCCAGAGCGATTCTCCGATCGATCGCGGTTCCATCCCGCGATCGGCGGTGCAGTGACTTTCAGCCGATCGGCTCACAGTTCGGGCGCGACGCTCCGTTCGAACGCTCGCGCGCTCTCCAGGACCGTCGCGTCGTCGAACCGCTCGCCGACCAGCATCAATCCGACGGGGAGTCCGTCGGCGGTTCCGGCGGGAATCGAGAGCGCCGGGTGGCCGGTGACGTCGAACGGCGCCGTGTTCTCGAGCATATTGAGCGCGCGATCGATCGCCTCGAGGCGGGTCAGATCCGGCGTCACTTCGTGGGCCGTCTGCGGCGTCGTCGGCAGAGCGAGCACGTCGACGTCCTCGAGGGCGTCGTCGTACTCTGCGGCGAGTTTGCGGCTCAGGTTCTGTCCCTTCGCGTAATACCGGCCCCGGTACTGCTCCGAGAGGTACTGGCCGAGCACGAGCGTCAGTTTGAGCGTCGTGAGGTAGTCCGATCCCTGCGATCGGCGGGCGCGGCCGAAGGCATCGGCCAGTTGCGTGTCGTAGAACCCGTTTCCGAAGTGACCGACGCACTCCGACTCGATCGTCGCGGTCGTCCCCTCGACGGCGATCGCGTTCCAGATGACGAGACCGTCGAGGTGCAGCGGGATCGAAACCTCCCGGACGTCGGCGCCTTCGTCTGCGAACGCGTCGAGGGCCTCTCCGACCGTCTCGTCGACGCCGTCGTCGCTCTCTTCGCGACCGAACCCTTCCTCGAGAACGCCGACGGTCACGTCGGCGGGATCGGGGGCGCTCCCGACGCGATCGGTGTAGGGCTGCGTCTCCACCGCTCCCTGTCGCGGATCCAGACCGTCTCTTCCGGCGATCACCTCGAGAACTCGAGCGCAGTCCTCGACCGTCTTCGCCATCGGACCGGCGTGATCGAACGAGCGACCCAGGCCGGCGATGCCCGTGTACGGGACGAGACCGTGCGTCGGCTTGTGGCCGACGATGCCGCTCCAGGATGCGGGAATGCGGATCGAGCCTCCCTGGTCGCCGCCGATCGCGACGTCGACGTCACCGGCGGCGACGGCTGCACCGCTCCCGCTCGAGGAGCCTCCGGCGATGTGGTTCTCGTCGCGCGGATTGAGCACCGGACCCGTCGCCGAAAGTTCGCCGCTCCCCGAGAACGCCATGTCCTCCATGTTGAGCTTCCCGGTGATCGTCGCGCCGGCGTCGAGGAGTCGGGTGACGATCGTCGCGTCCGTCTGCGGGACGTAGCCGTCGAACAGCTTCGAGCCGAGCGTCATCTCGACGCCGGCCAGCGAGACGCTGTCCTTGAGTCCGACCTCGTAGCCCGCGAGGGGTCCCGAGTCCGCGCCGACCACTTCGCACTTCGTGACGAACGCGTTGAGCGGGTCCTCCTCTCGATCCGGTCTGTACCCGGGGTCTCGATCGTGGTACGTTACGTCCGGTTTCGGTTCCGAAAGCTCGTCGAGTCGTTCGTACCCGACGAGCGTCTCCTCGATCGCCGCGGCGAATTCGTCGACTTCGGCGTCCGAGAGCTGGATGTGGTGGTGGGCCGCCAGCTCGCGGATCTCCTCCGGCGTCGGCGGTCGGACGGTTGGCGGTGACTCCGACATAGCGTGTCATGTTCCACCAAGGCAACCATAAACGCACACGCTCGGGATCAGCGCGTGGAACTGCGATCGGTCGAACGCGGTGGCCCCGTTTGCCCGGTCGTCCCGGCCAGAGGGCGTCGGCGCCCGACGGGAACGCACGGACACGGTGAACCCGCCGCCCGTTCGTCGAGTCGACGCAGTCGACGACAGAAGACGGTCGCGCTTACTGGTACATTCGCAACGGCTGGGCCTGTGAACTCTCGTCCTGGCCGATCTGTTGCATCTGCCGGGCGAGTTGCTCCCGTTTCTGTCTAATTTCCTCGGCCCGATCGATCAGCGCGTCCACGTCGATCGAGAGGTCGGCGATCGGGGCGACGCCGTCCTCGAGCAGGACGCTCGCGGCTTCCGGATCGGGGAACTGCGGGTTCGACTGGACGACGAGGCCGACGCTGTCGTGGCCTCGCTGTGCAGTACGATTGATGAGTGCTCCCGTCGGGCCGGTGACGACGCCGTCTTCCGGCGGGGCGTCGATGTCCAGACGATCGAGCCTGTCGCCGGCGTCGCCGGTCGCGATGCCGTACACGTCGGGTCGATCGTCTCGCTCCGCGGGCAGGCCGCTGAGGTAGACCGGCGTCGCATCCAGGGAGCCGATCCACCCCGTCACACAGTCCGCGACCGTCTCGATGGCCTGGGCCCTGATCGGCGTGTCGCTCTGGAGTGCGAGCAGGTCGTGCTCCTCGCTGACGTAGATCCGGACCGGCGGACGGACCGTTCGATCGCCGCCGCGGTAGACGCCGACCTGTGGCAGTCCCTCGCAGTCGACGTTCGCGTAGTGGCGCATGTCGAGTTCGCTGACGAGGTGATCGGTCGCGATCTTGCCGACGAGTCCGAGGCCCGGAAAGCCCTCGACCAGGATCGGGTCGTCGAGGCCCACCTCGGGTCCCTGTAGCTGGATGCCCGTCATATCGACACGATCGGTGGACAGTGCAATAAATGCTGAGGCGGCGCATTCGTGACAGCCGAGGGTATTCGCCAGCCGGCCGTGCTTCGAAACCCACAAACGCCGGCCGTTCGAACCCGACTGTAATGGAGCCACTCGAGCGGTATCGACCGATCGTCGACGACTTCGAGGCGTTTCTCGCGGCCTGTCGGCGGCCGCTCGGCAACGCCGTTCGCGCGAACACGATCAAGGCCCCGGTCGATCGCACGCTCGACGCGCTCGCGGAGGACGGCGTCGCCTACGAGCAGGCCGACTGGAACCCGCGCGTGTTGCGACTCGAGACCGATTCGCCGGGATCGACGTGGAGTTCGTTCCACGGCTTTACCCACGGGCAGGAGGAGGTGTCGGCCGTGCCGCCAGTCGTCCTCGACCCCCAGCCCGGCGAACGAGTCTGGGACTGCTGTGCGGCCCCCGGCGGGAAGGCGACCCAGATGGCGGCGCTGATGGACGACCGCGGGACGGTCGTCGCGAACGACAACAATCTCGGGCGCATCTCGGCGCTCCGGTTCAACGCCGAACGGCTCGGCGCGACGAGCCTCGCCGTGACGAACGCGGACGCCCGGAACTACTCGCTCGATCGGTTCGGATTCGACGCGTTCGATCGGACGCTCGTCGACGCGCCCTGTTCCTGCGAGGGGACGATCCGGAAGAACCCGGACGCGCTCGACAACTGGTCCGAGGGTCACGTCTCTTCCGTCGCGGGTATTCAAAAGGGCATCATCCGCCGGGCGATTCAGGCCACGCGCGAGGGCGGCACGGTCGTCTACTCGACCTGTACTTTCGCCCCCGAGGAGAACGAGGCCGTCGTCCAGCACGCGCTCGACGAGGAGTCCTGTCGGGTCGTCGACTTCGACCTCGGACTAGAGTACTCGCCGGGGCTCACAGAGTGGGACGAAGACACGTACGACGAGAGCCTCGAACGGGCCGCCCGGATCTACCCGCACCAGAACGACACCGGCGGATTCTTCGTCGCGAAACTGGAGGTGACCGCTCCATGACGGACGACGCCACGCCGGGCGAGGACCGTGAACTCGCACAGAACGACGGCCAGCGGTTCGATCGCCTCCCCGCCACGGACGCGGACCGAACCGTCGAGGGGCGGGTCAGCCGCGAGGCCGTCCTCGACTACTTCGCCGATCGGTTCGGGATCCCGCCCGAGACCTTCGACGACCACTCCTTCTGGGAGAAGGGTGCGGGCAAGATCTGGATCTACGGCGGCGCGGCCCCGACGCCGATCGAGATCGAGGCGATCGGGATGACCTGTCTCCGCACGAGACAGGAACACTGGAAGCCGACGACGGACTTCGCCCAGCGGTTCGGTCGGCACGCGACCGACTGCGTGATCGACCTCGATCGGGACGCGGCACGGCGCTTCGCGGCCGGCGAGGACCAGGAACGCGACTGGGACGGCGACTGGGGTTACCTGATCGCCGCCCACGAGGTCGCGGGCGAACGCGAACCGCTCGGGGTCGGCCTCTACGTTCACGGCGAACTCCGATCGATGGTGCCGAAAGGGCGCCAGCGGGAGTTATAACGGCCGAAAGACTCCGAATCAACCATCGTTCCAGGCCCTCCCACTGACCGCGCCCGTCGAACGGCGGGGCTGTACCGCACCGAACCGGCGGACGCCCGTCTACGCCTCGATCACCGCTCGACGATCGTTCCGCCGGCGAGGCCCTCCCACTCGACGCGGTAGCCGAGTCGCGAGAGCACCGCGCTCGCGTCCTCGAGACCGTAGCGATCGAGGATTTCTTCTGCCTCGTCGAGGGACAGGCCAGTTTCGATCTCGTCGGCGAGCGCCTCGAGTACTGCGGGACGAACGAGCGTCCGGCCCACCCGCTCGTGGTCGGGAAACGCGACGTCCGCGAGCGCGTCCTCGCTCACGCCGTGGCTCGCGGCCAGCGACTCGATCGCGACGACGTCGGCGTCCGGGCGGAGTTCGGCCGGCAGGTCGGCGGCACTCTCGGCGACCAGCTGGCGCTCGTACTCCTGGAGCACGTCGACGACGTCTTTCACCCGGACGGTACCGGAGTACGGAATTGCCCGGAAGTCGCGGGCGGCGATTTCCTCGCCGACGCCGAGCGACTCGTCGACGGCGACGAGCAGTTCGACGTCCTCGAGGTCGTCGAGCTGAGAGAGCTTCTTGTCGACGTACTCTGGGGTCCAGAAGCCCATGATCTCGAGGTACACCCGGAAGTCGCTGGCCCCGGCCCCGTCCCCGCCCTCGGAGGAGACCGACGACTCCGTGCGAGCGCTGCCCGCAGGACGGTAGTCGAACGCGAAGTCGGGGATCATCACGCGCGTGCCCGTCGCGAGCGGTTCGGGTTCCCGGACCAGTTCCCAGTCGAGATCCAGGTTCGAGACACGGGCGGCGAAGTCGGCTTCGACGCTGCTATCGAACGAGACGTCGGCGACCGGCTCGGCGTCGGGGACCCGGACCGGGTCCTCGTCGGACAGTTCGAGCCTCCGCTCGGTACCCCGATCGTCGATCGTCGCCGTGAGTCGCCACGTCTCGCTCTTCGCGATCGTTCGCAGGAGTCGCGCGAACCGGGTGCCGTACCGCCGCGTGGCCCGGAAGAGGTGGGTCGGCCCCGTGACGACGACCTCGCGTTCGATCGGTTCCGTCCCCTCGGCGGCCGGCCTGTGGATCTCGTACATCAGTCGCAGCCGCTTGATCGCCGAGACGAGCGCCTTCGGATCGCTCGATCGGACCCGCAGTTCGGTCGCGTCGAACAGGGCCGTCTGCGCGAGCGAGAGGTTGTACTGGGCGAGCAGCCCGTCGGGATCCCAGCGTGGCGCAACGGCGGCGAGCACCTGTCGCTCCTCGAGGTCGGCGTACAGCGATCGCTCGACGGCGTCTGCGCTGGAATCGAGGGCGGCGCCCGCCCGGGCGAGCGCCGCCGATCGCTCGTCCTCGGTGACGACGCCCACGGCCTCGCCGGCTTCGAAGGCGGCCCGCCGAGCGCGCTCGGGGTCGATCGGGGACTCAGTCTCGAACGTCGCGTCCCGATCGACGAGGGCAGCGAACCCGCGGACGAGTTTGAAGTCGTCGGCTTCCCGCTCGAGATCGGTCAGAGCCGTTTCGAGGTCCCCTCGCGCCTCGCCGACGTGACCCTGGTAGGTACCGATGACGCGGGCGGCGAGCGGGCGGTGCTCGCGCGACGCGAACTGGGGACGGTAGCCGCCACCGGCCCGCGAGACGCGGAGCAGGTCCTTCGTCAGCATCTACGTCGGCTTCCGGCCGCGAGGGCAAAAGTGCCCCGCCACAACGGTGTCTCGCGTGGCACCGTCGCCGACGGGCGCGGAACCCGGGCGCGCGATCGGGCCGGATAAATTCGCACCGGGGGGAACCGCCGCCGATCGGTCCCGATGGTCGCTCAGCGACGCCGCTTTGCGACGCGTTCCTCGGACGTGTCGGCGGTGACGACCTCGTACAGCAGCGCCCGGCGACCGTCGTCCGTGGGCCGCAGAATCCGGCCGAGTCGCTGGGTGAACTCCCGCTCGCTCCCGCTGCCGGAGAGGACGACTGCAACGGACGCGTCGGGCACGTCGACCCCCTCGTCGAGCACGTTCGAGGTCGCGATTCGGGTGTAGGTCCCCTCGCGGAAGCGCTCGAGGACCTCCCGCCGTTCCGCGGCCCCGGTCTGATGGGTGATCGTCGGGATCAGGAACCGCTCGCTGACGTCGTACGCGAGGTCGTTGTGCGCAGTGAAGACGATCGTGCGATCGTCGCGATGGTCCGCGAGGATCTCCTCGAGGGCGTCGATCTTGGCTTCGCTGCCGTACACGATCTCGCGGGCGCGCTGGCGGGCGAGCAAGGCCTCGCGCGCGGCCGGGTCCGAACCCGATCGCTTCACGAGTTCCCGGTAGTCCGAGCCGCTTCGCATGTCGATGTTCGAGCGGGCGAGATAGTCCGTAAAGACCTCCTGCTTTCGCTCGTATTCGTCGCGCTCCGAGGGTGTGAGCGACACCTCGAGTCGCTTGATGTCGTACGGTGCCAGGTGCGTGCCGGCCAGTTCGTCGGGATCGACCCGGTGGATGAGAGGGCCGACGATATCCTCGATAACGTCGTGAGCACCGTCGGGCCGCTCGAACGTGGCGGTGAGACCGAGTCGGGCGGGGGCCGCGAGCAGGCGGGCGATCTCGCGGTAGCCTTCGCCGCCGAGGTGGTGGACCTCGTCGAAGACGACGAGGCCGAACCGATCGCCGACCGAATCGGCTTTCAGGTAGGCCGAATCGTACGTCGAGACGGTGATGGGGCCGAGTCGCTGTTCGCCGCCGCCGAAGCGACCGACCTCGACACCGTCGGGCGACGGAGCCGTCCGACGAACTCCCGAATCGGCGTTCGATTCGGGAACGCCGAACTCCCGGTCGAGTTCGCGCGCCCACTGCTCGAGGAGGTCGATCGTCGGCACGACGACGAGCGTCGGGACGGAGAGCCGTTCGATGGCCCCGATCGCGATCACGGTTTTGCCGCTGCCCGTCGGTAACTCGAGCACGCCCGCGGGGGCACGGGTCGGTTCGCTACCGGCCTTCGCTGCGGTGTCACCGCTACCGGCCGTGAGCGCGTCGTCAGCCCACCGATCGGTCTCGAACCACGCGGACAGTGCCGTCTCCTGGTACGTCCGGAGTTCGTACGCCGACTGGAGGTCCGGAAGGGATGCGAGGTCGAGCACGCGATCCGCGACCGCGGCGTCGACCTCGTCCAGTGCCGATCGAAGGGCGGCGTACCGGAAGGCGGGCACTCGCCACCCGTCCGTTCGCGGATCCGTCTCGAGGTCAGGAACGCGCTCGCGAATCGCCGACTCGAGCGCCGGGTCGAACCCGTCGATCCGGACCGTTCCGTCCTCGTACCGGAGCACGATCGCCGGTTCGTCGTCTCGTCCCGTCGTCACGGCCGGGACTTGGGGACCGGACGCCCAAATAGTGTCGGTCGGGTGCCGGAGAGCGCGGGCGGTGCCGCCGAGAGCGGCTGTTCTCTCGCCCGACTCGGTCGGCGATCGGCGCCCGGAGTCGGTCGCACGCTCGATCGGTGGCCGGCCACGAACGGGCGTACCTCAATCCTTTTATTACCGCTGTTCCTTGACTGGCACATGAGCGAAGACGAGGGCACGAACGCTTCCGCCCAGGGTGTCCCGTCCGAGGAGCAATCCGACGACGGCGAGACGCACGTCGCCGAGACGGAGGGGGCGGCGAGTGAATCGGACGCGGAGGTGAACGCCGACGGGAGCGCGTCGAACGGCTCGAACGCGAAACCGAAACCGGAACCGGATTCGGGATCCGAATCGTCCGCGGAGAGTTCCGCCGCACCCGAGACGAGCGAGGACGTCCAGCAGATCCTGAACCGCGTGACCGAGTACGACGACCAGCTCGCCCACCGGGTCAACTCCATCGTCGAGGAAGCGCGGGACCTCAACGGGACCGTCAAACACCAGCGCGAGGAACTCGAGGACCTCACCGAACGCGTCGAGGCACAGGCCGAGACGATCGGCGAGTTACAGGACGAACTCGAGGCACACCGGGAAGCCCTCGCCGAGCGCGACGAACAGATCGAGGAGTACGAGGAAGAACTGGAGGACCTGAAGAGCCGGCTCAAACGCAAGCAGGCCGACTTCCAGAACTACAAGAAGCGCGCGAAAAAGCGCCAACAGCAGATCAAGGATCGTGCTACCGAGGACCTCGTCGAGCGGCTCATCGGCGTGCGCGACAACCTGAAACGCGCTCTGGAAGAAGAGAGCGGTGACGTCGACGGCCTCCGGGACGGCATCGAGATGACCCTCCGGGAGTTCGATCGGATCCTCGAAGACGAGAACGTCTCCGAGATCGATCCCGAACCCGGCAGCGAGACGGATCCGCAGCGCCACGAGGTCATGATGCGCGTCGACAGCGCCGAGCCGGAAGGTACGATCGCCGACGTGTACACGCCCGGCTACGAGATGGGCGAGAAGGTCATCCAGAACGCGCAGGTGACGGTCTCGAACGGCAACCTCGACGAGCCGACCGAAGGGGCGGACCGGACGGACGACTCCGACGACGGGGATTCGGCTGCCGACGACGCGGCGACCGAAGGAGACGAGACCGACGAGACGATCGAGCTCGGCGGCGGGATCGCGGCCGACGCCGGTGACGAAAACGACGAATCGGCCGATCGGGAGCAGTAACCGCGTTCGATCACTGGCTCTGTCGGGCGATCGCCATCTCGCCCGAACGGGTGACGCGGGTCGTTTCTCAGTCTCCGTCTGCGAGTCCATTTTCCGCCACGGCATCGTCACACGCCGCCAGACGTCGTCAGGGCCGTCTGCGGTGTTCCCGCGAACACCGGTCGGCCAGCGAGGGCAGCTGTCGGTCGACCCGATCGGAGAGTTACGGGTGTCTGGGCGGGCTGTGGAACGAACGCGGTCAGCGGCGCGTGGTGGTACGGCCCGCGATACCCCGGCCCATACTATAATACCAAGTGCGATCGGTCATCGGTGGTAAGCTTTAAACCAAAGTGACCGCAAGGAATTTCATGATGGCGAGCAACAAGATTCTCGGAATCGACCTCGGGACGACGAACAGCGCGTTCGCGGTGATGGAAGGCGGAGATCCGGAGATCATCGTCAACGCGGAAGGTGAGCGGACGACACCGTCCGTCGTCGCCTTTACCGACGAGGAGGAACGACTCGTCGGGAAACCGGCGAAGAACCAGGCTGTTCAGAACCCCGAAAAGACGATCCAGTCGATCAAGCGTCACATCGGCGAGGAGGACTACACCGTCGAGATCGAGAACGAGGAGTATACGCCCGAACAGATCTCGGCGATGATCCTCCAGAAGATCAAGCGCGACGCCGAGGACTACCTCGGCGACGAGGTCGAGAAGGCCGTCATTACGGTCCCGGCGTACTTCTCGGACCGACAGCGTCAGGCGACCAAGGACGCCGGCGAGATCGCAGGCTTCGAGGTCGAGCGCATCATCAACGAACCGACGGCCGCGTCGATGGCCTACGGCCTCGACGACGACGAGGACCAGACCGTGCTCGTCTACGACCTCGGTGGCGGGACGTTCGACGTCTCGATCCTCGACCTCGGCGGCGGCGTCTACGAGGTCGTCGCGACCAACGGTGACAACGACCTCGGTGGCGACGACTGGGACCAGGCGATCATCGACTGGCTCGCGGACAACTTCGAGGAGGACCACGGCATCGACCTCCGCGAGGACCGGCAGGCGCTCCAGCGGCTCAAAGACGCCGCGGAGGAAGCCAAGATCGAACTCTCCTCGCGCAAGGAGACCGAGATCAACCTGCCCTTCATCACCGCCACGGACGACGGCCCGATCCACCTGGAGGAGTCGCTGACCCGTGCGAAGTTCGAGTCGCTCACAACGGACCTCATCGAGCGCACCGTCGAACCGACCGAGCAGGCGCTCGCGGACGCCGGCTACGAGAAGGACGACATCGACGAGGTGCTGCTCGTCGGTGGTTCGACCCGGATGCCGCAGGTCGCCGAGAAGGTCGAGGAACTCACCGGCAAGGAGCCCCAGAAGAACGTCAACCCCGACGAGGCCGTCGCGCTCGGCGCGGCGATCCAGGGCGGCGTCCTCGGCGGCGAGGTGGACGACATCGTCCTGCTGGACGTCACCCCGCTCTCGCTCGGTATCGAGGTCAAGGGCGGCCTCTTCGAGCGACTCATCGAGAAGAACACCACGATCCCGACCGAGGAGTCGAAGATCTTCACCACCGCGGCGGACAACCAGACCTCCGTGCAGGTGCGAGTCTTCCAGGGCGAGCGCGAACTCGCCGAGAAGAACGAACTGCTCGGCGAGTTCCACCTGACCGGCATCCCGCCGGCACCCGCCGGAACGCCGCAGATCGAGGTCACGTTCTCGATCGACGAGAACGGCATCGTCAACGTCTCGGCGGAGGACAAGGGTACCGGCACCAGCGAAGAAATCACCATCGAGGGCGGTGCCGGTCTCTCCGACTCCGAGATCGAGCGCATGCAGCGCGAGGCCGAGAAACACGCAGAGGAAGACGAGCAAAAGCGCAAGCGGATCGAGGCCCGCAACACCGCCGAGGCGACGATCCAGCGGGCCGAGACGCTCCTCGAGGAGAACGAGCAGGTCGACGACGACCTGCGTGCCGACATCGAGGCGGCCATCGAGGACGTCGAGGAGACGATCGACGACGACGAGGCGGAGGCCGACGACATCGAATCCGCGACCGAGGACCTGAGCAAGGAACTCCAGGAAATCGGCAAGCAGGTCTACCAGCAGGCCGGCGCCGGTGCTGGCGGTGCTGCCGGCGGTGGCGCAGGTGGCGCAGCAGGCGGTGCCGCGGGCGGCGCTGCAGGCGCGGGCCCCGGTGGCATGGGCGGCGGTCCGAACCCCGGCCCCGGCGCTGGTGCTGCCGGCGCGACCGGCGACGAGGACGAGGAGTTCGTCGACGCGGACTTCGAAGACGTCGACGACGAGGACGAAGACTGAACGGACGAGCCCTCGCCTACCGGCGAATCTCCGATTTGCGCCGGTGACGGGCGACGCGACGTCTGCTGGTTCCGGACCAGAATGGTAGTTCTCCGAACACTTTAGTGGCCGATCCGCGTACTCGTTTTCGATGACGTCGCCTCCCGACTCTCACGGCAGCGAACATCGTCGGCTTCGTCGCACCACCGGCGGGAGCGAGGGAACGATCGGCGATCGCGCGATTCGATTCGGCCTGTACGCGGCAGCACTGGCGGGTGGATTCTATTTCGGCGCACCGTTCGTCCGCGACACTGGCTTTCACTCCGCGGTGGTCCTCTACCCGGTGCTGGTTGTCCCGGGATTGCTCGACGCACTTCGGTGAGTCGCCGACTCGGGAGTCTTCGTCACCACGAGGCGGTCAATCGTGATTCGTCGCTTCGTGTCACCGATCGGAGCCGGTCTGAGCCGTGGAACTGGTGCTCGCAGGGGAACGTTCGTTTCAAGTGGCTCAACCGAGTACCATGGCGCAACGAATGAGCGAGGATTTCTACGACGTTCTCGGCGTGAGTCCCGACGCCTCGACCGAGGAAATCAAACAGGCCTATCGAAAGAAGGCCACCGAGTACCATCCGGACGTCAGCGACGATCCGGACGCCGAGAAGAAGTTCAAGAAGATACAGAAGGCGAAGCAGGTCCTGACCGACGAGGAGAAACGCCAGGCCTACGACCGAATGGGGCACGATCGGTACGAACAGGCCGAGAAGCACGGATTCGACGCCAGCGAGGACGGCCCCGGCGGTATGGGCGGCGGCCCGTTCGGCGGGATGGGTGGCGGCATGGGCGGTGGCGGCATGGGCGGCGGTCTCGGCGACATCTTCGAGCAGGTCTTCGGCGGCGGCCGCGGCCGCGGTCGCAGCCGCCCGCGGAAGGGGCGCGACCTCCGCACGGAACTCGAGATCGACCTCGAGGAGGCCTACGAGGGCGTCGAGAAGCAGTTCACCGTCGAGCGGCCGGAAGCCTGCGACGTCTGCGGCGGCGAGGGGCACCCGCCGGACGCGGACGCCCGGACCTGTCCCGAGTGTCAGGGTCGCGGGCAGGTGACCCAGGTCCAGCAGACGCCGCTCGGGCGCGTCCAGCAGACGACGACCTGTCCCCGCTGTGAGGGCGAGGGGACCCTCTACTCCGAGACCTGCAGCGAGTGTCGCGGCGAGGGCTACGTCCGCAACGAGGCCACGCTGACCGTCGAGGTGCCCGCGGGTATCCAGGACGGACAGACCCTCCGGATGGAGCGGGAAGGGGCGCCGAGTCCCGAAGGCGGGCCGCACGGTGACCTCCTGATCGACGTGACGATCGCCGACCACGAGGAGTTCGAGCGCGAGGGCGACGACCTCCGCTACCGCCTGCCGATCTCGTTCCCGCAAGCCACGTTCGGCGACACCGTCGAAGTGCCGACGCTGTCCGGAGCCGCCGAGTTCGAGATTCCGAAGGGAACCCAGAGCGGGGAAACCTTCCGCCTCGAGGGGAAAGGGATGCCCCGACTGCGCGGTCGTGGCCACGGCGACCTCTACGTCAAGGTACAGGTCGTCACGCCGGAGTCCCTCAACGAGGACCAGCGAGAGGCCCTCGAAGCGTTCGCCGAGGCCGGCGGCGACGAGATCGAGGTCACCGAAGGCTTCTTCGAGAAGATCAAGCGCGCGTTCTGACCGCGGTTCCTGTGTCGTTGAAATCCCGCCTCGCGACGCAACTCTCCCTCAGCGGCTTCATCGATCGGTATCGGGACGATCGTGAGCCGACACGCTCGCCGCGAGGACGATTCTATACTAGCAACTGTGCCCGTGTACATACCGATCGTACGGCCGTCGTCCGTTCGGATGCGCACCGAGTTTCGATAGCTGCGATAATTCCGCACACGGGTTACGTAGACGATTGTGCGTGTAGCCACGATCGTTACACCGGGAATAAGTATGGGGACGAGACTGGCAGAGACCCTCGATGGGCGTCAAACGAGCGTATCGGACGATCGCGCAAGCGCGGAAACTCGCCAGGGCGGAGCGTCGCTCCGGGTCGTCGTTCGACTTGTCACTCCGACAGCGGTTCCGGGGCTACCGGCGCGGCTTTCTGAGCAAGTCCAGGGTTATCTACGACTTCGAGGCACACGATCACGAGGCGTACCTCACCGACTACCAGCGGTTCCTCGGGACGAAGCGGATCAACGGCCACTGGAACGCCCTGATCGACAACAAACTCGCCTTTCACCGGGTCCTCGGAGAGTTCCCCACGCACAGGCCGATCGTGTACGGGCTGCTCGCCGACGGCCGATTTCACGCGTTCGATCCCGATGGGGCGTTTCGCAACGAGAGGGCTGCAGACGAGGCGCTCGAAGACGAAACCGACGGCCGCGGGACGGTGCTGAACGACGGCGGAGTCGAACCCGAGCAGTCGTCCCCGTCGACGAGGCCAACTGCAGCCCCCATCGACTGGGTCGACGAGCGCCTCTCCAACGGTGACCGACTCGTCCTGAAGTGGTTCAGCGGGGGCGGCGGGAACAACGTCTCCTTCCTCGAGCGACGGGACGACACGTACTACTACGACGGCAGCCCGACGAGCGAAGCCGAACTCGACGAGACACTCGCCTCCCTCGAGAACTACCTCGTCTGCGAATTCGTCGAACAGGCCGACTACGCGAACGAACTGTTTCCCGGCACGACGAACACGATCCGCGTTCTCACGATGTTCGACGAGCGCGACCGGGAGGCGTTCGTTCCGATCGCGATCCACCGGCTGGGAACGCGGGCGTCCGTGCCCGTGGACAACTTCTCGAACGGCGGGTTGAGCGCCGAGATCGATCGAGAAAGGGGCCGCCTCAGTGCGGCCGCGGCGTATCCGACCGAGGGGAGCGTCGAGTGGCACGAGACGCACCCCGACACCGGAACACGGATCGAGGGAACCGACGTACCCGGCTGGGCATCCGTGCGCGATCGACTGCTCGAGATCGCGGAGACGCTCTCGCACGTGCCGTACGTCGGCTGGGACCTCGTCGTCACCGGAGAGGGCGAGTTCTCGATCATCGAAGCCAACAGCTACCCCGGCGTGGCGTCGCTGCAGGTTCATCGACCGTTGCTCGCCGAGGAACGGACCCGGCGGTTCTACCGGTACCACGGGGTCATTTGAGGAGCGGAGCGAGCCGATGAGCGGGGGCGACCGGCGGATGACGCCGAACACGGCGGACTTTTCATCCAGTACCCGAAACGTCGTGTATGGAAACCGTCGACGCCCTGCTCACGCGTGACCGGCGCGACGATCGGCCGGCGCTCGTCGACGCGACCGGACGCGAGTTCGACTACCACTGGCTGTGTACGACCGCCTGGAAGTCGGGCAACTTCCTGCGCCACGCGGGGGTTCGCGAGGGAGTCACCGTCGGCGTCGTCGGCGCGGGGCCGCTCGCGCTGGAAGCGTTCTTCGGCACGACGCTGCTCGAGGGGCGGACGCAGTTCGAGCCGCCGACGGACCTGACCGCCGCGGACGACCTCCGGGCGCTGGTCGCCCCGGTCGACGCCCTCGATCGGTACGAGTTACCGCGGGGCGCCCAGCGGGTCGGCTACGGCGACAAGCCCGGGCAGCCTGACGTCCACCACTTCGACGCCGGCATCTGGAGCGAGAATCCGGCGTTTCCGCCGCTTTCCGTCGCCCCGGACACCGACATCCTGACCGACGAGGACCGGACCTACACCCACGAGGACGTCCTCGCCGCGGCGGGAGACGTGATCGACGAGTACGGCCTCGAAACCGGCGATCGCGTGGTCGTCCGGGCGTCGCTGTCCGATCCGCGGACGGTGGTCGCGGGCGTGATCGCGCCGCTGCTTACCGAGGGCGTGGTCGTCCTGACCGGGGACGAACCCGCGGAGGTGACGACCGATCGAGGCAGCCACGCCGTCTCGAGCGATTCGGTACCGGAGCCACGGCGGATCGATCCCGACTCGGTGGCACTCTCCTGAGCGGTGTCGACCGTCC
Organism: Halosolutus halophilus; assembly: GCF_022869805.1. Taxonomy (NCBI): domain Archaea; kingdom Methanobacteriati; phylum Methanobacteriota; class Halobacteria; order Halobacteriales; family Natrialbaceae; genus Halosolutus; species Halosolutus halophilus. The sequence goes on along the minus strand of NZ_CP094974.1, from coordinate 1,816,984 downwards.
GGAGCGACGGAAATTGAGTTTGATTGATGAAATCGTTTATTCCGCTGTTCGTCGTTCCTCCGGCTATGCCAGACGTTGCCATCGTCGGCGGCGGCCCCGCCGGACTGAGTGCAGCCCTGTTTACCGCGAAGAACGGCCTCGAGACGATCGTGTTCGACACCGACGAGACGTGGGTGCACAAGGCGCATCTGTTCAACTATCCGGGAATCCGGAGCATCAGCGGCGACGAGTTTCTGAAACTCACCCGCGGACAGGTACGGGACCGCGGTGCCGACCTGCACACCGACGAGCACGTGACCGACGTCGAACGGACGGACGGCGGCTTCCGGGTCGCGACCGACGACGACGCGTACGAGGCCGACTACGTCGTACTCGCCACGGGCGCGGACCGATCGATCGCCGAGGACGTCGGCTGCGAGTTCGACGACGAGGACACCGTCGACGTGAATCTCAGCATGGAAACCAGCATCGACGGCCTGTACGCGACGGGCGCGATGGTCCGGGCCGAGGAGTGGCAGGCCGTGATCGCCGCCGGTGACGGCGGGGCGGCGGCACTCGACATCCTCAGTTCGGAGAAGGGCGAACACTACCACGACTTCGACGTTCCCGACGACGTCGCCCGACTCGAGTCCGAGTGACGGGCCGTCGGACCCTGCGAGTTCGGGGCCGATGATTAACCGACCGGTCGGTCACGCCATTCTCATGGCGATCGATACCGTCCACCAGCTGTTCGTCCACAAGCTCGGCCAGCAGTACTACGTCGAACGGGAACTGATCGACACGCTCGACGAGATGGCGCTCAACGCGAGTAACGATCGAATGAGCCGGGGATTCGCCGACCACCGCGACGAGACGCGCACGCAGGTCGAGCGCATCGAGGACGCCTTCGACGCGCTCGGTGAACGTCCGGAGGCGCGAGAGGATCCGGTACTCGACGCCCTCGAAACGGAGCGGCGGACCCTCGAGGACCAGATCACGGACGACGACCTGCTCGATATGGTCTACCTGAACGCCGGCATGATGACCGAGCGGGTCGAGATGACGGCCTACGAGGGACTGTCGATGCTTGCGACCGAACTCGAACTCGGCAACGACGTGCAGACGCCGCTAGAGGCGAACTACGACGAGGAGAAGTCGGCGTACCGCGAACTCGACACGCTGTCGACGGCCTCGGAGATGAAGTCGCTGTGGGATCGGCTGACGCCCTCCTGAGGCGGCCGAGAGGTCCGATGCACCGATCGATCCCGGTCCGAAGCGAGACCGGTGACCTCACCGGCGGGCACCCCTACGCGGCCGTCGGGAACGGCCCGCGAGCGCTCGTCGTCCTGCCCGGACTGGGCGACGCGATGTTCACCGGCGTTTATCCACCGTTCGCCGGCTGGGCGCTCGCTCCGTACTTCGCCCGATACCTCGACGAGTACAGGGTATACCTTTGTAGTCGTCCCCGCGGGCTTCCGTCGGGATACGATGCCACCCGGGCAGCCGACGATCACGCGCGATCGATCGAGGCGGTCGCCGAGTCGAGCGAGGCGGTAGACGTGATCGGCGTCTCGATGGGTGGACTGATCGGTCAGTCGCTCGCCCGGCGCCGTCCGGACCTGGTCGATCGGCTCGTCCTCGCGAACAGCGCGTGCCGACTCGACGAAGACGCGCGGTCGGACGCCCGTGAACTCGAGCGGTACGCCCGCGAGCACGATTGGGCGTCGATCCGGTCAAAGCTCGCCGTCGACATGTTCTCGGACGGGCGCGCGATAACGTACCCGCCGATGATCCGGACGATCGGCCGGGCCCTGCTCCCCCGGCCCGCCGAACCCGCCGACGTGTGGCGATCGCTCGAGATGATTCTCGGCTACGACGGCTGCGATCGACTCGACGACATCGACCAGCCCGCGCTCGTGTTCGGCGGCGAACGCGACCCCTACTTCACGGCCAGACTCGCGCGCGAAACCGCCGCCGAATTGCCGAACGGGGACCTCGAACTCGTCCCCGGGGCGAAACACGGCGCGTTCCACGAGCGCAAAAGAACGTTCGACGCGACGGTGCGATCGTTTCTCGATCGGTGAGTCCCTACTCGACGTCCAGGGCGTCTTTCGCGTTGAGACGGCCGGCACCCAGGTCGGGATCGCTGTCACCGCTCACGAGGTCGGCACCCTGTTTGATGTACTTCTCCACCTGTTTCGCGGTTGTATCTGGGTACCGATCCCGGACGAGGCCCGCAGTCCCGGTGACCTGTGGGGCCGCCATCGACGTCCCGGCGAGCCAGTCATAGCTATCTCCGGGAATCGTCGAGAGCACGAGGTTCGTCGGGTAGGGCCACTCGACCGCGTTTTCGTCCTCCGAGAGGCTCTTCTCGAGGGTTTCGTAGCCACCGCCGGGCGCACCGACGTCGATCTCGTTGGTCCCGTAGTTGGAGTAGAACGTTCGCTCGTCGTTCGGGCCGGTCGCGCTGATGCTCGTCACGCCGGAGAGGCTGTTCGGGAGCGTGAAGAAGCCGCCCTGCTGGAGGTTCGCATCGCTGTTCCCGGCGCTGCCGACGAGGAGCGTCCCCTGCGAGGTGACGTATTGTGCGATCGGTTCCATCACGCCCCGGTACTGCTCGGCGTTGCCCTGCGGCGGGATCGGTGGCGTCCCGATACTCATGTTCGCCGCGTCCGCACCGACGTCGGCGGCGTACTCCATCGCGAGGAGGATATCGGTAAAGGTGGCGCCGCCCTCTTCTCCGAACACGCGCACAGAGACGAGTTCGGCGTCCGGTGCCGTGCCGATTACGCCGACCGCACCGGTCGCCGCCGTGATTCCGGCGACGTGGGTCCCATGGTAGCTCGCGTCCCCGGTGTGGGCACCGATTTCGCCGTCGATGATGGAGGCGCTCGCGTCCGTGTTCACGTTCCCGAGATCCTGGTGGGTGTGGTCGATGCCGGTGTCGATGATCGCCAGTCGACGGCCGTCTCCGCTCGCCCATCCATGGGCCTCGTCGGCAGCCGTGACGCGTTTGTCCCACTGGTAATCGAACAGCGCCGGCCAGCCGTCCTCGTCAGTCTCGGCGTCCGAGCCGTCGTCCTGACCCTTCGCCTTGCCGTTCCCCGAACCGCTGTCGTCGTCACCCACGTCGACGTCGGCCGACGCGGATAGTTCCGGACCCTCTAACTCGAACTCGAAGTCCGGGACTGCGATCGAAACGTCGTCGATCCCTTCGAGGTCGTCACTGGCTTCCTGGTCACCGGTGACGACGAGCACCGACCCGTCGGCGAGGCTGTGTTCGACGGAAAACCCCCGGCGACGAACCTGTCGCTCGATGCCGGTACTTCCACGGACGAGATACCGCTGTTCGCCGTCCGCGGACGCCAGTCCCGCAAACGAGAGCGTGATTCCGCCCGCACCGATCCCCTTCAGTACCGTCCGTCGATCGAGCATGTCGTCCATCATGAATTACACAGAAGCCAAGGGAAGTATGGTTAATAATCATTTCTATAATTCAACTCAGGTGACTCGAGTAACCGAATCACACTGATGGTCCCCGTTCCTGGACGAAACCGACAGAATGCGCTACAGTTCCGATCGCCGACGGGAGTTCCGGATCGCTCGATCACGCGACCGAGTCGTCGCTCCGGTGTTCGAACCGGTCACAGACCCGAGGCCACCCCGACTCGTGAGGCTCGACCGCCGTCGAGAGTCCCAGTGGCCGACTGGTAGCTCGATGGTGGTAGTGTCGTCACCGGCGATCGCGTCGAAGAGCGGTACGCTCGCCTCGCACGGGACGAACTCCTCCTTGCGGCCGAGCACGAGTAACACGGGAACGTCGATTCGTCCGAGGTCGATCGTCTGGCCGTTCAGTTCGCAGTCACCGGCAAGCAGACGATCCCCGAGGAGCAGTTCCTCGACGAACTCGCGGTACACCGCTCCGGGGATGTCGGGTCCGCCCACCATCCAGGCGAGTTTTCGACCGGACGGCTCGACGACGAGTTCGTCGAGCCAGTCCCAGAGCCGGAGCGGGGTCGTGACCGGAAATTCGACGGGTTTGCGGAGCAGCATCCGGCCTCGAGCAGCGGCGTCGAACGCGATCGGCGGCCCCTGAAGGCCCTGAAGGATCAGCGTGCGAACAGTGTCGGGAGCGAGCGCGGCGTAGCCGGCCACCAGCGGCGCACTCACCGAGTAGCCGAGGAGGTGGACGGCGTCCGTTCCCGCTGTCTCGCGGGCGACGTCGACGCAGTTGCGAAGGTATCGATCGACGTAACCTCCCAGCCGGATCGACCGGTCGATCGAGCGCGAACCATCGGCTACAAGACGTGGCACGCACTATTCCAGCACGTGCAAATCGAATGCGTCTTCTTCGGCCCGTTCCGCGAGGCCGTCGGCGAGAAGACGGTCCAGTTCGAGACCGACGCCGAGACCGTCGGGGAACTGTTGTCCGACCTCGAGACGGCGTATCCGGCGCTCGACGGGCGTCTCGTGGCAGCCGACGGCGGGGGGCTGGCCGGGGAGACCGTCGTGACCAGGGACAGGAAGAACGTCACGCACCTGGACGGGCTCGAGACGATCGTCGAGACCGATTCCGTAATCCGGCTGGTTCCGTCGGTATACGGCGGCTAGACGACGTCGTGACGGGATCGATGCGGACCGCCGACTCTTAAGTCGGCGCAGTGAATAGCACGGTCCGGTATGCAGTACGACGCGGTCCTGTTCGACTTCGATGGGGTCGTCGTCGAGACCCCCTCGCGGGATCGGCTCTCCGACGCCGTCGGACGCACCTACGACGCGCTCGGCGCGTCGGGACCGTCCCACGAGACCCTGCTCGCGCTCGTCGCCGGCGACTTCGACTCGCTCGCCGAGCGGTGTCGCAGCCTCGGGATCGACGCCGATGCGTTCTGTGCGCAGGCGGCGCGGGAACTCGTCCGAACGCAGCGGGAGGCGATCGAGCGCGGCCTGCGCTCGGTCTACGACGACGTCACCGCCGTCCGATCGCTCGATCGTCCGCTCGGGATCGTCAGCGACAACCACCCGGGCGTCGTCTCGACAGTCCTCGATCGGTTCGGACTGCGATCGCTGTTCGAGACCGTCCACGGGTGTCCCCTGACGCCCGACGGCCTCGCCCGGCGCAAACCCGACCCCCGGAACGTTCACGCCGCGATGGACTCGCTGGACGCCGACGCTGCACTCTACGTCGGCGATCGGGCCGTCGACGTGCGGGCGGCCCGCAACGCCGGCATCGATTCGGCACTGCTCCTGCGAGAGGACGAAGGCGGCGAGCGCGACACGGAGGCCACGTACCGGCTGGACTCGCTCGCCGAGTTGCCACCGATCGTCGCGTCCGGAGAGTAGTGTCGCGTCGGCCGAGTAGCCGCTGACAGCGCGGCAGGTTCGTGGGGGCGCTTTTTGGCCGCGCTCGATGTAGGACCGGTATGGACGAGGATCTCTGGATCGACCTGCGAGCGGCCTGCGCGGACCTCGATCCCGGGACGGAACTGGTCACACCGGTCTCCGAGCGCCGGTTCGAGATCGACGCGATCGACCCGGATCGGATCGCCGTTCGCTTCACCGACAGCGGCGAGCAACAGCCCCTCTGGCGGGAGCAGTTCGAGGTTTTCGTCGATCGGCTCCCCGACGAGGCGATTCCCGTGGACGATCTGCCGCCGCGGGTCGAGCCGTACGCGGCCGTCCTGACACTCTCGGGGGAGTACACCGTCACAGACGACGCGATTACCCACGACCCGGAGCGAGCCGTCGGGGGCGAGAGCCCGTACCTGATCTCGGCGATCGAGGCGCGAACTACGCCCGAGCGGATCCACGACGATGCCCTGCTGCTGGCCGACTTCGTCGAACGCCTCGAGGGCGACGTGGAGGAGCCGAAAACGCTCGATACCGGGTCGCTGACCGATCTCTACGTGTTGCTGTCGGACGTTCAGCGGGGTGCGGATCGTCTGCGAACGACGGTACGCGACCCGCTGCTCGAACGACTCGGCCTCGACCAGCGCCTGTCCGGCCGGTTCGGCGCAGTTCGCCGGACCACTCGCGAACGCCGCCGACCGAAGGACGAGGAGACCGTGTTCGACGCGCTCGACGAGCACGGTATCCCCCGCGAGTGGGTCACGGGCGTCGATCGGGACAAACTCGACGTCGTCCTGGCCGTCACCGACCTCTCGAAGTCGGCGGTGTACGACGTCGAGGAGGACGTCTACGTCCAGAAGATCGAAAGCGACGAGACCGAGAAGGGGACCCGACTCGAGGGGCTCGCGACGCGGATCGACGAACTCCAGGACGAGGCCGGTGACGAACTGTACGCGGAACTGGCGGCGATCGAAGATCGGCTCGAGGAGGCGCTGTCAGCCGACTAGTTCCCGAACGGCGACACCAGTCCCAGTGCGGCGGGTCGAAACCCGTTTCCGCCAGCCGTTCGTAGCGAGCGTATGTCGTCTCGAGGAGCCGGACGTCGGGTGCTGCTGGCACTCGTCGGGGGTTCCGTACTGGTCGCGTATCTCGGTCTCGCGGCGCTCACTGCGCTCGGTCTGGCCGTCCTCTGGCGTTCCACACCGGACGCGCTGACGACGCTCGTCCTCGTGGTCGTCGCCGCCCTGTTGGCCGGTTATCTGGGTTATCGGTTCGGGACCCGTCAGCTACTGTCACGTCTCGATGCGGCCGAACTCCCGCGATCCAGCGCCCCAGAGTTCTACCGACGACTCGATCGGCTCGACGGTCTGCTGAACGTCGACCGCCCGCGGATCCTCGTCGCGACGTTGCCGACCCCGAACGCGTTCGCACTCGGGTCCGCACGGACCGGCGTCGTCGTCCTCGATCGATCGCTCTGTCACCTGTGTTCCGTCGACGAACTCGAGGCGCTGGTCGCCCACGAACTCGCCCACCTCGAGAGCCACGACGCGTTCGTCCAGACGTTCGCGTACAGTCTGTTCCGGACGGTCGCCGGCGTCGTCTTCCTGGTGCTCCTGCCGATCACCCTCTCGGTTACGGGCGTCGCACGAGCGGTTTCCTGGGCGCGGGGCCAGCCGGGTTCGTGGGCCGACACGAGCGTCGCGCGGTCGCTCCGGTGGATCGATCGGGCCGTCGCCGTCTGTTTCCTCCTCGTAACCGCCGTCGTCCGGGCCCACTCTCGACGTCGCGAGTACGCCGCGGACGATCGGGCTGCAGTCGTCACCGGGAACCCCCTCGCGCTCGCCAGCGCGCTCCGGACGGTTCAGCGCGCCGCCGAGCCTCGCCACGGACTGCTCTCGCCGTTGTACGTCCACACTGACGACGAAGAGGTCCGGACCCGGCTCTTCGAGACCCATCCACCGACGGACGATCGGATCAGACGGCTCGTCGACCGCGAACGCGAGCGCCGCGGCCGCACTCGAGGACGGGAACGAACGCCGCCGCGGTGATGGCGGGCCGCTGTCGAGCCGTCACTCGGTTTAGTCGGCCGACGGCACGGAGGCCTCGACCGTCCCCTCGGGCACGATCCCGTCGTCCCAGCCCCTGGCCGCGTAGTACTCCTCGATCGCGTCCGCGAGATCCGGGATCTCGTAGGGGAGTCGATCGTCGCCCCGATCGAACCCGCGCTGGTTGTTGAAGTGGCGTTCGAGTCGGACGGTCGCCGCGCCGACGGCCATCAGATCGTCGTAGTCGGCGTCGAAGAGCATCTCGAGGCGCTCGTCGGTGACGTAGTCGCTCCCGAACGCACAGACGATTCCGGTGTCCCGGAACGCGGACGCGTTCTCCTCTTCGACGAGGGTTTCGGCCTTCCCGAGAGTCCCCTCCGGGTCGAGTTCGCCGCTGTACTCGAGGCTCAGTAGTCCGGCGTACATGTGATCGCCCCCGCGGTTCGCGACGGCGTAGGAGAGTCCCTGGCCGTGGAGGACGCGTCCGTCGTGAGCCGCGAACTCCATCCCCTTGACGGTGTAGTTGTCGACGCCGAGGTCGTCGTGGCACCGATCGACCCCCTCCGCGAGCCGATCGCCGATCCCCTCACGGTAGGCGATCTTCTCGGTCACTTCCTGGGCGAGGGCCGCGTTGCCGAACTCGTCCTCGCTGTCGAGGTACGCGGCGACGGTGACGCCGGCGGAGATCGTGTCCATCCCGAGGGTATCGCAGAGTTCGTTCGCTTTCATGACCTCGACGATATCGCCGACCCCCTGGCACGAGCCGAAGGAGTAGACGGTCTCGAACTCCGGGCCCTCGGTCTCGACGCCCGCCTCTTCGTCCCGCGTCGGCAGTTTGCAGGCGTACGCGCAGGCCGAACACGCGCCCTTCTTGTACTTCTTCTCCTCGACGGCGTCGCCGCCGATGTCCGCGGCGTGCTCGAACTCGTACTCCCGGAAGTAGCGGGTGGGCAGCGAGAAGTTGTCGTTGATGAACTCCGTGCCGCCCGTCGTCCCCTGCCGGCGCATCAGGTCGTCCGACTGGGCCGCTTCGCGGTGGACGTCCATCTCGGGCGGATCCGGGATCTCGATCGGCGGCGCCGCGTCGCCCTCGAACGTGACACACTTGACGTTCTTCGCCCCCAGCACCGCCCCCAGGCCGCCGCGGCCGAATGCTCTCGAGTCGAACGTCATCACCGAGGCGAAGCGGACGCGGTTCTCCCCCGCAGGCCCGATCGCGATGCAGTGTTCGGGCCCGAGGTCGTGCTGGGCTTGCACGTAGTCTGACGTCTCCGGCACCGTCGCCCCCTCGAGGTCCGGCATTTCCTCGAACGTGACCCCATCCTCCCGCACGTGGACGGCGAGCAACTCGTCGCTCTCGCCGACCAGTTCGAGGACGCTGATCCCGGTGCCGACGAAGTTCCGCGAGAGGTAGCCGCCGGCGTTGGTCGAGACGAGGCCGTCCGTCAGCGGCGACAGTCCCGTCATGTTCATCCGACCGGTAAAGGACATCTGCGACTGCTGGAGCGGCCCCGTCGACAGGTACGCCCGGTTTTCTGGGCCGAACGGGTCCGCGTCGAACGGGATCCGTTCGTGCGCGAGCGCCGTCGCGGCCGCTCGCCCGCCGACGTAGGTTTCGAGTAACTCGTCGATCGTCGTCTCGGTCGCGGTCCGCTCACCGACGTCGACGGTGAGCAGTGGTCCCTTCGCGTGACGCATTTCGTCCCCCAGATCGTCCTCCGATCTCTTAGCTCTGTGCGTTGGCGACGGCGGCGTGGCCGTTCCCGACTCGGCTCGCGAACCGATCGCCGTTCGGTTGTCCGGGGATCGATCGGATCCCGGACGCGCCTGCGCTCACTCGCCGTCGCTCCGATCCGGCACGCGTCGATCGAGGAACTCCCCGACCTGGCGGAACATGCGGAGCTTCTGGTTTCGATCGGTCGAGGCGTGACCTTCCTCGCCGAGTTCCTGGTACTCGAAGTCGCCGTTCGCGCCCGCCTCGAAGCCCGCGTCCTCGAGCGCGTTGCGGAAGAGCCGGGCCTGCGAAACGGGGACGCGATGATCGGAGACGCCGTGGACGATCAGCAGCGGTGCCGAGAGGTTCTCGACGTGCGTGATCGGCGATCGCTCCTCGTAGAGGGTGGGATTCTCGTCGGGCGCCCCGAGGTACTTCTCCATGAGTTCGGTGCGGAAGTGCGGCATCGTGTTCTCGTACATGTCCTCGAGGTCGGTGAGGCCGATCCAGGCGATCCCCGCGTCGTAGAGGTCCGGGTACTGCACGAGTTGCCAGTAGGTCGAGTAGCCGCCGTAGGAGCCGCCGAAGACGACCACGCGATCGTCGTCGAGCCAGTCGCGCGTCTCGAGGACGTGTTCGACGGCGGTGGCGACGTCGCCCTGTTCCGCACCGCCCCAGTCGTCGATCAGTCGCTCGACGAACTCGCGGCCGCGGCCGGTCGAACCGCGGTAGTTGACCTGCAGGACCGAGAATCCCTGCGAGACGAGTACCTGCGTGTAGAGGTCGAACGACTTGTCGTCCCGACTTCGGGGACCGCCGTGCGGGTTGACGACGAGCGGCGACGGTCGCTGGCCCGAATCGTACAGGAGCGCGCCGATTTCGAGTTCCTCGGAGGGGGCGTGTTCGACGGCCCTGGCCGGCGTCTCCGGAACGCCGTCGGAGCGGAACGTCACGTACTCCGCGTCGGCGAAGTCCTCGGGATCGAACGGGCCGTACTCGGCCTCCAGCAGCGTCTCGTACTCGTCCGTTTCGAGGTCGTACACGAGCAGTTCCGGTCGCCGGGTCGGCGTCGTGTGCTGCAGGAGCAGTCGATCGTCGCCGACGGCGTACTCGGACGGTCCCATCGGGGGAAGCGTCGTCACCCCCTCGGGGAGGTCCAGTTCGCGTCCCTCGCCGGTCGCGGCGTCGTAGACGACCGGCACCGCGAGGGGACCGCGGGTGCGTTCCGCGAAGATCCTCTCGCCGCCGGAGAGGAACGAAACCGGCACCTCCTCGTACTCGCCGTCGCCGTACCAGGTGATCGGCTCGGAATCGTCGGCCGCAGTATCGTACACGCCGACACGTCCGAGGTCGTCGGTGTTGTCGCCCACCAGCAATCGCGAGCCGTCGGGGCCCCAGTCGACGGGGATCGCCTCGGCGCCGACTTCGCCGATCTCGAGGTTCCGTGGCTCGGAGCCGTCGGCGTTCGCGACGTAGACGTCCCGATTGTCGAAGTCGTCGGTCTCGTTGGTCGCGTACGCGATTCGATCGCCGGTCGGCGCGGCGATCGCCCCGTGGACGGCGCGATCGTAGTCGGTGAGTTTCGTCGTGTCGCCGTCGAACGCGTGGCGATACACGTTCATCTGGCCGTCGCGATTCGATCCGAACAGGAGCGTCTCGCCGTCGGTGCCGACGTCGTAGATGACGGTCTGTCCGTCCATCTCGACGATCGGTTCGACCTCGCCCTCGCGGGTGAGCGCGTAGATATCGTTCTGTTCGTCGCCGGCCTCGTCGCGGTGGAAGAACACGCGGTCTCCGTCGGCACCCCACTGGACGAACCAGCGGGCGTTTCGCGGAACCTCGCCGTCCGACCACCGCGTCCGCTCCCCGGTCTCGACGTCGATCACGTGCAGTTCGTTGCGCCCGCTGACGTCGTAGTAGCAGGCGACTTCCTCGCCGTCCGGCGAGACGGTGGGATGCGCGATCGTCGGGAGATTCGCCAGCGCCGCGAGTGGATCGTCGACCGATCTGGTCATACGGTCCCCTTCGTGTAGAGAGATGTAAGTTTTCCACCATCGGAAATCGACCGGATGGCTGGCCCCCCGACCTCGTGAACCCGGGCCCGGCACTCGATCGCTGCACTGTCGCCCGCGATCGTGTCGCACTCGCCTCACGACCGAGGCGGTTGCAGCGGCCGAAGACCCACAAATGCTTTTGGCCACACGTCCCCTACGTCGAATCATGTACGTGCGGGACGCGAAAAACAGAGAAGAAGTCTGGCTTCTCGATCACATCGAGTCGATGGGGCTCGACGATACGGCGTTCCGCTCGCGAGACTACGTCGTCGCCGTCGACGAAAACTCCGGGGAGAAGGCCGGCTTCGGCCGCATTCGCATCCACAAGGTCGACGACTCGTCGGAGACCGACGATCGAGGGGATCGCGAGGACGCGGTCTGCGAGTTGACCAGCATCGGCGTCCTCGAGGGCTGGCGAAACCAGGGCGTCGGGGCCCACGTCGTCGAACGTCTGCTCGAGTACGCCGGCGACGAAGGGTTTTCCACCGTCTACGCGCTGACCGGCGAGAGCGCCTACCTCGCCCAGTTCGGCTTCCGGCGGATCGAGGAGTCGCGGTTGCCCGCCCCCCTCGAGGATCGCCTGTCGGCGAAACGCGACCGGACGGATCCGGACGCGGTCCCGCTCGTGATCGAGATCGATCGGTTCCGGATGCCCGATCGGCTGCGCGAGGCGTTCAAGCGAGCCCCCGAGCAGCGAGACGGGGAGTCGAACGAGGAGTCCGCCGAGGACTTCGGGATCGATCCGGACAGTGCGACGTACAAGTACGATACGGGTCGGTGATCGCCGGCGAGGGCCGGTGAATGGCGGCTATCTCAGCCGTTCGGTCCGGGTGGCCCCTCGTGGAAGCCGTACCGGACGGCGACCCAGCCGATCGCCGTGACGGCGAGGATCGGGGGCAGGATCACGAACGCCCAGAGCGGATCGAGGCCCCACCACAGGAGCAACAGGACGTACGCCACCCCGATCGCCAGAAACGGGGCGACGGAGAGCGCGGCGCGGCGGCGGTCGCCCCGTCGCTCGCCATCGTCGTTCGTCGACATCGACGGTTCCATGGGACGACCATCGACGGGGCGGGACAAAAACGCCAGTATCGATCGGGACGAGTCTCGCTGACGAGTGAGTCTCGACCGCTGACGACGGTCACGAGACGACGGCGGACAACTCCGTGACCGACCGACACGAGTTCATCAAGCTTGAAGCCCCATCCGAACCTCGATATTGATAATGTTCGATTCCGACGAACTCGAGGAGATCCGTGCCAGCAAGGCGGAGTGGCACGAGGAGGAGGTCCAGCCGGTGCTCGATCGGTTCGGCGAGCGCCAGGAGACGTTCACCACGGACACGGGGGGCCAGGAGGTCGATCGGCTCTACACGCCGGCCGATATCGCCGACCTCGACTACGAAGAGGACCTCGGAAATCCGGGCGAACCACCGTACACGCGCGGGGTCTACTCGACCGGCTACCGCGGCCGACTGTGGACGATGCGCCAGTACGCCGGGTTCTCGACGCCGGAGGACACCAACGAGCGGTATCACTACCTGCTCGACCAGGGCCAGACCGGGCTCTCGATGGCGTTCGACCTGCCGACCCAGATGGGCTACGACTCCGACGACGACATGGCCGCCGGCGAAATCGGGAAGGCCGGCGTGGCGATCGACTCGCTGTCCGACATGGAGACCGTCTTCGACGGCATTCCGCTGGACGAGGTCTCGACCTCGATGACGATCAACGCGCCGGCGTCGGTGCTGCTGGCGATGTACATCGCGGTGGGCGACCAGCAGGGCGTCGATCGCGAGGAACTTCGCGGCACGATTCAGAACGACCTCCTGAAGGAGTACATCGCCCGCAACACCTACATCTACCCGCCGGAGCCCTCGATGCGGATCATCACGGACATCTTCGAGTTCTGTGCCGACGAGACGCCGAAGTTCAACACGATCTCGATCTCCGGGTATCACATCCGCGAGGCCGGGTCGACGGCCGCCCAGGAACTCGCCTTCACACTGGGCAACGGCATCGAGTACGTCGAGGCGGCGATCGACGCCGGCCTCGACGTCGACGAGTTCGCGCCACAGCTATCCTTCTTCTTCAACGGCCACAACAACATCTTCGAAGAGGTCGCCAAGTTCCGCGCCGCCCGGCGGATGTGGCACGACATCATGGAGGAGCGCTTCGACGCCGACGATCCCAAGTCGAAGCAACTCAAGTTCCACACCCAGACCGCGGGCTCGATGCTCACCGCCCAGCAGATCGAGAACAACGTCGTCCGCGTCGCCTACCAGGCCCTCGCGGCGGTCCTCGGCGGCACCCAGAGCCTCCACACCAACGGCAAGGACGAGGCACTCGCCCTCCCGACCGAGGAGTCCGTCCGCACCGCCCTCCGCACCCAGCAGATCCTCGCCCACGAATCCGGCGCGGCCGACACGATCGATCCCCTCGCCGGCAGCTACTACGTCGAGTCGCTCACCGACGAGGTCGAAGAAGACGCCTACGACATTCTCGACGAGGTCGAAGAGCGCGGCGGGATGCTCGACGCGGTCGAACAGCAGTGGGTCCAGCGCCAGATTCAGGACACCGCGTTCGATCGCCAGCGGGAGATCGAGGAGCAAGAACGCATCATCGTCGGCGTCAACGAGTTCCAGGTCGACGAAGACCCCGAGATGGACGTCGAAGAAGTGACGGCGGAAGACCAGCAGCGTCAGATCGACAGTCTCGAGTCGGTCCGGGCCGATCGGGACGACGAGGCCGTCGACGCAAACCTCGAGGCCTTGCGCGAGGCAGCACGGGGCGAGGAGAACCTGATGCCGTACATCATCGACGCGGTGAAGGTCTACGCCACCGTCGGCGAGATCTGTAACGTCCTGCGCGACGAGTTCGGCGAGTATCAGCCCGGCAGCGCGGTGTAGGGTCGGTCCAGTTCCGTCTCGGACGCTCTCGGCCGATCGATCACGACGGTGCCGACGATTCGAACCCGGCCTCGAAATGCGAGCCTGCCGTTGAATACCGGTCCCGACGAACGGACCGGTATGGAGTCCGACGCCGACATCTCGACCGCCACGATCGAGGCCGGAGGTGCGACGATCCCGGCGCTCGGGTTCGGGACCGCGCGGATGACCGGCCAGGAGTGTCAGCGAGCCGTCGAGACCGCCCTCGAGATGGGGTATCGGCACGTCGACACCGCCCAGATGTACGACAACGAGGACGCCGTCGGCGCTGCCGTCGCGGCGAGCGACGTCGATCGCCACGACGTTTTCGTCACGACGAAACTGAACACGGGCAACCTCGCGTACGAAGCCACCCTCGAGTCGACCAGGGAAAGCCTCGATCGGCTCTCCCTCGCGACGATCGATCTCCTGTTGATTCACGCGCCGCGATCCCACACGCCGCTCGAGGAGACGCTCCGCGCGATGAACGAGTTACAGGACGAGGGCCTCGTCGAGCATATCGGGGTGAGCAACTTCTCCGTGGACCAACTCGAGACGGCCCGACAGCTCTCGGAGACGCCGATCGTCACGAATCAGGTGAAGTACCACCCGTATCGACACCAGGACGACCTGCTCGAGTACTGCGTCGACCATGGAATCTGCCTGACGGCGTACAGTCCGCTCGCGGAGGGGACGGTTCCGGGCGACGATCGGCTCGCGGCGATCGGCGAGGCGTACGGCAAATCCGCCGCACAGGTCGCCCTGCGGTGGCTCGTCCAGCAGCCGTTCGTGGCGGCGATTCCGAAAGCATCGAGTCGCGAACACATCGCGGCGAACGCGGCCGTCTTCGACTTCGAGTTGACGGCCGAGGAGATGCGTGCGGTCGCCGACGTGGGTGACGGCGTCTGGGATCGGCTGGCCGCCACACTCGGACTGCGCTGAGCGCGGTCCGTCTCGACGCCGGTACCGGATATCTCACGAAAAATCACAAAAGTAACACGCACCCCGCGTCGAGTACGACACGATGCACTTCGATCACGCCGGTATCGCGACCGACGACGCACAGGCACTCGCCGGGCTGTACGCCGACCTCTTCGGCCTCGAGATCGCCCACGAGGAGGAGTTCGACGGCATGCACGTCGTCTTCCTCGACTGCGACGGCGGCTACCTCGAACTGCTCGAACCGATCGAGGACGGGACCATCTCCAACTACCTCGAGAACAACGGCCCGGGCATCCACCACCTCGCGCTCGCGACCGACGGTATCGAGAGCGCGCTCACGACCGCGCGCGCGCACGACGTGCGAGTGATCGACGAGGAACCTCGCCCCGGCGCGTGGGGTCACGAGGTCGCGTTCCTGCATCCCAAAGACACGGGCGGGATCCTGATCGAATTCGTCGAACACTGACCCCCTCGTCGACGGGCCAGGGTCGACGAGTTACGGAGTTATTGCTCGTCGCCGTCCTCCCGCTCGACGTCGATGCGGTGCGGTTCGACGGGTTCGCGCTCCTTGCCCCCGCCACCGACCGGGATCTTCGTCCCGAGTTCGCTGGCGAACGACTGAACCCGATCGATCAGCGTCTCGACTTCCTCTTCGAACTGTTCGACGGATCGCTCGACGTAGTGGACCCGCCGCGAGGGGATCCGTCGAACGATATCGTGGCCTTCCTCGTCCTCGTCGGTCTTGATGATCCAGTGGTCCTGAAAGTAGGCGATGTGTTCGTTCGGGACCGTCTTCCGGACGGTCCCCTCGTCAGGTTCCTCGTAGACGATCGTCGCCTCGCCCAGATCGCGCTCGAGTTCGAGGTCTTCGTCGACCATATTGATCGGTATCGGACGAATGAGCGTAGGCACTGTGCTTGCGACGATCTACGTCCGATCGTGCTGATCGATTCGGACAGTGTAATCGGTGTCGGCTCTCGATATTTCGGGTACTTTGTTCTCGTTCTCGGTGGGGCTAACGTGTTATTGTACGTCATTGCGAGGAGCATCTCGCTCGCTCAGGCCGATCGAGTCTGAGGACCTCTCGGCAGAGCGTCGGCTGCCGATCGCTCCGCCCGGTGAATAGCAAACGTGCTACGCTACAGACAGTAAAATACGTTACAAAAATAAATTGTAGTTAAACTATAACAAATTTAATACATTATTCAGTGCTAGTATGTATGGAATCACCTGGCGAAGAGATACTCGGGCGTCTTGTCTCGGACAGGCGTGATTGTCTCGCAGCATTGGTAACTAAGCCTCGAACGAAACAGGAACTGACTAATCAACTGCCCTGCTCTCGGTCGACCGTTGATCGAGCGATCACGGACCTTTCGGATGCGCAACTCGTCGAGTACGCCGGTGGAAAATGGCGGACGACGTACGTCGGTGCATGCACATATCGGCAGTACGAAGCCTATTCCGGGCGGCTGTGCGATATCGCCGAAGCAGCGCCGGTTCTCGAGGCGCTTCCAGACGAGACGACGATGGAGGACGTGTTCGTGATCGGATCTTCCGTGTACGAGACGAATCCGTCCGTTCCGGACGGGACCTTGGATCCGATGTTTGCGTCCGTTCGAGATGCGACGCGAGTCCGCGTCGTCGTTCCGAAGGTGATGATCGGATTGGCGGATCGGTTCTATCGGAACGTGGCGACCGGAGAGACGTACGCACTGGAAGTCCTATCGGCAACGCACGTTCTCGAGCAGTTACGCGAGTTGGAGTTCGAACGCGGGACGGAGGCGATGGAAGATTCCAACGTCTCACTGTATCACGGACGGATCCCGTTTTCGTTCGGGTTCTGGATCTCTGACGAGATGGAAGTCGGCGTCATCGTCTACACGAAAACTGGTATCGCAGGGATCCTCGTCAACGACACTGACGAAGCGGTCGATCGAGCAGTGACGAAGTACGAATCAGTGAAGGTAGCTGCCGAGCCGGTTCCAACCCGTAGAGAATCCGGATAATCGCCAGTCGTCGCTACTCGACCCTCTTATCAGTGCGACGAGTTGCAAACGATGGCGGGCCCGGTCCGGAGTCGACAGGACTCAGCCGAAGTTCTCGATCAGCGCCTCGTCCGGGTCGCCACCCGCGTCGTCGATCGCGCTCGCGACGACCGTCACGAAATCGTCGAAACCGAAGGCGTAGACCTGGCCGTCGTCGTGGTAGGTTGCGATCGCGTCCGCGAGTTCGTCGTCGGCGTCCTCGTCGACGAATCGGACGTCGACGCCCTCGTCTTCGATCGCTTCGAGCCGATCGACGTGGGCCGGTTCGTCGTCCTGGTAGATGACGATCGCGTCGTGGCCCGCGTCGTGGGCCGCTTCGGCGATCGCGACGGCGGGCCCCACGCCCGGACCGCCCGCGATCGCCACGACGTCGCAGTCGCGCTCGTAAGTGATCGTCCCGAACGGGCCCTCGATGTGCACGGTTTCGCCGCCGTCCAGATCGGCGAGCCACGGCGAGAGGTCGCCGTCCGGATCGATCCCGACGGTGATCTCGAACGTTTCCCCGACCGACGGCGACGAGAGCGTGTAGTGGCGCATGACGACGTCGTCCTCGTCGACGTCCCGCTGATCGTCGCTCTCAGGGACCGCACGGAGCAATACGAACTGCCCGGGCACAGCGTCGAACTCGGCGGGCGCCTCGAGTTCGATCGCGACGGTGTCCGGGCCGACCTCGCGGACCGATTCGACGGAAACTGGCGTCCCTTTCATGTCGAACCGGTTCGGTGGGAGATTGAAAAGAGGTTCCGTTCGCCGTCCGATTCGAGCGAAGTTTTTCGCCGACGAGTGAAGATGGAAGCCGCTGATGCGGTGTATCGGCTGGGGTTTCAGAAGCCTTTTCATAGGTGGCGGGCAAGTTTCGCCCTAACATGGCTGAGGATCTCAACTGGGCGATCGGAGGCGAGGCCGGCGACGGTATCGACTCCACTGGGAAAATCTTCGCCCAGGCACTTTCCAGAGCCGGACGGCACGTATTCACGTCGAAAGACTTCGCGTCGCGAATCCGCGGTGGGTACACGGCCTACAAGATTCGGACCTCGGTCGAGGACGTGCAGAGCGTCGTCGATCGGCTGGACATTCTCGTCGCGCTGACACAGCGAACGATCGACGAGAACTTGGACGAACTCCACGAGGGGAGTGCCATCATCTACGACGGCGAACGCTCGTGGGAGGCCGAGATCCCCGACGAGATGACGGCCGTCGACGTCCCGCTGAAGTCGCTCGCCGAGGACGCGGGCGGTGCGATCATGCGCAACATCGTCGCGCTCGGTGCCGCGTGCGAGATCACGGGCTTCGACGTCGAGTACTTGGACGAGGCCCTCGAGAAGCGCTTCGGCGGCAAGGGCTCGAAAATCGTCGAGAACAACAAGGAAGCGGCCCGCCTCGGCCAGGAGCACGTCGAGGAGAACTACGACCTGGACCACCTCGGGTACAACCTCGAGACGACCGACGAGGACTACGTCCTCCTGAACGGCAACGAGGCGATCGGGATGGGCGCACTCGCCGCGGGGTGCCGGTTCTACGCCGGCTACCCGATCACGCCCGCGACGACGATCATGGAGTACCTGACGGGACGGATCGAAGACTACGGCGGGCACGTCGTCCAGGCCGAAGACGAGTTATCGGCGATCAACATGGCTCTCGGTGCCGCCCGCGGCGGCGCTCGAGCGATGACCGCGACGTCGGGAGCCGGGATCGACCTCATGACCGAAACCTTCGGCCTGGTCGCGACCAGCGAGACGCCGCTGGTCATCACCGACGTCCAGCGTTCCGGTCCGTCGACCGGGATGCCGACGAAACAGGAACAGGGCGACCTCAACATGGCGCTGTACGGCGGCCACGGCGAGGTCCCGCGGTTCATCGTCGCTCCCACGTCGATTACCGAATGTTTCTGGAAGACCGTCGAGGCGTTCAACCTCGCCGAGAAGTACCAGACGCCGGTCTTCCTCGTCTCCGACCTGGCGATGTCGGTCACCGAACAGACGTTCCCGCCGGAGGCCTTCGACATGGACGAGGTCGAGATCGATCGCGGCAAACTCGTCGACGAGGACGAGGTCGACGAGTGGCTCGACGCCCAGGGTCGATTCCGCGCTCACGCCGTCACCGAAGACGGCGTCAGCCCGCGTTCCATCCCCGGCGCGACCGACGGCGCACACATGAGCACGGGCCTCGAACACGACGAACTCGGTCGCCGGACCGAAGACGAGGACGAGCGCGTCCAGCAGGTCGACAAGCGCAACCGGAAGGTCGAGACGGCCAAAGAGCAGGAAGACTGGGACTACCGCGAGTTCGGCGATCCGGACGCGGACAACCTCGTCATCTCGTGGGGCTCGAACGAGGGCGCGCTCGTCGAGGCGCTCGGCTACCTCGAAGAGGAGGACGTCGACGTCCGCGTTATCTCGGTCCCCTACATCTTCCCGCGGCCGGATCTCGGCGAGGAGATCGAGGCCGCCGACGACGTCGTCGTCGTGGAGTGTAACGCGACCGGCCAGTTCGCCGACGTGATCGAACACGACGTGCTTACCCGCGTGAAACGCATCAACAAGTACACGGGGGTTCGCTTCAAGGCGGACGAACTCGCCGAAGAGATCACCGACAAACTCACCGAGGAGGTGCCCGCATAATGAGCTCCGACGTCAGATTCACCGACTTCAAATCCGACAAGCAGCCAACGTGGTGTCCCGGCTGTGGCGACTTCGGGACGATGAACGGCATGATGAAAGCCCTCGCGAACACCGGCAACGATCCCGACAACACCTTCGTGGTGGCCGGGATCGGCTGTTCCGGCAAGATCGGGACCTACATGCACAGCTACGCCCTGCACGGGGTTCACGGCCGTGCGCTCCCGGTCGGGACCGGCGTCAAGATGGCCCGCCCCGACATCGAGGTTATGGTCGCCGGCGGCGACGGTGACGGCTACTCGATCGGAGCCGGCCACTTCGTCCACGCCGTCCGCCGCAACGTCGACATGTCCTACGTCGTCATGGACAACCGCATCTACGGGCTGACCAAGGGACAGGCCTCGCCGACTTCGCGATCGGACTTCGAGACCTCGACGACGCCGGAAGGGCCGAAACAGCCCCCGGTCAACCCGCTCGCGCTGGCGCTCGCCTCCGGTGCGACCTTCATCGCCCAGTCGTTCGCGTCCGATGCGCTGCGCCACCAGGAGATCGTCCAGGAGGCGATCGAACACGACGGCTTCGGTTTCGTCAACGTCTTCAGCCCCTGTGTCACGTTCAACGACGTCGACACCTACGACTACTTCCGCGACACCCTCGTCGACCTCGAAGAGGAGGATCACGATCCGACCGACTACGAGGCCGCGAAGCAGGTCGTCCTCGACAGCGAGAAGGAGTACCAGGGCGTGATGTACCGGGACGAGACGTCGGTGCCGTACCACGAACAGCACGGCGTCACCGAGGATATGTCCGACATCCCGGACGAGGCGCCCGATGACGCGATGGACCTCGTCCGCGAGTTCTACTGAGAGCGACCCGCTACCGACTTTTCCCGCGACGATCGGCGTCGCCCCCGCCGTCCGAGTCCGACTCTGCCTGACGCCCCGTCGATCGACGATCCGACGGTCGGCGGAACAACGCCGCGTCGGAGACGGTCGCAAAGAAGCGGTCGAAAACCGGAGCCGCGCGAACGGCCAGTCGTGTCGGTTCGCCGATCCTCCCTGCAGTCGGTCTCAGTCGGCCGCCGGTGTCCCCTGTGCCTCGGTCACTTCGACGGTGGGAGGTCGCGTCAGTTTGTATATCGCGTAGCCCAGCCAGATCAGTAGCCCGAGCGCGATGAGATACGCCCGGAGGTCCGGCGAAACGACCGGGGCCGCGACGATCGCTCCCTCCTCCTCGACGGGCACGTGCGGTGCATCCGCGAGTACGTTCACGAACCCGAGGACGATGGTCCCGAGCAGGACCAGGCCGCCCCCGAACAGCATTGCGATGCGATCGGCCGTCGTGATGGTGTCTGTCATTCGTGGTCACCTCGTGTTAGCCCAGCAGGTAGCGCAGCCAGGGTCGGTTCTTCACTGCGTCGGTGCGTTCGAGGTAGGCGTCGACGCCCCAGACGCGACCGGCGGCGAAGACGATGACCGTCAGGAACAGTAGCAGCCCCATCAGGTCGCCGTTGACGAACCCGTGGCCCCAGTCGGCGTTCCCGAAGTAGAAGAACCCCATCAGGAGCGCGCCGTTGGCGGCGGCCAGTCGGGTCAGACAGCCCAGAATGAGCCCGAGCCCGATGGCGAACTCGCCCCACGGAACCATGAGGTTCGGGACGATCACCGCGTTCGTCGCGAACCACTCGGTGATCGGGTAGACGATCGTTCCCTCGGTTCCGAACAGCAGCCACCCCTCCGCATCGTAGAGGAGGCCGTGTTCGATGATTTTCCCGAGTCCGGACGAGAAGAACCACCAGCCCGTGAGCAGCCGAAGGAAGACCAGCCAGTAGCTGGCCCACGAGCCGTTGAGGCCGTACGACACCTCCCGCCCGAACAGACGAGTGTCGAACTGCAGGGTTTGCGTGGACATCTTCGTCACCTCGCATGTGACGGTACGAACGGGACGACGAACCGCCTGCTGCTACATAGTACAGTTGTTTATAAGGGGTCCGTTGCTGCGCCGGCGTTCGAAGTTCGATCGCCTGATCCGACCGAAGTATCCGGCACTCCCGTCGGTGGCCTTCGAGGGGGTGTCTTCGGCGCGCAGTCGGTGACCGCCGAGGGCGCATCTCCGGCGAACATGCCGCGCCGCCTTAAATACTGCTGTAATATACAGCAGGATGCCAACGACGACAGGGATCGAAGAGATCGTATGAACAGCCCTATGACAGGCGATCCACCGACGAACGTCCGAGCGACGGGTGGGACCGAGGCGGACTGTGAGGCGATCGGGCCACGACGCGTCGCGGGGGTGCGATCGACGTGACCGATCGAAGTGACATCGAACGGGTGTCGCTCTCGATGCTGATCCGGGACGTCGAATCGGTTCGCCACGTCCTGGCCTGTATCGACGACGTCCGGCCGGCAGTTCGAGTCGAGTCGATGGCCGTCGAGGCCCCGGGACAGTCCAGCGTCGAGGTCGACGTCGACGAGATCACGCCGAAGCAGTGGGAGGCGCTCGCGCTGGCGTTCGAGGAGGGGTACTACGACCGACCGCGGGACGCCGATCTCGAGTCGTTGGCCGCCGAACTCGAAATCTCCAAGTCGGCCGTCTCCCAGCGGCTCCGGGCCGCGGAGGCGACACTCATCGAGTCGATCGTGACCGAAAGACAGCCCGTGCTGGCCGACGGTTGAGACGCAGCCACGCTGGAACTAGGTCCGGGCACGTTCCGACGCTCATCCCGGCGCGATCGACAGCCTACCGTATGCCGATCGCGCCGGCTGTAGGTCGTCTATCCTCCGGGATCTCGGTCGACCAGCGACGTGACCAGCGTCGATTCGACGGCCGAGAGCCGCTGGGAGACGGCCGACTTCGAGACGTCGAGCCGATCGGCCAGTTCGTCGAGATCGGTCCGTCGAGGCGTCTCGTAGTAGCCGGATTTGACGGCAGTCAGGGCGGTCTCTCGCTGTTTGTCGGTGATTCCGTTCAGGTCGAGTTTCAGACGCTGGCCGTCGCTCTCACTGGACGGGGCCGTGAGACGCCGGAGCCGCACCGACGCACCGGTCTCACGAAGTGCGGCGACGATGGTCTCGAGTTCCGATCGATCGGGGACAGTGAGTTCGACCTCGAGGGTGCCCGCCTCGAAGCGTTCGATCGACGCGATACAGTCGTGGGACCGAAAGACCGGGCAGATACACCGGTCTCGAACGGCTCCCCCGACGAACTGTCTGTCGCCGCTGTTCGCGAGCGTCACCGCCGATCGACACTGGCAACCGCGTTCACAGGTGCCGTCCCGGCAAACGATGGCCTGACTCACGTTCTCACCGCGAGAGCCCGAGGCGAGGACCGCACAGTTGGTCTCCGGGTGCGGTTCGATCGTGAACACCGCCCGGAGGTGACCGCCGGATCGCTCGGTCGCCGTGCGTTCTCGCGACATCACGGGAGATACCTCGGCATACAGCGGCGTAAAACGGGGTGAGAAATTCCACTCGGTGGGAGTACCGCCGGACACGCGCGACCGGCCTGTGGCGCCGTCGTCGGCCGATCAGGTCGTCACGAAGGACTCGACCAGCGTCAGTTCCACGGCGGTGAGTCGCTGGGAGACGGCCGATTTCGAGACCCCGAGATGGTCGGCCAGGTCGGTGAGCGTCGCGCTCCGCGGCCGATCGTAGTAGCCGAGTTCGACCGCCAGTTCGACCGCTTCGCGTTGTTTGGCCGTGATATCCGTCGCGTCTATCTCGAGCGTGGCGTCCCCGTCGTTCGGCCGGTGTGCGAGTCGCTGGAGTCGGACCGTCGCACCGGATTTCCGGAGTGCGGAGACGATCCGGCCGAGCAACGACCGATCCTCGACGACCAGTGAGATCACGAGCGAGCCGTTCGTGACTTCCTCGACGTCGAACACGCAGTCGAACTCGCTGATCGTATCACAGACGCAGTAGCTCGTCGTCGCCGACGACACGTAGGATCGCTCGCAGTCGCCGCCGTCGACGACCGTGACCTCGCTGTGACAGCTACCGTCACCGGTGACGCTTCGGGTGACCGCCGCCGCGTTCGGTGCTTCCGAGACGACGGGACAGTCCCCGTCCGAAGCGGGTTCGACCTCGAGCGTCGCCCGAAGCGGCGGCGTTTCTGGACCCCCTGCCGATCGCTGCGCGGGCGTGACAGTCATGTGTATTGCTGGTGGCGCCGGGACGGTATAAGAGACGGGCGGTTCTTGATCAGTGGGGACGACCTGAACGTGTTCACCCGCCGATTCACGTTCCGGGAACGAGACCATCGGTTTTGGATCCGGCCTCTCGATCACTCTCGTATGGGATAGGGACCCATGTGATACTATGATGACAGCAGATCAGCTATGGGGTCGGCTTCGTGCAGTCGAAGACCCGGAACTGGGAGTGGATATCGTTTCGCTGGGACTCGTGACGGACGTTCACGTCACGGACGGGACCGCTGCAATCTCCCTCGCGTTCAACGCCCCGCTGTCACCTGCGGAGTGGACGATGTGCGACGAGGTCCGTGCGCTCTGTCGCGGCGTCGGACTCGAGCCACGAATTTACGCCGACGCGGACGATCGACGCGATCCCTTCCCTGGCGTCAAGAACGCGATCGCGATCGGAACGACCGACCCCGACGCCCGAACGGGGCTCGTGACCGCGAATCTGGCCATGGGCCTCGCGTCGCTCGGCGCTCGCGTCGGCGTGATCGACTGTCGGATCGACGAGAGCGGCGAGACCTGGCTCGAAACGGCCGATCCGCCGGATCTCTCGGCCGACCCGATCGTTCCTCCGACCGTCAGGGAGGTTCCGGTCGTCCGTCTCGGCCCGGCGATCCCGGACGGCGACGACCCGCCGTCGGGCGAGACCGTCTTCGAACTCGTCTTTCCGCCCATCCTGGAGGCACTCGAGTGGGGTCCGCTCGACTACCTGCTCGCGACGCTCCCGGAGGGAACCGATCGGATTCCGCGAGTCGTCGTCGAAGCGGCGCCGATCGACGGGACGATCGCGGTCGCATCCGCCGACGCGGACCCGACGGCCGTTCGAACGATGATCGAGACGTTCGATACGCTCGAATCCTCGATGCTCGGCGTCCTCGGGACCGTCGACGGTCTTTCGAGTGGCTCCGACGGGCGGGCGAGCGGACACGAATGGTGGGTCGATCGTCCCGGACCAGTCTCAGGGTGTCCGCCGCTCGGAATCGTCCCGTGCGATCGGAGTACGCTCGCAACGCCAGCGGATCTGTCCCGTTGTACTGGCCCCGACGCGGCGAGAGCGAGCGGGGACGATCGGTCGCCGTTCCGGCGACTCGCCGTGTCGGTCGCGGACCGCGTCGGGGCGGTCAACCGGCAAGGCGTCGCTCAGCGACAACGCGCCTGAGTCGGGACTCGCGCCGGACAGGGGCCTCCCGGCCGAGAGGGCCGGGATACCAACGCAGGGCCGGGAGGCCGCCGACTACATAAACGTCTGTACCCGTAAAGGAGGTTCTCACGCGGCTGGAAATGACGTAGTAGAACTCCCGTCTCGCGTCCTACGTCCGCACGTGGTGATACAATGACATGGACGATCGTCGTCGGGATCAAGCAGGTGCCCGACGCTGACGAGGTCGGCATCGATCCCGACACGGGGCGACTCGACAGGGCGAGCGCGCCCGCGGTCATGAACGGCCCCGATCGGCACGCGCTCGAGGCGGCCCTGACGATTCGGGACGCGGTCGACGGCGAGGTGATCGCGATGACGATGGGGCCGCCGAACGCGACGAGCATCCTCGAGGAGGCCGTCGCGATGGGCTGTGACGACGCGGTCCTGATCTCCGATCGAGCGTTCGCGGGCAGCGACACGTGGCCGACGAGCCTCACGCTCGCGCGCGCAGCGGCGGAACTCGGGGCCGACGTGGTCGTCGCCGGCGAGGAGACCACGGACTCCTCGACGGGGCAGGTTCCGCCGGGTATCGCGGCCCACAACGGCTGGGCGCAGTTGACCTACGCCGAGGCGGTCGATCCGCGGCCGGAGGAGGGACGACTCGTCGCCAGACGCGACGTCGAGGGCGGGTACGAACTCGTCGCCGCCGAGTTGCCGGTCGTCGTCGCCGTCGCGTTCGGCGAGTTCGACCCCCGGCCGGCACCGCTCCACCGCAAAATATACGGCGAAAACGACTTCGAGCCGACCGTCTGGGACGCCGAGGACCTCGGGATCGAGGACGAGGTCGGACTCGACGTCTCGCCGACGTCGGTCGGCCGGATGGAGACCGTCGATCCGGTCGAGCGGAAGAACGAGGTGGTCGACGACGTCGACGACCTCGCCGAGGCCATCACGGAGGTGACGGCATGACCGACGACGGACCCGCGATCGATCCGGGCGAGTACGAGGACGTCTGGGTGTTCGTCGAGGAACACGACGGCGACGTGATGCCCGTCTCCTGGGAACTCCTCGCGGAGGCCGAACGACTGACCGAGCAGACCGGCGACGATCTGGTTGCGCTGGCGATCGGCGAGGACCTAGCGGACGTGGCCGAGGAGGCGATCGCCCGCGGTGCCGATCGTGTGCTGGTCGCCGACGACCCGGTCTTCGAACCCTACCGCGCCGATCCGTACGGCGAACAGTTCCGCGCGATGGTCGAAGAACGGAAGCCCTCGATCGTCCTGATCGGCGGCACGCACACCGGCCGGGACTTCGCGGGCCGGGTCGCCGTCCCAGCCCACGCCGGCCTCACCGCCGACGTGACCGAGATCGACGTCGACGACGAGGGGATCCTGCAGGCCCGCCGGCCCGCGTTCGGCGGCGACATCCTCGCGACGATCCTCTGTGAGGAGCATCGGCCGCAGATGGCGACGATCCGGCCGGGCGTCTTCGAGGCTGCCGAACCGGATCCCGACCGGACCGACGGCGAGGTCGTCGAGGTCGACGTCGTCGTCGACGACGCGATCAGCGAGGTCCTCGAACGATCGGTCGGCGACACTGCGGACATCACGGAGGCCGATCGGATCGTGGCGGTCGGCCACGGCGTCGAGGGCGACCTCGAACCGGCCCGCGAACTGGCCGAGGCCCTCGACGCCGAACTCGCGGCGAGTCGCGCGGCGGTCGACGAGGGCTGGATCGACGGCGCGCGACAGGTCGGCCAGACCGGCAAGACGGTCAGGCCGGAGCTGTACGTCGCGGTCGGGATCAGCGGCGCGATCCAGCACGTCGAGGGAATGAACAAGAGCGAGACGGTCGTCGCGATCAACACCGATCCGAACGCACCGATCTTCGACCACGCCGACTACGGCATCGTGGGCGACCTCTTCGAGGTCTGTCCCGCGCTGGCCGATCGACTCGGAGACGAGCCGATCCAGGAGGTGGTACAATGAGCCCGGAGCTAGAAACTGACACGCCGGACGAACCGAACTACGACGACGAGTTCGACGCGATCGTCGTCGGGGCCGGGCTGGCGGGCAGCGCCGCGGCCCTGACGATGGCGAACCGCGGCCTCGAGGTACTGCTCGTCGAACGCGGCACCTCGCCGGGAGCGAAGAACGTCTTCGGCGGCGTCCTGTACACCCCGACGATCCGCGAACTGACCGACTTCGAGGACGCCCCGCTCGAGCGGTACGTCGCGGAGCGGCGGTTCAGCATGTTGAGCGACGAGGACGAGACCGCCGTCTCTCTGCGACCCGGCGAGTGGCACCGGGAACCCCACAACGACTCCTACACTGTGTTGCGCGGGGAGTTCGACGAGTGGTTCGCCGAGCAGGCGGTCGCGAACGGGGCGACGCTGGTGACCGAAACCACCGTCACCGGCCTCGTCCGGGAACGGGACCGCATCGTCGGCGTCGAGACCGATCGGCCCGACGGGACGATCAGGGCACCGTACGTCGTCCTCGCGGAGGGGGGTAACTCGCTGGTCAGCGAGGGGGCGAACCTCAAGGAGACCGAGAGCCGGGAGAACGTCGCCGTCGCGGCGAAAGAGGTCCTCGAATTCCCCGAGCGCGACGGGGTCATCGAGGATCGATTCCGGCTGGTCGACGACGCCGGCGTCTCCTACCACTACTTCGGAGAGGGGGCGGTCGGCGACGCCTTCGGCGGCGGGTTCGTCTACACCAACGAAGACACGGTCAGCGTCGGCGTCGCCTACCGGATCGAGGACGCCGTCGCGGCCGACCAGTCGCCCGAGGAGACGCTGAACGCGTTCAAGACCCACCCTGCCGTCGCACCCCTGCTCCGGAACGCCCGAACCGTCGAGTACAGCGCGAAGACCATCCCCGAAGGTGGCGCGGAGAGCATCCCCGAACTCGTCCACGACGGCGCGGTGATCGTCGGCGACGCCGCCGGACTGGTGCTCAACAACGGCGTCCACCTCGAGGGGACGAACATGGCCGTCGAGAGCGGCTACCACGCCGGCACCGCGATCGCACGGGCAGCCGAACGAGACCGCACGGGTGCCGACGCCCTGCGGGCCTACCCCGACGCGCTCGAACAGTCGTTCGTGGTACAGAACCTGGAGCGGTACGCGTGGATGATGGACGCGGTCGAGGAGGACCGCGACCTGCTGTTCGAGGACCTGCCGCGCGCGTTCGCCGACGCGGGCACGGAGTACTTCCGGATGGATCGCAACCCGAAGGAGGTCCACGCCGAGAACGCGAAGCACGCCGTGCTCGACGCGCTCGGCGGCTGGACCGGGGCCGCGAAACTGGCGTTTCGATACCGAAAGATGGTGACCTGAGATGAGCGCACAACCCCAGACGCCCGACGTGACCAACGACTCGATGGAGGATCGCCTCTACACCGTCAAGTACGACGACCCCGGTGAATCACACCTCGACGTGAAGGTGCCGGACATCTGTGCCGAGTGCGAGACGAACGACTGCGTGAAAGTCTGTCCGGCGAACGTCTGGCGCGAGGGCGAAGACGGCGTCCCCCACATCGCCTACGAGAACTGCCTCGAGTGTTCGAGCTGTCGGTTCGCCTGCCAGTACGACAACGTCGTCTGGGAGTACCCCGAGACCGGCGGCGGCGTGACGTTCAAACACGGGTGACTGTCCGCACACGTGTGCCGACGTCACGACCGGCGGGTGCACCGACCGGGATATAGGGACCTGTACCGGTCCATCCCGTTCCCAACCCGCGAGAACCGAATGATCGTTTCTTGGGTGACAACGACAACCGTACACGTGGAGGACCATGACCGACTCACTCACCGGCCACGACGACACGACCGGAGTCAAGACCAGAGAAGAAGCCGCCGTGCTCGCCTACGACACGCTAACGGACGCCGGTTGCGAGTCAGTCGTCACGTCGATGCCCCACCGCACGCGATCGACCTGGATCGTTCCCGCGACGAGCGAGTCCGGGGCGTGGCGGGTGCACATCGACCCCCGATCGGGAGCGACGCGCGTCGTCCGGAGCAAGGGATAGCCCCCCGACGACCGGGTCGGTCAGTGCCGAGACCGGGGTTCCGGCGAGTAATAGGACGCCAACACGCCCCACAGTCCGAGTTTTTGTACACTGCGAGCGGGTGTGACGACTGCCAATCGTGTGAACCAAGACGTGCCCGATGACGGGACGTGCCTGGTCCGAATATAGACGTGTCTGGCTCAGTTCGAGACCGGGTGTTCGACCGACTCCATCAACTCCTCGACCGCCGGCCCCTCGTCGGCGAGCATCTCGGGATAGCTCCCCAGCAACACGAGGATGTCGCCCTCGTGATCGAACGAGGTCATCCTGAGTTCGACGTCGACGCGCTCGCCGTAGATCTCGGTTTCGCCGACGAAGACGTCGACGTCGCGCGTCTCGTCAAGCACCTCCAGCGTGAACGACTCGTCGTGTTCGACGTCCTCGACTTGGCCGTGTTCGCCGTCCATCTCGCCGAGGAATTCGTCGAGGAGTTCCTCGTTCGTCATGTCGTCGAGGGGGTTGAGCGATCGGCCAGCGACCTCCATCGACGGTATCGAGATGGCTGCAAACAGGCTTGCCTCCATCTGTTGGCCCTTGTACCCCACCGTCTTCGTGTACGTCGAGAGCCAGACGGACGCACTGACCTCTCGCTCGACGCCGACGTCGACGCTCTCGTCGATCGCCTCTTCTCGGACCTCCCGCTCCTCGTAGTCCGTGTCGTCGAGCGTCGACTGTGTCGGTGCGACGCGGTCCGCGTGGAACTCGAGCGGTTCGGTCCCGCGGACGAAATCGAGACATCCCGCTGTCAGTGAGAGTCCGCCTACTGCTCCTGCGGCGAGAAACGCGCGTCGAGACGTGGTCATCATAACGGAGATGATCGAGACACGATAAATTAGTTTTGGCTGACCCCTCACATTCATCAAGAGTTATCGGGGTTCACCGCACCCGTCTAGGCATGACGGAATTTGCAGCCCGGGTCGAACAGGTGTCGATCAGCGGCATCCGTGAAGTCTTCGAAGCCGCGAGCGAGGACGCGATCAACCTCGGTCTCGGCCAGCCGGACTTTCCCACTCCCGAGCACGCCCGCCGCGAGGCGATCGACGCGATCGAGGACGGACTGACCGACGCCTACACCTCGAACAAGGGGACTCGGTCGCTCCGGGAAGCGATCGCGGCGAAGTACGACCGCGACTACGACATCGGGATCGATCCCGGGGACGTCATCGCCACCGCCGGCGGAAGCGAGGCGCTGCACCTCGTCCTCGAGGCCCACGTCGACCCGGACGAGGAAGTGATCTTCCCCGACCCGGGCTTCGTCTCCTACGATGCCCTGACCCGGATCGCCGACGGGACGCCGAAACCGGTCCCGCTTCGCGACGATCTCACCCTCGATCCGGCGACCGTCGAGGAGGCTATCACAGACGAGACCGCAGCGTTCGTCGTCAACAGCCCCGCGAACCCGACCGGGGCCGTCCAGAGCGAGGCCGACATGCGGGAGTTCGCTCGCATCGCCGACGAACACGACGTGCTCTGTCTCTCCGACGAGGTGTACGAGCACATCGTCTTCGAGGGCGACCACCGATCGCCGTTCGAGTTCGCCGAGACGGACAACGTCGTCGTCGTCAGCGCGTGCTCGAAGACCTACTCGATGACCGGCTGGCGACTCGGCTGGGTGGTCGCGTCGAATCGTCGGATCGAACGGATGCTCCGGGTCCACCAGTACGCCCAGGCCTGTGCCTCCGCACCCGCCCAGTACGCCGCCGAGGGGGCGCTAACGGGCCCACAGGAACCGGTACGGGAGATGGTCGACGCCTTCGAACGACGACGCGACGTCGTCCTCGACGGACTCGAGGACGCCGGACTCGACGTCCCGAAACCGGAGGGCGCGTTCTACGTCATGCCGAAGGTCCCCGAGGGCTGGTGTGAGGAAGTGCTCGATCGGGACGTCATCGTCGTCCCCGGTGACGCCTTCGGCGCGAACGGCGAGGGGTACGCCCGCCTCTCGTACGCGACGAGCACGGAGGAGTTGAAAGAGGCCCTCGAAATCATCGACGACGCGACGCGGGCGGTTCGGTAGGATCGATCCCGAACGCGTCCGGGAGAAGGGACGCCTATCGAACGACGAGAGCGCTATCGGCCACCGACGGTGTTTGCGCGTTCGTACTGAAAGCGGGCGGGATGCAACGCCGGGCGTACTCGCGATCGGATCGAATCGTTCGGTACGTAGCGCAGAGAGTGACAGACGATATTTTTAACCAGTGTACACGCTACTGAATCGTCGTGGTCGAACGATCCCCGACCACGTCGCGGAGAGGTACTTTGCCGGAGGAGTGACGATGCTGACCGCATTGTCCGGCTGTTCCGGCCTCTCTGCCAACGATGACACCACGGAGTCCGCCTCGAAAACGCCCCTCGAACGAATCGTCGTTCGGAGCGACACGGGGAGACGATGCCATTGCGGCTGACGCTGGTCTGTGGCCCTCGAGACGAGGATCCCGAACGTCCCGTCTTAGGCCCCGTTGACGCGCCTGCCGACGGCGAACCCACGACGGCAGTTCAGGAACTGGACACAGGGGCTGGCGTCTGCAGCCCGACTACGGCCTCGAAGCGTCACGCCGACCGCGAAGTTGCGTCGTTCAATTCGGTAGTTCAGCGCGGAGAGAACTTTCAATTCGAAGTCGTCGGAAAGCACGCCGGCGACCTCTGGGTCGATATAAACGACGCCGGGACCTCCATCTCGATTCCCGGATACGACAAGTAACGGGTCGACGCCGAGTTCGCACCTGTAGTGATCGATGCGACGAGGCGGGTCGAACTACGCGAGGCCGTCGTGGTGAACTCGGGGCGTATTCATCGAAGCGAGTCGACGAAATCGCTCAGCACCCGATTGAACCGGTCGGGTTCCTCGATCGTGAGACAGTGTCCGCTCTCCTCGAACAGTTCGAATCTGGCGTTCGGAACGAGGTCTGCCGCATATTCGACGGCTGGAACGCTCCGCCACTTCTCGTCGGCACCGGCGCATACTAACGTCGGGACGTCGATCTCGGGAAGCACGTCCCGGTAGTCGCAAATCGTCGTATCCGTGATGATCGTGCTCTTGATCGGCGGCGGACAGCGGGATAGCTCTTCAAATATCAGCGTTCGTTGCTCCGCGGACGGTGGCTCTTTGAGAACGGGCTCTGCGATTCGTTCGATAAAGCTTACGTGGTCCGTCTGGATGCTGGTCGTGATCTCTTTGAGGCGCTCGGCATCGTAGGTGCCGTGTTCGCTATCTTCCCAGCGGAACGGTGCTGGCTCCATGTCGATATTGACCAGCGCCCCGACCCGATCGGAACCGAACTGATCGACGTACTCCCACGAAACGAGCGCACCCATCGACCATCCGGCCAGAACGACGTCGTCGAGTTCTCGTCGTTCGAGGAAAGCACGGATATCTCGGGCGTACTGTGAGAGGGTATGTCCACCATGCGTTTTTTCGGACCGACCGTGTCCTCTGAAGTCGACGGCAATCGTCCGGTAGTCGTTCGATAGCCCGGTCAACTGCGACTCGAAGAACCTGAGCCCCGCCCACACCCCGTGGAGAAAGACGATCGGACGGCCCTCGCCGTACTCTTCGTAATAG
Organism: Halosolutus halophilus; assembly: GCF_022869805.1. Taxonomy (NCBI): domain Archaea; kingdom Methanobacteriati; phylum Methanobacteriota; class Halobacteria; order Halobacteriales; family Natrialbaceae; genus Halosolutus; species Halosolutus halophilus. The sequence continues at coordinate 1,784,346 of NZ_CP094974.1, read as the reverse complement.
AGGCCCGCACCGTTACACTGGCTGACAGGCATGGCGGGGATAGTACGTTACGCTCAACGATAATCGTATCAGGTCGGTCATCGGACTGTGAGGAAGGCAAACGGTGTCTTCGGTTCGCTAGTTCTGACACCATTTCGGTCGTCGAGTCACTCGGTGTTGAATAGAAGGCGCAAATAGAACTCGGTACTTGTTTAGGTGTATATCAAATTTGGCAAGGGAAACTCGTTCCCTCTAAATTCCTGTTTGGAGCGTTCAGAATTCGTAGTGAGCAATCTCTTGCCACTTACAGTTGGGACATTCGTCGACGTCTTCTGCGAGTTTTTCGCCGCAGTTTCGACACTCGTACAGCTCTGTATTGCTGGTTTTTCGCAGCGCTTTGAGCACCCCCATCTGTGACCCCCTCGTAGGTATTTCGGGTACGTCATTATTAATCCCGTTAGTCTCAGTAGAGAAAATCACGTTACATTCTCAGTCTGTACTGATCACGAGAGCTGGCTGTCCTCTCACCGAGTGGGAGCTATGATAACTCTCGATCGAACGCCGTCTCCGACCCGGGACCCTGGACGGTCAGTCCGACCTGAACCCTCTCGGTTCCTCCTGCGGGGGTTGATCCTCGATCGTTCGGAACCTCGCAGGCAGGTCGGGAAGTCGCGGCCGGACGTCGATCGACTCGGTACCTAGCACCGCGAAGCCGGCGAAGATCGTCAGGAAACCGACCACCGCGAGCGGTGCGATCGACTCACCGAGCAGGGCCCAGCCCCCGATCGTCGAGACAACCGGGACGACGTAGAAGACGAGGTTCGATCGGATCGCACCCGCCGAGTCGAGGAGGGCGAAGTAAGCGATGTACGCGAGCACGCCCGCGACGACGGCGACGTAGCCGAGCGACAGGACGGCCGCCGGCGTCCACGCGATCGTCGCCGTCGATTCGCCGGCGGACCAGGCGAAGCCGTGGGTGAGCAGTGCGGCCAGGGGGAGTCCCCACGCGATCCGGACCGTACTCGTGAGGGTGGGCTCGGCCCGCCGGATGAGCACGGCACCGAGCGCCGCGCTAATCGCGCCCGCGAACAGGATGGCTTTGCCGACGGCGTCGCCGCCGGCCAGCGTCGCGGGGTCAGGGCTGACCACGAGCGCGACGCCGAGGAGGCCGAGCCCCATCCCGATCGCGCCGCGGGCCGAGAGCCGTTCGTCCGAAAGGAGGACGGCCGCGAACACCGGGGTCAGGATCGGGTTGAGGCTGAAGACGATCGCGGCGACGGCGCTGGTGGCGTACTGCTGGCCGACGAACAGCAGGGCGTTCGTCAGGCCGATCACGAGCACGCCGGTCGCGAAGATTCCCGTGACGTCGCCCCGGGTCGACGGGAGCAGGTCGTCCCGCGTGGACGTGGCGAGGACGTAGCTCAGCAGGACGACGGCCGCGACGTCGAACCGGAGGGCGACGAACAGCAGGGGCGGGAAGTATTCGAGTCCGGCCTTGGCCGCGACGAACGTCCCGCCGAAGAACAGGCTCGACAGGACGAAGAAGGCGATCGTCCGACGGTTCACTGGCGGGCCAACACCTCCGGGGACGGCACTGTCCACCGGGGACTACCGTGGACGGCCGGGCGTCGATCGTAGATCATTGGTTACGAGAACGGAAGGGACCGAGCCATATAACATAATTCAGAAAGGCGTTCACGGAAAGAAAATGGGCGTTCCCGTGGCAGCGTTTCCTGGACCGACGCTCGTTCACGGAGTGAAAAGTATTCACCCTCCGAAACACACTTCTCCGATCGGAGTGAGTCCCCGGTATGGACGGGATTCTCGAGGAGATCGAGTTTCTCGCGCTGTCGGGGAATCGGATCGACGTGCTGAACGCCGTCAGTGCCACGCCCCGGACGCGACGGGAACTCGCGGAAATCACGGACGCGTCGCAGCCGACGCTCGGTCGGGTGCTCCGGGACTTCGACGATCGAAACTGGATCAGCCGGACCGGTGACGAGTACGAGGCGACGGCGACCGGCCGCCTCGTGGCCGACGGGATCACGGACCTCTACGACATCCTCGAGACTGAGTTGAAGCTCCGCGACATCGCCGCGTGGCTCCCCGAGGAGGCGATGACGTTCGATCTGCGACGGCTTCGGGACGCGACGATCGTCGTCCCGAGCCAGACGAGACCGAGTGCGCCAGTACGACGCGTGACGGATCTCGTCAGCCACGCCGATCGGGTCCGCGTCGTCTCCCACGCGTTCAACGAGCGCACGCTCGAGGGCGTCCGCGAACGCACGGTCGAAGAAGGGGGGACGTTCGAGGGGGTCTTCTCGGCGAGCGCGATCGAACCGGTCGCCGAGGACGCGGTGTTGCGACGACGCCTTCGAGACCTCACGACGGCAGCAAACGCGGACGTCCGGATCCACGACGGGGACGTGCCCCTCGCCGTGACCGTGGCCGACGGGGTCGTGAACATGCTGGTCCGCGACGACGACGGCATGTTGCAGGCGTCACTCGAAACCGACGACGAGACGGTTCGAGACTGGGCGCTCGAACTCCACGAGGGATACTGGGGGGACGCGCGGCCGCTCGAGGCGAGCGAACTCACGGACTAGCGCCGAATCGCGACTTACACCAGTTCGGCGAGTGCCTCCATCGTGGTCTCCTTGTCCGCGTCGGTCATCCCGTCGACGAACCCGACCCGCACGGCGTCGACCCCCTCGAGGTCCGCGTACTCTTCGACCCACTCGCGAACCTCGTCGGGTGTCCCGGCCGGTGCGAGGTCGTCGAGCACCTCATCCGGCAGTCTCGCGGCCATGGCATTCGTGTCGCGTTCCCGCCACGCCGCCCGGACGTCCGCGACGACGTCGGGATACCCCTGTTCGGCGACCGAATCGCCGTAGTAAGGCCCGTAGGCTCCGAGCATAAACGCGATCGTTCCGCGCGCCAGTTCGCGGGCGCGCTCGCGGTCCTCGGCGGCGATCCCGCGGACAATCGGACTGACGCGCAGGTCCGAGAGATCCTTGCCGGCGAGGTCGGCACCGCGCTCCAGATCCTCGAGTCGATCCGCGAGGCCGTCTTTCGTGAACATCTGGGGCGCCCAGCCGTCGCCGAACCGGCCCGCCATCTCCGTCGCCTTCGGGCCGAGCGTTCCGAGGTCGATCGGCGGCGGAGATTCGGGAACCTCGCGTTCGTAGTTCAGCCCCTGAATCTCGAAGATGTCGCCCTCGTAGGCGGGATTGCCCTCCTCGTAGACCGTCCGGATCACCTCGATCGCCTCCCGCGTGCGCCGCAGCGGCCGATCGAACGATTCGCCGTGCCAGCGTTCGGTGATCGCCGGCGAACTCGGCCCGAGTCCGAACCGGAACCGGCCGTCGGCGGCGTCGTGCAGCGTCAGCGCAGTCTGTGCGAGCATCGCCGGCGACCGCCCGAACGGCGAGATGACGTCGTTCGAGACGCCGAGTTCGTCGGTGCGGTCCGCGACGAGCGTCAGCGGCGGGACGATGTTCCAGCCCGTCGTCTCGCCCATCGAGACGCGATCGAAGCCCAGTTCCTCGGCCTGGACGGCCCGGTCGGCGACGTCCTGTGGGCGATCGTAGTCGTTGAGTCTGACGAGCAAATCCAGTTCGGCGATCACGCGACTCCCCTCCGCGGCGTTCGAGGCGTCCGATCCATCATCATCGTTCACCGGGCGGCCGATCGACTTAAAACTGCGTGGAGCGGCGCTGAACGTTCGGAGACGACGCGAGCCTGGCGAAACCGGCACCGCCAGCACGTGTACCCTCCAACACTTATCCGATCGGTCATGGTAGTGACGGACTCATGGACGGTTCGCGACCGAACGTGCTCCTGATCCACTGCCACGACCTCGGCCGGCACCTCGGCTGTTACGGTGTCGACGTCGAGACGCCGGCGATCGACGCGCTGGCGGCCGACGGCGTCCTCTTCGAGAACCACTTCGCGACGGCACCCCAGTGTTCGCCGAGTCGCGGGAGCCTCATGACCGGCCGATACCCCCACGTGAACGGGCTGATGGGGCTCGCACACACGCACTGGGAGTTCCACGAGGACGAGCGGATCCTCCCACACTACCTCGACGACGCCGGTTACGAGACCCACCTCTTCGGCCTGCAACACGTCACGCAGGACACCGACGATCTGGGGTACGACCACATCCACTCGGAGGGGAACCTGTTTCCGGGTGTGTCGCCGTCGGTCCACCAGACGAACCGGGCACAGGCCGTCTCGGCCGTCGTCTCGTCGTTTCTCGAACGAGGCGGATACGAGGAGCCGTTTTTCGCGTCGATCGGGTTCTTCGAGTGCCACCGGGTCGAGGAGGAGAACGGCCGGTTCGGCTTCGACGCCGACCGCTACGACACCGACGACCCCGACGAGGTCCGGCCGCTCACGTACCTCCCGGACCGACGGGGAATCAGACAGGACCTGGCGGAGATGCACGGGATGGTCCGGGCGGTCGACGACGGGGTCGAGACGATCCTCGCGGCGCTCGAGGACGCCGGACTCGCCGACGACACGGTCGTGGTCTTCACGACGGAACACGGCATCGCCTTCCCGCTCGCGAAGGGGAGCTGTTACGACCCCGGGATCGAGGCGACGTTGGTCGTTCGCTATCCCGACGTCGCAGACGGCGGGCGACGGTACGAGCAACTCGTGAGCAACGTCGACGTGCTCCCGACGCTGCTCGAACTACTCGGGATCGGCGTGCCGGACGACCTCGACGGCCGGAGTTTCCTGCCGCTTCTGACCGACGACGGGTACGAGCCGCGCGATCGGGTATTCGCCGAGATGACCTGGCACGACCTGTACAACCCGGTCCGGGCGATCCGGACGGAGCGGTACAAGTACATCCGGAACTTCTGGGACCTGCCCGCGGTCTACCTCACGAAGGACATCTTCGCCAGCGAAGCCGGTCGCGAGGTCCGCGAGACGTACGGCGTCCCCCCGAGGCCGTACGAGGAGCTGTACGACCTCCGGAACGCGCCACAGGAAGACGAGAACGTGGCGTTCGAACCGCGATACCAGGACGCCCGCCGCGACCTCTCGCGACAGCTCTACGAGTGGATGGACGGGAGCGACGATCCGCTCCTCGACGGACCTGTGACCCCCGGCAACTACGACGCGATCCAGACCTGGCCCCACGAATCGGCGTGAATCGGGGGCAAAATCCGGCCCGTCGGCTGATTCGAACGCGATCGCGTACTCGCGCCCCTCTCGGCGCGCTCACCCGATCGTCAGGACCTCGTCCGCGTCCTCGACGATCGAGAGCAGGTCACCCATCGTCCCGCGCGGCCGGAGGTCGTCGGCCGCGAGGTCGCGCGAGTCCAGGCACGTCCCGCAGGCGACCAGTTCGCCCCCGTTCCGGGTGTACTTCAGCATCACGCCGTGCGGATTGAACTTCTCGTGGTCGAGGTCGGGAGCGACGACCCCGTCGCCGAGCAGGAACGTCTCGACCGCGTGGTCGGCGTCGAGCGCGGTGTTCGCGAGCCTGAACGCGTTCCAGACGCGCTCCGGATCGTTCGTCTCGAGGACGAGTCCGAGCTTCATATCGACGCGTACTACCGCCCGACAGTTGAACGATGGCGTCGATTCCCGGCAGTCGAGACCGGATCGTGTGCCGATCGAAATTCGGACGACGCGAGCGGACGCTCACGTCGAGAGGATCGTTTCACACAGATCTCGAGCCGCCGAAACGCGCGCTGCTGCCTCCTCGTCGGCCGGTTCGTCGGCTTCGGCGAGGAGGTGCTGTATCTCCCGAACGCGCTCTTTCGTCGTCGCAGCGTCGAGGTCGCTCGTCGCGGCGTCCCGGGCCACCGCTTCGGCCTCGCCGAGCCAGCGGTTGGTCGTCCGATCGATCGGTAACTCGGCGGTGGCCGCGAGGTGCTCGTGGAGTTCTTCGACCCGATCGGCGAGCGTCTCGTCGGCGTCGTCGGGTGGTGTCTCGGTCACGGATGGGTGAACGGGGACCAGTACCGTGACGATTCCGACGCCGATCGAATCGCCGTCGTTCCGCCCGCCCAACGAACCGGTGGGAAACGTTGATAGGAGACCTGACCGACGTTCACGTATGACACACGACTGTTCGTTCCTCGAGGACCTCGATCTCGGAGACGACCAGCTCTCGTTCGCGGAGAGTCACAGGGACTCACACGCCGCCGACTGGGGGGCGGAACAACAGGGACGCGGCGTCGTCCCCGACGCCGTCGTCTACCCCGAATCCACGGCCGACGTAGCGGCCGTCCTCGCCGCGGCGACCGATCGGGCCGTCCCGGTCACGCCCTACGCGGCGGGGACGGGACTGGAGGGCAACGCCGTCCCGGCCCGCGGCGGGATCAGCCTCGATCTCACCCGGATGGACGACGTCCTCGACTACCGGCCGGACGACTTCCAGCTCGACGTCGGACCGGGGATCATCGGCTCCGCGGTCGACGAGTACGTCGCAGAGGACGGGCTGTTCTTCCCGCCGCTGCCGTCGTCTGGCGACATCTCGACGATCGGCGGAATGGTCGCGACCGACGCCAGCGGGATGAAGACCGTCAGGTACGGCGAAATCGCCGACTGGGTGCTCGGGCTCGAGGCGGTGCTGGCGGACGGGACGGTCATCGAGACCGGGTCCCGGGCGATCAAGACCTCGAGCGGCTACAACCTGACCGAACTCCTCATCGGCAGCGAGGGGACGCTGGCGGTCGTGACGCGGGCGACGCTGCAACTCGCGGGCCGCCCCCAGCAGATCCGCGGCGGCCGGGCCATCTTCGATCGGCTCGACGACGCGGCCGAGGCCGTCTTCGACGCGGTCCGGACGGATGTCGACGTAGCCCGGATCGAACTCGTCGACGGGGTGAGCGCGCGAATGGCCAACGAGTACCTCGGGACCGACCTGCCCGACGCACCGATGGTCTTCCTCGAGTTCCACGCCAACCACGGCGTCGACGAGGAGATCGATCTCTGTCGGACCATCTTCGAGGATCACGACGTAACCCGCTTCGAGATGAGCGACGACGACGCCGAGATGGAGGCCCTCTGGCGGGCCCGGCGGGAACTGGCCTACGCCGTGGCGACGTACGATCCCGACCTCGAACCGCTCCACCCCGGCGACGTCACGGTGCCGATCAGTACCTACCCCGAGATCGTCCACGAGACCAAACGTCTCGCCGAGGAGTACGACCTGCTCGCACCCTGTTTCGGCCACGCGGGTGACGGCAACCTGCACTACAGCGTACTCGTCGATCCGGACGACGAGGAGATGGTCGATCGAGGCGAGCGGATGTACAGCGAGATCGTCGAGCGAGCGATCGAACTCGGCGGAACGGCCACCGGCGAACACGGCATCGGCCACGGGAAACGCGAGTATCTCGAGGCCGAACACGGGACCGGAGCGGTCGAGACGATGCGCCGGATCAAGCACGCGCTCGATCCGACGGACACGCTCAATCCGGGGAAGATCTTCCCGGAAACGGTCGACGACGGGCGGGTCAGGCCGCCACAGGGCGAGGACTGACGTCCGCCGACCCCGTTTCCGCCGCCATCGTGGGACCGCTCGCGAGAGCGACGTCTCGGTCGATCGGCCGTGAATCTCCGCCCGGTCGGTCATTCGCGGGGCCCGTCGCGGGCGCTCGCTCGGCGACCGTGCCCTCGCGTCAGTCGTGGACCAGCACGTCGAGCACGTCCGGGCCGTCGTTCGCGAGCGCGTCTTCTAGCGCGTCCTCGATGTCGTCCGGCGTTTCGACGAGTTCGGCGCGTGCGCCGTGACTCTCGGCGTTGCCGACGAGATCGATCGGCGGCTCGAAGTCCATGCCGACGAACTCGTAGTCGTCCTCCTCGCCGCCCAGGATGTTCAGCGTGTTGTCCTTCAGGATCCGGTAATTGCGGTTGTCCGGGATGACGACCGTGAGATCGAGATCGTAGCGGGCCGCGCTGTAGACCGCGTGGGGATAGTACAGGTACGAGCCGTCTCCGACGAAGCCGATCACGTCGCGCGGCTCGTCCCGCTGGCTCTCCGCGACGGCCGCACCGATCGACGCGGGCAGGCCGTAGCCGAGTCCGCCACCCTTGTTCGAGATGTACTGTTCCGGCGCGAAGTCCCACCGGGTCAACATCGCGTACTTCGAGGTGACTCCCTCGTCGACGATGTAGGCGTCGCCGGCGACCCGCTCCATCGCGTCGACCAGTTGTGCCTTCGAGGCCCGGGGATCGTCCGGGGCCTCGTCTTCGCCCATCTGTTCCATCCTGGCCTCGACCATCTCCTTGATCGCACTGACGCGCTCGAGACGCTCCTCGACGACGTCCTCGGAGAGACGCTTCCGGATCCGTTCGATCAGTCCCTGCATGACGAGCCCGGGGTCGCCGACGATCGCCGCGTCCGCCGGCTGGTTCTTGCCGACCTGCCAGGCGTCGTCACCGACGTGGATGCACGTGGTGTCGGGATCGACCAGCGCCTCCTCGTGGCGGGTCAGCGTCGTGTTCGTCGAACACCCGACGAACAGGAGCGTGTCGGTGTCCATCAGCATCGACGCGAGGTCCTCGTCCGGCGGAATGTAGGACACCCACTGGTCGTGATCCGTCGGGTAATCGACCTCGCAGGCGAGAATCTCGCCGTGGACGCGGGCCCCGGTCGATTCGGCGAGTTCGACCGCCGCCGCGACCGCGTCCTCGCCCGATCGGGCCACGTGATCGCCGACGACCAGGACCGGGTCGTCGGCCTCGACGAGCAGCTCGGCGGCCCGATCGAGCTGTGCGGGATCGCCGCTGCCGGCGTTCGGAATCGCGCCGAGTCGCTCCGGCTCGGCGTCGGTTTCGGCCAGCATGACGTCGAGCGGGAGGCCGAGGAAGACGGGGCCGGTCGGCGGGGTCATCGCGACCCGGACGGCCCGTCGGAGCATCGTCGGCAGCGCCTCGACGTCTAACACCTCGTCGGACCACTTGCAGAACTGTTCGGCCATGTCGACCAGGTCGCCGCTCAGGATCGGCTCCTCGTGGCGGAAGTCGGTGCTGTGGTTCCCTGCGGTGACGACCAGCGGCGCACCGGCGATCTTCGCGGCGTAGAGGTTCCCGAGTCCGTGAGCGAGGCCGGGTGCGATGTGGAGGTTCGCGACGCCGACGGGCGCGATCGACTCGTCGTGGTGGGAGTGATACCGGCGCGTCTGGGCGTACCCCGAGGCCATCCCGACCGCGATATCTTCGTGGAGTCCGAGCACGTACTCGACGTCGCTGGTGCTGATCGCCTCCATGACCGGAAGTTCGGTCGTCCCGGGATTCCCGAAGAGGTAGTCGACGCCGTAGGACTCGAGCGCGTCGACGAAGAGATCGGCACCGGTGTACTCGTCAGTCATGGTCGCTGCTGGCACGGGACACAACATGAAACTGTGTGTTTCGGAACGCGGATACGTCGGACCGGTGATATCGTCTCCGATACGCGCGAACTCGGCCGGGGTATTATATTTCAGTCCGTGGACAGCCGAACCATGCCGATCGCGAGACACGGAACCGGCCTCGGGGCGACGGGACGGGCGTTTCTGTCGCAAGTGCATCCCGTCTTCATGCTCCCGCCGCTCGCCGCGTCGCTGTTCGGCGCGATTCTCGCGTCCGAATTCGACCCGGCCGTCGCGACGGTGCACGTCCTCGCGACGTTCGCCGCCGTCTACACCGCCCACGTCAAGGACGGCTACGTCGACTTCCACGTTCGCGGCGAGGACGACGATCACCCGCTGACCGAGCGGGGCTGTCGAATCGGTCTGACCCTCTCGACGACGCTGTTCGCGCTGTGCTGTGGCCTCCTGTTCGTCTTCGTCGACTGGGGCGCCGTCGCACTCACGGTACCGACGTGGCTGATCGCCTTCCACCACGCGCCACAGCTCGACACGAACCCCGTCACGGCGACGACCGGCTATCCGCTCGGGATCGCCCTCTCGCTGGTGGGCGGATTCTACGTCCAGGCGGCGACCCTCGCCGCGGTCCCGATCGGCTTCGCGCTCGTCTTTCTCGTCCTCCTCTCGGGGATCAAGGTGATCGACGACGCGCAGGACTACGCCTACGATCGATCGATCCGGAAACGGACCGTCGCCGTGGCCGTGAGCCCGGACCGGGCCTATACCGTGGCGTACTGGCTGATGGCCGCCGCGCTGCTGATCGTCGTCGGATTCGCCGTCGCCCGGGTCTTCCCGCCGACGTCGGTGCTCGCGGCGCTCGCGTTCGCTGCGGTCGCGATCGCCGCCCGGCGTGCCGGTCCGGAGATCGCGACGATGTTGCTCATCCGCGGCTCGTACGTGTTTCTGGCCGTGCTGGTGGCCGCCGTCTGGTTCGAACCGCTGGCGGCGATCGGATAGCAGTCGGGTATCCGATCAATCACATATCGGTGGCCGCCCCCGAATCTACAATTCCTTCTCCATATCGACCACTGTCATCTCCGCGGAGGACGAGTCGCTGGTGATGGCTTTCCGATGGGTCCCGACCCGTTCGTAGCCGATCCGCTCGTAGAACGGTGCTGCATTCGGAGCGGCTTCGACGTACACCGAGTCGGCACCGGTAGACCGGAGTGACCGTTCGATTTCCTCCGCGAGCGCCGTTGCGATTCTCTGGTGCTGGTACGCGGGGGCAACGTAGAGTTTGTCCAGTTCCGGGTCGTCCAACGACGCTTCTGCGAATCCGGCGATCTCGTCATCGCTCTCTGCCACCAGAAATTCTGTCTCCGGATCGTCGATCGGGTAGCTAACCGACGAGGCCCCGGCTTCCCAAACCGCCAACTCCGTCTCGTCGTACGCTGTCGAATCGACACCCCGTATCGAGGCCAGGTGTGTCCGGGAAATCCCCTCGCGGTCGGCAGCCCGAGCCCGACGGATCTGCGCCATTACCGAACGCGTCGAGCGGGGGTGTAATAGAACTGGCGCAGCTCGTCCGAAACGTCTTCGCCGATACTGTTCGCCGTGTCCGGGTAGAAATCGGACGGAACAGCGGAGTCGATCGTAAACCGTGCGGCCGTCAGTTGGTGCTCACGATCTTGATTACGTCGCCCTCCTCGAGTTCGTAGTCCTCGCCGACCTCCCGTTTCGATCGGGCGTCGACCGCGTGGAGGTAGCCGTCGCCGATGTCCGAGTGGACCGCGTAGGCGAGGTCGACGGGCGTCGAGCCGCGAGGGAGCAGGAAGGCGTCCGGCAGGATATTGCCGCTACCGTCGGACCACTTCGAGGCGTCCTCGACGGGATAGGCCGTGAGGTGATCGAGCAGGTCGTAGACCGCGTGATCCAGCGCCGACTGGACCCCGGTCCCGTCGTATTCAGCCATCGTGTCGGCCAGTCCCTCGAGCGCCTCGCGCTGAGCGTCGCTGACGTCGTCGCCGATTTCGATCGTCTCGTCGCCGGGATCGTATTCGACCAGTCCCTTCTCGGCCGCGCGGCGAAGCGCGAGTTCGCCCTCGGCGGTGGTGGGAATCACGGGTTTGTCGAGGGCGAGCAGTTTCTCGACGTTCTCCTCGGGCGCGACGTCGATCTTGTTCGCCGCGACGACGATCGGCTTCGTCCGCTGGCGAACGTCGCGCGCGAGCGCCTCGCGGTGTTCGTCCTCCCACTGGATGGGGTCCTCGGGGTAGTCGAGGTCGCGGAGGACGGTTGCGATCTGTTTCGGGGAGGCGCCAAAGCCCGAGAGCATGTCAGCGAGCGCGTCGTCGACGTCGAAGTCGGGCGATCGGGACTTGCGCTCGACGGACTCCCAGTTGCGCTCGACGATGCCGGCCAGCCAGAGGTCCATCTCCTCCTCGACGAAGTCGATGTCCTCGAGGGGGTCGTGTTCGCCGATATCGACCGGTTCACCCTTCTCGTTGGTCCCGCCGGAGGCGTCGATCACGTTGATGATCACGTCCGCGTTCGTGAGTTCGTCGAGAAACTGGTTCCCGAGCCCTTTCCCCTCGTGAGCACCCGGCACCAGTCCCGCCACGTCGAGGAGTTCGATCGGGACGTATCGTTTCCCGTCCTCGCAGTTGTCGGCGTTGCACCGCTCGTCACGGTCGAGACAGGGACACTCCGTCCGGACGTAGCTCACCCCACGGTTGGCGTCGATCGTCGTGAACGGATAGTTGGCGACGTCGACCTCCGCCATCGTCGCCGCCGTGTAGAACGTGGACTTGCCGGCGTTTGGCTTCCCGGCAAGCGCGATCGAAAGCATGTCCTCCCGTAGCCACGTCCGGTGGAATTGTCTTTCGGTTCGAGCCCCGTTTGCGAGCGCAGCGGCCGCGATTCCGGGACGCCGATGGGATCGCGGAGACCCTTTCAGTTAAAGGGTACTGTCTCATCGGGGCGGCAAAAAAGGACCAAGTATGAAATACGACGGCTTCATCGGCGAGGTGCAACACCGCGCACAGCTCGACTCGCGAGAGGCCGCCCTGGGCACCTCCCGAGTCACTCTGACGACGCTCTCCGAGCGCATCGATCCGGGGCTGGCGGAGAACCTGGGGGCCAAGCTCCCCGAGAAACTCGGTCGGTTCCGCGAGGAGGTCGACGACGTCGAACGGTTCGCATTCGACGAGTTCGTCGATCGGGTCGTCGAGCGCGAGGATATCGGCGAGGTCGAACCGGCAGACGCGGCGTTCCACGCACAGGTGGTCGTGGACGTCGTCGACGAGGCCGTCACCGAAGGAGCGCTACAGGACGTCGAAGACCAGCCACCGGACGGCGAAGGCTACGAGAATCTTTTCGAGATCGCCGACGCCGAGGGGAGTCCGACGTAACTACGTTGCTGGCGTCAGCGCCTTCCTCGACGATCGCGTGCTCCGGATCGCGGATCGCGTCCGCGTCCGGCCCTACTCGATCGTGTCGACGAGTCCGGATGCGTCGAGTGACCGCGTCGGGCCGCCGACGCGGTCGTTCGGCTTCCGAGACGGCCCTCACAGACCCAACGTTGCAGATCGGCGATCGATACACACACCGAACGGGACGGCCGTTCGGTCGCGGTGACTCACAGTTCGACTGCCATCATCACTTCGTCGACGTAGCGGCCGCCGAGTTTGTAGTGGTCCTCGCGGACGGCCTCGGTCTTCCAGTCGTTCTCCTCGAGGAACTCGATCGCCTCCTCGTTGGTCGAGGGGACGCTCTGGTACACTTTTTCGAAGTCGTTCGAACCGGCCCACTCCAGCCCCCGCGCGAGGAGGTGCGATCCGATGCCGTGACCGCGATACCCCTCGAGCACGCCGACGGTGAGTTCGGCGGTGTGGGAGAGTTTCTCGAGTTCCGGCGCGTGGAGGTGGACCCAGCCGACGACCTCGTCGTCGACGGTGGCCACGAAGAACATCCGCGACTCGAGTTCGTTGTGTCGGAGCAGGGTTTCCTCGTGGTCGATCTCGTCTGCGACGCTCTCGGCCTCGATGTAGGTCCGCTCCTCGGCAACCTGTCGGATCGCGCCGACGATTCCCGAAAGGTCCTCCTGTCTGGCCGGTCGGATGTGAAACTCGAGGTCCGCGGAGACGTACTCCTCCTCGGCCCCCGCGTCGATCGTCACGCGCAGTTTGCCGTCGACCTCGTCGAGACGGCCGTCGCGCTTGAGGATCGCCACGTGGTGGCGGAATCCGCTGGGATCGATCCCGAGGTGGCCCTGTACCGCGTCGGGATCGACCGCCCCGTGGCGTTCGACGTGCTCGTAGATTTTCTTGCGGTCCGCGTGGCCGAACTCGAGCGATTCGCTGAATTCCATGGCATGCCATACCGGCCCACAGTACTTAATCGCTTGGCCGATCGGGCGCTCGCGGAACTTAAAACACGGATCCGTACACCCGGGCGGATTACCGACGGGAGTCACACGACTCGGTTGCGTGGGATCGCACACGACACCGTCGCATCGTCGACGATCACGCCCCCACCGTGTGGGTCTCACGCGAGACATGATCGGAACGGATGTGGCAGTTGCAGGCTGTGTGCTCGCCGCCGGCGTCGTCGCCGGACTGGTCGCCCACGAGTGGTCACACGCGCTCGTCCTCAGGCTGACGGGCGTCGACTACGACATCACCTACGTCCCCGGACGGGTGAACGGCGTCGTCGGCCTCCTCGCGAGTTGTCCGTGGGCGGTCGTCCACCCACGACCGGCGGGCTCCGAACCGGCCTGGCCCTTCCGGTTCGCAGCTCTCGCGCCGTTTCTCCTCGCCGTCCCCGTTCTCGGACTCGGATTCGGCGGCTACCTCACGACCGAGACGCCGATCGTCGCTGCGGGGGCGATCGGGTGGCTCGCCTGTGCGATCCCGAGTCCGCAGGACTTCGCCGTCGTCTTCCACGCCCATCGCGTCCTCGAGAGCGAGTCGGCCCACGAATCCGAGCCGAACGCGGCGAGTCACGCGTCCCGCGCCGATTGACGGTCACCGGGATTTTGCCGCGTTCGCTCGCCGTTCGTCCCGGGCGCGACGTCGAGACGAACGAGACCGGGAGCGGCTACGCAGTCACGAGTTACCGGAACGTCGTCGCGCCAGGCGATCGTTCGACGGCCGTCCGGTTCGATCGGGTCCCGAACCGATCAGGGGTCGAGTTCGACCGGCGTCATACCGCCGGACAGTTCCGCGCTGACCAGTGCCGCGTGGCTACGGCGGAGTCGCTCGGACAGCGCCTGGTGGGAGATGCCCAGTTCGGACGCCAGTTCCTCGAGCGTGACCCCTCGCGGCACGTCGAAGTAGCCGAGTTCGTACGCCTTGTAGACCGTCTCGTACTGGGTTTTCGTCAGCGGCGTCTCCGCGTTCGCGACGTCGCTCGTCCCGGTCACGCGCGTCACTTCCACCCGGTACTCGTACTGGTCGAACAGGTCGTGACACGCGGACACCGCCTCGTGATCGTGGAAGAGCAGTTTCACCGACCACCACCCCTCCTGGCCGTGTGCTGCTAGAATCGCCCCGTCGTTCTCGGCGATGATCTGCTGGAACAGTTTCACCTCGTCGCCGAATTCGAGCCGGAACAGCCAACAGTCGTTGGGGGCGGCAGCGTCCTCGGTGAGGGCTGCGATCACCTCGACTGACGGGTCCGTCTCGAGTGCCCGATCGACGGCCGATCGATCGGCACCCGAGACCCACACCAGCGGCGGTGAATCTCCGATCAGTCCACCGATCTCGAACTCGAGCGTCGGAACTCGATCGAACGTCCGGGCTAGCCCGAGTCGCTCGGCCGGGACTTCGAGTTCGACGACTGTTGTCATCAGTGGGATCCACCACGAAGACGTATAGACGGATTGTGTTTCCGGTAGCCTTTCCCGCCATCCAGTCGCCGTGACTGTCCGGATCTCGTTACGTTCAGTGCGAGTGATCAGTCGGCCCACTCGCCCGTCTTCGTTTCGGAACGAGTCCGGCGCGTTGCCTGGTCGATCGGTTCGGGTACCGTGTTGTTACTCGAGTCCTCACACGTACTTTTTGCCGCTCTACTGGCGAGCGACGACCGATGGACGACAGCGACGACACACAGGCACGCACAATCGCCGCCTGCACACGGTGTGGCTCGATCTACGCTGCGATCGAACTCGGCGAAGGGGACCTCCGACCGATCGGCAGTCGAGACGGATGTTCGTGTGGGAGCACCTCGTTTACTGATCTCGACGATACCACGGAGGTCGACCTCGCGGACGCGGACACGTCGGACGACGACCGTTCGTGATCGGACGCAGTCGGCGTTCACGATCGAGAACGACGCTTTCAGGGGCACAGGCCGGCCGTGTTCTTTTGGGTTTCAGGATCCTGTCCCCTGTATGGCGACGCGACCACCACTCGAGTGCCCGGTGTGTCACGACGGGATCGGTCCCGGACAGTGTCTCGAGGACCACCTGCTCGAGAGCCACACCAAACGCATACTGGCGCGGTTCGTCGTTGCGGAAACGAACGTGCTGGAAGAAGATATCTCCGAGTAGCCGGTCCGGGGATCCACAACGTTTCGACCCGATCGCGGGTTGCTCGACGGTCTCGATCGCATCCCAACCGTCGCGGTGGCAGGCTCAGGCACGCGTCGCCGTCCCCGACAGCTGCCAGCTTCCGTAGACGCTGGCTCCGGACAGGACCACGACGAGGGCCCCGGCGATCACGTTACTCCAGACCATTCGCCCGTCGGTTACGTTCAGGAGGAACGGCAGGGCGATCACCACGAGACCGAGCAGGAGGGTCACTACCGGGAAAAGGAGAGCGGGGCCGGGAAGCGGTCCGCCCGAGGGCCATCCCGCAGTGTACGCACCGATAGCTGCGATCGTCGCCCCGACGAGGACGTTTAGCGTGATGATCCACCCGAACCCGGTCAGGAAGACGCCGGACCAGAAGATCCAGGTACCGAGGACGGCCACGAGCCCGGCAGTTCGCGCGACCGGAACTGACGATGACGAGTCCATCGCTCGCTCGCTCATACACGACCGTACGTGGTCCAGCGCCGTAAAACGTGTTCAGGATTCTCGTCATCTCCGCCGGCGTTCGCCGTCGATCCCCCTCCGACCGACGACTGCGCGCTGTCACGCCGATGACTGCGCGCTGTCACGCCGATGACTGCGTGCTGTCACGTGGCAGTACCGCCGTCATGGGTCCACCGCAGGGAGCGTAAACGAGAACGTCGACCCGTCGCCAAGCTCGGAGTCGACCCAGATCTCGCCGCCGTGGCGTTCGACGATCCGTTCGCAGAGCGCAAGCCCGATGCCGGTCCCCTGGTGTTCCGCCTGACTGTGGAGTCGCTCGAACACCTCGAAGATGCGGTCTTCGGCGTCGGAATCGATCCCGATCCCCTCGTCGCGAACGGAGATCACCCACCGCTGTCCGTCTCGCTCTGCCCCGACGTGAATCCGCGGCGGCTCGTCGCCCGCGTACTCGATCGCGTTCGAGAGCAGGTTCTGGAACACCTGCCGCAACTGGCTGGCGTCACCGTCGATGCGTGGCAGGTCCGTCGACGTTATCTCGGCGTCGCTCTCGTCGATCTGCATCTGCAGATCCGAGCACACGTCCGCGAACAGGTCGTTCAGGTCGATCGGCTCGAACGGATCACCGCACGTTTCGATACGGGAGTACTCGAGCAGGCCGTCGATCATCTCGCGCATCCGATCGGCCCCGCTGATGGCGTACGCGAGGAACTCCTCGCCGTCCTCGTCGAGTTCGTCGGCGTAACGCGCCTCGATGAGCTGGAGGTAACTCGAGACCATCCGCAGCGGTTCCTGCAGATCGTGGGAGGCGGCGTAGGCGAACTGTTCGAGGCGCTCGTTCGACGCCTCCAGCTTCTCGATCACCTCCTCGAGTTTGCGCTTGCGCTCGGCTTCGTCGGTAATATCCTGGGCGAAGCTCAATCCGGCGAAGATCTCGCCGTCGGCGTCGCGAAGCGGCGCGGCCCACACCCGCCAGGTGCGACCGCCGAATTCCGTCGTCACTCGGTCAGTGTCGCCGTCCTCGATCGCGGCCCGGAACACCGGTTCGAGATCCGAAACCGTCTCTTCGGGGAAGATTTCCGGCAACCGGCTCCCTTCGAGTCGATCCGCGCTGGGCAACCGATCGCCGAGGACCGCCCCTTTGGTGAGCGTGTACTGGAGATTCGGGTCGTACATCCCGACCGCGCCGTTCGGGAAGTTCTCCGCGAGCGTGCGGTAGCGGCGCTCGCTCTCTTCGAGCGCGCGTTCGCGCGCCTTGCGCTCCGTGATGTCCTGTGCGATCGTCAACCCCCCGAACACGTCGCCGTCGTCGTCGGTGAGCGGCACCACACGGACGACCCACTCCCGGCCGGCGTACTGGAGATCGATCGCCTCCCTCTCGCCGTCCAGTGCAGCCCGGAACGTGGACTCGAGCACGTTCGAGACGTGGTCGGGCCACACGTCCTGAACCGGCTTCCCTTCGACGTCGGACGGAGACATCGGGAGGTCGTCAAACCCTCTCCCCGCAGCGAGCGTGTACCGGAACTCGTCGTCGAACATGGTGACGATCCCGTTCGGGAAGTTCTCGGCGAGCGTTCGATGCCGTTGTTCGGACTTCCGGAGTTGCCGCTCACGCCGCTTGCGATCGGTGACGTCGCGATCGGAGACGACGAGCGACACGACGTCGCCCTCGTCGTTCGTGACGGGCCTGAAGACGCCGTCGAGCGTGTACTGCTGACCGTTCGGCTGCGTGAGGTCGGCCTCGAACTCCACGTACTCGCCGGTCGCTGCTCGCTCGGTCCATCGCTTGACGTCGTCCTGTACGCCGTCCCCGCCGCCCCACCACGGCGTCTCCCAGAACGGCTCACCCGTCACTTCCTCGAGGTCGGCGTCGACGTACTCCATCGCCGTCCCGTTGATGTCGAGTACCGTCCCATCGGGATCGAGCAACCCGACGAGGATGTTCGGATCGTTGAAAATCGCCTCGAACCGACGCTCCGTCCGCTGGAGTTCCTGTTCGCGCTCCTTCCGATCGGTGACGTCGCGGAAGTAGACCGAGATGCCGGTCTCGGAGGGGTAGAGGTTCGCCTCGACCCAGAAATCGAGCGTGTCGTAGTAGAGTTCGTAGCTGGTCGCCTCCTGGGATTCTAACGCCGTCTGGAAGGCGTCCCTGACCTCGTCGACCTCGGCGGCGGAGGGGAACACGGTCCAGAGGCTCTCTCCGAGGAGGTCTTCCTCGGACTGCTGAAGGAGTTCCTCGGCGCGCTCGTTGACGTGCGTGAACCGGAAGTCCTCATCGACCGCGTAGAACGCGTCGGAGATCCTGCCGAGGATGCGCTGGAGTTCGCTTTCGAGTTCCCGTTCGCGCTCGTACCGATCGGTCACATCACGGGTCACTTTCAGGTAGCCCTGGTGGGCGCCGTCGGCGTCTCGAATCGCTGTGATCGTCACGTTCGCCCAGAACTGGCTGCCGTCCTTCCGGACGCGCCACCCTTCGTCTTCGACCGATCCGGTTTCCGTCGCCTGCTGGAGGTTCCGCTCGGGAACGTTCGCCGCCCGATCCTCGTCGGTGTAGAACGTCGAGAAGTGCTCGCCGAGGATATCCTCGCGGTCGTAGCCCTTGATCTGCGCTGCCCCCTCGTTCCAGCTGATGACGTGACCGCTCCGGTCCAGACGGAAGATCGCGTACTCCTCGACGGCGTCGACCAGCGAGTGAAACTCCGCCGCGGTTTTCTGGAGGGCCCCTTCCGACTGTTTCCGGTCCGTAACGTCGTAGTAGAGTTCGATTCGACCGCCGGCGTACTGCCCCGATTCGATCGGTCTGCTGTAGTGTTCGAGCCACCGGCCGTCGCGACCGTCGCCCGCCGTCACGCGACACTCGAATCGCTCGGTGTAGCTGTTGTCGTCGTAGGTGGCCAGAACGGTCTCCGCGAACCGCTCCGGGTCCGCGAACCTGTGTTTCATCGCCTCGTCGACGACCTGTCGTTTGTCGCGTCCGACGAGGGCGTCCCGATCGAGGTCGAGATACTCCTCGATCGTCTCGTCGATCCAGGCGACCTGAAAGTCGTCGTCGAGCACGAGGGCCCCGATGTTCGCCTCGTTGAGCACGTCGGTGATCGACTCGTACGACGCCTGTGCGGACGCGAGTGATTCCTGGCGCCGTCGTTTCTCGGAGACGTCTCGTGCGACACCGATCGTGCCCTGGAACGTCCCGTCCTCGACGAGCAGGTTGATCCGCAGTTCACACGGTACCCGGTCCCCGTCGGCAGTCTCGACCGTCAGTTCGACGGTCTCGATGTCGGGCGTTCCGGAGCCGGAGGTGGTCGGAATTCGATCGACGATGCGGGCGATATCGTCCTCGTCGACCAACAGCGAAACGTGTTCGCCGAGGAGTTCGTCGCGCGTGTAACCGGTGATTTCGACGATCGTTTCGTTGACCGCGACGAAGTGACCGCTCGCGTCGAGCTGGTAGATGCCGTCGTCGATCGTATTGACGAGCGTCCGGTACCGCTGGAGCGCGACGTCGTCCTCGACCTCTCCCCAGAAGGCACCCTCCGAGGCGTCCGCTCGTGTGTTCATGTCCGTTGGTCGCTCGTGAGGGGGATAAATCTCTCGCCGGTCGAACGGTACGATGGAGGGGTTTCGATCCCGTTCCAGGCACGTACTCGCGCCGAGAACGCCCGTTCCGGGACGCGGCCGGTGAGGTGCCGGTTACAGTCGTCCGTAATCGATCCCGTGCCGATGACCTCGAGTGATATCTCACCGCCCGACCCGTGACAGCAGCCGAGAACGCCGTCGCCGACGACCTCGCGGAGAGGATCGCGATCCGGGTACAGCCACCAATTGCTTTAGGTGGGGTCACTTTCAGCGTCGGCGACTTTGGTTCGGGTACCACTGAGATGGACCAGACGGAGGCATTTCGAGTTCTCGCCAGCGCCGACCGTCAGCTTCTGCTACACGAACTCGTCGAGAACGAGGGCGAGATCGCTATCGCGGCGGCCGCACGACTGGTGGCCGCCCGGAGGCATCGAATCTCCCCCGAAACGATTAGCGACGACAGGGTCGAGCGCGCCCATATTCGGTTGGTCCACACGCACATCCCCTACTTGATCGACAGCGATCTCGTCACCGTAGACTGGGACGAACGAGAGATGGCGCTCGCCGGTGGAGAGAACATCGCGGAACTGTTCGAGGCCGCTGACGAGTTAGCAGGCTGGCCGCCGGACGACTTGCTGGAACCGTCGTTCTCGTAATCGTGCCGGAACTGACCCTCTCGTGCCGGGGCGTCGATACTCGATACGTCGGCTTCCCGTTCTCGCTCCGACGGCTCGCACGATCTATCGCTCGAACGGAAGCGAACGCGCGCTCAACCCCGTTCGACGGGATCACGTCGCGACTGTGACGCCGGTATCGAGGTCGACACCGCGAGTTCGTTCAGCCGTTTGCTGCCGGCAGCGGTACCGCAAACGTCGGTCTCTCGCCGATTGTTCGGTACGGCACGGCGCGGACACGATGGTCGACAGCTTCGATTACCGGGCGCCAGTCCCGATCGACGCAACCGTTCCTCTTCGGCACGGTCGTGGAGAAACGGGCGGTGAGAGCGGCGGATCGATTTCGCGCGACCCACTGGTACGAGAGCGGCGATAACCACGGAACCGGAGCCGTCAATGCTCTCGATCGGCGGACGTCACCGCGGCAGACGCGCTCACGACGGACGAACACACGGATCACGTTCACGGCCCGAGTATCACCAGGTCAGTCACGGTCCGAGCGTCACCGACTCGGTGCGACCACAGGCGTACCGTCGTGGATACACACCTTGCCGTCGTTCGAGAGGCTGACCGTGTATCCGTCGATCGTGAACTCGATGCCGACGGCGCCGTCGGCGCGTCTCGCGTGACTGAGCAGGGCGGCCATCGCTTCCGTCTCCACCCGATCGTACAGCGGATCGAGTTCGCTGACGGGGACGCCTTTGATACCAGCCAGCCCCCGTACGATCGTCTGTATCACGGATTCTGATTCGCCCCGTACGACCCGAATCTCCTCGCGACCGCCGTTTCGCGGACAGTTGTGGTCAGGGGGGACCATATTACCGTTCGGGACTGTCAAGGGAAGAGGATTGTCCCAAAGAGGGTAGGTATCGGATTTCGAACCGTGGGCACACCAGTCCGTCTCTCCTCGCTCCCGAACACTGGTGGTCGGAACCCGTCACAGGCTGTGGTCCGAACGGCTGTAACTCGTCGTTCGTTTCGATCCAGACCCGCTTTCGACGTCGAAGCTGACGGCCCGACCGCTCGGCGTTCCGGCGATTTCCCGGCGCTGTTCGAGGGTGCGATCACCGCTACTATCGAGGGCATGGGAGTATGGAAACGATTATTGGACTGCCCGTACACAGTATCTGCAATGGCCAGTCCAGACGCGGAGAACCAGCGAAAAATCGGCATCTGTGAAGGCTGCGGAAAAGCGGCCGTGGTGTGGGTCCCGGCGAACGGAGCCATTCGGCCAGTGAGTGGACATAACGTCTGTGCCTGTACTGACGCCTCGTTCCGTGCCGTAGACGGCGACACCTCGGTTAGTGATACTATCTGAGCACGCAGACGGGTCTGTACAGTAATCGGTTTCATCACGTCGCGTGCTCCTCCGTTCGAACTGTCGCTATCGAAGCGTTCGCGAGCAATCCAGGTGTCGAGCGCGTCGCAGGCCGTCCGGTTGACGATCGCCGGCCGATCCCCCTGTCCCGCGTTCTCGAGCGGCGTCTCGGTATCCAGTCGGTGACTGAAAGTGACGGCAATCGAATCCGCGATCGTCCCGCCGACCACCCTGTTCGGGACGTATCGAGAACAGTCTCGCTAGATCTCGCGGTTCAAATCTCCCTCATACGATTTCCGCTGCTCACGACGTTGTTCGCAGCAGAAATATGGGGTCGGAGGGATTTGAACCCCAACCCGACGAGAGAAGCGCCATACAGCCCGAATATGGCGCTCTCGTCGGTAAACCGACCCTGATACTCGAGTGGTGCGCGGGGGAACTCCCCCGACTTCATCACCTGAGGGTTGATCCGGTGGTCGGCTCACGTTCGGCGGTTTACATCAATACCAGTGGCACCGAACGTAACACCGAAGCAAGCAGTAGAGGACTTCCTCGCAGAGCGTGAGGGAGAAGTCAGCAAAGCCAGCCATCGAAACTACAAATACGCACTCAAGGAGCTACTACGGTTCTGCGAGAATCAAGGCATTGAGGAGGTTGGAGAGATTCACGGCTACCACCTGAAACAGTACAAGCTCCGACGGCGAGGACAGGGCATTAAGGAGGTCACGCTGAAGAACAACCTCTCGACCCTCCGGGAGTTCCTCCGCTGGTGTGAACAGGCAGAACTTCTCGAGCGAGGGACTGCCGAACCCGTTCAACTCCCGAAGCTCGATGAGGACGATCGAGTCAGTGATGATACGTTGTCGCAGGATCGAGTGGGGGATATTCTGGACTACTTCTACAAGTTCGAGTACGCGCAACGACGACACGCGATCTTCCAGCTCATATGGCATACCTGCCTCCGCATGGGAACAGTCGTTGCTATCGATTTCGAGGACTACCTCTCGACCCAGAAGCAAATTAAGATCCGGCATCGCCCGGAGACTGGTACTCCACTGAAGAATGGCATTGAGGCGCAGCGGAAAATAAACATCGGCAACTCAGTGCGGGAAGTCCTCGATGACTACATCGAAGGACACCGGCACAATATCGTCGAAGAAAGTGGCGGGAACCGCTGTTCACCACTCGAAATCAACGAGTCTCCCACACCGCATTACGGAAGAATATGTACGGGATCACCCGACCGTGCAAAGTCCACGGTGGTTGTCCACACAATCGAATCATTGAGGAGTGTGACGCTGCTGAGAGAAAGAAAGATTCGTCGAAATGCCCTTCCTCAATAAGTCCACACCCCCTACGACGAGCGGCTATCACGTACCATTTGAACCAAGAGTGGCCGAATGAGAAGTTGAGTGAACTGGCGAATGTAACTGTAGATGTTCTTGAAGAGCACTACGACACACGTCAGGAGGATGAGAAAGCAGTGACAAGAAAGCAATATCTTGACAATCTCTGAATTGACTCTGTTGAAACCCTCACCACTTGACAGATACATCGTGCGAGATACAGAGGGTGTATCCAGCAAGCGGCCACCCTTTGTTTCACAATGAGGTGGCCGAAGATACTGATACGTTCGTAGTGCGATTGTATCGATTCACTCTGTATCGGGAGAAGGGACATACAGCCTAATTGTTTTGTCACTATGCAGAAAAAATTTACCGGCCGATACGAAAAGGTGGCGCATGCCCAGGCCCTCTCACGCTACTCGCTCTCGACGCCATGCACTTCGACTGGTTGGCTCGACAGTTACCGTCGCCCTCGCTGGCTGTCTCAAGGGGGGCTCCGTCTCGGAGCCAAACAATCAATCCGAATCCGACGGTGACGGTACTAGCACTGAGACTAATTCTGGAGACACGGCTTCGAATGTCCAGTTCCAATATAACGCGCAACACACCGGTGTCAGTGGTACTGACGCTCCCGAACGGGTCGAACGCCGATGGCGGTCACGCGTATCGCCGATTGATGGGGGAATCGCCGTGGCTGACGGTCGTGTGCTCGTTACGACGGCACGTGGTTCGCTTGTCGCCCTGAAGACTGACGACGGAAAAGAACTGTGGACTGCTGACGTGGGCCAGACCAGTGATGCAGCGCCGGTGGTATCGGGTGATACTGCGTACGTTACGACGTGGAACGGTGGGGAGAACGTCGACCGTGGTGTCGCGGCTATCGACCTGGCGGACGGAAGCGAACGCTGGCGAGCAATCCCTGACGTCGACGTCAGTTCGGCGGCGACGCTGGCGCACGACACAGTGTACGTGGGTGGATCGCGGAAACGTAGCCATGTTATCGCCCTTGATGCGATGGACGGGAGCGAACGGTGGCGATTTCGTGCGGGGGAGTACGCCTCGACACCGGCTGTGTTCCAGGGAATCGCCTACGTTAGCGGTGGGAAGGAACCCACCGTGTACGCGCTCGACGCAGTCGACGGTGAGGAACGCTGGCGAGTCGACGTGGACGGCCGTGTCTGGGGGGCTCCAACGATCAGTGGCGAAACGGTATACATTGGAACACGCAAGGGCACTGTGTACGCGTTGGCTGCCGCTGACGGCGAAGAGCTATGGCACATCGAAATTGGCGACGACGTACGAGAGTCACTAGCAGTGACCAGCGACATGATCTACGTCCCTGATCGAGGTTCAATACACGGACTCTCCACAGACGGGGAGGGACAGTGGTCCGTCGATGCAAGTAGCTATGTGTTCCCACCGACTGTGGCGGGGAATTCGGTAATCGTCACAGATAGATCCGAGGCGTTTGGTCTCGACGCGGCGACGGGAGCTGAGTACTGGCGACACGCAGTTAAGAGAAGAACGATTAGCGACATGACGTTCTCCGGAATCATGTGTGAACCCGTCGTTCACAATCATGTTGTCTACGTTGCTTCCTTGGGTGGCGACGTATACGCTCTCCAACGCCCGGAATAGCAGCGAGCTCATCCTCTGACTCGGTAGAACGCTGATGGAATTCGATGACCACCCTGAGCGATATATCGTTTTTCTTTATTTACCACCCCGATCCCTCGCCAGATGCTAACCTGCCAGTGACCGATTCGCGTGCTGTATTCAGCACGATCGCTAAAACCCGTCATTGTTTGAGGGTTTCAACAAGCCCTAGAATTTCTAACCCTTTTCTTTCATCTTTTACAGAGGGATCGATTTACTCCACTAAATTCGGTGTATCAATTCATTGAGGGGGGTATCACTTTCATCTCCCTACCTACGACAGAACTGCTAGACGGAACTGTACATCGTAACCTGATCGACTGAAATATCGGCTGGGGGGGTCGGACACGCGACATAAATCCCGCAGTCCCCGCTGTGGGTTTGGAATGATTCGATAGAGGGATGGGGTCGGAGGGATTTGAACCCCCGATCGACTGATATCTCCGGTGCGCCTCGGAACTCCAGAGGGTCATCACACGAGCACTGATCAGGTGCCCGATCAGTATATCAGTCTGGAGTGTCGTCCCGGGCGCGGTGCCTCTGGAGTCAGTCGCCATGCCTGGCTTGGCCACGACCCCGCGAATTCTCCTTGGTGGATCCGCCGTAAAGTGGTTTCGATTCGCGTCACAACCACGGGGCCCTGCCCTCGGTGTCGGTCGAATCGTCGCCGGGGTAGGCGCCATCGTCCTCCTCCTCGTCGGCGTCCGCCGTCACACTGTCGTCGGCCGATCGCTCGCCGTCGTCCCGATCGTTGCTCCCCGAGCCACCGTCCGGCAACGGACCGGTTCCGACTGCGGGGGCGGTTCCCATCGTCTGGATCGGCATCCCGGTCGCGTCGGCCGTCGATGAGCCGTCGGCCGCCAGGTTGGCCGCGGCCGTGTCCTGCTCGCCAGCCCGATCGAGTTGGATGTCGATCGCGAAGACGGCCGCGACGAGCAGGGCGGCCAGCGGGGCCTGTCCGAAGGCCATGCCGAGCAGCGACAGCGGGAGCAGGCCCAGCGCCACCGCACTGCCGAAGCGGAACCGATCGATGTCCATGTACTCCCGCAGATACGGACCGGCCAGCGCGATCGTCAGCGCGAAGGCGACGCCGACGACGGCGGCCAGCGTCGCGTTGGCGACGAGAGCCGGGTCGTCCATGACGTCGAACGACGCGCCGGTCGGGTCGATACTGGCGACCAGACCCAGTCCGATGATCACGCCGGGATTAGGCAGGTAGTCGCCGATCGTAGCGCTCGCGGTCTTGGCCGCGATCGCGGCGATCACGAGCGCGGCGAACCGCTCGAAGATGACGATGTCGATGACGCTCTCGATCGCCGGCGCGAGTGCCGCCTGGACGGCCGCCAGCAGTATCAGCGGGAGGCCGACGAGCATGACGACCGCCGCTTGCTCGCGGGGCGACCCGGTCATCTCGGCGAGGATCACCGCGACGGTGGCGCTCCCGCCGAAGATCAACAGGCCGACCTGGATCGAACCCAGGGGATCGTCCACTGCGCCGGCGAGGATCAGCGCCGGGAAGACGCCGTCGATCAGCGGCAGCATCATCACCAGCGCCAGTAATCTGGCGTTACCGCCGACTATGCCCTCGAGACGGAGTGCGACCGGATGTTGAGACGTGCTCATCGCTCAGGGTCGATGGCCGTGACCCGAGGCCGGTGGGTAATAGGGTGGACAGTCCCGGACTGACTCCGTACCGGAGAGCCAGTTCGTCGTCCAGTTGTGGCCTCGCGCTGTGAGTTTCAGTGTAAATTTCCCGAAATTGATGCCGGTGACAGAGTCGACACTCGTCAGGCCATCGAACCGGGAATCACTGCAACTCACAGCGTGCATACCCGAACAGTGGACCGGACTGTCAATAAACGTTGTGTGGGACGCCGTTGCATAACTCGTCGATGTTTCGCCAATGGCGTTCAAATTCCGACGAAAGTGAACGAATCTGCCATCACAGTAGACGGACGCCAATCCGTCGGGCGATCGGGAGAGGGCGAAGGCCCCGATCGACTGCGGACGCGATCGGACGAACTCGCGTCGATCGGACGAACTGTGCACGTCCGAAGCGGGTGCGGCGGGTCCCACACCGAATTCGCCGTCGACGGCTCCATCGCCCGTTCTCGGTCGATGCTATCTCGCAACGCTTTTTGCCGACGGGTCCGGACGGTTGACATGGCGAACGACGTTCCTGAGCACGAGCCCTATTCCTCGAAACTCCAGGTACCGGAGGCACTGACGTTCGACGACGTCCTCCTCCGGCCCAAGGAGAGCCGTGTCGAACCGGACGACGCCGACCTCACCTCGCACGTCTCGAAGAACGTCGCGGTCTCCGTCCCGATCCTCTCGGCCGCGATGGACACCGTCACCGAGAGCGAGATGGCGATCGCGATGGCCCGTCACGGTGGCCTCGGCGTGCTCCATCGCAACATGAACGTCGACGAGATGGTCGAGGAGATCGAGCGCGTCAAGAGCGCCGACGAACTCATCATCCCGCTCGACTCCGTCGTCACCGCGGACCCCGAGATGTCCGTCCGCGAGGTCGACGAACTGATGGCCCGCGAGGGCGTCGGCGGCGCACCCGTCGTCAACACGCGCGGCGAGGTGCTCGGCATCATCTCGAGTACCGACATCCGGCCACACCTCGAGGTCAACGAGGACGACCCCGTCACGGCGGCGATGACCGACGAGGTCATCACGGCTCCCGAAAACATCGACCCGCGCGACGCGTTCGACCTGATGTACGAGCACAAGATCGAGCGCGTCCCGGTCGTCGACGACGAGAACCTGCTGGTCGGACTGGTGACGATGCAGGGCATCCTCCAGCGCCGCGAGTACAAGCAGGCCGTCCGCGACGACGACGGCCGACTCCGCTGTGGCGTCGCCGTCAGCCCGTTCGAGCACGATCGGGCGACCGCAGCCGACGAGGCCGGTGCGGACGTGCTCTTCATTGACACCGCACACGCCCACAACATGAACGTCATCGACGGGGCTCGCGAGATCAAAGACAGCGTCGAGGCCGACGTCGTCGTCGGAAACGTCGGCACCCGCGAAGCGGCCGCGGATCTCGTCGACTTCGCCGACGGCATCAAGGTCGGGATCGGCCCCGGTTCGATCTGTACGACCCGCGTCGTCTCCGGCGCGGGGATGCCCCAGATTACGGCCGTCGCGCAGGTCGCCGACGTCGCGAACGAACACGACGTGCCCGTGATCGCCGACGGCGGCATCCGCTATTCGGGCGACGCAATCAAGGCGGTCGCCGCCGGTGCGGACGCGGTCATGCTCGGCTCCTACTTCGCCGGCACCGACGAGGCACCGGGCCGGGTGGTCACGATGAACGGCAAGAAGTACAAGCAGTACCGCGGTATGGGGTCGGTCGGCGCGATGAAATCCGGCGACAGCGATCGCTACCTCAAGGACGAACCCGAGGAGGACGACGAGTACGTCCCCGAAGGCGTCGAGGCCGCCACCCCGTACAAGGGGACGCTCAAGTCCGAACTCCACCAGCTCGCCGGCGGCATGCAGTCCGGGATGGGGTACGTCGGCGCGGCGACGATCCCAGATTTCAAGGAGCGATCGGAGTTCGTCCGCGTCTCCTCGGCGGGCCAGGCCGAGAGCCACGCCCACGACGTCGTCATCACGGACGAGGCCCCGAACTACTCGCCCAACGGCGAGTAGTCGCCGGCCGCACCGTTCGGTCGAATCGTCGGCCTGCGTCGGGTCGAACACCGCGTTTCGATTTCCGATACTCTTCTGTGAACGCCGATCGGCGGATCTCCCCGGTCGTCTCAGGGGAAGTTCCGCCCGGAACAGGTCAGCAGCGACGGACGAGAACAGATACCGAAGCGGCCGCAGAAGGGGCCGGAAATGCCGCAGTCGATTATCCCATCATAAACGAGTTCTCACACTCGTTGCACGTCAGCCGGAACGCCCCATCGTCGGTGAGTTCGAGGCTGTGGCCCAGTTCCTCCTCGCAGTCCTGACAGTAGACCAGCGACTCGAGGTCCTCCCAGTCGTGCTGGGCCCCGGGTGCGCCGAACGCGAAGCCGACGACTGTCTCGTCGCCGTCGTTGTACCCCTTCTGGAAGTCACCCGGCGCGAAGCGGATGACTTCGCCGTCCTCGACGGTGACTTGGCCGTTCTCGGTGTCGAACGTCGCGGTTCCCTCCTGGACGTAGAACACCTCTTCCTGATCGTAGTGCGTGTGCATCCCGCCCGAGAAGGACTCGCCGGGTTCGAGTTCGAAGTAGTTCATCGCGAAGTCCGTGAACCCGAGAGCCTTCGAGATCGGCCGTCTGATCGAGTGGACCTTCATCGGGTTGGGTTCGGTCTCGACGTCGTCGATCGCGACTTTCTCCATACGCGATCATTCGAACATCGTGATAAAAATCCTCGTGATATCGAGTGATAATCCGGGCAAACGAACGAGGTCGCACCATCGGATCGGCCACTACCCGGTTTTTCTTTACTGCGCGGCCAAAAGCGATTTTATGGAAATCCGATCGTTGCAGACGGAATCCGATCGTCGATCGGCGGTCCCGCTCCTCCGGCAACTCTGGGCCGACGCCGCTCGGGACGAGATCCTGTCCTGGACCGACGGCGACGACTATCATCTCTTCGGGCGGTTCGACGGCGACGAGTTGATCGGCGTCGCGGGCGTGCTCGAAGCGACGCACCTGCATCACGTCCGGCACGCGTGGCTCTACGATCTGGTCGTGGACGAACCACGGCGCGGCGAGGGCCACGGCGCGGCACTGGTCGAGCACGTCGAGGCGTGGGCGACCGATCGGGGCTGTGAGTACGTCGCGCTCGCGTCTCCGCTCGGAAAAGACGGGGTTCACGAGTTCTACGAGCGCCAGGAGTACGAGAAGTGGGGCTACGTCGTCGAGAAATCCCTCCAGGGGAACGACTGAAACCGGTCACACCATCGCGCGTCGGCCCTGGAACGGGTCGGCCGAGAAAGGCAACGCCTACGTGCGTCCGGCCCCGAAATCCGCCTGTGAATCGCCGTACGGTACTCCGATCCGCCGGCGTGGGGGCCCTGGCGGGACTGGCAGGCTGCGTCGAGGGGATCCAGAGCTACTACCAGGGTCGCGTCCGGGGGCGCATTCCGATCGAGATCACCAACGAGAGCGATCGAGCGCAGAACATCCGGCTCGAAGCCTACGAGATCGGAACGGACCGACAGACCTACGACGAGAACTACTCCGTCCGATCGAACGAACTCGTCCATCCGCCACACCTCGACGAGATCGAACAGCGGTTCCGCGTGATCCGGTTCGAGGGCGAGGAGTCGAGTTCCGTCGACACCGCCCGGATCTCCCCCGACGCGCAACTCGTGTTGATCACCGTCTACGAAGACGACGTCGAACTGGAGGTCGTCTACGACGAGGACGAGGCGCAGAACGAGTCGGCGGAGGGCGACGAGAACGCGACGGCAGGCAACGACGCGAACGCGTCGTAGGTCCGCTTCGCCACCCGATCGACCCCGCTCAGGGGTACGGGTGGAACGGGCGATCGAGCCGCGGTTCGAACCCGAGGTCGTCCGGGACCGATCGGGCCCGCTCGCCGAAGAACGGCTCGCCGGTGAACAGCGGCTGTGCGCCCGGCACGACGACCCGGACCGCCTCGAATCCCAGTTGTTCGACGTCACGCGTCGTGAGTCGTGCCGCGTACGGCGTCGGCCCGTTTTCGGTCGTCCGCGAGACGAGCGTCTCGAGCGCGTCACGCCCCGTCGGCACCGGATCGGGACCCACGTTCGCGGCGGAAACCGTTCGATCGGTCTCGACGAACGCCCGTGCCGGTTCCGGGAAGGCGGCGTACTCGCCGATCGCGCCGGAGGCGTCCTCCGCTTCGTCGGGACCGAGGCTCCGGAGTTCCATCCAGTTCTGCAGCGCTTCCGCGAGTGCCGACGTCGCTGCGTCGGTGGCGTCGAGCCCTGCCGCGGACCCGGCCGCGAACGCGGGCCAGGCGTCCGACGCGCCGGGGTCGTCGACCTCGTCGGCGCGGTGGACTGCGACCGCCACCACCGGGACGTCGATATCCTGCGTGACCAGCAGCGGCGTCACGGACAGTCCTTCGCTCGTCGCCCGACGCTCGAGCGCCACGAAGCGTTCGTCCTCGACGGTGAGTTCGAACGGCTCGAACGTCGAGTACCACGCGAGCATCGTCGCGTCGCGTTCGAGGACCTCCGTCAGTCCCGACACGAGGGCGTCGACCGTCGAGGAGCCGAGCCCGAGTCCGGTCGTGATCGCCGGCACCAGCCGATCGCCGGGCTGCGGGAACTGGACCGCCGCCGCGGGCAGGTGTGCCGTCTCGCCGGTGTCGAGGGTCTCGCCCTCGACCCACCGGTACTCCTCGCTCGGGTCGTATTCCGGCGCGTCGTCCGGGCGAACGAGCGCGGTCGGAGCCACCGCGGTTTCGAGATCGGCTTCGCTCGCGCGCACGAAGTCGTCGTCCCGGTAGACGCCGGCACAGTAGCGCTCCAGGGCCTCGCCGACGGCTTTCATCAACGCGGCGTTCCAGTCCTCGTCGACGCCGGCCGCCTGACTGGCCGCGCTCGCGTCGCTGTACCCCCGCGTCTCGGCCGTCGTCGCGAGGTAGTACGGCGCGGGGAACGACTCGGCCTCGCCGATGCTGGTGACGAGTCCGACCCGATCGTCGATCGCCCCCTCTGCGTGCTCGACGGCGGTCTCGAGGTCGAACGCGTCGTCGTCGCGGCCGAGCGATCGATCTCGCTCGCCGGTTCCACAGTCACAGCCCGGAACCGGGAGGAACCGTCGTCGCTCGTGCGGGAGTTCGACCGTGTGCCCGACGATCGATCGGTCCTCGCCGGCGAAGACGCGGACGCACTCCCGGCCCGCGACGGCCCCGGCGAGCCGTGCTGCACTCCGATCGGCCGTGGGTTTCTCGGCCGGTTCGCCGACGGTCGACGCGACGCGGGCGCTCAGACAGTCGAAACAGCCGGTCGCGGGTGCGAAGCCGGAGACGGCCGCGTCGACGGCGTCGATCGGAACGCCCCCGACGCCGCCGATTTCGACGGCGATCCAGGGCGTCGAGCCCGATCGGGCGGCCGCGTTCGCGCGGTCGAAGGTCGTCGCGCCGGCGACGTCGCTGACGACCGCGAACCGGGCGTCGGCGAGATCGGTCGGGCTGGCGTCTCGAGCGGTGACGTCGACGTCTCCGAGGGCGGCGACGACCTCCTCGCGAACCGGGTCGTCACCGATGACGTGGACTTCCATACAGTCAGGATTACGGGCGGAGGGCAAAAGGCCCCCGCTCGTCCAGACGGGTCGCCGTCGGCGGAGCCGCCGATCGGAGAGCGGATCGGATCGAACACCGTTCAGTCGTCGGTGCTGACCTCGACGTCCTCGCTGAACTGGGGCGTCGCCCCGTCGGCCGTCACGTCCGCGTTTCGCCAGGTTCCCCTGCGGTACCAGCCGTACGCGAGGAGGGCACCGACGACGTTCGAGGCGGCGAACGCGATCCAGATGCCCCGGTAGTCGATCGTCTGCGAGAGCACCGCGGCGACGGGGAGTCGGACCGCCGCGTAAATCACGAGGACGATCCCCGCGGCGGTCAGCGTCTTCCCGGTCCCGCGGAAACTGCCGTTGTACGAGCGCATGACGCCGATGAGTCCGAACGTCGGCGCGACGTACCGGAGGAAGGTGACGCCGACATCGACGACCTCAGGATCGGTGGTAAACGCGGCGACGATCGGCCGTGCGCCGACCCACGCGACGACGCCGAACGCACCCAGGACGACGAACATCGTGCGGGCGGCGAAGTCGGCGGCGGCTTCGGCGCGATCCGGCTTCCCGGCACCGACATTCTGCCCGGTCATCGTCTCGACGCCCCGGGCGATCGCGATCGCGGGCAGGAAGACGACCGAGAACACGCGCGTCCCGATGCCGTAGGCGGCGACGACCGTCGTCGGGAACAGGCCGACGATGACCAGCAACAGATTGATCGACAGCGCCCGACCCATCCCCTCGACCGACGCGGGGACGCCGATACCGACGAGTTTCCGCGCGAACGAGAGGTCCGGGCGCATCTGCCCCAATCGGATCCGGACGCCTCTGGTCCCTCGAAGCATGATCGCGAGGCCGACGGCGAGCGCGAGGCTGCGCGAGAAGACCGTCGCGATCGCCGCCCCCTGGATCCCGAGTTCGGGGAACGGTCCCCAGCCGAAGATCAGGAACGGGTCGAGAACGACGTTGATCAGAACCGAACCGAACATCACGAGCATCGGCGTGATCGTGTCTCCGTAGCCGCGCATGAGCGCGATGAAGACGAAGAAGCCGAACAGGAACGCGAGGCCGAGCGAGATGACCTGCATGTAGTCGGTGGCAAGCGGCAACACCTCCGGCGAGGCACCGAACAGCGAGAGCAGGTCCTCGACGTATACGTAGCCCACGATCCCCATGATGAACGCCCCCAACAGCGACAGCGCCACGGTCTGGGAGGCGGCGTACTCCGCCTCGGCTTCCTCGCCCGCGCCGACGTGCTGGGCGACGAGGACGCTCCCCGCGACCGACAGCCCCATCCCGACCGAGATGAGCAGGAACACCATCGGGAACGCGAAACTGATGGCCGCAAGCGCGTTCGTGCTGTACTGGCCGAGCCAGAACGTGTCGATGAGGTTGTACGCCGTCTGCAACAGGTTCGTCACGACGATCGGCAACGAGAGGTAAAACAGCGGCCGCGCGATGCCGCCCGAGGTCAGATCGAATTCCTCGCGGCTCTTGAAGAGGCTGGAGAGGCGATCCCCGAGACTCATTCGTCAGCGCCCCGCTGGCCATCGTCGGCCGTGTCGGCTGAGTCGGCGTCGGTGGCAGCACCCCTACCGGTCTCCGCGTCCGATCGCAGCACCTGGTCGATGTACTCGTGGACGGACACCTTCGTCCGATCGAGCGAGCGATCGACCGCCGCCGCCCGGGTCTGGCCGCCGTGGAAGACGGTGACGAGAAACTCCGCGGTCTCGTCCGGATCGACGGTCGCCCGAAACTCACCGGCCTCGATCCCCGCGTCGACGAGGTCCGCGATCCGGTCGTGCAGCGCACGGTCGAACTCCTGGAGTTGCTCGCGGTAGGCCTCGTTGTACGGCGACTGAGCCTTGATCTCGAGCACCGCCGTTCGAAACTCCTCGGCGGCTTCCTCGTCCGCCGGCGTCAGCAGTTCGTCGAAGAGCGCGTGGAGTCGATCGGCCGGCGTCTCGCCGGGAACCCGCTCGGTTCGCTCCTCGAATCGATCGAGCAGAGACGCCAGAAACGACTCGAGGAGATCCCCCTTGCCGTCGAAGTGGTAGTGCAGCGTCCCCTTGCTCTTGGACGATTCCGCGGCGATATCCTGCATCGTCAGCGCCGCGTAGCCGTGCTTGCAGAGCGCTCGATACGTCGCATTCATGAGATCGTCGATCGTCTCGTCCGCCATTCGATTGCTACTCTAACTTACTGACTGGCCAGTCAAGTACGTTCCGGAGTACTGGCAGGTCGATCGACTGAATACCGGGGGTCACGACCGCATTCCGTTCCGGAACGGCGACTCGGTTCGGACGCGGGTCAGTCCTCCTCGCGCAACCGCTCGAGGACTTCCTCGGCGTTCTCGACCGCCTGTTCTTTCTTCGCGGGGTAGGCTTCGACTTTCGCACGGAAGGTGATGCCCTCGCCGAGTCGAACCGTCCCCTCGAACGCGGCCTGTTTGTCCAGTCGCAAGAAGAGTTCCGTGTTCTCGGTCACCCGTTCGTCGAGTTCGTCGATCAGGCGATCGAACTCCTCGAGATCGGCCAGTCGCGAGAGGACGTGCCGGATGTCGTCGGCCTTCTCGACCCGCGCCGAGAGGACGAGGATCCGATCGCCGTAGTGGCCTTCGCTCTCGACCCGTTCGATCTCGAACTCCTCGGGCAGGAAGGTCCGAAGCGCCTCCACGACGCGCTTCTCGTCCTCCGTGGCGTAGCAGAACGTGCGTAAATCGACGTAGTGAAGCGGGATCTGTGGCATCTGTGTGGTCCGATCGCGGTTCGAGTGACTGGCTCGCAGCCAGCGACCCGGTTACTCGTCGTCGTCGTCTTCGTCTTCGTCGGCTGCCTCGAGGGCGTCCTCCGGCACGCCGGCTTCCTGTCCGTCCTCGAAGCTGATCGTGTAGGTGACGTCCCCGAACATCGATTCCATCGTCTGGGTGACGGTCCCGGTTTCTCCGTCGAACTCGCTGTGCTCGTCGTGCAGAACGACGCGATCGTCTTCCTCGAAACTCATAGCCGATCCTTCCCCGGCGTCGCGTAAAAAGGGACTGATTCGCAGTAACGCGACCGAACGCGAGAGTGGGACGTTCCCCCGGGATCGATCCGGACCCGCCACCGCACCGTCACGGTCCGCCGCGCGAATCGTCTGCCCTCCGGTCGCGCCACCACTCGTAGCCGACGCCGACGACGC
This sequence comes from Halosolutus halophilus, assembly GCF_022869805.1. NCBI lineage: Archaea > Methanobacteriati > Methanobacteriota > Halobacteria > Halobacteriales > Natrialbaceae > Halosolutus > Halosolutus halophilus. The sequence continues at coordinate 1,749,032 of NZ_CP094974.1, read as the reverse complement.
TCGCGACCCCGTAGGAGCCGACGAGGAACGGGACCCAGTAGATCCAGAACTCGAACCGCGGCGCGAGGGCGTTGCCGATCGCCGTGCCGATCCCGTAGAGCAGGTAGCCCGGGAGCGCGAGCGGCGAGAAGAATCGTGCATCGAACCAGCCCAGGGCGAAGGGGACGATCAAGAGGGCGTAGGTCCCGATCGTCGCGGGGCTGGCAGCGACCCGTCGCAGCGAATCCGGCGTCGCTCTCATCCCACACCCTCCGCGTCGAGCAGGTCGTGCATCGCGAGGACGTGTGCCGTCGCCAGTCGCGTCATCTCGACTCTCGTCGCCCGATCGAGCAGGAACTTGGTCGTCTCGAAGAGGTACGCGCTGGCCCCGAGGTCGCGGGCGGCCTTCTGGAAGAGCAACGACCCCGAGAGGGAACTCTCGCGTGCCGTAAACCGGTGCAACGGCAGGTACCACGGCACGGCGACGTCGTCGAGCGCGTCGGCGAGCGCGTCGCCGCGGGCCGCCGGCGAGTGAAAGATCGCCTGTCCCACGAACTCCCGGTGGAGCCCGTAGATCCCGAGCGATCGGTGGAGGTCGAGGACGACGTCGGGATCGTGACGTTCCACGGCGTCCCAGACGCCGCGTGCGAGTTCGCTCGCGGGTTCGCCGTCGACCGGGAAGTGGCGGTTCAGGTCGCCGTCGACGCCCTCGCGTTCGCCGTTCTCGACGGCCACGCGGTTGGTCTCGGGCACGACGACCAGCGTGCCCGCGTCCGGCTGCCAGTCGGTGACCTCGTGAGCGGTCTCGATGCCGCTTCGCTCGTCCCCGTGAATGCCCCCGAATACCATCGCTGTGGGGCCGTCTCGCGGCGCGTCGATCTCGAACAGGGGCGTCTCGTGAGCGGTTCCGGGAAGAATGGGTTCAGTGGTCGTACTGGCCGCGCCCGCGTCACCGGGTTCCCTGGCCGCCGCCAGCAGACGAGCGTTTCCCGACGGTTGGCTCGCGACGCCAGCGGTGACCGTCCCCACGAGGACACCACCGCTGGCCAGGATCGTCCGTCGCCTCATCGGATCGGGCAACGACGTGCTCCCTAAAGCGCCTTCCCATCGGCGAAGCGAATGTCTTCTGGATTGTACGTTTCCCCCTCGATACCACGTTTCGGCGGTGATCACCGCTGCGGCCGATCGATCCCGTGAGGTCCAGCCGCCGATCGCGATTCGCTCCGTTGCAGGTCAGGACCGGTGTCCCCACCGCTCGCCAGCCTCGTCGTAGCGGGCGTCGACGATCCGATCGAACTGGCCGTCGGACAGCGAGACGTCGATCGCGCCGACGTTCTCCTCGAGTTGCTCGACCGTCCGGGCACCGACGATCGGCACGCAGGTGAACTGGGGTTGCTCGATCAGCCAGCGCAGGGCGACCTGTGCCGGCGTGGCGTCGAGTTCGTCCGCGACCGCGCGAATCTCGTCCAGGACGTGCCAGCCGCGCTCGGAGAGGTAGAAGTCCTCGAACCGATCGTCGAGCGAGCCGCGCGCACCGTCGGGGCCTTCGAACTGCGTCGGGTCGTCCTCGTCGACGCGCTCGTACTTGCCGGTCAGGAAGCCGCCCGCGAGCGGCGAGTACGGACAGACCGCCAGTTCCTGGTCGGCACAGACGTCGAGATAGTCCGTGACGTCGTCGCGGTAACCGGCGTGAAACAGCGGCTGTGTGACCTCGAAGCGTTCGTAGTCCTCGACGTCGCTCGTCCAGAGCGCCTTCGTGAGTTGCCAGGCGGCCATCGTCGAGGCTCCGAGGTAGTGGATCTTCCCCTCCCGGACGAGGTCGGTTAGCGTCGAGAGAGTCTCCTCGATCGGCGCGTCCTCGTCCCAGCGGTGGATGTAGTAGAGGTCGAGATAGTCCGTTCCGAGGCGATCGAGCGTGCCCTCGATCTGGGCGCGGATGTGCTTGCGCCCGAGCCCCGAGTCGTTCGGGCCGGGCTCACCCCAGCCGTCGAACGGGAAGTAGACCTTCGACGCGACGACGAAGTCCTCCCGATCGTGATCGGCGAGCCAGTCGCCGACGTACTCCTCGGCCGTGCCGTGTGGCGTCCCGTAGACGTTCGCCGTATCGATGAAGTTGATGCCGTGGTCCCACGCCGCGTCGAGCAGGGCGTGGGCCTGCTCCCGATCGGTCTCGACGACTCCACCGGTCTCGCGACCGAACCGCCACGTTCCGAAACACAGTTTCGAGACCGTCGTCCCCGTCGAACCGAGCCGTGTGTACTCCATAGGTGACCCATCCCCTGCAACAGCCTAAACCCTGGCGTGGTCGGCAATCCAGTCGGGATCTGACGTCCACGTGGGAGAGACGCCGTCGGGAGTGGAGGCCTACACCACTGTCAGCGTGGCACGCGAACCGATTACTGGGGGCTGAACCGGTTGGTCCGATAATCGTCACCGCCATCGCCGTCAGGTCTCTCGTGTTCCGCGCCGGGATTCTCGGCTTCGTCGTAGATGTCGATGTGGTGGACGGCGGCCGGAGAGAGCAGTCGCTGTCCCTCGAGTTCGATCCATCCGTTCGGATGCACGACGATCGGGCCCTCGTAGAGCGCGTCGTCCGCGCCCGCGTCGTCGTAGATGACGACGTCCCGGTACGCCCGCGTGAAGGGGTTCATCTCGTCGGAGACGATCGACCGATTCGAGAACGGTCCCGGGAACATCGTTGCTGTACGGCAGTACGGTCTCGAAAGCAAAATCGATTGCACTCGACAGCGGCGAGAGTCCGATCGGTGCGGTCCGAAGCCCCCGACGGAGGCCGGTCGAAGTCTCCGCCTAAACGCCGAGTTCGTCGAGCAGCGTCTCCGCGGCCGCACGTGAGGACCCGGGGCCGCGACCCGTGATGAGGTCGCCGTCGACGGTGACGCTCGTGTCCTGGTCGAGTTCGGCGTCCCAGTTGCCGCCCGCGGTTTTCACTTCGTCTTCGACCCAGTAGGGCAGTTTGCGCCCGTCGGGCATGCAGTCGTTCTCGTCGACGATCCCCTCCTCCCACTCGTTGGGGAAGCCGGTGACGTCGCGATCGCGGACGAGGAAGGCGCCGTCGCTGTCGCGCGTGAACGCGAGGATGCCGACCGCGTGACAGACGACCATCGCCTTGCCGTCGCCCTCGATCGTGTCCCGGAGGATTTCGCGGGCGTGGCTGTCCTGGTTGATGTCCCACTCGGTCCCGTGGCCGCCGGGGAAGACGACGGCGTCGTAGGCCTCGGCGTCCGCCCGGGCGGTCGGGATCGGATCGTTCAGTCGCTCGTCCGTCTCGTGGACCTCCCGGACGTGCTCGGCGGTCTCCTCGCCGACCTCGTCGGGGTCGATCGATCGTTCGTCGATCCGTGGCTTGTTCCCCGACGGCGTCGCGACGGTGATCTCGACCCCTGCCTCGGACAGGGTCTCGAGCGGTTCGACGCATTCCTCTCCCCAGTAGCCCTCTTCGCTGACGATAAACAGTGCGTTCGTCATACCCCCCCTACGTCGAGGAGCGTAAAAACGTCCAGCCCACCCTTCGGTTCTGCCGCAATCGGAGGACAGAACGTGTTCCGCGGACTGACCGTCACGGACGTCGCGGATGGCCTTTTTCGCCGTCGACCGCCTACGTTGCTAGGTGAAACCATGGCAGACCGACCAAGTCCGTTCGACGGCATCGAAGACCTGCTCGAGCGACTGAACCGACAGTTCGAGACCGCGACTCGATCGTGGGAGACGGGGCTCGAGGACCGATCGCAGTTCAATCTCTCGACCGACACGGCGGGGACGAGTCTCGACCTCGCGGACGAGGGAAGCGAGTTCGTCGTCACCGTCGACGTTCCCGGCTACGAAACCGACGACATCGATCTCCGACTCTCCGGCGATCGGCTTTCGATCACCGGCGAGCGTGAACAGGAGGTCGAAGAAGGCGACGAACAGTTCATCCGCCAGGAGCGGAAACAGCAGTCGTTCAGCCGGCAACTTCGGCTTCCCGAACCGGTCGTGACCGACGACGTGGAAGCGAGTCTCAACAACGGCGTCCTGACGGTCAGACTCCCGAAACACGATCCGTCGACCGAGTCACAGTCGATCGACATCGACTGATCCCTACTCGTCCTCCTGGAGCGCCTCGAAGAACCGCCTTGCCAGGCGGTCGTCGACGATCGCCAGCACGTCGTCGGATTCGTCGGCGGACAGGTCGCCGTCGAACCCCTTCACGTCGATGCGACCGCCGGCCATATCGTGGTGCCCCCCGACGGAACCGAGTTCGTCGAACCCCTCCTGGAGCACGCTGCCGATGTCAATCTCCGGGTCGATCGATCGCGCACTGAGCCGGACCGTATCGTCGACGACGCCGAAGGCCAGCACCGTGTCCACGCCCTCGAGGTTGAGCAGGTAGTCCGCCGCCTGCGGAAGCGCGTCACTCTCGGTGGTCTTTCCGACGCTCGCGGCCATCGTGGAGCCCCGGCGTTTACGGCTTCCGATCGCCCGGCCGATGGCGTCGATCGTCGCCGCCGAGAACGCGCTCCCGTACAGCTGTTCGAGCGTCGGGAGGTCGGCGTCGGGAAAAACGGCGAGGGCGGCCTCGTACTCGCGACGGGTCGGGTTCCGGAGGAAATCCAGTCGTTCGCGATGGAGCGCAAAGAGCAGGGCCGACGCGAGCCGCGTGGTCAGTTCGACGTCGAGATCCGACAGATACTCGATGAAAATCGTCGCCGTCGCACCGTACTCGGCCCGGACGTCGGCGAACGTCGCGTCGACCGCCGGCCCGGGGTGATGGTCGACGACGATGTCCGGTTCGGCTGCGTCGAATTCGGTGTTGACTCCGGGACGGGAGTGATCGACGAACGCGATCCGAGCGTCGTCCGCGAAGTCGGTCTCCGCGAGGGGCTGGAGACTGATGTCGAGCATGCGGACGAACGCCCGGTTTTGCTGGTGTGAGATCTCGCCGCCGTAGGCGATCTGCACGTCGGCGACGTCCTGTTCCGTCGCGATCGTCTCGAGAGCGAGGGCGCTGGCGAGACAGTCCGGATCGGGGTTGTCGTGGCAGACGATGACCAGCGAGTCGGTGTCCGCGAGGACGGACGCCAACTCGGCTGCACGGGACATATTTCCTCGTACGGGCCGAAGCAATTTGAACCTCGGCACCGATCGTGAGAGCAATTGGTCGCCAAAGAGTCGTTGACCGGGAGTAGTCGCCGCCTACGAGAACGTCTGGGCCGAAGACGTCCGGGTATCAGCCGAAGACGCCCGACAGTAGCGACTCGTACCGCGCAGTTCGCTCCCAGGATTTCCGGAACGCTGGCACCACCGGGACGAGCACGGGAATGATTTCGATGCGGCCGAGGCCGTGGCTGTCGCACAGCCGAGCCGATCGACCGGCAGTTCAGTGTCGAAGCTCCTGATAGAGCCCACAGGGACAGCCACTCCCGCAATTTCGACCGTGAATTCGAAGGCGTCCGATCCGGAGCCAGCGAGCACGACCCTCCAGCAGGTAGCACACGATCGATCGTGTACTTATTTGAGTGCTGGAGGTAGATCCACCAGTATGCGAGACGCGTACCTGGTGGGAGCGGGCCAGTCCGAGTACGGGGCCTTCCCCGAAGAGAGCTATCGATCGCTGTTCCGGACGGCATTCCAAGCCGCCGTCGAGAGCGTTCCGAGGGGGATCGACCCGGCGGACGTGGACGAGGCGTTCGTCGGCAACCTGGGCGTCGGCGGTCGCCAGCTCGGCCTCTCCGGACCGGCGGTGACCGAACACGTCGGACTCGACGGCGTCCCCTGCACGCGGGTCGAGAACGCCTGCGCCGCGAGCGGGTTCGCGGTCCGACAGGCCGTCCAGGCCGTCAAGTCGGGGATGGCGGACGTGGTCCTCGCGGGCGGGTTCGAGGTCATGTCCGACACGAGTTCGGACGCGACGAAGTATTGGCTCGGCGTCTCCGGCGAGACCGAGTGGGAGCGGCTCTCCGGCACGACCTTTTCGGGCGTCTACGCCCAGATGGCCTCGGTCCACATGGAACGGTACGGTACGACCCGCGAACAGCTCTCGCGGGTCGCCGTCAAGAACCACGCGAACGGCGCGAAGAACCCCCACGCTCAGCTGGGGTTCGAGTGCTCGCTCGAGGACGCCCAGTCGGCACCGATCGTCGCCGACCCGCTGAACCTCTATCACTGCTGTCCGACCTCCGACGGGGCCGCTTGCGCGCTCGTCGTCAGCGAGGACGTCGTCGACGAGTACACGGACGAGCCGATCCGGGTCGCGGGCGTCGGCGCCGGCAGCGACAGCGTCGGGCTCTTCCAGCGGGACTCCTACACCGGCGTCCCCGCGAGCCAGCGTGCCGCCGAGTCGGCCTACGAAATGGCCGGCGTCGAACCCGCAGACCTCGACTTCGCGGAGGTCCACGACTGCTTCGCCATCGCCGAACTGCTGGCCTACGAGGACCTGGGGTTCTGTGAGCGCGGCGAGGCCGGCCAGCTGATCGACTCCGGCACGACAGAACTCGGCGGCGAGTTGCCGGTCAACACCTCCGGGGGCCTCAAATCGAAGGGACATCCGATCGGCGCGACCGGTGCGGGGCAGGTCGTCGAGGCGTTCAAACAGCTCTCCGGCGCAGCGGGCGAGCGGCAGGTCGCGGAGCCGACACGGGGACTCACGCACAACGTGGGCGGGAGCGGCGGTGCTGCCGTTGTCCACGTCTTCGAGAAGGAAACGGAGGTGAGCGCACGATGACCGCGATCACCGCCGTCGGGGCGTACGCGCCGCGGTTCCGGATCACCGCCGAGGCGTTCGAGGAGGCCTGGGGGCAGTTCCAGGCCGCTGGCGTGAACGAGAAGGCCGTCCCTGCCGCCGATGAAGACGCCCTGACCATGGGGTTCGAGGCCGCCAACCGCGCGCTCGAAGCCGCCGATCTGGGTGGTGAGGACCTCTCGTGGCTCGGTTTCGCGACCGCGAACCCGCCGCTCGAGGAGGGTGACCTGACCGCCCGACTCGGGGCGATGCTCGCGCTCCCGGAAGACGCGTCCCGGCAACTCTTCACCGGCAGCACCCGCGCCGGGACCCGCGCGCTCTGGGCCGGCATGGACGCCATCGCGTCCACGGGTGGCCGCGGACTGGTCGTCGTCGCCGACGCGCCGCGGGGCGATCCCGACGACGCGATCGACCACGCCGCCGGTGCCGGCGCCGCGGCGTTCGTCCTCGAGCGCGATGGGCCAGCGGAAATCGTCGATCGGGCCGAGTACGCGGCGCCGTACCCCGGAACTCGCTTCCGGAACGCCGGTGCAGACGAAACGCAGGGACTGGGCGTCACTCAGTACGATCGGCGGGCGTTCACCGAGACGATCGGGGGTGCGGTCGACGGGCTCGAAACGGCACCCGACCCCGACGCCGCGGCGATCCAGGCACCCGACGGGAAGCTCCCGTACCGCGCAGCGGGCGCGGCGGGCGTCGGGACCGACGAGATCGGGGCGTGTGCGACGGTCCACGACCTCGGCGATCTCGGGGCCGCGAGCGTCCCGGTGTCGCTCGCTCGCGCGATCGCGGACGGCCACGAATCGATCCTCGCCGTCGGCTACGGGAGCGGCGGGGCCGCCGACGCGTTCGTCGTGGAACCGACCGCCGACGTGCCGGCGACGATCGCGATCGACGGGGGCGCCTCGCTCTCGTACGCCGAGTACCTCCGCCGGCGCGGGATCGTCACGTCCGGGCCGCCGTCGGGCGGCGGAGCCTACGTCAGCGTACCGTCGTGGCGGCGATCGATCCCGCAACGATACCGGCTCGCGGCCGGGCGCTGCGTCGACTGCGAGGCGCTCGCGTTCCCGCCGGAGGGTGCCTGTGACGACTGCGGATCGCTCGCCGGCTACGAGACCGTCGAACTCCCGGGATCGGGAACGATCGAAGCCGTCACCACCATCTCCCAGGGCGGTGCACCGCCGGAGTTCGCCGAACAGCAAGCCCAGTCCGGGGACTACGCGGCCGCGATCGTCGCACTCGACGCCGAAGCGGCTGGTGAGACCGTCAGCGTCCCCGCGATGGGTACCGACGCCGCGCCGTCGGCGTTCGCGGTCGGCGATCGGATCGAGACGACGATCCGCCGGGTCTACACGCAGGAAGGTGTCACCCGGTACGGGTTCAAGGTTCGTCCCGCGGGCGACTGAGGAACGAGGGGACGCGAACGTCTAAGGTGCGTCAAATGGTATCATACAACGGGGTGAACCATGTCCGTCGAGAACGAACCCACCCTGGAACCACCCACGTGTTCGCTCTGTGGCGTCGAGATGGAGTTCAGAGCCGGGGGAACCGAGAAAACGATTCCGGTCATCGGAAGTGAAGTCGGGTACCAGCGGTTCGGCTGTCCCGAGTGTGGACAGGGCGCTCGATACGAGCGAGGCGGGCCGGACGAGGAGTGGTCGCGCGCCGGTGTCTAGCGGTTCCGGACGAGCGACGGCTGCGGGATCGGAACCGATCGTCACCCGGTGAGGGCCTCGCTGGCCGGGGCGAACGAAATTTCCGTCCCCCGGCCCTCCTCACGTGCGCGCTCGTAGAGCATGTATGCCGCCGCGACGGTCTCGATGCCGGTCCCGCCGCTGTCGAAGACGGTGATTTCGTCTTCGCTCGTTCTCCCCGGTTCGGTTCCGGCGACGACCTCGCCCAGTTCCGCGTGGACGTGGTCCTCCGTGACGACGCCCGCGTCGAGCGCGGCGAGGAACGACCCGGCGTCGAACGTCGCGCGCTCGCGGAGGTCCGGCACGTAGGTCGCCCGTTCGATCGTCGTCGTGTCGAGTTCCCGCGCGTCCCGACTGTACTGGCCCATCGCAGTCACGTGCGTTCCGGGGGCGAGCGCGTCGCCGTCGAAGACCGGTTCGCTCGCCGTCGTGGCGGTGATCACCACGTCCGCTCCGCCTACGGCGGCCTCGCTCGAGTCGACGGCACGGACGGTCGCCTCGAGCGCGTCGTCGAAGTCGGCGGCGAAGCGCTCGCGGTTCTCGGGCGTCGGCGAGTAGACCCGCACGTCGGTGAACTCGCGGACGGTCGCCGTCGCCTTCAACTGGCCCCGGGCCTGAGCCCCCGTCCCGACGATACCGATCGTCTCGGCGTCGTCGCGGGCGAGTTCGTCGACGGCTACGGCGCCGGCCGCACCCGTCTTGAAGGGGTTCATGCTGGCCCCGTCGAGTAACGCGAGCGGTTCGCCGCTGTCGGCGTCGAACAGCGGTGTCATAAACCAGGCGTCCTCCGCTCCGAACCCGGCGCTGTACATGTAGCCGCCCATCGCCCCCGTCTCCGGGAGGATGGCCGCGTAACTGGTGAACATCCCCTCGGGATCCCCCCGGAGGAACTTCGATCGGGGCTGGGCCGGGGCTCCGTTTCCGCGCTGTCGATACCCCTCACGAACCGCGTCCATGTACGCCGCTGGGGTCGCGAGGTCACGGACGTCAGCACTCGTGAGAAACAACGTGTCGGTCATACCCGACCAGACGGAACGGAGACGGAAAAAGGAGGGCGAAAGCCGAACTCAGTCCGCGTTGAGCGGCGGCCGAGTGGACTGGGCCTCGTCGGAGACGTCCGCGGGGGTATTTACGAACATTGCATGGCCGATGATCGCCATCGCGACCAGGGCACCTATCGGAACGGCAGCAGTCAACGCGATTCCCACGAGTGTCAACGCTGCGGTGATTCCGAGCAGTGCGACTGGGATGAGGCCAAGAACAATGTCGTAATATCCAGTCATAATCTATCCTATAGTATGGAAAATAGGCATATAAGTGTTTCCCATAATCGCTCTATACCGGATCGATCTGTCACTCGTATTCGAAGCGCTGGTTTCCCATAAGTTATGAGGAATTCATTTCGTATATGGTGGTTCGATATTCGTCGTCGGGGAGGGAAATCCGAGTTCGCATCGACGACTCACGGCGATCGGCGAACGGGCAAAAACGCAGGGGGCAGCCATTCTCGGACGACTTTCGTGCGATCGGACGAGATCGGGCCGGAACCGACCGGGGATACTCGCTTCGCCGATCAGGTTCGAAGCGTGTCCGAACCTCGATACGTCGACGGGAAGAGACCGCGATCGACGCGTCCGGACCCCGCCCGAGTCGTCCGTTCGGGGCCCGATCAGGAGTCGGGACTCGCGACCACGGCGTAGCCGACTCGCCACGCGACCAGGGTCAGCAAGCCGAACCCGGTTATGACGAGGTTGAACGGCCAGACCGAGCCCCCCTCGAACAGCGGCGACGATCGGAGAATCAACCCGACGTTGGCGGCCCCGATCCAGGCGACGGTCGTCACGCGAGTCACGTGAGCGAGCGACGTCGAACGCATCGTGTAGACCCCCGCGAGGGGTGCGATCGCGAGCCAGCCGACGACGAACGGGGCGACCGTCTCGAGAGCGGCGAGCGGTTCCGTGATCGGATCGGTGCCGTGACTCAGCAGTCCGACGACGACGAACGCGACGACGACGGAGACGTCGACCGCCCCGAGCAGGAGCGTCTCGCGGTCGACGAGTCCGTCACGCGTCGTCGTCCGAGATGCCGTGTCCATACCCTCGCGTCCGGACCGCTGACGTATTGCAGTCCCGGTTTCGCTCGGGCATCGAAAAACCTGACAGGAGAGGAGGAACCCGGCGACGGTTCGTCACCGGGTGCCGTCCAACGGACAGGGCGTCTCCGTGCGAGGGGTGACCTCGCACGTCCACGCTGAGGGGTCGATCGTACTTTGTTATCGACGACTTTCAGGCCGACTCGATTTCTGTCGGGTACCGCTCGCTCGAGTAAGCACGTCCTACGGCCCCCGCGGCGATACGGGAGAAAGTCATCCCACGATGACAGGACTGATATGGGAAGACGACAAATCAGTGAGACGATGGCTGCAGTCGGGAAACGTCAAGCTGGCTGTGACGGGTGCGGCCAGACGGTGCCGCTCGAGGAGTTGACGACCGTGACGATGCCGGACGGTGACGCGGCCGTCTGCTGTCCCGCATGTGTCCCCCACGCACGAGCGGCTGCCGAGAAGCCCGCCTCGCTCGACCAGCGCCGCGGAACCTGTGACGGCTGTACTGGCGAGTTCCTCGAATCGCAACTCGAGGCGGTGACGCTGCCCGATGGCACGACGGTCGATTGCTGCTCCTCCTGTATCGCCGACGCGCCCCAGCGAGACGGCGACGGAGCCGACGAGACGACGGGGGCCGACGGCACCGAGAGCGAAACCGAATCGCTCTGTCGACAGTGCCACGAGTTGGTTCGCGAGGAACTGTTCCGGGTGACCACGATCGACGGCCGCAACGAACGGCTGTGTGCGTCCTGCAAAGACGAGGCCGAGGAGGCCGGGGTCGTCAGGGACGTCGAACTGCGGAAGTCCCGCGCCCGCGAGATCCTCGACGTCGAGCAGGGAGCCAGCGACGACGCGATCCGCGAGGCGTATCACGAACACGTCAAGCGCGCCCACCCGGACCACAAGAGCGGCAGTCGATCGGCGTTTCAACTGGTCAAAAACGCTTACGACCGCCTTCGAGAGGCAGAGTTCGACCGCTGAAAGCCGTCCTCGCGGCGAACGAACCCGATCGTCGCCGGATCGAAGTAGTACGTCGATTCACACACCTCACAGGACGTCGTGAGGAGTTGGCCGTGTTTGTGGAGTTTCCAGAGCTTCGTCTGTCCCTGCTCCAGTTCCAGCGTCACCGGGTGATCACAGTCGGGTAGCGTACAGGGAAACCGGATGTACCAGTTCGGAACCGACAGCGCCCCCAGCGGCGCGAGTTCGCTCCGGAGCCGACAGAGCAGATTGAAGATGGTAAACGAGAGGTTTTGCCGATCGATCGTCACGCCCTCGACGTCGCCGACGAACCCGCCCCGATGGCTCTCGTCGGTGTACAGCGGGAGGACCGGGATTCCCTTCGCCAGCGCGTACCCGATCTCCTGGTTGATCCACTGGCTCTCCGCCGATCGCGCCGTCAGTACGGCGACGACGACGTCGCTGTTGGCGAGTCGACTCTCGAGCCGTTTCCGCGATCGGCCGGATTCGATCTCTTCGAGGGCGACGTGAACGCCGAACGGGAAGTTCTTGACCGTCGAAAACAGGTCCTGCACGAGGTCGAGATCCGCGGGAGCGTGTGAAACGAAGACCTGTTCTCCGGTCATGCCGTAATCTACGAAAGAAAAGCGAACGAGACATTATTAAACTATCTAGTCCTCGTTCGAATGATTGCCTCTCGTATTCAGGACGCGCTGGGAAAACTCGATTTCGGATAGATCGGCCCCGAGTCCCTCGAACCACGCCCGTTCGACGTGCCAGTGACCCCGCAACTCGCCGTCGGTGGTCCGCGACGTCGCGTCGAGTCTGCCGGGCGTCCACTCGCGTTCGTCCGCGATCGACAGCAGCGTCCGGACCACCGCGCTCACTTCCTGGCTCGTGACGACCGGTGCCTCGGCGACGGTCTCGTACTCGAGCGAGAACCCGGCTCCGTCCGGCGGTCTCGTCCCGTCGTGATCGCCGTCCCGGTCCGGCCGCGACGGACCGTCGTCCCACGTGAACTCCGAGACGTAGATACCGTTGCTCATGAGGCGGTTCTCGAGGGCCACCGGAACGGGATGCTCGCGGGCCATAGTGTGTGATTCGTCGGGCGGAACGAAAAGCGGTCGGCCGATCGGACTCGGTCCGCCGGCTCAGAGCGGGTCGACGAGATCCTCGAGCGCCGCCCGCGGATCGTCGGCTTTCGCGACGCCGCTGGCGAGCAGGACCCCCTCGGCACCGAGTTCGCCGGCGGCGACGACGTCCTCACCCGTGCTGATGCCGGCACCACAGAGCACCGACACGTCGTCGTCGACGCTCTCGGCGGCCGCGACGGCGTCCTCGACGATCTCCGGATCTGCCTGACTGACCGGCGTTCCCGTACCGATGAGTTCCGGCGGTTCGACGGCGACGGCGTCCGGACCGAGCGCCGCCGCGGCACCGATCTGGGCCGGATTGTTGGCACAGACGACCGTCTCGAGGTCGGCACGTCGAGCGGCCCGGACGGCCCCGTCCACGTCGGCGAGTTTCAGTCGCCGCTCGGAGTGGTTGATCAACGTTCCCTCCGCACCCACCTCGGCGACTGATTCCGCGAGGGTGTGTCCCGTGTTGCTGCCGTAGTCGATCGGATCGACGTGCTGGGCCCACGTCTCGACGCCGGTCTCGGCGACGCGGTCGATGTGGGCCGCCTGCGGCGCGACGGCCAGTCGGGCGTCTGTCGTGTCGTTTACGTCCCGGACGGCCTCGGCGACGGTGACCGGGTCGCAGGGATACGTCTTCAGGTTCACGAGGACGAACATACTGTGTACGCGATTCCGGGTCCCAAAATAGCTTGCGAGTCGTAGACGGGCGAAAGAGACCGCCCGACCGTCGGGCGGTGGCGACGGCGATGGTGGCGTCGCGGGTCCGGCGATGGGTCGTGGCTCCGTCGACCGGCGCTGTCCGTGGTCGGCCCGCGCCGGTCCCTGGTCCCGGACCGTCAGTCCTTCCGCTTGACGACGTCACCCAGCGTGTAACTGCCCGTCGAGGAGCCGCCGGACCACTCGGAGTCGCCGCCGGAGGCCCCCTCGGCGCTCAGGTCGATGTCGAGGAACCGCTCGAGTTTCGACTGGACTCGATCGCTCGGGAGCGTCTCGCTGCGTTCGATCTTGCGGATGAGACTCGCCTTCTCGTTGAGTTCGTCCGCGAGTTCGGACTGGCTGAGGCCCTTGTCTTCGCGGGCGTTGCGGACGCGATCGTCGTAATCCGTCGCGAGTTCCTCCATGTCGTCGAACATGTCCTGTCGGCGCGAGCCACCTGAACTCGCGGAGCCGGTCGAACTACCCCCGGACGATCCGGTACCCCCGCTCGAACTCGAGGACGACGAACTCGATCCGGTCGAGTACTTCGTCGACGTGCTCGAGGACGAGGTCTGTTTCACCTCGGTACCGAAATCGGTGCAGTTCGAGCACACGTCCAGCTCGGCACCTTCGACTTTGATGGTCTTCGGGGACGACGTCTCGGCGCCACACATCTCGCACTGAACCATGACAGAGACTATATCGCGGCGAGTGATAAACCATGCGGCGCGTTCCCGGATCGAACGAACGGCCCGCGATCAGTCCAGCGCCGACCAGGCGTAGGCGAAGCGCTGGAGGGCCGTGAGGTGGCCGACGGTCGCGAGGAAGACGAGCAGCCAGCCGACCAGCGTGAGTCCGCCGTACTCGCCCGGGATCGGGTACGCGAGGAAGCCGACGATTCCGATGATCGCCAGCCGATCCGCACGGCCGACCAGCCCGCCGTAGACCCGATCGAGGCCGACGGCCTGGGCCTGGGTGCCCAGGTACGAGGTCATCACGACGCCGGTAACGGCGAGGAATCCGAGCAGGTAGTCCTCGACGCCGGCCGCCAGTCCGCCGATGACGACGATGTCGGCGTACCGATCGAGCACGTGATCGAGCAGGTCGCCACCGGCCGAGGCGACCTCCTGCTCTCGGGCGAGCGCCCCGTCGACGATGTCGAGCCAGCCGTTCAGGAAGACCAGCGTGGCGGCGACGACGTACCAGATCGGGTCCGCGCGACCTCCGAGCAGGAACGCCACCGCGGCCAGCACTGCCATCCCGAAGGCGAGCACGCTCACGCCGTCGGGCGTCATCCCGACCCGGTCGAACCCCCTCACGAACGGGTCCAGGAACCGCGAGACGTACGGTCGAAACTTATCGAGCGTCATGCGAGATACCCCACGAAGTCGACCTCGCCGGCGCTCGGTTCGCGATCGCCGGCGACGACCGCCGCGAGTTCGTCCGCGACGGCCTCGGGCGCGCGATCGGTCGTGTCGATCTCGTAGACCGACTCGAGCCCGTGTTCCTCGACGGCCTCGGCGAGGATCACGTCCAGCGCCTCGCTCTCCGCGTTCTCCGCCGCTTTCGGGTCGCTCTCGCCGCGATCGCGCAACCGCTCCTCGAGCACGTCGGGCCGACAGCGCAGGACGACCACCCGATCGGCCGCGAAGTGGTGTGCGAGGTGGGACTCGATCACGGCGTCGTCGTGACCCTCGAGGTGTTCGGCGAGCGCGTCGAGGTCGGCGACCTTGCTCCCGCGATCAGCGTCGATTTCCGTATAGAGCCCCTCGCGATCGAGGATCTCGTTGAGGTGGACTACCTCGAGGTCCGGCAGCGCGTCGTCGGCGTCGAACCGCGACGCGAGCAGGTCCGTCGCGGTCGTCTTCCCCGTTCCGGGGGTGCCGGTGACGGCGACTCTCACGTGTCGGGCACCTCCGCGTTCGCGTCGGCAGACGCGTCGTGCTCGACGTCAGTCCCGGGGTCGGCGGCGAGGTCCGCGAGGGTCGCGTTGAGCGTCTCGACGGCGCGATCGGTCTCGTCCTCGGTCCCGCAGGTGATCCGGATACAGCCGGGCAGGCCGAAACTCGAGCAGTCCCGGACGATGACGCCGCGCTCTTGCATCTCCTCGGCGACGGCCGACGCGTCGCCGACGTCGACCAGGACGAAGTTCCCGTCGCTCTCCCAGACGTGGGCGTCGACGTGTTCCTGCATGTACTCGCGAGCGGCCAGCGTGGTCTCGACGGTCCGATCGACGTGTTCATCGTCGTCGATCGCGGCGAGGCCGGCGCGGCACGCGAGTTCGCTCGCTGCGAAGGGCGTGTTCACGCGTGCGTACGCGTCGCTCCACGCCTCGGGAACGATCGCGTAGCCGAGGCGGACGCCCGCCAGCCCGTAAGCCTTCGAGAACGTTCGCAGGACGGCGACGTCGTCGCGGGCGGCGAATCCGTCGCGGCCCTCGATCAGCGAAACGGCGCTGTGGACGTCGGCGAACTCGCCGTAGGCCTCGTCGACGACGATCAGCGTCTCGTCGTCAGTTTCGTCGGCGAGACGGTCGATCTCGTCGAGCGCCGTCGTCACTCCTGTCGGATTGTGCGGACTCGTGAGCCAGACGACGCGCTCGCCGTCGTAGGCGTCGAGGACAGTGTCGGCGTCCTGTGCGAAGTCGTCGTCCTTCGCGAGCGCGTACTCGCGGACGCCACCGTGGTGGAACCGGGCGCTCATCCCGTAGTACGCGAACCCTGGCTCGGGGACGAGCACGTCGTCGCCCGGGTCGAGGGTCGCCCGGTGGAGGTAGTCGATCGCGCCGTCCCCGCCGTTTGCCAGCCAGACCTGATCGTCGGCGACGTCCCACCGATCGGCGACGGCGGCGGTGAGGTCGGCGTGGGCGGCTTTCGGGTACGAGTTTACGGTCGCGGCGGCGTCGCTGATCGCCACGGCGGCCGCCGGCGAGGGGCCGTGTGGGTTCTCGTTCGAGGCGAGTTTGACGAATTCGGAGGGGTCCCGGTCGAGTTCGCGGGCGACCTCCTCGATGCCTCGACCCGCCTCGTAGGCGACGTGATCGGACAGGTCGCGCGGTTGCATACGCCAATCCAGTTTCTGATTGCTCTTAAGGGTGCTTACATGTGATCGATCCGCTGATTACGGGGCCCATCGTGCGAAAGCCGGCGATGGCTTCGCGATCGCCACGGGGCCTGATACCGGATACAGGTGGTTCTCGTCGAGTCGTGCCGAGTACAGCACGTGATTTCAGCGACCGGACCCGAGACGCTACTCGGAACGGAGAGGGCCGCGTTTCAATCGAAGCCACTGGATAGCGTCACGATCCACTGCGCCGGGTCGGCACGGCGACGGACGTCCACTCGTTCGATCCACTTCACCCACTGAAAGCCGCGACGATCGGGCGCCACGAGACGCATCGGTGCCCCGTGGCCGTGACTGAGCCGTTCGTCGTCCACGTGCGTTGCGAGGAGCGCCTGCCGTGCCTCTTCGATCGGGAGTGACCACCGGTAGCCGGTAACCGACACGAACCGTACGAATCGCGCCTCGTCTCGGACCGCGGCTTCGTCGAGCAGGTCACCGACACGAATTCCACGCCACCGTTGAACGGTGTACCAGCCGCTCGTACAGTCCAGAACCGCCGTTTCGTCGCTATCCGGAGACAGCATCTCGTACGGGTAATCGAGCGGTGTCTCGACTTCGCCGCGGACGGTCAGCGTCCAGTCGGACCGATCGACCGGTTCGGGGTCGTCTGCGACCCACGAGGTGACCGGAAAACTCCCGTTTCCGGCCCCACGTCGCGGCTGCGAACCCGTAAACCGCCGATCGGCGCCGCGCGTGTCGAGGAGACGATTCGCGAACTCCTGGGCCCGGTAGGTTACTGCTCCACCGACCAGCAGCGCCGTATACTCGAGCGTCGCCCGGCGACGGTCGAAGTCGCGCCGGGTCGGAAGCCGAAACCGGGTCGTGAGATGCCACACCATCAGCGGAACGAGTACGAGACCGAACCCGACGTGGACGCTCAAGAGCGTCCAGTAGGAGAGCCGAACGTCCAGTCCGAACACCCAGGTGATACCCGTCGCGAGCGCTCCCATCGCCGCAATCGCGGTGAGTACCGACAGGAGCGTGGATGGGCGCCACTGCTCGCTCTCGGTAAGTCGATATCGAACCCGAGCGAGTTTGAATCCCAGGAGCACGACGAGCGTCACGCCGAAGATCCGATGGAGCCAGAACAGTGGCCATCCCGACGACGACCCGATCGTGAACGATCCGATTCCCGAGGCGGCTTCGAACAGGACGATTCCGAAAATCGACCAGTCGACGAGACGAGGGGGCGGTCTGACGGCATCGAGGACGGTCCGCACGAGAGACACCGGCCCGTACCCCATGTACTGTGGGATGGACTCGCACAGTGAGAAGCGTTCCGATTACCGCCGTGCATTCGTCCGCAAGACGATCGTCATCGAGGCACTCGTTCGCGATCCCGAACGGCTTCGATCCCTCTTTCTATCGATCGCACGTTCGGTGTCTCCAGCAGTTATCACGCCACAGACGCGTCGGTCGCTACCCCCGAAGGCGTTCGATTCGATCGATCGTCTCCGCATCCTCGGGATCCTTGTCGTGACGCACCCCCAGAAAGCGCGGGAACCGGAGCGCGTAGCCCGACGAGTACGTGGGCGAGGATTGGATCTCCTCGTAGCCGACCTCGAAGACGACCGCGGGTTCGAGGTCGACGTCCTGGCCGTCCTCGGCGGCGATGTGGGGTTCGAGCAGTTCCGTCAGTTCCTCCAGGTTCTCGTCGGTGATCCCGGTCGCGACCTTCCCGACGGTCTCCAGGTCGTCGCCGGCCCGGACCGAGAGTTCGAACGTCCCCAGGTACGTCGCTCGACGACCCTCGCCCCACTCCGCGCCGGTGACGACGCAGTCGAGCGTCTCGACGTCGGGTTTTCGCTTGCGCCAGTTCTTCCCGCGCCGCCCCGGGGAATAGACCGAGTCGGGATTCTTGAGCATGATCCCCTCGTGACCCGCTTCGAGGGCGTCGGCGTCGATCGACTCGATCGCGTCGGGATCGTCGATCCGCCACAGGAGGGACAGTCCCCGTACGTCCTCGGGGTCCTGATCCGGGTCGTCGGCGAGGACGCTCTCGAGCCGATCGTGGCGCGCCGTCAGGGTGTCGTCGAGCAGGTCATTCCCGCCCGCGTGGAGACAGTCGAAGAACACCGGTCGGACGGCGACGTCCTCGCGGGCCTTCGCGACGTCGTGTTTGCGCCGGAATCGCTTAAGGACCTCCTGGAACGGCAACGGCGTGCCGTCCTCGTCGACGGCGACGACCTCGCCGTCGAGGATGACGGGTCGATCGAGGTGCTCGTCCGCGAATTCGACCACCTCGGGGAGGGCGTCGGTGACCTCCTCCATGTTTCGCGAGAAGACGCGCGTCTCTCCAGCGGCGGCACCAGCCGCGTCGGCGGTGCCGGGATCGTGGTGTAACTGGATTCGAGCCCCGTCGAACTTCCACTCCACCGCCGCTTCGCCCCACTCCGCGAGCGCGTCCGTCACCGTCCCGGTCTGTGCGAGCATCGCCTGGACGGGCCGGCCGATCGCGAGGTCCATCGCGTCCAGTCCCGCTACGCCCTCCTCGCGGGCGATCCGCGCGACCTCGCCGTAGTCGTTGGACACCTGCAGGGCGCGCTCGACCCGATCGACCGGCACGTCGAAGGCGGCGGCGATCGCGTCCCGGACCGTTCCCTCGCCGACGCCGATGCGCATCTCCGAGAGGACGAGGCGAGCGAGATAGCGGGCTTCCTCGCTCGAACAGCGGTTGAACAGCCCGAAGAGGAGGTCGACCTTGCGATCCTGACTCCCGTCCCCTTCGGCGGCCGCGAGATCGGTGAGCGTCTCGTGGACCTCGCGGACCGTGAGGTCACCGCCCTGGCCGCTCGAATCCGCGTCCGCTCCGCCGCCGGTAAACGCACCGAGTCCCTGCTGGCCGCCGAACTCGTAACTCGCCGCCACGTCACCGATCTCGCCCAGGTCCGCGAGACGGTCCTCGACGTCGTCGCCGTCCACGTTCGTGCCGGCCGCGCGAGCGATCGCCTCGTAACACGTGGTCGGGCCGATGTCGAGCGTCGTCGACTCCCACGCCGGGACCACCCGCCCCTGGACGAAACGAGCGACGATATCGAGATCGGCGTTCGCGTCCGCGAGCAGGTCGGTCACGTGGTCGACGATCTCGAGGTCGGCGGGTTCTGCTTCGATCGCGGCGGCCCGATCGGCGAACGTGGCGAACTCCATCGGGGGTGTGTATCGCCGGCGGGAGTAAAACGGTTCTGAGATCGGGCGTTCGCACGGCCCGCACGCACCGCTCGGTTTCGATCGACCGAGAAGGTCGATCTCGCCCGGGCCGACGACGGGGTGCTTTAAAGACGGTCGAACACGCAGTCGGGGGTATGTCAGGAGAGGACCTCGCGTCGCGAGTCGCAGACGTGCTCGCGGTCGACGCCGACGAGTTCCGCGAGCGAGCCCACGAGGACGCCGACGTGATCAGGGACGCCGTAGAGGACGGCGTGTTCGACAACCCGCAGGCGATCGTCGGCCTCGAGTACGAGTTTTACGCGGTCAAGTCGGACGACTGCGCACTCCGCCGGGTCCCGCGACGACTGCTCGAACTCATCGGGTTCGAGAAGGAACTCGGCCTCCACAACGCGGAGATGACGACCAGTCCACAGCCGCTGAATACCCACGGGCTGCGGGCCCAGGAATCGGAGGTGAAGTCACGACTGCGGACGGCACTCGACGTGACCAGTTCCGAGCGGATGCGGCTGGTCAGCGACGGGCTGTGGACGATCCCCCCCGAGGGAGAGGACGCGACGACCTACCTCACCGACAGCGTCGAACGGACCGCGATCGCAGCGGACGGCACCGAACGGTCGATCCGCGTCGCGACCAACATGAGCGATTCGGCGCGGTACCACGCGATGGCCAACACCGATCGGGCCGAGGCGGCGGGGATGCGCATCGAGGCACCGCACGTCTCGCTCGAGGCCGACACCGTCATGCCGGAGAGCCTGATCACGTCGATCCAGCCCCACTATCAGGTGCCACACGCGGCCGATCTGCCCGACCACTTCAACTACGCGCTGCGGATCGCGGGACCCCTGCTCGCGCTCGGCGTCAACTCCCCGTTCTTCCCGCCGGACTGCTACGACGAGGACGCGACGGCCGACGACGTGCTCCGGAACGGCTGGAAAGAACACCGCATCAGCGTCTTCGAGACGGTCCTCAACGATCCGACGACCGGCGAGGGGAAAGTCCGATTCCCGCACGACCTCTCGAGCGTCGACGACGCGATCGATCGGATCGCGAGCGACGACACGATCGTCCCGATGCCCGTCGAGGCCGGCGAACGCTTCGACGATCGGTTTCCCCACTTTCGGCGCAAGCACGGGACCTACTGGCGGTGGATCCGGCCGGTCTTCGGCGGCCCCACGCGATCGGCCGCGAACGCCCGCATCGAGTTCCGCCCGATCCCGGCCCAGCCGACGGTCAGGGACAGCGTCGCCTTCCTCGCCGCCTTCGCGGGACTCGTGGAGAGCCTCACCCGTCTCGAACACCCGGTCCTCGAACTCGACTGGCAACACGCCCGCGAGAATTTCTACGCCGCGATGCGGGACGGGCTGGACGCCGACCTGGACTGGATCACCAACGACGGAAAGGAGACCACCGACCGCCTCGCACTCTACGAGGACCTGCTGGCCCACGCCGAGGACGGCCTGACGAACCGCGGCCTGACCGAGGAAGAGGCCGCGAAGTACCTGTATCCCCTGCGACGACGGGTCCGCCAGAACGTGACGCCCGCGTCGTGGAAGCGCGAGCAGGTGCGCGAGGCGATCGACGACGGGGCCGACCTCGCCGGGGCGATCACGACGATGCAGCGCCGGTACGTCGATCGGCAGTCGGCGACGCTGCTCGAGGGGAGTTTCGCCGACTGGATCGGCGACCAGCAGTGATCGGCGACCAGCAGTGATCGGCAACCCCCGTGGCGTCGCGCTCCAGCGGGGCGGTACGCGGATTCCCGTTTTGCCGCTTCCCATACCGGGGAGGACGGCGGCTGCGTAGGGCCGCCGATGACCGCGACGGAGATTCCACAGCCGGGGTTCGGCACGTCCGGCCACGAGGACGAATCCTGTACCGACGCCGTCCGCAGGGCACTCGACGCCGACTATCGACACGTCGATACGGCCCAGATGTACGACAACGAACGCGCAGTCGGCCGCGCGCTCGATCGAGCCCACGTCGATCGGGAGGCGGTCTTCCTCGCGACGAAGGTCCACCCGTCGAATCTCGCGGCCGAGGACGTGATCGAGTCCACCGAGGAGAGTCTCGATCGGCTCGGCGTCGACGCCGTCGACCTGCTGTACGTACACTGGCCGACGGACGCGTACGACCCGGAGGACACCCTGCCGGCGTTCGACGAGGTCCGCGATCGAGGGTGGACCCGTCACGTCGGGGTGAGCAACTTCACGATCGAGTTGCTCGAAGAGGCGATGGAGATCCTCGAGTCGCCGATCGTCGCGAATCAGGTCGAACTCCACCCGCGGCTCCAGCAGGACGACCTCGTCTCGTTCTCGCGGGGCCACGACGTCCGAACGGTCGCGTACTGTCCGATCGCGAGGGGCGACGTAACCGCCCTCGAGACGCTCCAGGAGATCGCAGCGGCCCACGACGCGACGCCCGTCCAGGTGGCGCTGGCGTGGCACTACGGCCGCGACGGCGTCGTTCCGATTCCGAAGGGGTCGGGCGAACACATCCGCGAGAATCACGCCGCGCTCGAGATCGACCTGTCCGACGAGGAGCGAGCGCGAATCGCGGCACTCGATCGGGGCGACCGCCTGATCGATCCCGACGAGGCAGCCTGGAACCGGTAGTCCGGTCCGGCCCACCGTCCACCGTGGCCGACAGCGTGGGGCCACGCTGGACGGGAACCGGCCGCAAGTGATTAAGTACCTACGCTCGAGAGTGTGAGATATGGTTACCTTCCTCTCCGGGGGCACCGGGACACCGAAGCTGTTGGACGGTGCTGCAGCTGCGTTCTCGCCGGAGGAGACGACCGTCGTCGCCAATACGGGTGACGACATCGAACTCGGCGGCCTCTTCGTTTCGCCGGACGTCGACACGCTGCTCTTCCAGGGCGGTGGCCTCCTCGATCGCGAGACGTGGTGGGGTATCAAAGGCGACACCCATCGGACCAATTCGGCACTGACGGACATCGCGACGGCGATGGACCTCCCGGACGGCCCCCAGTATCTTCCCGACGACGAACAGACCGCGAGCCGGGAACTCGCCAACTGGCGGCGGTTCTCCGGCATCGCCGAGTTCATGACGATCGGCGATCGCGATCGCGCCGTCCACATTACCCGGACGAGCCTCCTCGACCAGGGGTACACGCTGAGCGAGGTGGTCCAGCGATTCGCCGACGGGTTCGGGCTGACGATCGACCTGTTCCCCATGAGCGACGATCCGGTCGCCAGTCTCGTCCACACGGACCGGGGCATGATGCACTTCCAGGAGTACTGGGTCGGTCGCGAGGGCAGGCCGACCGTCGAGAACGTCGAGTTCCGCGGCTCCTCGAGCGCGGAGCCCGCACCGGGCGTCCTCGACGCGCTGAACGATACGGTCGTCATCGGTCCGTCGAACCCCGTCACGAGCATCGGACCGATGCTGTCGCTGTCGGGCATCGCCGACGCCCTCAGCCAGACGACGGTCGTCGCCGTCTCCCCGTTCCTCGGCGACGAGGTCTTCTCCGGACCGGCCGGTGACCTCATGGAAGCCGTCAACGCGGAGCCGAGCACGGAGGGGCTGGCGACCGCCTACCCGTTCGCGGACGCGTACATCGTCGACGAGGACGACGATACCGAGTTCGATCGGCCGACGATCCGGACGGACATCGAAATCGAATCCCGCAAGGACGCCGCACGCGTCATCAGAGCGATCGACCACGCGATCGAGATCGTCGGCTGATGTTTTCACCACCGCTCGCCCTCGCGAGTCTCAGCGGCGAGGCGGACGCCGACTGGGCTCGCGCGGGGTCCGACCACGCGGGGGCCGCGTTCCTCGGCGGCATCGCACTCGACGAGAACGCGAGAGCGGCCGCACGAGAACTCGTCGCCCGCGATCGAACCGAGTTCCTGCCGCCCGATCCGGTGCGGTTCGTCGACCGGCAGGTCGCCGCGCTCGACGACGTCCCGATCCGGCCGGCGTTCAACGTCCGGAGTGTGACCCCGGAACCGATCGTCGAGGCCGCCCGGGTCTGTCGCGATCACGACGCCTTCCTCGAGATTAACGCCCACTGCCGGCAGGACGAACTGTGTGCCGTCGGCTGTGGCGAGAGCCTGTTGCGGGACGCCGATCGGCTCCGGGCCTACGTGAAGCGGGCGGCCGACACCGGCGCGACGGTCGGCGTCAAGGTCCGTGCGGAGGTTCCCGGGGTCGACCTCCCCGATCTCGCACGGACGATCGAGACCGCGGGTGCCGCGTTCGTCCACGTCGACGCGATGGACACGGAATCGGTGATCGCCGACGTCGTCGACGCGACCGATCTGTTCGTGATCGCTAACAACGGCGTCCGCGACGACGAGACCGTCCGCGAGTACGCCGACTACGGGGCCGACGCCGTCAGCGTCGGCCGGCCCAGCGACAACCCGGTCGTCCTCGATCGGGTTCGCGAGGCGGTCGACCGACACCTCGATACCGGGCCCGGACTCGAAGCCCGATTGCAGTGAGGTACGACCGCCACGGGAATCACGACCCACCACTGACGCTCGGGTTCCGGAAACCGGCGAACGGCGACGGTCACTGCTCCGAAGAGATCCCGGATAACGCCGCCGATTCCTCGCAGGGGGCGACGGTGAAGCGAAACGTCGATCCGTTACCGGGTTCGGAGTCGACCCAGATGTCGCCGTCGTGGCGGACGACGATACGACGACAGAGTGCCAGTCCCATCCCCGAGCCGCCGTGTTCGTCCACCGCGTGGAGACGCTGGAACATCTCGAAGACGCGCTGCCTCTCGTCGGGATCGATCCCGATCCCATCGTCGCGGACCGAGATCGTCCACTCGGATTCGTCTCGTTCCGCCTCGACGGTAATTCGGGGCGGCTCGTCCCCGCTGTACTCGATCGCGTTCGAGAGCAGGTTCTGGAACACCTGTCGCAGTTGGCTCGCGTCACCGCGCACACGAGGCAACGGATCCGCCGTGATCTCGGCGTCGGTTTCGTCGATTCGCACCTGGAGATCCGTGAGCGCATCCGCAAGCACCGCGTCGAGTTCGACCGGCTCGAGCGGCTTCCCGTTCGTCTCGACCCGCGAGTACGTGAGCAGGTCGTCGACCATCACCTGCATCCGATCGGCCCCGTCGACGGCAAACGCGATGAACTCTTCAGCGTCGTCGTCGATGTCGTCGTACCGATCGTCGAGTAGTCCGAGATATCGCGAGATCATCCGGAGCGGTTCCTGCAGATCGTGCGCGGCTGCCGAGGCGAACTGATCGAGCCGATCGTTGGACGCTTTCAGCCGCTCGTTCGCGTCTTCGAGTTTTCCCTGCGTCCGGGTCAACTCCCCGTTGCGCCGTTCGAGTCGTCGCTGGATCTCGTTGAGTTGCTCGTTTCGGTGCGTAACCTCCTGTTCACGGGTGAGTGCCTGTGCCTCGTTGATCCCGATCCCGAGGCCCGCGACCGATCCGATCGCGAGGCTGATCGCTCTCGTTCCGAGCGAAAACTCCGCGGTGACGCCGGGGTGAACGCTCCGCAGCACGAGGAGGAGACCCATCACGCCCACTCCACCGAGACACCAGATCGCGATTCTGGGGAAGAGCGCCGGGTCGAGATCGCTGTTCGACAGCCAGTTGCCGACGTACAGCAACAGGACGCCGGACAGACTGATGAGGACGAAATCGATCCCCGCTTCCGGGACGACCCCTCTGCTAGTGACCGTGAACGCAGCCTGTCCGGCCGCGATGAGAATGAACAGGACACCCAGCGCGGGAATATAGCGAAAGCGGGTGGGCATAGTACGCCTTTTACACCACCACGGTACTTGAGGTGCGTGTTGAGCCACGGACTCCCTCGAAGGAGGGTCCCGGCCGAAATCCGGTCCCAGAACGGTGACAACTCCCGGTTCCGGCGTCGGACGTCGAACGACACGAATACTGCTAAGTTTCACGAGCGCACACGAGAGTGCATGGACGACCCCGCCCGCAACGCGGAACTCGCACTCTTGCTCGAGGTCGCGGGCACGCCGAAACCCGGCAACGTCGATCGGCACCGGGACCTCGACGATCTCCGGTTCGACCACTTTCTGGCCGGTGCAGTCGGTGCTCGCGAGGGCCTCGACCTCGCCGCGAACGGCGCGGCGGTCGGACCAGCCTTCGAGCGCGCGATCGAGGGAATGGCCGCACAGGGCGAGAACACCCAGTTCGGCGCGCTGCTCCTGCTCGTGCCGCTGGTCCGGGCCGCTCGCGAGGACCTCTCTCAGCCCGTCGTCGAATCGGTCGTCGAGGGGACGACCGTCGCCGACGCCGCTGCGTTCTACCGCGCGTTCGAGCACGTCGACGTCTTCGTCGACGAGCCGCCCGAGGAGGTGGAACCGCTCGACGTTCGCCGCGGCGCGGACGCCGTTCCCGCACTCGAGGACCGCGGCCTGACGCTGCTCGACGTGATGGAGTACAGCGTCCCCGGCGACGACGTCGCTCGCGAGTGGGTCCGCGGCTTCGATCGCTCGTTCACCGCCGCCGAGCGCCTCGCCGAGGCGGAGGGGGCACCCCCCGATCGGGCCGCGTCGGTCTTCCTCTCGCTGCTCGCCGAGCGACCCGACACGCTCGTCGTCAAGCGCCACGGCGAGGCGGTCGCAGCCAAGGTGACGGACCGGGCCGCCGATCTCGTCGAGCGAAACGCCCTCGAGACGGATCGCGAGGCCGTCGAATCCTTCGCCGACGAACTCGTCGACCGGGGCGTCAACCCGGGGACGACCGCAGATCTGACCGCGGCCGGGCTTTTCATCGCCCTCGAGCACGAAGCAATCGAGATATGAGCGACGACGCTGGGGCTGGCGATCGGACCGGTGTCGACGACGGCGACCGCGACGGCGGGGCCGATCGGGTCGCGTGGCCCGTCGCGCTCACCGGCGTCACCGAGACGGTCGTGACGACGCTCGGTCCGAACGGACTGTGGAACGCCGCCGCGCTGGGGCTGTTCGCCGGCGATCCCGTAACCGCACGGACGTGGGGCAACACCCGGACGCGCCGGAACTTCCACCGGCAAGGTGAGGCCTACGTGCAGTTCACGCGCGACCCCGTCGACTTCGCCGACGCCGCGCTGTCGATCTACGAACTCGAGGACCCAATCCTCGCGTCCGCGGGCGCGTGGGTCCGGGTTCGGGTCGAGCAAGTGGACGCCGGGACCGAGGGCGAGACGGAGTGGGAGGAGTGGGCGCTCGACCCCGTCGACGCCGCGATCGAGACCGAGACGGTGCCGACGATCGACCGGGGCGTCTGTGCGGTCGTCGAGGCCACCGTCGCCGCGTCTCGACTCGGGGTCACGGGGTACGACGAGGATCGACTGCGGAATCGACTCGACCGCTGCGCGTCGATCGTCGACCGGGCTGGCGGCCCGCGGGAGCGCGAGGCGCTCGAGCGCGTTCGCGAACACTCGTCGTGGTGAACTGCGCCGCGCCGGTCTCGCGGTCGAGGATCGCCCCGAGACGGGAGTAGCCCGTGCGGGAACCGACGGGACCTCCACTCGAGCGTAAGTGGGCGACGGGGGCGGGCCCGACGCGGGAAGAGGGTTTTGTCAGTGGAAGTGGTATACGGCCCCATGTCGGTCGAGACGCCCGGCCAGCGCCGGTGGCTCGCCAATTCTTCCGAAACGTATCACGCCGAGAGCCGCGATCCAGGAGGTGGGTGAACTGGTGTCCATCCACGTCGACCTCGACCTCGTCGCGCTCGTCGCGGCCATCGTCGGACTCGGCGTCACAGCCCAGTTTCTCGCCGCGAAGTATCGCGTTCCCAGCGTGCTGTTTCTCATCGTCGCGGGCGTCGCCATCGGCCCCGAGGGGCTCGCCATTGTCTCGATCGACACCTCCGGGGAGGCGCTCTCGACTATCGTCGGGGTGAGCGTCGCCATCATCGTCTTCGAGGGGGCGTTTCGACTCGAGTACGAGACCGTCCGAGACGCGCCGCGGGCGATCGAGTGGTTGATAACGATCGGCGCAGCGATGGCGTTCTTCGGGACCGCCCTGACCGTTCGACTCCTGCTCGGCGCGAGCTGGGATATCGCGTTTCTCGTCGCCGCGCTATTGGTCGCGACCGGGCCGACGGTCATCACGCCGATTCTCGCGGTGGTATCCGTCCGCGAGGCAGTCGCAACGACCCTCGAAACGGAAGGGATCGTCAACGACGTCACCGCCGCGATCCTCGCGATCGTCCTCTTCAAAGCGATGACGGCCCAGGAACTCGCGCCGAGGGGGTACGTCTTCCTGTTCGCACAGCGCCTCGGGATGGGGATCCTCACCGGCCTCGTGATCGCGGGCGTCGTCTGGTATCTCATCACGCAGGTCGAACTCCCGGCCCAGGCGGCGCCGCAGACGGCCCGGTTACTCACGCTGGCCGCCGCCGTCATCGCGTTCGCGATCGCGGACTCGGTGTTCTCCGAAGCCGGTATCGCGGCCGCAGCCACCGCGGGGTTTACCCTCGGAAACCTCGACCTGCCCCACCGGGAGAGCATCCTGCGATTCAAGCAGGACGTGACGCTGCTCGTCCTCTCGTTCGTGTTCATCGTGCTCGCGGCGTTGGTCGAGTTCTCGAAACTGCTCGCGCTCGGCGTCGCCGGACTCGCGGTCGTCGCGGTGTTGACGCTCCTGCTCCGTCCGCTGGTCGTCTTCGTCTCGACGGCCGGCGGCGGGTTCTCGATTCGCGAACGGCTGTTCATCAGCTTCGTCGGTCCCCGGGGGATCGTTCCCGCGTCGGTCGCGACCCTGTTCGCCATCCGCCTCCGGTCGAGTACTCCCCCTTCGGATCCGGCGGGAGCGGATCTCTTACTCGGTACGGTCTTTCTCGTCATCCTCGTGACGGTCGTCGTCGAGGCGGGCTTCGCGAGACAGATCGCGGCCGTGCTCGGGGTGATCCAGACGGACGACTGATCGTCGATCGCCGTCCCCGAGCACGGTTCGTCGGGCTTCGCGCACGTCGATCCCGTCTCGTGGATCGACGACTGGACGTACCCCCGCTGCGGGCCATCAGTGGAAATGGTGCGTTATAAGAGTCTCTAGACGGATCTTCCAGTATGGCCATCAAACCGGCATACGTCAAGAAGACCGGGAACCTCCTCCTGGAGCGGTACCCGGACGCGTTCACGACCGACTTCGAACAGAACAAAGACAGCGTCGAGAAGCTGACCAACGTCGAGTCCAAGGGCGTTCGAAACCGGATTGCGGGCTACGTCACGCGAAAGAAAGGCGCCGAAGTGACTGCGTAAGTCGAAATTTTCGTCTCCGGAACCGCACTCGTCAGCAGCAGCATCCGTGATGGCGATCGGGCAGACGGGACCGGTCACCCATCGGCGACTGGATCGGTTTTCGGTGAGCGAGAGGGCTGTCGACGACGGGGAGACGGGGGTGCATCGACGATCTGTGGCTGCGAGCGCGAACAGTAGAGGCAGGGGTCGAACGCGTTACTCGTCGAATCCGGGCTCCATGTAGACCGCAGCGACCCACGCGACGACGGCGATGCCGGCACAGATCGTCGCCCCGACGAGCCCGGTCAGAATCGTCAGCTGCGGGCCGACGAACAGGAGGCTCATCTCCTGATACCCGCTCCAGAAGAAGGCGAGCGCGAGCAGGAGCGTCACGGCAGAGAGGGCCGTCGCCGCGATGTTGAACGGCGTCGCGAACAAATTGAGGTCGCTCGAGTCCGCGGCCGATCCCGTATCCGTCATCGGGACCACCCCGCGCTATCGGTGGTCGGTTGCTCGACGGTACGTGTCGCGTCTCGCCTGGCCGACTCGGATCGGGCCAGCCCGACGTCGGCGAGTCGGTCCTGCTGGTGATGCATCGATCGATACGTGCCGCTCCGGTTTCTTAATAGCTTCTATGCGACGATACGGCCGGCGCGACCTTCCGATCGTACAGCGAGGACCACCGTGAACGGGGGTACGAGACGGAAACCCAAACGGTTTTGCGGACACGCCTCCGAGGGACCGAAAATGGCAGTACGAGTAGGCGTACTCGGCGCAACCGGTGCCGTCGGACAGCGACTGATTCAGCTTCTCGATCCCCACCCGGAGTTCGAGATCGCCGCACTGACCGCGAGCGAGTCGAGTGCCGGCAAGACGTATCGACAGGCGGCCAAGTGGCGCGTCGACAGCCCCATCCCCGACGACGTCGCCGACACGACCGTCTCCGCGACCGATCCCGACGAAGTCCCCGACGACGTCGACCTGCTGTTCTCGTCGCTCCCCTCGAGCGTCGGCGCGGACGTCGAGCCGGCGTTCTGTGAAGCCGGCTACGTCATGTCGTCGAACTCCTCGAACGCGCGCATGGACGACGACGTCCCCCTGGTCATTCCGGAGGTCAACGCCGAGCACATCGATCTGCTCGAGGTCCAGCGCGACGAGCGTGGCTGGGACGGTGCGATGATCAAGAATCCCAACTGCTCGACGATTACCTTCGTCCCCACGCTCGCGGCCCTCGCGGAGTACGGCCTCGAAAAGGTCCACGTCGCGACCCTGCAGGCCGTCTCCGGTGCCGGCTACGACGGCGTCACCTCGATGGAGATCATCGACAACGCCATCCCCTACATCGGCAGCGAGGAGGACAAACTCGAGACCGAGTCCCGCAAACTGCTCGGCGAGTTCGACGGTGCCTCCCTCGCGCACAATAGCGTCGAGGTCGCCGCCTCCTGTAACCGCATCCCGACGATCGACGGCCACCTCGAGAACGTCTGGGTCGAGACGGCAGACGACCTCACGGCCGACGCGGCCGCCGCGGCGATGCGGGAGTACCCGTCGCTCGACCTCCCCTCCTCGCCCGATCCGCTCATCCACGTCTTCGAGGAGCCCGATCGGCCCCAGCCGCGGATGGACCGCACGCTCGGCGACGGCATGGCGATCGCCGCCGGCGGCCTCCGCGAATCCTCGTTCGGCCTCCAGTACAACTGTCTCGCCCACAACACGATCCGCGGCGCTGCGGGTGCGAGCGTGCTGAACGGCGAACTGCTGCTGGAGAACGGCTACCTCTAGATCGATACGGACCCTGTACGATTTGGCGGCGGGCCCAAGTACCGTCCATCCCAACGGCAGGTAATGCTTCCACTCGTCTCCGATCCCGAATCCCTGTCGACGCCTTCTATGCAGTCGTCCGACGAAACGGCCGCGACGTCGGACCTGCTCGCGGATCGCTACCGCCGGGCCGTCCTCCGCGCGCTCGACGAGTCCGGACAGCCGGTTTCGCTGAACGACCTCGCGGATCGGGTGGCCCTCGACGAGAGATCGCAGGATCGCGGTCCGATCGCCGACTGGGGCGACGCGCTCCTGGGGACCCGACGCCGCGTTCACATCTCGCTCCGGCACGTTCACGTGCCGAAGCTAGCGGACGCCGAGGTCGTCGACTTCGATCCCGACGCGAACACCGTCGCCCTTCGGGAACCGGGAGCGGACCTCCTCACCCGACTGGATTCGATCGACGAGGAGCGCACCGACGGCAACCACCAGCCGGGAAGCGTTCCCGGGGTTCCGGCCCCGTAGATCGCGAGATCGAAGACCGAGTTCTCGGGATCGTGAGGCCGTCTCTCCACCACAACAGGATGTACTGGCCCTCTCTTTACAGATGACTGACGATCGTGGCGTCCCTATTCAAGCAGCGGACTTATTTCCGTTCGGACCGTGCCAGACGGTGACAGAGGCTGGCACTGGCTCTTCGTTTCGACTCGGGGCCACGCCGATGTGGCGTCGACTGACTGTACCGACACGCCCCGGGTCGTACGCGGACTGATCTCCCATGTCCAACGACAATCATCCGGCCGCTGGACCAGAATCACAATCGGAACCGATCGATCCCGAACCCGAAGAGACTGGCACGACCGAGCCAGAGTCCGTCGAACGATCGCGCGCCGACCGGCTGGTCGAGCTGTTAGACGGGACGGACTCGCTGGCGATCGTCTGTCACGACAATCCGGATCCGGACTGCCTCGCGAGTGCGCTGGCGCTAAAACGCGTCGCCGAGTACGCCAGCGTCTGGGACGTGGAGTTTTTCTACGGTGGCGAGGTCACTCATCCTCAGAACCGGGTGTTCGTGAACCTGCTCGACATCGACCTCCAGTACTGCAGCGACGCCGTCGACGATTACGACCGGATCGCGCTCGTCGACTGTTCGATCCCGGGGCGAAACAACAGCCTCGAACCGGGGACCGAGGTCGACATCGTGATCGACCACCATCCCGGCGACGAACCGCCGACGGAGTTCGCCGACGTTCGCGACACGTACAGCAGCACGACGACGATCATCGTCGAGTACCACCGGGCGCTCGACCTCCCGCTCGACGCCGAACTCGCGACGGCGCTGCTGTTCGCCATTCGGCGCGAGACCCTCGACTTCCTCCGGAACGTCACGGAAAAGGAGTACGAGGCGGCGCTGTATCTGCATCCGTTCGTCGACCTCAACCTCCTCAAGGAGATGAACGATCCGCCGCTGTCGGAGATCACCGTCGACGCGATCGCGAACGCCATCCAGACCCGGACCGTCCAGTCGGCGTATCTCGTCGCCACCGTCGGCCGGAGTACCGAACGGGACACGCTCCCGCAGGCGGCCGACTACCTCCTGAACCTCGAGGGCGTCCAGACGGTCCTCGTCTTCGGCATCACCGGAAACGAGATCCACGCCAGCGCCCGATCGACGGACTCGCGGGTCGATCTCGCCAACCTCCTCGAGGAGGTATTCGGCGACGTCGGCTCCGCCGGCGGCCACGAGGACATGGCGGCCGCACAGATCCCGCTGGGGCTCTTCGCCGACGTCTCGGAAGAGGGTGACGACCTCATCGACATCGCCGCCAGGATCATCGAGCGGCGCTTCTTCCGGGCGGCCGGATACGAGGACAAGGACATCCCAAAGCGAACTCGGTGAGCGGGCGCGACCGATCGGATCGAGGGACAGCGGTTACGGCAGCACCTCATTCTCGAACTCGGCGTCCGATCCCTCCGCCGCGAACCGCCGGGCGTTCCCGGCGACGATGTCGGCCAGTCGATCGTAGTACTTCGGCGTGTGACCGGCGTTGTGGGGCGTGATCTGGACGTTCCCGAAGTTCCAGAGCGGGTGCTCTTCCGGCAGCGGTTCGGGATCGGTCACGTCGAGCGAGGCGCCGCGGATCCAGTTCGAACGGAGAGCGTCGACGAGCGCCTCGGTCTCGACGACCGGGCCGCGGGCGATGTTGACGAGGACGGCGTTCGGATCGATCGTCTGGAACGCGGCCCGATCGATCAGCCCGCGGGTCGTCTCCGTGAGCGGACAGGCGAGGACGAGATAGTCGGTCCGGGCGAGCGCCGCGTGGAACGCCTCCTCGTCGAAGCCGATCACCTCGTCCGCCGGGCCGCCCTTCTCGGGCGAGTAGCGCACGCCGATCGTGTCGACCCCGAACGGTTCGAGACGCTCACAGACGGCCTGCCCGATCGCGCCGAGGCCGACGATCGTGACGGTCGACCCCTGTAACTCGTGGGCCTGGTAGTGGCGCCACTCACGGCGGCGCTGTCGCCTCCCGGCCACGTGGAATCGGCGGGTGAAGTGGAGGATCGCGCCCAGCACGTGTTCCCCGATGTTCGGCCCGTGGACGCCCGAAGCGTTGGTGACCGCGACGCCGCGATCCGCGAGGGCCTCGAGCGGCAGGTGCCCCGTCCCCGCGTAGGCGCACGCGAAGACGTCGAGGTTCTCGGCGGCCGCGAGCAGATCCTCGTCCAGTGTCATCCCGGTGACGAACGACGCGGTTTCGATCGCCTCGCGCTCCTCGCCCGGGGTGCGCGCGAGTCCGACGGTCAGGTCGGGCAGCCGGTCACGCAACGCATCGGCGTACTGTTCGATCGGCGTTCCGTGAGTCCCCTTCCGGAGGACGAGGACGTCCGCGCTGCCTGGATCAGTCGTACTGGCCACACTGTCGCTCTCTCCTGTCATGTGCGTGCCCTCGTCCGGTACGATCAAAAGCGTTCGTCTCGCGGCGGAGAGCAGCGACACCGCGCTCTCGGCCGGAACGTTGGGACAATTTAATAATGGCTCGTTGAGTCCCCACGGCGTATGGAACGCGTTGACGTCGCGATCGTCGGTGGCGGTCCAGCGGGGGCCTCTGCAGCCGAACGGGCCGCGGCACACGGTGCCGAGACGGTCCTGTTCGAACAGGGCGTCCCCCGGGAGGACCGAGACGGACTCGGCCCGGACTCGACCGACGCCGCCGGCATGCTCGACTACTGGATCGACATCATGGACTTCGACTACCGGGAAATCCCCGACGAAGTTATCCACCAGGAACTCGAGGGGACGGAGTTCATCGGCCCGAACAGCACCGTCGAACTGACGACGACGGGGATGGAAGCCAGCTACCCGAAGTTCGGGTTCACCTTCCACCGGGCCCGGATGGACGACTGGCTCCACGAGCGGGCCGAAGACGCCGGTGCCGATCTACGGGTCGGGACCGGCGTGAAGTCCCTCGAGACGGACCTCCGATCGTCGACCCCGAAGGGGCCGATCCACACGCTGACGCTCTCGAACGGCGACCAGATCGAAGCGCAGTACGTGGTCCTCGCCGACGGGCCGCAGCGACGCGTCACGCTGAACGCCCTCGACCAGTTCACGGCCCCCGGACGGAGCGTCTCCGACCACCTCTCGCCGCCGGAGGCCAACCACATCGCCTACCAGGAGTACCGGGAGTTTCCGGACGAACTGTTCCCCGAAGACCGGCTCAAGTTCTGGTGGGGGTACATGCCCGGCGAGACCGCCTACCCGTGGGTGTTCCCCAACGACGGCACCGTCGCCCGCGTGGGCCTGACGATGCCGATCGGCATGGAACTCTCGGACGTCGAGAACCCCGGCGGCTACAAGTTGCTGAAACCGACCGACGACCGGATTCCCTCGGGCTCGGAGTACATCAGCCGGCTGCTCGAACAGGAGTACGGCGACGAGTACGACGTCGAGGAGGACATCCCGATCGTCGAAGACCGCGGCAAGTCGAAGGGGACCGAGACGTACCCGATCTCCTCGACGCGGCCGATCGACTCGCCCGTCGACGCGAACATCGCCGTCGCCGGCGGTGCGATGGGTACCACCTCGGCGTTCCACGAGGGCGGCTACCACGTCGCCGTCCGGACGGGCAAGATCGCCGGTCGACTCGCCGCAACGGACTCGCTTGCGACCTACAACGACGTCTGGAAGCGCGCGATCGGGGACGAGATCCGCCGCAACGTCGCGTTCGCGGACATCGTCGCGGACTACGGCCCCGACGACTGGGACCGGGCGTTCGACATCGTCACCGACATGCAGGGCGACAGCGGCGAGCACGTACTGCTCAACAGGCGATACTCCGCGGGGATCGGCGCCGCGAAAATCCTCGCCGCGTACAAGAAGACGAAGTTCCAGTACCGCAACGGCGCGTACGTCCAGCTCTCGGAAGACGAGTACGTCTACTGATCGAACGCCGCCTCATCGCTTTCGGCCGATGACCCGGCCAAACGGTTCTGACGGCGTGACAATCCCCTTCTCGTTGTTCTCACCGCGCGATCGACGACGTTTTTTCGGCCCCCGCGTGGTAGCGGTGGTATGAGCGGTCGATCCAGCACCGATCCCGATCGCGACCCGACCACGCGAGCGGACGGCTCCGGCCACGGCCGGGCAGGCGATCGATCGGAACGCGATCCCGCCGGTTCCGGACCCGCCGCCGGAGATACCGGACGCGACCACCGTGGCCCCGCTGGCCCCGGATCCGATCCCGACCCCGGTGGCCACGACCGTCACGGACTCGACGATCACGAGCACGAACACCGGAGCCGGTGGCCCCTCGTCACCGGGATCGGTGCCGCCGGCCTCTACGGCGGCGTCGCGATCGCCCTCCTCGGCGCGGCCGCCGGCGTCCTCCCGCCGGTGATCGGCGTCGGCCTCGCCGTCCTCGGAGCGATCGTCCTGCTGGTCGGCGTCGCTGGCTGGATCGACGAGACGTTTCTCGCGCCCGCCCGCGAGGCCGGCACCGGCGGGAAGTCCCGCGACTCGTACGTCTCGACGACGCTGCTCTTTCTCACGACCGACGTCTCGACGTTCGGGGCGCTGTTCGTCTACTACTTCTTCGTCCGGGTCGGCGCGTGGCCCCCGCAGGAGGTGCCGTCGCTCTTGAGTTCGCTCGTGGCGATCAACACCCTGATCCTGGTCACGAGTAGCGTCACCTTCCACTACGCCCACGAGGCGTTGCGGGACGGCCATCGCCGGCGCTTTCTCGGCCTCCTCGGGACGACCCTGCTTCTCGGCGTCGTCTTCCTCGCCGGCCAGGCCTACGAGTACTACGAGTTCGTCGTCCACGAGGGCTTTACGCTCGCGGACGGGGTCTTCGGCAGCGCGTTCTACGGGCTGACCGGCCTG
Organism: Halosolutus halophilus; assembly: GCF_022869805.1. NCBI lineage: Archaea > Methanobacteriati > Methanobacteriota > Halobacteria > Halobacteriales > Natrialbaceae > Halosolutus > Halosolutus halophilus. Next base: position 1,713,098 of record NZ_CP094974.1, on the reverse strand, counting down.
CACGGGCTCCACGTCACGCTGGGCGTCGGCGGACTGGCCGTCCTCTGCTGGCGCGGACTGCGAGGCCACTACGGTCCCGATCGGGACACGTCGATCGCGACCGTCGGCCTGTACTGGCACTTCGTCGACGCCGTCTGGCTGTTTCTCGTGGTCGTCGTCTATCTCGGGACGGCGGTCTGATCGCACCGCGGGTGGCCCGACTGGGAGCTAGAACGTGATGTCACCGTCGAGAACTCGAATATCGTCGTCGTCGCAGTGACAGAGTTCGGTCTGTCCGAGCGGCTGTATCGTCCCGTCCGGCCAGATCTGGACGATTCCGATCGCGCCACAGTTGGCACATCTCGCCGCAGATCGTTTCTTCGTACCGTTCTCGCCCACGGGGATCACTCCGATGGATTCGGGCTACGACGGTCAGTGATGAAAAACCCCCTGCCGTCTGTAGCCCCGCGAGTATCTTCCGGGGTTATTCCACGGCTTCGATATCGACGGCGACGACGCGGCGATCGACGAGCATCCACGTGGTCGGTATCGATCGACGGCAAGGTCACGCCTGACAACACTGCTACCTGCGCCGATCCCGTTGCATCCGTTCCTCGAAGCCCGCCAGTTTCCGATAGATCGGGGGCGTCAGGACGCCGGCAATCCCGACGAGAATCGCGACGCTGCCGATCGGGAACAGCAGCGGCTGGGCCTCGAGACAGGAGTTCAGCGACGCGATTCGCACGTAGTAGCGATCGCCGTCGACCGTGACGATCACGCCGTCGAGCAGGGCCTCCTCGTTTACCAGTCGGTCGCCCTCGACCGTGGCCTCGTTGTGCGGGCTGTCGATCGCTTCCCGTACGGCCCGCTGTTCGGCATCCGAGAGGTTCTCGTATGGGATGGTCTCGATGGTCTCGGCCGGGCGTTCGTCCGCACCGACCGCCCGCACCTCGATGTCGGGATCGCCACAGAGCCCGAAGGTGTCCTGTACGACGACGTAGCCGCCGACGATCGCGAGGGGAATGCCGGCGGCGATCAGGAGGACGCCGAAAAACGGGGCGACGTAGGTGAGGACGCGCGACTCTTCGGCTTCGGTCGGCTCACCCGTGACCGGCGGTTCCTCGTCACTGCTCATAGTCCTGGTCCTCCGCGGGAGACGAGAGCCTCCCGCCGAGGTACTCGATCGTCCCGGCGAGGCCGAGTCCGTAGATCCAGTGGGCGAGCAGGACGAACACGAGGTAGGCGACGAGTTCGAGGCCCGTCTGGTCGGTGTAGAACCCGATCGCGAACCCCGAGGCGATGACCGTCGCGTACCACAGTCCCGTGACGAGGTTGAGTTCGCCGGGCAGGTACTCCCCGAGCGCGAGGAAGAGCAGGGGCCAGATCGTCATCCCGCCGAAGAGGAAGATGGCATAGCCGAGGCCGACGTTCGCGGGCAGGCCGACCAGCGTCGCGAGACCGGCGAAGGCCTCCAGGTCGAACGCGCCGAGACCGACGGCGACGGCGAGCACCCCCGACATGAGTATCGTGCCGACGAGGCCGCCGACCGCGCCCGTACCGGCGTCGTTCACGACCGTCCGCGCGACCGGTTTGATCCGGCCGAACAGCGAGGGCGGGCGCTCCTCCCGCGCCGGGACGTACGAACGGCGGACTTCGTCCGGTTCGGCGGGCGGAATCCCGCGTTCGCGCTCGAGTTTCTCCTCGAACCACTGCCACTCGGGCGTGAACTGGTTGGTCGTCTTGAGGTCCCACGGGTCGGCCGCCTCGACCGGGTCCCCGTGGAAGTACGACCAGAGCATATTGTAGAGCCACAGCAAGACGCTGAGGCCGATGAGGTACGACCCGACCGTGGCGACGATCTGTAACGAACTGAACGACGGCGGATACGTCGCGTACCGGCGGGGCAGTTCGAGATACCCGATGATCATGAGCGTGCCGAACGTGAGCGCGGCACCGGCGACGAGCAGGGTCGACTGGAAGAGCGCGAGGCGTCGATCGTACAGCCGACCGGTGATGATCGGGTACCAGTAGTAACTCGCGGCGAACATCATCAGGGGGATGATCCCCATCAGGATGAGATGGAAGTGACCGACGACGTAGTAGGTGTCGTGATAGACGATGTCGACCGGGATCACCGCGAGAAAGATGCCGGTGATGCCGCCGTAGATGAACATCCCGATGCCGCCGATACAGAGGATGAGCGGCGACGCCAGTTTGACGTTCCCGTTCCAGATGGTGGTGATCCAGTTGAAGATCTTGATCGCGCTCGGCACCGCGATCGCGATCGAGGTCGCCATGAAACTCGCCCGGACGCGGGGATCGATCCCGGTCGCGAACATGTGGTGGGCCCAGACGCCGAACGAGAGGACGCCGATCGCGATCGTCGAGTAGACGATGAACTTGAACCCGAACAGCTTCCGACCGACGAACTTCGGGAGAATGAGGCTCATCAGCCCCGTCGCGGGCAGGAAGATGATGTACACCTCGGGATGGCCCCAGAACCAGAACAGGTGTTGCCAGAGGATCGGGCCGCCGCCCTCGGTCGCGAAGAACGTCGTTCCGAAGTTGCGATCGAACAGCAACATCAGGAGAGCGGTCCCCAGCAACGGGAAGGCAAAGAGGATGATCGCGCTCGTGACCAGCATGTTCCACGAGAAGATGTCGAGGTTGGCCCAGCCGATCGACGAATCGCGTTCGTAGACGATCGTCGTGACGAAGTTGATCGCGGCGATCGTCGTGGCGATGCCGCTCAGGTGCAACCCCAGTAACAGGAAGTTGATCTGTGGATTCGGCGTCGACGTCGACAGCGGCGCGTACATAGTCCAGCCGATCGCCGGCTCCCGGAGCGCGAACAGGACCGAGAGCCACCCCTCGGGAACGACCAGCGCGAGCGTCTTCCCGGTTACCTCGGCGACGATTCCCAGCCGCGAGAGCAAGAGCGCGGGCGGGAGCATCCAGAAGCCGACGGCGTTCAACCGCGGGAACGCCATATCGTCGGCCCCGATCAGCAGGGGCAGGAAGTAGTTGCCGATGCCGAAGAAGACCGGTGCGATGAAGAAGATGAGCATCGTCAGCCCGTGCATCGTGAACAGCTCGTTGTACGTCTGCTCCGTCCAGATGTCCGCCCCGGGCGTCAGCAGATGCGTCCGCATCATCATCGCGTCGGTCCCGCCCCAGACCGCCGCGACGGTACCCAGTGCGATGTAGAGCATGCCGATCTCCCGGTGGTTCGTCGTGGTCGTCCACCTGATCGCAGCGGCTTTCGCCTCGCCCCAGGTCAGTCTCTCCCGTCCGATCGTCGCGTACCCGCCGTCGGGAGATGGCTCTGCCTGCAGCCGCCGGGCCACGAGGATCGTACAGAGACAGCCGAGGAAAATCGCGGCCAACAGCGACGCCTGGACGATCGCTCGGTCCATCGTTACGCCGCTCCTCCGACCGGATCCACGGCTGTCCGAACACGTCGCCACCGACCGCAGTCGTTCATAGCCGTGGCCTCACCATCGACGCCAATAAGCCCAATTGACGAATTATTAAGAGTCACGAGCGCTGATCACTGTCCCAGCTCCGGTCGATCGCTCCCGATCGATCAAATCGCATTACAGTCAATTGATCGATGAAGACCGTATATTAGTCTCGTCGTCGAACCCCCGACAATGAGTCGTCGGGTCACCATCGGCGTCGCGGTACTCGCTGGGTTGTGGATCCTGACCGGCAGCGTCGCGGCACAGTCGGAAAACCGCGACCTCATCGAGGGACTCGAGTTCCAGTTGCTTTACGTCGCGTTGCCGCTCTCGCTGTTCGTCCTGATGATTCTCGTCTACGCCGCGGTCAAGTTCCACGACAACGATGATCCGAAGCCGACCGCGGAAGACCCGGCGCTCGAGATCACCTGGACCGCCGCGACGGCGATCATCCTGCTGTTCGTCGGGATCGCCGGTTACAGCGTCCTCGTCAGCCCGTACGTCTCCCCGTCCCAAGCGTCCGACCTCGCCGGCGGCGAACAGGGAACGGCCGACTCGATCGAAGATCTCCCCGAAACCGACGACGAGGAACTGGTCGTCCGGGGCTACCAGTGGGGCTGGGACGTGACCTACCCCGAGCACAACGTGACGACCGAGGACGAGATCGTGATCCCCGCAAACGAGGACGTGACGATGTGGTTGACTTCCGACGACGTCATTCACTCGCTTTTCATCTCGGACCTCGGCGTCAAACAGGATGCGTTCCCCCAGGAGTATACCCGTCTCCGGACCAACGTCTACGAGACCGGACAGTACGACGCCGACTGTACCGAATTCTGCGGAGCCGGCCACTCGCGGATGGACGCTGACGTGATCGTCGTCGAACCCGACGAGTACGAGTCGTGGCTCGAGGAAAACGAGGACAGCCAGGCGACGGCCCCCGACGGATGATAGTGAGCGGCAGTGACTGGAACACTTAACCGTCCCGACGGTCTAGTTCGACTGCGTGTCCCAAGTCCCCGTCCGAGCGAACCCATACGGGTGCGATGACAGCACGGCGAACCCGGGCACGTGACACTCGTACGGTGGTTCACGCCACCACGAGGCGGCGCGAGCCGTCTCACGTGGGGACTGCATACGAGGTCCCCCGCCCGGCACGAGGGTTAGCCAGCCGACGCGGCACGCCGCCACGGGATGAGGCTGGACGTTAGTGTTCCGGGCGACACACCAATCATTATACAGATATAATTTCGCGGTACCGATCCGCGCCGACCCAGCTAGACGCTCGTCACCGATTGCATCGGCGTCTAGCCCCTACTGGTCTTCGTTACTGGACTCCTGTAGCGGCTCGCTGTAGAGGAACGACTCGTCCGATTCGTCGATCACGACGGCATCGTCGGACGCGTAGGCCCGTTCGACGATCGCCCAGAGATCGTCAACGGCCTCGACGGCCACGATGTCACCACTCCGATCGTCGTACTCGACTACGCCGTGGGATTCGAGTTTTGGTAAATGGCTGTGCAGTAACGAGACGACGACGTCCTTCCGATCGGCCTCGCTGACGGCCGTCACCGGTTCGTCGTTCTCCCAGGCCGCTAGCTGCAGCGAGAGCCCCTCGACGTTCGCTCGATCGTTGTCGAGCAGGTAATACAGGATATACCGCCGCCACGATGCTGCCAGGAGTCCGTAAATAGTGTCCAGACTCGACGGGTCAGCCATATCCCCCTGTTAGCGCCCACACTCGTGTAAGTCTCTCTCCAAAATAATTTGGTACTAGATGCTAGTGTATCGATATTTATCGTATCGCCGCGTCGACGAACGTGGCGCCGGCAGCGTGCATGCAAAACGGACGGCACGGGCGACGTGCCGTCCGTACATGTAGAAAGCCCCGCACAGCCGTGGCTGTGCGAGGCTCGAAAGGTGAGTATGAGTGGTCGGCGGCGAACCGGATTTCCCAGAGGGTCTCCCACTCCAGTACTCGCCGGAACGCAGGCGGGCTTATCTTCCGTGTTCGGGATGGGTACGGGAGGAACCCCGCCGCTGTGGCCGCCGTAACGCCGATTCACGGAATCGAACCGTGATCATGCCAATATCGGTGGCTTCTGATGTGACCGTCATGTACGTGTAGTCCAGTTAGCGCCCGGACCCGTTCACCGCGTCACGGATCCAATGCGATAGTTATGAATGTGTGGCTTGGCCGGTTAGTGCTCGCGGGCTCAACACCTCGTTGCCTTGGTGCGTACACCCCGAGTCTATCGAACTCGTCTTCTACGAGTGGCCTCGGTGGTTCCTCTTTTCCAGGTGGGTTTCGAGCTTAGATGCGTTCAGCTCTTACCCCGTGGTGCGTAGCTGCCCGGCACGTGCTCTTTCGAACAGCCGGTACACCAGTGGCACCCATTCGTAGTTCCTCTCGTACTATACGAACGTTCCCGTCAGGAACCGTAACACCCCCAATAGATAGCAGCCGACCTGTCTCACGACGGTCTAAACCCAGCTCACGACCTCCTTTAATAGGCGAACAACCTCACCCTTGCCCGCTTCTGCACGGGCAGGATGGAGGGAACCGACATCGAGGTAGCAAGCCACCCGGTCGATATGTGCTCTTGCGGGTGACGACTCTGTTATCCCTAAGGTAGCTTTTCTGTCAGCAATTGGCCGCATCAAGCAGCCTAATTGGTTCGCTAGACCACGCTTTCGCGTCAGCGTCCGTCGTTGTGCCGGACACTGTCAGACTTCCTTATGCTCTTGCGCTCTGTCCCGGATCTCCGACCCGGGTGAGGAAATCTTGGGGCGCGCCCGATATCTTTTCAGGCGCGTACCGCCCCAGTCAAACTGCCCGGCTACCAGTGTCCTCCGCCAGGAGTGAGAGTCGCAGTCACCATCGGGTAGTATTTCAATGCTGGCTCGGTGGCCCGCTAGCGCGGGTACCTGTGTAACGCCTCCTACCTATGCTGCACAATGGCGACCACGTCTCAGTGACAGCCTGCAGTAAAGCTCTATAGGGTCTTCGCTTCCCCTTGGGGGTCTCCAGACTCCGCACTGGAACGTACAGTTCACCGGGCCCAACGTTGGGACAGTGGCGCTCTCGTTGATCCATTCATGCAAGCCGCTACTGAAGCGGCAAGGTACTACGCTACCTTAAGAGGGTCATAGTTACCCCCGCCGTTAACGGGTCCTTCGTCCCCTTGTAAGGGGTGTTCAGATACCCGCACTGGGCAGGATTCAGTGACCGTACGAGTCCTTACGGATTTGCGGTCACCTATGTTGTTACTAGACAGTCGGAGCGCCCGAGTCACTGCGACCTGCCCCTTTGCGGGGCAGGCATCCCTTATTGCGAACGTACGGGACTAACTTGCCGAATTCCCTAACGTCGGTTATTCCCGACAGACCTTGGCTTTCGCCGCCACGAGTACCTGTGTCGGATCTCGGTACGGACAGTGTGCTCGCCTTTTCACGGGCTCTAGGTTGACCTGACTTGCGCTATCCTGCCATTCGTTCGCTTCGTGCCATTACGGCTTCCACGAAGTTCGACAGTTCGACCGGGCGAAAACCCGGCTCAGGCGGCCCCAAAGCGTCGGCTTTGAGTGCACACTGGCATAGGAATATTAACCTATTTCCCTGTTGTCGTACTCGAATTGCGGTACGACTTAGGACCGGCTAACCCTCAGCTGATCAGCATTGCTGAGGAACCCTTACTCGTTCGGCCGTCGGGGTTCTAACCCGACTAACGCTGCTACTATGACCAGGATTTTCGTTACTGAACGGTCCACACGACCTCTCGGCCGTGCTTCCACCCGAACAGAACGCCAACCTACAAGATTGCGGTGTGATCCGCACTGCTAGGTCTCGGTGGTGGACTTGAGCCCCGATCATTTTCAGCGCGCCGAACCTCGGCCGGTAAGCTGTTACGCTTTTCTTAGAGGGTAGCTGCTTCTAAGCTCACCTCCCGGCTGTCTAGGGCTCGGCACCACTTTCGATCGCACTTAGTCCACACTTGGGGACCTTAACCCAGCTCTGGGTTGTCTCCCTCACGGTACACAGGCTTACCCCGCGCACCGGACTCCCCGCGTCGAACGGCGTTCGTAAGTTCGGAGTTGGACAGGGGGGCGCACTCCTCTCGGAGTGCGGTCCCCCAATCCGTCGCTCTACCTCACGAACTACCTCGGCGGAGGTCATGCTTCGACATGTTTCGGTTGGAACCAGCTGTTTCCGGACTCGATGGGCCTTTCACCCCTAGACGTAGATCACGAGAGGGTATTGTAGGACACCAACTCTAACAGGCCTCCACGTGCCTTTCGGCACGCTTCACCTTGTCCACGCCTAGATCGTCCGGTTTCGGGTAATGCCCGATTGACTCCCCGCGCTTGAACACGGCGGCCCTCGTCGTAAGACTGCGGCCATGTCGGTTTCCCTGCGCCTTCCCCGATAATCGGGTTAGACTCGTCAATCAGGCATACTCCCTGGTTCGTTTTTCAAAACGTACGACGGAACACCGGCTTCCCGAACTTCCTACAGGAGACTCGCGTCTCGGTCGTTTTGTTCGGGACCTTTCGTGCCCCGTCGCTCCATCGCCAACTGATTTCACGCCCTATTGCACCTCCCTTCTTGGGGTGCTTTTCAGCGTTCGCTCACGCTACTTGTTCGCTATCGGTCTCGAGGAGTGTTTAGTCTTCGCGGTCGATGCCCGCGGAATTCTCGAGGGATATCCAACCCCCGATACTCTGGAGCTGACTCGTCCGTTACTCGTCGACAGTACGGGACTGTCACCCTGTTTCGTGCTCTGTTCCAAGAGACTTCGTGTCGAGTTTCGCGGAGTGATCGTCAGTCCGAACACCACATTGCCCGTAAGGGCTTCGGTTTGGACTGCGTCGCGTTCATTCGCCATTACTAACGACATCGCGTTTGCTTTCTATTCCTGTCGATACTAAGATGTTTCAATTCTCGACGTTCCCCATTGCGCGAAGCAATTGCGGTGGGGATTCCCATTCGGAGATCCTGAGTTCTTCGCCTCCGTGCGGCTCCCTCAGGCTTTTCGCAGCTTGGCACGTCCTTCTTCAGCTCTCGAGCCGAGCGATCCACCAGCTGGCACAGTAGCCACGTTCATCGGATCGGCGATTGCACAATGCAATCACGTAGTGACCCGGGAACGGGTCCAGTGGACGCCTGGACTACACGTACACACGGTCTCATCCGCACGCTTGTAGACTGCAAGCGTGCATTAACCCTTCCCACCCACGCTTGCGCGGGGTGGTGCATCGGTTGTGTTCGGATTCAATCGTCGGGCCGTCTCCCACTTAAGGGATACGATCCGAGATTTCCTCCGAGACATGGACCCACAGGGATTCGAACCCTGGGCATCCTCCTTGCAAAGGAGGCACTCTACCACTGAGCTATGGGCCCACCCCTGCTGGAGTGACCAGCAGGGAGCAAGTGTTAGCCTCGACAGTTCAAAGGTGCCCGATCGGCCGTGCGTGGTCGATCGAACGTGTGGCCACAGGTTGTGGCCGCGAATCGCAAAGGTGAGCCGGGGCGTCGCCCCGGTCTCGGTCTGTGGAGGTGATCCAGCCGCAGATTCCCCTACGGCTACCTTGTTACGACTTAAGCCCCCTTGCGGAGCCCAGATTCGACCGGCGTTACGCCGGCCTCATCCGGACCCCACTCGGGTGCTTTGACGGGCGGTGTGTGCAAGGAGCAGGGACGTATTCACCGCGCCCTTCTGAGGCGCGATTACTACCGAATCCAGCTTCATGTGGGCGAGTTTCAGCCCACAATCCGAACTACGACCGAGTTTCGGAGATTAGCGCCCCCTCTCGGGGTTGCGTCCCACTGTCTCGGCCATTGTAGCCCGCGTGTCGCCCAGCACATTCGGGGCATACTGACCTACCGTTGCCCGTTCCTTCCTCCAGTTTGGCACTGGCAGTCCTCCTAATGTACCCATCGACCACAAGGGTCATGCTGGCAATTAGGAGTGCGGGTCTCGCTCGTTGCCTGACTTAACAGGACGCCTCACGGTACGAGCTGACGGCGGCCATGCACCTCCTCTCAGTGGCTCCAGTAAGCTCATCAAACTGACCTTCACTGCACACTGTCGGTGCTGGTGAGATGTCCGGCGTTGAGTCCAATTAAACCGCAGGCTCCTCCGGTTGTAGTGCTCCCCCGCCAATTCCTTTAAGTTTCATCCTTGCGGACGTACTTCCCAGGCGGTCTGCTTCACGGCTTCCCTACGGCACAACACAGGCTCGTAGCCTGTGTCACACCTAGCAGACATCGTTTACAGCTCGGACTACCCGGGTATCTAATCCGGTTCGTGACCCGAGCTTTCGTCCCTCACCGTCGGATCCGTCCTCCAGAGGCGCTTTCGCCACCGGTGGTCCGTCCAGGATTACGGGATTTCACTCCTACCCCGGACGTACCCCTCTGGTCTTCCGGTCCCAAGCCAGACAGTTTCCACCGGACGCCTCTCCGTTGGGCGGAGAGATTTCCCGATGGACTTGACTGGCCAGCTACGGACGCTTTAGGCCCAATAATAGCGGTCATCACTCGTGCTGCCGGTATTACCGCGGCGGCTGGCACCGGTCTTGCCCAGCACTTATTCGTACACCACCTTACGGTGTACAAAAGCGAGGACTATATGCCCTCGCACCTGGAGTCCCCTTATCGCACTGGCGTGCAGTGTAAAGGTTTCGCGCCTGCTGCGCCCCGTAGGGCCCGGTATCTTGTCTCAGATACCGTCTCCGGGCTCTTGCTCTCACAACCCGTACCGATTACTGGCACGGTGGGCCGTTACCCCACCGTCTACCTAATCGGCCGCAGCCACATCCTACAGCGCCGGAGCGTTTCGAGCTCGTACCATTTCCAGGTAGCGAGCCGTATGCACTATTAGCCTCAGTTTCCCGAGGTTATCGTGCTCTGTAGGGTAGTTTGGCCACGTGTTACTGAGCTATCTGCTACGAGTCTGAACTCGTGCAACTAGCATGGCTAAATCGGACTCCAATAGCAATGACCTCCGGCAGGATCAACCGGAATGCTATATTACTCCCCGTGAGGGGAGGGTCTGTTGGCGGTGAATGTTGTACACACTCACACAATTTGGGTCCACACGTTCGATGACGCGATCGCGGACCGATCGGGCGTCACCGAACTGTCGAGGCTAACATCAGATCCCATCTGTACGGCGGACCGCAGGGGTGGAATCCTCATTTCCTTCGGACGTAATCGTAGGCCATCCGGGGTACATAACCCCTTCGGACCCGATCGTCCGAGTCGACGGGACGCGTCGAGCGCCCCGTCGATCACGCGTTCTTTGCAATCGCATCCAAATTCCCTCGTATACTTAAGGGCAACGGATCGATCCCGCACCGGAAACCGCTTCCGGCGTGGGGTTTTGCGTACCATGTCGGACGCGCCCTGTACATATAAGGGCGTCGTCTCGGATCGCCGGTTCACCGGCGTCGATCGGTACTGATCCGGATGCCGTCACGAGTGGACGGATACGGTGCCTGCCTCCGCGCTGGAATACAGCCGGAGGGAACGTGGCGGCGTGCGCCACGTCGTTCGCATTAGTTTCGAACGCCGGGTGCATACATAAGGCCGTCGTCTCGGAGGCCGTCTGATCCACGTTGGTCATTCTCGCGGCAGTGTCCCTCGTAACGGCACGACGAAACGGGCAAGACCGGGGAATCGTCGCCGGTCAGTGCCGATGTCCGATCGAATCGACCGGCGGGACGGCGATCCACACGAGTGCCACGAGTTAGGATCGCGGCATCCGAGTATGGTACGGATTCCCGGACGAATGACCGGCTCGAATCCGCCGACGCCCGCCGATCGGGCGAATCGAGTCAGTCGTCAGCGATCGTCGGCACGACGCTCTCGCTCGCAGGATATCTCTTCCCGGTCAGTGAGCGGCGTGCCCCGACGGAAGCCGTCGGTGGGAAGCGATCCAGACGGAGATCGGTGCGATCGGCCGGTTCCGGGCGCGTTCTCGCATCTCGGGAGCGACGCCGGCGACCGGAAGACGGCGTTCTATGACGACGGGAACTGTTACTTCGAGTAGAACGTCCGGTTGAGGCCTCGATCGATCGTCTCCGAAGGTCAGTCGTCGTCGCCTCACTCGAACGGTCGCCAGTACAGGAGCGCGACCGTCACCACGAACGCGATCGTCGAGAGTTCGTACGCCTGCGCGTAGACGGTGGTCGCGAGCGCACCGGTGGCCCCGGCACCGCCGACGATCGAGGCGAGGATCGGCCACGAGCAGCTGATACAGGCGAATATCCCGAGAATGCCGGACGCCGCGGCGTTGGACGCATCCAGCACGGTGACGTAGACGAGATACGCCAGCGTGATGTACCCGACGAGCAGATACGGAGAGAGCGCGAGTTTTACCACCGAGGTCGTGTAAAACAGCGCCGGACCGTATCCGGGTGGCATCACGATCGTATATTCGAGCCCCAGGAACTGCTGTGCATGAGCTTCGGGGTGGCCAGCGAGCGGGAACAGGTCGTACAGACCGCCGAAGTACCCGAGCAGGGCGAAGTAGCCGACCGCGATCGCTCCTGCGACGAGCTTCTGGCGGTGGTTTCCGGACGGCACGGACGTCCGCCAGAGCACCCACCCGCTGAGGTTGAGCCAGACGAACGGAAAGACGTGAAAGAGGCCGAGGTGGGCACCCCTGACGCTCACGTAGGCGAGAATCAACGTTGCCTCGAACACCAACACGGAGGTCCAGACGACCGTCGACACCGGACTCGGACGGGAGAGTCGTCGGGTGACCGTGCCGATCGAACTCACGGCTGTCCACCCCGGACGGACGCCGATCGGCGACGAGCGGCTGTCATCGTCTGATCCGTAGCGTGGCGATCACAAATAGCCTGTCGGCTTCGCCCGATCGCCGCGGAGCTATCGGCGGCGAGGAGAATCCGCAGGCGGCCCGGTCAGGCGATTACGAACCGCACCGGCGAGTCGCGTCCCGCCGAGCAGCGTCTCGCGAAGGACGGGCACACCGTCGGCGAGCCAGAGCAGGAAGGCGACCACGGCGAGCCCGAGCTGGAGCCGAAGATAGGGCGAGAGGTCGCCCGCGAGGAGCGCACCCTGGTAGTCGTCGAACAGCCGCAGGAACGTCGTCGCGAATCCCGGCGGCCGCTCCTGTGGGGGAGCGACGACCGGGTCGACCGGCCAGAGCAGTATTTCGAACTGGACGATTCCCGCACTGACGTACCCGTAGAACACGTCCGCCGGAAGGTGTAACAGATAGCCCAGTCCGAAGGCGACGCCCGACAGCGGCCGGCCGGCCGCCCGGGCGATTACGCCGACGAACAGCACCACCGGCACCGCGACGAAAACGGAGTGTCCGACCGCGTAGCCCGACTCGAAGACGCCGAACTCCCACGCGAGCGGCTTGTCGACGAGATCCGGCACGACCGAGGCGAAGACGACGGCGAACGCCTCGAGTCCGCCCGGCGAGTCTCGATAAACGATCCGGACGAAGAGCGAATAGACGACATAGCCGACGATCGCGTGTTCCCACGGCCACATACGGGCGAGGTGTAGCGAGTACGGGATAGTTATGGAGCGCCTATGCCGGTGACGAATCGCGGGACGGATCGCAGTCGCGGGCCCGGCGCTAGGTCCAGACCGATCGGTAGTCCCGGACGAACGTCTCGAAATCGATCGGTGGCCGGCCGAGGACGGTTCGAACGTCGTCGGTCACCCGATCGGCGAGGCCGAGACGGACGGTCGTGTAGATCGCGGCGACCACGGCGGCCCGGACGAGACTCCCCCCCGAGCGGTACTGCGACCAGCAAAACCGCGGGAGTGACGGCGGGTCGTACGTGACCTCGTGATCGAGCATCGCCGAGAGTCGCCGGCAGACCGCGTCGTACTCGATCGCCTCGGGACCGGTGAGAGTGTAGGAACCCGTCGTCCCCGTCCGGAGCGTCTCGACCGCAACGGCGGCGACGTCTCGCGCGTCGACGAAACTCGTCGCCCCGGTGCCGGCGGGGACGGGGAGTTCGCCGCGCCGAATCTCCTCGCGGTGAGTCGTCGAGAGGTTCTGCATGAAAAACGACGCGCGCAGGAACGTCGTATCGACCCCCGACTCGGCGAGCCACGATTCGATGCGCGCGTGCGGAACGAGCGGGTTCCTGTCGGCTCCGATCACGGAGAGGAAGACGACGTGATCGACGCCGGCACCGATCGCCGCGGCCAGAGCGGGGACGATATCCCGTCGGACGCGGGACAGTGCCGGCGGACGAACGAGAAACAGGGCGTCGACGTCGGCGAACGCATCCCGGAAGGTCGTCGGATCGGTAACGTCGAACGCCACGACCGGACAGTCGAGCCGGTCCCGTGCTCTATCGGGATCGCGACTCGCAGCAGTGACGGCGACGTCCGGCGCGTCGCGGAGGCCGTCGACGACGTGGCGGCCGACGGTGCCGGTCGCCCCGGTGACGAGCACGGGTCTCATCTCCCCACCCCAGCGACGACCTCGACGATCCCCTCACCGGGGTATACGTCACTCTCGACGGGGGCCGCGTCGGCAGACGGGAGGTTCTCGGGCGAGCGCGCGTGCGCGATGACGATCTGATTGCGATCGATCGCCTGTCGAGGGAGCGACACACCCGTTCGCCCGGTCACATCGAAGGTCGCGATGAGCATACGCTTCCTTCGGATTTTAGAGCATTAAGATAGTAACTTCGAAGTCTCGAACCGGTGGGGAGAAACGCTACGGCTTGCCAGTGGTTCGAAACCCGAAGTATTAGGGCGTTGGTGTGGCGTAGTCGGTATGGACGAACCGTCGAACGAATCGGAGCCGAACGTCGACGCCCCCGGGACGGATAGCGCTTCAGGCGACGGACGGCCGAACGACGCCTCTCCCGTAGACGATCGATCGAACGACGGACCGCGGGAGACCGACCTGGACGGGGCCGACGAATCGCCCCTCGATCGGGGACCCGGTGCTCGGGGACAGGATCACGCCCGAAAACTCCGCAATCGGCTCGCGCCGGGGGAACGCGAACGCGTCGAGGGAACTGTCGCGGATCTGCTCGACCTGTTCGGCAGGGCCCACGCCATCGCGGTCCTCTCGACGTTCGCGTTCGCCGACGAACCGCTCCGGTTCTCGGAACTCGAGCGTCGACTGGAGATTCCGGCGAACACGCTCTCCGTGCGACTCGACGAACTGGTCGCAGCGGGGCTGCTCCGGCGGGAATCCTACGCGGAGGTGCCACCCAGGGTCGAGTACGAACCGACCGAGAAGGCGCGGGCGCTGTTCCCGGCCTTCGGCCACCTGCACGTCTGGGCCGACAAGTACGACCTCGATCCGGTCGGCGAGTGACCGGGTGAAAACGATCGATTCGGAGCCGTTTCTCCCGAGAGTTCGGATTTCGAAGTTACGAGAGCCACTCGGACTCGCTGGTTTATCCGCGTCGCCGTCGTAACGGTACTGTGACCGACTACGCGATCGAAGCGCGCGACGTGGCGGTAACCTACGCGGACGGCACCGAGGCGGTCCGCGGCGTCGACCTCCTCGTCGAGCGCGGCGAATTTTTCGGCTTTCTCGGGCCGAACGGTGCGGGGAAGACGACGATGATCAAGACGCTCGTCACCCTGTTGCGGCCGACGGCGGGGACGGTGACGATAAACGGGTTCGACGCCCTCGAGACGCCGCGGAGCGTGCGCGCGACGGTGGGCTATATGGCCCAGGAGATCAGCATCGATCCGGAACTCACCGCCCGAGAGAACCTGCGGTACGCCTGTGACGCATACGGCGTCCCCCGATCGGAGCGAGCCGAGCGGATCGAAGAACTGCTCGAACTCGTGGACCTCACCGACGCCGGGGACAAGGAGGCGGACGACTTTTCCGGCGGGATGAAAAAGCGCCTCGACGCGGCGACGGCGCTCGTCCACCGGCCGCCGCTGGTCTTTCTCGACGAACCCACGACGGGACTCGATCCCGCCGCACGGAACCGGCTCTGGGAGTACTTCCGGCGGATCAACGACGAGGGGACGACCGTCTTCCTGACGACGCAGTACCTGGAGGAAGCCGATCAGCTGTGCGATCGCCTCTCGGTGATCCAGAACGGGACCGTCGTCGCGGACGGAACGCCCGGGGCGCTCAAGCGTCGCGTCGGGGGCGAAGTCCTCGACGTGCAACTGGCGGATCCGGACCGACGGGCGCGCGCCGTCGAAATCGCTCGCGAGAATGGCCTGTTCGCAGCGGGGACGACGGTCGAGCCGACCGACGAGGGACTGGCGGTGACCGCACGCGACGCCCGCACCAGCGGGACCGACCTCCTGGTCGCCCTTCGCGACGACGGGATCGACGTCGTGGGCTTCGACGTCCGGGCCCCGACGCTGGACGACGTCTTCCTCGCCGTCACCGGCGATCGGGACGACAGCCGTTCCGAGACCGGCGATCGCGAGGGAGGCGGTCCCGGGGCTGGCGACTACGCCGGAAGCGACGACGGCGTCCCCGACTCGCGGGCAGTCGGTGACGGCGGTTCGAACGAGTCGGACGAGCAGAACGACCCGAACGACCGCGATGGAGGTCGCCGGTGAGTACCCCGTCGACGACGGTCGATCGCGCCGGCGGCGGATTCGCGAGCGACGTCCGGGTGACGTTCGTCCGGTGGACGATCAAGTCCGTCCGGAATCCGTTCGTGCTCGTGGTCTCGCTCGTCCAGCCGATCATCTTCCTCGTCCTGTTCACGCAGGTGTTCGGCGGCGTCGCGACGGCCGCCCTCGAGGGGATCAGCTACGAGACCTACCTCGTGCCCGCGATCGTCATCCAGGTCGCGCTGGTCGCGGCCGCGACGTCGGGGATCGGCCTGGTCAACGACATCGAGAACGGGATGTTCGAGAAGACGCTCGTCAGCCCGATGAACCGGACGGCCGTCTTCCTCGGCAAGACCCTCGCGGAAGTCGTACGGATCGTGGCCCAGGTCGTCATCGTGCTCGGCCTGGGCGTCCTGCTCGGGGCCGAAATCGCGACCGGCGTCCCCGGCGCGATCGGGATCGTGGCCATCTGCGTGCTCTTCTCTGTCTGGTTCACCGCGTTCTCGAACGTGCTCGCGGTCGTCACCCGCGACGAGGAGTCGACGATCATCGGGGCGAACCTGCTCCAGTTGCCCTTGCTGTTCGTCTCGAGTGCGTTCCTCCCGCTGACCGCTCTCCCCGACTGGATCCAGACGATCGCAGCCGTCAATCCGATCACCTACGGCGTCGACGCGACCCGGGCGGTGATGCTCGGCGAGGACACCATGACCGTGGTCGAGATGACCCGCTTCGGCGGGATGTGGGACACCCTGGTCCCTGCACTCGCCGTTCTGCTCGCGCTGGCGGTCGTATTCGGGAGCGTCGCGGTCTACGCGATCGGTCGTGCGGCGAGTGCCGACGTCCGGTGAGTGCGACGCGCCAGCGCCGACGGGTGCGGCGCGATAGCGTCAGTGAGCGCAACGCGACAGCGGCGGCGACTCCGCTAACCGATACGATTTAGCGATCGGACTCGAAACGAACGGGTATGAACCGATCGGGATTCGTCAAACTCGCGGTCGTCGCGCTCGGCCTCGTGATCCTGAGCTTCTTCGTCCGCGGATTCGGGCAACTTCTCCTCGGTCGCCCCACTGCGGACCTGTTGCAGGCGCCGTTCGCGATCGTCGGCTTCGTCCTGCTCGTCTACCTCTTCGTCAGGGCGACCCTGGACGCCGTCGGGATCTGGGAGGTCGAGAACGCGTAAGGAAACCGTTTTTCGCGGCCCGCCCGAAGACCGGGCTATGACAGTCGACGTGCAGCCGATCGCCGACCTCGGGCCGGACGACCGCGCCGCGTTCTTCGAGCGCGACGCCGGTATCGAGGCGATCAGAGACGACGTTCGCGGGATCGTAGACCGGGTCCGCGAGGAGGGCGACGTCGCCGTCCGCGAGTTCACGAGCGAATTCGACGACGTCGAACTCGGAAGCATGGAAATCACTGACGCGTGCGAGCGCGCGTACGACGACCTCGATCCGGACCTCCGCGAGGCGATCGAGACGGCCGCCGACAACGTCCGAGAGTTCCACGAGGCGCAACTACCGGAGGACTGGCGCGAGGAGTTCGGGACCGGGCGGGAACTGGGCCGGCGGTTCCGGCCGATCGATCGCGTCGGTGTCTACGTCCCCGGCGGCTCGGCGGCCTACCCCTCGAGTGCGATCATGGGCGTCGTCCCGGCGGTCGTCGCCGGCGTCGACCACGTGTCGGTCGTGACCCCGCCGGCCGACGAGCAGAACCCGGCCACGCTCGCGGCGATCCACGCCGCCGGGGCGGACGCGGTCTACAGCGTCGGCGGTGCACAGGCCGTCGCCGGCCTCGCGTACGGCACCGAGACGATCACGCGGGTCCAGAAGATCGTCGGCCCGGGCAACCGGTGGGTCACCGCCGCGAAGGGCGAAGTTCGCGGCGACGTCGAAATCGACTTCCTCGCGGGACCGAGCGAGGTCGTCGTGATCGCCGACGAGACGGCCGATCCGGACCTCGTCGCCGCGGAACTCGTCGCGCAGGCCGAACACGATCCGAACGCCTCCGTGGTCGCCGTGACCGACGACGAGGCGACCGCCGACGCCGTCGCGGCGGCCGTCGACGAGCAGGCTGGCGCGCGCGAGCGCGAAGACGTGATTCGCGACGCACTCGCCCACGACGCCAGCGGCGTCTTGCTGGCTCGATCGATGAGCGAGGGAATCCTCTTCACCGAGGAGTACGCGCCGGAACACCTCGCGATCGTCGCCGACGACGACGAGTCGATCCTCGCGCGTATCGACAGCGCGGGCAGCGTCTTTCTCGGCCCGAACACCCCCGTCGCGGCGGGCGACTACGCGAGCGGTACCAACCACGTCCTGCCGACCAACGGCGGCGCGCGCGTCACCGGCGGCCTCTCCGTCGAGACCTTCCTCCGATCGACGACCGTCCAGCGGCTCTCGAGCGAGGGATTGGCCGACATCGGCGGGACGATTACCGCGCTCGCCGACGCCGAAGGGCTCGAGGCTCACGCCGAGAGCGTGCGACGGCGACTCGAGACCGGCGAATCCGGGGGAGACCGCAGGGTCGACGAGTGACGACGAGACCGGTGATTGAGTGGCCGTAAGCCACGGTTAACGGCGGTTTCCGCTCGCCGAGAACAGGTCACCGAATCGCAAACTGGTTTTACGTAGCTGCGTCCCGGAGTACGTACTGATGGAACCGCGTGAGGTCGATCCGACCGATGCACGCGTCCTCGAACGAAACTACGATTACGCGCAGCGAAACGTCCGCCTCCTCTCGGTCTGGTACGACTGCGAGGTCGAGCGGATGATCGAGTTGCTGGCCGAGAACGACGTGACGCTGTCGGCCAACGACGAACGCATGTTCGGGACGTACTATCGATCGGTCCAGCGACGATCGCGCGCCTAGGGGCGAGTCCACCGATACCGGCGTCGAGCGGCGGGATGCGACGCCGGGCGAGAATCGAGTCGTGGAGTGCGACACCGGCCGAGCGTCGATCGGGCCGAAGAGTGTCGAATCCGTCTCGGATCGACGGTCCCGCCATACTCCGTTGCGGATCGTCTGGGCCGGCCAGAACAGGTTCGCGTGGCGTCACAGTTAACACCATCGCGCCGGTAAGGGATGACATGAGCACGGACAGCATGGACGGCGGGGAAGCGGAGACCCGCCCCGAGATCGAAGTGACGGAGGACGCCGCCGAACAGGCCCTCTCCCTGCTCGAGAACGAGGGGCTCGACGACGGCGAGGCGGGACTCCGTCTCTTCGTCCAGCAGGGCGGTTGTGCCGGCCTCTCCTACGGGATGCGGTTCGACGACGCACCGGACGAGGACGACACGATCTACGAACACCACGACCTGCGCGTGTTCGTCGATCCGGCGAGCCTGAAGTACATCGAGGGTAGCATTCTCGACTACGAGCACGGGCTTCAGGCCGAAGGGTTCCACGTCGAGAACCCCAACGTCGTCAGCGAGTGTGGCTGTGGCGAATCGTTCCGGACGTAGAAACGGAATCGACGCACCGTCCCGGTCGCGGACTGGAACCGGATCGAGCCCTCACTTCTCTCGAACGAAAACGAGCACACAGCGGCCGGTAAATCGTGTCGCGGGCCAGGCCAGCTGGCGCTCGACAGATCGATCGGTCGAGCGGCCCAGCGGAACGGCTCGAGAGGCTGCCGTCAGTCCTCGAGTTCGAACGCGACGGTGACCTCGGCCTGGTACTCCCGCTCGTCGACGCTTGCGATCTCGACCCCGAGTTCGTCGACTTCGATCCAGTAGACGTTCTGGAGCGTGTCTTCGGCCCGATCGATGGCGTCGTCGGCGGCGTCGTCGAAACTCTCCGTGCTCGTCCCGATCAGTCTGATCTTCTTGAAGACCATATCCCCGGGTGCTACGCCGCGTGGCGACGTAAAGCTGATCGTCGGTTTCGAGACGTGAGTCAGCGCGCGGTGCCGTCGACGGGCCGGGAGTCAGTTCGCTCGCGATTCGAACCGCTCGCGGATCGCGCCGGAGACGTCGGTGAGGTAGGCACCGCCCCACAGCGCGACGACGAGGCCGCCGATCAGATCGAATACGAGGTCGAGCATCGTGTCGGCGAGCCCGTACTGCGTGAGCACGGCGTCGGTCCCAAGTGCGTCCGCGGCGAGCGCGATGGCGAACTCGAGGACCTCCCAGAGCACGCCGAACGCGA
Source organism: Halosolutus halophilus (assembly GCF_022869805.1). Lineage (NCBI taxonomy): Archaea > Methanobacteriati > Methanobacteriota > Halobacteria > Halobacteriales > Natrialbaceae > Halosolutus > Halosolutus halophilus. The sequence goes on along the minus strand of NZ_CP094974.1, from coordinate 1,692,963 downwards.
GGACGAAAAGCAGGATGAAGACGGCGACGAACCGCTGGGGCAGAACGACGCCCTCGACGTGCTCGTCGAGCGCGCGGACGGTTGCGTAGCCCGCGGCAGCGACCAGCGACGCCGACAGGGCGTGCGTGACGTGGTCCCACCACCAGAGTTCCCCGTAGAGATTCGTCGCGGTGCCGGGGATGCCGACGGTGCCGAACGCGTGGAGGAATACGGCTGTGGTGATCCACAGCGTAAGCCGCGGATCCATCGGGATGCCGTAGTCGCGCTCGAGGACCGGAGGCAGTTGCGTCACGGCCAGCGCGACGGCGGTGTTGACGACGATCCCGCCGTTGCCCCGATCGAGCCCGATAAACAACATTCCGACGAGAGACAGTTCCATGAAATAGGAGAGTTGGCGCTGGCGATCCCGGGAGGGAAGCAGGACGTCGAGGTTACGCATCGTCCACCTCCGTCATCGCTGCCCCCTGTGCGGGACGGTACTGCTCGCGGCGGCCGAGCCGCCTGAAGTACAGTTCGAAGACGACGCCGGCACCGAGACCGACGACCGCGGAGTAGACGAATTCCCACATCACGTCGTCGTGGTCGGCCGGGAACGGGACTCCGAGGAGCCCGGCTACGGACCACCGGAGGAGTGCCCACAGGGCGGCGGCAGCCATCGTCGTGACGACGACGAAGACGACGGCGAAGCCGGGGGTCATCCGCACGGCCGTAAAGGTCTGCAGTTCGACGGCGAGGACGAGCGCAACCGCCGCGACCGAGAGATACGCTGCGAAGTGGCCCGTCAGCCGATCGGCCTCCAGAGCCATCCCGAGGACGGGCAACGCCGCGAGCAACAGCACTTCCCAGGGGAGCATCACCAGCGGTGACCGGAAGGTAAAGGGCGGCAGCAGCGCCAGGACCACGAGCGTCACCGCGAACGTCGTCCAGAGGACGCCCCCGACTACGAACTCGCCGACGCCGATGACCGCGATTACGACGACCAGCAGCCACGCGACCGCCGCGTTGGATCGGTCGTCCGCGATCAGTTCCTCGAGTGCTGTCCGGGTCACGGTAGTTCCTACTGAGCGGGATCACAAAAACGTGTGTCATCGGTCGGTACGGTCATACCCGTCGACGGCTCGCGTTACGCGGGCGCGGCGATCAGCAGGTAGACGGTAACGTACGCGGCGAGTGCGATCGTCACGGCGATCACGGACGTGAGCGCGATCTCGAGGGCGCGATCGGCCGTCGAGGGAGCGGCGCGACCCGAGGGGGTTCCGATCGACGGAACGACCGGGCCGACGCCGGAGAGGAGACCGACCCCCAGGATCGAGAAGACGAAGTGATACGAAACCTCCAGCGTCGGCGGCGCGGCCGCGAGCGGGGCGATACCGTAGCCCGCGCCGACGGCGGCCCGGCGATCGGCGAGCGCGGTGAGCGAGCGATCGGTGAGCCGACAGAGCACGACGATGGCGAACCAGACGACGGCGAGTTCGATCGCGAACGCGCCGAGCAGGTGCAGCGTCGGATCCGCGTGGAGGACGATACGGGTGGTGAGCAGCGGCGAGGCGAACGGGTAGAGCCAGTCGGGCGGCGAGCCGGTCACGAGGTCACCCCACGGGTGCGACCACAGTCCCCAGAGCGCCGCCAGCGCGACCGTCGGCGGAGAGAGGGACGTCCACCGGTCCGTTTCCGCGGCGACGAGGACGCCGCCGGCCGCGAACAGCCCCATCACGAACGCGGCCAGCGGGCCGTCGACGAGTGCGAGCGCGATCAGTACGAGGAGCAAGCCGATCCCGATGGCGCGGGCGAGTCGGGCGCGACTCGAGTCGCGGGCCGCGATCAGTCCGAACGCCGGTGCCGCGACCGCCCCGACGACCAGCGAGTGCGTGACCGATCGGTGGACGAGCCGACTCGCGTCCCAGAACGCCGTCGACGCCGCGAAGACGCCGTCCGACGCGTTCCACGCGGCGAGTCCGACGAGCGCGTACGCGACGTCGACGTCCGGTACCGTCGCGAACGCACCCGCGACGGCGCCGACGACGAGGGCCCGCCGTCGATCCCAGCCTCGCCAGTCAGCGACGAGTGCCGCGGTGGCGAACGCGAACAGGGCGTGACCGACGAACACGACGTATCGGGTACGTGACGAGTGCTCTTAAGCGGCTCGCAGTACCGACAGTCGGGACCGATAATGAGTCGTCGCCGGCGACAGATCCGCCCGACCCGGATCGCGCTGGATCGGGCCAGACCGTTCGACGACCTGTGATCACATCTTTGCGAGTGGCACGCGGCCACGCGCTCATAGCTCGGGAACCGTCGAACGAAACGGCTCGCACGCCATCAGTCGGCGAACTGATACCACCCGATCGGACCCTGATGGGGCCGGAGTCGAGCGACGGGAATCCGCGGGTCCTGTGGGCGACGAGCACCCAACTCGACCCCTCGGTCGTCGAGATCGTGGACGAGGGCCAGGACCTGCTGCGGTACACCTTCCGGACCGACAACCAGTGGGCGGTCCCCGTCTCCGGGACAGAATCGGCCGCGAGTCGGCCCGATCAGTGGCGAGCGCCGGTGTCGACGCGAGGGTCGAGGACGCTGTAGCCGACGTCCTGGACGACGTTCCCGGCGACACCGACGGCGATGATCGCGAGCGTACAGCCGAGGACGACCGGAATGTCACGGTAGAACACCGCGTCGTACAGCAACGTCCCGAAGCCGGCGATACCGAACAGGTGCTCGATGACGAACACGCTGAGTACGAGAACCGCGAGCATCTCCGTGAAAAACAGCGAAACTAGCGGAATCGCCGCGTTCCGGAGCACGTGTCTGGCGACGCGCCAGTCGCGTGCCCCTTTCGCCCGGACGAGTTTGACGAACGCTGCGGAGACGTACTCCATCGACTCCGAGCGGGCGTAACTCACCTGCCCGGCGAGCAGCGTCGTCGTCAGCAACGCGATGGGCAGCAGGTGGTCGCTGACGATCGATCCGTCTCCCACGTAGACGGGGATCCCGAGTACCAGCATGATCATGGCGCCGACCCAGAAGTTCGGGAGTCCGAAGAGGAGGTACGTCGCGGTCCGGCCGGCCTGTTCCCCGCGTGAGCCGCGGCGAAGGGCCGAGTAGACCCCCAGCGAGACGCCGAACGCGACCGACAGCGTCATCGCCGGGAGCACGTACGCGCCGGTTCGCAGGGCCGATTCGAATACCAACGACGTGACGAGTTCGCCGGATTCGATCGACCGTCCCCAGTCGAAGGTGAACATATCGATCATCCACGTCGTGTAGCTCTCGAGGAACCCACCGTCGAGGTTTCGCTCGGCGAAATACTGGTCTTTGATCTCCTCACGCCGGGAGAGCATTTCTTCCCGGGAGGCGCCCTCGCCGGCCGCGCTCATCATCGCCGTTCCGAGAATTCCGCCGAGATAGGTGTCTCGGGTCCGGGTCAGGAGGACGAAGACGACGGTTAACACGGCATGCGCCGTCGCGATTCCCAGAACGAACCGGCGAAGGAGTTGCCTGTGGAGACTCACGACCACTCACTGGCAGCGACGGCCATCCGACGGCGAGCGTAGACGGTGGAGGGCATCGACCCGTTCTTTCTGCTGATCCATCAAAATATTTGTGACACTAGCCGAAAACAGGGGGCAGATATCGATGCCCTCCGCTGACGGCCCTCCAGACCCGCCAGAAACTGCAGCGTTCGAACGCATCGACTGGGACGCCCTCGACGATCCGACCGTTCGACCGCGAGCCCGGACGATCGCGTTCCTGTTCCTGCTCGTCGCACTGGGTGGCGTGTACCTGTACGATCGGTACTACGCACACGTCTATCTCGTCGGGCAGTGGAAGGTCACGCCGATCGACTGGCTCTTCTTGCTCTCGCTGGCGGTGTTCGTCGCGTTCGTGCTCGTTCCGGCGGGACGAAACGCGGACCGCGTCGGTACCTACCTGCGTCGCCTCCGTCGAAATCGATCGGCGTTCGTCGCGAGCGGACTCATCGGCGCCTTCGTTCTCGTCGCGCTGATCGGTCCCCTTTTCGTGGGGGAGCCGCGGATCCGATTCGGACACCGGTTTCATCCGCCGGCCGGGTTTACTGCGGACGCCAGCATCATGAACGACTGTCTCGGACGGCTCTCCGGCGATCGCTGTCGCTGGGCGTGGGCCTACCCGCTCGGAACTGACGGTCGCGGCCACGACATGCTCACGCTCTCGGTGTACGGGGCGCGCGTCTCCCTCTACGTCGTGCTAATCACGAGCATGATCATCGTCCCGATCGCGGTCGGGACCGGCGTCGTCGCGGGCTACGTCGGTGGCCGTGTCGACGACCTCGCGATGACGTACGTCGACGTCCAGCAGTTCGTCCCCGCAATCGTGCTGTATCTCCTGTTCAAGGTCTACGTCGGACGATCGCTGTTCTTACTGATTCTGGCGTTCGGGCTGCTCAGCTGGGGTGGGATCGCAAGACTGGTCCGGAGCGAGACGCTCCAGCGTCGCGAGGAAGGGTACGTCCTCGCCGCCCGGAGCGCCGGGGCGAGTCGACTGTACGTCGTCCGCAAGCACCTCCTGCCGAACGTCTCGAGTACGGTGGTCCCCGCCGTCGCCCACCTGATCCCGGTCCTCGTTCTCACCGAAGCGGGAATCGCGTTTCTCGGGTTCGGAGAGACGGGCCTCAACTCGTGGGGGATGACGATCGCCCACGGGCTAAACGCCACCTCGTCGGGGAGGGTGGATCCGCTCGACCAGTGGTGGGTCTCGACGATCCCGGCGATCCTGTTGACGGTGACCGTCGCGGCGTTCAAACTCGCCGGCGACGGCCTTCGTGACACACTCGATCCGCGAGGTGAACGATGACGGCTCCGTTACTCTCCGTGTCGAACCTGCGGACCTACTTCAGGACGGACCGGGAAACGGTGCGGGCGGTCGACGGTGTCGACTTCGACGTCCACCGCGGCGAGACGGTCGCACTCGTCGGCGAGAGCGGATCCGGCAAGACCGTGGCCTGCGAGTCGATCACCGGGCTACTCGAGCCGTCGGCCGAACTCGTCGGCGGCGAGGTCGAGTTCGACGGAATCGATCTGACGGGACTCTCGTCGGGCGAACGCCGCTCCGTTCGGGGAAACCGGATCGGGCACGTCTTCCAGAACCCCCAGCGATCGCTGTCGCCGGTGTACACGATCGGCGAGCAACTCGTCGAGGCGATGACGATCCACGACGTCGCGGCCGGCCAGGCGGCCCGCGACCGGGCGATCGAACTCCTCGACCGCGTCGGGATTCCCCGTCCCGCAGCCCGCATCGACGACTATCCCCACCAGTTCTCCGGCGGGATGCGCCAGCGCGTCGCGATCGCGATCGCGCTTGCAGCCGATCCGGAGTTGCTCGTCGCCGACGAACCGACGACGGCCCTCGACGTAACCGTCCAGGCCCAGTTGCTGGAACTTCTCGGAGATCTTCAGCGGACGCTCGATCTCGCGGTGATTCTCGTGACGCACGATTTCCGCGTCGTCGCGGAACTCGCCGATCGAGTGGTCGTCATGTACGACGGGGCCGTCATGGAACGGGGCGACGTGGCCGACGTCTTCGACGAACCGGCCCACCCCTACACCCGTGCGCTGCTCGCACGCGAACCGGGATTCCCGGAATCCGGTCCGACAGCCGACCGGCCGGCCGACGAGATCGGGGGCGAACCGGACGGCGACGACGGAGGGTCGGCGGACGGCTGCCGGTTCAGTCGCGAGTGCCCGCACGCGATCGCCGAGTGTCGACGCGGTGTGCATCCGCCGCTGTTTTCGACGCCGACCGGACAAAGCGCGTCCTGCATCTATTACGACGAGGCGTCCGATTCGGACCTCGTCCGTGCTCGGGCCCGCGTCACGACGGAGGTGGCCGACGATGAGTGACGGGCCGATCCTCTCGGTTCACGACCTCGAGACGCACTACCCGGTTACGGAAGGGGTGCTCAGACGCGAAGTCGGTCGCGTTCGCGCCGTCGACGGCATCTCGTTCGATCTCGAACGCGGCGAGACGCTCGCCCTCGTCGGCGAATCCGGCTGTGGCAAGTCGACCGCAGCCCGGACCGTCGTCGGCCTCGAGGAGCCGACGGCCGGGACGGTTCGTTTCGACGGCGTCGACGTGACGACCCCCGACGGGCGAACGCGGACGGACTTTCACCGGCGCGTCAGCATGGTCTTTCAGGATCCCGACTCCAGTTTCAACCCGCGGATGACGGTCGGTGAGGCGGTCGGCGAACCCTTGCGGATCCACGGCCTGCGCGACGCGGACCGGGAACGAACCATCGTCACCGAGCTCCTGGAGCTCGTGGGGCTCGGAGGCGACCACTACGATCGCTACCCGCACGAGTTCTCGGGCGGTCAAAAGCAACGCCTCGCGATCGCTCGGGCCCTCGTGACCAATCCGGAGGTCGTCGTCGTCGACGAACCGGTCAGCGCCCTCGACAGGCGCGTCCAGGGGACAGTTCTCGACGTGCTGGCCGACCTGCAGGCCCGGTTCGAGCTCTCGATCCTGTTTATCACCCACGACACGGACGTGGTCCGGTCGTTCTGCGATCGCGTCGCCGTCATGTATCTCGGAGAACTGGTCGAGCGCGGGTCGGTCGATGCGGTGTTCGACGACCCGGCCCACCCCTACACCCGTGCGCTGCTCGATGCCCGGCCCGCGCTCGACCCTGCCGACAGCGGTCAGATGACGACCCTCACCGGCGAAGTCGGCGATCCGGCCGATCCGCCGAGCGGTTGTCGGTTCCATCCGCGCTGTCCAGCAGTTATCCAGTCCCCCGGGTACGACCTCCCCCGGGACGAGTGGCGCGCGGTACTCGATTTCCGTTACGCGATCGCCGACGCAGCGGCCGACGACGACCCGGTCCGGACGAGCGATCGGTCGCTGCGGACGGTCCACGACGTTCCCGACCCCCTGTCGGATCCCGAGGCGGAAGCGATCCTTTCCCGGGCACTCGCCGACGTCGCCGACGGCGCGATCGAACCGGCGGTCGAGCGCCTCGCCGAGTCGTTTTCCACCGTCTGCGAGGTCGAGGAACCGCCGGAGGTATCCGTCGACGGACGGCCGGTGACCTGCCATCGGCACACCGACTGAGAGCGGCCCCCGCGGAGACGCCGGGCGATCGTCGCTCGAGGTCGGTTCTGCGATCGGCGTTCGGATACGGGGTCGGAACGGTCGCCGACTCGTGAAGACTTTTGCCGATCCCAGTTCCACACGTTAGTATGTCGGACGATTCCGCTTCGAACGAAGCGCCACATGTCGACGAGCTGACGCCACCTAATCGGACGCTGATGGGGCCGGGGCCGAGCGACGTCAATCCCCGCGTCCTGCGGGCGATGAGCACGCCCCTCGTGGGCCATCTCGACCCCTCGTTCGTCGAAATCATGGACGAGGTCCAGGAACTGCTGCGGTACACCTTCCGGACCGACAACCAGTGGACGATCCCGGTTTCCGGAACCGGATCGGCCGCGATGGAGGCGGCGATCGGCAACGTCGTCGAGCCGGGAAATACGATGCTCGTCCCGACGAACGGCTACTTCGGCGGACGGATGGCCTCGATGGCCCGCCGGGCGGGCGGCGAGGTCGTCGAAGTCGACGCCCCGTGGGGCGAACCGCTCGATCCGGCCACCGTCTCCGACGCGCTCGCGGAACACGACCCCGACGTGTTCGGGTTCGTCCACGCCGAGACGAGTACGGGCGTGCTCCAGCCCGACGTGCCGGAACTCACCGCGGCGGCCCACGATCACGAGGCGCTGGTGATCGCCGACACCGTCACCTCCCTCGGCGGGGTCGAGTTGCGAGTCGACGAGTGGGGGATCGACGTCGCCTACTCGGGGCCACAGAAGTGTCTCTCCTGTCCGCCGGGGGCCAGCCCGCTCACCCTCTCCGACGAGGCCATGGACAAGGTCCTCACGCGCGACGAAGACCCCCGATCGTGGTACCTCGACCTCTCCCTGCTCGAGGGGTACTGGGGCGACGAGCGCTCGTATCACCACACCGCGCCGATCACGAACGTCTACGCGATCCGGGAGGCACTGCGGCTGGTGGCCGAGGAGGGCATCGAACAGCGGTGGGCCCGTCACGAACGTCTGGCCGGCGCGCTGAAAGCCGGCGTCGAGGCGATGGGCCTGGAAATGAACGCCCCCGACGAGTACTGGCTTCCGAGCCTGAACGCCGTCCGGGTGCCCGACGGCATCGACGACGGCGCGGTCTGTGCCGAGCTGCTCGATCGGTTCGACCTCGAGATCGCGGGCGGCCTCGGCGACCTCGACGGTGAGATCTTCCGCATCGGCTGTATGGGCCACTCCGCGCGACCGGAGAACGTGATCTACGTGGTCACGGCGCTCGGTGACGTGCTGGAAGAGATGGGTGCTGACGTCGATCCCGGCGCTGGTGTGACGGCGACCAGGCGTGCGCTAAAAGAATGATCGATCGCGGCCGTCAGGCCGAGACGCGCGGTCCCGGCGGGGCCCGTTCGACCTGATAGTCCTCCCCGTCGGCGACGATGATCGCCCACTCGTAATTCGGGTTCACGCTTGTGAGCCGCTGCTCTAGATCGTCTGCGTCTTCGGGACGAGCGACGAAACAGTGGAACCGTCCCGATCCGGATGGAAGCGATCCGTTCTCGAGGACCGCATTCACGTGGACGACTTTCCACTCGCGTTCGGCTCGAAACTCCGGGCCGTCCCCTTCGACGGTGTAGCCCAGCTCTGCGAAAATCGATCTGGCCTGCTCGACGAGTCGCATGTTAACAGGACCCATTCGTATAGACGAACGTGGGCATCCAACATAAACGTTAGTACGTAACAAGATTTCGCCGCTTCGGTCGAACGATCGGGCACGGAGAGTGGTATTTGCATAAAATATCGTAACAGTTCGGCTCGATCGTTGGGCAGTGGATGGTAGTTGCTGACGGAATACGTGTGATCGGAATTCGGGTCGTCTACGTCGGGAATCGACTCCTCGTCGCGGCCGCACCGCCGATCGAAGCGCTCACTCGTGGGCAGCGTCCCACTCGGTCGGCTTTCGGAAGTTCCCACACCGGTTGCACTTGATCCGCCCCATCGAGTCCATCGCGTTGTCGAAACTCTCGCAGTTCGTACAGAACCAGCCGTATCGACGGTCGGCGTCGCGAGATTCGTAGGCGACGAGGAAGGGTCCCTTCGAACCCTTGTCCCCGTCGGTTTCGGACACGTAGACCGTCGTGTCGTCCTCGGTCGTCCGCGTTTGCATGGGCGGTCGTAGCGTCGCGGGCGGTAAAGGCGTGTCTTTCCGCCAGTCGGGGCGCGATTCACCACGCCCGCAGCGTGGTACGGGGTGTTTTATCAGGGTCAGACGAGACAACTGAAAAGCTTACCCGGCAGGAAATCGTTCGATGTCGTGATGACGTTGGTCGTGGTCCCCGTTCGGTATCCGTTGACGAAACACTCGCGTTGGACGCTCGAGCGGGCGATCGAGGTCGCTCGCGAGCGAGACGCGGCGTTGACAGTCTTGCACATCGATCTCTACCAGAACGGGCGAAAAGTCCGCCGAACGGACCTGAAAAACGCCGTCGAGGAGACGTTCGGCCGCATCGAGAACACGCGGTACGTCGTCCGAACGGGGTTTCTCGTCGAGGAGAGCATTCTCGACGAAGTCGCGGCCGAGGAGGCCGACGCCGTCGTCATCGGCACGCGCCAGGCGAGTCGACTGCGGCGGATCTTCCAGCGGTTCACTGACAATCCGGACATCGATCGCTACCTGCGCGAGCACCTCGACTGCGACGTGATCACCGTCGAGAGCGCAGCGGCGTAGTCCCGGCCCGTTCAGTCGTCGCCCGCCCCTCGCACGACGAACACTGGAATCGACGCGTTGTCGACGACGCGCTCCGAGACGCTGCCGAGCGAGGTAACCTTCTCCCGCGGACTCTTGCCGCGCGTCCCGATGACGATCAGGTCGATTCCGTTCTCGTCGGCGTACTCGAGGATCGCCTTCGATGGAGTCCCCTCCCGAACCTCGCCGACAGCGTCGAGACCCTCCGCCGCCGCCCGGTCCTCGACGGCAGCGACGGCCTCCCGTCCCTCCGCTTCCAGTGACTGTTCGAGATCCGATCCCATTTCGTCGGACGCTGCCGCCGTGATGCGACTGTCGACGACGTACAGCGCGTGGACCGTCGCGTCGTTCGTCGCGGCGATCGGCAACCCGTGTGCGAGCGTCTCGGGCACCGTGCTACTGCCGTCGGTCGGAATGAGAATGTCGTCGTACATCCGTCGGCGGCTACGTATCCGACCCCTATCAAAATACCTTCGCGGCGGTCGGATCGCCCCTGTACACCGATCGATCGGCTACTCGTCTACCTCCCCGGAACCGTCGCCCACCTCGACCGACCCACCGGCGGGGACCCGGTCCGATCGGTTCTGATCGACGGCCACCTGCGCGACGCCGCTGGTGTCGTCGAAGACGTGGTGGCGACGTGGGTAGGCGAACTCGACGTCGCGCTCCGCGAACCGTTCCCGGACCGCCGCGTGGACGGCCGACCGTGCGACCGCCTGCTTGTACGGCTGGTTGAGCCAGAAGTACAGTTCGAGCATGATGCCGTTGTCGCCGTACTCCGCGATGTTACAGAGAGGTGCTGCCGCGTAGCGGGCGCTCCCGATCCGGATGTCCGGTCCGCCGGAGATGACCGCGTCGACCGATCGAGCGGCCCGCTCGGCCTGCTGGCGCGCGACCTCGATGTCGCTGTCGTAGGTGACGTCGAACTCGATCGAGAGGCGGGTCCGTTCGTCTTCTGCGGAGTAGTTGACGACGTCGCGGGACTGGATCTCGGCGTTCGGGACGACGATGAACGTGTTCTGGAGGGTGAAGATTTTCGTGTACCGCATCGTGATGTCCTCGACGAAGCCGACGTGGCCCTGATCGACGACCTCGATCATGTCGCCGATCTCGTAGGGCCGATCCGCGAGGACGAACAGGCCGTTGATGTAGTTGCCGACAAGCGGTGCGAGCACGATCGCGATCACGGCCGAGATGACGGTCACCGAGAGGAAGATCTCGGTGCCGCCGACGCCCAGGATTCTAAGCGCGACGAGGAGCGCGGTGACCAGAACCGCCGCCTTGACCCCACGTAACACTGTTCGGGTCACGCTCGGGCGTTCGATCCGCTGGGCGACCGTTCGGCCGGCGACCCTGACGGCGAGTTTCGAAAGGTACCAGCCGATCACGAGGACGATCGCGGCGAGAACGAGATCCATCAGCGGATCCGGGACGTCGATGGGGAGGACGCCCTCGACCTCCTCCGTCGCGTTGCTCACATTGCTCGCGTTCGACTGCGCGACCCCTCGCATGGGAACAACCTCAGGTCGGCCGTGGTTAAGCGTTCTGACCCGCGGATCGCCCCTCGACAACGCGATTTCGAAAATGCGTGTTACTCGATGCATAATAAATCATTTACCCATCGGGACCGTTCCGTCGGATATGGCACCAGACGAGCTTCGCTCGACGGTCGAGCGCGTCGGGGACCGGTTCAACCTCGGCGAGTACGAGATCGACGCCTACCTCACCGTCCTGGAACAGGGTCAGCTCACGGCGAGCGAGATCGCGGATCGCACCGACATCCCACAGCCCCGCGTCTACGACACCGTCCGCAGCCTGAGCGATCGCGGCCTCGTCGAACTGCGCGAATCCCGTCCGATGAAGGTCGTCGCGATCGATCCCGGCGAAGCCTTCGAAAACGTCCAGAACTCGCTGGAACAGATGATCGACGAACTCGAGGCGCGCTACACCGCACCGGCCCGGGACACGGAGGCCGTCTCGCTCGTGAAGTCCCGATCGACGATCCTGCGGTACCTGGAGGAGGTCATCGACGCCGCCGAGTACGAACTCTCGCTGTCGCTGACGCCCGATCTGCTCACCCGGTTCGAGGAGGAACTCGGGGCCGCCGTCGACGCCGGTGTGAGCGTCGATCTGATCGTGACGCCGGCAGCCGAGGCTCCCGACCCGGCCGAGTTCGACTACCTCGAAGTGGCGACGACGGCCCGCGCGCGCCGCGGGATCACCACCCCCGTCGTGGCCGTCGCCGACGGGAACTACTCCGTGTACGCGACCCAGGACGCCCTCCGCGACGACCAGGACCGGTACGGCGTCATCTTCAACCGCTCCGCGCTCGGCTTTCTGGTCTCGGGCTTCTTCGGGACCGTGCTCTGGACGACGGCCGAACGGACCCTCGGCGAGGACGGCAGCGCGAGAACGTACCCCCGCAAGTACGCCTCGATCCGCCGCTGCGTGAAGGACATCATCGACGACGGCGGCGAGTTCTACGCGACTATCGAGGGACGGGACGTCGCCGTCGGCGGCCAGCGGATCGTTCGCGGACGCATCGTCGACGTCTCGTTCGAGGTCAGCGAGGAAGTCGCCGCCCTCACGATGGAGAGCGAGGACGGCGGGGAGGTCACGATCGGTGGCCGCGTCGCCGCACTCGAGGACGTCGAAGCCCACGAAATCCACATCGGTCGCCACGAACCGCCGACGATCGAGGACTGATCGACTCGAGCGAGAGGACAGCGAGTCCGCCGAATCACGGGAGACGGCGATTCAGTGACGCCACGGCCCGGCCCCCCGACGCGAGAACGGTGACTTTCCTCGTCGTAAATGCCAGCAGACAGGATCCTTGGACGCTCTAGTGACGTCCTCCCCGTCGTGAACGACGGGGCCTTCCCCGCATAGCTTGGCAGCCGATCGGCGGTCGGTGATCCGCGGAAAGACCGGAGTCGACCGATATTACGGAGGTCGTAATGGCCGATTACACTAGCACGCGATCCCGACTGTCTCAATTAGTTACATTCGTGCAAGCCAACCAATTAAGAGCCAGTATGTCATTTAGCTACGTCGGATGGGACCAGATAGCACAGGACGAAACGGTCGTCCCGGGGTATCCCGTCGGACGTTCGTGGCCGCGGCGGGGACGTCCGCGACGTTGGGCGCGACGGCGATCGCCGGCTGTGTCGGTCGCGGACAGCGACCGAACACCGTCGTGATGACCGCCGCAACGGATGTCGAAGGGATCATGTACAGCGACGGCGACGGCCCTTCCGTCCAGCAGGCGCTTTGGGACGCCGGCCTCGACGAGGACATCCGCGTCGACATCCAGACCGTCGTCAGCGATTCCGCAACGCGAATGCAGACGACCCAGTCGGCGCTCGAGGCGGGTCGCGCCCCGCCCGACATCCACCTGATGGACAGCGGCTGGACGGTTCCGTTCATCCTTCGGAACCAGACGGTCAACCTGAGCGAGAACCTCTCGGACGACGTTCTCCAGCGTGTCAACGACGACTACCTCGAAGCGATCCTCGAGACGGCGCGTCATCCCGAGTCCGGGGATCTCCACGCGCTGCCGATGTTCCCCGATCTGGGGTTCACGTTGTACCGGCAGGACCTTATCGAGGACGCAGGACACGATACCAGCGGCTGGGGAACGGATCCACCGAGCTGGGAGAAGTTCGCGAACGCAGTCAGCGACGCGAGGGACCAGGCCGGCCTCAACTACGGGTACACGACGCAGGCGGCCGCCTACGAGGGGCTATCCTGCTGTACGTTCAACGAGGTGATGACCTCCTGGGGAGGGGCCTACTTCGGCAGCTCAGAGAACCTGTTCACCGCCGGCGAGCGCCCGGTCACCGTCAACGAACAACCGGTCATCGACGCGATCCGGATGATGCGCTCGTTCATCGAGGGCGAGAGCGGGAATGCGCTCGACGGGTACCCCCAGATCTGTCCGTCACCGATCGTCCAGTGGACGGAACAGGAATCGCTCAGTCCGTTCGCGGCCGGGAACGCCGTCTCGAACCGCAACTGGTCGTACGCGATCGCGGAGACGGGAACCGAGGAGGTCTTCGGTGAGAACCTCGGCGTGATGACGAGACCGTACGCGGTCTCCGAAGAGGAAGCCGAGTACGAGGGCACCGGCGGCACCGCTGCGGCACTCGGCGGCTGGAACCTCGCCGTGAGTCCGTTCTCGGAACGCCAGGAGGAAGCGCTGCAAGTCCTCGAGGCGTTCAGTCACGAGGAAGTAATGCTCACCATCTTCGAACTCGCGGGGTTTCTCCCGCCGAACCTCGATCTGGTCGGGGAGGCCAATCCGGACGACGTCGGCCCAGTCGCTCGCTACGGGGACGTGGTTAATTCGGCCAGCGAGAACGCGATCCCACGGCCGGCAACCGACCTCTGGCCCGAACAATCGGCGCTGATCTATCAGGAGATCAACGCGGCGTACCGCGGCGCGAAAGCGCCCGAATCGGCGATGAACGATCTCGCGGAAGAGCTCGAACAGAGCGAAGCGGAGGTGCAATCGAATGGTAACTGATACCGACGACAGCCCCGTGACCGACGACGAAATGGTTACAGACGGTGGAAGGCTGGCCGGCGGCGAAGCGGGGAGGGCCAGAGACCGTGATCGGACGGGCAACGCCGTCGTCAACTGGATGGAGAACCTGAGCGAGGCGGCCTACGCGTACCTACTGTTGTTCCCCGCGTTCGCGCTGCTGGCACTGATCGCGTTCTACCCGTTGCTTCGGACGTTCGTCATCTCGTTGCGCGCCGACCAGACGCGCGGGATGGATCCGCTCGGTGCGTTCGTCGGCGTCGAAAACTACGTCGACATTCTCACCGGGAACGCGCGGCTGGCCCGGCAGTTCCTCGACGTGGGGCTGACGTCGTCGATTCCTTTTATCGAACTCGGCACTCCGTTCTTCCAGCAGGCCTTGTTCGTCACGCTCGCGTTCGCGGTTATCAGCGTCGTCATGGAGACGGTGATCGGGTTCGGGCAGGCCTACGTGCTCGACCAGGACTTCCGGGGCCGACGCTGGGTCCGCGTGGCGATCATCCTCCCGTGGGCGGTGCCGATCGTCATCCAAGGGATGATCTTCTTCCTGCTGTTCCAGCCGACGGTCGGATTCGGCTCCGACCTCATGCAGAGCCTCGGCATCTTCAGCGGAACACCGCTGGCCAACAGCCGGGACGCCTTCATCATCATCCTCGTGGCCGACATCTGGAAGTCGTCGGCGTTCATGGCTCTGTTGATCCTCGCGGGGCTCCAGAGCGTCGATCGGAGTCTGTACGACGTCGCGCGCGTGGCCGGGGCCTCGCCGTGGCAGCGGTTTAAACTAATCACGCTCCCGCTGGTGATGCCGGCGCTGTTAGTCGCGATGCTGTTCCGGACGATGGACGCGATGCGTGTCTTCGGCTTGATCGAATCCACCGCCGGCTGTACGACCGTGCCGTCGTTGAGTTGCCTCGTCGTCGAGGCGATGTTCGGCGGGACCCGCATCTACGCGACCGCTGCCGCCGTGGCATTCGCGACGGCGCTCGTCATCGGCCTGATCATCGCCGTGTACGTACTGCTCTTCCGCGATACCGAAGGGGGGATGTACTAATGACCGATCCGAAAGATTCCACGGACCCGCGAAACGCCACCGAACCCAACGACACTGGAGGTATCGGCGCTGACAGGGATGACCCGTCACGAGATCCGACGCTTCGCCGAACCGACGGCGGCACGGTCCTCGAGGACGACCGCGACGCGGAACTCGACCGCGGCCCGTTGCAGCAGTGGGTCGCCGACTCCATCTCCAACCCGAAGCGGGTCTACCGGGCGATGTTCTACGTCGCGGCGATCTTCTTCCTGTTCACGACGCTATTCCCGTTCTACTGGCTGCTCATGGTCGCGCTGACGCCGGAAGGACAGCTCCAGGACATCGTCTTTACGCCTAACGGCTTCAATCCTGGCGCGTTCGTCGAGGTCTTCGAGGTCATTCCCTTCCACGTCTACATGTTCAACAGCTTCGTGATCGCGCTGGCCTCGACGATCGTCGTCCTCGTCATCGCGAGCCTCGCCGGCTACGCGTTCGGTCGCCTCGAGTTCCCCGGCCGAACGCCGCTCATGCTACTGGTGTTGGTAATTTCCTTCTTCCCGCCAGCCGCCTTCTTCATTCCGCTGAACGACCTCTTTAACACCTCATTCGCAGTCCTCAGGCCGATCACCGGTGACGGCACGCTCTACAACACACCTTTCGCCCTCGTGACTCCGCTGTCGGCGATCTTCATGCCGCTAGCGATATTCATCCTCACGACGTTCTACGGGCAGATTCCGGACGGCCTCGAGGACGCGGCTCGCGTCGAGGGAACGACTCGACTCGGTGCGCTGTTCCGGGTCATTATTCCCCTGTCGGCGCCCGGCGTCGCGACCGCCGGCGTGTTGACGTTCATCGCGGTCTACAACGAGTTCTTCTTCTCGTTCCTGATGACGGACGGCCAGCCCGAGAACTGGGCGCCGATCCTCGACGGCATTCTCGCCTATCAGGGGCAGTACCAGGTGCTGTACAACCTCATGGCCGCCGCGAGTATCATCGGGGTGATACCCGTCGCGATCCTCGTCGTCGTGGCCCAAGAAAAGATCGTCAGCGGACTCACCGCAGGCGCACTCAAAGAATAAGGAGATCACAATCATGGCACGAGTACGACTCGAGAATATCACGAAACGCTACGATGACGTCACCGCGGTCGACGACGTGAACATGGAGATCGAGGACGGCGAGTTCGTCACTTTCGTCGGCCCCTCGGGCTGTGGGAAGTCGACGACGATGGAGACAGTCGCGGGACTCACCAAGCCGACGGAGGGCCAGGTGTACATCGGCGACGACGACGTCACGACCCTCGCGCCGAAGGACCGGGGCGTCGCGATGGTCTTCCAGAACATCGCGCTGTTCCCCCACATGGACGTCTTCGACAACATCTCCTTCGGCCTTCGACTGCGCAAGTACGACGACGACGAGATCCGCCGCCGCGTCGAACAGGCCGCCGACGTCGTTCAACTCGAGGGGATGCTCGATCGCATGCCCGACGAGATGTCCGGCGGCCAGCGCCAGCGAGTCGCGATCGCACGCGCGATCGTCCGGAATCCGGACGTCTTCCTGATGGACGAGCCGCTGGCGAACCTCGACGCGAAGCTGCGCGTCCACATGCGCACCGAACTCCAGCGGCTCCACCGCGAACTCGGGACGACGATCATCTACGTCACCCACGACCAGGCCGAGGCGATGACGATGTCCAATCGGATCGCCGTCCTGAACGAGGGTAGACTCCAGCAACTCGCGGCGCCGCTGGTCTGCTACAACGAACCCGCGAACCTGTTCGTGGCCGGCTTCATCGGTTCACCGTCGATGAACTTCGCCGAGGGCGAACTCATCGAGAACGGCCTCGAGACGAAGAACTTCACCGTGGAGTTCGAACCGACTCAGGTTCCGGGAGCGACGGTGGGCGACGCCATCACCCTCGGAATCAGGCCGGAAGACGTTCACATGGTCCAGTACGCGAACTCGCTCGAGTCGTCGACGGATCCGATCGACGCCCGGACCGACGTCCTCGAACCGATGGGCGACGAGGTCTTCGTCTACCTGTTACTCTCCGAGGCCACGGTGGGATCGATGGAGGAAGATCCCGCGACGTCGCCCAACCAGTTGCTGATGAGCGTCACCCCCGACACGGATATCGAGGCGGACCAGGAGATCGAGGTCGTCCTCGACCGATCGAAGATTCACCTCTTCGATTCGGCCACCGGCGAGGCGCTGGTCCACGGGATTACCGACCTCCCGGAACGAGAGCCCGGCACGACCCCGACCGAGGCGGATAGCTGACGGATCGTCGTCCTTGCCGTCCCGAATCCGCTCTCAGTTGGCGACGGATCAAAGACGATCGAGCACCAACACTTCGGAAAGGGATCCCAGGTGTATCGACCCGAAACGAGCCACCACTGCCCATAGAGACCTCCGATGACACCCGATCGATCAGACTGCAGGACCGGTATCGTCGGCCTCGGCAATATCGGCCAGTACCACGCCGAACGACTCCGCGATCTCGACGTTCCGCTCGTCGGTGGGATGGACGTCGCCGCCGAGGCGCGGACGCGCTTTGCCCGTCGGTACGACGTCGACGTCTACGAAGATCATAACGACCTGTACGACGTCGTCGACGCCGTTATCATCACGACGCCGAACAAGTACCACGAGGAGTACGCCATCGACGCCTTCGGGCGAAACCTGCACGTCCTGCTCGAGAAACCCCTCGCACACTCGATCGAGAGTGCCGAACGGATCGCCGACGCGGCGGTGGACTCCAGTGGTTACTGTATGGTCGGGTTCAATAACCGGTTCGCGAACACGGTCCAGATCGTCAAGAACCGGATCGATCGGGGTGATCTCGGTGAAGTGGGCCACATCGAGGCGAACTACATCCGTCGACGGGGGATCCCCGGTCGCGGGTCGTGGTTCACCCGCCGCGAGATCGCCGGCGGGGGCTCGCTCATCGATCTCGGCGTTCACGCGATCGACCTCGCGCTGTACCTGTTCGGGTACCCCGACGCGACGGAGGTAAACGGCGTGACGAGGGGCGAGTTCGGCGGTCGCGAAGAATACGCGTATCTCGACATGTGGGCAGAGGACGAAGGGGCTGCTGGTTTCGACGTCGACGACTCGGCGAGCGCGTTCGTTCGCTGTGACCGGAACCGGACGATCTCGCTCGAGGTGGCGTGGGCGACGAACCGGCCAGCGAACCACGAGTTTTTCGTTCGGGGAACCGAGGCGGCCGCCCGGTTCGACCTGCTCGACGGCGATCTCTCGTTCCACTCCGCGAGCAAGGTCGGCCCCGACCACCTCGAGAACACGTCCATCGAAACCCGGCAGAACGACACTCACACGGAAGAGCAGAAGGCCTTTTTCGACGCGATCAGCGACGGAGACTACGAAAACGAGGCCATCAGCGACAGCATCGAACGAGCACTGAAGGTCCAGCAGATCATCGACGCGATCTACCAGTCGAGCGAGGAGGGAGCGACGGTCTCGATCGGTGAGTAGCGGCTGCCTACCCGGCCGCGATCGCGACCCGACCGACAGCGCGACTGAGACTCGATCGTGACAGCCCCAGTATGGACACGGTAACAAATTGTGATATCCGAAATCATCGTACCATGACAGATAGATCTCGATCCACCGGCCGATCGTCCGACCGGTCCGTCCGTGGCGCGATCGCAGGGCTACTCGGGCGACGGAACCGGACGGTCGTCGTCGAGTGTCGGCGATGTGGGACGTCAGTGGAGCAGGGCGCACGGACGTGTCCTACCTGTAGCTGTGACGACATCGTCACGTACACGATCTAGTGAGGGCGAAGACCGTCACTCCTCGATCGGGTCCCCGGTGGAGTCGTCCCCAGTGGGTTCGTCCTCCGCGGATTCGTCCCCCGCGGACAGTTCCGACAGTTCGACGTGGCCGTCGCTGTAGACGGTGATCTCGTACCCCTCATACTCGACGACGACGCGTGCGTCGGGGGCGTCGTTTGATCCCGTCGGCGTCTCGCCGGCCCGGGTCTCGATCGATCGAAACAGGGCGTCGAGCGCCTCGGGATTGATCACCGTGTACAGCGGATCGTACGCCGGTGGCTCGACGTCGGTCACGTCGACGCCATCGCGTGCGGCGATCGCCTCGACGATGGCCTGGCTCGGTGGCACCGATCCAGAGGACGACGACGGGTCGGGCGACGGGGACATACTGTTTGCTAGACGGTTCACGCTCATAAGCATGCTGCCGGACGGGAACACGTCTCAAGCGCTGCGGCTCCCGTTCGGCCGCACCGAGCGGTCAGAGATCACTGTTCCTGATCGCCTCCACGCGCCCGCTCGAACGCCTCGATCGCCCGTTCCCTGCGATCGGCGTGGTCGACGATCGGTGCCGGGTAGGCGGGTGCGATCCGCTCGCGATCCGCGGGACCGTGCTCGTCCCAGTCGTGAATCTCCGCCGGGGACGCGTCGGCGAGTTCGGGCACGTACGTTTTGACGTACTCGGCGTCGGGATCGTAGTCCCGTCCCTGTTTCATCGGGTTGAACACGCGGAAGTACGGCTGGGCGTCCATCCCGGTCGAGGCGGCCCACTGCCAGCCGCCGACGTCGTTCGCAGTCTCGTGATCCGCCAGCTTCCGACGGTACCAGTCGTACCCCGTTCGCCAGTCGATCAGCAGGTCTTTCGTCAGGAACGACGCGACGATCATCCGGACGCGGTTGTGCACCCAGCCCTCCTTGCAAAGCTGGCGCATTCCCGCGTCGACGATCGGATACCCCGTCTCGCCGGCCTTCCACGCGGCGAGTTCGTCGGGGTCGTTTCGCCACGGGATCTCGAACTCGTACCCGCTGAAGTTCTCGACGACGATCTCGGGGTTGTACGCGAGCACGTGCGCGTAAAACTCTCGCCACGCGAGCTGTCGCCGAAACGCCTCGACGCTCGCTCGCTCGGAGGGTGCGTCGGCCCGATCGGCCGCCCGCTCGGTGGCCGCGTAGACCGTCCGTGGCCCGATCGTCCCCCACTTGAGGTGTGGCGAGAGCCGCGAGGTCGCGTCGGCGGCCGGATAGTCGCGTTCGTCGGCGTACCGATAGATCGGCCCCGAACAGAACTCGGTGAGGCGCTCGCGGCCCCGCTCTTGCGTGACGGTCGGCGGCGACGCCTCGGGATCGTCGAATCCAAGGTCGTCGACCGACGGCAGCCCCTCTCCGGAGACGGCCGCGAGATCGGCCTCGGCCGGCGGATCGATCGGGGCGGCCTTCTCGCGGTCCTGCCACTTCGTCCAGAAGTACGAGAACACCGAGTAGTGGTCGCCCTGGGCGGGCGTGATCGATCCCGGTTCGTGGTGGACGGCGTCGTGAGCCGTCTCGACCTCGATGCCGTCGTCCTCGAGGGCGGCTGTGACCGCTCGATCCCGATCGCGGGCGAGGCCGCTGTAGTCCGCGTTCCAGACGACGGTCGACGCGTCGTACGTCGCCGCGAAGTCGCGAATCACCGCGCTGGCCTCGCCGCGGCCGACGAGCAGATCGCTTCCGCGGTCACGATACCACGATCTGAGCCCCGCGAGCGCCTCGAGCAAGCAGTGCACCCGGATCGGCGAGGCGTGCTCGAGGACGGTGGGATCGAGGACGAAACACGGAACGATCGGATCGCCGTCGGCGGCGCGAGCGAGCCCACGGTTGTCTCTTCCCCGGAGATCACGGCGGTGCCAGTGCAGGATCACATTCGTCGAAGACGGGATGGGCGGTGAAAACGTCCGGGTACCGGCGATCCGCGAGAACACGCTGGACGCCGAACCGTCCATCCGCGAGTGCCCGTTGGACGTCCGACTGGCGGGTGTGGCGGCTCACCTGTCGAGTTTGCCACCCGTTTCGAACGGCGTCACGAGGAACGCCCGTACCGACGCGAGGATTTCCTCGACGGTGTAGTTGTGGCCGATGTAGACGCTGATGAGCGCGAGGGCCGTCCCCGCAACCACGTCCGAGAACCAGTGGATCCCGAGATACATCGTCGACAGGGCGACGCTGATCGCGAAGAATCCGGCGATCGGGACCCAGAGCGGGTACTTCTCGCGGGTGAGCCACGCGACGAAAAACACCGTCATCGAGAGCGAGGTATGCAGCGAGGGGAAGACGTTGGTGCTCTGGTTGACCTGATTCGTGAGGAGTCTGGCCTGCGGAAACGACTCGTAGAGCAGTCCGTCGAACAACAGCGGATCGAGGTTCCGTGGCCCGTAGGCGATGAACAGGACGTAACACACCAGCCCGATCGCGTAGTTGGCGGTAAAGGCGAGCACTAGCGTCGACAGGGAGTTCATCTCGTCGAGCGCGAAGTACGCGATCAACGGGAACAGGAGCAAGAACGCGTAGCCGTAGATGTAGCTGAAGACGAAAAAGGACGTGAGCGGTTCGGCCTGGAACGACTGGAGGACCGCCACCGGATTCGTCCCGAACACCGTTCGCTCGAGGTCGAACAGGTACGGCGTGATGTTGGTCCCGAGGACTCGCCGCTCGAGTCGCTGGAAGACGTCGCGTGTCGACCACCGGACGAACAATACGACGGCGAGCGCGACGAGCGGGAGCGCACACGCCTCCATCCGCCACCGGAACTCACGCAGTGCTGCCACGAGCCGACGTGGACCGACGATGACCAGCGTCGCGGTTACGAGCATCGTCGTAACGACGAGGGCGAGTTCGAGGACGACTCCGATCAGCGCCATCGGGGATTCGGGCTTCACTACACGCCGGACGCCATTAATAGCGACCGGTTGTCCGCCCGCCGCTTCGACGGCTGTCGTCGCGATCGACTCACCGCGGCCACGACGGCCGGCATCTACGGCCTCTGGCAACGGGGGCACCCGGCGTAGCCTCTGGCAACGGGCGAAGCCGTGGACAGCCGCTCCCCGTCACTCGAGCAGTTGGTCGTTCTCGTAGCGGTATCCCACGTCCGCGAACAGCGATCGAACGCGAGGGATCGAGAGTTCGCCGTCGGTGCCGGGAAAGACAACCGTACTGGGCGACTCCTCGTACTCAAGATCCTCGTCGGGGAAGCCGAACAGCGAACTGTACGTAGTCGCAGGTTCGGCCATTCCGTCGAAAAATTCCGTGACAGTGTGCTCCCGATCGATCAGTCGCGACAGGATCCGCCGGAAGTGTGGATTGCTGAGCTGGGGGTGTTGGACGTTGTATCCGATCATGTAGAACGCGTCGGTACGCCCGGTTATCGCCGAGACGTCTGATGCGGCCCTGATGGTGTCGGCTTGATCTGTCGGGACGTCGCCAACAGTAACGTCGATTTCGCCGTCGACGAGCGTCTCGATCATCGCACCCGGGTTCGGGGCGATCTGGAACCGGATCCCGTCGAACTGGGAGAAGTTCTCGAACAGGTCCGGTCGATCGGCCGTCGTCCGCCGGAAGACGTGGTCGTCGAACGAGTCGAGGACGATTTCGGTGTCGGCTGTCGACTCCTCGAAGCTAAACAGTCCGGATCCGATCGGGCCCTCATTGTCCGTCACGAGGGCCTCCGTCCGTCGATCCGCGACGACCGTCGATCGGTCGTCCCAGACGTGTTCCGGCAACACGGGAACGGTAAAGACGCGGGTGGCGACTGGACGGACGGTATCACCGAACGAGAAGCGGACAGTCCGCGTGTCGACGACCGTGACGTCGTCGACGAGCGTCACTCGGCCCCGATATCGGGGTGCTGGCACGCCGCTGTCGACCTCGCCCTGTGACGTATCCGTGAGAAACTCGATCGTAAACGCCACGTCCTCCGCATCGAGGTCGGTCCCGTCGTGCCACAGCAGGCCGTCACGGAGCCTGACCTCCGCTTCCAGTCGTTCCGTTTCATCCCAGTCGATCGAATCTGCCAGCCACGGAACGATCTCGTCGTCTAGCCGACGCACGAGGGGGTCGTACAACAGTTCCAGCAGGCCCTCGATCCGGTTTCGATCGACGACGATCGGATTCAACCGCTGGGTGAGTCCCTCGCCGTAGACGCCCACCTCGAGCGGTCGATCGTCGACCCAGTCGTTGCCCTCGCGGCTCATGATGTCGACGTAATCGACGAGACGCCGGGGAGGACGCGACACGTCGAGCGACCGTCGGCTGCCCCCGAACTGATACGGGTACGCCACGACGGTGTACGGTGCCGTAGTTTCGAGGTACTCGAATAGCTCCCGGAGCGTCTCGGTCCGCTTCGATTCGTCGGTCCGTCGCTGGGTCTCCAGGTGTTCGTCGGCCGTCACGTCGGAGTAGTTGAACGGGTTCTGCCACCCTCGTTCGCTGACGAACCGGGAGTGCAACAGGCCACGAACGGCGTCGTACTCGTCGAGCCCGGAGTGTCTGAGGACGAACACGTCGTAGTTCTCCTGCAAGAGCACGTCGCGGTAGAGATCCGCCTCCGCGACCGGTTCGTGCGTCGCGTCGATTCCAGCCGCGCGGAAGTTCTCCCGGAGCTGGCTCAGGATTTTGGCTGCGACGACGTCGTCGTCGGCCGGGACCGTCTTGATCGAGAGCGACACCTGTTTTGGGCCGTTGTTTTCCGCCTGGGACCAGAGGCGTTCCGTACACCCGGCGAGGGAACTGGCTCCTGTGATACCCGCACCTGCGACCAGCTCTCGTCGCGTCAACGGCGGCCCTCCGTCGTCCATGTAGCTGTCGGTAGGCCACCACGGAGTATAGGACTTACTCTCGAGACGACAGTTCGAGGAGGTGTCCGAACCGACGTCTCGAGCAGGAATCGACGCGTGGAACCGCGGGGACTCACGGGCTTCGACGTCACGGTCGTGCCTCCGTCGCGTCCCGAAACCTGACCGTCGAACGGGTGACACGGAAGGGCCGTCTTCGGCACCGATCCTGCGCTGGAATCGAAACCAGACCCTCGAGGACCGGCTACAATAGAAACCGGACCATCGAGAGCCGGCTACAATAACTATCGCATGAATTTCGGTTTTTGAAGAATCTATAGAGTAGAAGACAGTCTTTTCTAACAGTATATGATCGCATTAACAATACCTCTCACTGGCGACGACACAGGTGTGGTACCCGTTCACAGGCCGGCAACCGAGATCGGCCCCCGCCGATCGACCGGCTGAGTGGACGGCCACGGAAGACAGCTATGAAACTCGCACTCATCGGGTTCGGTCAAGCAGGCGGGAAGGTCGTCGACGAGTTCCTGGCGTTCGACAGCAGCATCGACGGCGGTTTCGTCGAATCGGCGATCGCAATCAACTCCGCGACGACCGATCTACAGGGCCTCGAGCACGTGTCACGGCGGAATCGCGTACTCATCGGCCAGGCCCGCGTGAAGGGCCACGGCGTCGGTGCCGACAACGAACTCGGCTCGCAGGTCGCCGAGGAAGACATCGACGAGATCCAGCACGCGATCGATCGGATCCCCGTCCACGAAATCGACGCGTTCCTGATCGTCGCCGGCATGGGCGGCGGGACGGGATCGGGCGGCGCGCCCGTGCTTGCGAAACACCTCAAACGGATCTACACCCAGCCCGTCTACGGTCTCGGCATCCTGCCCGGCACTGACGAGGGCGGCATCTACACCCTCAACGCGGCCCGATCGTTCCAGACGTTCGTCCACGAAGCCGACAACCTGCTGGTCTTCGACAACGACGTCTGGCGAAGTGCCGGCGAATCGGTCGAGAGCGGCTACGATCGGATCAACGAGGAGATCGTCGAACGGTTCGGACTGCTGTTCGCTGCCGGCGAGATCGAGCAGGGCGATCACGTGGCAGAGAGCGTCGTCGACTCCTCCGAGATCATCAACACCCTCTCGAACGGGGTCTCGACGATCGGGTACGCCAGCGAAACCGTCGCGGACGACGGACTCCTCTCCTCGTTCACCGGCAGCAGTGGCTTCGACGAGGGCGAGTCGGTCAACCGGATGACCAGTCTCATTCGGAAGGCGACGCTCGGCCGACTCACCCTGCCGTGCGACGTCGCGAGTGCCGATCGTGGACTCGTCGTGGCCACCGGACCGCCCGAGTACCTGAACCGCAAGGGCGTCGAGCGCGGTCGCCAGTGGCTCGAGGACGAGACCGGGAGCATGGAGATCCGCGGCGGCGACTTCCCGATCCCCGATCGGAACGAAGTCGGCGCGATCGTGCTCCTCTCGGGCGTTACGGACGTTCCGCGAGTCGACCAGCTTCAGCAGGTCGCGATCGAGGCCCAGGAGACGACCGAACAGGTCCGTGCCAGCGCCCAGGAGGACTTCGAGACGCTGATGGACACCGATGGCGAACTCGACGCGCTCTTTTAGCCCTGCGCGGCTCTCGCCGTCGCGGCGACGTATCAGACAACTTTAAGAGCGTTGGTTGAGTGTCTTCGAGCGGGAACCTCTCGCACGGTTCGGGCGGGGAGGGTCCGGTGACGCGACTGCTCCACCGGGCCCGCCGGGTGTTCGCAACGTCCGATCGATCGTCGAACAGCCCGCGATACCGTTCATCGGCGCTCGTGTGAGACCGACCGTCGCGGTTCGACACAGTGTGATCGTCCATGCCAGATCGAAGCCTACACCTGCCAGTCGCAGCACAGCCTCGCGTCGAATCACTCACCGCCCTCGCACAGCGCGGCGAGGACCACGGCTACGAGTACGCCTGGCTCCCCGAGACGTGGGGCCGGGATGCCGTCACCGTCCTCACGGACATCGCCCGGGAAACCGACGAGATCGGTCTCGGACCGAGCATCGTCAACGTCTACTCGCGATCGCCCGCTCTCCTCGGCCAGACCGCCACCACGCTCCAGGAGGTCGCAGACGGCCGCCTACGGATGGGGATCGCCCCCAGCGGCCCGGCCGTCATCGAGGGCTGGCACGGCGTCGACTTCGATCGGCCGCTCCGGCGGACCCGCGAGTACATAGAGATCGTTCGCAAAGTCATGTCCGGAGAGACGCTGAACTACGACGGCGACATCTTCTCGCTGGCCGGCTTCCGCCTTCGCTGTGACCCACCCGAAGCGTCCGTCCCGATCGACGCCGCGGGGATGGGGCCGAAGTCCGTCGAACTCGCCGGTCGATTCGCCGACGGCTGGCACGCAACCGTCTTCACGCCCGAGGGACTCGAGGAACGGCTGGAGGACCTGCGCCGCGGGATGGAACTCGGCGATCGCGACCCCGACGACGTTCGGGTGACGCTCTCGATGACCGGTTGTGCCCTCGAGGACGGCGACCGCGCGCGCGAACTCGCTCGCCAGCACCTCGCCTTCTACGTCGGTGCGATGGGCACCTACTACCGCGAATCGCTCTCGCGACAGGGCTACGAGGACGAGGCCCACGAGATCGCCGCCGCGTGGGCCAGCGGCGATCAGGAGGACGCTCTCGCGGCCATCTCCGACGACCTCCTCGACGACCTCGGTGCCGCAGGTACGCCCGAGCGCGCCCGCGAAGAACTCCGCAAGTTCGAGTCGATCGAGGGCGTCGACGACGTGGCGATCGGCTTCCCGCGCGGCGCCTCGCGCGAGGAGATCGAATCGACGATCGAGGCGTTCGCGCCCGAAGCCCAGCGGTAGTCGACGATCCGTTCGTCGGTACTGTCGTTCTCGTTCCGCTGCCGATTCGATCGGCCCCAGATCGACTGCCAACCGAGTGTGGGCACCGAACCGGCGGACTGACGGTTCTCGACGGCACACCGACGAGTAATGACCGGCGTCGAGACCGCCGCGAGCGTCGATCGGATCGCGATCGGGGACGGTTCGCCCGAGGGAACCAACAGCGCCTACGTCGTCGCCGACCGAGCGATCGTCGATCCCGGACCGCCGACCGACGACGCCTGGGCGGACCTCCGCGAGGGGTTCGATCGGGTCGGCGTCGATCCTACCGATCTCGAATACGTCCTCGTCACGCACTGGCACGTCGATCACGCCGGTCTCGGACCGCGACTCGCGCGGACGGCCGACGCGACGATCGCGATGGGGGCGAGCGACGCGCCGCTGGTCGCCGACTACGCGGTCGAACGCGAGCGCCGACTCGAACGCGACGCCGAGACGATGCGCCGACTGGGCGTTCCGGACACCATCGTCGACGACGTCATCGAGGAGGATACCCCGTCATCGATGCCGGACGCCGTCCCCGTCGAACGGCTCGCGGACGGGGACACTGTCGCCGGAATCGAGGCGCTGTCTACGCCCGGACACACCCTCGGCCACACCGCGTACGCGATCGACGACGTTCTGCTGGTCGGCGACGCGGTCCTCCCGACGTACACGCCGAACGTGGGTGGGAGCGACACGCGAACGCTCTCGGCGCAGCGGGAGGGGGCGTCCGCCGAGTACGATCCGCTGGCGACGTTTTGCGAGACGATCGATCGACTGGCGGGCCGCCCCGAAACGCTGCTTCCCGGCCACGGAACGAGCCTCGAGACCGATCGGATCGACGAGATCCGTGCCCACCATCGGGAACGATCGGCGCGAGCCCGGTCGTCGCTCGAGGCAGCCGGATCGGGGACGATGACACCGTGGGAACTCGCCCGCGACCTGTTCGGCGACCTCGCGGGGATTCACGCCAAGTTCGGGGTCGGTGAAGCCGCCGCCCACCTCCGGACGCTCGAACGCGACGGGCGAGTCGAGCGGGTGACGACCGACCCGGAGCGATACGAACGCCGCTGAGAACCGATCACCGTCGATCACGTCTTCCCCCGTCGATCACGTCTTCCGTTCCCCTCCAGTCTCGATCCATCGGATCGCGAGTCAGTCGTTCGCCGGATCGCAGTCAGTCGATCGGGAGCGTCGTCGTATCGACGGCGGTGCGGCGGCCGTCGAGCACGTCGAACCGATCGCCACGTCGCTGCTCGAGCCAGTAGAGGAGTCGTTCGGCCCAGGCGAGTTTCTTCTCCTTGATCGGTCCGACCGCGGGATCGTCGAGGTCCCAGCCGACGAAGACGAGCCGATCGGCCCCGAAGTGATCCGCGAGGAAGGCGGCCCGATCACCGTCAGTGAAGCCCCCGAAATTGCAAACCGGTCCCGCGGGTGCGACCTGCGTGGTCGGCAAGACGTACTCCTCAGCACAGTCGGGGACGACCGCCCTGACGGCCGCGACGTTGTCGCCGTGGGCGTGGACGGCTACCGGCGTTGCGCTGTGAGTGAGTCGTCGCACCGTCTCCGGGTTCTTGTCGAGATCGGTGACCATGTAATCGACCGCTACGCCCGACGATTCGAGGTCGTCGACCGCCGTCGAGGCGGCCACGACGACGTCCGCGTTCGACGCCCGTTCGCGGGCCCGATCGGTCCCGATCGACGGCCCGGCACCCGCGATCGCGACGGTGGCGTCTCGGATCGCGTCGAGGTAGTCGAAGTCGAACGGCACCGTCAACTCGGCGAGTACGTCGCGTGCGCGTTCGTCACCGGCCCGATCGTAGCCGAAGTCGCGACGGATCGCCTCGTAGACGGGTTCCCACTCGTCGTACTCCATAGTCGTCACTGAACGGTGTAACACCACAATAATTCCGTGTTGTGGGCCGGGGGTCGCCTCCAAAGTACCCCTACCCGGGAGGCCGCCCGGCGTCCACTCCCTATTTTCGATGCCTCCGGTATAAGCTTTCTCTTAGCGCAGCATTTCACGCAACGTGATGTGTAGGCGAACGAGACTGTCGGTTTCGCCGCGTAGCTGGGCTTCAACGTCCGATACGGCCGTCGTCGACCCGAGCAGCAGTACGCGATCCTGGTCTCCCGCGTGGACCACCGCGCCACGATCGACCGCGATCGAGGCCAGCCGATCGCGAGCCCCGGGGTCGAGTCCCTCGATCTCGACGACCTCCGTCTGCCAGTCGTCCGCGGCCGACGGGTCGATCCCGAATTCGGCCAGCTGTCGCCGGAGATCACGCCTCGACCGGACGTCGAGTCGGGTCGCCGAGACGTCGCCGGCCGTCGCGCTCGCCCGTTCGGTGAACGCGTCGCCGATCAGTGCGGCGTCGCGCGTCTCCGACACGTCGTGGGTCCGGATCACGTCTGCGCCCCGCTCGACCGCCATCGAAGTCGCCGCCAGACTGACCGGCAGGCGCTCTTCGGTCTCGCGATCGGCGATCTCGCCGAGGAAATTCTTCCGGTTGATCGAGACCAGTATCGGCCGGCCGAGCGCGCGAAACTCCCGGAGCCTGCTGAACGTCTCGCGATCGTCCGCGAGGGTCTGGGCCTCGCTCCAGCCGCCGAACGCCGGGTCGACGATGGTCTTGTCGGTGAGTCCGTTCTGTTTCAGCGCCTCGTAGACCCGATCGACGTAGTCGGCCTGTCGGGCCCATTCTGGAGACTTCCGGTCGGCCCACGGCGTCTCCTCGACCGCACCCGGGCGCTCGATATCCGGCGGACTCGCCATCTTCGCGACGGCGGCGTCGTGGTCCTCACAGACCGACGGCATCTCCGGATCGGCGAAGCCCGCGACGTCGTTGACCATGTCGAACCCCCGATTCAGCGCCGCCTCGGCGACCTCGGCGTACCGGGTCTCGATCGAGAAGATCGCGTCACCCGAGACGCTCTCGATCGTCTCACAGGCAACGGAGAGGCGATCGAGTTCCGCCTCGGCGGAGCGGACGTCGAACCGCTTGTTCGCGGATTCGAGTCCGACGTCCACGATGTCCGCTCCCTCGCCGATCAGTTCCTCGTCGACGTACTGGGCGGCCTCGCCGGGGTCGTCGTAGACGCTGGGATCGTAGGGCGACTCGTCGCTGACGTTCAACACGCCCATGATCCGGGGCGGGTACTCGTCACCGATCCCCAGTCCGGCCGCGTCGACGCTGTTCATACTTTCGCTGGGGAGGGGAGACGGAAAGGAGACGCGATTGCGGCGAACGGGACTGCGGTGGTCGTCGGTCAGCCCCGGCCGTCCGACGTAGCCAGCCAGCGTTTGCGGCCCGCTAACCGCGAGTTCGACAGGACCGCCCGGCCTCTCGAGGTCCGTCGTTCGGACCGCCGGGAACGATTCTCCGATCGAGTTTCCGCCGGCGTCGGTCGCTCCGACGTGTGTGATAGTACACCCAGGTGGTCACTTCCGCCGTCGCCATCCGGAATCGACGAGTCGAGGGCGGCAGCCGCGGCCAGGGGCGAATGCGTGTCTCTGACGGCGAGCGGG
Organism: Halosolutus halophilus; assembly: GCF_022869805.1. Taxonomy (NCBI): domain Archaea; kingdom Methanobacteriati; phylum Methanobacteriota; class Halobacteria; order Halobacteriales; family Natrialbaceae; genus Halosolutus; species Halosolutus halophilus. The sequence continues at coordinate 1,662,547 of NZ_CP094974.1, read as the reverse complement.
TCCTGTCCTTGTCGACGTGCGCGATCTGTCCACGATCGTCGTCGGAACGCTGGGCGACGTGGACACCGCTGCACACCCGGGACCGAGCCGTTCCTGAGCGTGCCATAGAAGGATCCAGGTCGAACTGCGAAAATACGGGTCAGAGCCCGGGAGTCGCGATACAGGGACCGTCTCACGGCCCGCAGTTACCGATCGACCGTCAGGCGTCCGGGTTCGCGTCCTCGAGAGGGGCGAGTCGCGAATCTCGCAACAGCACCTTCTTGACGATCGAGGGATTCTCGAGCAAGCGGTGTTTCGCGTGAGCGCCGCGCCCGCGCCCGCGACCCTCGCGTTCCGACTGGATCACGTTGAGGAAGTTCTGTTCCTGGAGGATCTCCTGGACGCGCCGTTCCGAGAGCACGTCGAAGTCGAGTTGGCGGGCGATCTCCTTGTACTGGTTGTAGATGATCTTCGTCGGGAACTCCTTCTCGCTGCTGTTCTCGGTCAGCAAGGTCAACGAGTAGAGGATCGCCTTGGCCTGCTGGGGCGAGCCCTCGATCAGTTCGTTGAACCGATCGGCTTCGGTCTTCTCTTTCGCGTCACGGACGTGGTCGGCGGTGACCCGGGTGTCGGTTTGTTTCTTCGCGATCCGGCCGGCGTTCCGGAGGATGTCGATCGCCTTGCGTGCGTCGCCGTGTTCCTGGGCCGCGAGCGCGGCGGTCAGCGGGATCACGTCGTCGGAGAGCACGCCGTCGTGGAACGCGTCCCGTCGTTTCTCGAGGATTTCGACGAGTTGGTTCGCGTCGTACGGGGAGAAGACGAGTTCGTCGCGCGAGAGGCTCGACTTGACCCGTTCGGAGAGGTGATCCGGGAAGTCGATCTTGTTCGAAATGCCGATGATCCCGATACTCGAGTCCGAGATCCGACGGTTCTCGCCAGCACGAGAGAGTTTCCGGAGCACTTCGTCGTCCTCGAGCATGTCGATCTCGTCCAGGATGACGATCGTGACGTCGGTACAGTCGTCGACGGCCTCCCAGAGCCGTTTGTAGTAGTCGCCGGTGCCGAGACCACGATCGGGGACGGTGACGCCGCTCCGTTCGGGTTCGTTGACGATCTGGGCGATCGTCTTGACGATCGATGCTTCCGTATTCTGTTCCCCGCAGTCGATGAAGGCGTACTTCACCGTGACGTCGTCGTGTTGGGCTTCCGTGATCACTCGCTGGGTAACCGACCGGGAGATGAGCGACTTGCCGGTGCCGGTTTTCCCGAAGATGAACAGGTGATTGGGTTCGCTCCCGAAGATCGCAGGATTCAGGGCGTCCGCTACCCGTTGCATCTGGTCGTCGCGCCCGACGATCCGGTCCGGACCGGGGAGATGCGTGATCTCGAGCAATCGCTCGTCGGCAAAGACCGGATCGTCGTACCGAAAGAGTGGATCACGATCGTCGTTCGCGGACATTGCAGTACCCGGACCGTTTCAACTGGATTGAAATAAAGCTATGGAGATCGATCGCGGGTGTAAATCTCCTAATAGAGTCCCTGATAGTCGGGAAGAGTGCCGTAAAACGAGTATATCGGACGGCCGCCTACCTCGCGTTTCTAAGGCGGCCCGGATCACCGCTTCGTCCCGATCGTCCGGATCGGCCACTGGGACCTGTAGCGACTCCATCGTTCCCATCGTCCGAAGCGTGCCCCCGACACCCCCCTCGCGGATGTAACTGTTGGCGTGTCGACCGGAGTGGTCGATCGTGCCGCCTCGTTCCGAGGGAGTCGACGGCTCCGACGGGCGGGACGGAATCCGCGGCGGACTGTCGAAACTCCGTCTCGAGAGTCCGATCCGAGCACCGGCTTTACCGGGGTTCGAGCGATTGAATTACCGGAACCCCACGCACACCCCCGTCGCGGATGTAACGGCAAATGGGTGGGGGGTGATCGATCGAACCGTCGATTTCGGCCGTATCTGTCGTCGGAACGACCGATATTACATCCGCGACGAAGGTGTGTAGCCAACGAAGACCCCCACACGAATGTGGACTTACAAACGCGAGGGGGGTGTGTCCCCGTGTCACTCCAGTGGCTGCTGTCCCACGAGCGGGTCAAACGGACGCTGGCAGATCGTTGGCACGAGGGACGAACTCGATCCCGATATTCAAAACGCGGGATTCCAAATGCAGGACGTCTCGGTCAAGCAGTGGGATCAAGTTCTAGTCTCAATCGTCTCTAGATGACTTCATACTAGTTCTTTTCATACTAGTTCTAGATCTATTCTAACCTATTCTAACTACCCGAACCTATCCCTTATCCTCTAGGGATCCTCTTATCCTCCGAGGAACCGATGCTGGACCACGCTCCGAAAACCGATGCGAAGATACTGTCAGCGCGATCGACTCTCAGTAGGTCGGAGCGGGAAGACGGCTCTCTCCGAACACGTCACTTTTGACGCCACGGTCGATAGCATCCGTATGAGCGGTTCGAGGGAGTCCGTGCGGTCGTCAGCCAACGAGATCGACCGACGTCGCGACAGACGAACCAATGACTGACGAGCAGTCCACCCGCGAGTTGCCGGACGGGCGAACACCTCCGGCAGTCGCCGTGGTTGACGCAACGACCCCCGGAAACGTGGGCACGATCGCGCGAGCGATGAAGAACTTCGGGTTCGAGGAGTTGTTGCTCGTCGATCCACCCGAACTCGATCCCGAGGGTGATGCGTACGGGTACGCCGGGCACGCCCGCGACGACGTCCTTCCGAACGCCACCGAGATCAGTTTCGATCGACTCGTCGAGGAGTATCACACGATCGGCTGTACAGCCGTGACGAACGAGGACGATCGGCGTCACGTCCGCTTTCCATACTCGACGCCTGCGGATCTCGCGGAGCGATTGCTGCGGGTCGAGGCACAGACCGCGCTCGTCTTCGGGCGCGAACGGGTCGGACTCACCAACGAAGAACTCGCCCGGATCGACGAGATCTGTTCGATCCCGGCCAGCGCCGAGTATCCCGTCCTCAATCTCGGTCAGGCCGCGACCGTGACGCTGTACGAACTCCGATCGCTCACGCTGGGCGGCGACACTCAGCTTCCGGACGTCGAGCGCGTTCGGGCCCCCGAACCGGCCGTCGATCGACTCTACGACCAGTGGGCGGACCTGCTCGTCGAGATCAACCACCCCGAAGAGAAACGCGAGAAGACGATGCGCATGCTCCGTCGAGTCTACGGCCGTGCCGACCTGACCGAACGGGAGGCGAACACGCTGCTCGGTCTCCTGCGGCGCGCGACCGAACGACCGGCCGATCGGTAGTTCACTCTCACGAGGATCCACGGCTGGTGGTGACGAACTGCGGCACGTCGTGACGACCACCACAGTAACGACCACCACAGTAATGTGATGTCAGCCTCCACTGCTACTGGATGACTGAGGTACACCGACGGAGAGTCCTGCACCTCCTTGGTGTGGGGACCGGAACGACACTTCTCGCTGGCTGTTCGGAGTCGAGCGACGACGGAACCGATCCGGGGGGCGAGTCGTCGGACGACGATGGTGAATCGGACGGCGAACTGCCGCGGTACGCGTCTCTCCTCCCCGAAAACGACGAGTCGAGATACTTCTACGGTGCGATCGATCAGGAAACGATCGCCGCGCTTCGCGACGACGAGAGTCCCGAAGACGGCGCGGAACCGAGCGATCCGTTGCTCGGCAATCCGATTGCCTTCACGTTCAACTACTATCTGTTCGGCCTCGGCCAACTGGCCGATTCGTCCAGTTTCGATCCGTATCGGGAAAACGACGAGACTGACGATGGAACCGGAGCGTTCGTCTTCGTCGATGGCGTGTACGCGCTCGCGGGTTCCTACGCGTTCGACGACCTCAGGACCGATCTCGAGGACGCCGGCTACGACGTCGAAACCGACGCGGAGACGTACGCAGTGTACACCGATCCCGACAGCGGCGAAGTCGTCGGCGTCAGCGACGAGGTGTTCGCGTTCAGCTATCCGAACGCGACCGATCCCGACTTCGATCCGGTCACGGCGGTCGAACGAACGGTCGCGACGGCGGCCGGAGACCGCGAGCCGAAACACGAAACGGACGACGAGTTCGCGTCACTCATCCGGACCGGCGAGGACGACGGGATTACCCTCTGTCTGTACACGACGGACGACGAATTCGACGCGGAGACGCTCTCGAACGATCGATCGGACGACGCCGACGGGCCCACGTTCGAGTTCGCCGCCTTCACCGGCTCCACCGGTATCCACCAGCGACTGTCGATCGTCGAAGACGACGTCGGCGCCCGTGCGACGTCCGTCGTCGACTACAGTTCCGACGACCTCGTCGACGAGGATCGCCTCGAGTCGGAACTCGGATCGGACGCCGACACCGTCACCGTCGATCGCGTCGGCACCACTGTGACCGTCGATGCCGAGTACGCGGACGACGTCGCCGACGAGTGAGCGATCTGTCCGGTGTGAGAACCGCGTCGTCCGATGCAAGAAACGGGCCGTCCGGTGGGCCGCGTCACCGATCGTCGCCTGTTCGCTCGATAGACCCTGCTACCGGAGCGTCACTTCTCAGTTCTTGATCTGGCGTTCCGGGGTTTCGTCCGGCACCGAGTGGGAAACGTACTCTCCTGTCCCGGTGACGGTCCCGACCCAGCCACAGTCGGAACACGCGAACAGCCCCTGTCCGTCGACCAGCGAGCCGCCACAGGCTGGACAGTCACCCGGCGTCGTCCCCTCGATGTACGTTTCGCCCTCGAGTGGTGTCGGCAGGTCCCCGGTCCGGAGCGTCGCGATCGCCTCGTCGGTGGTGTACGTCTCGTCGTCCGCCGAGTGGGGGAACACTCCGATCAGTTCGTCGTCGGCGTACACCTCGAGACACAGCAGGGGCGTGACGAGCAACTCCGTCGTCTCGCCGGTCACCTGCGAGGTCGTCGTCCGCTGTCTGAACGGCGGTTCGACGCTCACGCCCTGTCGATCGGCCCAGTCGGTGAGCCGATCGTACGTTTCGAGGACCTCCTGGTGGGGGTTCGATTCCTTCAGCGCGACTTCCTTGGGCCAACTGCGAAGCAGCAGATCGTCGACCGCGCCTTCGGACTCACACGCCTGCAGCGTCTCGACCTGTCTATCGATCGGTTCGAGGAGCAACGGTGCGCGCACGTGACACACGGCTGTAACGGATTCTTGGTTCATCGGGACCACCTGGTTGTGTAATCCGGCAACGTTGGTACTGATAAATGTTTGCGACACGTGATGTCATACCATCCTCGACAGTCGAGAAAACTACCGCCAGAAACGGGATTCGCACCGAAAACGGGATTCACACCGAAAACTGAATCCGCACCGAAACGTAGAACTCGACGGTCCCGTCGAATCAGGCCCGGTTCTGTATCTCCTCGCGCAGGAGTTGGCTCACCAGGTCGCCGTCGGCTTTGCCGCGGAGCGCACCCATACACTCGCCCATGAGGGCCGAGAACGCCTGCATGCCCTCGTCCTCGACCTGGTCCGCGTTTCGTTCGACGACCTCGACGACGGCCTCGCGAACCTCGTCCTCGGCGGCCGAACCGAGCCCCGCAGCGTCCGCGGCCTTCTCGGCCGATCGGTCGGGGTCCGACGCGAGTGCCCGCAGCAGGTCCGGGATCCCCTCTCGGGCGAGGTCGCCGCCCTCGGCCATCGCAAACACGTCCTCCAGGTGCTCTCGCGTCACGTTCTCCACCGGGACGTCGTCCCGGCGAAGTTCGGTCAGCGTCGACTCGAGCGTCGTCGCGGCCAGCGTCGGGTCGACGCCGTCGGCCACGACGTCCTCGAACAGCGGCATGTACTGCCCGTAGGCGACCTGTTCGGCCAGTCCCGCGTCGAGACCGTACTCCCGCTGGTAGCGATCGACTTTCTCGGTCAGGAGCTCGGGTTCCGGGACGTCGCTCGGGTCCGGTTCGACCGGCGGGACGTCCGTCTCGGGGTACATCCGCGCCGCACCGGGCAGCGGACGCAGGTAGCGTGTCGTCCCGTCGTCGTTCGCGCCGCGGGTCTCCTCGGGGACCCCTTCGAGCGCCATCCCGGCCCGATCGGCCACGGCGTCGATCGCCGTCTCGGCCGTGTCGGTGTCGTCGGCGACGATAGCGACGGCGTCCTCGGGGCCGGCACCGACGGCCTCGCGAAGCGCCTCGACCTCGCCTTCCGTGACGCCGTAGGCGGGCAGTTCGTCCGTGTGGAAGATCCCGCCCGCGCCGTGGCGCTTCGCGTGGTCGGAGAACTCGGTGCCGAGGCGACGATCGGGCGCGATTTCGCGCCCCACGAGGCCGTCGAACTCGTACAGGGGGACCGCCATCACCGAGCCACCCGAGTTCAATGCGCCGTTGATCACACCGCTCTCGGTGTCTTCGAAGACGCTGCTCACGTCCTGTGGCTCGTCGACAGACGCCTCGCGATCGGCCAGTTCGTCGGTGATCGCGACGAGTTCCACCTGCCGGGCGACCTCGTTGCGAACGATATCGTCGATGTCGTCGAGACTCTGGACGCCCTTGATCTCGACCCGGGCACCCTCCTCGATCGAGACGTTGACGTCCTGGCGGATCGTTCCGAGTCCGCGCTTGACCTTTCCGGTCGAGCGCAGCAGCATTCCGATCCGTTCGGCCGCTTCGAGCGCCTGCTCGGGCGTGGAGACGTCCGGGCTGGTGCCGATCTCGACCAGCGGAATGCCGAGCCGATCGAGACTGTAGCGCACACCGTCCTCGGTTTCGGTCACCCGCTGGGCGCTCTCCTCCTCGAGCATGAGATCCTCGATCCCGACGGAGCCCTCGCTCGTCTCGATCGCGCCGTCCGTGGCGATCAGCGTCGATCGCTGGAATCCGGACGTGTTCGAGCCGTCGACGACGATCTTGCGCATGACGTGGGCCTGATCGACCGGGGCCATGTCCATCAGCTGGGCGATCTCGAGAACCGTCTCGAGGGCCTCGTCGTCCAGCCGGTGTGGCGGTTCGTCGTCCTCCTCGACGAGACAGGTGGTGTCGTACGCGAGGTACTCGAACTTCCGATCGACCGTGCTCTCCTCGACGGCGGCGGCGTCGAGTTCGCCCAGTTCGCTCCGGGTGGGATGGAGGTAGCGTGAAAAGGTACGCGTCGACTCGTCGGGCTCGCGAAGGTCGGTCGGACAGTTACAGAACAGCTTCGTCGCCGTATCCAGTTGCTGGTGGATCTCCAGCCCGGCGACGAGTCCGAGTTCCTCGTAGTCGTACTCGGTGTCGGTCATTGCCGGGGACTCGGAGGTCGAAGGGTAAAAAACCGTCCAGTCCGGGCTGGCGAGCGAAAGCCATCGACCCCCGCTATACCTCCAGCCGTTTTCTCTGCGACGCTGTCGACGATCGGTCCAGCGATCGCGGTCCCCGACGGCGACGTCCCCCATCGACGCAATCGGCGGAATGGCGGCGCTATCGTGGACGATCGCCGGGTGTCAGTACCCGGAATCGCTCCCGCCCGACTCTTCGTCGTCCGCGGTGTCGTCGCTCTCGGATTCGTTCCCGTCGCCGTCTTCGCCTCCGTTCGAGGAAAGGTCGAAGCCGTCCCCCAGTTCGACATCGCCGCGCATCGATTCCGGATGGAACTCGCAGTAGTACTCGGCGGCGTCCTCGCTCGCTTCGAACGTCATCGAAACGGCTTCGCCCGCCGTCTCCGACGTGTCGGACGCCTCGAGTTCCTCGCCGTCCGCGGATTCGACGACCAGTTCGTGATTCACGCCGTCGACGTTGATCCAGACGAGTTCGTACTCCTGCCCCTCCTCCAGGTCGAGCGCCGGATTCTCCTCGCCTTCGATCGCCTCGGGAGCGATACCGTACCAGTACTCGGTTCGGCCGGCGAGGATGATCGGCAACCGGTCGGTCTCTTCCCCGTCCGCGTCGTCCTCGGCGTCGTCCTCCTGTGCCGTCACCGCGGTCGTCAGCCCCGTGGCTGCGGTCGTTGCTCCGATGAACCTGAGCGCCGTCCGCCGTGACCAGTGTGTCTCGCTCATACAACCCGCGGAACGTCTAGGACGGAGAAAAAGACACGTTCCCGTTTCTCCGGGCAGAGCGCGGTTTGCCGGTGAAACGAAGCCTCGGATCGCCCCGACGACGATCGGTCGTCCGCCGCGTTTGTTCCAACGAGGGATTACACCTCATCGATCGACGCGGAATATCCCCGTTCCACCGTCGATTTGATATAGCAATTATTGGTTTATAAGGTCGACGCTGGACACGGTCGTTCGGATTCATAATTCACTACAGCTGATACATCGGGTCGATTGGCCGGCGATTCGGGATCGATTCGCGGACACCGATCGTCGGCCTGGGGCGAACTCCGTCGGCGACTGCACCACCACCGTAGCCGCCGACCATCCTCCTCGAAAACACTCGCGTAACACGACCGTCTGTCGTGTGCCCCGATGAACCCACCTGACGTGGGACCTGACGATCCGTCGCGCTCACGACCGCCGAGAACGCACTCGGGCGGGACCAACTCGACTGTCCGATCGGCTACCGAACGTCGGGGGCCGTCTCGTCGGTTCGTCCCGGGAGTTCCAGTTCGATCTCCAGTTGCGGTTCGCCAACGCCGTCGAACTCGATTTCCAGTTCGACTGGGGTCCCGAAGGCGAACGGGAGTTCCCACTCGTCGGTGGCGATCGTTAGCTCGTCGCCGTCACGGAGTCGTTCACCCAGTTCGATCAGGAACGCGCCGGCTTCGTCCGCGTCGAGCCGGTACTCCTGTTCGAACTTGCGGCCGGACCGGATCGTCGTTCGCTCGTCGTCTGCCGAAGATCGTTCTGGATCAGTCATCGTCCGTCTAGTACGACGTCAACGGGGTCGTCGATCGCGGTCCGACCGTCAGGAGTGCCCGTTCCACCCACGATAGTGTCCACGTCGACCTCCCCTGTCCCCGTCGGGGTAGTCACGTGTGATCGTGCTCTCGGACGCAGACGAGCCCGCGGGGGGATCCGCCTCCGTCGCAGTGATCCGCGGACGCCACGTGGCGGGCGACTGCCGATCGATCCGCTCGGCTTCGGTGATCGCCAGTGATCGCGTCGACACACGGGCGAAGAGCCCGACGACGATCGGGAGCGTCACCAGCCGTTCGGCGGCCGCTGCAAACGTGCATCCGTCGAGTCGAACCGTCCAGGAGTGCCGATCGGGACCGAAATCGGCCGGCGATTGCGTCACTCGGGCGGACTCGAGCAGGCCCACGGACTGGAGGACTGCGAGAGTGGTGACGAGTGGAGTGGGGTCGTCACGCCCGTCCGGATCGGTCGGGAGGGACGACGCTGCCGTGGCGAGTAGCGACGCCTGTTCGTCGGGTTCGAGTCGCGCGTCGAGTTCCGTCGCGATGCTATCGAGCAGTCGCAGGCAGCGTTCGCCGGGACGGTCGATCGATTCGGCGACGTCGAGGTACGTCTCCATGACGGCGTTCTCGAGGCCGACGTGCGACGACGCGGCGATGGCCTCGAAGACGACCCCGGCGACGGTGTGACAGAAATCAATCGCTCCTCGCGTCTCGCCCACCACCGAGAGGGACGTTTCTCCCCGCCGATCGCCGGTCATATCGGTTCCGACCGTCTCCTGGATTTCCGCTGAGCGGACGTCCAACACCTCCTTGCAGACGATACCGTCGTAGGAGGGAACCGACGGGTCGTACCGTCGAAGCACCGCGCGGTACCGTTCGGTCGCTCCGGATGCAGTCGTCGACTCCGATCGGAGCGATCCGAGACGTAGTTCCGCCCGCCGTCGAGGCCGATTCCCGTCGTGGCGGCTCCGATGGCGATGACTGGCGTCTTCGAGAACCCTCGTCAGTCGTCGGTCGACTCCGCCGATGGGGACTCCGTCGACTCGGTGCGATCGGCGACCGTCTCCGATCGCTCCGAGACCGTCTCACCGTCCGGATCGAGGGCCGAGGCCAGCGCCTCGAGAATCCGATCGGGCGACGTCTCGACGGCCCGCCGTCGAATCTCCTCGTACCGGTCTCGAGCACCCGATCCCGCGAAGTTCCGCTCGGCGAACGGGCGGGTTTCGACGAGGACGAGCGAGTCGCACTCGAGCGCGCGGTCGAGGAGGATCTGATTCCCCGCGCCGACTTCGAGGTCCGCGAGGACGGTAGCGTCCCGATCGACCAGGGATCGATCGAGCGCGTCCCGATCCGCCCGCGACAGCGGGGCGAACGGTTCTACCTCGATGGAATCGATCCCGAGTTGGGCGGCCGTCTCGGCGGCCGACGATCCGCTCGAAACGGGGCCGAGACGCGCGTCCACACCGGCAGCGTCGAGGCGCGCGAGGACCTCTGCTGCGGTCGCCCCGGAGCCGAGCACGTGGACGCCGTCCGGGAGCGGTCCGGGATCGTCGTCGGGGAGCGCCGTCACCGACGCCGTTCCGGTCACCGGATTCGACGTCACCGCCGCGTTCGCGTCGAAGGCCGCCCGCAACGCGTCCGACGAGAGAACCTCGGTCGGGGATCCGGACCGGTGGACCGTCCCGTCGGCCAGCATCACGAGCCGGTCGCAGTACCGCGCGGCCAGGTTCAGGTCGTGGATCGCCGCGATGACGGTCCGTCCCTCCGCGACGAGGTCCCGGACCAGTTCGAGCGTCTCGATCGCGTGGTTGACGTCGAGACTCGCCGTCGGTTCGTCGAGGAGCATGACCGGCGTCTCCTGGGCGACCGCACGCGCGAGGACGACCCGCTTTCGTTCACCGCCGCTGACCGCCTCGATCCCACGATCGGCGAACTGTGCCGTTCGCGTCCGTTCGAGCGCGTCGTCCACGACGGCGCGGTCCTCCGGATCGGGGGGTGCAAAGCGCGATCGGTAGGGGTGACGACCCATCTCGACGACGTCTCGGACGGAAAAGGAGAACGACAGCGTCGTCTCCTGCGGGACGACCGCAACCCGGCGACTCGATTCCCGCGAGGAGAGGCCGTGAACGTCGTCCCCGCCGATCGTGACACGACCCCGATCGGGCGAGATCGCACCGCTGATCGTCCGGAGCAGCGTCGTCTTTCCGGCTCCGTTCGGGCCGACGAGTCCGACGACCTCCCCCGGTTCGGCGGAGAGCGAGAGGTCCTCGAGGACGTCGATCTCGCCGAACGAGACCGCGACGTCGCGGACGTCGATACTCGTATTCGCGCCGCCGATCGGTCTCTCGTCGCGGTTCGATTGGCCAGTCGCTTCGTCGCGATCGGACGCGCCCGTCACAGCGAGTGCACCTCCCGACGGGTCAGCAGAAACAGGAAGAACGGGGCACCGAGCGCCGCCGTGACGATCCCGACGGGCACTTCTGCCGGGCCCGCGCGGGCGAGGGTATCGGTCGCGACGAGAAAGGACGCGCCGGCGAGGGCACTGGTCGGCAACAGGATCCGGTGATCCGGGCCGACGATCAGCCGCATCATGTGCGGGACGACGAGGCCGACGAAGCCGATGACGCCTGCGACGGCGACGCCCGCTGCCGTCACGAGACTCGCGATCGCGAGCAGGAGGAGTTTCGTTCGCTCGACGTCGACGCCGAGGTGATAGGCGTCTTCTTCGCCGAGCAAGAGGACGTTCAATTCTCGGGTGAACGCACCGAGGACAACGACGCCGACGATCGTCACCGGCAGTGCGAAGCCGACGTCGCTCCAGGAACTGTTGTTGAGGTGCCCCATCATCCAGATCACGGCCCGTCTGAGGTTCTCCCCGCTGTGGACGAGCATGTACGAGATGAGCGCCCCGAGGAAGGCCTGAACGGCGACGCCGGCGAGCAACAGCGTCGCGACTGGCGTTCTGCCACCCTCGGTGGCGATCGCGTAGACGAGAAACGCGGTCACGAGCGCGCCGGCGAACGCGGAGAGGTGAAGGCTCCCGAACGGAACGAGAACCGGGAACGCGATCGCGGCGACGGCACCGGCGGCGGCACCCGACGAGACGCCGATGATCGACGGATCGGCGAGCGGATTCCGGAAGAACCCCTGCATCACCGTCCCGGCGGCGGCGAGGGCGAAGCCGACCGTCGCCGCGAGTGCGATCCGTGGCAAACGGACGTCCGCGACGATGATCTGGTGCGTCTGGGGGACGTCGAACGAGAAGACGGGCGCGTACTGGAAATGCGGAGTTGGAACGCCGACGCCGAGTCCGGGGATCGTCACGCTTCCGGACGCCACACCCGAGGGAACGACGACGGCGTTCAGGACGGCCATCGCGACCGTCAGCGGATCGATCCTGACCGGTCCGAGAGCGGCGCTGCTGACGACGACGGCGACGAGCAGCGCGGTGAGGGCCGCCGACCACGACGCGGTTCGGACCGATCGCGGCATATACTGCAACCTCGTTTGGGTTAGACAAATATTTGTTGAAGACCACCCATCTATCGGACGATGCGACAGAAACCCGTTATCCTCATCACCGCAGTACTCGCCCTCTCGCTGCTCGCACCCGCCGCGGCCGCGAGCAGTGCGGGAGGCGCTGCCGACGCGAATCAGGCGGCGTGTGAGTATCCGATCGAACTGACCGACGCGACGGGCGAAACGATTACGCTCGAGGAACCACCCGAATCCGTGGTCGCGTTGCAGCCGAGTGACGCACAGACAGTCTACGAAATCGGGGCGGAAGATCGTCTCGACGGCTTGCCGTACAGTCCTGCGACGAGCGGACTCGACCGCGGCGACCGCGCGGACGTCAGCGACGGCTGGCAGGTCAACACCGAGCGGGTGATCGACCTCGACCCGGACGTCGTGCTGGCGGCGAACATCACGTCCGAGGACGACATCGAAACGCTCCGAGACGCCGGGCTGACCGTCTATCACTTCGAGGCGGCGAATACGATCGACGACGTGCGCGACAACGTCGTCCGGACCGGCGAACTCACCGGCGAGTGTGCGGGCGCGACCGAGACCGTCGACTGGATGAACGAACAACTCGAGGTCGTCGAGACCGCCGTCGAGGACGCGGATCGACCGCTCGCGTACTACGCGATGGGCGAGGACGGGACGACGGCCGGCACCGATACCTTCATCCACGAAGTGCTGGCGACTGCCGACGTCGAGAACCTCGCCGAACGGGCCGGAATCACGTTCTACCAGCAACTCAGTAGCGAAACGATCGTCGACGAGGATCCCGAGTGGATCATTTACCCCGACGACAGGGAGGAACCGCCGATCCCCGAGGGGGCCGAAGCGACGACGGCCTACCAGAACGACAACGTCGTCGCCGTCGACGCCAACCAGATCAGCCAGCCCGCACCGCAGGTCGTCTACGCCGTCGTGGATATCGTCGAGGCGATCCACCCCGACGCCTACGAAGCGGCGAGCGAAGGCCTCGAGGAATCCGGCGAAGACGGTGAGAACGACGGAGACGGTGAGACCGGCGGTAGCAGTGAAACCGATGGCGACGACAGCGACGACGCGTCCGAGTCGATCCCCGGCTTCGGCGCACCGGCCGCCGTCGCTGCACTCCTCGGTGGCACGCTCCTGTTGCGTCGTCGGTAACCTCCAGATAGCCGTCTCGTTTTGAAAAGTGTTTACTCGTCGGCCTGCCGAGGTGATCCTATGGTCGAGAACGTCATCTGGCCCGCCTATCTCGATGCGGACCTCTCGCGGGCCGAGGGACGCCGCGTGTCCCGGGATCTGGCAGTCGCTGAGCCGACGGTCGACGAGATCGCGAAAGCCGTCCAGCAGATCGGGTACGACGCCACGATCGAGCGGGACAAGGCCTACTCGCGGGAACACTGGGCCGATCGGGGCCGCGTCGTGGTCCGTGGCGCGGACGACTCGACGAAGAACGATCTCGTCCAGGCCGTCGCGGCGTACGTCGTCGCGATGCGGGAGTAGCGATGCGCCGGATCGGACAGGTCGTCCGCACCGCGCAGGGACTCGCGATCCTGCGGGCGGACGACGGCGACGAAACCGATCGCGACGCCATCGGGACGACGGTCCTCGACGAGTCGCTCGACGAGGTCGGTCGCGTCGTCGACGTCTTCGGTCCCGTCGATCGGCCCTATCTGGCGGTGACGCCGGACGAAGACGTTCATCTGCCGTCGCTAGTCGGGTCGACGCTGTACGCGCGCTAGCCCGGGGCCACCCGCTGGCTCCGTCGCAGTCGGTCGTTACGAGTTCGCGACCGATCGTCACCGATAACACAAAACACCCATAGGACAGGGGTTCGAACGCTGGATCATGAACGACCGGACGCGGGTGCTCGCCGCCGTCGGGCTGACGGTCCTGCTGTTTCTCGGTGTCCAGTTGGGTGCGCTGGCACTGACCGACCCCTTCCAGGAGTCCGATCGGCAGGCCGTCGAGGACCCCGACAACCCGACGAACAGTATTGTCTACTTCGCGATTATTCTCGGCGCGACCGGGTTCATGCTCGCGGCGTTCAGGTACGACCTCCAGTGGCTCATCAGGGCGATGATCATCGGCGTCAGCGTGATGCTCGCCTGGTTCGTCTTCCTCGAGTTCGTTCCGTCGGCCGTGACCGTCGGCGACACCAACGTCCTCGCCGCCCTCGCGGCGATCGGCGTCGGTGCGGGCCTGCTGTTCTACCCGGAGTGGTACGTCATCGACACGGCCGGGGTCCTGATGGGTGCCGGCGCGGCCGCCCTCTTCGGGATCAGTTTCGGGCTCCTGCCCGCGATCCTGCTGCTCGCCGTGCTCGCCGTTTACGACGCGATCAGCGTCTACGGGACCGAACACATGCTCGACCTCGCCGAGGGGGTGATGGACCTGAAGATCCCGGTCGTCCTCGTCGTCCCGACGACGCTCTCGTACTCGTATCTCGCGGCCGGGAGTACCGACGACGTGCTCGAAGACGGCGGTGCCGGATCTGACGGGACGATCGAGGCGCCCCGTTCCGCGGAAGAAACAGGGGCCGACACCGACGGTGACGCGGCGGCTGCGATCGACGGCGACGACAGCGGCGACGAGGGCCCACCGGCCGACGAACTGGACCGCGACGCCCTCTTCATCGGCCTCGGCGACGCCGTCATTCCGACCATCCTCGTCGTGAGCGCCGCGTACTTCGTCGAGGTCGGGACGATCGCCGTTCCCGTGATCACGCTGAACGTCGCGGCACTGGGGGCGATCCTCGGGACGATCGCCGGACTGCTCGTACTCATGTACATGGTCCTCAAGGGCCGCCCCCACGCGGGCCTGCCGCTGCTCAACGGCGGCGCGATCGGCGGCTACCTGCTCGGGGCGCTCGCAAGCGGACTCTCGATCGTCACGGCGCTCGGTTTCTAGCTCGACGACGAGCGACTACATGTCGCGGCATTCGGTACTGGCGATCGACGACGAGCGGCCGCCGTGACTATTCGCCTTCGGTTTTGATGTCGGCGTCGACGTCGTCGCCGTGTTCCAGTCCGCGGATCATCGTGTCGATTCGCGCTTTCTCGTCCGTGACCGGGAGGTTGTAGTCGTCGGGATAGACGCCGACGATCACGAGATGGTCGTCGTCGTGATCGGGTTGTGCGACGTCCACGAAGACGTCGACGCCCTGCTGGCCCTGGAACGCCGCCTCCCCTTCGAACGTCTCGACGTCGATCGACGTTTCCAGTCCCTCGACGGATCGCTCGCCGACCGACCCGTCGACCGAGAGCGCGTCGTACTGGTTCTGAATGCGTTCCGCGATCTCGGCGTTCGACATGTCGCCGACGGGGTTGTAATCCTTCCCGGCGACGCGCACCTGTGGAGTTGTGATAATCGCGAAGACGCCCGCCTCGGTGTCGCTGCCGTCGAGGACGTCGAGCGGCGTCGTGATCGTCCGGGTGTACTGGCTGACGTAGTTCGTCACCTCGACGGACTCGTCCGTCCGGGGTACCGATTTCGTCTCGACCTGCTCGACGGTACCCTGGTACTCGTAGCCGGCCTCGTCGGCCTGATCGGCGTTGACGATCGCCGGTGACGCCGAAAACGAGGTGATATCGTCGAGAAAGCCGAGACAGCCGGCCGAGGTGCCGACGATTCCGGACGCGAACGTGGCGACGAACAGTCGTCGATTCATCCTATCCGAGGGAACTGTGTTCGCCACTATAAGTTTCGTGGGTGGGACTCGCAGGGAACAGCAGATTGCTGACAGGTAGCAGACTAGCAACGGGTTACAGGCTACCCCACACGTGGCAGATTAGCGACAGGTGTCGAACGGCGGCAAGGGCCTCGACCGTTCGGGTCCCGGCCGGATCGGGGGGATCGCGACCGCGATCACTCGGCGTCCGACGGCAGTCGGTACGTCGGCCCGTCGTCGGTGTCCTGGACCTCGATTCCGAGGGCTTCGAGTTCGTCGCGCAACTCGTCGGCGCGGTCGTAGTTGCCGTCGGCCCGTTCCCGTTCCCGGACGTCGAGCACGAGTTCGACCACGTCACCGGCGAGGGCCGCCTTGCCCGTCGTCTCTCCGGTGAACGAGAGGCCGAGGACGCCGCCGAGTTCCTCGAGCGCCTCGACGGCGCGGCGAAGGCCACGGTAGTCGTATCCGCTGTCCTCGCCGTCCCCGTTCCCGGTCGTCTCCTCGAAATGTCGGTTGACCGCCGAGGCGATCGACAGCAGCGCCGACTGGGCCTCGCGGGTGTTGAAGTCGTCGTTCATCGCGGCCGTGAACGTCTCGCGCGCGTCGTCGATTTTGGCCCTCAGCCGATCGTCCGCGACCGTGGAAAACGCGTCCGGCGAGTCGATGGCGTCGACGGCGGCTTCGTGGGCCCGCTCCAGTCGGTCCCAACGCTCCTGGGCTTCGGCGATCGGTTCGTCGCCGTAGAGCTGTTTGCTGTTGTAGGAGCCGGCGGTGAGGAACGTTCGAAGTACGTTCGTCCCCCAGCGATCGACCGCGTCTTCGACGGTGACGAAGTTCCCCAGGCTCGAGGACATCTTCTCGTCGTCCATCTGGAACAGTTCGCAGTGGAGCCAGTAGTTCGCGAACTGCCGGTCCGTGGCGGCCTCGGACTGGGCGATCTCGTTCTCGTGGTGAGGGAAGACGAGGTCCCGCCCGCCGACGTGGAGATCCAGCGTCTCGCCGAGGTGGGTCATGCTCATCGCCGAGCACTCGATGTGCCAGCCGGGGCGGCCCTCGCCCCACGGCGACTCCCAGGTCTGCCCCGTAGGTGGCTCGTCTCCGTGGTCGACGCCCTCGTGGCTGTGCTCGTGGACGGCTTCCTCGTCGACGCCGTCGGCCTTCCAGAGCGCGAAGTCCGCCGGATGCCGTTTCTCCGATCGCTCGTCCGGGTCGCCCTGGGACTCGATCTCCTCGAGGTCCTGGTTCGAGAGTTTGCCGTACTCCTCGAAGCGGGTCACGTCGAAGTAGACCGAACCGCTGGATTCGTAGGCGTAGCCCTTCTCGACGAGCGTCTCGACGAGGTCGATGATCTCGGGAACGTGCTCGGAGACCCGCGGGTAGACCTCCGCCCGCAGGAGGTTCAGGGAGCGCATGTCGGCGAGGGAGCGCTCGATGTAGGTCTCCGCGACGTCGGCCTCGTCGTCCCCGAGGTCGTCTTCGCCCACGCGGGCGACGATTTTCTCATTGACGTCGGTGAAGTTCTCGACGTGACGCACGTCGTAGCCGAGGTACTCGAGCCACCGGTGCATGACGTCGACGTGGACCCACGATCGCGCATGGCCCAGGTGGGGCGGATCCGAGACCGTCAGGCCACAGTAGTAGAGCAGAACGTTCTCGGAATCCTGTGGCTCGAACGGCTCTTTTGCGCCCGTCAACGTGTTCGTCACGTGCAGGGTCATTACGCTGACTTCCCGCGGACGAAAGTTAAACCGTGTGATGGCATCCGACCGTGGTCGACGACCTCGATCGGGTGCCGGACGGATCGATCCCGGCCGATCGGGCGCTCCTCTCCCCGGGCCGATCGAACGACGCGCCGGACTCTTGGACGCGTTCGTCAGAAACTCTTTTTCCGGACTGTCCCTGGCTCCAGTCGAGAATGGGACGCGACCACGCACCACACTCGGCCGGACGACGGGACGACGACGACGTGTCGATCGACGAAACGGCGCGTCGACGCCGCGTCCTCGAGTACCTCGACTCGGGATCGGGCATCGCAACGCTCGAGGAGTTAGTCGACGCGCTGCCGACCGGAACCACCGATCGCCGCCGTCGGATTCACCTGCATCACGAGGTCGTACCGCGGCTAGAGGAGAACGGCTACCTCTTTTACGAATCGACGAGCCAGTACGTCGTCCGCACCGACTAGCGGCGCCCGAGTCCCGCTCGGCGGCCGCACGACCGATCGACTACCGATCCGGGACCCGATCGAGGGCCGCCTCGACCGTCCGGAGGGCGGTCGCGCCGTCGCGGCGGTCGACGACGATCACCATCGTCCCGTCGCCGACCGCGGCCGCGTCGGGATCGACGTCCGCGATCGAGAGCGCCTGCAGGGCGTGGGCGAGCGCGGCCGGATCGACGCCGCCGCTCGCGACGATCGCCGTTCCCCCGCCGTCACACGCGTCGAAGGTGACCCCGCCGACCGTTAGCAGACCGGGATCGCCAGCCATCTCGCTGCCCTCTCCGTCATCGGCCTCGTTGCCGCCCTCACCGTCGTTCTCGCCGCCGATCACGCCGATCCCGCTTCGCATCCGGACCCTGACGTCACGCCCGGTCGACTCGTAGGCCGGTAACTCCTCGGCGTACCGGCGCAGTGCGGTCGCGATCGCCTCCGGATCCCCGTCGACGTTCAGGTAACGTGCGGCGGCGGTGTAGTTGACGACGCCAGCCCGCAGGGCAGCCACGAGGAAGGGGCGGCGATCGACTGCTCGGCGCGTCTCGGCTGCCAGTGACATACGACCGACAGCGGCGGGCGCCTGTATAAAGTCGACGATCGCCGCTCCGTCCGTCGGTCCGAACGCCAGGGGTCCGACCCCGACGATCCGCCGATCGGACGCTCGATCGACGCGACGTTCCCCGGGACCGCCGTGTTTTTGCCGCGAGCGGACGGACGTCACAGTATGAAGCCAGCCGACGTCGAAAACGTCATCGAATCGGAACTCGAAGGTGCCGACGCGACAGTCACGTACGCACGCGACGAGCACGACGACGACCACCTCGCGGCGACGGTCGTCTCGCCGTCCTTCGAGGGACTGCCGCTCGTCCAGCAACACCAGCAGGTCTACGACGCCCTCGACGATCACATGACCACCGACATCCATGCGCTCGAACTCTCGACGTACACCCCGGCGGAGTACGACGAAGCGGACGCCCGCTGAGGCCACGACGGGGTCGGCTGCCAGTCACGACCGATCGCGACGGTGGCGACGGCGCCGGCGCGTGCCGAGTCGGAACCCCACCTTTATCCTTCGATGTTGATAGGATACGCCTATGGAGTCCCTTCACCCCCGCATCAGGTTGTTCTGGATCGCGCAGGCGGCGATCGGTGCGATCGTCGTCGGCGTCGTTCTCGTGGCCGTCGATCGGTGGCTCAGGTCCGTCCCGACCGTCGCGCTGGCGACCGTCGTCGCGATCGGGATCGCGCTCGGCGTGGGGTACGCGGTTCGGCTCTACCAGGTCTGGCAGTTCGAACTCCAGTCGGACGCCCTCTACCTCGAGCGCGGGGTGGTGACGTTCGTCGAGACCGCAGTGCCGTTCGTCCGCGTCCAGCACGTCGACACCCAGTTCGGGCCGATCGAACGGGTGCTCGGGCTCTCGAGCGTCGTCGTCTACACTGCCGGCTCGCGGAACGCGGACGTCAAGATTCCGGGATTGACGCCGGATCGCGCACGGGACCTGCAGGACACCCTCCGTGAACTCGCCGTCGAGAGCGAGGTCGACGACGCCGTATGAACCGCCTCCATCCGCTCAGCGCGGCCTCGTTCGCCCTCCAGTACGGGTTCCTCTGGCTCTGGATCCCGATCGTGCTGGTCATCGGGCTGGCGAGTCTCACCGACGTCGTCAGCCCGTCCCGGGCACCGTTCGCCGCGCCGATCGGTTTCCTGGCCGGCGTCGCGTACGGGGTCGCGTACTACTACCGGTTCGAGTACGAAGTCACGGAGACGACCGTCGACGTGGCCTCCGGCGTTGTCGCCCGCCGGTCCCGGGAGATACCCTACCGCCGGATCCAGAACGTCGACGTCCGGCAGGGGGTCGTCCAGCGCCTGCTCGGCCTCGCGATCGTCTCGATCGAGACCGCCGGCGGTGGCGACAGCGAGGCGACCCTCAACTTCGTCAGCGAGGCCGAGGCGGAGCGACTCCAGCGCGAGATCAGGCGACGCACCGCCGCGGTGAAAGACCGACGACGACGGCGCGAATCGGACGAGCGCGACCAACGCGACGCCTCTGCGACGGCGGCCGATCGTCCCGCCGATCCGGACGCAGTCGACGATCCCGATACCGACTCCGACCGGGATGCGGCGTTCGACGCCGAATCCGATCGGCCGGAATCGGCTGCCGAGGAACAGGAACGTCGGGATTCCGATCGCCCGGTGTCCGGGACCGGGGGCGCAGCCGCAGCCGGGACGGACCGAACCGAGCCAGTCGATCGGATCGAGCACCGCCGGAAGCGGCTGTTCGACCTCGAGTCGCGCGAACTGCTGCTCTACTCGTTCACCTCGTTCCGGCCGGCTGCCGTCGCGGCCGTGACGTTCGTCTTCTTCCTCGCGACGGACACGATCATCGACCTGCTCGTGGCCGCAGCACAGCCGTTCGGCGGGCCACGGGATCTCGCGACCGGCGACCCGGGGAGCTACGGGATCTTCACGGTCGTGTCGGCGATCAACGGGATCCTCGCCACCTACCTCGTGAGCGTCGCCTACACGTTCGCGACCTACTACGACTTCCAGCTCGGCCGCGCCGGCGATGACTTCGTCTACGAGCGCGGGCTGCTCCAGCGCTACAGCGGGTCGATCCCCGTCGAGAAGGTCCAGTCGGTCACGATCACGGACAATCCCGTCCAGCGGCTGATCGACTACGCCGGACTCTGGGTCGAGACCGCCGGGTACGGCCCCGATAGCGACAGCGGAAGCCAGTCCGCCGTCCCGCTCGCGGAACGGGGTCGCGTCCACCGGTTCACCGAGAACCTCACCGGCGTCGAGACGCCCGTCTTCCGGAGGCCGCCGACGCTCGCCCGGCGACGGTACCTCGTCCGGTTCTCGCTGGTCGCGCTGGTCGTCGTCGCGATCGCGTTCGCCGTTGCGCAGGCGACCCCGCTCGATCGGTGGTATCTCGCAGCGATCGTCTTCGCCGCGGTGCCCCCCGCGGCGCACCTCCGGTACGTCCACCTCGGCTACTACGTCGGCGAGGACCACCTCGTGATCCGACGGGGCTTCTGGCGTCGACGAACGACCGTGATCCCCTACTACCGCATCCAGACCGTGTCGACCCGCCGATCGATCTTCCAGCGCCGACTGGGGCTGGCGTCGCTGGTCGTCGACACCGCCAGTTCCCGGACTTTCTTCTGGTCGACGCCGACGATCTACGACGTCGACCTCGCGGACGCGCGGGACGTCCAGGACACCGGTCGGAAGCGACTCCAGACCGCCTTGCGCGAACGCGCCCGCGAAGACGAGATCGGCCTGGAAGTCGACTTCACCTGATCGGGTTCCCGTCGTATGGCGGTCGACTGGACGCGCGATCGCGAGCCCTTTCGGTGGGTTTTACCCGACTGCCCGCGACGCCTCGCGTATGGGAGCCGACGACGAGTTCCGTATCGAGGAGGACAGCCTCGGCGAAATGCAGGTCCCGGCCGACGCCTACTGGGGCGCACAGACCCAGCGTGCGATCGGGAACTTCCCGATCTCGGGGATCACCTTCGGGCGGCGGTTCGTCCGGGCGCTCGGCGTGGTCAAGAAGGCCGCCGCACAGGCCAACCGCGACCTGGGCCTGGTCGAGGACGACGTCGCGGCGGCGATCATCGAGGCCGCCGACGAGGTCATCGCCGGCGAACACGACGACCAGTTCCCCGTCGACGTCTTCCAGACCGGTTCGGGAACCTCGTCGAATATGAACGCCAACGAGGTCATCGCCAACCGCGCCGCCGAGATCATGGGCGCGGAGATCGGCGATCGGGTCGTCCACCCGAACGACCACGTCAACTACGGCCAGTCGAGCAACGACGTCATCCCGACGGCGATGCACGTCGCCTCCCTCGAGGCTGTCGAAAAGGACGTCATTCCGGCGCTCGACACCCTCCGAGAGGCACTCGAGGCGAAAGAAGAGGAGTTCGACGACGTCGTCAAGACCGGTCGCACCCACCTGCAGGACGCGACGCCGGTCACCCTCGGCCAGGAGTTCGGCGGCTACCGCACGCAGGTCGAGAAGGGTCTCTCCCGCGTCGACAAGGTCCGCGAACACCTCGCGGAACTCGCCCTCGGCGGGACCGCGACCGGGACGGGACTGAACACCCACGAGGAGTTCCCCGGCCGCGCTGCCGAGTACATCACCAAGGAGACCGGCGTCCAGTTCCGCGAGGCGGACGATCACTTCGAGGCCCAGGCCGCCCACGACGCGATGTCCGAGGCCCACGGCGCGCTGCGCGTCGTCGCCGGTTCGCTCAACAAGATCGCGAACGACCTGCGCCTGCTCGCCTCCGGTCCGCGAAACGGCCTCGGCGAGATCGAACAACCCGAGAACCAGCCCGGATCCTCGATCATGCCCGGGAAGATCAACCCGGTCGTGGCCGAGGCCGTCAACCAGGTCCACAAGCAGGTCGTCGGCAACGACGCCGCCGTCTCCGCCGGCGCCGCCGAGGGCCAGATCGACCTCAACCTCTACAAGCCCGTTCTCGCGCACAACTTCCTCCAGTCCGCGGAACTGCTCTCGAACGCCAGCCAGGTCTTCGCCGATCGCTTCGTCGATCCGCTGGAAGCCAACCGCGACTACTGTGAGCAACAGGTCGAACAGTCGATGGCACTCGCGACGTCGCTCAACGTCCACATCGGTTACGACAAGGCCAGCGAGGTCGCGAAGACCGCGCTCAAGGAGGACAAGACGGTCCGCGAGGTCGTCCTCGAGAAAGGCTACCTCAGCGAGGACGAGGCCGACGAGGTGCTCGACCCCCGGAAGATGACCGAGCGCGGGATCCTCGGCCAGGACGACTGAGACCGACGCCGTCCCCGATCGTTCGACGTACCAGATGTCGATACATTTTCCCGAGCCCGGTTCGACCGAGAGCGCCGGCACGGTCTCGTGACAGGAAACCCCAAACACGGATCCGAGTAAACGGGGAATCCTGTCGGTCTTTTTTCCCAACGGGTAGATCCCAAATCGGCTCAGTAACGCCGAATCACGGTCGAATACAGCGTAATAAAAGAACCCAAGCAGTTTTTACGGAGGGTATCGTCAGATGAAACATGCACACCTGTCGCAACTGCAACCAGTCGTTCCAGACGGAGCTCGCCCTCGAGTTACATCGGGATACCTGCAAGAAAGGCCAACTGTTCTGTCAGGTATGCGGCGATCGGTTCCGAGAAGGAGACGCCACGAAAGACGGGTGGCACTATACCTGTCCGAACGAGGACTGCGACGGCGACGGACTGCAGGAAGATCTCTTTCACGTCGAAGACGTCCGGACGGCGACACACTGACCGGCGCCGCTCGGTACGGCCCTTCTTGCCCGGTTGTTCTCGCTGCGCTCTCTCGCCTCGCTCGTCTGTAGCGGCCCGTCAACTCTGCGATCCCGTGCGATCGTCTGAACGAGCGCAGAACGGGGTATCGTCGCCCGACCCGTCGCCGACCGGAGTACTGCTTTCCCATCCTTTATTCGCACCCTGTTCGTCACGGGTATTATGGAACGACTCACCCCGCGGGTCCGCGTCGTCTGGCTCGTCGTTGCCGGGATCCGGGCGGCGATCGTCGGCGGCGTGATCGTGGGTGGCGCGCTCGCGGTTTCGTCCACCGGTGTCTGGGCGTCCGAACCCGACTGGTTCGTCCCGGCTGCGGTCGGGCTCGCCGTGGTGCTCGCCGGCGTGCGGATTCTCGTCGCGTGGCTCCGGTACAGCGTCTGGCGGTTCGAGGTCCGGGACGACGGACTCTACATCGAACGGGGCGTCTTCACGCGAATCAAGACCGTCGTCCCGTACGTCCGCGTCCAACACGTCGACTCTCGGCGCTCGCCGATCGAGCGGACGACCGGACTCGCGACGATGGTCGTTTACACGGCTGGCTCTCGAAGCGCCGACGTGGCGATTCCCGGACTGACGCCGGAGCGCGCGGACGGGCTCCGCGAAGAGCTGCGTCGACTCGCGATCGAGAGCGAGGGCGAAGACGCCGTATGAGAAAACTCCATCCCGCTTCCGTCGCCGTCCGATCGGTCTCGCGGAGCGTCAACACCGGGCTGCTGTTTTTCGTCGTCGGGATCGTCGCCTCGCCGGGCAGTGCCGGCGCGAACCTCCTGGGCGTCGGTGGGATGGTCCTCGTCGGAATCCTGGTGGGGATCGTCTACGAGTTCGCCTACTACGAGCGCTTTCGCTACGAACTCACCGCGGACACGTTCGACGTCACGTCCGGCGTGCTCGCCCGCCGCGATCGCGAGGTGCCGCTCCGACGGATCCAGAACGTCGACGTGCGACAGAACGTCCTCGTCCGGGCGCTCGGACTCGCCGCGGTCCACGTCGAGACCGCCGGCGGGGGGCAGACGGAGGTCACGCTCCAGTACGTCGGCGAGGGTGAAGCTCGCCGACTTCGACGACGACTGCTGAACGGCAGCGTGGACGCTGACGAACTCGACTCCGATGCTGACAGCGCGGCCGATCGCGTGGATATCGGGGACGAGGAAGAACTGCTCTTCGCGATGCAGCCACGGGAACTCGCCGTCCTGAGTAGCTTCACGATCGACCCGGGGGCCAGTCTCCTCGGGGGGATCGCCCTCTCGTTCGCGAGCGGGTTCGATCCCGGAACGCTGATCCCGTTCGGACTGCTCGAGGACCTCCCCGGAACCGGACTGTTCGCGCTCGCGTGGGCCGTCCTTCTGTTCCTGCTGGCGGCCTGGATCGTGAGCGCAGCCCTGACGTTCAACCGGTACTACGGGTTTCGTCTCACTCGCGTCGACGACGAACTCTACTACGAGCGCGGCCTGCTCCAGCGCTACAGCGGCACGATCCCGCTGGACAAGGTCCAGACCCTGACGATCGCCGAATCCGTCCCGTTCCGGTGGTTCGGGTACGGTTCGCTGGCCGTCGAGACGGCGGGGTACGCACCCGGGCAGGCGGGCGCTCGCGGGACGGAATCCGCGATCCCGCTCGCCGGTCGCGATCGCGTGCTCGCACTCGCCCGCTCGATCGAACCGTTCGGCGACCTCGACTTCGAGCGACCGCCCCGTCGTGCGAGAGAGCGCTACGCCGTGCGGTACCTCGTCGTCGTCGCCATCGTCGTCGCCGCCGGGTATCTGGTGTCGACGGTCACGTCTCTGGGCGGGTACTGGTACGCCCTCGCCCTCCTGACCGTCGTCGTTCCGATCGCGGCGCATCTGAAGTGGTCGAGTCGGGGCTACCGGTTCGACGACAGGTTACTCCTCACCCGAACCGGCTTCTGGCGGCGGACGACCAAGGTGGTCCCGTACTACCGCGTGCAGGCAGTCGTCCACACCCAGACCGTGTTCCAGCGCCGCCGCCGACTCGCGAACGTGACGGCCGATACCGCGAGTTCCGCGTCGTTCTTCGGCCGGGCGGGCACTGCCTACGACGTCGACGCCGACCACGGACTCGAGATGCAGGCACACATCGAGACCCGACTGCAGGAACGACTTCGTGCGCGCGACCGGGACCGATCGAGTGGCAACTGGTTCCGGACGGTGAGTGGAGACGACGAGGACACGTCGTCAACGGAATCCTCGTAGCCGACCCGCTGCCTCCAAAAACGTCGTCCTGCCTCCCGTTCCGGCAAGCGAATTCGTTGATAAACTCGAGAACAGACGAGCTAATAGTGACAAAACAACCAAATAGTACCAAATTCCAGTCAATACGTCACGTAACATTCCGTCACGGGAGATAATACACGCCACACGAACCACAACATATATTGTTTAGAAATACTGCATGATTAGTCATAATGAACAGACAACAGGTGGGAGTGTTCCTGCTTTCGATGCTCCTCGTACTGTCGACGAGTATCGCGGTCGGGTTCGGTCCCGGCACCGTCGCTGCCCAGGAGTTCGACGAGAGCGACGTCGAGGAGGTAAACGCGAACGCGATCGCGGACACGAACGATCGTATCGAGGAGACGAACGCCGGACTCGAGAACGTCGAAGACATCGAACTCGTCGCAGCAGTCGAGGCCGAAACCGCAACCGAAGCCGAAACGGAGGCCCGACGATTGCGCGAAGAGGCGACCCGCGTGCACGATACGATGCTCGATCGGGTCGTCGAGGAGATCAACGAACAGGCGAAAGAACGTGCGGGCGTGGAGATCGCCAACCACGTCGACACGGCGGCGGAAGCACGCGCGGAAGCCGATCGGATCGAAGAAGAGTACGGACACATCAGTGACGGTGCCGATGAAGCCGCGGACTCGCTTCGACGTACTGCCAACCGCGTCGAGGCCATCGACGAAGACCTGAACGCGGCGGCGAACACGCTCGCCGGGATCGAGACGGGGACCGTGGAGGGAACGGTGACCGACGAGAACGGTGAGCCGATCGAGGGCGTCGAGATCGCCGCCACCGAATTCACCGGTTCGGCGACGACCGACGAAAACGGCGCCTACGAGGTCGAAATCGGTGTCGGCGAACAACCGCTCAGGTTCTCCGCGAGCGGATACGAGACCGTCGAAGAAACCGTCGAGGTTCGGGCGAACGAGACGGCCGCACTCGACGTCTCGATGGCCACAGAGGAAGACGGTGCAGGCGGTGACGGCGACGGCGGTGCCGACGGAGACGATGCCGGCGGCGTCCTCGGATCGACGGTCCTCGACGTCGGTGTGCTCTTTGCCGTCGTCGCACTCGGTAGCGGAATCGCGCTCGCTGGGCTCGGGGTGGCGAAGCGCTCCGACGAAGCGTTCGTCGACGTCCTCCGGAAGACGGGCGGGACGATCGGGTTCATGACGATGGTCGGCGTCGCGATCGGGGCCGCGGGCTACCTGTCGGTCGGGTGGGTCGAGGTCACCTTCGATCAGGCTATCGCCGGCCAACTCGCCCCACTGATCGGCCTGGTAGTCGTCGTCCTCGTCGCTCCCGTGTTGGCGATCGTCCTCGGGTTGAGCGAGGGGAGCCGACGGTTCAGTCGACTGCGACTCGCCGCAACGACCGTCAGTTCACTCGTCGGCGGGGTCGTCCTGGTCTTGCTCGCGATGACCCTGATCGGTCTCTCGTCGGATTCCACCGTCGCCACGCGAAACGTGATCGCGATCGCCGGTCTCGTCGGTGCCATCAGCGCTATCGGAGGCGGTGTGGCGATGGTGATCAGCGGTCGATCGAGCCTGGCTACGTAACGATCACGGCGTCGCCGGACGAGACGGAATTTCTTTTTGCAGCGCCACCGGCCGATGACTGCCAGCGTCTTCGCCGAGAGAGGACGCCAGTCTCCCATCAGATTCGAACGGGGTCTACAGACCGGCGAGAACGTGAGATTCGTGTGATCCGCTCGGGTGAGGTCTGGCAAATCAGGCGGCCGACGTGGGACTGGAGCGGAGACTGCTCGACAGTTCCGTCCCGTTGGTCCGGCCGGAGAGCCCTCGGGAGCAGTTCTGCCCCTCCGTTCAGTATAGCACTATGTGGTTTATGAGTCCGCGCTTCGAACAGCGAATGTCTCCTCTAGACGCACCCCACGTAAGCGTATCGATTCCCAAAACGGGTGAATTCGGGTCGTCTGAGGTCTATCACCGGAAGTCCCCCGGACCCGCTGCATCGACGCTCGCGACCGACCCACCGATCGGGGGTCGGCAATCCGATGCGATCGGAACTTCGCGGGTCCTTGCAGGCGGCGATCGAAATCGGGTCCAGGTCATCACTGGCCGGGAGCCAAACGACGTCGCGTTCCCCGTCGGTCGGACTGCGCCCACCGCGAGCCATGGATCAATGCCGGACAGTCCTCGATCGACGACGAGCGGCCGAACCGACGCTTACCGTCACGGTAGAACGATCAGATCCGGACTGTGGCAGGGCACTCTCCACATGAGCGGCCCTCCGGACCGATCGGATTCGAACGGGTGAGGAAGCCGACCACCGGAATCGTCGAGGCGACGTCGAGGGTGCGACGATCCGGTTCGTAACGCTCGCGGAAACGGTCCCGCCGGGCCACGTCGGTCGTCACCCGGTCGATGGCTCACTGCCAAGACCGGTACTCGATCGGGACGCACGAGGAGGGTTCTGGTAACGATTCACCCCCGATCACAGCCGATCGAGAAACCGTGTTTTCGGGACGTTACCCCAGGGGTGCGAACGGGGAAAACCACCCTCGATTAATTGTATCCTGAGTGACTACTGTGGCGGTGTCGCTCGTATCGCACCGACCCCGATCGGCTCGGACCCCGGGGATCCTCACCCACTCGATCTACTAATGCGCCAAGGATTATTTATTTTCCAATCTAGTGCTACACTCCTGCGTATTAAGGTACCACTACCACAGATAATGTATTTCCGGCCCGGTAATTGTGGGCCCTCAGAGCAAAATAAATGCCCTTATTTGTGAATGTGGGGTAGACTGAAGTGTCTCGGGTGTGAGGTAGGTCGTATGCCCGAGGACGATCGCGTCGCCGTGAAGACGTACGTGCCACGGTACCAGAAGGAGCGCTGGCGCGAGCACGCCGACGAACTCGAGATGAGCCAGAGCGAGTTCGTCCGGACGATGGTTCAGGCGGGTCGAAGCGAATTCGAGATTCCCGCGACCTCCGGGGGCGAGACCGGCGAGTCCGCGGCGCCGACAGACGCCGGGTCCGACGAGGAGTTCGCAGACCGGATCCTCGCCGTGCTCGATCGCCAGGGGCCGCTCGGCTGGGACGACCTCGTCGACGCCCTGATCGACGACGTCGAGGCCGAACTCGACGCGACGATCCAGCGGCTCCAGGATGAGAACCTGATCCGGTACAGTGGACGAACGGGCGGTTACGTACTCACGAACGATGAGTGAGGGCACACAGCGGCAGAACACGGTCCAGTACTTCCTCCAGGACATCGAACACCACGGACGCAACGAACGGACCGCAGCGGCCTACGAGCGTGTCCTGACGGATTTCGAGGCGTTTCTCGCCGATCGGTTCGACAAGCAGCCGCCCGAAGCGAGCTACAGGGACTGCATGGCGTGGGTGCACGAACTCCGGACCACCCACTCCGAGAGTACCGTCGCAACCTACGCATCCTATCTCAACCGGTTCTACAGCTATCTCGAGCGGGTCGGGCACGCCGACGAGAACCCCATGACGGTCGTGCTCGAGGAGATGAACGAATCGATCGAGTCGAACCCGACGCGACGTGATGTCACACTGGGGGAGATGCGAACGTTCGTCGACGGAATTCGTCATCCGCTCCACCGGGCGCTCGTCGTAACGTTGCTGAAGACCGGTATCAGGGCCGGGGAACTCTGTAATCTCGACCTGATCGACGTCAACCTCGATCACGAGGCCGCCACGTGGCAACCGCGGGCCCACATCGCCGGGCGGCCGGACTCGGTGTTCATCTCGGCCGAACACACGTACGGCCGAGAATCGGGCGGTGAACGCCGTCAGGCATCGAACAAGCGGAAACGAGAGACCGTCATCCCGATCGACGGCGAACTGAAGGACGTGCTCGTCCGCTGGCTCGCCGTCCGACCCGATACGCCACGGACGGGCCCTGATGTGGCAGCGCCGCTGTTTCTCGGCACGGCAGATCGGTGGGGACGACGACTGACGCCAAACGTCGTCCACCACGTTGTCGAGCAGCATGCGAGGGAAGCCGGCTGGTACAGGACCGGCGGCGGAGCGTCCGAGAACGTGACCCCACACTACTTCCGCCACTTCTTCACCACCCACCTCCGCGATCGAACCGGCGATCGGGGGATCGTCCAGTACCTTCGCGGCGACGTCGCGAGCGACGTGATCGACACGTACACCCACAACTGGGGCGATCGGGTCCGTGAGACGTATCTCGAACACATCTACGCGATTACGGGCGAATGAGGACTGCGCCGCCAGCGGTCCCGAATCGCCGGAGTCGATCGTGGTTCGCATCAAAAGCGGCCACCGATCCCGTGTAACTGGGGCCTGTCGTCCGATCGTCGTTCGATTCGCTCGAAATGAACGGCCGAAATCGAACTGATAAACTCTATATCGCTATACCGAAGGGGCGGGGTGAGCCGAATGTCAGAGGATATATTTGACCGGTTATCCGAATGACGTCCGTGCCCTCCCTCACGCGCCGCCAGGTCCTCGCGACGATCGGTTCCGCGAGCGGGACGCTTGCTGGCTGTCTCTCCAGCGGGTCTCCCTCCGGCGACCTCGGTAACGTCGGTGGCGACTGGCCGATGGACGGCTCCAACCCCGGTCACACGCGCCGAGTGGACGAAGGCCCCGCCGAACCGACGGCGGTGTGGGAAACTGACCTCGACGGAGCACGAGGTGCCGGAACACCGTCCGTCGTCGACGGACACCTGTACGTTCCGGTCGACGCCGTGTCTGACGAAGCTCGCCACCGCCACCGGCTTCACTCGCTATCGGCTACGACCGGCGAGGAGCGCTGGCGCGTACCCCTTCGATCGGACGTGATCTCGCCGCCGGCGATATACGGGGACCGGATCGTCGTCAGTGCACAACCGTCGATCGAACGGGGTCGGATCGTCGCCTTCCAGCGTCGGCACGGAGACGAAGCGTGGCTCTACGACGTCGATGCGCGTCTCACCGCTCCACCGACCGTCGCCGACGCGACCGTCTACGTCCCCGACTGGAACGGTCGTATCCACGCGCTGTCGGTCGGCGACGGTTCGATCCGCTGGTCTCGACGAATCGCGAGCGACGGGAGCACCCGGACGTTCGCAGAACCGATCGCCGTCAACAACGGGGTACTCTACCTGGGATCGCAGTCAGGAGCGACGGGCGTGATCGCACTCGACGCCGAGACCGGAGAGCAGCGCTGGAGCCGATCTACCGAGGCCGTCACCACGGGGCCGGTCGTCGCCGACGATTTCGTCGTGATACGGACGCATCGTGTCGTCGTCGCGTTCGATGCCGCCGGAACGCGCCGCTGGTCGTTCACCGTTCCCGAGTCGGCCTACCACCGACTCGCACTGGGCAATCGGCACGTCTACGTCCCCGCTCGAGGTTCTCTCTACGCGATCGATCGGAGTGGAGCCAAAGCCTGGAGCTACGACTCGTCGGATTCGCGTATCGGGCCGCCGACGGTGGTGGGCGACGACGTGGTGATCCCGGAAGCCGACCGACTCACGGCAGTTTCACGAGCGGACGGGACGGAACGGTGGACGGTCGACCTGAGCGGGGCCGGCGATGCGATCGTCACTCCGGGGGCCGTCTTCACGACTCGTGACGGCGGGCGCGTGGTCGCACTCGGGGACGAGTAGCCCTTTTGCGGCTGGCGGCGCGAGTTTCCGGCGCTAGCCGTCGCGATCGGGGTCCAGAGATAGTAGCCCCTGAAAGACATTGCACACCTGATCGCACGACAGCGTTGCGATCAGTGTGGAAATCGTTTCAGTAGCAACTGTAGCTACCGGCCGACTGCGAGTTCCGTCTCTTCGGGCCCGTTCGCCAGCATCGATCGAACGGCTGCGATCGAATCGGAGACTTCGGGGGTGCTCTCCAGCAGGACGGTTTCGCTCGGGAACAACTGCTCACCCAGCACCAGTCCGTGGTCGCGGGCGGTCGATCCGGTCATCGTCAGGTAGACGCCTACCCCGGTGTCGGCGATGGCCGCCTCTTCTTCCCGACCCTCCGGGGGATACTCGAACGAGACGTCGTCCAGCGTCCGCGTGCCGAGAACGGCCTGTACGAGGCGTTCGTAGCGCGGTTCGATGCACAGCGGGCCGTCGTACTCTTCGAGAAACGTCCGATCGAGCGACCCGGACGCGGGTGTGACCCCGGGAGTGGCCAGCAGCGTGTGGTACACGGTGTCTCCCAGCCCCGTGACCACGCGGACGTCGGTATCGGCGGGATTGATTCGCGCGTTGATGTCGGCGATCCGACCGAGCGGTTCCGGACGGAGTTCGACGACCTCCTCGAGGACGAGGTCGGCGCTGTCGAACCCGAGCGCGAACTCGTGGGTCCGGAGCGCTCGAAACGGTTCCTCGCGGCCGATCAACTGGATTTCGGTGCCGTCGGGGATACCGTCGACGTCGTCGATCGGAATCGTCACGCTGTCGAAGACGATTCGTCGGGGTTTGCCCGCCCGATCGTCGCGCAAGAGCGTGTACTCCGGTGCCGCGGGATCGTCGACGGTGCTGTAGGTGGCGAGACGATGGTAGACGTCCTCGTCGTCGGGGGTGACCGTGCCCTTCGTGAGTGCTTTCTCGTGGCGAAGCGTCGAGATGACGTCGTCCGCGAGGTCAGAAACGTCGAGGCGACGTGCGAGTCGATCGAATACCGACTCGAGTGGTCGCCCTTTCCGTGGAATCGCGATCGGAATCGTCTCGCCCATCGGTGCGTTCTCGACAGGCGACGGCTAAACGCGTTGCGTTTCGCGAATTCGGTGACTTTGTCAGTCAGAGAACATCGAGCCGAGCTGGTCCCGCCAGTTCTGGATAGTGGTCACGTCCTCGCGAACCGCCGTCAGATCGTCCTCGAGGTCGTCTACGTCGCTTTCCAGTTCGTCGACGTCGTCTTCGAGTTCCTCCACGTCGTCGGTCACGTCCTCGAGGTCGGTCTCGACGTCGAGGACGTGGTCTTCGGTGCCGGTGAGACGTTCGTCCATCGCGGAGAGGTCGGATTCGAACGTGGCGAGTTCGTCCTTGAACTCCTCGATCAACTCCTCGCCGGATCCGTTCTCGTCGAGAAACGCCTCGAGGGCGTCGGTGTAGGCGGCGACCTCTTCGACGCGGGACTGGAGGTGGTCGATCTTCGCGACGTCGGAGCCGGTCGGCTCGACGTCGAGTGCGTCCCGCAGGACCGCGAGATCCTCGTCGTCGACCGCGTCGTCTTCGAGTTCGTTCGCGAGACGCGTCGCGATCGAGTCCGACGCATCGGGTGCTGCCGTCGGTTCCGTCTCGGTTGCGTCGCCGGCGGCCGACGTGGACGCCGCGTCACCGTTCGATTGCGACTCGGCCGCGTCGATGTCGTCCGCGGCCGCGTCGCCAGCGTCGGTCGCGTCGTCCGGATCCGTTCCGACGTCGATCGTCGGCCCGTCGTCTTCCTCCTTCGCTGCCCCCGGAGCGGTGTCGGCGTCGGCAGCCGCGGCAGCCGTTTCGAGGTCGAGGCCGACATCGGGGTCGTCGTCCGCATCGTCCGCTACGTCCCCAGTTGATCCGTCGTCGGTTCCGAGATCGATCTCGACGCTTCTCTCGTCGGAGTCGGTCTCGTCGTCGGCCGTCGCGGGATCGTCGTCCCGCTCGGGGAGTTGCTCGTCGCCGAATCCGAGGTCGATGTCGGGTGCGTCGTCTTCGTCGTCCTCGTCGACCGGTTCCGGTTCGGGATCGACGTCGCCGAGATCGAGGTCGAATTCCTGTTCATCCTCGTCTTCTGGGTCGAGACCGTCCGAGACGGCGGATTCCGCATCCGACTCGTCGGCCACGTCGGCCTCATCGGCTTCCGCATCCGACTCGTCGTCCTCGTCCCCGAGGCCCGGCACCGAGTCGGATTCGCCCGAAATCATGTCCTTGACCGGCTGGTTGCGATCCTCCTCGACGATACTGCCGATAACGTCGTCGTCGATCTCGTCGGCGTCCGAGCCGCCCTCCTCCTCGGAGTTCACCGCAACGATAGCCGGTTTCGTGAGGAACTTCGACGCGTCGCTTTCGTCGTCGATCCGGATGCCGTAGACCGTTACGAGTTCGTCGTCCGGGTCGACCGTCCCGGTGAACTCGACGTGGTTGTCCTGGAATGCGGTCCAGTCGTCGCTGTGATACTCGGGGTGGAACCCGACCTTGTCCATCGGGAACGACTCGGGGATATCCTCGGAGAGTCGAAACGCGACCTCCTCGTCGTGATCGGAGTGGATCTCGAAACGGATCGCAGGTACGGGAAATTCGTCCGCCGCGAACGTCTTTCGGACCGTCAACCCGTCGCCACTGATCTTGATCGCGTCGTCCGTGTCGGCGGTGCTACTCATTACCCGAACGTTACCCTACCATTACTATAAATCGTACGGCAGAGTGGGAATCAGGACCGCTGATCTGTCGCGGAACGATCGTAGTCGCCGGAAGTGCTCACACGCCGACGTACAGTCGCCGTGCGATCGGGTGTGCACTGACGTTCAGTTACTCCCATCGAGGTCGACGCGATCGCCGATCTCGACCAGTTCCAGCCGACGCGGATGCGCAAAACTCTTCGCGTGATGATGGAGCACCTTCGGATCCGACGTCAGGCCACGCCACATGTCCCAGTGACTCGGCAGGAGGCGATCGAGTTGCAGGTCGGCCGCCGCCTCGACGATCTGGTTCTCGTCGTTGTACCAGCGAGTTCGTTTGGGCTCTCGCGTCTCTTTGTCCGGGATCCGTCCTACCGTGCCGAACGCGAGGACGCCGAGGTCGATGTCGTACTCCTCGCCGATGCGTTCGAACTCGTCCGTCGGCTTCGTGTCGCCGCCGTGGAAGAACGTGCCCGCGTCGTGTTCGAGCACGTAACTGACCGGGTGGGTCGCGTCCGGGTCGTGCGAGTCCTCAACGTGGAGCGTGAACTCGCCGATTTCGACGGTCTCGCCCTCCTCGACCTCAGCGAATTGATCCGCACTCACGTCCCACTCGTCGGTCCACGTTTCCTCCTCGCGGGCGACCGCGAGGCTGTCGTCGGGAGCGTAGAGGGATGCGCCGGTAGTCGCGAGAATCGGTGCCTGGCTCGGGCCGTGAACGTGATCCGTGTGTTCGTGCGTCGCGAGCACGGCGTCGGCCGCGGTGACGTCCGCCGGATCGAACGGCACGGGTATCATCCGCACCGTTCGTGGCGGATCGCCCAGGCCGACGTAGGGGTCGATGAAGAGCGTCGTTCCCTCGCGGCCTTTCAGGACGAAGCCGTTACAGCCGAGATACCAGATCGCCACCCCGTCCGGGTCGGCGTCCTCGATGTCGCGAACCAGCCAGTCTCCCCAGTCGCTCTGGATCTGCGTCATACCGGAGCGTGTGCGGACCGACTGGGTAAGTGTTGTCGTCTCCGATCGATCGGGGTGCCCGCGACGGCGGGGATCGGGACGCGGGCACGCCGACGCTGGAACGGCCTCCTGCTCAATCGCTGGACGGTGCGATTCCCGCGAGGCGCGCGGTGATATCGAACCCTATCTCGTCACCGTTCGCACCCGGATCCCGATCGGTGTCGACCCACGCGGTCCGGAGCACGGGATGGCCCTCGTAGGCGACGCGGCCCTCCGCGTCGTCGTAGGAGACGAGTCCTGCGTCCGCGAGCAGAGGAAGGTCGACGTGGACGAGCGATGTGAGCACCCGATCGACGCGTTCGGACGGGACCGATCGTTCGGGCAACTCGGCTTCGCGCGCCGCGACGTTTCGGGCGAGCGTTCGCGTCGAGAGCGCCTTGGGCTGGTCCCGGAGGACCGACAGGATCGTCCGCCGACGCGACTCCGCGAGCGCCGCGAACACCCCGTCGAGTTCGTCGGGTGGGCGCCCCGCGAGCGCGTCGTCAAACCCGTACTCGTCGAACGCCCAGTGGTCGGTCGCGGCCACGGACCCGTCCTCGCGCTCCGCGAGCAGTCCGGCGTCGGTCAGGGCCGGCAGATCGCTGTGGGTGAGCGCGACGCTCGATTGCCGGCGTTCGTCGTCGGTCACCGCGTCGAGAGGTTTCTCGTTCGTCACTGCCGCGAGTCGGGCCGCAAGATCGGCTTTCTCGATCCCGTCCGGCGATGGGCCGGCGAGGAGGCGGACGATCGTCCGTCGGCGCTCGCTCGCGAGGGTCCGAAACAGGCTGTCCACCGGTGCGGTCGATCGGTCCTGCGAAGTCGTGTTAGTCATCGACTACTGGTCGGGACGCTGCGGGCAAAAGATTCCCTCCAAACTGTGTTGGACTCAGCGGTCGATTACCAACGATTCCGTGACTATCTGGCGAGATACACACTCTTTTTCTCAAATGTAATCATGGATTTCGCAGTTTGCACCACAAAGTCACAACGAAGAGACGATCCGAGATCGATCAGCGACCGTCGCTGGAACGTCGGCGGCAGCCGATACCAACTGCCGCGATCGCGTCCGGACGATCGACTGACGGGTCGATGCGTACCCCGTACCGCACCGTGTCGACGCGTATCCCGCGCCTCGACGGATCAACGGACATCGTCAGTTTCCGATCATCCGCGGAGGTTCCACGTCGACTAGCGACTCGCCGGTCGACGAGGGGACCAAGTACCGGGATCGCGCCGAACACGGTTCGGATGAGTGCTCCGACGAGAAGACCGCCCCACCTGTTCGGTCGTCCAGCGAGGGCCATCCCGTAGGCGACCGTCGCGAGGACGTTAGCGACGATCGTGAACTGGACGAGCGATGCCACCACTGGCTCCACTGTCGGCTCGGCGGCTGCAGTGATGCTGGCTACGACGACGCCGGCGAACGGAACGCACCAGCGACTGCGACGGATCGCGGAGGGCATACACCGAACGAGTTAGCGATCCGAGATATCCCTGCTGAGATCGGAACGGAAACCGATCACTCACCAGGTACCGTGGAAGGTGTCGAAGGAGAGTTCGTCGAGCGGCTTGTTCCCGACGGCGATCTCGTACTCGCCGGGCGTGAGCATGGGTTTGTGGAACTGCGGGCCGTCGTCGGTCGTGATTCGCGGACAGCCGGTGTTGACGAAGGCGTCCATGTCGAAGTTCCGTAGGCGATCGGGGGTGACCTCGTCCATGGTGATGAGGTAGGCGTCGTCGTTGCCGTCGAGGATCTCCTGGGCGACCTCCCAGCGCCCCTGGCCGATCTTGGTACAGAAGATGACGCCCCACTTCTCGGCGTCCATCGCCCGGTGGACGGCCCCGTAGCGCTGTTTCATGAATTTCTCCGTGTCCGCCACGGTGACGACGTTGTTGACCGGGTCGGCGATGACGACGTGTTTGTCGGGGTGTTCCATCGCCAGTCCGAGCGGGTGGAACTTGCCGCCGCCGACGTAGAGCACCTGGTCGGCGGGGACGTCCGCGCTCGCGTAGTTACAGCCGAGCACCTGTCCCTCGTGAGTGAGCCGATCGTCGCCCCGTCGGCTGTGGACCTCGTAGCCCCGCTCCTCTAAGAACTCCGTCATCTCCTCGTAGCGGTTCATGTGCTGGGCCGTGGTGACGAGGCCGACGCCCTCGATCTCTTCGGGCGGTTCGAGCGTGTCCAGGGCCTCCTCCATGATCGGCGTGACCTCGACGTTCGAGAACAGCGGCACGTAGATCACCTTGTCCGTGTCCTTCATCGGCGAGTGGCCGAAGTGGACGAACACGTCGGTGCGTTTCATCAGGTACGTATCGAGGTCGCAGGCACCGTAACACGGCTGGCCCGAGAGCATGAACGTCACGTCGTCGTCGGCGAGTTCCCGGAGGTCGTCGGCGACGGCCGGGCCGCGCCGTTTCAGCCCTTCGGGAAACTGTAGCCCGACCTTCGTCGCGTCTCGGTCCTCGATCGTCTCCACGATCGTCTCGAGTTCGTAGTCCCACTCGCGATCGTGTTTGAGACGCATTCCGGTCTTCCTGAGGTCTCCCTCGCTGTACTCCGACTCCTGACTCATTGGCCGTTGTTACAGCCACGGACGTATAACGGCGACGCTTCCGATACCGGCCGCTCGACGTGTGTGATCGGTGGACGGGTGCGATCGGCGAACGGGTCGACTGGCTCGACGAGGGATTCGCCTCAGGAGCGGTGGTGGCCGTCAGTGCCGGAGGGTCCGTCCGTGACGAGAACGACGTTACTGTCGTCTCGCACGTGTCGATACAACGTAACAATCGATCCCGTATCGATGTATTCTACGTGCGATTATAGTTCAAACATTTTACTAAATCAGTCGGGACTGTGACTGAACGAGACCAGTCACTCGTCCCAACAGTCATAGTACTGGAGTGTAAACCGGGTGCCTATGGCAGCGGAATCGCCCTCGGAGGGCTATCTCTTCGACCTCTATCGCCAATACATCGGCGAACCGGAGGACCGGACCGACGTCTACCTCGGGTTCGGATTGTTCCTCGGTGGAATCGGATTCGCGATCGTCGCACTGCTACTCTACCTGTGGAGTAGCACGTTCGAGGCCCGTACTGCATCCCACCTCGCGTGGGCGGAACCTGCATACGCACTCGCGATGGTGGCCTTGCCGGTCCTGATGCTCGGGATCGTGGTGTTGCTCCCGTCGGAACGACGGGTGCTGTACACGTCGATCGCCGGCGTCGCAGTGGCGATCGTGGCAATCGGCGGGTTCCTGTACGCGTATCCGGACCACTGGAACGGCTACGGATACGATTACACTGCCCAGGTCGTCGCGGTCTACGCCGTGGGCCTCGCCGGGATCACCGCCTCGACCGGCGCGGCGCTGATCGCCCACTATCTCGACATGGCACGCACCGCAAAACACGTCGAGACGGACGACGACGAAGACGACGACCCGGAACTCTCCGACGCCGATGTACAGCGCGACATCGACGACGCGATGGAGGGCGTCGAACTCTCCTGGGGCGGCGTCGAGAAGACGGAACACAACCGTCTCTCCTTCTCCGAGAACGAGTTCGACGAGGTCAACGTCGACACTGCCGCGGGAACGAAGACGACTCGATCGTCGGGCGTCGATCAGCAGG
Organism: Halosolutus halophilus; assembly: GCF_022869805.1. Classification (NCBI taxonomy): domain Archaea; kingdom Methanobacteriati; phylum Methanobacteriota; class Halobacteria; order Halobacteriales; family Natrialbaceae; genus Halosolutus; species Halosolutus halophilus. Next base: position 1,623,858 of record NZ_CP094974.1, on the reverse strand, counting down.
TCGCCGGTCTGAAGGGACTGAAGGGCGGCGAGACCACGACGACGACCTCGAGTTCGACGGTCGACGACCAGACGCAGAAACTGAAGGAACTCCGCGAACAGAAACGGCGGGAAGAAGCGACTGGGGACGACGACACCGGGGCGTTCTCGTTTTTCACGACCGTCCGAAGCCGGTTGCGTGAGATACTCGATCGGAATTAACCCATCCGTACGCGGGTTAATACTAGTTTGGCACTGAATATAAAAAGTGAAATTACGGCACATAGATTTATAATCCGTCAGTGGCCTTGACAAACCATGGCCAAAGGCCTAGACGTTGGAACGATGAACATCCTGTCGGCACAGCAGGATGGGAATGACACGGTGTTCGTGCAGCAGCGTAACTCCTTCGTAGAGATCGAGTACTCGGATATGGCAGAGCAGATGCTCTCGCGAAGTGAAGTCCTCCACATTCGAAAGGACGACAAGGTGTACGTCGTCGGTGACGACGCCCTGAATTTCGCGAACATATTCAACAAGGAGACCCGTCGGCCGATGAAACACGGGATCCTCTCGAACGACGAGAAGAGCGCGATCCCGATGATGAAACTCATCATCGAACAGGTCGTGGGCGAACCTGCCTATCCCGACGAGAAACTCTACTTCTCGTCCCCTGCGGACCCGATCGACTCGGATCTTTCGACGCTGTATCACCAGAAGACGATCGAGTCGTTCCTCGACGACATGGGGTACGACTCCGAACCGATCAACGAGGGGATGTCCGTCATCTACAGCGAACTCGCGGACAACAACTTCACCGGCCTCGGCATCTCGTTCGGTGCCGGGATGACGAACGTCTGTCTGGCCTACTACGCGGTGCCCGTTATGAAGTTCTCCGTCGCCCGCGGTGGCGACTGGGTCGACGAGCAGGCCGCCCGTGCGACCGGCACGCCGGTCGACAAGGTTACCTCGATCAAGGAGGACGACTTCGAACTCGACTTTACGACGGACGTCGGCGGCGTCGAGGGTGCCCTTTCGATCTACTACGAGAACTTGCTCGACTACGTGATCGAGAACATCGTGAAGGAAGTCGACGAGGAGGACGTCGAGGAAGGACTGGACGTTCCCGTCGTCGTCACCGGCGGCACCTCCAGTCCGGACGGCTTCGAGGCGCTGTTCCGTGACCACCTTCAGGACGCGAACATCCCGTTCTCGATCAGCGGCGTCACGCACGCGAACGAACCGCTCTACAGCGTGGCCCGCGGTGGCCTCGTCGCCGCTCGTTCCGACGAGGACGTCGACCACGAGGAGGAAGCCGAACCGGCAGCAGCGAACGAGTAACCCCCAGGTTCCCCCTCGAGTGCGACGACGAGCGACTGCTGATTCCGTCCGGGTATCCGATCGGCGGTTCGCTTCCCGACCGTCACGTCACGTCGAACCTGTTATATCGCCTGGAATCGCGTCACGTCTCGCCGAACCTCGTTACTCCTCGTAGAACCGATTGAATGCGTCTCGCCAGGATTCCCGCTCGTCCGGCGGGCGCTCGTGCTCGACCGGAATGTCCGCGTAGCTACAGTGCGGACACGTCACGGTCGAGACGTCGCCCAGTGAGAGTTCCTCGATGGCCCCCTGGCACCGTGGACACTGCTCCATACGTGTATCTGACACGGTACGGCCTTAACTCTAGTCGATATTATTGCGAAAGTGTCACGAATTCCGGCTGTCGCCAGTGACCGGTGCTCCTCCACCGCGACCGTCCGATCGTGACGTCGCTCGTCGCCGAGTATTACTATTATGTATTCAACAAACTTTTTGTATGCAGCCCATGTATGGCATGGCAATGAGTACGATTTCCACGTCCGACGGCGAACCGGCGATCGACGGCTGCCGGCCCGCAGACGTCACGCCCGTCACGCTCGAGGCTGCGGCCCTCGAGTCGACGGCACCGCAGTACCTCCGCGAGTTCAAACGAGGCCTGATCGGCGAGGGACTGACACCGGCCGTCCTGACCGTCGAGGCCCGTTTCGACGACGATTGCTCGCTTGCGACCCAGGAGGAGATCGATCGGATTCGACGCTACGTGCGCGCCGGTTCGTTCCTCGGCGTCGGAACCGTCACCGTCGCGATCGACGACGTTGCCGCCCCCGAGAAAGTGCGCCCGGCGCTTTCGGCGACCGCCGAGCGCGCCGAACGGGACGGACTCACGCTCGATGTCGCCGGCGACGTGACCCTCGAGTACTGACGCGGTCATGCCCGGTCCCTCCCGTCGAACGCTCGCCCGACGGCTCGAGTCCGTCGAGGATTTCTCCGAACCGTCCGTATCCCTCGAACAGTATCTCACACCCGCCGATCTCGCCGCGCACGTCTGTCACCTCGCCGGCCTCCAGGGCGACCTCGATCGGCCCGTCCTCGACCTCGGCACCGGGACGGGAATGCTGGCGATCGGTGCATCGCTCGCCGGCGCGGAGCGAGTCGTCGGTGTCGACGTCGATCCGGACGCGCTCGCACTCGCCAGGCGGAACGCGGTCACCGTCGGCGCCGGCACGATCGACTGGCTTCGCGGTGACGCGCTCCGGCCCCCCTTCGCGCTGCGCGATGCGACCGTGGTTTCGAACCCGCCGTTCGGTGCCCAACACGGGAATCGAAACGCCGACCGCGCCTTTCTCGAGACGACGGCCGAGATCGCCACCGTCTCCTACACGATCCACAACGAAGACAGTCGGTCGTTCGTGGAGTCGTTCGCCGCGGACCACGGCGCGACCGTGACACACGCGTTCCGGGCCCCGCTGCCGATCGGGAACCGGTTCGAGTTCCACACGGAACGCGAGCAGACCCTCGACGCGGAGGTCTTCCGGATCGAGTGGCGCTAGTTGTAGCTCTCTTCGCGCGCGACCGCGACTTCCGTGCCGTCCGCACTCGCGTAGATCGTGTCGTCGACGCGTTCGAACGCGACCCCGTCGGCCGTAGTCGTCTCGTTGTCCGCGGGAACCGGCGCGGTGCTGGTGGTGCCGTCGGATTCGACGTCGAGTTGGAAGTCGCCGTCGTCGGACGCGATCGTCACGTTCCGGTCGTCGATCCGGACGTCGGCCCGTGACGCGTTCGACTCGTGTGCGATCCGGCGGTCGCCGCCGTCTTCCCAGAGCCAGACCTGGTAGACGGTGTCGTTCCCGACCGGTTCCCACCCCGTTCGATCGACGTGGACGGTCTCGCGCCAGCCGGGACCGCCGACGTGGACCGTCTCGTTGCCGGTGAACGCGAGCCGCTGGGTGGAAACTGCCTCCAGCCAGATCTCGCGCTCTTCGCTGACGACGATCACGCCGCTCGACTCCAGCCGGACGTCGTCCTGGAGCGGTCCGAACCCGATCGCTGTGACGAGTTCGTTCTCGACGTCCTCCGCGTAAGTGACGGTGTAGTCCTCGACCTCGATCGCCGCGTTCGACGCGGCGGTCGACTCCTCGAGCACGAAGAGATTGACCGGGACCGCCATCCCCGCGACGACTGCGAAGACGACGAGCACGGCGAGGAACGCGGCTTCCCGATTCGTCACGGCAGACAGGCGCGACTCGCCGATCCCGCTTACAGTTCCGGTGCCCGTGGCGCCGGCGATCGCCCGGAGCCGATCGGGCCTGTCGACGACCCTGCCGGTTCCGACCCCGGCCTGGCAGCCGAGTTCGAGGGCTCGATCGGTCGGTGTCCTCGCTGTCGATCCCGTCACGCGACCGACGAAGCGATCGAACCCCCGCGGGACGAGCGGCGTGTCGGGACCGGCGACCGCGAGCGTGACGATCAGCGCGAGGACCGTGACCACGACGACGCCGGGGCCGCGAAAGAGGATGTAGGTGTTCTCACTGCCGAACCAGTAGATCGCCCACAGCGAACTCGAGAAGCCGTACAGCAGGACGGCGAGCCAGACGCGAACCGCGTCGGGACGCAGGCCGCGGCGTCTACAGACGAGCGCTCCGAGTACGAGCCCGATGAAGAAGCCGAGCGCGTGGCCCTGGATGGCGATCGTGGCCCACGACGGCGGCGACGGCGGGCTGGGCTCGGAGACGTAGACGGCGATCGGCGACTGCAACGCGCGGTAGATCGTAACGAGGACGCCCTGGATACCCAGGGTGGCGACGATCGTCACGATAGGGTAGTGGACGATGGCGAAGCCGGCGAACGCGAAGACGACGCCTGAGAAGCCGATCACCGGCCCGAGCGCGAAGACGCTCGTCAGGAGCGCGATTCCGACGACGATCGCGGGAAAGAGCACGAGCGCCCGCACCCACGGGTTCGTTCGCCACGACGCGAACGACTGGGAGCCGCGCTCGTCGGGGTAGTGGCCCCACGCGTACTCGGCGATCGGCGCGACGACGATCGTTCCGAACAGGTTTCCCAGCAGGTGCCCCGGTCCGGCGTGGGACAGCGGGGCCATCACCATTCCGAGCGGGTAGAAGTACGACCACGATCGGAAGGGGATCGTCACGGGATCCTGGAAGTCGGTGATCCCGTCCTGGACGAACAGGTAGAGCGAGAAGACGACCGCGATCACGACGAGCGATCCCCACGGAACCCCCATCACCAGCCGGGCCCGGGCGACGTCGCCCCAGCGCGGCTCCGGCCGTCGGATTCGCCTGACGATCGCGAGCGAGCCCAGCAGCGTGACCGCGACGACGACCGCGATGGCGGTCGCGATCGAGAGCATGTCCTGTGGTTCGACCCGATCCGTATAGTGGTTTACATTCCAAAGCCGGCGTTGTGGAAGGGGCGTCCCTACCACGGAGCACCGTCAGTACTCCCGCGAGTCAGCAACGGCTTCGAAAGGTACAAGCGGCCGACCCACGGAGTATCGGCCATGGAACTGCGGGTCACCGAGAGCAGCGAGGACGAACTCTCGATCGAGATCGCGGGCGAAGATCACACGTTCATGAACGTCCTCAAGGGAGCACTCCTCGAACACGAGCAGGTGAGTGCAGCGACCTACGACGTCAACCCCGAACAGTCGGGTGGACAGACCGAACCGATCCTCACGATCAAGACCGACGGCAGCATCGATCCGCTCGAGGCCCTCGAAGAGGCCGCCGTCGACGTCCGCGAGAAGGCGACGTCGTTCCGCGACGCGTTCGGAGCTGCCGCATAGACCGATCGATCACGAGCGATCGACGCGTGTTTTCGTCGTCCCGATTCCCGTCGTCTCGCGAAGCTCAAAGACGGATCGTAGCCTCACGGGCCGCCGATCGCCTGTGCGACGGAGTACGTCGCTCGCTCAGCAGACCGCGTAGAGCAGGTAGACGCGATCGTCCGGGGCGACGTGGACGTCGATCCCCTCGGCGTCGTACCCGCTTCGGACCCCGTCTCCGAACCGGGACGAGAGGAGTTCAGCGGCGAGGTTGGCCGCGAGATCGGCCTCGTCGTCGTAGTTCTCGAGCGTGAGTCCGTCGACGGTCAGCGGGCCGATAGCGGGGGTCGACTCACCGCACGCGGGATCGAACTCGCTCGCACGTGGCGGGTCACCGGGGTCGTCGTCGCTGTACTCGGCGATGACGAGCTGGCGGTTCCGATACTCCGCGTACGCCGCGAGCCCGTCGTCGTACGAGCGCGCCGGATCCCCGGCCGCGTCCCGTTCGTCTGCGAGTCGCTCGTGGATCTCTCGCTCCGTCGTCTCCAGGTCCAGCCCCGCGGCCTCGGTTTCATTGCCGGGGGCGTCGGGCGGGGTCGGGGTGCCGAACCCCGGGAGCAGCGACAGGGGGACGATTCCGGTGGCAAACAAGAGGACGACGAGTCCGACGACGACGAACAGCGGCGCGTACGGTTTCGCCACCTCGAACCAGCCCGGGGTGGCGAGGTCCCGATCGACGTCGTCGTAGGTCTGTTCGGTCTTCTCGAGGTCCGGATTGCCACACCGCGAACACGGCGGGTTGTTCCTGACGTGCTCCCGGCCGCAGCTGGGACAGGCCCAGACGTAGGTCGTCCCGGTGTCTACCGTGCGGCTCGCCGCCTCCTCCCCGGTCACGTCTTCGCCCTCGCGAACGACTGCCTTCTCGAAAGCGTTGTGGCCGCAGGCGTCACAGGGTGGATCGTTTTCCGCGTGTGGTTTGCCACACCACGTGCACCGCCACTTCACTGGTAGAAGTGGGCGACCGCGAGGTGATAAGCGTACTGGATACCCGAACCGTGACGCTCCCGTCCGCGTTACCGCTCGGGATCCGGCCGCGCCCCCGGTCCCAGATCCCACGCTCCGGGACCGGGATCCGCCGCGCACCCGGTCACGGGTTTTTCGTGCTTGACACCGTCGATTCCGTATGACGCCCGCGGAACGAGTGTTCCTCGAACGAACTCGCGTCGCCGCACTCGCCACGGTCGACGAGGACGGCCGCCCCCACGTCGTCCCGATCTGCTACGCTTTTCTCCACGGATCGGACGGCACCCGACTCGTCACGGCGATCGACGAGAAGCCGAAATCGACCCGCGAACTCCAGCGGATTCGAAACGTTCGGATCGAACCGCGGGTAACGGTGCTCGCCGATCGATACCGGGAGGACTGGTCGCGGCTCGCGTGGGTTCAGGTTCGCGGGGAGGCCCGCGTGCTGTCGCCCGGGGCGGGCGTTCACGAGGATGCAGTCACCGCTCTCGAATCGAAGTACGACCAGTACGGGGATCAGGACCTCTCGGACCGACCGATAATCAGGATCGGGGTTGAGGAAACCCGATCGTGGGGTGACCTCGAGACGTAGCGTCGGTCGACACCGACCAGAGCCGGACGGGAACGCCGCGCCCGTCGAGAGACCGCGTTCCCACCGTTTCCGTTCGGGTGTGACCAGCACACCCTCACGCAAAAACCTGGAGCAAAAAGCCGCTCACTCGCTTCGCTCGCTCGCGGATCAGAGCCGGACGGGAACGCCGCGCTCGTCGAGATACTCCTTCGTCTCCTCGATCGAGTAGTCGCCGAAGTGGAAGATCGATGCGGCGAGGCCGGCGTCGGCACCGGCCTCGGTGAACACGTCGTACATGTCCTCGGGGCCGCCACAGCCGGAGGAGGCGATCACCGGCGTGTCGACGGTGTCACAGACCGCCTCGGTCAGCGGAAGGTCGTAGCCGTCCTTGGTGCCGTCCTTGTCGATCGAGTTGACGAACAGTTCGCCCGCGCCCCGGGATTCGGCCTCCTGGGCCCACTCGATGACGTCGATGCCAGTTCCCTCCCGGCCGCCTTTCTTCGTGCACTCGAACCAGCAGGACTCGCCGTCGATCTCGACGTAGTGTTCGCCCCGCTCGTCGAAGCGCCGTTTGGCGTCGACGCTGATGACGATACACTGGCTCCCGAACGCGCGGGCACCCTCGTTGACCAGTTCGGGCCGTTCGAGTGCGCCGGTCGTGATCGAGACCTTGTCCGCGCCGGCCCGCAGCGTCTCCTTGACGTCCTCGGTCGTGCGGATGCCGCCGCCGACCGTGAGGGGGATGAAGACCTCGTCGGCGACGCGCTCGACGACGTCGAGCATGGTCTCGCGACCCTCCGCGGAGGCAGTGATGTCGAGAAAGACGAACTCGTCGGCCCCCGATTCGTTGTACGCTTTGGCCATCTCGACCGGGTCGCCGGTGTACTCGAGGTCCTCGAAGTGAACGCCGGTGTAGACTGCCGGGTTCCCGTCCTCGTCCAGGTCGACGTCGATACACGGGATGATTCGCTTGGTCAGTACCATTTACTACCCGGACCTTCGCACCGGGGGTAGTAAAGGAGTCTGGATCGGCCGATCGATCGCGAGGGGAACGGTCGGATCGCGGGTTCGTCAGGGTTCGGGTTCGAGCAGTCGCGTCCGAAACGCGTCGACGGCCTCGGGGAGCACTTCGAATCGCGCCCGCAGGCAGACGTACTCGCCGTACTCGCTCGAAAGCGTGACGACGACGTCGGGATCGCCGTCGGTCTGGCGCCGTATCTTGTCGTCGGTCCAGCCGAGCGACTGGACCGTCTTCGCGAGGCGATCGACACCGAGCGACGGTCGCGTGAGTTCCTCCGAAGCCGATTCCGCGGCCGAAATCGCGGCCGTGCGTTCCGAACTGACGGTCTCGATCGAGTCGGGTGTGGAGAGGTCCCCCGCTTCGAACCGGTCGCGGATAAGTTCGAACGCCCGGTATTCCTGTTCGAACCGGAGCGCGTCCGCCAGTCCCGGGCCGGATCGATCGTCTTCGACGGCGTCTCGGAGTCCGTCCCGCGCGTCGTAGACCGGCCTGACTGCCTCCCAGAGCACGGTCTGGTCGAATCCGGTTTCGACCTCGCCGGCGACGAGGTCAGCGAGCAGGTCGTCGCCGCTCCGGTCGGGGAGATCGGCCCCCTCGGCGCGGTCGGACGACATCTCGAGGGCGCCGGCAAAGACCGGTTCGAGGTCGACTCGATCGCCGGTTTCGGCCGCGTACCGATCGGTACAGTGGTCCCAGATGGCCGTCGTCGCCGTCGCGAACTCGACCTCGCCGGCATCGGCACCGACGTCGATGACGGTCGCGGTTTCGTCGACGTCCCACCGCCTGACGCCGTGGCTCGCTCGCGCGAGATCCCCCTCGAGTTCGGCGAAGAAGAGCGCCGCACGGAGCCGTCCGTCGTCCCCGTCCTCGCCGCGGTACTCGATTCGCTCGCGTCGGTCCGCGAGCGTCGACCGGACGGCAGCGCGCTCGTCCGAAAGGTCCGCGATGAGCGTCTCGGATTCGGTTTCGATCGCGGCCAGCGTCGTGGCCGACGCCCGGGCAGCCTCGCGAGCGTCTCGGAGCGTCCGCAGGGCGTTGTATCGATCGGCTTTGGACGCGCCGGCTGCCTCGGTGCGAAACTCCGTCGCGCTATCGCGTCGATCGGCGATCGATTCCCGGACGACGCCGTTTGGCACGTCGCCGGGGCCGAGGGAATCCGGCACGTCCGCCAGGAGTTCGTCTACGCGCGATCGTTCCGTCTCGAGTGCCGTCGCTGCTGGCTCGACCGGAGCCGGTCGATCGACGTCCGGCACGGCCCGAGCGGGGTCGGCCAGGATCGCCTCGACTTCCGATCGGGCGAACGTCGTCGACGACGTCTCGGCCTCCCAGGGAAAGTCGTTGCACCCGGCGACGGCGATTCCGGCCGCCGTGGCGAACCCTGCGAGGAATCGTCGTCGGGACCCGTGGAGTTCGTCGGTCATCCGTCGTCTTCCTCGTCGGTCCGGGTCTCGTTTCCGGCTGTCTCTCCATCGGGTTCGTCGGACTCGAACACCGAGTCCGGACACGACGTTCCCTCGCTGCTTCCGCGGCTCGAAGGGCTGTCGTCGTACGCCCGCTGGACGCGGACGAACGTCGCCTCCATGACCGTCACGTCGGCCTCGCACGGCGTTGTCGGTGCCTTCAGCCGCCGACAGTACTGCGTCCGGAACTCGTCGGGGTTGGCCTGCACGCTCAGCAGGTGCCGGCGATAGCAGTCGTCGATCGTCCGTTGCTCGATCACGATCGATTCGGTCTCGAAGTCGGTTGCCCCGAGGAACGAGCGCGCGGCGTCCGCGTCGTCGCCGTCGATCCGAACGTTGGAGGCCTCGTCCTCGGTCAGGACGAAGTCGACGGATCGTTCGTCCGACAGCGATCGATCGGGGTCGGCCTGATCGTCGGGCGAGTCGGCCGAAGTGACGAAAAAATCGTCGTCGTCCGAGCGCAGCGTCAGGGAGTCGTACTCGTCCGACGGCATCGGCGTTCCGTCCTCGGAGACAGTGCGTTCGGTGGTAGTCCCCGACTCGCCGACGCCGGCACAGCCGGCGAAGGCGGCCGAGAGACAGCCACTGGCGGCTAACAGCCGTCTGCGGGAGAGGTCGGTGGAGGGCATTCGGGAAATAATTTCCAATCCGACAATAAATACTCTCTGGATGAACGATCGGTCACGGACCGACACCGCGGCGGCGCCGATCGACGTGAGCGTTCGGACCCGCTAGCTCCCGGACCCGTTCGAGTCGCTGTAGATGTATTTAAGGTCCCGAGTGGGAAACATGGGGATATGGCAGACGACACAGCACCTGCGGAGGACCACGACTCGGCGGCCGACGTGGGTCACGACCTTGCAGCGGAACGGACGACCGCACCGATGAGCGAGTACTCCGCCCGTGACGTCGGCGTCGGCGTCGTCGTGATGCTCCTCGGCGTCGCCATCGCCTTCGGAATTCCGCTCCTGGCGCTACCACTATAACGGCGGTTAGAAGACGTACTCGTCGTCGTGGCCCATCATCCCGTCGTCTTCGAGTCCGGTTCCCGTTCCCTCTTCCTCGTCCATCGGTCCACTGGTCTTGTAGGCTTTGATCCCCGTCGAGAGGAGGTCCTCGATCGCTTCCTCGCGGTTGACGAACTCACCGCGCTCAACCATCTGCGCGATCTGCATCTCGAGGTGCTCCGGAATGGTGATCTCTACTTTCGGCATCTGATTCGGCTTTCGGCGAGGGGGTATTTAGCTCTGACGGGGGATTCTGCACCGACGTTGGAGAGAATTTTTCCGGTTCGGGAGTCTCGGTTCCCGATCCGGGAACTGTCCGCGTTCGGGCTACGCGATCGCTCTGGACGCGACTGTCTCGCGGTCGGTTCGGAACGGTAGTAGGCCCTACTTGTTGCCCATCATCGAGTCGAGCGCGTTCCGTAGCGTCGTGCCGGGCTGGGTGATCGAGTTGAGCTGCTGGCGCATCTTTCGCTGGTTGAAGTAACTCGCGAACGCGAGGATGGTCGGCGGCCAGAGGCCGACGAAAAGTCCGCGCTCCCGGTCTCCGCGCAGGAAGAAGTAATACCACGCGAGACCGACGGACGCTGCCGATGCGAGGGCTGCAGGCCCCATGGCCTGTTCCCCGACCGCTTCCGCTTCGTCTCCGGAGATTTCTCGCTCCGTCATCTGCTGTCTTGTAGCCATACGAAAGAGACGGAGGACGAGACGCTACTAAGGGATGACGAGGGTTTCGAGAGAAACCCCCGAGTTGTGGCTCCGGACGGACCGTTACAGCTCGTTTCGTCCCCGTCTCCGGTGTGGAAATTTCCCGTTTCCAGCCGGCGACGCACTCCTGCCACGTTAGCACATCACAATATCAGGTCTCGTGACGACGGTGGTCGGTCCACCGTCACGATCGAACGCCGATCGCAGACGAAATGCCAGCGCACGAAACGCCAACGTTACGTCCCCGAGGCCGGTAGCGCCCTCCATGAAGGACGTCACGGACCTCTACCGAGAGTTCGGCGAGGAACGCCTCCCGCCGGGGCAACGCGAGACGAGCGAGTTTCCCGTCCTCTCGAAGAGCGGAACGCCGGACTGGGACCCTGAAACCTGGGAGTTCACCGTTACCGGCGCCGTCGAGACGGAACTGACGTTCTCGTGGGACGAGTTTCGCGACCTCCCGAGCGAAACCCAGCGCCAGGACTTTCACTGCGTGACCGGCTGGAGCAAGTTCGACTGCGAGTTCACGGGCGTTCCCGTCCCCGAACTCGCGGATCGGGCCGGCGTTTCCCCGGACGCCGTCCACGTCATGTTCTCCGGGCTGGACGGGTACACTACGGATCTGCCGCTCGACGACTGTCTCCGCGAGGAACTCCTCCTCGCGTGGGCGTACGACGGCGAGCCCTTACCCGCCGACCACGGCGGCCCGCTTCGCGCCGTGACGCCGCACCGGTACGCCTACAAGGGCGCGAAGTGGGTCGACGGGATCGAGTTTCTCACGGAGCCCGAACGCGGCTACTGGGAGAAGCGCGGCTACTCGCAAACGGCGAATCCGTGGCGAGAGGAACGGTACAGCTAGCGGTGGCACGAATCGGTGGGACGAATAGTTAGGCTGAAGGCACGGCAGTCCTGAACTGCGTTCGATGGACCGAGCGTCGGGTGAGAGACGGCTGGCGGGTGAGCCGGGACCAGAGGCCGGCCTCGCAGAGGACCTCGAACTGGTGAGCCGCAGCCGCGAACTCGAAGACGTCTCGTTCGGTGCGATCGCCAATCCCGCCGAGGAGGCGCGGATCCAGTGGGCGACCCCGGACGGCCTCGAGATCGTCGGCCGCGGCGTCGCAGTCCGCTTCACGGCCAGCGGCGCGGATCGTATCGACCACGTTCGACGGCGCGCGGCCCGGACCTTCGCCGCGCTCGATCACGACGGGCCCCCGGTCGCCCGGCCGCGGGCGTTCGGCGGAGTTTCGTTTCACGACGGCCACGAGGCGACGCCGCCCTGGACGGGGTTCGACGCCGCCTCGTTCGTCGTTCCCCGGCTACTCGTCACCCGTAGCGACGACAGCACGTGGCTGACGACGGTCGCGCAGGACGACGGGACGGCCGTCGATCGACTCGAGCACTGGGTACGGCGACTGGCCGAATTGCCGCCGATGCGCCCGAGCGGTACGGGGCCGGGCGTCGTCGCGACGCGACGGACCACCTCGTCCGCGGCCTGGACCGCGCAGGTCGAGACCGCGCTCGATCGGATCGCGGACGGTCGACTGACGAAAGTGGTGCTCGCACAGGCCCTCGAGGTCGACCTCGAGGAACCGATCGACGTGCCGGCGACGCTCGAACGGCTGCGCCGCCAGTATCCCAACTGTTATCGATTCCTCGTGAACAACGAGGTCGGCGGCACGTTCTTCGGGACGCCACCGGAGCGGCTGGTCTCGAAGCGGGGGCCCCGAGTCGAAACCGAGGCCCTCGCGGGGTCGGTTCCCCGGGGTGAAACGCCCGAGGAAGACGAGGAGTACGTCGATCGGATGCTCGACGACGAGAAGTTCCAGCGCGAGCACGGGCTCGTCGTCGACTCGATCCGCGACCAGCTCGAACCGCTCGCACGCGACCTGGACGTCGAGGAGCAGACGATCCGACGGCTGGCGACGATCCAGCACCTCCAGACGCCGATCGCGGCCACGCTCGCGGACGACCACCACGTCCTCGAACTCGTCGATGCGCTGCATCCGACGCCGGCCGTTGGCGGCGTCCCGCCGACGGCGGCCTGGGAGACGATCCGTCAGACGGAGACGTTCGACCGGGGCTGGTACGCCGCGCCGGTCGGCTGGTTCGACGCCGACGGCGACGGCGAGTTCGCCGTGGGGATCCGATCGGGTCTCGCGACCGGCGAGACGGTCACCCTCTTCGCCGGCAACGGGATCGTCGCGGACAGCGATCCGGCCGACGAGTGGGACGAAGTACAGCTGAAGTTCCGGCCGATCCTCGACGAGTTACGATAAGGACGATGACTGCACCCAATCGCGCGACGCTGTGGGGCCGCGTTCTCGTGGACGAACTCGCGAAAGGCGGGCTCGAGGCGGTCTGTATCGCTCCCGGAAGTCGATCGACGCCGCTGACCGTCGCGTTCGCCGAGCATCCGGACGTCGAGGTCTACTCACACCTGGACGAGCGCTCCGCCTCGTACTTCGCACTCGGGCGCGCGAGACGGACGGGGGAACCGACGGCCCTGGTCTGTACCTCCGGCACGGCGGCGGCGAACTTCCACCCCGCCGTGATCGAGGCGCACCAGGCCCGCGTCCCGCTGCTCGTGGTGACCGCGGATCGGCCGCCGGAACTTCGCGACAGCGGTGCGAACCAGACGATCGACCAGCGCGACCTCTACGGCGACGCGCTCCGGTGGGATACCGATTTACCGGAACCCGAGGCCGACGAACGGAAAGTTCGGAGCCTTCGCACGACCGCCGCCCGCGCACTCGCCGAGACGACCGGCAACCCGCCGGGACCGGTCCACCTCAACTGTCCGTTCCGCAAGCCGCTCGAACCGATCGCAGTGCCGGGCGACGTTCCGGACGCGTTCGCGGACACGCTGGCCGGCCGGGGTCGAGACGGCGCGTTCGTCGACGTCGACAGCGGCCGCCCGCGACTCCACGACGACGAACTCGACCCGGTGCTCGAGGCGCTCGCGGGCGCCGATCGACCGCTGATCGTCGCCGGGCCGGCGGATCCGGCGGACCTGGTCGATCTCGATCCAGGGGCCGTGAGCGAACTCGCGGCGCGACTCGATGCACCCGTGCTGGCGGATCCGCTCTCGGGAGTCCGGTTCGGCCTCCACGTCGACGACGGGCCGATACTCGGCGGCTACGACGGCTATATCGACGCGATGCCGGCCCCGGACGTCGTCCTCCGGTTCGGCGCATCGCCGACGTCGAAGCCGCTGAGCCACGCGTTGCGCGATTCCGGGGCGATCCAGTACCTGATCGACCCCGCGGGCCGGTGGCGCGAGGCGACCTTCACGGCGACCGACCTGCTCGCTGCCACACCCGGGTCGATCGTCGAGGCGCTGCTCGATCGACTCGAGAGCGACGACGTGGCTACCGACGCCGGCACCGACGCCGATCCGGGATCGACGACCGACGCGGACTGGGTAGCCCAGTTCAGGCGGGCGGAGAACCGGCACTGGGAGATCCGGAACGACGCGGTGACGCCGGAAGCGCTTGCGGCCGATCCCTTCGAGGGAGCGGTCCTCGCGTCGGTGTTCGAGCACGCGCCGGACCCGGCGACCGTCTTCGTCTCAAACAGCATGCCGATCCGGGACGCGGACCGCTTCGGGCGGCCACGACCGGCCGACCTGACGGTGCTCGCGAACCGCGGGGCGAGCGGTATCGACGGGATCACGAGCACTGCGCTGGGTGCCGGAAGTACCGTCGACGAACCGCTCGTGCTCGTGACGGGGGATCTCGCCTTCTATCACGATTCGAACGGGCTGCTCGCGATCGATCGCTGTGGCGTCGACGCCACGATCGTCCTGCTGGACAACGACGGCGGCGGCATCTTCCACAAACTTCCGATCGAGGACTTCGATCCACCCTTTACCGACCAGTTCAAGACGCCCCACGGCCTCGAGTTCGAGTCGCTCGGGGACCTCTACGACCTCGAATTCGAACGCGTCGGACCGGCCGAATTCGGGGCCGCCTACAGGCGATCGCTCGACGCGGACGGGACGCAGGTGCTCGCGGTCGAGTTCGACGCCGAACGGAGTCACCGCCGTCGAGATGCCATCCGGAAAACGGTCGTCGACGCGATCGAGACGGACCGGAACGGGGAGTCAGAGGCGTAGCGCCCACCGGACGGCCATCGCGTAGCCGAACGGAATCCAGCAGAACGCGATCGCCAGGAGTCCGAGCAGCGATACCGGGTCGGCCGGACCGGCGAACAGCCCGATCGGGAGGAGGACGCTCCAGCCCCCGAACGCGACGACCGCGACCCGGGGGAACGTGAGCATGTAGCCGACCAGGAGCAGCGTACAGGTGGTGACGACGAGATTCGTCGGGAACGAAAACGTCGGCGAGAGCGACGCGTAGACGAACAGCGGGTACAGCACCGAGACCGTTCCGAGACCGACGATCGTCGGCTGATCGAGTCGGCGGTCACCCGTGTCCAGATCGATCTCGTCGTTCCAGCCGTGGACGGCGTAGCTGAACTCGGTCTCGCTGCGTTGGTCCGATCGCTCGGCGGTCGATGCCGTTGTCGTCGCCGTCGCCGTTCCAGCGGCACCCCGACCGGACGTCCGGTCGCGGTCGGTATCGAACGGCCACTCGTCGCTCGATCGCTGTGCCGCCGTGCGCCGCTGCCGCCTGGAGCGCTGTCTGGCGTGGTGACTGCGACCGCTGGTTCGATCGCTCTCCGCGTCCGACCGGCCGTCACTGCGCCAGGAACGGCGCTCGCGCGTGCGCTGTCGACGGTTCGTCGTTCGCGAGGACGTCCGCTCCGCGCCGGTGGAGGTCGTCGATCCGGACCGATCGGCCGATTCCTCTGCGGTCGAGTCGTCCGCGGCCGAGTCGTCGGCGTCTGCGCTGTGCTGGCCGAGTTTCACGTACGACTCGTGGCCGAGCCGATCGTACCGTGCACGTTCCGTCTCGTCGGTGAGTACCGACTCGGCCGTCGAGACGCGCCGGAACTGGTCGGCGGCGTCCGGATCGTCGTTGTGATCCGGATGGGTCTCGAGGACGCGATCGCGGTACGCCGACCGGATTTCGTCCTGCGACGCCTCCCGGTCGACCCCGAGGACGTCGTAGTACGTCTCGCCCATCGATTGCTTTCGTGTAGGTTCTCAGGAGCAAAAACCACTCTGATTAGCTGACTGTCACTCGGTGTGTCCGGTTGAATCCGCGTTCCGGACGAGCGGTCGGGTGATCGGAGCCGTTCAGCCGATCGAAACCAGTCGATCGCACATCCGACGTTCCGGCAGTCGACCGAATTATCGAACATATTAGACCGCTAACATTCCGGTGAGCGTCCGACAAATAAACCGAATAGCGCTATATCAAATCGGGTGCTCGATAACATCCACAGGCTCGGTAGAGACTAACAGTCGAGGCCGACTCTGGGCCGATTCGGCGTCTGGAAACGCCAGGCGCGAGATGGAGCGTTCACCCCGGCGGCGACCACGCTGAAAGGGAAGATTCTCTCGTTCGGCCGGTCGGCAGTCCGATCACGAGCGGAGAGGCGGCCGGTCCGCTTTGGACTGTCCCCCATCCGCTCTGGTTCGACCGCCAGTTACCGATCGGTCGAGGAGACGGTTTTCGAGACAATCACGACTGGTGATTCGAACCGTCACTGACCGCTGACGGTTTCGTTGTCGAGGATCGTCTCGATGGCCGGGAGTTCTTCCCGAGCAGCGGGAGGGAGTTCATCTGGAGGGGTAGTGCCCGGGCCATCCCGCGGTTCACCGACCACGATCCGTCCAACTTGCCCCATCACTTCGTGGGGGGTACAGTAGTAGTCGTAGACGCCCTCGATCGTGAACGTCACCTCGACGGGATCGTCGGCTTCGCCGAGAGTTCCCGAATCCCACGGATCGGCGCCTTCCGGGATCCGGAGCGGCTGATCGTCGTTGTCCGGATGATAGGCGGTCGCCGTATGGCTCCCGGAGGTCGTGACGAAGCGGACGGTCGTTTCCGGTTCGACGAGGAGTCCGTTCGGATCGAAGTACACCCCGTTGTCGTCCGTGATCATCTCTACGACCCTCACGTCCTCCCGATCTGCCGAGTTGCCATCGCTGTCGTCCCCGTCCGTCCGGGTACCGTCCGCGTCGTCTTCGTTCGCCGGTTGCGTTGACGACTCCGACTGTCCGCCCGACGAAGCGGAGGATTCGCTGCCTTCGCCGGCGCAGCCGGCTAGCACGACGCTTCCAGCGACCGTCAGGAACTGCCGCCGCTTGGTTCGTATCGACTTCATTGGTAAAGAAAGGATTATTGTCGTCGTCAGTTGCGTTTCCCTGCAAGGAACGCGACGAGACCGACTATCGACGCGGTCCCGGCCGCGACTCCGAAGCCTGGCAAGGCCTCGCTCGATTGCGCCTGATCACCGCTGTTAGCAGTCGCCTCCTCGTGGTTCTCTAGCTGCGTCTGGAGGTTCTCGTTCTGTTTCTGGAGTTCGTCGATCGACTGTTGCAATTCCGAAACGTCCTCGTCGATCTGATCCATCCGTTCACCGGTCGCCTCCGCCGGGATGAGTCCCACGTCCCGCTGGAACTCGAAGGCGTACTCCTGGCCGTCGATCTCCGTGACGACGGTTATCGTGTACGTGCCTTCGTCAGGGAACGTATACGCGAAATGGAAGTGTGGATCGTCGTCCGGGACGTGAACCGTTACGTGGTCGTGGACGTCTCCGGGACCGTTGATGTGCACTTCAGCCTCCGCACCGGTGACACCCGCTTCGGCCTCGGTATCCGTGATAGCCCCGCTGAACTCCGTTTCCATTCCCGCAATCGGCTCTGCAGGCGTGCTACTCACGCCGAGTTTCAGATCTCCCTGTTCGACCTCCGTTTGCCAGCTGTGCGCCGTAACCGGGCTGATGCTACCGACGAGGAGCACAGCGACGAGTCCGATCGCGAGCAGTGGTTTGCGGTGCGACATGCAGGTGAAGATCGAAGCCCCAATAACGAAGCACTACAGCGCACCCGCAACCGTCGCAACCGCGGCGAGTTATTAAGTATCTCACCCGTACTTGTTGATTATACCGCTCTCCTGGTTCTCGTGCGGTGGGAATTTGGGATATAAAAAACCTGAATGGGTTCAAACTGAGATCAGTGGCCAGTGAAAGATCATATTATCTTCGAAGCACTTGCGGACGAGGTCGCGGCTACCATCCTGACACACACGACCGAGCGAGAGCGATCCGCGGACGAACTCGCGGAACTCGTCGACGCCTCCGAGTCGACCGTGCGTCGGCGGATCGAACGACTCGTCGACGCGGGGCTCCTGATCGAACGGTTGCAACTCGACCGTCAGGGGGATCACTATCACATCTACCGGACAGCGATCAAACGCGTCGAGGCGAGACTCGAAAACGAAACGATCGACGTCCACGTCGAGCACCGAGAAGACGGAGTCGACCGATTCGTTCGGCTCTGGGAAGACATGCGAGGTGATCGATGATGCACGTCCCACTTGTCGTCGCCAAACTCGCCGTCCTGACTCTCGGATTGCTCGTCTCGGCGATGGCGTTTCAGGGTTACCGTCGGTACGGGAGAACCGCAATGGTGTACCTCGCGATCGGGTTTGCACTCATTAGCGTCGGAACGGTCATCGAAGGCCTCCTTTTCGAACTCGCTGATCTAGACATCTTCCTCGCCAGTACGATCCAGACGGTGATCGCCGCGAGTGGAATGCTCGTCATTCTGTATTCGCTGTACGGCCGCCACACGAGACGCGTCTCGAAAGACGAGTAATCGATACCTGCTCGTCGTATACGGGTGTCGGGCTCGCGGGTGGGTGGCCGATCGCGTTCGGCAGTAATAACGAGAAACCAGTAGTGATCTCACAACCGCCCGTCTTCGTTCGACATTCACCAGGGAACCGATCGAGATGGGTTGTCCTCGCAGACGTTCCGCCTTCCCGTAGCGTCTGTCTTCGCCGTTCGAACGCTACGTCCGTGAGATTGCCCCGGGCACAGCGATCGTGGGGCGACGCAAGGGCTTCGTCAGACGTCGGCGCGCGATCGCCGATCTGCAGCGACGTAGTATGTCCGGAGCGCGAGCACGACCAGGAAGAGCGATCAGACGAACATCCCGCCACCGAACGTTTCGAAATTATCAGTTCCACCCTCCATCGTCCCACCACCGTGTGTGACCGCGGTGCCGCTTGCACCCGCGAGTAGGGGGATGGCGAACAACGTCGTTCGTCTAGCGATACGTGTCAGACGACGGGCGATCTGTTGCAGGGATTCGAATCTCGAGGGTATTCGAGGAGTGGAACGGGCTCTGGTCGGCGTACCGACGGGCGGCCAGGGACGTCAGCAGTGACCCTGACCGTCCATCCCGTGGTCGGCGTGGTTGCCGTCAGCCATGTGCTGGCCCATCTCGTCGACAGCCCCACCCATGTGCGACTCCATCCAGGCCGCCCACTCCGCTGTGTCCCCTTCGGTCGGCGGTGCATCGTCAGTAGCCGTTTCGGTTCCGTGTGCACTGGCCACGGGGCCTGCGAACACGAGTCCGACGATCGCGAGGCCGACGAGCAGCCAGCGTCCGAGTTTGGCAGTGGTCATTTTCCTTCACCTCGGTTACTCGTAGGGGGACTCCGGGGTTATCCCCGCGGGTGTGAACACACGAAGGAAAACGTCCGAGAACGTTTGTAGGCTACTCTAATCGTTTCTTCCACCCAGGTTCGTTCATGTCCGCCGAATTCGAGCAGTAGTGACGGGGAGTCGAAGTGGCCTGCTACCTCTCCGGCTGCCGTTGCTGGAGTTCGTCGCTCGGATAGATACGAAACGTCCGGCCCTGCCGTTCTCGGTACAACAACCCGCGCTTTTCGAGTGCACTCACAGTCTGGCTCACCTTGCTTTTCGAGAATCCGGACCGATCGCGCAGTTCGATCTGCGTGATCCCGGGTGAGGTGAGGACTGGTTCGAGAACTCGTCGTTCGTCGTCGGGTAACAGGTCGAGAACACGATCCCGTGGGTGTGCCTCTGGATCGATCGACCTGTCTGCCCGCGGTGTCTCCGCTGGCGGATCGATAGCGTCGGGCCGTCCCGAACTGGAGCCGTCGGTCTCCGACTGGATGGGTACGTCCCTGGTCCAACGATCCTCACGAACGATCAGATACACCCCTCCGATGACGGCCGCAACGAGAAGCGTTCCGAACACGTACCAGAGCGGGTTCGGTCCGTGCATCGATCCCATCGAACCGTCCATCATCGGGCCCGTCATCTGATCGACGGCACGACGCCGCTGGTACGCTTGCCAACTGAGTGCTCCGCCGCCGAGTAGAACGGCCGCGACGAGAAGTGCGACTCCAGCATCCGTTCGACGCAGGTTCATTTGACCCACCTCGCGCGATCGTCCAGTCCGGTCATAGTCGTCCTTCGAGAGCGATCGGCGAACCAGTTTTGATTCTCCTGCGGGTCCACAGCGTAGCCGACTGCACCGGGCGAATCCGATTCAGCAATTTCAGTGGTCGCGGTCGGCGTCTGTGACGCGGGGGCCTCCGTGTGCGAACGCCGCCGGATCGGCTTCGAACGATCGTTTGCAGGTGTTCGAGCAGAAGTAGTACGGTTCGCCGTCGTAGATTGCACTCGGCCCGTCGTCGTCGTCGGTCCGCATCCCACAGACGGGGTCCCGGTACTGGCCGGGGGCACCGAGCCCCCGTCGATACACGTACAGCAGGAACCCGGAGAGGGCGAACGCGACGAGATTGAGGTAGAACGTGTAGTCGAGTTCGAAGTACGTCTGCTCGGTCGCGGTCTCACCGGCCGCCAGGTTCGGGACGATTCCGAGGGCGTCGAAGAGCAGTTCCATGACGAACCCGGTGAACGCCATCGTGACGAAGAAGACGCCGAGGATGTACAGCATGACCTTCCAGCCGTAGTACTTCCGATAGACGTTCAACACGGGGATCGTGATGAGGTCCGCGTAGACGAACGCGATGACGCCGGCGAAGCTGATACCGCCGCCCCAGAGGGCGACCGCGAACGGAACGTTACCCATGCTCCCGACGAAGCTGACGACGGCGATCGCGACGCCCATAGTCGCGTTCTCGGCGGTCACCAGCAGACTATCGCCCTGGAGGAAGAGCGTGTTCCAGACCCGCTGTGGGACGAACACGATGACGAATCCCGAGATGAGAAATCCCGCGACGACGTCCGTCCAGATCATCGACCACTCCTTGCGATACTGGTTGCCGAGTTTGTACCAGCCGCCCCACGAACGAAGTTCGTCTCGCCAGCCTCCCCGACTCGCTGCCGCTTGCCGGTAGGTCTCCAAGCACCCCTCGGAACAGAATTTCAGGGTCTCTCCCCCGTCAGTCACGATCGAATACTCGTCTTTCCCTTCCATTCCACAGGTCGGATCTTCCGTGATGCCGTGGTCGTGGTCGTGCTGGTCGAGTTCCGTTCGCACCTCGTCGAACAGCGTTTCTGGGAGCGTGAGATGGACGAGTAGCGCCATGACTGCGATGAGGACGAGTCCGCCGAGCAGCTCCGCGAGGAGGAACTCCCAGCCGAGGAGGATCAGGATCATCAACCCGAGTTCGACGATGAGGTTCGTCGAGGCGAACATGAACGCGAGGAAGTTCACCGCGTGAGCGCCTTTCTTGAAAAGCCCCTTGCCGATAGCGACGGCGCCGAAGCTACAGCCGCTGCTCACCGCCCCGAACAGCGTCGCCCTCGCGAGCCCGGCGAGGTCGCCGTCGCCGAGGACCCGGGCCATCCGCTCCTTGGAGACGTACACCTGCACGAGACTCGTGATCGTGAGCCCCATGACGATCGCCCAGGCTGCCGTCCAGAGGAAGCCGACGCCGATGCGGAGCGATTCGATCACCCCATCGATACCCGCCGCTTGCATAGTTACATCGTCGTCCGACTCGACTATTGCAGTTCTCCTTCGCAAAGTTCGATCTATATCGCACTCTCAACTCGGAATGTGAATTATACCGCTCCGATATTTTGAAAAAGAATGTGGCCTTCGATACAGGGGGACAGCCTTGTTTAGATGATCGTGAAACCGCTCTACAGCTTGTCTCAGGTCAGATCGGCGCGTCATCATTGAGAGTGTTGACCGCTGCCCGAAGCGACGATGGTTCTATATCCTCGATAGAACGGCTGAGACGACGATGTGGTCGAGCCGTACTCCTGTACGACAGATCCATGTCCGAGTCACCTGGATCCACTCAGGCATTTGAGGCTCTGTGGCTATCGAATGTCCGTGTCCAAACACGGCCCGAGGCGCGTATTCAGCACGCTTCGAAGTTCGACCAGCGAGGGGGCGACGGCAGAGCGTGTCCAGTCGAATCTCTGGCGGGAATTACGTTTGTAGCGAGTAGCCAGTTCGACCGTGCGGCGATTTCGTAGTTCGGGAACGAATCCGGATACGTACAACGCTCGGAAGCCGTGGATACCGGTCTGCGTCCTGGCCCAGGTCTAGCGGACTACAGTGACCGGTACTGGAGCCCGTCGAGTAACGTCTTCGGCAACGCTGCCGAGCAAGATACGCGACATCGGTGACCGGCCGTGGCTACCGATGACGATCTGATCGACGTCGTGTTCCTCGGCGTAGGCGACGATCTCGCGCGACGGGTCGCCAACGGTGGTCCGGGTCTCGATCTCCTCGCTGTGCTCCCTGGCAATCTCCTCCGCCTCCTCGAATAGTTCTTCGGCGCGCTCCTCGGCTCGCTCCTGAAGCTTGTCGGCCCCGACTAACGCCCGAGCGCTATAGCTTTCCTCGATGTAGTCGATGACGTACAGGATCGTAAACCGGGCGTCGGGATGCATCGAGAGGGCGTGTTCGAGTGTCTGTTTCGCCATCGGCGAACCATCCATCGGAACGAGGATGTGAACTGTCATGGTCTCGTGTACGGGTTCGTCGGCATTATTTGGCGGCGTGTCGTTCAGAGGTGTGGGACGAGTAGGAGTGCGAACGGTCCGGCGACCAGCAGGATGCCGAATCCGACGAAGAATCGGCGGTCTTCAAGCATTCTGTCCTGTCCGGCATTGATGACCGCGGCGTAGCTCGTAGCCGACGAACACCACTAGCGTGAGCAACATCGCGAGACCGATCACTAGCAGGACGACCGCGACACCTGCCGTCAGATCAACGCCCTGCACCGTCGGCATCGGTGTTCAGCGGTGGCGGCCTCGCAGATCTGGCAAAGTCCCTGGACGCTCACGCTAGCCGTTCGTCAGGATGGGACCGATCGGCCGCCGGACGACCCGTGAGGACAGACTCCGACAAAGTGCTCGTCGACGCCGGCTCAGCCCCGGGGTCGCCATGACGATCATGTCGACCGCGGCCCTGTCCGTTCCGGATTTCCCGTCGGTCGGGATGGTGTCGTCCATTACCCGAACGTCCACCTCGGACAGTAAGTACCCACACTGGGTTCCCACGTACTGGCAGTGAACGACTCCAGCCAACTCGCTTGCGGCTTGTAGCCTTCGTCTTCGACCTGACCGATGCCAGTCGATTGTCGTCATCAATCAGGATCACTACGCGAAGAGGGTTGTCCACGATTCCGACGAGTACACGGTGACGCAGGACGGGATCGGGACGCGGCACTGTCTGGTCCTGTTCGCAACGTTCGTCGATTCGACCGATCCGGACGACGGAGAGACTGTCTAGGGAACGAGATCGCGCCGGGGGAGGCCGACGAACCGTGGCGTCCGCTCGCGATAGCTGTCGTACTCGTCTCCGTACTGCTCCCGTAGCCAGGGCTCTTCGGCGAGCGGTGCTGCGAGGAACCAGACGACGCCGAGCGAGCCGAGAAGGAACGCGTAGAGGGATCCAGAGCAGACGATGAGGCCACCGATTGCGACAACGAACCCGACGTACTGGGGATTCCGGGAGTATCGATACACGCCATCGGTGTACAGTTCCGTGGTCAGGCCACTACTCGTCCGAAGATCGAGCTGTAGCGCTGCGACGATACTGAGTAGGGTTCCCGTGATAACGAGGACGACTCCGACACCGAACGCGATCCTGCCGGGTGTAAAGACGCTCCCTGCGTCGAGATATGCGACGCCCACGAGACACCCGGTGTAGACACTCCAACACAGCCATCCGATCCAGAACGTCCAGTTGCGATCGCCATGCGGCCAGAATCGATACGCCGAGCCCGCGATACTCACACCAAGACCGACGAGGAGAATTCCTGCACTCACGAGCCCAGCGCCGAAGACGATCCAGACGGGGGAACCCGTTTCCACCCCGGTCATGGTCTTCGAATTCGCTGTACGATATCCGGTCGGATGGTGGACAGTTGCCTGGAACGGCAAAGCCGACGAACGATCGCCGTCGTCTGATCCCAGAGGAAGCCGACGTCGACGTCCTGTTGCGTCGTGACGATCGGAGCCCCACGAATATACGAGTCGCGTTCGAGGACCTGGAGCAGGAACTCCGCGACGTCGGCCCGGGAGATCGGTCGCGCACGCGCATCGACGTCGACAGCGTGAATGTACTCCCCGGTTCGCGGACCGTCGGTTAGCCCACCGGGCCGAACGATCGTCCAGTCGAGGTCGCTCTGCATCACGAGTTCTTCCTGGCGGGCTTTGTCTGCCATCAGCCCCTGAAGCACGGTCACGTTCGCGATACGTACGTACCACGGGACGGTGCGCACACTCGAACCGAGCCCCATCGACGTCAGCACGACGAGACGATCGACTGCCCGCTCGTCCATCGCACCGATGACGTGGCCGGTCCCACGAGAGAGAACGTCGCGCGGATTGTTCGGCGTCCGGCCGAGCAGACAGACGACTGCATCGGTCTCTTCGATCGTCCTGGCGACTGGCTCGGGGTCGAGGACGTTCCCCTCGATGGTCGTGATCCGATCCCCCGTCGGGAGTTTTGCCGGAGATCGGGCGAGTGCCCGAATCTCGTGACCGGCCGCGATAGCCTGGGCCGTCAGTCGGCGCCCGGTCCCACCCGTGGCCCCGAAGAGAGCGAGTCTCATCGGAACGCCTGTGCGCCCTCGTGGACGCTTTCTCGATCGGTCGGTCTGTTCATGTGAACCGATACGTCGTGCCGATTCACTGCACTGTTGGATAACCTTCGAAACCGGCGACACCCCTCCTCTCCGCCGATGTCACGTCGAGGATCATTGTCTTCGGTTTCGGGCGACCAGCGGCAAGCCGGACGACGAACAGTCTTCTCGAGCACTGCGTCGCTATTCTCGGACGAGGAGGTTATCCCCTCGGCCGGGTCCGTGATCGAGCGGTAGATACCGCGGACAGGCCAGCAGGGTTTGGATACGAAAATTGGATCCGCATCTAGGCGAGGATATCGGGAGAATGTGGTCGGAAAAACAAAACGATAGAAAGGACAATCGCAATGAACGGTCGGCGTGTAACCTACGATAGCGACGAACCTCACGGAGGATCACGTATGCCAGAAACCACGTCCGACACACGACCCGTCGCGATCGTCCTCGCTATCATCGGCGCTCTCGTCGTCCTCCCGGGGGTCTTCATGGGAGTCGGTATGATGGGATTCGGCCCGGTGATGGGTGGCTGGAGCCACATGTGGGGCGATGGAACGGTACCCGGCTGGATGCTGCTCGCTGGCGTTCTGATGCAGCTCCTGTTCCTCGCCGCGATCGTCGGTGCGGGCTACCTGCTCTATCGGGCGGTTGCCGGACCGGACAGGGGCTCCGATCGAGCACTCGACGAACTCCGCCTCGCGTACGCCCGTGGTGATCTAAGCGACGAGGAGTACGAACAGCGGCGTGACGCGCTCGAGCGAGATGCCTGAACGACACGTCCCGACCGATCGACCCGACCGATGACTGGAACTCGCGGACAGGTTCGCGTGACAGACCCGTTCCCGGGCTGGCTCGATCGGTATACGACGGGCGGACTCTACGCGCTCGTGGCCGGAACGGGGCTCTGTCTCGTCGCACTCGTAACGAATCCGATCCCCGATCCGTCGTTCTCGTGGATGACGCTCCCGTCGTCGATTCGGCTCCCGATTCGGCAACCACGGATCGAACACTGGCCGGTCACATATACGATCGGGATCTGGCTGTGGATCGGCAGCTTTCCGGCCCTGTTTCTGGCAGGGTATCGTCGGTACGGGTCGCGGTCCGGTTTCGGAGCCGAACTGTGGCTCGCGGGGTTGCCGACGCTCGCGATGCTCGGGTGGACGACCTACTGCCGGTTCTTCTGGCCGAAACTCCAGCCACCCACCTGGAACGCTCCCTCGTACACGTTCGCGTGCTGGTTTTACTGCTCTACGTACGACGTCGTCTGGAGCAATATCGCGTATGGGATCGCACTGATCGGCATCGGCGCGACCGCACTCGCCATCCGACGCGATAGCCGAGCGTCCGCGGCGCTCGTCGCGTTCGGGATCCTGGCACTCCCACTCGGACTGCCCGCACTTTTCGAGGGATACCGCCGGATGAGACGAGAGCATCGCTAGACGCCTTACAGACGCCGTTCTCTCCGGAGGACCGGGCACGACGGACGAATCCGTTCGCGGGATGGATCGAACGCGGACGTGCCAGACCGATCGAACGCGGACGTGCCAGACCGATCGAACGCGCCAGCCCGGCGATCGCGTCACGCCCGGCAGATGGCGAGCATGCGCGGCGAGAGATCCGCGATCGATCGATCCGTCCGGAGCAGGTCGTTCACCTCGCGGATCGCGTCGCGATCGGCGGCGGTCAGGTCGTCGAAGTGCGATCGGCGGGTCGCGGCGACGCCTTCGAGTGCGGCGATCGTCTCGACGGTGAGTCCGGCCGTCGAGAGCAGATCTTCGAGTTCGGCCCGCCGGAAGAAGTGACAGTCGAAGAGGGCTGGCTCCACCCCGTGACGGCGGGCGAGTTCGGCCGTGTGATCCTGCTCGCGGACGAGTGCGGGTAACAGCGACGGATCGAGGGCTTCCTCGCCTCTGCCGGCGTACTGGACGGCGATCAGCACGATCCCGAGCAGTCCCATGACGGAGACGAAGACGGGGCCGTCGGGGACCGTCACGCGTTCCAGTTCGCGGGCGGCCCGCCGTCGGTCGGCCGCGTCGAGGACGTGCGAGAGCGGGCCGCCGAGACAGCACGTCGCGTCGACGGTCGCGTCGTCGAACGCGAGGTCGCGGACGTCGCCGTCCACGATCGTGACGGCGTCCGCCACGTCGTGATCCCGGATCTTCTCGCGGGCGATCGCCCGCTGAGTCTCGCTCGGTTCCGCGAGGGTCACCGCGTAGCCCTGTCGTGCGAGCCAGATACTGTACCGGCCGGCGCCGCCCCCGACGTCGAGGACGTGCGGCGCGTCGGATTCTGTTGCGGGCGGCAGGTGCGTCTCGAGTTGCTCTATCGTTCCCTCCCACTCGAGTCGGTGGAAGAAGTCCCGGTCGAGTCGCTCCCACTCGCGCTCGCCGTACTCGTCGTAGTACGATCCCGGCCCCGTTCGATCGGGCTGGTCCATTCGTGTGGCGGTTTCCGACGATGGTACATGACTGTTGTCACGACTGGTCGGCGTCCACGGCGACGGTCCCGAAGACGGCATCGGCGATGCAGACGGCGTCGGCGACCACCACGACGCCGGGGACGAAGATACCGTCACAGTATCGAACTCTCTGGGGGTCGGCGTGGACGCGAATCTATTTCAGGCCCTGCTGACCAAACTGGAGGCAATGGTTTCGGAACTCTTCGACGCGGATCGGTGGGAACCGATCGACGATTTCGACTTTCAGGACCTGACCTATCACCGGGCGGTCGACTCCGGGACGGTCCGGATCGCGTTCG
Organism: Halosolutus halophilus; assembly: GCF_022869805.1. Classification (NCBI taxonomy): domain Archaea; kingdom Methanobacteriati; phylum Methanobacteriota; class Halobacteria; order Halobacteriales; family Natrialbaceae; genus Halosolutus; species Halosolutus halophilus. Next base: position 1,596,274 of record NZ_CP094974.1, on the reverse strand, counting down.
ATCGACCCGCGGTCCGAAACGCCTTCCGACCGGGAACGGTGGACGAACTCTACGACGCGCTGGATCACGCCAAACGGCAGACGGACGTCGGCTGTATCCTCCTGACTGGGAACGGTCCCTCGCCGAAGGACGGCGGCTGGGCGTTCTGTTCCGGCGGCGATCAGACCATCCGCGGCGAGGACGGCTACCAGTACGAGGGGGACGAAGAACGAGCCTCGGAGCAGGGTCGGCTCCACATCCTCGAGGTCCAGCGTCTCATCCGCCACGTTCCGAAGGTCGTCGTCTGCGTCGTACCCGGGTGGGCAGTCGGCGGCGGCCACTCCCTGCACGTCGTCTGTGACATGACGTTGGCCAGCGAGGAGCACGCGAAGTTCCTCCAGACAGATCCCGACGTTGCCAGCTACGACGCCGGCTTCGGTTCCGCCTACCTCGCCCGACAGATCGGCCAGAAGAAGGCCCGGGAGGTGTTCTTCCTCGGGAAGACCTATTCAGCAGCGGAGGCCGAAGAAATGGGAATGGTCAACGAGGTCGTTCCCCACGACGAACTCGAGGAGACGGCCCTCGAGTGGGGCGAGCGGATCAACTCGAAGAGTCCGACGGCGATGCGGATGCTCAAGTATGCGTTCAACATGGCCGACGACGGCATGGTCGGCCAGCAGGTGTTCGCCGGCGAGGCGACACGGCTCGGATACATGACCGACGAAGCGAAGGAAGGCCGGGACGCGTTCGTCGAGGGCCGGGACCCGGACTTCGACGACTTCCCGTGGCACTACTGATTCCGGTCGCGCGATCGACGCAGGCGCTCGAGGGGAGTCCGATCGGTCGACCGCAATGCCAACGTTGACACTCTCTCGAGTGGGATACCCGACCAAATGAGCACGGCGGAGGTCGAAATCTCGCGGACGAAGGCGTGGCTGATGGCCGCACGTCCCCAGACGCTGCCGGCGGCGGCAGCGCCCGTGATCGTCGGGACGGGACTCGCGATTCACGAGGGCGTCTTTGCGCCGCTGCCCGCACTACTGGCGTTCGTCGGTGCGGCACTGATCCAGATCGGGACGAACTTCGCGAACGACTACTACGACGCGATCAAGGGAGCCGACACGGACGATCGCGAGGGGTTCACTCGGGTCACCCAGTCCGGACTCATTCCACCCGAACGGGTCAAACTCGCGACGATCGTCACGTTCGGGCTGGCGATCCTCGCGGGGACCTACCTCGTCTACCGCGGGGGGCTCCCGATCCTCGTGATCGGACTCGTGAGCGTGCTGTGTGGCTGGGCGTACACGGGCGGTCCGTACCCGCTCGGCTACCACGGCCTCGGTGATCCCTTCGTGTTCGTCTTCTTCGGGATTGTCGCCGTGACTGGTACGTACTACGTGCAGGCCGCGGCGGTCCTCGCGGAGCCGCTCGCGACGACGATCCCCGAGGGGACGATCACCCGGGAAGCGATCGCCGCCAGCCTTCCGATCGCGAGCCTCTCGACGATGATTCTGGTGGTGAACAACGTTCGGGACAGAGAGACGGACGCCGAGGCTGGCAAGCGAACGCTCGCCGTGCGGTTCGGGTACTTCTGGAGCCGCGTCGAGTACGTCGGGTTGCTCGCGCTGGCCTACGTCACGCCGCTGTGGTTCTGGCTCGCCGCGGGGTTCGGCCCGGAAATCCTGCTCCCGCTGGTGTCGCTGCCCTACGCCGCGCTGATCGCGCGGACGATCTGTACCCGGACCGACGGTGCGGCGCTCAACCCCGCCCTCGAACGGACGGGAAAGCTCCTCGCGCTGTACGCCGTGCTGTTCGCGACCGGACTGGTGATCGTATGAGCCGGACCGAGGACCTCGCACTCGAGTGTCGATCGTTCTCGCTCGCACTCGATCGGCCGCTGGCGACCGCGAACGGGTCGATCGACACTCGCGACGGATTCCTCGTCCGACTCACCGACGCCGACGGGACCGTCGGCTACGGCGAAGCGTCGCCGCTGCCGGGCTGGACTGAATCGCACGCCGACTGTGAGGCAGCCCTCGATCGGGCGCGCGATGCGTTCCGGAACGGGGACGAACGCGACGCACTCGAGGCGGTCGACCGCACGTCCGCGGCCCGGCACGCGGTCACGCTCGCGATCGCCGACCTGAAGGCGACTCAGGAGTCGACGCCGCTCTACCGCTATCTCAGCGAGGGGCCGCTCGTCGGCCGGGTTCCGGTGAACGCGACGATCGGCGACGGCGACCCGGCGGAGACGGCAGCACGAGCGCGCGACGCCGTCGATCGCGGCTTCGACGTCTGCAAAGTGAAAGTCGGTCGGCGGAGCGTCGACGAGGATATCGAGCGAATCCGGCGGGTTCGCGAGGCGGTCGGGTCGGCGGTCGACCTCCGCGCGGACGCGAACGAGGCCTGGACCTTCGAGGAAGCCGAGACCGCGATCGGGGCCTTCGCCGAACTCGGCGTGTCGATCCTCGAACAGCCGCTCCCGGCCGGTGCCCTCGAAGGACACGCCGCCCTCCGGGGGGACGGCGTCGCGATCGCGCTGGACGAAGGGATACTCGAACACGGCGTGGACGCGATCTGCGGGGCCGAGGCAGCGGACGCGGTCGTTCTCAAGCCTATGGCGCTGGGCGGCATCGACGTCGCACGCCAGGTCGCGGCCTGGGTAGCCGAAGTCGAGATCACGCCGCTAGTGACGACGACGATCGACGCCGTCGTCGCCCGGACGGGGGCCGTCCACCTCGCCGCGGCGATCCCCGACGTCCCCGCCTGCGGGCTCGCGACGGCCGAGTTGCTCGCCGCGGACCTCGGTCACGATCCCGTCCTCCTCGAGAACGGGTCGGCGGTCGTCCCGCAGGCGAAAGGCCTCGGCGTCGAGGGGGTGTGGGAGGAGTGATCGGCGGGCCGATCGAGTGGCCGACGCGGGACCTCCTCTCGCACCGCGCGTCGACCACGCCGCAGCGACCCGGCCTGATCGACGACGAAACGGACGAGGCGTGGTCGTTTCGCGAGTTCGATCGTCGCGCCGATCGGGTCGCGAGCAGGTTCGCTCCGCTCGCCGCGGACGGCGAGCGGATCGGCGTGCTGATGAACACCAGGCCGGCATTCGCGCCCGTCTTCTTCGCAGCGATGCGGACGGGATCGACCGTCGTCCCCCTGAACGTCCGCGAGACGGCGGGGGAACTCGCGTCGAAGGTCGAACGCACGGCACCCGGAGCTATCGTCTGCGAGCGAGCGACCGAATCGACTGCCAGCGAGATCGCGCCGGACGACGCGACGGTACTGTCGGTGGACGACCCGATCGACGAACGAACGACGCCGCTGCTGGAGCAGGCCAGCGACGTCGGGGCCGGCGGACCGACGGCCGACGATCCGTCGGCGTCGATCGAGCCCGTCTCGCTCGCACCCGACGAAACGGCGCTCGTCATGTTCACGTCGGGAACTTCGGGCGAGCCGAAAGGGGTCCGACTGACGATCGGCAACCTCGTCGCCAGCGCGACCGCCTCGGCGTTCCGACTCGGCGTCGACCCCGACGACAGGTGGCTGTGCTGTCTCCCGATGTACCACATGGGCGGGCTCGCACCGGTGGTCCGATCGGTGCTGTACGGGACGACGGTCGTCCTCCAGCGATCGTTCGAGTCGTCCGAGACGGCACGCGTCCTCGCGGCGTCCGACTGCACGGGCGTCTCGCTGGTGCCGACGATGTGCAAGCGACTGCTCGACGAGGGCTGGCGTCCCCACGACGGGCTCCGGTTCGTGCTCCTCGGGGGCGCACCCGCGAGGGCCGAGTTACTCGAACGCGCACTCGACGCGGGTGTCCCGGTTTACCCGACCTACGGGATGACCGAGACGGCTTCACAGATCGCGACCGCGACGCCGGACGAGACGCGCGTCCACGGGGGGACCGCGGGCCAGCCGCTGGTCTGTACCGACGTCGCGATCGTCGACGACGACGGAAGACGGCTCGAACCGGGCGAAGCCGGCGAGATCGTCGTTTCCGGTCCGACCGTGACGCCCGGCTACCTCGACGACGACGTGACTGCGACGGCGTTCGGCGATCGCGGACTCCACACGGGCGACGTCGGCTACCGTGACGAAGACGGCCGTCTCTGGGTGCTCAACCGCCGAAGCGATCGAATCGTGACGGGCGGTGAGAACGTCGATCCCGGAGAGGTCGTCGCGGCGCTCCGGAAGGCCCCGGCCGTGGCGGAGGCTGCCGTCGTCGGCCTCGACGACCCGGAATGGGGTGAGCGAGTGGCGGCGCTCGTCGTCCCTGCGGGAGACGGCACCGACGAGCGGTCCGACGAAGACTCGCCGCGAGACGTCGCCCCATCGGGCCTGCTGGACCACTGTGCCGATCGGCTCGCGGGGTTCAAACGGCCGAAGACGATCGCAGTCGTGGACTCGTTGCCCCGCACCGCCTCGGGGACCGTCGATCGTTGGGCCGTCCGGGACCGGCTTCGCGAGGACGGGATCGACGTGGCCGAAGGCGAGTGACTCGGGTCTCCGAAGCCGATCCGGGTTCGTTTCCCGGCCGGAACGAGAGTTAAGACGATCCCGTTCCAATATCCGACCCGTGTGTACACTCACCCTCGCCTGGCAGGTCTTCGACGAGGCGCCGGTGACGGTCGCCGCGAACCGGGACGAAGCGCTCGACCGGGAGTCGATCCCGCCCGGCGTCTACAGTGAAGACCCGCTCGCGATCGCGCCGCGTGACGCCGAAGCCGGCGGCACGTGGATCGGCTACAACGAGCACGGCGTCTTCGCCGGCGTCACGAACCGCTGGAACGACGCCGATCTCGCCGGTGACCGCTCGCGAGGCCTGCTCGTCGCCGACGTCCTCGCGGCCGACTCCGCGGCCGAGGCTGCAGCCGTCGTCGAGGAGACGACGGCGGAGTACGAGTACGAGGGTTTCTACCTCGTCGCCGCCGACGCGTCGGACGCGATCTGGTTCAAGTGGGACGGCGATCTCGTTCGGAGGACCTTCGAACCCGGCGTCCACGTGGTCGTCAACGTCGCTGTCGACGACGACGCGGAGATTCCCCCGATCAGGCAGGACCTGTCGCGCCAGCAGGCAGCCAGCGCCCGTGCGGTCCGACGGGAACTCACGGTCGAACCCGACGAGACCGCGGCGGAGTGGCTCGATCGCGCCGGAGACGTGCTCGGCGACCACGAGTACGGCGTCTGCGTGCACGAGAACGGGTACGGGACCCGATCGTCCTCCCTGATCGCGATCGGCGAGAACACCCGGTACCTGTACGCGCCTGGCCCGCCGTGCGAGACCGAGTACGAGCGGGTCGCTACCGAGCACGACGCCGGCACTGTCGACGGCGAAGGGCACATTTAAGCGGTTCGATCCATCTTAAACACACATGGACGGATTCCTGCCTGTCGCGACGAACACGGAGGGGGGGTCACCGTGAGCGTCTCTGCGATCGAAGCGGAACTCTCCGCGGACGAGCGAGCGGGACTCGAACTGGTCCGCGAGACCGGTGGCATTCACCAGAGTGACTTCTGGAAGGAACTGGACGTCTCCTCGCGCAAGGGGAGTCGGATCGTCGAATCGCTCGTCGAGAAGGAACTCGTCGATCGGGAGGAGACGGTTTACGACGGGCACAACACCTACTACATCACGCCGACCGCCCGCGACCTCGATTTCACCCTCCTGATGGCCGGTGACATGCTCTCGCCGTTCATCGGCGAGGAGGAGGTCGATCCGAACAGCGACGCCTTCTCCCAGTGGATCATGAACCTCGCGTACGAGGAGTAACGGCTCGTCGCGAGCGGCCGACCGAACGTTCTCGAGCGACCGCTTTTCGCTGATCCGTTCCGTTCGCCACCCGTTCGATCGATCGGGGCGGACCGGCGGACCGTCCGCCGGACAGTGCGTTCACGGTCGGTCGATCGGTCGCTCCGCTATCGTGTTTCGTCCGAGGTTCGCGCCCCGTGTACCTGGGCGACGTGGGTGAACGTGATCAGACCGAGTCCGCCGACGAAATTTCCCGCAGTCGAGACGACGATCGTCTCGGACAGCGCTCCGTAGCCGATCTCGGCATCGAAGAGAAGTCCGAAAAAGACGTGGATCGCAGTGACGATGACGTGATCGAACGGTCCGAGGGCCAACAGAAATCCGACGGTGTAGGCCAACGTGATGCGACTCCGGACGCTATTGACGGCCTCCAGAAGGTAGGACAGTAAACTCACGAGCGCGCCCCCCACGATGGCACTCCCGAACATTGCTCGCATCGGCCGGTTGACGATCACCTCGGCGGTCTCCCCCAGCGCGTGTGCCGACCCCGAGGGAAGGACGCCATCGACAGCGAAGACGAGTGCGAAGAGGAACCCGCCGACGAGGTTGAATACGAGAGTGACGGTCCACAGGCGAACGAGCGACGAGAGCATCCACGATCCGGACTGATCGACCGCCTTCGCGGCCGGAGCGACGAAATTCTCGTTGAACAGCTCCGTTCGACCGACGACCAGGAAGACGACGCCGATACCGAACGTGAGTGCGGCCGCGATATGCGCGACGTCACCGAACTGTGGCTCGACCATTGCGTCGACGGCCCCGAGCGCGGCGATGCCGAAGACGATCGTGAAGCCCGCGATGAAACTGGTCGCCGCGAGTTCGAGCAGTGACTGGTTGAGTCGCCGTTCACCTTCGTCGACCGTTCGGTCGAATATCTCGGCAGGATCTGGTGCGACGGGCACGGAACAATTATACTTCGCTGACAGATAAGCGCGGGACATGAATACGCCGTGGCTCCGATGCCCACGACGCCGAGCGGCGGTGCTCTCGAACGATCCCTCCTCACTCACATCGGGCGCGAGAGAACGATGCGGTGACGAATCGATCGCGGTGTCCGGACTCAGAAAGCGAGTTCCGGTGATGGACGGTCGTCGATGTCGCTGCGTGGGGGCGAATCGCTCGATCAGAACGAGCGACTCCCGATCCCGGTTGTAGTAGAAACCGTCGCCGTCGATGACCTCGATCAGTCGCCTGTGGACCTTTCGAGCAGCACGTTCCTCGTCGGGATCGGATGGTGCAGACCGCGCACGTTCGTCCTTCCGTCCGATCTTCGCGAACGCCCTCTCCAGTGGGGCGTCCGCCGTGGAAATCGGTCGCACCGGTGTCAGAACACCGTCTCCGATCGGGCCGGTCCGGTGCGACGACCGGTCTCCGGTCAGGCACTGTCCTGGCCGCCCGGATCAGGCCACCGCGCTGGCCGCCCGGATCAGGCGTTGTTCACCGAACGCGGGGCCGACGAGTTGCAACCCGACGGGGAGGCCGTCGGTCTCGCCCGCAGGGACCGAGATCGCGGGCAGATCGGCGAGGTTGACCGGAACCGTGTTCGCGTCTGCGAGGTACATCTGCAGCGGATCGTCGAGGCTCTCCCCGAGTTCGAACGGCGGCACCGGCATCGTCGGCGACGCGAGGACGTCGGCGTCGGAGAGCGCCTCGTCGAAGTCCTGCTTGACCCACGCGCGGGCGTCCTGGGCCTTCTTGTAGTACTTGTCGTGGTAGCCGGCCGAGAGGGCGTAGGTGCCAAGGAGGATGCGGCGCTTGACCTCGTCGCCGAACCCTTCCTTGCGCGCCTGCGAGAACGCCTCGTTCCAGTTGCCGTCGGCGTCGGCGTCGTGGCCGTACCGGACGCCGTCGAACCGGGCGAGGTTCGAGGACGCTTCCGACATCGCGATCACGTAGTAGGCCTCCACGGCGTGTTCGATCGACGGGAGGCTGACCTCGTGGTAGTCGGCCCCGCGGTCCTCGAGGTCGGCGATCGCGTCCCAGAACGTCTCGACGACGCCCTCGTGGGCGCCGTCGAGCAGTTCGGTCGGCACGCCGATCTGCAGGCCGTCGACGTCGCCGGTGGCGGCGTCGGCGTAAGTTTCGTTTGTCTCGAGCGGGGACTCGCGAGTCGTCGCGTCCCGATCGTCGCTCCCGGCGATCACGTCGAGCAGCGCGGCGGCGTCCTCGACGCTGGTCGCGAAGGGGCCGATCTGCTCTAAGCTGTTTCCGTAGGCGACGAGCCCGTACCGCGAAACCAGTCCGTAGGTCGGTTTGATGCCCACGACGCCGCAGAAGGCGGCGGGACAGCGAACCGAGCCACCCGTGTCAGAGCCGAGCGCGAGGTCGGCCTCGCCGGCGGCGACGGCGGCCGCCGAACCGCCGGAGGATCCCCCCGGGACGCGGCCCGGGGCGGCCGGATTCTCCGTCGATCCGAAATACGACGTCTCGGTGGTCGATCCCATCCCGAACTCGTCCATGTTCGCCTTCCCGACGATCGTCCCGCCGGCGGCTTTCACCCGCTCGACGACCGTGGCGTCGTAGGGCGGGACGTACTCCTCGAGCATCTTCGAGCCACAGGTGGTCCGGACGCCTTTGGTCGATATGTTGTCCTTGACGGCGACGGTCTTCCCGGCCAGCGGGCCGTCGTCGTCGCCCTCGATTCGCTCCTCGGTGATGAAGATGTTCGCCGACATGATCAGGAAACGTTCGGCCCCTTGAAGTAGCCGTCCTCCGTCTCGGGCGCGTTCCGGAGCGCGTCCTCCCTGTCCAGCGAGTCGCGCTCCTCGTCCGGCCGCATCACGTTCGAAAGCGTCGCCTCGCGATCGACCTCCGGCACCTCGTCTAGCGTTTCGAAGTACTCGAGGATGGCCGCGAACTGCCCCGTGAACTGGTCGACCTCCGCGTCCGTGAGGTCGACGCGGGCGAGTTCCGCGACGTGGCGGACCTCCTCGGCACTGACGGCGTCGTCGCTCATACCCAATCCCACCGGCCTCCGGAGAGTAAGGGTTTCGATACCGTCGGGACGGGACTGCCCCCGAACCGGCCGCCGTTGGCGATCACAGTGTGTCATTCATCCGTCCGTACGATCGAAGTATTTAAGTGCTGACGAGTCATTACTCGTTCTCACGCTAGAGCGTTTTCCATCGAGCGTTCCGACTGGTTCCCCAACACAATGACAGATTCCACCACCCGAACGCGGAGCGATGAGCGACGCCAGGGTGAGACCGAACCGGCGCGCGAGCAGGTCGACGAGCAGGAGCAGTGTCCGGAGTGTGGTGGCCGACTCGTCTCGGACGCCGAACACGCCGAAACCGTCTGTGAAGACTGTGGTCTCGTCGTCGACGAAGGTGAGATCGACCGCGGGCCGGAGTGGCGCGCGTTCGACGCCGCCGAGAAGGACGAGAAGTCCCGCGTCGGGGCCCCGACGACGAACATGATGCACGACCAGGGGCTCTCGACGAACATCGGCTGGCAGGACAAAGACGCCTACGGGAAGTCGCTGAGTTCCCGCCAGCGCCAGAAGATGCAGCGCCTGCGCACCTGGAACGAGCGGTTCCGCACCCGCGACTCCAAGGAGCGCAACCTCAAGCAGGCCCTCGGCGAGATCGATCGGATGGCCAGCGCGCTCGGCCTCCCCGAGAACGTCCGCGAGACCGCCAGTGTCATCTATCGCCGCGCGCTCAAGGAGGACCTGCTGCCGGGCCGATCGATCGAGGGCGTCGCCACCGCATCGCTGTACGCCGCCGCTCGGCAGGCCGGCACGCCCCGGAGCCTCGACGAAATTTCGGCCGTTAGCCGCGTCGAGAAAGACGAGGTCGCCCGCACGTACCGATACGTGATCCGCGAACTCGGACTCGAGGTCAAGCCGGCCGATCCCGAGAGCTACGTCCCCCGCTTCGCGAGCGATCTCGACCTCTCCGACGAGACCGAGCGACGCGCACGAGGGCTCCTGCAGACGGCCAAGGAGAACGGCGTTCACTCGGGGAAGTCACCGGTCGGCCTCGCCGCCGCGGCGGTCTACGCCGGGGCTCTCCTGACGAACGAGAAGGTCACCCAGAACGACGTCAGCGAGGTCGCGAGCATTTCGGAGGTTACCATCCGCAATCGTTATCACGAACTGCTCGAAGCCGAAGAAGGCACACCCGCCTGAGAGACGTTCCTGCCGGAATCGGCCGTTTTAACGGCCTCCCGTGTCCGTTCTAATCCGACACTTACTGCACCAGCAGCGAGCTAATGGGTGCATAGTCAAACCCTTCGACGTGGGGTGAGCGAGTATGAACTGCGATAACTGTCGAGCGGACGAGGTCGCGTACACGCTCACGACCCACGTCGATGCCGACGGTGAGGAGCAGATCGATCTGCACTTCTGTTCGACCGACTGCCTCCGGGTCTGGACGTAGTCGAGAGCCGCCCAACTGAAGCGGCCAGGTCACCTCACGACGGTCAACCGTCCGACTCCGGCGACGGTCGGCGAAACCGCGCCGGGAGACGCCGATCGCGTTACGGTTCCTCGTCGTAGACGTCGGGATTCTCCTCGCCGGCGACGTCGACGACGGCGAGCGCGCCCTTGTGGACGACGCGACTGAGCGCGTGGTCGACGATTTTGACCGGGCCGGGGACGGGGAACTCCATCTCGCCGGCCGTGGTCGTTCCAGGTGCCACCGGGGCCGTCTCGATGTTCTGGTCGGGTTCGGAGAGCAGGTCCCCGTCACGGTAGTAGTTGCTCCAGACGTTGCCGATCGGGTGGAGCGAACTCAGGAGGTTCGGACCGCCGTTGGCGAAGTACACCCGCGCAGTTTCGCCGACCTCGGCTTCCATCGGCCCGACGCCGTCCTCGGTGAAGCCGTAGGCCTGGCCGTTGAACACCACGTAGGTGGGGTTTTCCTCCATCACCGCGTCGAAGTCGAAGCTGTGGTGTCCTTCCTCGCCGACCTCGCCGTCGGTGTAGATCTCGTGCTGGCCGAGGTAGAACTCGTTGTCGACCTCGGGGAGTCCGTCTTCGGGCTCGACGAGGATCGAGCCGAACATGCCGGCGCTGATGTGCTGGTCCATGTTCGGGACCGCACAGTGGTAGATGAACGCGCCGGCGTACTCGGCCGTGAAGGCGATCTCCGCGGCGTCGTCTCCTGGTGCGATCGTCGTCGCCTCTGCCCCGCCGCCGGGGCCGTAGACCGCGTGGAAGTCCATGTTGTGCATGGCCATGTTGGAGTCCTCCGGAACCTCGAACCGGAGGGTGACCCGATCGCCCTGGCGGACCCGGATCATCGGACCGGGGACCTGCCCCTCGAAGGTCATGAAGTCGAACGTGACGCCGGGTTCGATCTCGGCGGTTACGTCCTGGGCCCGGATGGTGACGTCGTGTTCGCGGGGCTCGTCCCAGTCGACCGGGTCCGGAATGTCGGTCGGATCGCGAGCGATCCGGTCGACGTCCACAGTCTTCGCCGCGGGCAGTCCCTCCTCGTCCTCGGTCTCGGTGCTGTTCTCCGACGCGCCGACGTCACTGCCGACACACCCGGCGATCGCGACTGTGCCGGTTGCGCCGATCGCCTGTATGAACCGCCGTCGACTTGCTGTGGTCTGGGTCATTGTACTTCTCCTCGGTTCTATCTATTCCCTGTACCCGTTCAGTCCCCTCGGCGATTCCCTCGGAGAAAGAAAACCCCGGAACATGTTCGGCGGCGGAGCTACGGTGAGAGGCGGTGCGAACGCTGCCCGGTATTGAAATCGCGTCGCGTGCAATACCTCCGTATGGGTTCGACGCCCCTTTCGGCTGGGACCGACGCGTCGTTGCTGTCGGCGCTCGACGTCGAGTCGACGTACCGAACCGTCAACGGCGTTCGACTCCACGTCGTGGCGGCCGGCGACGAGGACGATCCGCTCGTCGTCTTGCTCCACGGGTTCCCCGAGTTCTGGTACGGCTGGCGAACCCAGATCGAACCGCTGGTCGAGGCCGGCTTCCGCGTCCTCGTCCCCGACCAGCGGGGATACAACCTGAGCGAGAAACCGGGATCCGTCCGGGCGTACCAGCAACGTACCGTCGCGCGAGACGTCGTCGAACTCGTCGACACCGAGGGGCACGAGTCGGCCCATGTCGTCGGCCACGACTGGGGCGGTGCCGTCGCCTGGGATCTCGGGCTTCGCTCTCCGGACGTCGTCGATCGACTCGCGATCGTCAACGCGCCGCATCCGGCGGCCTACCGCGAGCAACTGCGATCGAACCCGGAGCAGTTGCGGCGAAGCTGGTACGCGATGGCCTTCCAGCTTCCCGTACTGCCGGAATTCGCCTGTCGAGTGGCCGATTTCGCCGTTCTCGAACGGGCACTCCGCGAGACGTCCGCGCCAGGGACGTTCCCCGACGAGGTGCTAGCTCACTACCGTCGAGCCTGGGGTCAGGACGGTGCGCTCACCGGAATGCTCAACTGGTACCGGGCCGCCGCCCGGTACCCGCCGCGTCCGTTACGGGAGCGCGTCACAGCGCCGACGCTCGTCGTCTGGGGCGAAGACGACACCGCACTCGTTCCGGAACTGGCCGTCGAGGGCCACCGATACTGTGACGACGGTCGCCTCGAACTCCTGCCCCAGACGAGCCACTGGGTCCAGCACGAACGGCCGGAACGGCTGACCGAACTGCTCGTCGCGCACTTGGACGAGACGAACTGACGCGCCCGGTGATCGCCACGAGTCGTCCCATCGAATCAGAACCGGATGTCACGAGCCAAACCGCGATCTGAAACCGACTCGTCGCTGTAAAACAGGCAAGGAGATTCTGCGTGATCTCCTGCAAATGACGGTCACTTCGAGGACAGCAGGTACCCACCGATACCGAACGAGAGGACCGCGAGTAGCGCCGCGACGAGACGGACTAACTGCGGCGTCGCACCGAGCGGTGGCGGCCCCTTCGAAATCTCCATGAGATCGTATCGCTTCACCTGTTCGCGGTGCGGTTCGGCCTCTTCATCGTTCTCCTCCGGGACCCGGTCGAACGGTTCGTCCGCCGGCGGGATGTCGGCATCCTCGGGGCGTTCGATAGCAACGACGCCGTGGCGCCCCTCTGGATCCTCTTCCCTGACCTGTTGACGTTCTGCACCGGTCAGATAGTCGAATTCTGGTGCGCCCTGTGATGGCGGGACGCGGTACTCGCCACCGGTTTCGAGCGTTTCGACGTACAGTTCCTGTCCCCGATCGGAGAGATTCCCGTAGTGGATGATCTCGATCCCTTGCTCTTCGAGTTGTTCGCGGCCGTCGAAGGTGACAGCCGTGGTGTCGTGACTCAACTCCGCCTGTACCGGGAAGAGAGCCGGGACGGTAAAGAGGAGGAGTGCGAGGACGACCAGTGCCGTACCGAGTTGGTTGCGTCGGATCATCGGAATCACTCCAGATCAGCTCGCTCGAACGCCCAGTACCCCACGAGCAACGGGACGACGAGCCAGAGCGCCAGAATGACGAGTGAGAACTCGTCGGTCAGGTAGAACGGGAGGTCGAGGTCGACCTCGGTAGCGCCTCTCCCCACGTTCGCGGCGGCGTCGACGTTTCTCGCGCTGTCCCGGAACAACCGCTGTTCCAGCCCGTCGGGGACCACGAGATTTATCGCTTTTCGATACGCGAGGTATGGACTCGTGTACTGGACGGCGTTGTAGAGATCGGGGTTGCTCTCCATGCCGAGGATAGACGCGTGAATCCCTCGAACGATGGTTTTGACCTGGATCACGGGGAATACGTAGAGAATGACGAGAACGAAATACGACGCGAGCGCTCCGGCGATCGCGCGGCTTCGAGAGGCTGCTGCGGCCGACATCGAGACGGCGATGCTGACGAACACCGAGCCGTAGACGATCGTCATCAGGAGCGTGCCCAAGACGACGCCGACGGGGAAGGCACCGTGTTTCGTCAGTGACACACTGCTGGCGGCGATAAACATGAAGACGACACCCGAAGCGACGATGCCGATACGGCTCAGGAGCTTTCCAGCGAAAACGTCACGTCTCGTATTCGGCAAGGAGAGCAGGAACTTGATCCCGCCACTTTCTCGTTCCCCGGCGATGGCGAGGTAACTCCCAGTCAGCGCGACGATGGGGAGCAATACTGCCAGCACCTGTGTTATCATCTGAAACAGCCCCTGGACGGCTTCTGCATCGGTTTGCCTGTGGCCCTGGTTGACGTAAGCCAGTAACACGGCGATCAATCCGAGCAGGGTTGCCGCAGTCCAGAGCGTTCGCGACCGCCGTGCCCCAGTAAAATCCTTCTTCGCGACAGTGCGCAGGCTCATACCGACACCTCCTGAGAGCGACCGTCTACCTCCCCGTCGGCCATCCCGTCGCGCCCACCGCCGGTATACTGGTTGAACAGGTCTTCGAGCGACGTCTCGTCGACGAAGATGTCCACGACGTCGGCTCGCTCGTCGACGCATCGAACCACGTCGGCCTTGGCCGCTGGATCCGTACAGTATGCGGTCAGCGTCGTCTCCTCGACGACCACCTCGGCGACGCCGTCGATCGCCTCGACACCCTCTGCCGCCGGTGCCACCGCACACTCGAGTTCGATGCTCGCGCGGCCGCCCGCCTTCTCCCGCAGATCCGAGATCGTATCCATAGCGACGAGTTCGCCCTCGCTCATGACGCCGACTCGATCGCAGACGGCCTCGACCTCGGAGAGGAGGTGACTCGAAAAGAAGACGGTCGTCCCGTCGTCGGCCCGATCACGGATTATCGATCGCATGCGCTGGATGCCGTTGGGATCGAGTCCTGCCGACGGTTCGTCGAGGACGAGGAGGTCGGGATCGTCGATCAGGGCCATCCCGAAGGCGAGACGCTGTTGCATTCCCGTGGAATAGCTGGCAGCCGTCCGGTCCGCGTCCTCGCGGATCCCGACGGTCTCGAGTATCTCGTCGGGATCGTCGTCGGCAGCCTTCGTTTCGATAGCCCACTCGACGTACTCGCGGCCGGTCAGATAGTCGTCGAACGCGTATCCTTCCGGTAGGACGCCGATGCGCTCCCGGATCGTGGCGGCTTCCGTCTGGGCGTCCATCCCGAGGACCCGAGCTGAGCCCGCCGTCGGCCTGATGAAATCGAGCAACATATTGATCGTCGTCGACTTCCCGGCGCCATTGGGCCCGAGAAAGCCGAAGATCTCACCGGCTTCGATGGTGAGATCGAGGTCGTCGACGGCGACGACGTCGTTGCCGAATCGTTTCGTCAATCCGTTCGTCTGGATGGAGGGCATAAGTCTGTCTCTACTAGACTAGTAGACAGATATAGTATCTAAGGTCTTTCCCATTCAATTAGCTCGCGTATCTGGCCGACGGTCCTCGATGAATGATGACGGTAGCGCAGCAGCTACCGTGGCGGAGAACACCAGTACCGGGCGCGGGGAGCGACACTCTCGCTTGCGAATCCGATCGGGTGTACTACGCTGTTCAGCGGGTCTCCTCGAAGTCCTCCTGCCAGATGACAGTCACGACTTCGTCGTCCAGGTCGACGGTCTCGTAGGCGTAGCCGCGGTCGTCGAGTTTCGGGTAGAGGAACTGCGGCGCGCGATCGTTGCGCTGGACCAGGACCGTCTCGGCGTCGAGGTCGGCGAGCGTCTCGAGCGTCTCCTTCAGCGGTTCCGGCGGCCCGAGCGTGCGGACGTCGATCACCTCGGGCGGGCGATCGGACGGTGCGTCGGTGCGGTCGATGACGGACGAGGGTGACTGCATACGTATTAGTACGGGTTCGGACGGCCTGTGTCTCGTCCCGGACGTGTTCGGGACGGATCCCGATAGCTAAGACAGTAGCCAAGAGAGGCTCGGACACGGCCAGCGATCGCCGTCAGTTGTCGACGTTTCGGTGACTCCCCGGCTACGAATCCGGAGTGAACGGTCGGACCGGGAGTCCGCCGAACTCGTTCGGGAGCAAATCCGCATACGTGGCGCGCGTCCACTCGACCGAACGTCACCGTGGGGCGCCGGCGCCGAGGCGCGCTTCATCGCGTCTCCCGTCCCGTCGATCGGTCTCCTGTCCCTCGGTCGGACACGACGCGCGGTGACCGAGTCCCGAGAACCATGGTCGAATCTCACTCGCGTCCGGAGTCGGTCGGTCGAGTCGCTTCCGTACCGCTGGTCGTTACCCTCGCCGTCGCCGATACACTCGTCGTCACGGCGTTCGTCGGCACCGGCCTGTACAGCCACGGCATGGCCCCCTGGGAGTTCCCGGTCCACACCCTCCGTACCGCGATCCCGTTCCTGATCGGGTGGGGAATCGTCGCCGCGCTCTTCGGTGCGTATCGCGGCCGGGTACTCGGCTCGGCCCGACGGACGGTGGCCATCGTCGGCCTCACGTGGATCGTCGCGTCGCTGCTCGGCGGCGCGATCCGCTCGTCGTCCGTTTTCCCCGGCGGTGCGCCTCCGGAGTTCCTGCTCGTCAACGCCGCCCTCGGGCTCTGGTTCGTCGTCCCGTGGCGCCTCGCAGTGACCCGCGGCCTCCGCGGACGGCGGGGTCGACCGTGACGCGCGATCGATTCGAGCGGTCGGTCGTCGGTCGGGGTGAACGTGTTCGGCACCACGGCTACCCGGCGCGTCGACGAGTACCCACCGTGGAATGAGTTCCTGCTCGCTCTGTGGCCTCCCGACGCCGGAGTCGCCGGTGACCGCGGCGGACGTCGAGGGGAGTTTCTGCTGTCGGGGCTGTCTCGAGGTGAGCGCGACGCTGGAGACGGTCGACGACGTCGATCGCGAGCGCGTCGTCGATCGGGCGGCGGAGACCGCCGATCGGGAGGTACCCGACGGGAAAGCGGAGGCGTTCCTCGCGGTCGACGGGATGCACTGTTCGACCTGCGAGGGGTTCGTCTCCCTGCTGGGCGAGGGTGAAGACGGAATCGAGACCGTCGAGGCGAGCTACGCGACGGACACCGCTCGCGTCGTCTACGATCCCGATCGGCTGGCGGAGCCCGACCTTCCGGCCGTCATC
This sequence comes from Halosolutus halophilus, assembly GCF_022869805.1. Lineage (NCBI taxonomy): Archaea > Methanobacteriati > Methanobacteriota > Halobacteria > Halobacteriales > Natrialbaceae > Halosolutus > Halosolutus halophilus. The sequence continues at coordinate 1,579,564 of NZ_CP094974.1, read as the reverse complement.
TCGGGCTACGGCTACGAGGCACGGGTCCGCGACGGCGACGGACACGACGCGCGTGCCGACGAGGACCTCGTCCAGCGGCTGCTGGTCGGCGGGTTCCTGGCGATGCTCGTCATGCCGTGGTACCTGTTCTACCTCTACCCGAGCTACGTCGGGATCGAGACGGGTATTCTCTCGGTCGACGCGACCTCGCCGCTCGGAACCACCCTCCCGTTCGCGATGATCGGGCTGTTCGCCGGCGGCGTGCTGTTCTACACCGGCTATCCCGTCCTCCGCGGCGCGTACGTGAGCCTGCGGGTCGGCCAGCCGAACATGGATCTCCTGATCGCGATCGCGGCGACGTCGGCCTACGCCTACAGCACGGTCGCGCTGGTGACGGGCAGTACCCACCTCTACTACGACGTCACCGTCGCCGTGATCATGATCGTCAGCCTCGGTACCTACTACGAGCGCCGGATCAAGCGCCGGGCGACCGACCTGCTCGCGGACGTGACCGCCGCGCAGGTCCGCGAGGCGACCCGCCGAAACGCCGACGGGACCGGGACCGAGACGGTGCCGGTCGATCGGCTCGCGCCGGGCGACGAGGTCCTCGTCAGGCCCGGCGAGCGGATTCCCGTCGACGGCACGGTACTCGACGGGGCGGCGGCCGTCGACGAGTCCGTGCTCACCGGGGAATCCCTGCCGGTCACGAAGCGGCCGGGCGATAGCGTCGTCGGCGGGTCGATCGTGACCGACAGCGCGCTCGTCGTCGCGGTCGGCGAGGACGCCGAGAGCACGCTCGATCGCATCGCGACGCTCATGTGGGAGATCCAGAGCGCGACGCCGGGGGTCCAGCGGCTGGCGGACCGCCTCGCGACGATCTTCGTCCCGTTCGTCCTGGCGCTCGCGGTCGTCGTCACGGGCTGGCGACTCGCGACGGGGACGCCGGTCGCGGACGCGGTGCTGACCGGGCTGACGGTGCTCGTCGTCTCCTGTCCCTGCGCGATGGGGCTGGCGACGCCGCTGGCGGTCGCCTCCGGCCTTCGCGACGCCCTGGAGCGCGGAATCGTCGTCGCGAACGCAACCCTGTTCGAGTCGGCGCCGGCCGTCGAGACGATCGTCTTCGACAAGACCGGCACGCTGACGGCGGGCGAGATGACGGTGCTCGAGGTCCACGGGGACGCCGCCGCGATCGAACCCGCCGCGGCCGTCGAGCGCCGATCCGAACACCCCGTCGCCGACGCGATCGTGGCGCACGCGGCGGCCTACGACGCGAACGGAGATCGAATCACTGCCGACGGCGGCCGTCTCGAACCCTCGGCCGACGACGGGGGAACCGCAGGCGAGTGCACCCTCGAGGTGACCGACTTCGAACGCCACCCTGGCGAGGGCGTGAGCGCGACGATCGAGGGGGCGTGGTACAGCGGCGGCGACGAACCCCGCGACGGCGATCGCGTCGTCGTCGGGACGTCCGCACTCGTCGAGCGGCTCGTCGGGCCGTTGCCGGACGACCTCGAATCGGCCGTTGCGGATGCTCGGTCCCGGGGCCGACTCCCCGTCGCGATCGGATACGGCGGACGAGCGCGGGCCGTCGCCGTCGTCGGCGATCGGACGCGATCGGAGTGGCGATCGGTCCTCGAGTCCGTTTCCGATCGCGAGGTGGTCGTACTGACCGGCGACGACGAGGCCGCGACGGCGACCTTCCGCGAGCATCCGGCGGTCGATCGCGTCTTCGCGGGCGTCCCGCCCGACGGAAAGGTCGAGACCGTCCGGCGCCTCTCCCGGGAAGGGGTGACGGCGATGGTCGGCGACGGGACGAACGACGCCCCGGCGCTGGCCGCGGCCGACGTCGGGATCGCGCTCGGGAGCGGGACGGCCCGCGCGACCGACGCCGCCGACGCGGTCGTGACCGCGAGCGACCTCCGCGCCGTCCGCTCCGTTTTCGATCTCGCCGCGGCCACCCGACGGCGCATCCGCGAGAACGTCGGCTGGGCGCTGCTGTACAACGCCGTCGCGATCCCGCTGGCCGCGGCGGGCCTGATCAACCCGCTCTTCGCGGCCGTCGCGATGGCGACCAGCAGCGCGATCGTCGTCGCCAACTCCTCGCGGTCGGTGCTTGACGACGATCGGTGAGGCCAGATCGATCGAGGCCCCGGGTAGTGTCGGGATACTTACGTGAATGCGCTTCAGCGAGAACCTAAGCGTCGCGAGAATCACGTTTCGTGGACGAACATGGTTTCGCGGACGCACGCCCGATACCTCGATCGCATCGGTCTCGACCCGGATCGACGCCCCGATCGTGACGGAGCTGCCCTCGAGCGCTTGCAGCGGGCGCACGTGACGTCGGTCCCGTTCGAGACGCTGGCCGTCGCCGGCGATCCGTTCGATCGGTTCGAGGGCGACGGAATCTCCGTGCAGATCGACCCGCTCTACGAGAAGATCGTCGAGCGCCGACGCGGCGGGTTTTGCTACGAACTCAACAGCCTCTTCGCCTGGCTGCTCGACGGACTCGGCTTCGACGTCGATGCGGTCGCCGCGCGGGTCGTCAGCGACGGGGAGCCTGGACTTCCCGCCGCCCACCGGAGCACGCTCGTCACCCTATCGGACGGGCGTCGATACGTCGTCGACGTCGGGATGGGAACCCCGACGATGCGTCGGCCGATCGCGCTTTCCGGGGACCGGGAGGGACGCGTCGACGAGGCGGGCGTCGAGTGGCGCGTCGTCGAGCGCGATCGACCGGACGCGGACTTCGCGACCCAGTACCGGGAGCCGGGCGACGAGGCGTGGACCGATCGCTACGTCTTCGCGACGACGCCCCGCGATTCGAGCTACTTCGCGGCGACCCCCGACCACCTCGTCGCGGCACCGGAATCGCCGTTCACCGGCGATCCCGTCGTATCGATGGCGACCGACCGCGGGCACGTCAAACTGCGCCCCGACGCGGTGATCCGCACCGAGGGCCGCCTGCGATGCGAGCGATCGATCGGCGCGGACGAATGGGACGAGTTGCTCGACCGGGAGTTCGGAATCGAACCCGGATCGACGTAGTCGGAGAATCGCACGTCGAGACGCGAGTTCGAGCCGTGCAGAGCCGCTACTCGACGAACGTGGCGCTGCTTTGCGGCACCGCCGATCCGGCGGCTAGGTCTCGGGGATCGACGACACGTACCGACGGTATCGGCGGATCGTGTCGCCGCCCTCGTCCTGCAACTCGACGACGAACTCCTGCTGGCCGACCACCTCCTCGAGGTTGTCCTCCCGTATCGTGAACTCGAACGGCGGTTCGTCGACTCGTTCGACCTCGCGGTCGCCGCTCGTCACGACGACGTGGTCGATCCCCTCGGACTCGGAGAGGTGGCAGTGGATCTCCCCGTCCGAGCGGGTACACAGCAGGTCGGGATTCACGTCCGATCCCGACCCGCCCTGGAGGGTCGTCTGGAAGTCGAGCGTCATCGGCCCGACGGGGAACGTCCCGAGCACGAGGACGATCGCCAGGAAGATCGAAATGTTGATCTTCGAACCCTGGCGGGCGATCGTCCGCAGGGTCGGGGTCTGGGCGCTCCGCCGGAGGCGGATCACGAGCGGGACGATCACGGCGTGGGTCAGCGGCCCCCAGAGGATGAGGACGAATCCGTATGAGCGAGTGTATCGGAGGATCGTCCAGTCGATCCCGTAGGAGAGCACGAGGTTCGACGCCGACCAGCAGAAGAAGCCGAAAAAGAGCAACCCGACGCTCTTGAGCAGCCGCCAGATCGGCGTGTTCGCGTAGTAAACGCTCAGCAAGTCCCGCCAGGCCTGGCCGAGGATTCGGCTGACGAACTCGAGGGGCGATGCGGTCGCGTCGGCGTCGGAGTGTGTCATGGGTGTGTGGATCGTACGAAACGGATCGCGGGATCGATCGGGAACGGTTCGTCCGGTCGATCAGGCGCCGATCGACCAGAGCTGGGTCAGCAGGTACCAGTTCAGCAGGTAGGTGATCACGAACGCGGCGAGGAAGATCAGACAGAGGACGAACGTGCCGCGCATCTCGTAGGCGTGGACGGGGTCGTCGGGGTCCTGTGCCATCCCGAGGCCGCCGTCCGCGACGAGATCGGCGTTGTCGTCCCCGTTCTCGACGCGATCGCCGAAGACCAGCGAGCCGACCGAGACGAGGACGAAGAGGACGCCGCCCGCGATAGCCAGCAGCGCGAAGATCCCGAAAATCGCGAACAGCGGCGAGGCGGCCGAGAGGCTGAACTCGGTGCCGGGGATGTTCTCGACGACCTCGGCGGTCCGGCGCGGGATGCCGTAGAGGATGCCGACGTACATCATCATCAGGACGGCAACGCCCATCGCGGCCGAGTAGAAGAACGGCTGGATCGACGCGAGCCGTTCGGAGACGTACTGGCGCATGAACATGGTCCGGATCACGAAGAAGATCAGGCCCATGAACGCGACCGTAGTCCCGAGGACGACCGTTCCGTGGAAGTGGCCCACCGTCGCGAACGTGTTGTGCCAGGTCATGTTGAGCTGGAGCTGTCCCATCATGACGCCCGTGATCCCGCCGAGGAAGCCGAAGAGGATGATCGAGAAGATCGTCGACGAGAACACCGGGTTCGTCCACGGGGCCGACGTCAGCCAGCCGAAGAGGCCGCCGCCTTTCCCGCGCTTGCGGCGACCGGCCTCGATCCCGGCCGGGATGGCGAACGCGTGGATGAGGCTCGCGAACGTCGCGCCGTAGAACGCGTAGGACGTGTTCCAGATGCGCCAGCCGGTCGAGACCGCGGGATCCGACAGCAGGTGGTGTGCCGCCCCGAGGTTGATGAAGAACAGGTAGAGGATGAACGCCGTCCGCGAGACCTTCTCGCTGACGACCTCCGCGCCGGCGACGACGTGGGTCAGGAAGTACCAGACCGCGATCATCGCGACGAGGTTGATCTGCTGGGTTCCGTGCCCGATGATCCAGTACATCTGGCGGTACCAGGCGGCGTCCCACCACTGGATCAACTCGAGCCGCCACAGCAGGGCGGGACCGAACGCCAGCAGGCCGCCGACCAGCGCCTCGACGGCGATGATCGACGTGACGAACGCGGCGAAACTGACGAGCGGGAGCGTCTTCCCCGGATTCTCCCGCTTCTCGTACCACATCGTCGCGAAGAACGGGAGCGCCGCGACCACGGTACCCAGGATGAAGACGCACGCCCCGGCGTAGAACAGCGGCGAAACCGGCATCGGGACGTAAGCGGTCAGAAGCGGTGCCTCGTTGGGTGCTTCGGTGGTCCAGATGGCGTAGTTGACCAGGACCGCCCCGCCGACCATGACGAGCCATCCGGCCTTCGCGACCCTCGTGAGCGGCAGCCGTCTGCCGAGTACCATCGGGCCGCCGACGTAGAGGATGGCGATCTCCGTGAATACCATCCAGAAGATGAGCAGGTTCCACGCGTGCAGGCTGAGGTGCGTGTAGAACGCGTCGGGCTCGAGCAGGCCGATCACTTCCCAGCGGGTCATCGCGACGGTGAACGCGAAGATGCCCCCGTACAGGAGGGCGACGACCGCCGTGAGACCGAACAGTTTGACGTGGTTTTCGACGGAGCGGTGCACCTCGAGACCGGTCACCGAACAGGTCCGGAAGCCGTCGTCTCGATACTCGTTGTCGAACAGGCCGAGAACGTCGAGTGTGTGTGCCATCGGTATCACTCCTCCACCACGATCGTTCCGTGCATCGTCCTGTGGCCCTGGCCGCAGAACTCGTTACAGATGATGTGGTAGGTCCCGGGTTCATCGAACGTCATCGGGACGACCCACTCGTAGCCCGGCAGCACCTGCAGGTTGATCTGTTTGCTGAGCGCCTCCTCCGGTCGGAGGGAAAAGCCGTGCTGGACGTCCATGGAACTGAGGTGGATATCGTACTCGGTTCCGGCCTCGAGCACGACCGGCGCACCGTCCCACTGGAAGCGCATCGCGTTGATGTAGACGTCGGTGCCCGGCGGGACGAGACCGTCCTCGGTCTCGGTGGCTTCCTCCTTGTAGGCGTCCATCTTCTCGCGGTACTCGTCGCTCTCGACGCGGAACGTCTCGCCGATGGGGTTCTGGTCGCCGACGCGCGTCCAGGCGCTCATCCAGCCGAAGAGGATGAGCGACCAGCCGACGCCCAGTCCGAGCCAGATGGACTCCCGTCTGTCGATCGGTTGATTCCACCAGTTGCCGTCCGGGGGTTTGATCGGTGACGTCATCGAATCACCCCATCGGAACGGAAAACACGTCGATCCAGCCCCACGCGACGTACGAGAGTGCGAAGAACGCGAGCGCTGCTGCCGCGAGTAGCCAAATCCGATCGTAGAGTCGTTGCATCACCGGTGCCGATTCACTCGAGTGTGACGGAGGCATAGTGCTATTCGGCCGGGATTCGTCGCGGTACCTGCATATCCATTGTCCCGTACATATTCCCCTGGAACCGGGTTCGATGCCGGGCCGAACGCGGCGATTCGACTCGGCGTTACGATCGGGCGAAAACGGGACTGGTCAGTTCGGCGTCAGACCGCGGCGACGTACAGTTGACCGGCGCCGGCGATCACCAGGACGACCCCCGCGACGCGGATTACCTGATCGACGTAGCCGGCGATGCGACCGGCCCCGAGGGCGTACCCGAACGCCGTCGCGACCGTGACCGCGACCGTGAGCGCACCGAACCCGACGGCGTACGTTCCGAGCACCAGCGCCGTCTCGAGCGGGGGCATGGTGAGCGAGCGAAACGCCAGTCCCAGGAACAGCGGAAGGACGCAGGCCGTCGCCGCGAGGGCGTACATCGCGCCGAAGAGCGCGAATCCGAGGACGGTCGATCGGCGCTCGGGCAGGAGGACGTGAACGGCCCCGCTCCCGCCGTACAGCACCCACAGGCCGAGCGCGATCAACGCGACGCCGACGCCGTATTCGAGCAGGGGCAACGCCCGTCCGACCGTCTCGCCGGCGACGACCGCGGCGATCGAGAGTGTGCCGAGGACGCTCACCGCGCCGACGGCGGCCGCGACCCCGCGAGCGAGCGTGCCGGACAGCGGCGGGGTCGTCTCCTCGCCGGTCGCGGCGACGTAGTAGCCGACGTAGCCGGGCAACAGCGCGTACGCACACGGCGAGAAGAACGTGGCCACGCCGATGCCGAGGGCGAACAGCATCGTCCCGAGGAGTTCGCCGCCCGCCACGTCACTCACCTCCGGCGTCGTCGATGGCCGATCGGATCTCGTCGGCCGACTTTTGCCCCCGTCCGGACCAGGTCACGACGTTGTCCGCGTCCAGGACGAACGCGTACGGCACCCCGGAGCCGTCGAGCGCTTCCGTCAGTTCGAGATCGGGATCGATGGCGACCGGCCAGTTGCCGTCGTGCTCGCGCCACCAGTCCGCGACGTCCTCGCGGGTGACGGTGTTGCCGATCGGCTCGTTGGTCGCCGAGACGAACTGCACGTCCTCATCGACGTCCTCGTGAACCCGTCCGAGGGGCTCCATCATCCCCTCGCAGACGGTACACCAGGTGGCGAACAGTTCGACGAACGTCACCCGGCCGCGTTCGGGCACGGTCGCGGTGCCGGCCTCGCTCCCCGGCGCGTCGATCGTCTCGAGTTCGATCGGGTCGACGGCCGCGCCGTCGTCGAGGGGGTTCCACTCGCCGACGGCGATCGCGCCGCCGCCGAGGGCGGCGAGGCCAGCGGCTCCCGCGAGGACCTCGCGACGGCGCACGATTCACCACCCCTCGACGACGGCGCGGGCGCTCTCGACGATCTCGTTGCCGCCCGGAGAACCGCCCGTGTAGGCCCGTTCGACGAAGCCATCCTTGTTCACGAGCAGGATCAGCGACGCGTGGACGAAGTGGCGAGCGTGATCGCCGTGATCGTCGCTCATCTCGTCGTCGCCGTCCATCTCGTCGTCGCCGTCCATCTCGTCGTCGCCGTCCATCTCGTCGCCGTCTTCCGTCTCGTCGTCTTCCATTTCGCCCCGTTCGAACGCCACGCCGAACGTGTCTTCGACGACCGCCTTGGCGTCCTCGGGCGACTCCGGCCGCAGGAAGTACCAGTTGCCGGCGTCGAAGTCCACCCCGTGGTCCTCGCCGTAGGACTCGAGGACCTCGGCCGTATCGTACTCGGGGTCGAAGGTGATCGGGAGGAACGCGATTTCGTCCTCGTATCCCTCCTCGTGGGCATCGTCCTGGACGCGCCGCAGGGCCGCGGTCAGGCCGGGGCAGACGGTCGTACAGCTAGTGTAGATGAACGTCAGCATCAGGTGACGCTCACCGGTGAACTCCGTGGTCGTGACCGCCCGATCGTGCAGCGGGGCCGGAACGGTCGCCTCCGGGATCGCATCCCCGTAGATCGGGTGCGGGAGGTCCGCGTTCTCGATCCGGTCGTGGTTCTCCGGCGGGGCGAGGACGAGGCCGTCCTCAGCTTTGCCGGAACTGGTCAGTTGCGAACAGCCAGCGAGGGACGCGCCGATCGCCGTCGCGCCCGCCGCGCGCAGGAACGTTCGCCTGTCGACGGGTGTGGATGTGGGGGTCATGGTCTCGATTGTAAATCGGCGTTCGATGTGCTAAAGCACCGTCTGGATTCCCGCGTCTTTAGAAAGGGGTGAATATGTTCGGTCGAGTTCCGTCGATCGTAGCGGCGATCGTCCGGTCCGAACCGCGATCGTCGCGGGATCGACGTGTCGGTCATGTGCCCGGGACGTGAACGTCACGGCCCGTCCTGGAGGACCGGCCGGGTCTCCTCGTTGAACATTTCGATCGCCCGGGCGGCCTGCGAGGGGAGTTCCGGCTGGGGGTCGGCCATCGCGGGTTCGTCGTCGGGGTCGGGCCAGCCGACCACGACGCGGCCGATATTGCCGGCGATCTCGTGGGAGGTGCAGACCTGCTGGGTGTCGACGTAGTCGTAGACGCCCTCGCGATCGAAGGTGCGCTCGTACTCCGATCCGACGCCGGTCATCCGATCGCTGCCCCAGGGCTCGACGCCGTCGGGCGTCCGATGGGGGCCGTGGCCGTCCTCGTGATAGGCGGTGACGTCGTGGCGGCCCGTCTCGACGAGCCATTCGACGGTCCCGCCGGGAGCCACGTGGACGATCTGCGGTTCGAACTCGGGGTACGGCTGGGAATTCGCCGTGACCGTGATCCGTTCGGCGGGGGTTCCCAGTTCGCCGGCGTTCTCGGGTGGTTGCTCGCCGCCGCCGCTCGACCGGTCGGCAGCGTCCTCGAGACAGCCCCCGAGGGCGACCCCGATCGCGAGCGCGGACGATCGAAGCACGGTACGGCGGGACGTGAGTGTCATGGTGGGAGTGGTGGTGTGGCGGGATCGTGGGTTACCCGTGCCGGTGGGACCGACGGGGACCCCTTACGGATCCTCGTCGTAGATTTCGGGGTTCTCCTCGCCGGCGACGTCGACGACGGCGAGCGCGCCCTTGTGGACGACGCGACTGAGCGCGTGGTCGACGATCTTGACCGGGCCGGGGACGGGGAACTCCATCTCGCCGGCCGAGGTCGTCCCGGGGGCGACCGGGGCCGTCTCGATGTTCTGGTCGGGTTCGGAGAGCAGGTCCCCGTCGCGGTAGAAGTTGCTCCAGACGTTGCCGATCGGGTGCCAGGAACTCAGGAGGTTCGGGCCGCCGTTGGCGAAGTAGACCCTCGCGGTCTCGCCCGTGTTGGCTTCCATCGGCCCGACGCCGTCCTCGGTGAAGCCGTAGGCCTGGCCGTTGAACACCACGTACGTCGGCTCTTCGTTCTGCATCGCGTCGAAGTCGAAGCCGTGGTGGCCCTCCTGGCCGACCTCGCCGTCGGTGTAGATCTCGTGCTGGCCGAGGTAGAACTCGTTGTCGACCTCGGGGAGACCGTCTTCGGGCTCGACGAGGATCGAGCCGAACATGCCGGCGCTGATGTGCTGGTCCATGTTCGGGACCGCACAGTGGTAGATGAACACGCCCGCGTAGTCGGCCGTGAAGCTTATCTCGGTGGGATCGTCACCCGGCGCGATCGTCGTGGCGTCCGCGCCGCCGCCGGGGCCGTAGACCGCGTGGAAGTCCATGTTGTGCATGGCGACGTTCAGGTCGTCGGGGACGTCGAACGTGAGATTGACCCGATCGCCCCGGCGGACCCGGATCATCGGTCCCGGCACCTGCCCCTCGAAGGTCATGTACTCGAAGGTGACGCCGGGCTCGATTTCGGCGACCACGCGCTCGGTCTGGATCGTGATGTCGTGTTCGCGGGGCTCGTCCCAGTCGACCGGGTCCGGAATGTCGGTCGGATCGCGAGCGATCCGGTCGACGTCGACGTCCTTCGCCGGCGGTAGCCCCTCGTCTGCGTCCTCTTCGTCGTCGCTGCTCGTGTCGGCCGGCTCGCTGGTACCCGTACAGCCGGCAACTGCGACCGCACCGGCCGCGCCCATCGCTTGCAGGAACCGCCGTCGGTTGGTATCGGTTGGAATCATGATCTTCATTTGGGTATAGGGGTAGACATATGTTCAACCGTATCGCCGGTTCCCACACGATAGCAATCGAATCGCCGATTCCCACCATATCGTGGTCAATTAAGTACCCCGTACCGGTCACCGTCGACGGTCGGAGACGAAATGACGCTCGCGGTCCGGCTACGCGGCTATCACGAGCGTTTCGAGGACGATCGCGAGGAGGATCGCGCCGAGGTAGTAGTTCGAGGCGTAGAACGAGCGCAGCGCGACCTCGTCGGTCGGAACGCGGTACTGACGGATCACCGACCGGAGGAAGACGGCACCGAGGGCGACGGAGGTCGTCGCGTAGACCCAGCCGAGGCCGGCCAGCCAGCCGAGGACGCTCGTGGCCAGCAGCGTCGCGCCGAGGTAGAACGCGACGTGTCGACGCGCGGCGAGCACTCCTTCGACGACGGGATACATCGGGAAGCCGCCGCGCGCGTAATCGTCACGAAAGGCGATCGCGAGGCTGTAGAAGTGGGCGGGCGTCCACAGAAAGATCACCCCGGCGAGGGCAATCGCGGGCGCGCCGACGCTTCCGGTGACGGCCGCCCATCCGATGAGCGCGGGGAGCGCCCCAGCACCGCCGCCGAGTACCGTGTTCCAGGCCGTGTTCGGCTTCAACACCACGGTGTAGAGGACGGCGTAGTAGCCGATCGCGGCGAGCGTCAGTACCGCAGCCAGCGCGTTGACCCACCACACGAGGACGGTCATCGACGCGACGACCAGCGCGACGCCGAAGGCCAGGGCGTTCCGGGCCGGGACGCGGTCGTGGACCAGCGGCCGGTCGGCCGTCCGGTTCATCCGCCGATCGCGGTCGCGCTCGTAGACGTGGTTGAACGTCCCGCTCGCGCCGATCGCGAGGACGCCCCCGGCGAGCGTCGCGACCGCCGTCGTCGGGTCCAGCGCCGCGCCGGTGAGCGTCGCCAGCCCCATCCCCGCGAGCGCGACGAGACAGAGCAGCCACATCAACTTCGGTTTGGTGAGGGTCAGGTACGCGCCGACCGTTCGCCGCAGACGGGCGATTCCGTCGCTCGGCCGATCGGTCGCGATCGGACCGTCTCCGGTTCCGGCATCGGCGCTCGTTTCCGAACCGGTCGTCGCTCGCTCGGGGGTTCTCGAACCGCCTTGCTCGGGTGATCTCGAACCGGTCGACGCCCCGCGCGCACTGTCCTCGAGCGTCACCACGAGTGCGACGAGGAGGCTGGCGAAGATGACCATCGCGAGCGCGAGGTGGAGTCGGTTCGCGACGGCGGGGCCACCGACGACGATCGCAGCACCGAGGACGACCTGTACGGGAAAGAGGACGACCGCGCTGCCGACGAGGCCGGCGACCCGGCGATCGACATCGACCCGCCGAGTGGCGAGTCCAGACGCGGCGACGAGGAGGCCGGTCACGAGGGCTGCCGCGCGGTGGCCCCAGAAGAGGAGGCGGTCGCCGGAGAGCGAGCCGAGCGTCGGATCGGTCGAACAGGCCGGCCAGGTCGTACACGTCGCTGCGCCGTCGGTCGTCGAGACGGCGGTCCCGAGCGCGACGAGGACGTACGCCGCGATCGTCGTTCCCGCGAGCAAGTCCGCGAACCGTCGTCGGTTGAGTGCGTCGATCATCTCGTCTCGATCGTAATCGCGCCGGTCGGAGCCGCCGTCAGTTCGTGATTCGCGGGGACTCGCGTCGTGGCCTCGAGCGACGTCACCCCGCGGGTGGCGATCGCGCCGTCCGCGTCGCGTTCGATGGCTGTGCAGATCAGCCCAGTTGGACGGAGCATCGTCCGTCGATCGTGAGTTACGCCTCTACCTTCGGGAACCGGGCGACGAACTCGTCCGGGGCGACCTGTTCGACCTCGTACCCGTCGGCGTCGAACTCCTCTACTTCCGCCTGGAACTCGTAGAACAGCGGCTTGGGTTCGTGGTCGTTGACGATCGTTAGCGTCTCACCGGGCTCTAAGTCCTCGAACTGCTCGTGGATCTTCGGATGACGGTTCACCGGCGGCACGTCCCTGACGTCGAGTCGTGTCATGCAGTCGGTGGTCGGCGTCGCACTCCTTTCGATATTTGCCCGAACAAGTTCGCACAGCGCGTCTCGTGCGGACGGTGGACGGCGTCGTGCGTCGCCTACGCGTGCTCGATCAGGACGTGCCAGAGGTCGTCCTCCTGCCGGTTGCTCTCGTGTGTGAAGCCGCGTGCCTCGAGAACCTCGAAGAGCGGTACGGGCTCGAACGGTGCGATCAGTCGAAGCCGATCGTTCTCCCCGAGCGACTCGAGGGCGGCCACGATGTCGTCGAACGGTTCCCCGTCGATCTCGCGGACGTCGAGCGTCCGTTCGGCGGGTGCTGGATTCGTCGTCATCGACCGATCGTTCGGGTCGACGGCGGTTGGCTGTTCAGGCGAACGTGTTCGAGCGGCGTATTCTCACGCACCGGGAATTCGACCGAATATATTCGGAGCCACGGGTACGTAGGTCCGAACGGAACACGTTCGTATGGCACAGGCAACACTCACGCTCACGATGCCCGAGCAGATCTGGATTCAGCAGGTCTCGACGGCCCACCCGGAGGCGTCGTTCCGGGTGCTCGCGGCCGTTCCTGGCTCGGACTCCGGGTTCGCGCTCGTCCGGATCACCGGTCCGGACGTGGCCGAGGTGCTCGACGACATGGACGAGCATCCACAGATCACCGAACTGACCCTCGCCCAGTGGAGCGACAACGAGGCGACCGTCCACTTCGAAACGACGACCCCGCTGTTGCAGTTCTCCTCGCGGGAGTCCGGGATGCCGATCGAGTTGCCGGTCGAGATCCGGGACGGCGAGGCGACGATCGAAGTAACCGGGTCGCGCGAACGGCTGGCCGAACTCGCCGAACAGTTCGAACGGTTCGGCCTGCAGTACCGGATCGAACACGTCAGGGAACGGCTCCACGAGAGCCAACTCCTGTCGGAACGACAGCTCGAGGTCGTCGTCGCCGCCGTCGAGGAAGGCTACTACGATACGCCGCGGTGTTGTTCGCTAACGGAACTGGCCGGCCGTCTCGACATCGCGAAGTCGACCTGCAGCGAGACGCTCCATCGTGCCGAGGAGGCGATCGTCAAGCGGTTCGTGGAGGACGTACCGGGCGTCGCCGAGGAGACGGACGGTCTCGAAGAACAACTCGCCAGCGATTGATCGGTCCTCCGCGTCGAGTGCGAGACGGATCGTCGACGATTCTCCGTCGAATACCTGTGCGTGGAGCGTGCGTTCGAGTGCTTCGAGCATCCCTACGGCCGTCGAACCGACGTCGAGTGCGTGGCCAGTCGTACACACGGACGTCGGCGTGGCTCCCGAATGGCGATCGGTGCGAATATATTCGGGCGGATGTGTTGCGATCGACGGATCGTTTCGACGGCGAGAGTGGCGATTATTACGGCCGATCTGACGGCTCCGGAAGCAGGATATATGGGCGATTACGGGCCCAGGTCGGTGATTCTCCGGTCGGCACGACGGTCCGTCGCGTGACCGCAACTTCGGTGGTACTGTTAACGACAATTGGTGCCATTCCCCAGAGTACGCAAGCACCAGCTACTAATACCTTATTTATATAACCGAACTTGTTCGTATCGATTCTCACGCGCTGGAAATCGGCTCTATACTTCATCCGGGTCTAGTTATGAATCGCGGGTAGAGTACAGAGACATGTATTCAACTACGTGCCGGCATGCAATTATATCGGATCGACGTGAACATTGCCAGAGGTGTTCTGGGTAAATGAGCGCGGACGACGACTCGTTCCACCCGCTCGGCGAGGAGTGGGAAGACGAACTCGAGGGGATGCTCGACGAGACCGAGTACGACAGCGATCTCGGGATGCAGATGGCCCAGGACGCGATGGCCGTCACCAAGGGCGAACTCTCGGAAGCCGAATTCCACGAGAAGTATCACGAGGACGTGATGGAAGAGTTCGGCGTCGACGATCGCCCGACCGAGGAGGCCTACGACCGGGCCCAGGAGGAACGGAAGGGCACCGTCACCCGGATGCTCGAGAAGTTCGAGGGTGACGGCGAGGACAGTCGCCGGAACGTCATGAAGAAGATGGGCGCCGGCGCAGCGGCCGTCGGACTCGGTGCCTGGGGGACCGCCGAAAACGGTCAGCAACCGAGCGTCGGCGCGGCCGAAGAAGACGGCCACGGCGGCGGCGAAGACGAGGGTACCCAGTGGGGGATGGTGCTCGACCTCGAGCGCTGTGACGGTTGTCTCTCCTGTGTCACCGCCTGCAAGGAAGAGAACCAGCTCGATCAGGGCGTCAACTGGATGTACATTCTCGACTACGAGGACTCGACGCCCGGCGGACGCAACCGCCTCATCCGACCGTGTCAGCACTGTACCGACGCGCCCTGTGAGAAGGTGTGCCCGACGACGGCGCGGCACACGCGGGATTCGGACGGCCTCGTCCTGACCGACTACGACATCTGTATCGGCTGTCGGTACTGTCAGGTGGCCTGTCCGTACGGCGTCAACTACTTCCAGTGGGACGAACCGGACGTCTCGACCGAGGAGATCGCGGATATGCACGACACCGAACCCGGCGAAGAAGGCGACCACATGACCGACGATCGGGGTCGCTGGGTCGACAGCCGCGCCCCGCGAGGCGTCATGAGCAAGTGTACGATGTGTCCGAGCCGCCAAGACGGCCACAAGGGCGAGGAAAAGGTCGGAACGACCGCCTGCGAGGACGCCTGTCCGCCCCAGGCGATCAACTTCGGCGACATGAACGATCCCGAGAGTACCCCACAGCAGTACCTCGCGAACGTCGTCCAGGGCCGCGCCCGAAACAAGGTCGAGGGCAAGAGCCCCAACAAGGACGACGTCAGCGAGGCCTACGCGTTCCTCGACGGAAACATCGGGCTTCTCGAGATGAACTACAGCGAGAGCGACTGGGACTTCGACGAGATCGAGGCCGCGCTGTACGTCCAGGGCGAGGTCAGCGACGACGAACTCTCGCTCGAGGAGGAGGACCTCCGAGAGGCCCTCACCAGCGTCCTCGAGGAGGAGTTCGGCGACGAACGCTCCGAGGACGAACTCGCGACCATCGTCGACGCCCTCCTCGGCGAGGGCGATGCCGATCAGGACGACCTCGATCGCGCCAACGACGCGATGGACGCCGTCGTCACGAACGCCGAAGAGAGCGTCCAGGGCGTCGTCGATCGCTACGAGTCCCGCGAGATCACGCCGGCCGAGGTCCAGGAGTCGCTGGAGATCCTCGACGGCGAAGAGGAGCCGTGGGTCACCGAAGCCGGAATCACCGACGAGGATACCGCCCGGGACGTCCTCGAGAGCTACGTCGGCGGCGACGCGTCGACGTTCAAACTGCTCGAGGACATGGGGACCCACCCGAACGTCACCTACATCGGCAACGAACCCGGTCCGGAGGCCGAACAGGTCGAGGGGCCGGTCGCCTACGAAGACGTCGGCCTGACGGACAACCGCAAGGAAGTCCTTGATGAGGAGACCGTCGGTGACGCAGGGGTGAGGATCGGATGAGCACGAAAACGCCGACGGAGGCAGACATCCTCCGACCGATCAACTCGCTCACGAGGGGATACATCGCGCTGTTCGCCGTCTGTGCCCTGGCACTCGGGGCCTTCCTCGTGGCCTGGGCCTACCAGCTGCAACAGGGGCTCGTCGTCACCGGCCTCGGCGACTGGGGCTCCGGCGGCGGCGTGACCTGGGGGTTGTACATCGGCGCGTTCATCTGGTGGGTCGGCATCGCTCACGGCGGCATCATCCTCTCGGCATCGGTCAGACTGCTCGGGATGGAGCGGTACATGCCGGTCGCCCGTCTCGCCGAACTGTTGACGATCGCCGGCCTCTCCGCGGCGGGATTCTACATTCTCGTCCACATGGGCCGCCCCGATCGGATGGTCACCAGCGTGCTCGGCCACTACCACATCACCGTCAACAACTCGCCGCTGGTGTGGGACGTGACCGTCATCACGGCCTACTTCGTGCTGACGGCGACCTACCTCGCGCTGACGCTTCGCTACGACATCACGCGACTGCGTGACCAGTTGCCCGACCGTTTCGAACCGATCTACAAGGTCATGACCCTCGGCTACACCGAGGAAGAGGACGAAGTCGTCGAGCGGATGGTCTGGTGGCTCGCACTCGCAGTCATCATCATGGCCCCGCTCCTGCTCCACGGCGGCGTGATCCCGTGGCTGTTCGCCCTGCTGCCGGCGATGCCCGGCTGGGAAGGCGGTATCCAGGGGCCGACGTTCCTCTCGATCGCTCTCATGTCCGCGATCAGCGGGGTCACCCTCGTCGCGTACGGGTTCCGCCGCGCGTACGGCTGGGATCACATCATCACTGACGACATCTTCCGCGGGCTGCTGCTGTGGCTCGGGTTCTTCTGCATGCTGTTCCTGTGGTTCCAGCTGCAGTTCGGCGTCAACGGGCTGTTCAAGGCCCCGCTCGCCCGGGCCCACGCGACCGAAGCGAAGGTCGCGAGTCCCATCTACAGGACCGCGATCGGTATGATCGGCCTGTCGCTCGCGTACATCTTCGCGACGATCATTCGACCCGCGCTGTTCAGCAAGAAGCGCGCGCTCGTCGTCAGCGTGGCAGTGCTCGCCGCGACGTTCACCGAAAAGCTCCTGTTCGTCATCGAGGGCTTCCTCCACCCGGTGTTCATGATCTACGAGGCGACTCCCGGCGAGTACTTCCCGAGTGCGATCGAGTGGCTGTCGCTGGCTGGCACTATCGGGATGGTGGTGCTCATCTTCCTCTCCGTCTCCAAGGTCGTTCCGGTGGTCGAACTCCACGCGATCGAGCACCTGAACGAGGATCACGGCCACGAACACGAACAGGCCGCCGAGCCGGAGGTGGAAGCATGACGGCGACGCTCGCGACCGCGCTCTCGTGGGTGCTGTACCACGGCTACGACGGGACCGAGGGCCTCACCGGCTTCCCGAACATCGGTACCTGGCTGATCTTCGCGGTCATCCTGGTCCCGGTGTACGCCATGGTCGCGGCGTGGTTCATCGGCGAGCCACGCGACACGAAGTCGGCGCTGCTCGGCGTCTCGTACCTGGTCGGGATCACGGCCCAGATGTGGATCGGGATGTTCATCCTGACGATGCTCATCGGAATCGTCTTCTACGGCGGGATGCCCGAACCGATCGGCGGTGTGGGGCCGTAGTCCCCTCGCGCTGTACACTGCTTTTTGCCGTTCGCGTACTCGTCACCAGCGTTGCGATCCGAAACGTCGATACGTTCGAGCAGTTTGCACCGGGGACGACAATGACCATGCAATCGCATGCCAAATGACAACAAGGTTCCCGGTAGGGGTACGCGTGTGATCAACACACTCGTCACTGCCGTCCTCTACCACGGCTACGGCGGGACGGAGGGACTCACCGGGTTCCCGAATACGGGCACGTACCTCATTTTCGGGGTCATCCTGGTTCCGGTGTACATCATGGTCGCGGCGTGGTTTCTCGGTGCGCCACGGAACACGAGGACCGGATTGCTCGGCGTCTCGTACCTGGTCGGGATCACGGCCCAGATGTGGATCGGGATGTTCATCCTGACGATGCTCATCGCGATCGTCTTCTACGGCGGGATGCCCGAACCGATCGGACCGGTCGGCCCGTAACGACGCCAGCCGATCGGCGTCGCAATCTCCGACCGTCGCCGTCGGGACTCATCCCGACTCACGAGTCTAACTGACGCGTTGGTGCGATTCGCCGAGTCACGTCGTCGGATCACGGATCGCGTGATCCCCCGAACCACGGATGGTGCGTCCGCGGAGGCGCGGATTCGGGTTCCAAACCATCACACGTATCCCGTTTCGAGCCCCTACGTTCGGTAACGTCCATCGACGCACCATGAGTATTACAGAACACGAACTCAAGATCAAACTCGAGGAGATCGAAGACCCCGACATCGGCGAGGACATCGTCTCGCTGGGGCTGGTCAACGACGTCACGATCGACGACGAGACCGCGCGGATCTCGCTCGCGTTGAACGCGCCGTACGCACCTTCGGAGATGGAACTGGGGAACCGAATCCGGGAACTCTGCGACGAAGTCGGCCTCGAGGCCGACCTCCGTGCCCAGGCCGGCGCGGAACACGGGTTCGACGACGAGGTGCTCCCGCGGGTGCGCAACGTCATCGCCGTCTCCTCCGGGAAAGGCGGCGTCGGCAAGACGACGATCGCGGCCAACCTCGCGGCCGGACTCGAGAAACGCGGTGCGATGGTCGGCCTGCTCGACGCCGACATTCACGGCCCGAACGTCCCGCGAATCCTGCCGGTCGAGAGCGAACCCGGCGTCACCCCGAGCGAGGACATCGTCCCACCGCGATCGGACGGCGTCCGGGTCATCAGCATGGGCTTCATGATGGAAGAGGAGGACGACCCCGCCATCCTGCGCGGGCCGATGGTCAACAAGTTCATGCTGAAGTTCCTCGAGGGGGTCGAGTGGGGCCGCCTCGACTACCTCATCGTCGACCTCCCGCCGGGAACCGGTGACGCGACGCTGAACCTCCTGCAGTCGATGCCGGTCACCGGCGCCGTCGTCGTCACGACGCCACAGGAGATGGCGCTAGACGACACCCGGAAAGGCATCCAGATGTTCAACAAGCACAACACGCCCGTCCTCGGCGTCGTCGAGAACATGAGTTCGTTCATCTGTCCGTCCTGTAACGACGAGCACGGACTCTTCGGAACCGAGGGTGCCCAGACCATCGTGGACAAGTACGACATTCCCCTGCTCGGCCAGATTCCGATCCACCCCGACTTCGGGGCCGAGGGCAGCGAAGGCGCGCTCGTCAAGGACGACCGAAGCCCGGTCCAGGACACCCTCGAGGAGTTCGTCGCCGAGACTGCCGATCGGGTCGGCGAAACCAACCGCCGGACGGTCGCCGAACACAAGGGCGGCGAACCGGACAATACGCTACCGACCGAGACCGAAGACTGACGCGGGGGTGCGGTCGTGGCTGGGGCCTTCAGGATCGGTATTACTCGTCCCAGACTCACCTCTCATCGAAAATTCGTCAGAAAATGGACGACGGATCACGGGCCCGCTACCCGTCTCCGAGCAGCGATTCGACGTACTTCGTGACGTGGTCGTCCATCCGGCGTTTGTAATCGGCCTGTCTCGCGAGCCGATCGAGTTCGCGGGCGACGAGACTCCCGTACTGAACGGCCTTCTTCTCCCGGACGGCGACCTCGTCGGGCAGGTGCTCGCCTGCGACGAGCCGAAAGCCGCGTTTTCGCGTCTCCTCGTCGGCCAGCAACTCGTCGGGAAGGCGAAGGGCGGCGTCGACCACGGCGTCGTGGAGTAACGGCGTCACCGGTCGGAGCCCCGTCGATTCGACGGTGAGCGCGTCCCGCGGAAGCTGATCGGGGAGACTCCGGATCCCCTCCCGGACCGCCCCGCGAACCGTGTCGGCGTCGACGCGGTGATCGAGTCGGACGACCTTCTCGTAGCCGCCGAACAGTTCGTCGGCCCCCTGACCGAGCGCGAGCGCGTCGAACCCGTCGGCGGCGACCCGCTCGCCGACCAGGTAGAGCGGGAGCGCGATCTGGACGTCCATCGCGTTCGTGCGCCCGATCGCCCGTGCGACCTCGGGAACCGCCCGCTCGAGATCGGCCGGTTCGAGTTCGACGACGGTGAGGTCGCGGTCCATCGCGGCTGCAGCCGCCCGCGCCGCCTCGACGTCGTGGCTGTCCGGGAACCCGACGACGTACAGCGGCGCGTCGAGTAGTTCCGCGACGAGTGCCGAGTCGACGCCGCCGGAGAACGCGACGGCGACGTCTCCTGCGCCGGAATTGGCCGCCCTCGCGGCCGTCTCGATCGCTTCCCGGAGCCGATCGAGTGCCGCATCACGATCGGGCTCGGGGTCGGGATCGGGGAGGGACCAGCGGATCGTGGGGGCGGGATCGTCGGGCCCCACGACTGCGCCGGCGGGAACGAGGTCGGGATCGTCGAGCGCGGCCGGTTCGAACGCCCAGGCGTCGTCCGCCGTCGGGTCGTCGGCCCCGTGCTCGACGAACAGCGGCACCCGTCCGAGGACGTCGCGGACGAGTCGATCGTCCACCGCCCCCGCGAAGCCGGTCGTGCCCGGGAACGGGTCGCCGGACGCGAGCGCGTCGCGAACGAGGGCCCGATCGGCGCCGCGAAGAGTCATCCAAGCAGCCCCACGACGGTGTTCCTGATGCGCCGCGTGACGCCGCCGCCGAACTGTCGAAGGCTGATGTGCCACGGCGTTCGTTTCCCCTCGACGGACGTCCTCCCCTCGCGGATCGCATCGAGGATCGCGTCGGCGGACCGCTCGTCGGCGTCGACGCGGGTGACGGCCTGGCCGACCATCTCGCTGATGTGGGCGTCGCTGCCGGCCGTCATCGGGAGGTCGTAGCTCCTCGCGAAGCGTTCCGCCTGGCGGTTCGCCCGGCCGGTCAGCAGCCGCGAGTTGTAGATCTCGATCGCGTCGCCGAGTGCGAGTTGCTCGCGCGTGATCCGGGCCATGACGCCGTGGCGCGACTCCTGAAACGGATGGGGAATCACCGCGAGGCCGCCCTGCTCGTGGATCGCCTCGATCGTCAACTCGTAGGAGAGACCGGGCGGGACGGCCTCCTCGACGCCGAGGCCGAGGATGTGACCGGCCTTGCTGGAGATCTCGATCCCCGGGATGGCGACCAGTCCGTACTCGGGAGCGCGCTCGACGGCGTCGAGGCTCGCGTCGATCTCGTCGTGGTCCGTCACGGCGATCGCGTCGAGACCGACGGCCTCGGCCTGCTCCAGGATGAGTTCGACCGGGTCGCGGCCGTCGTAGGACAGCGACGAGTGCGTGTGGAGTTCGACCGACAGCACACGTTGACGTTTTGCGCGATTGATCAAAAGCGCCCCGATAAGCGGACGGTGGGTGCGCCACAAGACCGTCGGCGGACCGGGCTGTCTCGACGGTCGATTCCCCGCGCGGCGGCCGTTCGCCCGGAGTTCGATCCGCCGATCGTGCGAGATCCCGTGATCGACGGGCCCGATTCGCGTCACTCGATCCCTGGCGGGGATATCAATACACGATCGTGCATATAGAAACCCATTTACCGCCCGACTTTCACCACCTAGGTGAATGAGTCTTGCCGATTCGGACCGCGAACTCGTCGCCTCGGAGTTGGACCGGGAGCCGACGCCGGCGGAGGCGGCGCTGTTCGAGAACCTGTGGAGCGAACACTGCGCGTACCGCTCCTCCCGACCGCTGCTGTCGGCGTTCGAGAGCGAGGGCGAGCAGGTCGTCGTGGGGCCGGGCGACGACGCGGCAGTCGTCGCGCTTCCGGGTGAGAAGGCCGACGACGACGGGGACGGTTCGACGTACATCACCATGGGCATCGAGAGCCACAACCACCCCTCCTACGTGGACCCGTTCGACGGCGCGGCGACGGGCGTCGGCGGCATCGTCCGGGACACCCTCTCGATGGGCGCGTACCCGATCGCGCTCGCGGACTCGCTGTACTTCGGCGAGTTCGATCGCGAACACTCGAAGTACCTCTTCGAGGGCGTCGTCGAGGGGATCAGCCACTACGGCAACTGTATCGGCGTGCCGACGGTCGCCGGGAGCGTCGACTTTCACCCCGATTACGAGGGGAACCCGCTGGTAAACGTCGCCTGCGTCGGCCTCACGAGCGAGGAGCGACTCGTCACGGCCGAAGCCCAGGAACCCGGGAACAAACTGGTACTCGTCGGGAACGCGACCGGTCGCGACGGCCTCGGCGGTGCGAGTTTCGCCAGCGAGGATCTCGCCGAGGACGCCGAGACCGAAGACCGGCCCGCGGTCCAGGTCGGCGACCCCTACGCGGAGAAGTTGCTCATCGAGGCCAACGAGATCCTCGTCGACGAGGGACTGATCGAGTCCGCGCGCGACCTCGGTGCGGCCGGCCTCGGCGGTGCCTCGAGCGAACTGGTCGCCAAGGGCGGCCTCGGCGCCCGCATCGAACTCGAACGGGTTCACCAGCGGGAGCCGAACATGTCGGCACTGGAGATCCTGCTGGCCGAATCCCAGGAGCGGATGTGTTACGAGGTCGCCCCAGAGAACGTCGATCGCGTCCGCGAGGTCGCCGATCGGTTCGATCTCGGCTGTTCGGTCATCGGCGAGGTCACCGACGGCAACTACGTGTGCCAATTCGAGTGTGAGACCGTCGTGGACGTCGACGCGTACTTCCTCGGCGAAGGCGCGCCGATGAACGACCTCGAGAGCGAGGTGCCCGACGAGCCGGAGACGGAGCTGCCGGACGCGGATCTCGAAGCGGCCTTCGACGCGGTCGTCTCCAGTCCGAATACCGCCTCGAAGCGGTGGGTCTACCGCCAGTACGATCACGAGGTCGGCGTCCGAACGAGCGTCGGGCCGGGTGACGATGCCGCAATTATTGCGGTCCGAGAGGCCGAACAGGGGCTCGCGATCTCGTCCGGTGGCGCGCCCAACTGGACCACTGCCGCCCCCTACGAGGGCGCGCGAGCGATCGCACTCGAGAACGCGACGAACATCGCGGCCAAAGGCGCGACGCCGCTCGCTGCGGTCGACTGCCTGAACGGCGGCAACCCCGAGAAACCGGACGTCTACGGCGACTTCGAGGGGATCGTCGGCGGACTCGCGGATATGTGCGAGACGCTCTCGACGCCCGTCGTCGGTGGGAACGTTTCGCTGTACAACGATTCGGTGGCCGGACCGATCCCGCCGACGCCGACGCTCGCGATGGTGGGGACGAAAGACGGCTACGACGCGCCGCCGCTTTCCGTCGTCCCGGAGGGAACGCTGCTGCTCGTCGGCGACGTCGGCCTCGAGACCGGTGACCTCCGACTCGGCGGGTCGGAGTATCTCGCCCAGTTCGACGGCAGCGATCGGTTCCCCACCCTGCCGGACGACCCGGGAGCCGTCGTCGAGGCGCTCGTGAGCGTCGCGAACCACGACGCGACGCGCGCGGTTCACGACGTCAGTCACGGTGGCCTGGCCGTCGCACTCGCCGAAATGGTCGGCGAGGACGCGGGGCTCAAGGTGACGATTCCGGGCGCGGATCCGGCGGGTGCGCTGTTTCACGAACAGCCGGGCCGAGCACTCGTCCAGACCGAATCGCCCGACGCGGTCCGTGAGGCGTTCGACGGCGTCGCGCCGGTCCACGAACTCGGATCGGCGACGGCCGACGGCCGACTCACGATCGAGGCCGGCCGGTCGATCACGACCGACGCGGCCGCGATTCGCGATCGGCGCGCGACGATCGAACGCGAACTCCAGTGACGCCGCCCACCGGGCCAGGCACGCCCTGAAAACCGGATCGCAGTCGAACCGGACGTCACGACCGTGTCCGGCCGGGATTCAGGGGTCGATCGCCGTCGATCGCCCGGTATTTTGATATACTCTCGGTACAACCCCTCCAACGAACCGCAGTTCCGGAGGACCACGTCGATGCCCCCTGACCACCCGTCCGTCCTGATCGTCGAAGACGAGCCAGATCTCGCGAACCTCTACGCCGCGTGGCTCGACGAGGAGTGCGACGTTGAGACGGCCTACGACGGGAACGAGGCGCTCGAGGCCACCGACGAGACCGTCGACGTCGTCCTGCTCGATCGACGGATGCCGGGACTGTCCGGGGACACCGTGCTCGATACCATCCGGGAGCGCGAACTCGACTGTCGCGTCGCGATGGTGACCGCGGTCGAACCCGACTTCGACATCATCGGGATGGGGTTCGACGACTATCTCGTCAAGCCGGTCTCGAAAGACGAACTGCAATCGATCATCGACCAGTTGATGCTCAGGTCGACGTACGACGAACAGTTACAGGAGTTCTTCGCGCTCGCCTCGAAGAAAGCGCTCCTCGACGCCCAGAAGACCGAGGCCGAACGCAAGACGAGCCAGAAGTACGCCGAACTCGAGGATCGGCTGGCCGTGCTCAAGACGGACGTCACGGACACGATGCAGGACCTTCTCGAGGGGGACGGCTACCGCCGGATCTGTCAGGACATCACGCGGGAGTCGGTTCTCGAGGACTGATACTGTCGCACGACAGTCGCGGTCCGCCCGAGATACTGAGATAGACGTCGTCCGTCCGAGACGGTCATCGGCCGCCCGATAGATTCGCGCGCCGTCGCGACGGGGACGGCTGCGAACCGCGATCGGTGTGGATCGGTGTGACAGTACGATACGATCCCGTCACCGCCGGGTCCGCGACTCCTGTACTTCGAGCGTCGTCACGTCCCTGATCTCGATCCGCGTCCCTCCGTTCTCGCCGTTGTCGACCGCGATCGTCCAGTCGTGGGCCTCCGCGATCGCCCGCACGAGGGCCAGCCCGAGTCCGTCGATCGCGGTGTCGTCGTCGGTGGAGGGGTCGAGGACCTGCTCGTGGGCGGTCGGCGGAATCTCGGTGGCGTCGTCGAGCAGGAAGAATCCGCGCGAGTCGCGCGACCGATCGGACCGGCCGGCGTTCTCGAAGCCGACGAGTCCTACCTGGACCGTCACGTCCGTCTCGGCACGGGCGGCGATGTTGTCGAACGCCGTCTCGAGCAGGTGGACGAACCGATCGGCGTCGGCCCGGAGCATCGCCGACTGGTCGACGATGACCGCGTCGTCGTCGAGGCGAGAGGCAGCGATCGCCGTCTCGATCGCCGATTCGAGGTCGATCCGGCTCCGGGTCCCGACGGCGGACGCGTTCCGGGCGAATTCCCGGACGTCGTCGACGAGTTGTTCTGCCCTGTCGAGCGTGGCCCCGACGGAGTCCTCCGCGACCGCGAACGCCCACTCGTCCGGGTCGTCTTCGAGCGCCTCCGACACGCTCTCGAGCTGGTCTTTCAGGTCGTTCGAGAGTATCTCTGCGATCGACTCGAGTCGCTCGGTCTGGCGTTCGAGTTCCGTCGTTCGCTCGCGAAGCACCCGCTCCCGATCGGCCCGGTCGAGCGCGGCGCGGGTGTTCTCGACGAGCGTCGAGAGCAGGTCGACGTCGGTCTCGTCGAACTGGTGTGGCTCCAGCGAGCCGGTCATGAGGACGCCGTGGGTCCCGATCGGGGCGATGATCTCGGATCGGATGGGCGAGTCGGGGTTGTAGAGGTCCTCGGCCGCACGGAGGTCGTCGAAGCGTTCGATCTCGCCGGACTCGAAGACGTTCCAGACGAGCCCTTCCCCGGAGTAAAAGCGAGGCAGGCCGCCCAACTCCTCGTGGGCACCCGCGGTGCCGGCGACGGGATCGAGGTAGCCGTGCTCGTCGTCGAGCAACCAGATGCCGCTGATCGGGAACTCGAGCAGATCGCTGCCCGCGTGGACGGCGATCGCACAGATCTCCTCCGGATCGTCGGATTCGAGCAGCCATCGGGTGATCTCGTGCAGCGAGGTGACGACGCGCTCGTGCTCGTGCTGGTCGGTGACGTCCCGAATGATGACTCCGACGGTCGCCCGAATGTCCGCTATCGGGACGATCCGGAACTCGCCCATCCGATCGGTGCCGCCGGCGTCGGTAAAGGCGACCTCGAGGTTGCGCCTGTCGGCGTTCCCGACGTCGACGTCGGTGATCGCACGGCCGATCTCGAGGGTATCTACCGGATCGATCCCGGCCAGTTCCGGAACGATTTCGACGTGTTCGCCGATCATCTCGGATCGATCGGCCCCGAGCAACGACTCGAGCGATCGGTTGACGGAGACGATTTCGCGGTTCCGGTCGAGCGTCACGACGCCGTCGTGGCCGGCCTCGACGACGGCTGCGTGCTGGGCCAGCGTCGTCTCCTGGCGCTTCCGTTCGGTGACGTCGCGCATGTAGACCGAGAGCCCGGTTTCAGAGGGGTAAGCCCGGGTCTCGAACCAGGTTTCGATCCGTGCGTGGTAGATATCGAACGAGACGGAAACCTGTTCGTCCATCGCGCGGTGGAAGCCGTCGGGGAACTGCGTCTCGACGGTTTCCGGGAACTCGTCCCACATGACACGCCCGAGTAACTCCTCGCGAGAGCGTTCGAGCAGCGCCTCGGCCCGGTCGTTGAGATAGGTGAACCGGAAGTCCGTGTCGAGTGCGAAGAAGGCGTCGGTGACCCGGTCGACGATCGGCACCGATCGCTTCGTCACGGCTGGTCACCCCCGCGCCGCGCTCGACCGGACCGATCGCCTGGGTAGCCAGATCCCACTCCCGATCTAGTCATCGCTGGAGACAGTTAGAATCTACTACTCGAAGCCGGTATTTCAGTGTCGTGGCCAACGGACGCCTCAGAGCGAAACCGTCGTGCCGACGTCGTTGGCCGCGGCGCGATCGAACACGAACTCGGCAGTCGCAGCGTCCAGCACTGCGGTCCCGACGCTGGCGACGACCACGACATCCGCGGGCGATTCGCGACCCCCACGACCGGCGAGCGCGTCGGCGAGCGGCTGGATCTCGCGGGCGGGCCGGTCGCGCAGGTCGCCCGTTTCGGCGGCTTCCGCCGGCACGTCGGCGATCACCGTCGCTGCGCGATCGATCGTCGCGGCGTCCAGTTCGCGCATCTCGGGGGTGTAGGCCCCGACGGCGACGACGAGGGTGCCGTCCTCGAGCGCCTCCCCGGGGAAGACCGGCTCGGTGCTCGTCGTCGCCGTGACGACGACCGTCGCGTCCCGGACCGCCTCCCGGGGGCTCTCGACCGCAGTTGCCGGGACGTCGAGTTCGGCGGCGAGGTCGTCGGCGCACTCCTCGCGCGACTCGCTGGGGGAGTAGACGCGGATCCGCGCGACGTCGTCGGTCGCGGCGGCGATGGCCCGCGCCTGCCAGCGGGCCTGCGTTCCGGCCCCGATCAGCGCGAGATCGATCGGCTCGTCGACGGCGAGTTCGCGCGCGGCGAGACCGCCGATGCAGCCTGTTCGAGCGTTCGTGACCCGCGTCCCGGCGAGATACCCGACCGGCTGGCCGGTCCGGGCGTCGGCGAGAGAGAGCTGGGCGGTGACGGTCGGCAGCCCGCGTTCGGGGTTGTCCTCGCAGACGGTGACGAGTTTCGTCGCGGCGTAGTCGGCCCCGTGGACGTACGCCGGCATGCACAGTCCCGTTCCAGTCGGCTGGGCCGGCGCGTCGGGATCGAGCCCGACCCCGATCGGGTAGTGAGGCCGCTCCGGTCGTTCGATGGCACCGGTCCGTTGTTTTTCGAACGCGTCGGCGACGACGGGCAACAGCGCCGGCAAATCGAGCACGGACGCTACGTCCTCGTCGGAGAGTACGCGTACCATATCGTGACGGTCGCCGGACGGGTACTTCAGTGTGTATCGCCGCCGGCCGAACTCACGCGACGGAACCGGAGGAGGTTCTTTCCTTCCCGCCGTGGTAGTCCCTCGCATGAACGTCGTCATCGTCGGGGGAGGGATCGTCGGCACCGCAATCGCGTCGCGGCTGGGCGAGACCGGCCACGACGTAACCCTGCTCGAACGATCGGAGATCGGCCGCGAAACGACGGCGGCCTCCGCGGGAATCGTGATGCGGACCGCGGTCGAACCGGACCCGTTCGACCTGCGGATGCGAGCGCGAGCGCGATCGGTCTACCGGGATCTGTTCGAGGCCGAGTCGCTGGACGTGGAGCGACTGGGTGCGCTGTACGTGGCCGAGACGCCCGTTTTCGCCGATCGACTCGCCGGATCGGCGACGACGCTCCGGGAGTACGGCGTCGACGCGTCGTTCGTCGAGGCGACCGATCTGGCCGAATTCGGCGTCGAACCCGCGGGGTTCGCCGGTGCACTCTCCACGCCCGCCGATACCGTCTGTGACGATCCGGCAGCGATCGCGACGGCCTTTGCCGACCGTGCACGCCGAAACGGCGTCGACGTCCGAACGGGGGTCACGGTCACGGACGTCGAAACGACCGACGGGGCCGTCTCGAGCGTCGTGACCGACGACGAAAGCGCGGACGCGGACGTCGTCGTCAACGCGGCGGGGCCCTGGGCACCGCGCCTGAACGAGGCGGTCGGCGTCTCGCTTCCGCTCTGTCACACGCAGGGGCCGATGGTCGAACTCGAGGCGGTCGAACCGATCGACGCGCCGGTCACGATTTTCGAGTCGAATCGGTACGTACGGCCCGCGGTCGACGCTGACGGAACGCGGGCGTGGGTCGGGGAGTTCCTGACGACGTACGTGGAGGGGCAACGGTACGACCCGGACGACCTCTCGGTCTCGGAGGAGTTCGTCGACTCGGCGCCCGAACTGGCGAGCGTCGTCCCCGCGCTCGCGGACGCGTCGGTCGTCGACGCGTGGATCGGTCTCCGGACGGTTACGCCGGACGGGCGTCCGATCGTCGGCGAGACGGCCGTCGACGGGTTCGTCGTCGCCTGTGGGATGACTGGACTGGGGATCACGCTCGCGCCGGCCGTCGCCGCGGTCGTCCAGGAGGAGATCGACGACCGGCCCGATCCCGACGTCCACGATCGACTCTCACCCGATCGGTTCTGACGCCTGTAGAGATCGATTCCGCCGTCCGATCGCGGTCTCGAACGAACCCTTTTCTCCGGCCGTGTCGATTGGTATCGTATGCACGGTATCGTGGTCGGCGGCGGCATCGTCGGCCTCTCGAGCGCGTACGCACTGGCAAACCGCGGCGTCGACGTGACCGTCTGCGAGAAGGGGTCGATCGGCGGCGGAAGCACCGAACGGGCGCTGGGCGGCATCCGTGCGCAGTTCTCGACGCCGGTCAACGTCGACCTGTCCCGCGAGAGTATGCGCGTCTGGAACGAGTTCACGGAGCGGTTCGGGACCGACATCGACTACCGGAAGACGGGGTATCTCTTTCTCGCCCGGTCCGACGAGACTGCCGCGGCGTTCGAGGACGCGGTCGCAATGCAGAACGATCGCGGCGTCCCGAGCGAGGTGCTCGATCC
The DNA here is from genome assembly GCF_022869805.1 of Halosolutus halophilus. Classification (NCBI taxonomy): domain Archaea; kingdom Methanobacteriati; phylum Methanobacteriota; class Halobacteria; order Halobacteriales; family Natrialbaceae; genus Halosolutus; species Halosolutus halophilus. Next base: position 1,550,314 of record NZ_CP094974.1, on the reverse strand, counting down.
CGACGCGGCCCGAGAGTACTGTTCCGGGATCGATCCGGAGCGGTTCGTCGCGGCGACGTACTCGGAAACGGACGGGTTCGCCGATCCGCACCTCGCGTTACAGGCCTACGCCCGGGCGGCGGCCGACGCGGGGGTCGACGTTCGGACGAGGACGCCCGTTATCGACGTCCACCGCGAGGACGGGACCAGCGCCAGTGCCGATCGCGACGGGCGGGTGACGGGCGTCGAGACACTCGACGGTCGACTCGATGCCGATTTCGTCGTCAACGCCGCGGGACCGTGGGCCGGGCAGGTCGCCGAACTGGCCGCCGTCTCGCTGCCGATCGCGCCGAAGCGACGCCAGATCGCCGTCGTCGATCCGGAAACGGCCGTCCCGGAGACGGATCCGCTGACGATCGACCTCGGGACGGGAACGTACTTCCGGCCCGATCGCGGCGGCGACGCCCTCGTCGGCGGCCACCTCGCCAGCGACGATCCGGAGCGCGATCCCGACGGCTACGTGACGCAGATGGAGTTCGACTGGGCCGCCGACGTCGTCGAGAAAACAAGCGAGTGGACGACCTACTTCGGCCCGGAATCGCGGATCAAGCGCGGCTGGGCGGGGCTCTACGCCGTGACGCCGGACGACAACGCGATCGTCGAGGAGACCGTTCCCGGCTTCATTACTGCCGCCGGCTTCTCCGGCCACGGCTTCCAGCACGCGCCCGCGACCGGACAGGTCGTCGCGGAGCTCGCCGTCGACGGCGAGGCGTCGCTCGTCGACGTCGACGCGCTCTCGAGCGATCGGTTCGAGTCGGGCGACGAGCACGCCGAGCGGAACGTCGTCTGAGTTCAGAAGAACTCCCCGAGGTAGACGTCCCGTTCGGGAAACAGGTCCCCGAGCGTCGCGACCGCGTCCGGTGTTGCGCCCTCGAGTCGACCCAGCCGATCGAGGGTCGCGGCCGATCGGGCCCCGACGACGAGTTGCGAGAGCGTGGCCACGTCGAGCGTCACGTCCGGTTCGTCCGCGGCCGCGGCGTCGATCCGCTCGCACGCGGCGCGCCCAGCCGCCACCTCGAGCGAGACGGCGGCGTCGTTCCAGTCGACCAGCGGATCCTCGACTGCGAGCGTGAGGGTCCGATCGAGGGAGGGATAGGACAGCGCCGACAGGGTCGCTTCGACGTCGACGATCCGGACCATCGGTCCCGTTTCGACGGTCGTATCGATCTCGTCGGGATCGGCCGCGTCCGCGCGCAGGAGGTCGTTCTCCGGCATCCGGAACCGGACCCGATCGACCTGCGAGTCGTGATCGTAACAGAACGACAGGAGTGCGCGGACCGCCTCGCGATCGACGGCTGCCAGTTCCGTGACGTCCATCGTCCGCTCCCCGTGATCGCCGTCGATCGTGTAGACGAGATACCCCCGCGGCTCGCCGTCCCGTTCGTACGCGTAGACGAACGGATCGACGTCGTGGCCGCCGAAGACGCGGTGGCGCCACCAGTCCTCGTCGCGCTCGAGTGCGAGCGCGTGGCGGTCGGCCCACTCGTCGTAGACGGGTTCGATCGCGTCGTACTCGTCGGGGTCGACCGGCCGGAACGATCCCCGATCCCGAGCGTCGCTCGCAGCGGCGAAGGAGAGCACGTCGGGATCGCACTCGTGGGTGACGATCCGGTTGGCGGCGTCCCAGCCGTACTGCCGGTAGAAGCGGTACCGGAACGGCCAGAGGACCGAGAACCTGACGCCGTGGTTGCGATACTCGGCGAGGGAGTGTGCGAGAAGCCGGCGAACGTAGCCCTCCCGGCGATACTCGGGCGGGGTGGCGATCGACGCGATTCCGGCCGTCGCGTGGGGCTCCCCGCGAACGCGGGCCTCGAGCCAGTAGTGTCGACAGACACAGCGAGGCCGTTCGTCGTCCGCGTGCTCGTAGAGTCCCCGACGCGCCCCGAGGGTCGATCGTGGCGTGTCGTGCTCGTCGGGATCGTACGCCGGGACCCCCTCCTGGGGCGTGAAGGCGTAACTGCGGTACTCGTGGAAGACGTCCCCGTCGTCGGTGAGCGGACGATAGTCGACCATACGCACGAATGCGGGCCGATCGAGAAAACGTTCGTGATACTCCTGCCAGCCGCGCTGGACCACCGGCGGTCACGCAGGCCGTCGATCGAACGGCGAATCAGCGATTCAGGCGTGTTCCGCGACGAAGGCTTCGATCCGGGTCAGCGCCTCGCGGAGGTCCTCGAGACCCGTCGCGTAGGAGATCCGGAGGTGTCCCTCGCCACCGACGCCGAAGACGTCACCCGGGACGACGGCGACCCCCTGCTCGCGGAGGACATCTTCCGCGAATTCCTCCGCGGTGAAGCCCTCGGGCACCTCGGGGAAACAGTAGAACGCTCCCTTCGCCTCGAAGACGTCCATCCCGATCTCGCGGAACCGCGAGAGAACGAACTGGCGACGGCGATCGTACTGGTCGACCATCTCGCGAACGTCGTTCTCGCAAGAATCCAGTGCCTCGAGGGCCGCGTACTGGGCCGTCGTCGGGGCCGACAGCATCGCGTACTGGTGGATCTTGTTCATCGCGCCGATCGCGTCGGCGGGCCCGAGCGCGTATCCCAGCCGAAGCCCGGTCATCGCGTGGGCCTTCGAGAACCCGTTGAAGACGATCGTCCGCTCGCGCATGCCGTCGACGGTCGCGATCGACGTGTGATCCCCGTCGTAGGTCAACTCGGCGTAGATCTCGTCCGAGAAGACCGTGAGGTCGTGCTCGCGGGCGAAGTCGGCGATCGGTTCGAGGTCTTCCTCGCGCATGATCGCACCCGTCGGGTTGTTGGGGTAACAGACGACGAGCACGTCGGCGTCGGCCGCACCCGCCGCGTCGAGTTCCTCGACGGTGAGTCGGAACTCGTCCTCCTTTCTCGTGGGGACCGGCAGCACCTCGCCGCCGGCGAAGATCACGCCGGGTTCGTAGGAGATGTACGACGGCTGTGCGATCGCGACCGTGTCGCCGGGATCGACGAACGCCCGGAATGCGAGGTCGACCGCCTCGCTCGCGCCGGCGGTCACGATGATCTCCTCGGCCGGGTCGTAGCCGAGGTCGAACCGATCGGCGACGTAGTCCGCGATCGACTCCCGGAGTTCGCGTTTCCCGCGGTTCGCGGTGTAGGAGGTCTTGCCCTGTTCCAGCGAGGTGATCGCCGCGTCCCGTGCGGCCCACGGAGTCGAGAAGTCGGGTTCGCCGACGCCCAGCGAGATGACCTCGTCGCGCTCCTCGGCGATCTCGAAAAACCGCCGGATGCCCGACGGCGGGACCGCCTTCACGCGATCTGACGGTTCGATCGTCATGGCGAGAACGAGAGTCGATCGTCGTCCTCTCCGTCGCCGAGTTCGATCCCGTTCTCCTTGTAGGAGGTCATCACGTAGTGAGTGACCGTCTGGGTGATCTCGGGGACGGGGGCGACTTTTTCGCTGATAAACTGTGAGACTTCCCGGATCGAGTCGCCCTCGACTTCCATGTCGAAGTCGTAGTCGCCACTGACCAGCCGCAACGCTTTGACCTGCGGGAACCGTGCGAGGCGCTCTGCGATGTCACCGTAGCCCGTCTCGCGATCGAGGCGGACGTTCAACTCGACTTCGGCGCGGACGCGTTCGTCTTCCAGTTTGTCCCAGTCGACGACGGCCTGGTAGCCACGAACGACGCCTGCCCCCTCGAGTTCCTCGACGACTGCCTCGACCTCCTGTTCCTCGAGGCCGGTCATTCGTGCGATATCCGCCGCCGAATACCGCGCGTTCTCACGAAGCAACTCGAGCACCTCGCGTTCGCTCATACCAACGGGAAGCAGAAGCGCGAGTAAAAGCGTTGTTCTTTTCGGGCCGATCGCTCGCGTGAACGGTCCCGAACCACCCGCTCCCGACCGTCGGCGGGTGAGCTACCGGTAGTTCTTGAACAACAGCGCCCGGACGTCGTCTTTCGTCTGGACGTCCTCGGTCGAGCCGTCGGGCAACGTCACGGTGTAGCGGTAGTCGGCCGACGACGATTCCTCCCACTTGTCGTCGTGGGTCTCGAGCAGACTCATCATCTCGTCCAGCATGTCGTCGTCGTCGGCGGAGCCGTCGTCCTCGGCAGCCGCTTCGTCGGTACCGTCGGCGTTCGGGTCGGCCCCGTCGGCGTCTCCGGTAGCCGGTTCGTCGTCCGCCTCCGGTTCGTCGTCCGCCTCCGGTTCGTCGTCCGCCTCCGGTTCGTCGTCCGCCTCCGGGTCGTCACCAGTGGCCGCCGGCTCCGGATCGGCCGATCCGTCGTCCGGGGCGACCGCCGATTCGTCCGCGCCAGTTTCCTCCGACTCCACGTACGAGACCGCTTCGAGGGCGTTCGGTTCCGGTTCGCCGTCGATCGCGGCTCCGACCGCCGCGGCGACGTCGTCCGCGGCGGAGGAGTCGAAATCGCCCTCGATCTCGACGTTGGCGGCGAGGTTGTCGATCAGGAACTGGATCGCGTCCTGTTCGCGGACGAAGCCGTACTTCCCGACGACGTCCTCGGCGATCTCTTCACGGAGGTGCTGGATGAACGCGTACTGTTCGTCGGTGACCTCGAGCGTCTTCATGTGCACGCGATATCACCGAGAGTACAAATAGGTGGGCCGTCGATATCGCGATCGAGCGCCGATCGTACTCGTCGGCCTCACCCGTCACCGACGCGAGTCTCGATCGAACGGAGTCCTTACAGGGGCACGGACGATACGTTCGGGTATGGTCCTACAAGAGTCCGATTCGGAACTGGACAAGGGTGACGTCGCACCGGACTTCGAATTACCGGGCGTCGACGGGGAGACGTACACGCTCGCGGACTTCGCCGACGACGAGGCGTTGCTGGTCGTCTTCACCTGTAATCACTGCCCGTACGCCCAGGCCAAGTTCGACATCCTCAACGACCTCGCGGCCGAGTACGAGGACGTGTCGGTCGTCGGAATCAACCCCAACGACGCCGAGGCGTACCCCGAGGACTCCTTCGAGACGATGGAGGAGTACGTCGAGGAGGGACGGATCCAGTACGACGCCTACCTGCGGGACGAGAGCCAGGCGGTCGCCGAGGCCTACGGCGCGGTCTGTACGCCCGACCCGTTCCTCTTCGAGAATAGCGCGGCGCGTGACGCAGCGGACAGTCACGCTGCGAAGCCGGGCGACGACGACGGCGAGTTCCGGCTGGTCTACCAGGGCCGCCTCGACGACGCTCTGAACCCCGACGACGATCCGACCCGGTTCCACGTCCGAGAAGCGATCGAGTCCGTACTGGCGGGCGAAGACGTCGATCTGGAGTGGAAGCCGTCCCAGGGCTGTTCGATCAAGTGGACCGACGACTGAGCCGGCACCCCGATCGGGTCGTCGCCGATCGTCCTCGGCGGCGCGAGACCCCTAGCGCCGCTCAGCGAACGGCGCGGCGGTACTGGATCGGCCACTTTCGATCGCCGTCGAGGGCGTCGCTGGATCGAAGGCCGAAGTAGGGATCGCGCAGGAATTCCCGGCCGACGAGGACGAGATCCGCGCGGTCGTTGCGAACGAGGGCGTCGGCCTGTTCTGGTTCGGTGATCCCGCCGACCGCACCGACAGGGACGTCGGTCCGCTCCCGTATCTCCTCGGCGAGGGGGACCTGGAAGTTCGGCCCCACCGGCGGTTCCTGATCCGGGTGGAGACCGCCCGAACTGACGTCGATCAGGTCCGCGCCCAGGTCCACGAGGTCGTCGGCGAGGCGGACGGACCCGTCGATCGTCCACGACTCCCGATCGTCGAGCCAGTCCGTGCCGGAGATGCGGACGAAGACCGGCTTCTCGTCGGGCCAGACCTCGCGAACGGCCGCCGTGACCTCCCGCACGAGTCGCGTTCGATTCTCGAAGCTTCCGCCGTAGTCGTCTTCGCGCCGGTTCGTCACCGGTGAGAGGAACTCGTGGAGGAGATAGCCGTGGGCCGCGTGAACTTCTGCGATCTCGAAGCCGGCCGCGAGCGCCCGTTCGGCGGCCGCGCGGTAACTGTCGATCACTCCCCGAATATCGTCCGGAGTTGCGTTTCGCATCGCCGGCCGATCACCGTCGAACGGTGGATACGCGTCGGGCGAGGGCGAGAGCACCTCCCACCCGGTCTCCTCGTCAGGGCCGATCGGGACGTTTCCCTCCCAGGGGCGGGTCTTGCTCGCCTTGTGGCCTGCGTGGGCGAGTTGGATCCCCGGCACCCCTCCCTGGTCGCGGATGAACTCGGCGATCGGTTCGAGCGCCGCCGCGTGATCGTCGCTCCAGATCCCGAGGTCGTGAGGCGTGATCCGGCCGCGGGGGCTGACGGCGGTGGCTTCCGTCATGACGATCCCGGCGCCGCCGACGGCGCGACTCCCGAGGTGGACGCGGTGCCACTCCGTCGCGAGGCCGTCGGGATCGCAGGAGTACTGGCACATCGGCGAGACGGCGAGTCGGTTCGGAATCTCACGGTCGCGAAGCGACAGCGGCGTAAAGAGGTCAGCCATCGACGGGCGTTGACAGTGAGCGGGCTAAACACCCGTGAACGGGGAGGGAATTGCCGGCACGTGTCCGTCGCGGGGGAGTTCGGCGACGGACCACGCATTTGTCGATCGAGACACGAGTACCAGCATGCCACCTGCACCGCGATCACCCCTCCAGGACCGGTTCGACGCCGTTCGTCCCGTCGTCGGTATGATTCACCTTTCGCCACTTCCGGGCGCACCGGGATCTGATGGCGATCGCGACGCGATCCGGACCCGGATGCTCGAGGACGCGCGACGGCTCGAAGACGGCGGCGTGGACGGGATCGTCCTCGAGAACTTCGGGGACGCGCCGTTCTACCCCGACGACGTTCCGAAACACGTCGTCGCGGACGTGACCTCGCTCGCGACGGCCTTGACCGGTGCGGTCGACGTTCCGGTCGGAATCAACGTCCTTCGAAACGACGCGATCGCGGCACTCTCGATCGCCGCGGCGACTGGTGCCGCGTTCGTCCGGGTCAACGTCCACGTAGGTACGGCCGCGACCGATCAGGGCGTCGTCGAGGGTCAGGCACACGAGACCCTTCGGCTCCGCGAGCGGATCGACGCCGACGTCGCGATCCTCGCGGACGTCCACGTCAAACACGCCAGCCCGATCGGGGAGCGTGACATCGAGGCGGCGGCGATCGAGACCGTCGAGCGCGGCCGGGCTGACGGGGTGATCGTCTCCGGGCCTGGAACCGGTCGGGAGACGGCACTCGCGGACGTCGAGCGAGTCGTCGCGGCCCTTTCGGATGCCGGAATCGATCGCTCGGTCCCCGTCTTCGTCGGCAGCGGCGTCACGGCGGCGACGATCGGCGACTGCCTCGCGGCCGGTGCTGACGGCGTGATCGTCGGCACGGCGCTCAAAGAGGACGGTGAGACGACGAACCCGGTCTCGGAGGAACGGGTCCGTCGAGTGGTCGCGGCGCGGGACGACGTGACCTAGAGTCCGAGCAGCAACGGGCCGATCAGCACGCCCATCAGGTGGACCCGCCGCGCTCGCAATCGAATCGGGACCATCCCGATCGCCGTCGCAACGACGAAGACGACGATACCGAGGATCCCGGTGAAGAGGGTCGAAAGTGCGAGCAGGAGCCCGAGCACCGCGATCGAAATCTTCCAGTAGGGGATCCGACCGACGACGTCGAGATACGCGTCGCCGACGATACAGACGAGGGCGAAGCCGATCGCGCCCGCGACGACGACGGCCCCGAGCAGGATCGGCACGTCGAGCGGCGCGTTCACGGTCTCGAACGCGACCATCACGCCCGTCCGGGGCTGGCCGATCGCCACGAGAGCGAACAGCGCGAAGATGGTGTTCGCCGTATCGACGCCGCTCGTCGCGACGACGTAGCCGCGATCGCCGGCGTCGGCGGGGACGACGACGAGCGCTGCGACTGCCGCGATGGCAGCGGAGATACCCGGGACGTAGCCCACCACCGCGCCAGCGAGTGCGCCGGCGACGGCGGTCGTTCCGACGAGCCGGTGGGAGATCACGATCGTCTCGTCGCCCTGTGGCGGAATGCCGCTCCCGCGAATCGCGTCGATCAGGACGGGTGCGCCGAACAGCCCGGCGAAGAGGGGCGCGAGGGTCCCGCCGGCGTCGAGCGGCGCGTCCGGGGAGAGGTCCATGGTGAACGCGCCGAGGGCAGCGGAGAGTGTGAACGCGAGGAGTGCACCCCCACGAGCACGCCACGTCCGCTCGGACGCAACCAGCGCGACGACGACGATCGCCAGCAGAAGCGGGAGATTGTCGCGAATCGTCGGGTAGGCAGCCGTCACGCCCCACGTGATCGGGATCGCCAGCGGGATCGCCGCGAGGACCGCGAGCAGGCTCCCGAGTGCCGACAGCCGTATGGCCTCGTAGCCGCGGCCCGCGAGGACCAGCCGGTGGCCCGGCAGCGCGGTGACCGCCATCTCGGCGTCGGGCACGCCGAGTGCCATGGCGGGCACGGCGTTGCAAAACGTGTGGACGACGCCGGCTGCGAGCATCGCACAGCCGACGAATAGCGGCGGGCCGGGGATCGAGGGCGCGATCCCGGCCAGCAGGAGTGCGAAGTTGTTGGCGTGCAGTCCCGGCACGAGTCCGCTGCAACTGCCGAGCAGCGATCCAGCCAGGACCCAGCCGAGCAACTGCAGCGTCAGCATCGGCTCGGCGACGAACTCGACGGGGACGGCCATCGCTCCCTCTGGGTGCGGCCTGTGGTTTAAACCCGCGGCGATCGACGCGTGGTGCAGTCGTCCCGATCGACTACCGCAGGTCCGACACGGTCGCGGGCGCAACGATCTCCATCGGCAGCCCGTGGCGATCGGTCGGCGGATCGCCCGGCAGCGACGCCGTCTCGCCGCGGGCTGTCAGGGCGAGTACGAACGCGTCGAGCAGATCGTCCCGGTTTCCGGCTCGGAGTCGGCGAGCGTGGGTCGGTTGCTCGTCGATGTGCCGGCTCTCGATCGATTCGACGTCACTCACGGGCCAGCCGAGTTCCGTCGCGAGTAGCTCCCGCCGGCGTTCGAGCCCGTCGTCGCTCGACTTCGGCCCCACTCCCGATCCGCCGGCGAGTACCGCGTAACAGACCTCGGGGTGTGACTCCCGGAGCAGTTCTCGGGCGGCGTCGATCTCGCGGAGTACCCCGTCGACCTCCCGGATCGCAGGGCAGATGTGATATGCCTGCGTCGAGATACGGGTCCCCGTCGCTGCCTCGTTGGCGTCGCCCGCCGCCTCGTACTCGTCCTCGTAGACCGCGTCCCGGACCGGCGTGAAAAACACCCGGCTCCGATCGGCCCCGAGGATCGATCGAGCGATCGCGTCACACTCGCGGCGTTCGTCGTCCGCCAGCCCGATCGGGATGTCCACGAGCATTCGTTCGGCGTCGCGATTGTCGCGCCACGCGTTCAGCATCGACGGATAGAACGCGACGTCGATCGTCGGATCGCGCTCACCCGTTGCGATTACGGCGATCCAGCCGTTACCACCCCAGTCGAGTCCGACGGTGTCGCTCATGGCGGGTTCTCGATCGGCACTACCTCGTCGTCGGCGTGAATGCGGTTCGTACCGAAGCCGGGAGTGCTGCCGGCTCGAGCAGTTCGTCGACGCTCGAAACGACGGCGTCCGCCGCGTCGGCGTCGCCGGTTTCGCTACCGGTCTCGTTCACGTACACCGTCGTGAAGCCAGCCGATCGGGCACCGACGACGTCCTCCTCGTAGCTATCGCCGACGTAGACGTAGTCCTCGGCCGGCAAGCGGGCTTTCGCGAGTTCGAAGATCCGGCGATCGGGTTTTCGCACGTCGACGCTGTTCGAGACGATCACCTCGTCGACCGGCTCCGCGAGCCCGTGCCGTTCCAGTTTCGATCGCTGTTGTCGACCGTCCCCGTTCGTCAGGATGCCGGTCGGAGCGGTCGTCGCGACCCGTTCGACGACCCGCTTTGCGCTCGCCGTCACGACGGACGCCTCGAGTTCCGTCTCGCAGTGCTCGCGGGCGAGCGTGTGGGGAGTCGCATCGAGATCGATCTGCTCCGCGACGGCCTCGAACGCGCGGCAGTACGGATCGGCCTCGCAGTTCTCGAGAGCGTCGAACAGGCGGTCGACGTAGGCCTCGTACGCCGCGTCGGTCGGCTCACCGTAGGGAGAGACGGTCGTTTCGAACTGCGCCTCGAACGGCACGTCGTACGAACAGAGCGTTCCGTCGAGATCGAAGTATACTGCCGTCGTCACGATCGGCCGTTCACACGGTCGCCAGAAGTAGCTATCGGCGAGTGGCGTCGAACAAAATCGGGATTGTACGGAGTCGTCGCGTCGCGACTTAGCCGAAGAGTTCGCCGAGGCCTTCGCCGTCTGCCTCGTCGTCCTCGTCTTCGTCCGTCGTGTCCGGGACGTCGCTGGTCTCTTCGACTTCTTCCTCTTCGTCTTCGTCGCCCGCGGCCTCGTCGGCCGCGCCAGCGCCTGCGGCGGCACCGGCGGCGGGGACGGCAGCAGCCTCGGAGACTGCCTCGTCGATGTCGACGTCCTCGAGTGCGGCGACGAGCGCCTTCACGCGGGACTCCTCGACGTCGACGCCGGCAGCGTCGAGCACGTTCGTCAGGTTGTCTTCGTTGATCTCTTCGCCCGTTTCGTTCAGGATGAGTGCAGCGTAAACGTATTCCATTGTAGTGTCCTCCGTTGATTAGCCGAACATTTCGCCGAGTCCTGCAGCGCCGTCGCCGTCGTCTTCGTCGTCATCGTCGGCGTCGGCGTCCTCGGCCTCGGTGTCCTCGTCTTGGTCGTCCGCCGATTCGTCGTCGCCCTCGTCGGCCGCTGCCGGTTCAGCAGGCGCCTCGACGTCCTGCAGTTCCTCGGGCAGGGCCTCCTCGTCGTCGATCTGGGCCGCGAGCGCACGCAGCTGTGCGTCGGCCTTGGAGACGAGGTCGGGCATCAGGTCTTCGTCCTCGATCGCGGCCTGCAGGCCGAGGCTCTTGGCCTCGCCCGTGGCCTTGGCGATGAGCGTCGGGGCCGTCGTCGCGGTCGGGAAGGTCGCGTTGACCGAGAGGTTCCGGGCGCGGGCGGCGGCCGTCGACACGTCGCTTTCGTAGGCCTCGACGTCGATGTCCAGGTCCTCGGGATCGAAGAGAACGCCGTCGGCGATGACGGCGCGAAGGTCGAGACCGACCTCTTTGGGTTCGATACCGAGTTCGTTGAGGACGTTCGCCAGGTCCGCAGAGACTTCCTCGCCGGCCGAAAGGACCGTCGAGTCCTCCATGACCTGGATCGAACCGTCCTCGATCCGTGCGTTCGCGCCGATGCTCTGGAGTTCGCCGACGAACGGTCCCGGATCGACTCCGGTGTCACCCTCGGGGATGACGATGTCGTTCGGGGCGACCTCGCCCTCGTTGATCGGGGCGGGCGTCTTCGACGCCTCGAGCTCCTTGTAGAGCGAGAACGGGTTCTCGTCGGTCGCGACGAGTCCGACCTGTCCATCGATGTGCTCGACGAGGTCGTCGAGTCCGGCGTCCTCTAGAGCGCGCGTCTGCAGGGTGTTGCGGCTGACGCGCACCACGGCGGTGCCGTGCAGTCCGCGGCGCATGTCCTGGAGCTGTTTCGAGGGAATGCCGGCGATGCCGACGACGCCGACGCTCTCGTAGTCGTCGATGAGCTGCTCGAGTTCGTCGACTTCCTCTTTCTTCCACTGGGGAAGGTTCTCGGTCTTGCGTTCAGCCTGTGCGCTCATTCTAGGCCACCTCCTGAGACGGCCCCATCGTCGTCTTTACGTAGACGGCGTCGATGTTCTGGGGCCCCTTCTCGAGGTCGGCGTGCAGGCGACGCAGGATGACGTCGATGTTGTCGGCGATGTCTTCGGCATCCATGTCCTCGGCGCCGACGAGCGTGTGGAACGTTCGGCGGTCGCCGGAGCGAAGCTGCACGGTGTTCTTGAGCCGGTTGACGGTCTCGACGACGTCGTCGTCGGGCGAGAGCGGATCCGGCATCTTCCCCCGGGGACCGAGGATGGTACCCAGGTGCCGGGCGATGTCTTGCATCATCGCCTCTTCGGCGATGAAGAAGTCCGTCTCGTCGGCCATATCTTTGGCCTCGTCGTCGTCCAGATCGGCCACGTCGTCGACCGAGAGAACCTCGTCCGCGGCCTCTTCGGCGCGGACTGCGGTTTCGCCCTCGGCGATGACGACGATTCGCGTTTCCTGGCCGGTTCCGGACGGCAGGACGACGGACTCGTCAACACGGTTCGACGGTTCGTTCAGGTCAAGGTCGCGCAAGTTGATCGCGAGGTCGACCGTCTCGGTAAAGTTCCGATCGGGCGACTCCTCGAGTGCGCGAGCCACTGCGGTTTCAATATCCGAATCTGCCATCGTTCACCTCCGTAGTACGCAGGGTGTGCTCCTACGGGTCAGTGAAACAGGCAATGCCTGTCTCCCTTGAACGAAGTGCCATGGCGAACTTAAACCCGTCGAACTACGCTTTCCCTCCGCCGAACCACGTCGTTCCGCCCGATCGAGTCCCCGAATCGAACCCCGGTTTTTCCGTCATCGAACGCGATCGATTCTCGGCCGACGATCGACGAGTACAGGAGCGAACACTCGCTAGAACCGGAAATACTATAGAAAATGACTGTATAGCACGCTAGTATGGGGCCGACAGAATTATACGCATTCAGTGGAGAACTGGTGCTCGAATCGGTCGCACTCCTCGGAGGTGAGGGCGGTGCGGTCGAGGCGATACAGTCACTTGCGCTACCGGAGCGGGCCGTCGGCGGTGTCGCCGCGACGCTGCTCGTTTCGATGGTCGTCCTCGGGATGCTCCAGGGGTACGGGATCCGGGCGGTAACGAAGTGTCGTCGCAGTCCCGTCATCTCCGTCTGTATCGGACTCCCGAGCGCCCTCGTCGTCGGGTTGCTCGCGGGTGTCGGCTATCTCATGATCGGGACGGAGGTCGGGGCGTTCTTCGGCGTGCCGTTCGTCATCCTCGGAGCGACGGTGCTCCCGTCCGTGACGGCGATCGGATTCGTCTCGATCGGCCAGTCGGTCGCCGCTCGTGTCGGCCGGGACGAACTCTGGGCCGGCGTCCTCGTCGGTGGTTTGCTCGGCGGTATCGCTGCAATCGCGCTTCCGATCGCGATCGTCGTCGGTACCGTCGCCTCGGCGTTCGGAATGGGCGCCAGCGTCCGCGTCCTCGCCGGCTTCAGGGGGGCGGCCGGCCCCGACGAGCGAACGGTTCCACCGGCGAATCAGATCTAGGCACCCGTTCGGTAGCAACACTCCTTTTCCGCCGGTCGACGAGCAGCGCGACGTGGCCACCGGCTGTCCCGTCGATCGACGGTCCGCCCTGCGTCAGAGGGGACGGCTCGATCGAAGATCCGGGGAGAGCCGTCCGGCACGCCGAGACCCGGCCTCCGCCGTGGCGACGGCTCGGTTCCGCCAGCCGCGGCTCTCCGATCGGACGGCTGCGAGGCCGGGTTCGACGAAAAATTTCGAGCGTCTGCGCCGACCGCAAGAACGAAGAGGGATTCGCTGCGCTCGTACGTCAGGCGCTGGCTTCGCCCTGCTCGGCCAGCACGTCGTCGTACTCGCCGCTGTCGACTTTCTGCTTGAACTCGCGGGCGTCGTCACCTTCGATGGTGACGCCCATCGAGGCGCAGGTGCCGACGACTTCCTTCGCGGCATTGATCGTGTCGTAGGCGAGCAGGTCGGGGTGTTTCTGCTCGGCGATCTTCTTCACCTGATCGACGGAGAGGTCGGCGACGAAGTCCTCCTGGGGTTCGCCGCTGCCGGTCTCGAAACCGGCTTCGTCTTTGATCAGCGCGGCCGTCGGTGGGACACCCACGTCGATCTCGAACGAGCCGTCGTCGTCGTAGTCGACGGTGACGGGGACTTCGGTGCCGTCGAACGCTGCCGTCTGATCGTTGATCTCCTGGACGACCGCCTGTACGTCGACGGGCGTCGGTCCGAGCTCGGGACCGAGCGGTGGGCCGGGGTTGGCCTGTCCACCCGGAACGAGCACTTCGATGGTTCCAGCCATACGCGTCACAACCCGTGCGCGAGTTTTAAGGGTTGCTTTTTCGGGCAGTCACCGCCTGTCAGACACTCCCGCACGGCTCGATCGAGCAGCCGGGTGGCCGCCCGAACCGCTACTTCACGTTCTCCGTCCGCCACTCCGCGAACGACTCGAGGACGTGATTCTCGTCGAACCGCTCGATACACGGCACGTCGTAGGGGTGGATCTCCCGGACCCGATCGACGAGGTCGTCGTACGCTTCGTCGGTGGTTTTCGCGAGCAACACCGCTTCGTCGGCGTGGTGGATCTCGCCGTCCCACCGGTAGGTGGAGGTCGTCGAGAGCCGATTGACGCAGGCTGCGAGTCGCTCCTCGACAAGCCGTTCGGCGATCGAATCGGCCTCGTCCGGCGGGACCGTGATGTAGACTGTCGGCACGGTGGCGGCTACGGCCGACGTGACAAAAAGGCTCCTCACCGCTTCAGCGGTCCGGGCGGCGAGAGTGCGGGCGACGCGTGTTGGCGTTGGCTTACTTGCCGTTTATGGTGCCGGTGACGGGGTTGAACGCCCCGTTGATGTCCCACTCGTGGATGCAATGCGGATTGCCGACCTGTCGGTCGCCGTCCTCACGGGCGATCTGCCATGCCTCGACCTCGTCGTCCCAGCGTTCGGATCGACCGCATCGCTCGCACGTGCGTGCAGTCGGTGTTCGTACCTGTGCGCTCATTGTCGCCTGTGGGGACTGGACGCATATAACAGTATCAGTGTGCGGCAATTGCTGCGGACCCGCCTGCCGAGACGGGGACCCGATCGGGTCACCTGGACACGGACCGGGACCCGATCGCACGGCTGCGGCTGTGAGCCGGTGGATTCCAGTTCGCCGAAAAATACCGCAGGGGGTGTCTACCCGGTACAGCTACAGGACGTCGAAACCGCTGCTTCAGCGTCGTCGTCCTGGGTGGCGTTGTCGTCGACTTCGGACTCGTTGTCGTCGACGACGGTCTCGTTATCGTCGACGACGGTCTCGTTATCGTCGACGTCAGTCTCGTTATCGTCGACGTCAGTCTCGTTATCGTCGACGACGGGTTCGTCGTCCTCAGCGATCGGTTCCTCGGCTGCCTGGTCGTCGCCGTCTTCGAAGACGATGAAGATCGTCGCTTCCTCGATCGTCACCTGCAGTCCGTCTTCGCCGTTCTCGACTTCGGATGCGTTCTCGTCGAGTTCGTCTCCGTCGTCTATTGCGTCGGACTCGTTGTCTTCGGCGTCCACTGCGTCGGACTCGTTGTCTTCGGTGGCATCGTCTTCCATCCCGATCGGCTGATCGTCGAGCATCTCGCCGGCGTCTTCGACGAGGACGAAGACGGTCGCCTCCTGGAAGTCCATCGCCTGTCCGTCTTCGACCCCGTTCGCGTCGGCCGACTGGTCGTCGCCGTCTTCGACGACGACGAAAATCGTCGCTTCCTGGACGGAGAGTTCCTGGCTGTCGGCAGCGTCGTCGCTCTCGCTATCGTCGTCGGTCGTATCGTCCGAGTCGACGCCGTTTGCGTCCGCGGCCGCGTCGGTTGACTGGTCACCGACGTTGAGGATCGACGCCTGCTCGACCGTTACCTCGATCGACGTTTCGAGGACCGTGACGCCCTCCTGGTCGCCGTCGACGGCGGACTCGTTGTTCGCTACGTCCGCGGGCGCTTCGTCGGCCATCTCGCTGTCCTCAGTAAGAAGAACGATCGTCGCGTCTTCGACCGTTACCTGCAGTTGGCTATCGTCGACGCCGTCTTCCGTGGGTTCCTGTACCTCGTCGTCTTCGTGTTGATCTGCGACTGCGCCAGCCGGGGCCATCGCGAATGCGCCCCCGCTCGCGAGCATCATCAGTACGACTGTTACGGCGAGTAATTTGCGTGCGTTCATGCCTCCACGTGGACAGAGACCGATCCCGGATGGTAAACCGGTAGTACCATTTCAGTGATAAATGTCTGATTCTCGCGGGAAACCGGCGGTTCAATCGACACCTCTGTGTGGAAAACACTGTTTATAGCGGATACTCGCGCCGATATCGTCCGTGTCGAGCGTGAGCCCCTCCAGACACACCCCCGGCGAAACAGTTCCACAGTAACTGTCATATTAACTATATCGGAGCGTCGGCACGTTCATTGTCGGTTCGGTTCCCGTCCCGCCACATCCGTCAACAACGATGAATTCGATCGACACTTTCGAACGAAATTCGACGCGACCGTCTCCGGATCGGCGATCGGCCCGTCGGCTCACGTGGCCCGATGGTTGTCCACACACGGCGCGATGGTGGACCCGTCAGAATCGCGTCCGGGAACGAGGCCACTCAGTAGACCGCGTCTCTGATCTCTTCGCGGAGTTCGTCGAACTCCTCGAGGTACGCCCGGCGTTCGGCCCGTAGCTCCGCGACCGCCTCGTCGTAGTCGTCGACGTGATCGGGGACGTAGTACTCACCCACGTCGATGCCCGGGACGGTCTCGGGGATCGTCAGGCCGGTTCGCTCGTCGTCGGTCCACTCGATCGTGCCGCGAGCGGCCTCGGTGAGGATCGTGACCGATTCCTCGACGCCGACGTCTTTCGATTCGTCGCCGAGACACCCCGTGTTGATGACGTAACAGTCGACGTCGAGCGTCTCGATCAGGTCTCGGAAGACGTTCCCCTCGGCACCCTCCGAACCGATGATGAACGGGTTCGTGCCGACGACCCGTATCGACTCCCCGGCGCGGGACGGATCGCCCGCACTGGTCTCGATCGACTCGCCGAGCATGAAGGCGACGGCGGCCTGGTCGACGGTCAGTCTGGCGACCGGGGGCATCAGCGGGTTCCGTGTGATGAAGAAGATCTGATCCACCCGATCGAGGTCGATCTCCTCGTCGGCGCTCGCGAGTTCGTCTCGCTGGACGATCGCCCGGGAGTTCGCGGTGTATCGGTCCGCGTCGAAGTCGACGGTGCCGTCCTCGTCGACGGCGACGTTCTCGAGGATCGCCGACTCGTCGGTCGCAGCCCCGTAGAGTTCCGGCTGTTCGTCGGCGTCGAGGCCGATCGTCTTGATGAACAGGCCCTTCCCCTCGCTGCCGGCGACGGAGCCGTCCGGGAGGAGTCCACAGACGTCGTCCTGCAACATGACGGCGTCTTCGGGCTCCTCGAGCCAGCAGCCGTGGGAGGTCAGGGTTGACTTGCCGGTCGCGGACAGTCCCATGAAGACCTGCCCGACGATGCGCATCTCGCCGTCGACGTCGCGCACGCGGACGCGCTTGCTTCCAGCGTGGAGACCGAGGCCGCCGCGTTGCTTGATGCGGTACATGAACAGCCGCAGGAACGACTTCTTGGCTTCGCCGGTGTAGTCACTGCCTACTACGGTCGTGACCCCCTCTTCCGGGAAGACGCGGATCGCAGTCTCGTCGGCGTCCGGTAACTGGAGCGTGTAGAGGTCCGGTTCGCGCCCGTCGATGGGTTCGAACAGGTTCGCCCACGCGAGGGCAATCCGGGCGTAATCGACGGGGACGTAGAGGCGACAGCAGAAGGTGGCGTCGGGATGGCGGCCCATGAGTCGATCGACGCAAACCAGTTCGCGATCGGCGGCGGCGTCGATCGCGTCGTCGACCAGTTCGTGATCACGCTCGGTGAACTCGTGGTCGACGGTGTTTTTCGTCCGATCGGCGCTCCGAGAGCGGTACTCGCTGACGTACGACGGCGACCCGAACTCGGTCGTCGTCTCGTCGGCCGCGGCGAGATCACGAAGCTCGGACAACGACGGGTTGTACAGCACGTTCGACGCTGCCGTCGGGTCGGGAAGCTGTCGGACCAGTGGACGGGACTCCGCCCCGGTTTCGGACATATACGTAACCCACCACCACTCTGATGTATAAACATGAGGGATTTTGATCTCCGTGTGTCACTTCTTACCCAGAGACGGTGTGGCGTATGCCAGTACTACGGGTATTACGGATTGAATACGTGTTTCGTAATCTATCGAATAATGGTCCTAAAGTAGATAGGTATGGATATATACTCGCGTCAGAATAAATTCTAATCGCCGATTCGATCGCTGTCCGGGCCGCCGGGTGCGGGGACGGTCTTCGCGGAGGCAGGTGGACGGTGGACGAAGCGTCTCCACACTCCCTCGACGGCTGTGCGATCGAACGTGCATCGACGTTCACTGGCGACGGCCCCGAGACGGTGGACTGCACGAGTAGCCGCGCAACACCGCCGCGTTCGGGCTATCTTGCTCGTCCGAAGGGCGCCGTCGATCGGAATGGATAGCTCTAAGCGGGGGGCTGGTGACACCTGCGTTCATGGCCAGCCTCGATCGAATCCGCGTCCACCCGATCAAGTCACTCGACGCGACGACCGTCCAGTCGGCGACGGTCGTCGAGAACGGCAGTCTCGAGTGGGACCGGCGGTACGCGATCGTCGAGAGTACGGAACTGGGAAACCTCGCGGAGAGCCCCCACGCCGTGTACGTCAACGGCAAACGCGAGCGCCGCGTCCACGATCTCACGGCCGACTACGATCTCGAACGCGAGACCGTTACCGTCACCGGTCCCGACGACGACGAGGAACACACGTTCCACCTCGAACTCGATCGGGACTGTTTCGCGTCGTGGCTCACGGACGTCTTCGGGTATCCCGTCGAAATCGTCCGCGACGTCGAGGGCGGATACCCGGACGACGAGGACGCGTCCGGCCCGACGGTCATCGGCCAGCGCACCCTCGAGTCGGTCGCGTCGTGGTACGACGGCATCGACGCCGCGGAGATGTGCCGGCGACTGCGACCGAACCTCGTCGTCGACGGGGTCCCGGCGTTCTGGGAGGATCGATTGTACGACCGGCCGGGTCGGGTCGTTCCGTTCGAGATCGGATCGACGCACCTGCACGGCGTGAACCCGTGTCAGCGGTGTGTTGTTCCGTCACGCGATCCCGACACGGGCGAGGTAACGGAGGGGTTCAGAGAAACGTTCGTCGACCGTCGCGAGGAGACGCTGCCCGAGTGGGCCAGCGACGACCGGTTCGATCACTACTACCGCCTGATGGTCAACACGCGCGTCCCCGAATCGTCGTGGGGATCGACGCTGGCGATCGGTGACGCGGTGACGACCGGCGAGTCGATCGCCGCGCCGTCCGCGAACCCGAGGTAAGCAGTCCACTGTGACCGCGGTCGATTCGCGGCGGGCCACGGCCAGACCAGCCGGTTCACGCGATCTGACCCGGGGAGATCGAGTCCGCTACCATGTACGCTGGTTTTCAGTTCTGGTACTCCGGCCCAAAGTTCCAAGAGGGTAGTCTCAGTTGCGGTCGCCATGGGATACGGTCTCGATATCGGACCAGAGGCGATCCGGTCGGCCACCGGTACCGGGGAGGACCCGTCGATCGAGTCGGTGCCGCCGATCGTCCTCCCCGCCGACGAATCGACGCTCGAGGCGGCGGGACTCGCTGGGGGTGACGCCCGGACCGTCGATCGGGACGGGACGACGTACGTCGTGGGGTCGGACGCGCGGACCGTCGCCGACGCGACGGGGGAGACGCCGGAACCGCTGTTCTCGAACGGCCTGCTCGTCACGGACGGCTACGCGGCACCTGCGCTGGAAGCCGTCGTTGCCGACCTGCTGGGGGACTCGGTGAGCGGCCCACTCTGTTATACGACGCCCGGTACGGTGGTCGACGCCCCCGAACCGGAGGACGCACACCGCGATGCCGTCACGTCCGCCCTCGCGGAGCGGGCGTCCGGGGCGACTCCGGTCAGCAAGGGCTTCGCCGTCGTCTACGATCAACTCGCAGCGGACAATTACACCGGGCTCGGCGTCTGCATCGGATCCCAGACGACGAGCGTCGCACTCTCCTACTACGGCGTCCCGGTGCTCGCCTTCTCGCTCGCGAAAGGCAGCGAGTGGATCGTCCAGCGGGCGGCCAGTGAGACGGACCAGCCTCGATCCGAGGTCGCGGCCGTCTTCGAGGAGTTCGTCCTCGATCCGGAGGCGGCCACCGGCGGAATCGAGAGCGCCATCGCAGCGGCTCACGACGCGCTCGTCGGAGAACTGGTCGAGGCGATCGCCGCCGAAGCGGACGCGAGCGACGTTCAGGAGGGGCTCGCCGTCCCGATCGCGGTCGCCGGCGACGGGGCAACCGAGGGGATCGAGTACCTCGTGGGTGGCCGGTTCGACGCGGGGAACCTCCCGTTCTCGATCCGCGGCGTCCGGCTCGCGGACGAACCCGCCGCAAGCGCTGCCAGAGGGGCCCTCGCGGCAGCGGCCGACGACGTCGACGCGTTCGACGACGTCACGTGGAACGAGTCGCCGGCCGGGGACGACACCGCGTCCGCCACCGACGCCGGCGGCGAGACGGCGGACTCAATCGGGACCAACGGCGGGACCGGGAACGTCGACGACGCCCGGACGTCGCTCTCGTTCGACGACTCGCTCGCGGCTGCGGGAGACCACGACAGGGCCGACGACGCGATCGACCAGTTGTTCGATCGGCTCGCGAACCGCGACGCGGAGATCCAGGCGGTCAGCGAGGACGTCGAACGACTCTTCGACGACCTCGAGTACGTCGAGGAGCGATCGCCCTCGGTCGAGGAGGTCCAGGAGATCGAGCAGCGACTCGAGGCGTTCGCCGACGACCTGTCCGCCCTCGAAGCGGAGAGCGATACCCACGCGAGCGACGAGATCGTCGACGACCTCGAGAACGATCTGGATGGCCTCTCGGAGGCGTTCGCCGCCCTCGAAGGTGACGTCGACGCGATCGAGTCGGCGGTCGACGCGCTCTCGGAGACGACGTCGGACGCGGCCGACGACCGGGCTGCCCTCGACGATCGGCTCACGGACCTCACGACGGATCTCGAGGACGTCACCGATCGAACCGCGTCGCTCGAGGAGCGGGCCGACACGCTACGCGACGACCTGGCCGATCTCGAGGCCGACGCTGCATCGGAATCCGATCTCGACGCCGTCGAGGAGACGGTCACGCGGCTCGACGAGGAACTCGTCGCCCTCGACGACGAGGTCGATCGGATCGGCACGCGCGTGGACGGACTGGCGGGTCGACTCGAGGAAGCGGCCACCAGGATCACGGGCGTCTCGGAACGACTCGACGAACTGTCGGAGCGGACGGACGATCGCCTCGCCGACGTCCACGACGAGGTCGACGACATCGACGATCGCGTCGAGACCGTCGAGAGCGACCTCGCGACTGCCACCGACTCGGTCGAAGCGGACGTCGACGACGTCCGGGAGACGATCGCCGACGTGCGCGACAGGATCGACGACCTCGCGGCCGATGCGGCGAACGCCGAACGAGTCGACGCGATCGCTGCGGACCTCGAGACGATCGACGGTGAACGCGCGGACCTGGCCGAGTCTCTGGAGTCGGTGGCAGCCGACGTGTCCGCGCTCGAGGGCGACGTCGCGGCACTGGCCGACTCCGTGGACGCGATCGAAGACGAAGCTGCCACCGGGACCGACGTGGCGGCCCTCCGGCAGTCGATCGACGAGCAGCGAGCGATGATCGACTCGGTGACGGCGGACCTCGAGACGACCGAGGCCGACGCGAGTGCGATCGAGGAGCGACTGGCCGAAACCGAGGCTGATCTCCGGGACCGCATCGGGGCGGTCGAAACGACGGTCGACGAACGGACCGAGGGCATTCGTGCCGATCTCGACGACAGCGTCAGCGACGTTCGTGCCGATCTCGAGGAGGTGCGTGACGATTTCGACGACCGGATCGGCGACGTCCGCTCCGAAACCGAGGCGACGGTCGAAGCGGTTCGATCGAACCTCGAGACCGACCTCGACGACCTCACGGATACCGTCGAGGCGATCGAATCGCGAGCGGACGACCTCGCGTCCCGACTCGAGGCGCGAGGCACCCTGTCGGCGGTCGACGAGGTGGCTGCCGACGTCGACGCCGTTGCAGCCGAGGTCGACGAGGTGGCGACCGACGTCGAGTCGCTCCGGGCGGCCCACGACCGGCTCTCGGAGACCGTCGCCGACCTGCCGGATCACGGCAACGAGGTAGCCGAGCATGGAGCGCGGCTCGATCGGCTATCGACCGAGATCGACGCCCTCACGACGACGGTCGCGTCCATCTCCGACGAAACGGACGTCAGATCTCTCGAATCGGACGTATCGTCGGTCGAGTCGACGGTCGCCGAACTGGCGACCACCGTCGACTCGCTGAACGATCGGCTCGCGGCGGTCGACGGCGGAAGCAGTGGGCCGCCGGCCCGGGCCGACGAACTCGAGGCTCTCCGGGCCGACCTCGAAGAAGTGCAGCGCGCCGCGGACGGGGCGGGTTCCCTCCCGAGGTCGGCGCTCGCGGGCGGCGGCGGGGCCGGCGTCGTCGCCGGTGGAGCAGTCGCGGCTGCAGGCGTACCGATCGTCGGCGGCGGCGTGCTAGTCCTCGGACTCGCGTTGCTCGCGGTTGCGTCCCAGTTCGACGGGTAATCGGGGCCGTTACTCCGTGGTAGTATCGTCCTCGACGATCGCGTCGTCCGCGACGTTCGGGGCACCGACGGCGAGCACTCGACTTTCCTCGACCGCTTTCAGCTGGCGCCACGACTCCGGCGGGACGACGAGGACGTCGTGGTTCGTCATCCTGACGACGTCGCGTTCGTCCTCGCGTTCGACCGTCACGTCGAGGGTTCCCTCGAGAACGACGTACAGTTCCTCTTGCTCCGCCTGGCGGTGAAAGGTGTTCTTTGCGCCTCGTTCGTAGTGCCAGATGCTCGGGCGCATCCGATCGGGCTGGAGTTCGAGTCCGATCGGGAGGAGCGACGGATCGACGTCCTCGAGATCGCGTGGCTCGACGCCGCCGATATCGACCAGCCTGTACATAGACCGAGCTTCCACGAACGCTGGCAAAAAACCGGTGGCGCCGCTCCCGATCGGCGCGGGCCACGACGACACCTCGGCTACTCCCGGATCAACTCGACGTTTCGCATCTCGCCCCCGCACCGCCGACAGGTCGATAGCAACGCGTCGACGGCGGTCTCTCGCCGGCCACACTGGACGCACTCGTACTCGTCCTCGCGTGGCTCTGCGAGTGGCATGTGATAACATACAACCTGCGGAATAATAACTCTTGTCTCGGTTAATCACTCACGCCGGGCGACGACGACCGTCGCCGGCCAGCCGTCGGCCTCCCGGTAGCCGTCGTATATCTCGACCGCCAGGCCCCGCTCCTCGAGGAGTTCGACGATCGCCTCGGCAGGAGCGTCGATCAGGTCGTGCGTGTCGGCGAACCAGGAGCCGTCCGGCGTGAAGACGATCGAGTCCCACCGGTAGGTGCCCGCGTCGACGTCCCGGACGTGGATCTGGTGCAGTCGAGCGTAGTCGCCCTCCGGCCGCTCGTGGACGCCGAGCGTCAGGTCGGTGCCGTCCTCCGGAACCCACATCGTATCGAGAACGAGCGTTCCTCCGGGGGCGAGACGATCGACGAGCGTTTCGAGGCTCGCGTCGACCGTCCCGTGTTCGAGGTGGTTGACGACGGTGAACGGCACGAACACCAGGTCGCAGGTCCCATCGACGGGTAGTTCGGGGAGCGATCCCAGCACGAAGTCGGCGTCGGATTTCTTCCGGGCCCGTTCGAGCATCGCCTCGCTCGGATCGACGCCGACGACGTCGTACCCCCGATCGCGGAGTCGACGGCTGTGTTCGCCGGTCCCACAGCCGACGACGAGGATCCGGCCACCCGCCGCGACGAAGTCGGTTACGAATTCGACCTCCTCGTCGTACGGTTTGTCGGCGTACAGCGCGTCGTAGACGGCGGGATACTCGCGGTAGAGCGCGTCGGACATCTCGCCCCGAACGAAGCGGGGAACCGTGATATTCGTGTGGGTCGCGGGCCCCGATCGCGGTGCTCCATCGCCGCCGGGCGATCACCGACCGCCAGTTCGCCCTCGATCGGCCTCGAGGACCCACAGTCCCACTGCGAGAACCGTCGCCGAGACGACCGAGGCGGTGAGTAGCCAGAACGCGGGCCGGAAGCCGGCGGTTTCCGACAGGGTCCCCACGATCGTCGGCGCGATCGCACCGCCTCCCATCAGGAACGTCCGGACGATTCCCAGTCCGCCGCCGGCGACGTCGTCCGGGATCGCCGCCATCAGGTACGCGCCCCGGACGGGTCGAAACCCGTGGGCACCCACCCCGGCGGCGACGAGCGCGCTGCCGAGCAGTATCGGACCGCCGGTGCCGGTGAGCGAGACGAAGCCGACCAGCGCGGTCGAGGCGAGCGCGAGCGTCCCGACGATCAGGGGCAGGGTCCCGACCCGATCGCTGAGGTCGCCGGTCACCAGTTGCACCAGACTCGCGAGGAAGAGCGCGCTGTAGAGCAGGCTCGCAGTCGCCGGCGCGAGTCCGGCCTCCTGGGTGAGATACAGCGGCGCGAACGCGACCAGGCCGTTGTAGGTGAACGAGAACAGGACGGTCACGAGTGCGAACACCGAGAACCGCCAGTCGCGAAAGAGCGTCGCGTACTGGCCGATCGCGCCCGGGCCGAGGCCCGTGGCCGCGGCCCGATCGGTCTCGGCCGGTACCCGCCGGGGAACCCTGACCCGGAAGGTGACGGCGAGCGCGAGGCCGACGACGCCAGCCCCGAGGAAGATCGCCCGCCAGCGCTCGCCGAACGCGAACGACAGGCCGGCGACGGCGACGACCGCGGCCGGGGCGATCACGCCGCCGAACGCGCCGAAGGTGTCGAGGACGCCGAGTGCGCGGCCCGTCCGCGCAGGATAGGCCTGAGAGAGAAGCCGGACAGCGACGGTCTTGTGGGCGCCGGTTCCGCCGCCCATCACGAGCATGGCCCCGATCAGTACGACGAACGGCGAGTCGACGACGAGCGCGAGGGCAGCGACCGCCGCCACGAGCGCCCCGGACGTGATGACCGTGACGGAGCCGAGTCGATCGGCGAGCACTCCCGAGGGGAACTGCATCGTCGCGTAGACCAGCATGAATCCGGTAAAGGCAGCCCCGAGCGTCGCGTTCGAGACGCCGTAGCTGTCCTGGAAGGGACCGAACAGTGGCGGGAAGACGTACCGGACGAACTTCGCGAGAAACCAGATCGACGCGGTCAGGACCAGGACGTCGAGGTGGGCGTACCGCCGGATCGACTCGGGAACCGACATGCGACGTTCGTCTCGGTGTCAGACCGCGCGCTGCCGAGAATGTAGCGATACCGACGCAGCGTCAGAGCCGACGTTCCGACGTGCGAGCGCATCGAGAAACTTGGAAGTGCGCTCGCTGCGAACACCCGGTAATGGGCTTTCACACCTTCCCGATCGATCGTGCCGACGCGCTCGAAGACCCGTCCCGGTACCGGTACTGCTCCCGCGAGGAACTCGTGGCGATGCTCGCACCGACGGACGAGGACGTCGTCGCGGATCTCGGATCGGGTACCGGCTTCTACACCGACGACGTCGCGCCGTACGTCGAGACGATCTACGCCGTCGACGTCCAGTCGGAGATGCACGATCGCTACCGGGAGAAGGGTGCGCCGGAGAACGTCGAGTTCGTCACGACCGAGGTCTCCTCGCTGCCGTTCGCGGACGATCACCTCGACGCCGCGTACTCGAACATGACACACCACGAGTACGCCTCGGACGAGGCGTTCGAGGAACTCGCGCGGGTGCTCCGCCCCGGGGGTCGGCTGGTCACGATCGACTGGTCGGCCACCGGCACCGAGGAGAGCGGGCCGCCCCTCGACGAGCGGTTCGCACCCGACGACGTCGTCGAACAGCTCGAGACCGCCGGGTTCGAGATCGAGACCGCGACGGACCGACCGGAGACGTTCGCGATCGTGGCGATCCGACGAGACGAGTAATTTTACGATCGTCCAATAGTCTTCCAAATACCGTCTTTTCAACACAGCTTCTGGAAGAATACCTGCTCTGTTGGGACAACGTTTATGTCCGAAACCGCCCTCCCTTCACCATGGGTTACACGGACCCGTTCAAGTCCGGCCGACCGATCTACGAATGCCCGACCTGTACCTACCGAACGACGGAGGCCTCGCCGGGCACCTGTCCGCGCTGCAAGCAACAGTTGGGAAACATCGCCGTCCCGCGCGAGTAGGGCGCCGATCCCGTCCGGAGAGTCGAACCCGCTTCAGTCGAAGTCCGGCAGGTCCTCCGGCGGTTCGTACTCGGCTTCCCAGGTGATGTACTCCTCTTTGAGCACGACGGAGACGATCTGGCCGAACTCGGTGAGTTCGGCGTTGATCGCGGAGACGGTGCCCCACGTGTCCAGTTCCGGGTGGTACTCGCGGGCCTGCCAGTCCTCCGGGATGCCCGGGGCGTGGTAGCCGACCCGATCGGCGAAGTCGTCCCAGAAGAAGTCGAACTCCGCGAAGAGGTCGAGGTCGCGGGCGATCTCGTACTCCCGCTCCTCGAGATCGGTGTCCTCGAGCCACTCCGCGAAGGCTTCCTCCCAGGCGCCCTCCTCGAGGAACTCCTGGAGTTCCTCCCGACGGTAATCGATCTCGTCCGTTCCGTCGGCACTGATCGTGGCGTCGTCGTACTCGTTCGGATCGACGAACTCCAGTTCCGGCGGATCGGGGGCTTCGACCTCGAGTCCCATACCCCGTGATAGAGCGGGTCGCGGGATAAGAATTCCCTCCCCGTTCGACGGTCGACGTCAGCATCGACCGGTACGCAGCGACCGGGATGCCGGCCCGGACGAACCGACGGTGCCGCCGATCGACGAGTTTTCGAGATCGACCGGTGATTCCCCTACAGGCATTCCTGTCGACACGTTGAATGCACGCGTGGGCAGCGAATCGGGCGGCCGGGATTACAGTCTCACGGAGATTTTCGCGATCGAGTTCGTCCTGGCCGACGTCCTGATCATCGCGACGTTGCTGTTCGCCGGGCCGCTGTACGCGCTCGCCGTTACCGGTCTCGTGGTTCTCAGCGGCGTTCTCGTCCGGTGTCTCACCGCGCACACCGGAGCCGAAAACGAGAAAACGGAACTCGCGACGGCGGACGGGGGACGTGTCGGTGCGGACCGGGTCAGTCGTGATCCCGTGACGGAACTCCAGAAGCGGTACGCCGCGCGCGACCTCTCCGAGGACGAATTCGAGGCGAAACTCGATCGATTGATCGAATCGTACGAACGGGCGGAAGCGGCGGGCGTGAAAACGGACGAACTGTCGCTCGAAGGGACCGAGCGATCCCGTCGGCCGTCGCGAATCGGCCATCCAAACACTCAATCCGCGGCCAGCCCTAGCTGCGGGCGATGACCGCGTACGAGGCGGCGATTCTCGACGTCGACGGCACGATCGTCCGGGGCGAGGAACTCGTCCCGGACGTGACCGACGGGTTGCACGCGCTGGACGACGCGGGCTGTTCCCGGCTGCTCTTTTCGAACAACCCGACTCGCGGCAGCGACCATTACGGCGGGAAACTCGAGCCCCACGGAATCCGCGTCGATCCCGGGACCGTCCTCACGTCCGCGACCGTCGCCGCGGAGTACCTCGCGACCACCCACCCCGACGAACGGGTCTATCTCGTCGGGATCGATCGGCTCGAGACGATTCTCGAAGAGGCGGCCGTCGAACTGACCGACGATCCCGACGCGGCCGAGGTCGTCCTCGGCTCGTTCGACAAGGGATTCTCCTTCGGCACGCTCTGGGAGGCCCTGCGGGCGCTCGAGGGCGACGTCCCGTTCTACGGGACCGACCCGGACGCGACCATTCCGATCGAGGACGGGGCGATTCCCGGCTCGGGGGCGATCCTCGCCGCGATGGAGGCCGTCGCCGGCCGAGAACCGGACGCGATTCTGGGGAAACCGTCCGCGATCGCCGCCGACGCGGCGATGAACCGGCTCGAGGCCGACCCCGAACGGACGCTCGTCGTCGGCGATCGGCTCGACACCGACATCGCGCTGGGGAACCGGGCCGGCATGACGTCGGCCGTCGTCCTGACCGGGGTGACGGATCGGGCTGCGATCGACGAATCGCCCGTCGAACCCGACCACGTGCTCGAGTCGCTGGCCGAGGTCGAACAGCTACTCTGACTCGACCCGCGTTCCGACATCCTCCCACGACTGAAGTCGTGGGGTTTCACGGTCACAGATCGTGCCCACGACGGGGACGGTTCTCCACTCGTCGCACCGCGTGGTGGAGTTGTGGGCCGTGCCAGTGCGGCCCCCGACCGAGATAGCGGGCTTCAGTTACCTCCCCGGTGGAGTGCGTATCCTTACCTCGGACTCGGTAGTTCATTTTACGGTCATCAGGATAATCACTGCTCCGCCGGTTGTCGGCTTCATCCCACCCGTGAACGGGTGGGCCCTCGCCTCGCTACCGGTAATGGAGTCGTCGGTCGGTCAGTCGGTCCAGCGCACGTGTCCCACCATCTTTTCACCCTTCGAGAGAAACGGAGAGCTATGTCCACGAACGGATCGTCGACCGTGGAGATCGATACCGACCTCTTCGTCACCGTCTCCGGGCCACCGGGCTGTGGTGCCACGACGCTGTGTGAGCGCCTCTCGGACGCGATGGGCTGTCCGTACGTCTCCGGCGGGGACATCTTCCGCGAACTCGCGGACGATCGCGGCGTCAGCCTCAACCAGTTGACGGCACAGGCGGACTCGTCGGACGAGATCGATCGGGCGCTAGACAGCCGCCTCCAGTCGATCGCGGAGCAGTGGGGCGCGAGCAGCAAACCGTTCATCCTCGAGTCGCGACTCGCCGGCTGGCTCGCGGGCGACCGCGCGGATCTGCGGATCTGGCTCGACGCGCCCGAAGACGTTCGCCTCGAGCGGATCAACGACCGGGTCGAGACGGAAGCGGAGATGCGGGTCCGGGAGGTCAGCGAGGCCGGCCGCTACCAGTCCTACTACGACATCGACGTCACCGACCGCGAGTTCTACGACCTCCACCTCAACACCGCCCGCTGGAGCAAGGCGGGCGTGTTCACGCTCGTTCGCGCTGCGATCGAGGAGTACGATCCTGAAGTCGACGAGGGAGCGTTCACCACGCCCGCGGTGGACCCGTAGCCGAACCACGTCCGGCGGATGGAGTCGAAACCCACGCCAGCCGATCGACTGCGACCGTTTCCTTCGCCGTCGCCGATCGGATCGCCGGAACCGCCAGTGATTTGCGCCGGTCGACGAAACTCCGTGACGTGACCCGACTCGTCGACGTCTCGCTCTTTCTCCTGCTCGCCGTCCTCTGGGGGCTGTCCTTTCCGGCGATCGCGGTCGGACTCGAGTACCTGCCGCCGCTGCTGTTCGCGGCGATGCGGTACGACGTCGCCGCGATCCTGTTACTCGGCTACGCCGCGATCCGCGTCGGGGACTGGGTGCCGCAGGGCCGGCACAACGTGGCGGCCATCGTCGGCGGTGGACTCTTCCTCATCGGTGGCAACGGCCTGCTCTTCGTCGGGCAGCAGACCGTTCCGAGCGGCGTCGCCGCGATCATTCAGGCGCTCGTGCCAATCTTCACCGCGCTGTGGGCACTCTTCTTGCTGGACGAGCGACTCTCGGCGATCGGTGCCGTGGGCGTCGCGATCGGCTTTCTCGGGATCGGCCTCGTCGTCCAGCCGGATCCGAACGACCTGCTGGCCGGCGACACCGCGGCACGACTGCTCATCGTCCTGCAGGTCGCCAGCGTCGCACTCGGCGGTGTGCTGATACAGCGCGCCGGACCGACGATCCCTCGGGTGCCCCTGACGGGCTGGTCGATGGTCGTCGGCGCGCTCGTCTTGCACACCGTCAGTATGGGGCTCGGCGAAGTTCCCGCCGGCGGCGCGACGGCCCCGACGGCGATCGGCATGGTGCTCTACCTCGGGATCTTCTCGACCGCGATCGCCTTTCTCATCTACTTCACGATTCTCGAGGAACACGGCGCGTTCGAGGCGGCGCTCGTCGCGTATCTCGTCCCGGTCGTCGCGACGATCGTTGGCGTACTCGTCCTCGACGAGACGATTACCACCCTGACGATCGGCGGATTCGGACTGGTCGCGCTGGGCTTTGCCCTGCTCAAGCGGCAGGCGATCGTCCACGTGGCCGGACTCGCTTCGAGCGTCGGCCGTCCGTGACGAGTATACCTGATGCGATTGGTGATACCACACCACAATCAACTATTTGAGACGATCGCCGAAATGGGACGGTATGCCCGAAAACGGAGGGCGCGAATTCGTCACGCCACCGCCGCTCGAACGAGGGGATCGGATCGCGGTCGTCGCCCCGTCGTCGAACCCGTCGACCGAGTACCCCCACGTCTACGAGCAGGGGCTCGATCGGCTCCGGGAGGTGTTCGACCTCGAACCGGTCGAGTATCCGACGACCGAGAAGGACGACGACTACCTCTACGATCACCCGGAAGAACGCGCCCGGGACGTGATGGACGCGTTCGAAGACTCCGAGATCCGCGGCGTGATCGCCGTCATCGGGGGCAACGACCAGATCCGGGTCCTCGACCACCTCGATCCGGACGTGCTCCGGGCGAACCCGACCCGGTTCTACGGCTACAGCGACAACACGCACCTCGCGTCGTACCTGTGGAATCTGGGGATCGTCTCGTACTACGGGCCGTCCGTGATGGCCGAACTCTCGATGGAGGGTGGCCTCTTCGAGCACACCGTCGAGTACACCGAACGGGCGTTCTTCGAGGATTCGTTCGGCGACCTTCGTCCCGCGGACGTGTTCACCGACGAGCGAGGCGACTGGGCGGATCCCGACACACTCGATCGACCCCGCGAGACCGAACCGAATCCGGGCTGGGAGTGGGCCGGCGGCGAGACACCCGTCGAGGGACGGGTCTGGGGTGGCTGTCTCGAAATCCTCGACCAGCAGTTCCTCGCGGACCGGTATCTGCCGGCCGAGTCGGCGCTCGACGGTACGATCCTCGCGATCGAGACCTCGCAGGAACTGCCGGACCCCGACTGGGTCGCGGGTGTATTCCGGGCACTCGGTGAGCGGGGCCTCCTCGAACGATTCGACGGGGTGCTCGTCGGTCGCCCGGCAACACAGTCCAGCCTCGAATCCAGGCCGGCGGACCGCCGAGAGCAGTATCGGACCGACCAGCGGGAGGTGATCGAGGACGTGGTCGCCGAGTACAACCCCGACGCACCTGTCGTCTCGAACGTCGACGTCGGACACACGTGGCCGACGACGCCGATCCCGATCGGCGGTCGCGTCCGGATCGACCCCGGGACGAAGACCGTCCGGTTCGACTGACGGCCGTATCGCGATCGACCCTGTACCGACGGACTACAGACCGCCGTTTTCGCCCTCGAGGGCCTCCTCCCGGAGGCGTTCGCCCTCCTCGGTGCTGACCGTGAGATCGGGGACCGACGTCGGCGTGTTGTCGTCGTCGATCGCGACGTAGACGAAGTAGGATTCGGTGGTCTTCTCGCGCTCTCGCGTTCGCAGGTCCTCGCGTTCGGCGATCAGGCGGACCCGGACGCTCGTGGCGCCGGCCTCGTAGACGTAGGCCGTAATAAACGCGGTGTCGCCGACCGGGATCGGCCGCTCGAAATTCATCTGGTTGACCCGCGCGGTGACGCAGGTCTCCCCGGAAAACCGCATCGCGGACATCGCACCAACCTCGTCCATCCACTTCATGACGTTGCCACCGTGGGTGACCTCGAGGTTGTTCGCGTGGTTCGGCTGGACCATCTCCCGGTTCTCGATCAGCGTCTCCATGAGATCGGTCATCGCCGGACGTTCCGGGACGACGCTGATCAGTCTTGCTGTCGGTGGCTTCCCCCGGGGAGCGCGGGTCCGACACTGCTAAAAGTCGTCGCCGAGTTGATCCGGTAATGAGCGATGCAGGCGACGCCGACGTGCCGGATCCTCCTGAACCGCCGGCCGATGGACGGGGATCCGTCCACGTCCTTGGGACGGCACACGTCTCGCAGGCGAGCGTCGACGAGGTTCACGAGACCGTCGATCGAGAAGATCCAGACGTCGTCGCCGTCGAACTCGACGAGGGCCGTTATCGACAGATGCAGGGCGGCACACCGGACGACGTCGAAGCGAAGGACCTCCTCTCGGGGAACACCGTCTTCCAGTTCCTGGCCTACTGGATGCTGTCGTACGTCCAGTCACGGCTCGGCGAGCGGTTCGACATCGAACCCGGTGCGGACATGCGGGCAGCGATCGAGGCCGCCGAACGGAACGGCCGGGGCGTCGCACTGGTCGATCGCGACATCCAGGTGACGATCCAGCGGTTCTGGAGTCGACTGTCGGTCACGGAGAAGTTGAAGATGGTCGGCGGACTCGCGCTGGGCATCACTGACTCGCGGACGATCGGATTGGCGTTCGGTGCCGTCGGTGGACTGTTCGTCGGGGTCGTCTTCGCGGCGTTTCTCGGTCCGGCGTTCGGACTCGACGCACTCCAGACCCTCGGAATTGCCGACTCCTCGACTCTGCAGTACATCGGTGGTACTGGTATCGGCGTCGTCGGCGGACTGCTGGTCGGACTGATCTTTTTGCCCTCGCTGGAGTCGGCCCAGAGCTACACGGGCGGCGTCCTCAGCGGATTCTCGATCCGGCTGCTTGGCGGCGTCGCGATCGGAGTGGCTGGCTGTCTCGCACTGGTCGCGACGAACACCTTCGTCGGGCCGTTCTCGGCGTCGACCGTCGAAGGTGCCGGCGTCTACGCGATTCGGGGAACGATCGGCGCACTGGCGGGTCTCGGCGTCGGGGTCGCGATCGGTGCGGTCTTCGGACTCGTCCTCGACGCACTCGGCGGTGACGTCGAAGACATCGACGAGATCGACATCGAGGAGATGACCGACGGCGACGTCGTCGCGGCGATGATGGAGGAGTTCCGCCGGTTCAGTCCCCGGGGCGCGAACGCCCTGATCGACGAACGCGACGCCTACATCGCACACAAACTCCACCAGCTTCGAGAACAGGGCTACGAGGTCGTCGCGGTCGTCGGCGCGGGACACAAGGCCGGCATCGAACGCTACCTTCTGAATCCCGACGACCTCCCGCCGATGGAGTCGCTGACCGGAACCGCGTCGGGACGGCGATTCTCGCCGCTGAAGATCGTCGGCTACCTGGTAATGGTCGGCTTCGTCGGCTTCTTCTTCCTGCTGATCATGGCGGGCGTCCAGAACACGTTCCTCCTCCAGATCTTCCTGGCGTGGTTCCTGTTCAACGGGATCTTCGCGTTCACGCTGGCCCGGCTGGCCGGTGCACGCTGGATCAGCGCCGGCGTCGGCGGGAGCGTCGCCTGGCTGACCAGTATCAACCCGCTGCTGGCACCCGGCTGGTTCGCGGGCTACGTCGAACTCAAACACCGGCCGGTGAACGTCCGCGACATCCAGACGCTCAACGATATCGTCGGCGACACGGAACGCCCGATAGGCGACGCACTCGAGGACATGTTCGACGTGCCGCTCTTCCGACTGATCATGATCGTCGCGTTGACCAACGTCGGGAGTATGATCGCGACGGTCCTGTTCCCGATCATCGTCCTTCCGTGGCTCGCACCGGAGATCGGCGGCGTCGACGCACTGATGAACGAACTCGTGCGTGGTGCCGAGAACAGCCTCGAACTGCTCCGGGGGATCCTCACGTGAGCTACCGGTCCCGCCGAGAGCCGGAACCCGAACTCTCGTTCAGCGACAAGGAACTGCTCGACCTCGCGCTGGCCTGGATCACGTTGAGCGTCGCGTTCGCACTGTTGCTCGAACCGATCCATCGAGGGGGCGATCTCACCCGTTTCGTGACGATGATCGGACTGAGCTTCGTCACGGTCGGGGTCGCGTTCCTCTTGCACGAACTCGCCCACAAGGTCGTCGCCATCGAGTACGGCCAGATCGCGGAGTTCCGCGCGGACTACCAGATGCTCTTTCTGGCGATCATGAGCGCCCTGATCGGCTTTCTGTTTGCCGCACCGGGAGCGGTCTACCACCGGGGTCGGATCACGAAACGGCAGAACGGCCACGTCGCGCTCGCCGGCCCGGTGACGAATCACCTCCTCGCGGTGGCGTTCTTCCCACTCATGCTGTTTCCCGGCCTGATCGGGACCGTCGGCCACCTGGGGGTCCTCATCAACCTCTTTCTGGCCGCCTTCAACATGATCCCCTTTGGCCCCCTCGACGGAAAGTCGGTGCTGGAGTGGAGCAAACCGGTCTTCGCCGGCGTCTTTACCGTGAGTCTGGTCCTGCTCGCGGGATTCTACGCGATATTCGGCTTCTTCTGACGATCGGCCGCGTTCGGCCGACGAATACCGTGTTGTTCGGCGCTTGCCGGAGCGCTAACCGGTGACCTTTTGCTCACGCCACGAGGTCGTTCACTCATGACCGAGTCAGCGGACGACGGGAGCGGGAGCGAGCAGGAGCGGCTCACCTACGCCGACACCGGCGTGGACATCGAGGCCAGCGAGGACGCGACCGCGGCGCTGCTGGCGGCGTTCGGCAGCGACCTGACGACCGAGTACGCCGGCCTCGTCGACATCGGCGATCGGTACCTCGCGCTCGCGACCGACGGCGTCGGCACGAAGCTCCTGGTCGCGGAGGCCATCGAGGACTACTCGACGATCGGGATCGACTGCGTCGCGATGAACGTCAACGACCTCGTGGCCGCGGGCGTCGACCCCGTCGCGTTCGTCGACTACCTCGCGATCGACGAACCCGACGAGGACCTGACCAATGGGATCGGCGAGGGGCTGGCCGTGGGACTCGAGGAGGCCGACCTGACGATGCTCGGCGGCGAGACGGCGGTGATGCCCGAGGTCGTGAAGGGCTTCGACCTCGCGGGCACCTGCGCCGGACTGGCGAAGAAAGACGAGATCCTGCCGGGTGAGGCTGCGGTCGGCGACGTCCTCGTCGGCGTCCCCTCGAACGGGATCCACTCGAACGGGCTCACGCTCGCCCGCGAGGCCGTCACACGCGACCACGACTACGCCGACCCGTTTCCGCCCGACGAGAATCGGACGATCGGCGAGGAACTCCTGCGTCCGACCCGGATCTACACCGCCCTGCTCGAGCCGATGCGCGCACACGACGCCAGCGCCGCGGCGCACGTCACCGGCGGTGGCTGGACGAACCTGCTGCGGATGGGCGATCGAAAGTACGTGGTCGACGACCCGCAGCCCGCCCAGCCGATCTTCGAGTTCGTTCAGGCGGAGGGTGCGGTTACCGACGAGGAGATGCACCGGACCTTCAACATGGGGACCGGCTTCGTCGTCGCCGTTCCCGAGACGCAGGTCGACGGATTCGTCGCCGAGACCGACGGCCAGGCCATCGGCCGCGTCGAGGAAGGGAACAGCGTCGAGATACGCGGGCTCTCGCTTTCGTGACTCCGGCTCTCGGTTCGTAGCCACGGCGGGCGTCGGCAAAATCTCGATCCGGCCGGCACCAGTCGATCGCAGTCGGACCGTCTCGTCGACTACACTCGCCGCGTGAGCGTCCCGGAAGCCGTCACGTATGAGAGAGATTGATACTCGCGGGAGGCGTAGGAAAGAGCGAATTGGTAGTTCGCAAACCGGGGGTAACCGCCCCGGCACCGGGTCGGCAGTCTGGAATACGTGACACGCCGGTCGGTCGGCTCTTCAGGACGGTTCGGGCGCGTCTGCGCATCCTGTTCGTAATCTTCCTGGTCAACTTCCTCGGCGTCTTCTACCTCGTTCGGCTGGGGCTCTGGCCGCGGCTCGAAGCTGATCTGCTCGCTCGCGGGGCGGAGATCGTCGCGCTGACGCCGTTCGACGTGATACTGCTCCAGGCGAAACTCGGGACGATCGGCGGGATCCTCCTCACGCTCCCGGCGTTGATCGTCCTCGGCCGCAGGTCGCTCGGCGAACGGCAGGCGTGGTCGTGGCTCGCACGCCGCTGGTACGTCGCGATCGGCGTGAGCGGCCTCGCCGCGGCGCTCTTCGCCGGGGGCGTGACGTACGCGTACGCCGTGATCTTCCCGTTTCTCTACGAGTTCCTCTCGGCGAACGCCATCGCGAGCGGGTTCACCCCGACGTATTCGATCGTCTACTGGACGCAGTTCACTCTCACGCTCATGCTCGTCATGGGCGCGGCAGCGGAGTTGCCGCTAGTCATGACGACGCTGGTGTACGCCGAGGTCGTCGCGTACGAGACGTTGCGCGACCACTGGCGGATCGCCGTCTTCGGCGTCGTCCTCGCCAGTTCGATCGTCAACGGCTCGCCCGACCCGTTCTCGATGCTGCTCGTCGCCGCGCCGCTGGTCGTGCTGTACGGGGTGGGACTCGGCTGTGCGAGACTCGTCGTGAGCGCGCGATCGTCCGGGGCGCTCCCGACGCTTCCCGGCGAAACCGACGCGGGGACAACCGCCGGTACAAAGGAAGGGGTCGGAGCGTCCGCTGCGACCGGAGACGACGACAGGCCACGCCGGATCGCCGGCACGATCGAGACCACCGCGCTGGGGGTCACGAGCGCCCTCGTCGAGGAGCGGCCGGACGACGAGATCGGCGGGTACTACTACGACCTCCGGTACGTCGTCGCCCGACTGCGCGAGAAACTGTTGATCATCGGCGCCGCGTTCACGCTGGTGTTCTTCGGCATCTTCACCGCCCTCTACCAGGGTGGGATGGGGCTGCTCGTGGGCGACTTCACCGGTCGACTACCGGCGTCCGTCCGCCCCGGCGACGTCGACATCGTCCTCATCCACCCCGTCGAGATCCTGGCGTTCGAGATGAAAGTCGCCGCGATCCTGGCGCTGGTCGCCGTCGTGCCGCTGGTCTGTTACTACGCCTGGCCGGCGATGCTCGAGTGCGGCCTGGCTGCGGGGTCGCGCGTCGTCTTCAAGTGGTGGGCGATCGCACTCGGCGTCGGCCTCCTCTCGGGCAGCGT
Source organism: Halosolutus halophilus (assembly GCF_022869805.1). Classification (NCBI taxonomy): domain Archaea; kingdom Methanobacteriati; phylum Methanobacteriota; class Halobacteria; order Halobacteriales; family Natrialbaceae; genus Halosolutus; species Halosolutus halophilus. The sequence goes on along the minus strand of NZ_CP094974.1, from coordinate 1,513,565 downwards.
CGGCGGCTACCTGTTCGTCGCACCGGCGCTGATGGCGTACCTGGTGACCGACGCGGTCCACGCCGGGATGGTCATCAGCTACCGCGCGCCGAGTTTCTTCTGGCTCGTCTTCCTCGCGTCGATCGGGGTCGGCCTCCTCGCGGACGTCGTACTCACGATGGTCCTGTTTCACTTCACGGGGATCGTCTCCTACCGGACGATGCGCAGGCGCTGGCGCGAGGTAACGATCGCGCTCTGCTGTCTCGGCGCGCTCCTCCCCCAGGGCGTCGTCGTGATGGTCGTACTCGCCGGTCCCGTCATGGCCGTCTACTGGTTCGGGCTGGCGATCCTCTGGCTGGTTGGTGTCGGGGGACGGGTGCGACCCGTCCACGCGACCTGAACCGGTTCGTGATCGCGAGGACACCGTAAAATCGGAGTCGCGCCCCGGCGGAGCGATCGCACGTCGCGCGGTCGCTCGCGGGGCAGCGACGCTCGTCGAGGAACTCGCGGTGCGTCGGCGGATCCGTCAACGGTCCGCTTCGGTCTCGTCGATCGTCCCCGACTCTTCGGACTTCCCGCTCGCGACCCTGATCGCGTCGTACTCCTCGTCGCTGTACGCGATGAACCGCACCTCCTCGAGCGTGTCCGGGTCGTAGTCGCGGATCTCTTCGGCGATTATCTCTGCCCCCTCCGTGAGATCGAAGCCGGCGACGCCACAACCAAGCGCCGGGATGACGATCGACCGGCAGCCGAGTTCGTCGGCCTTCTCCAGGGTATTCCGGGTCGCGTCCCGGATGCTCTCGGCGGTCGCCTGCCCGTCGCCGTAGTGGGGCATCGCAGCGGCGTGGACGACGTACTCGGCGTCGAGGTCGTAGGCGTCGGTGACCGCGACGTCGCCGAGATCGATCGGTCCCTTCGCCATGGCTTCCTCGTTGATCCCCTCGCCCGCGCCGCGGCGGAGTGCGCCGGCGACGCCGGATCCCATCCGGAGGCTCGTCCCGGCGGCGTTGACGAGCGCGTCGGCGGACTGTTCGGCGATGTCGCCCTGAACGACGTCGAAGTTCATACGCGCGGGTACGACCCCGAACAGTTTGAAAGTGGGTCACTCGAGCCCGAGCAGTTCGAAATCGAGTCACCCAGCCCCGACGGGTTCGGAAGTGAGCCGCGCAGACTCGCGGATCGCCGGTATCCCAGGGCTCGCGACAGCACCGGTATCCGATCGATTCGCGATCGACGCGCCGAGTCGACCGTCCGGAACCGGTGTCCCGAACTCTTAGGCCGACCAAAACCCTTATAGTTTTAGGCTCGCCTAACACCACGTGATGGACGTACCCGCCCGCAGGCAGGATGCCGACCTCGACGAGGACCCCGAGGTGCCGGCGGCGGTCGTGACCAGTCACGAGACCCGCCCCGGCAAGGTCGTCTTTACCGAACGAAACAACACCGACGGCTGGATCGCGACCGATCTAGCCGTCGACCTCGAGCCGTAGCTCTCGCTCTCGATACGGCTTCTGCGAACCCGTCAGCGACGAGCGATCGCTGTCTCGCGTGCAGTCGCTCGTCCGGTTCGGATTTCGTTCGATCCGGGACCCCGATGGAGCAACCCTTCGATCGAACGACTCGCTATTCGATAGACTGCTCGGCGCCGCTACCTGGTGTGACGTCGTCCGTAAAATAACAGTGTCGGCGATCGTCGACGCAGTTCGGTCCCGTCCGAGTTCGGTTACTTCGTGGCCTCTTCGAGCACCAGCGTGTCGTCTTCGAGGTAGTGTTCGAAGTGATGGCCGTCCTCCTCGGTCGTCACGAGGATTTCGCGCAGGAGTTCGGCCGTCGCGTAGTCACCGAGGTTCTCGGCGAGTTCGATGCTGTCGCGCTGGGACTCGATGATGTCGCCGTACATCTCGAGGTCGTGTTCCATCATCGTCCGGATGTCGTAGACGTCCTCGCCCTCGAACTCGACGGTCGCACGCTCCTCGAGGTTCGCGGGGCCGGAAACGGGTACGCCGCCGAGCGCCTGGGCGCGTTCGGCGATCATGTCGGCCGCCTCCTCGACGTTCTCGTAGGCCTCTTCGAAGAACTCGTGGAGCGGCAGGAACTCCGCACCTTCGACGACCCAGTGGTGTTTCTTGAGCTGGTGGTACAGGACGTACGCGTTCGCCAGTTCGGTGTTCAGTGCGTCGACGATCTGCTCGGCTTTGTCCTCGTCGAGCCGGAGGCTGTTCTCCTCGACGGTCTCGGCCGATTGACGGACGGTCTTCTGGGTGCTCATCGTATTCCGTAGTACTCGCGCGAGACCCTTAAACGTTATCCATGGAAAAACAATTTTTGGTGTGGCTAAAAAATATATTCTACTATCTCGTTCCCACGTTCGTAATCTCGAAACACACCAACGTTTCCCCGAACATCATTCTGGCCCGGGTTTTTTCGAGCGTGAGTAAATATTTTTAGTGTGGACGTCCAAGAGAGAGATATGGCAACGAGAGTGGCACAGCGGAGAGAGCGGATCTACGTCGACGGGGAGTGGATCGAGACCGACGAAACGCTGTCGGTCACGGACCTCGCCGACGGCGGCACCTTCGCACAGATCGCGGCTGCGGGGCCGACCGAGGCACGGGCTGCCCTCGCGGCCGCCCACGAGATCAAACCCGAACTGCGGGAGACGACCGTCGTCGAACGCGCGCGGTGGTCCGAGGCGATCGCCGAGGGCCTGCGCGAACGCGAGGAGGAACTCGCCGAGGTCATCGTCCGGGAGGCCGGCAAGCCGATCTCCTCGGCCCGCGGCGAGGTCGCCAGTGCGGCCGAACGGTTCGATCGCGCCGCCGAGGAAGCCCGGAACATCGTCAGCAAAGGCGAGTTCCGCGAGGGCTCGACGAGCGGACACGAGGGCTGGAACGCCATCGTGAAACACGAACCGATCGGGTCGGTGCTGTGTATCACGCCGTACAACTATCCGCTAGCGACGACGGCATTACAGGTTGCCCCTGCACTCGCCGCCGGCAACAGCGTCCTGCTCAAACCTGCGAGCAAGACGCCCGTATCCTCGGCCATCCTCGCCGACGTCATCGCCGACGTCGACGGCATTCCGGACGGCGCGTTCAACTACGTCCCCGGCGAAGCCAGCGATATCGGCGACGTCCTTTCGGGGGACGATCGCATCAACGCGATTGCGATGACCGGGTCCTCGGGCGCGGGCAAACACGTCGCGCGCGAGAGCGGCATGGTCAACCTCCACATGGAACTCGGCGGGAACGCTCCCGCCGTCGTCTTCGACGACGCCGACCTGACCGACGTCGCGGGTAACTGCGTCAAGGGTTCGCTGAAGTACGCCGGCCAGCGCTGTTCGGCCATCTCGCGCGTGATCGCCCACGAGTCCGTCCACGACGACCTCGTCGACCAGATCGACGGGCAGATGGACGCCTGGCAGGCTGGCGACCTCTTCGACGAGAACACCGCCTTCGGCCCGCTCATCAGCAAAGATCAGGCCGAGTGGGTCCAGGAACTCGTCGACGACGCCGTCGAGAAGGGTGCCGACCTCGTCCGCGGTGGCGAGCGACGCGCGCCCGAGGGCGTCCCGGACGAACTCGGCGACCAGTTCTTCGAACCGACGCTGCTGGCGAACGTCCCGCAGGACGCTCGCCTCGTCGACGAAGAGCAGTTCGGTCCCGTCGCGGCCGTCACGACCTTCGAAGACGACGAGGAAGCCGTCGAGATCGCCAACGGCTCCGACCTCGCGCTCGACGCCGCCGTCTTCACGTCGGACTACGATCGGGCCATGGAGATGGCCAACCGGATCGACGCCGGTGCCGTCCGCATCAACGGCGCACCGAGCCACGGACTCGGCGACGTTCCCTTCGGCGGGAACAAGGATTCGGGCATCGGCCGCGAGGGCCTCGACGCCTCGATCCACGAGATGATGCGCAAGAAGAGCATCATCCTCTGATCGTCAGTCCGACCCTCTCTCCGTTTGACTGTCGACCGCGCTCCGTTTTCTGGCCTGCTGACCGTTCTCCGTTTTCCACGTACCCTGCACGCCCCGTACGGGCCGGTCCCGCCTGACCCGATCGATGGGCGCCCCCGGGGTAGCGGTGTCGCCGACTCCCGCCGGCAGCACCGCCGTTCGGTACCGAGAGCCGGCACGTCGTTTATACGTGCTCGGGGAGAATTGTCGGAAGTGAACGGGGTTACGCTGCAGGTCGTCGATGCGCCGCTCGACGAGGCGGTCGTCCGCATCGCCCTCGCCGCCGCGTTGGGGATGTTCCTCGGACTCGAGCGCGAGTGGTCCCAGAAGTCGGCGGGCATCCGGACCTTCTCGCTGATCAGCCTGCTCGCTGCCGTCTTTACCATCCTCGCGATCGACACGACCGTCGGTCAGGGGCTGCTGGTGCTGGGCGGATTGCTCGTGATCGTCCAGGGAGTGTTGCTCGCCGTTCAGGGGCTGCTGAGCGACGAGGACGCCGGCCTCTCGCTGACGACCTCGGTCTCGATGCTCGTCGCCTACGGCGTCGGCGCGCTCGTGGCCGCCGGGTTCATCCTCGAGGGCGTGACCGTCGCCGTCCTCTCGTCGCTGTTGCTCGTGCTCAAGCGCGAACTCCACGAGTTCGCGTGGGGGCTCTCCCGCGAGGAGATGCGATCGTCGACCGAGTTCGCCATCCTGGCGTTCGTGATCTACCCGCTCCTGCCGTCCAAGTATAACCTCGATCTGGGCGCGATCACGATCCCGCTCGAACCGCAGGTGATCTGGCTGATGGTCGTCGCCGTCGCCGGCATCGGCATCGTCAACTACGCGATCGTCTCGACCTACGGCGGCCGGGGCATCGCCGTGACCGGCTTCTTCGGCGGCCTCGCCTCCTCGACGGCCGTCGTCGGGACGATGCTCGACCACGTCAGCCAGCGGCCCGAGGCGTCGTCCTACGCCGTCGCCGCGATCCTGCTCGCAAACGCCGCGATGGCAGCGCGGAACCTCGCGATCGCCGTCGGGTTCACGATGGGCGGCGGCACCGAGGTGCTGGTCGAGGCCATCGTCCCGCTCGGCACGGTCATCCTGGTCGCGTTCGTCGTCGCCGCCACGACCGCGGACTGGAGCGAGTCCGGGCCGATGGAACTCGAGAGCCCGTTCTCGATGAAGAACGCGCTGGCCTTCGGGGCCGTCTTCCTCGTCGTCCTCGTGTTCGGGTCGCTCGCCGAGACGTGGTTCGGGACGCTCGGCTTCTACGCGACCGCCGTCGCGAGCGGCTTCGTCTCCAGCGCCGGCGCGACGACGTCGGCCGTCGTCCTCTATCGCGGTGGCCAGCTCAGCCCGCCCGAGGCGACGCTCGCGATCCTGCTGGCGACGGTCTCGAGTATCGTCGTGAAGGCGATGCTCGCGGCGACTTCGACGAACCACGGCTTTCGCAACCAGGTTGCAGCCTACAGCACGCTGCTGCTGATCGGCGGTGCGCTGGCATCGGTCGTCGTCGTCATCTAGACGTCGTTCGATCGCGCCCGTGATCGATTCGCTCGGCTGCGAGACGGGGCCGTCGATCGTCGCTATCGTGGCGCGTGGCGATCCGGCGGACCGATCGCGTCGAGACGACGGCGCGAGCACCGTCGTGACCGTTCACATCCGATCACCAGTGATCCTTTACCGCCATTTGTGAAGCCGAATGCGACAAAATCGGACGGGCGTGCTGCGACGACCCACACTCGCTGAAATACAACGGTTATTTTTACTCACCAACTCACTAATACGGAATATGGACCGCGACACGGTCGAGCCGCAGGTCGAGACGATTCCGGGCGAACGCGCGAAACGGTGGGCCGACTACCACCACCAGTTCGCCGCCCCGAGTACCTACGTCTACGAGTTCGTCTGGGATACGGGGGCCGAGGCGATCGGTCCGTTCTGTACCGACGTCGACGGCAACGTGTTGCTGGATTTCACGAGTCACGTCGCGGCCGCCCCGCTCGGGTACAACAACCCGGCCGTCCGCGAGCGACTGCGGGAATTCGACCTCGTCGATCCGCTGAAGATCGCCGGCCAGGATTTCTACGTGAGCGGCGGCGGATCGCCGGCGGACGCCGACTTTCCCGGGCCGACCCAGCTGATGGACCGGCTGGTCGCGATGACCGACCACTACGACATGGATCGGGTCTTCCTCTCGAACTCTGGGGCCGAGGCCGTCGAGAACGCTATCAAGATCTGTTACGCGAACGGCGGCCACCGGGCGGTCACCTTCGAGGGGGCCTTTCACGGCCGCACGCTCGGAGCCCTCTCGCTCAACCGATCGAAGGCGGTCCACCGTACCGGCTACCCCGAGGTGCCGGGCGTGATCAGTGTTCCCTACCCCGCCTCACAGGAGGCGTACGAGACCCGCTGGCGAACCGACGGCCCCGGCGGTAACGTCCTCGCCGATAAACTCGATCCGGATCAGGGCGTGATCGATCCCGAGGAGATCGCCTACATCATCCTCGAACCGCTCCAGGGCGAGGGCGGCTATCGGGTCCCCCATCCCGAGTTCGCCCGCGACCTCGACGCCCTCCGCGAGCGGTACGGCATCAACGTCATCGCCGACGAGATCCAGTCGGGACTCGGGCGGACGGGCGAACTCTGGGCCGTCGACCACCTCGATCTCACGCCGGACGTCATCACCAGCGCGAAAGGATTGCGGGTCGGCGCGACCATCTCCCGATCGGACGTCTTCCCCGAGGAGACGGGGCGTCTCTCCTCGACGTGGGGGGCCGGCGATTTCATCGCCGCGATGCAGGGGGTGCTGACGATCGACGCGATCCACGAGCAAAACCTGCTCGCGAACGTCCGCGAGCGGGGCGAACAGCTCCGAGCCATCGTCGAGGAGGCCGATCTCGAGGGGGTGGTCGACGTGCGGGGCCGCGGCCTGATGCTCGCCGTCGAGTTCGACACGAAAGAGCGCCGGGAAGCCGTCGTCGAAGCCGCGTTCAGGCGCGGCCTGCTCACGCTCGGCTGTGGCCACAGCACGCTGCGCCTGTTGCCGCCGCTGGACGTCACCGAGCGAGAGATCGAACTGGGAGCGCGTTTGCTCTTCGAGGCGATCGCGGACGTCGCGGCCGCCGACGCGTGACGATCGGCTCCCGGTGCCGGTCCGCTCCCCGTGGTCCACCCGCGTGCGCCTAGATCGAGGTGAGCACCGCCACCGGACACGACGCGTTCCGAATGACGTACTCGACGCGACTGCCGAGGTACGCGCGCCGCGATATCGGGCGCACGTACGATCCCATGACGATCACGTCGGCGCCGGTCCGATCGGCACGCTCGACGAGTTCCGCTTCGGGACGCTCGGAGGTCGTCACGGTCGTCAGTACCGTCGCCCCGAGCCGTCTGCCGAGTTCCGCCTCCCGCTCGACGATCTGTTCGCCGATCCGGCGCTGCTGGGAGAGGTCGGGATCGCCGGCGAACCGATCGTCGAACGGCGGCGCGTCGACCACGTGGACGACCTCGACGAGCGCGTTCTCCCGGGCCGCGATGGAGAACGCGAGTTCGGCGGCGAAGCGACTGGACTCCGTCCCGACCGTCGGGAGCAGGATTCGGTCCAGTGACTCCTCGGCCCAGTCGGCCGGCGGGTTCAGGCGCATCGCCGGCGGGGTGCTGACGATCATCGCCGGCGCCGGCGCCTCCTGGACGACCCGATCGACCGTATCGCTGAACAGCGACTCCTCGGGAGACCGTCCGGCTCCGGTCTCCCCGAGAACGACCAGATCGTACCCGACGTCGACCTCCTCGAGAATGGTCTCGGCGACGCTCCCGTCTCGTCTGCGGGTGATCCGTCTCGGCGTACGCTCCGGGTCGCCCAGGTGGCGTTCGACCGAGGAAAAGACCCGATCGGTCTCGCCGGTCACGACGGTCGCGTTCGACTCGCGTCTTCCGCGCCATCGTCGTACGAACCGTCCGTTCCGCATCCGGCCGAGGATTCCGGTGGACGTGCCGTGGGGCCCGTCGACCGGCTCACGCACGCACAGCAGGTCCAGTTCGATGTCTCGATCCCGAACCAGCGGCCCGAGCAATCGGGCCGCGTACTGGGTGTCGGTCCCGCCGCGGGTCGGTAACAGGATCCGCGTGAGATTCTCCACGAAGCTCTGCTGGAGGTACGTCTCCCGCTCCATCCGGTCGCGCTCTTCGTCGCTCATCTCGATCTTCGGGATCGACCAGCGCATGATCGCGGGCGCCATCAGCGACGTCACGATGGCGATCGCGACGATGATACTGTACATCTCGGTCGTCAGGATACCGGCCCCGAGGCCGATCGTCGCGACGATGATCTCCATCGCCCCCCGCGCGTTCATCCCGCCGCCGATCGTGATCCCCTCCCAACGCGAGAGTCCGGCCAGGGGTGCCACCCCCATGATGCCGGCGAACTTCCCGAAACACGCCACCCCGAGGACGACGAGGAAGACGGCGAAGACCGTCGGATCGACCAGCCCGGCGACGTCCATCCGGAGGCCCGCGATCGCGAAGAAGATCGGCGCGAAGATCGAGAGCGTGACCACCTCGAACGCGTGTCTGAGGTCGTAGTCGAATCGCTTGACCTGGCCGACCAGCACGCCGACGACGAACGCGCCGAGGATTGCCTCGAGCCCCACGTACTGGGTGATCGCCCCCGCGGCGAGTGCGAGCAACATGACCGTCGAGAGCACCGCGGTGTCGCTCCCGACGGCGTTGTCGACCCACCGGAGGAGGTCCGCCGTGAGCCGCCGCCCGATCGTGAACGCGAGTCCGAGAAAGACGACCACCGAGACGATCGTTGCCGCGGCCGAGCCGATATCGAGGACGCCGGTTCGAGCGAGTCCCGCGACCGTGGCCAACAGGATCCAGCCGATCGTGTCGTCGACCATGCCCGCCGCGAGGATCAACTGGCCGATGTCGCGACGGATGACGTCGAGTTCGATGAGCACCTTCGCGATGACGGGGATCGCGGAGATGCTCATCGCCGTCGCGATGAACAGGCTGAAGACGATTCGCTGTTCGGGGGCGGCGATGAACGCCGCCGGGAGGAACCAGCCGAGCGCGAAGCCGGACGCGAACGGAACGACGATCCCGCCGACCGAGAGGACGATCGCCGTCCGGCCCTTGCTGATGATGAGATCGATGTCAGTCTCGATCCCGGTGACGATCAACAGCATGACGAGTCCGAGCCAGGAGATCACCTCGAGCAGGTGAAACTGGTCCTCGGATACCACGAACAGGGCCTCGTAGACCCCCGGTGCGAAGAGGCCGAGCACCGAGGGGCCGAGGAGGACACCCGCGAGGAGTTCGCCGACGACCGCCGGCTGGCCGTGCGAGCGAAACAGCTCCCCCAACGTCCGTGCGACGAGCAGCAACACCGTGAGCTGTGCGATGACGAGAAACAGTTCGTGATGGCCGAGCGGTTCGATAATCTCCATCGATTTCCTCACTGAACCGTGTGCGTTCGCTACCCCGTCCGGGACACCTCTACCACCTTCAGCTACTTCGTTCCACGGAGGTACAGCCGTCGATGACCCTTCTCACCGCCACACAGTCAGGTAGCGATCGAAACGATCGGCCGCCGAAATCGCCGCGACCCTCACCACGAAAGCCGCAGTCTCTTCCCGCGCTCGGGCGAAGTATCGATCCAATGATTGGCGCATTCACGGTCGGCAAGAAAGCGGTTACGTTCGGCTACAAACGATACGGGATCCCCGGCGCGATCGCCTCCGGCGGGATCGCACTGGCGGGGTACGTCGCGGTGCGACGAGCCCTGCGATCGATGACGGCGTCCGACGACGAGTCGATCGACTCGGCGATCGACGCCGCGACGATCAAGAACGCGATCGACGCCGACGGACTGGGGGCGGTAGCCGATCCCGCGACGCTGGACGAGGCGATCGACGCGGAACAACTGGTCTCGGACGTCGAGATGGACGATCTCACGTCGTCGGTGACCGAGCAAACCGACGCCGTGACGGAGGGGATCGTCGACGACGAGTCGACGGGCGAGACCGGCGACGACCTGACGGAGGGCGTGGGAGGCGACGAATCGGAGACGGACGGCTAACCGCGGACGGCGTTACTCCTCTCGAAGTTCGTTCACGTGATCGATCCGCCGCTGGACGAGGTCGGCTTTGCCGATGTCGTGGCGGACGTGCAGTCCCTCCTCGCCAGCGACCGCGAGCGCGTCTTCGGCCAGTTCCTCGGCCTCGCCGATCGAGTCGGCGACGCCGACCAGGGCGAACGATCGGGATGTCGTGGTGTAGATGCCGTCGTCGCGTTCGTCCACGCTGGCGTAGTAGAGCAATGCGTCGCTGGCGCTCTCTTCGTCGACCTGTACCTTCGCACCGGCCGCCGGATCCGTCGGGTACCCTTCGGGCACGGCGTACTTGCAGACCGTCGCCTTGTCGGCGAACTCGAGTTCAGGCGGGGCCTCGCCGTCTCGAGCGGCGATGAGAATCTCGAGGAAGTCGGTCTCGAGCACGGGAAGAGTGTTCATCGCCTCTGGATCGCCGAAGCGGGCGTTGAACTCGACTACCTTCGGACCCGCGCTCGTGAGCATGAACTGGCCGTAGAGGATGCCCCGGTAGTCGTCGAGCGCGTCGACGGTCGCCTCGATGATCTCGACTGCACGCTCGTAGTCGTCGGCGGTCATGAAGGGCAGTTCGAACGTCGCGTCCGAGTAACTCCCCATGCCGCCCGTGTTCGGACCCTCGTCACCCTCGTAGGCACGCTTGTGATCCTGCACCGCGGGCGCGGTCTCGAATTCGCCGTTGGCGACGAACGCCTGCACGGTGAACTCCTCCCCGATCAGCCGTTCCTCGAGGACGATCCGATCGTAGTCGGAGTCGCGGACGTACTCCTTGCCCTCCTCGGCGGTGACCTGATCGCCGATGACCTTTACGCCCTTGCCGCCGGTGAGTCCGGCGGGCTTGATCGCGAGATCGCCGTCGTACTCGTCGATAAAGTCACACGCGGCCTCCATGTCGTCGAAGGTCTCGAAGTCCGGACAGCCGGGAATGTCGTGCTCCTGCATGAACCGGCGCTGGAAGGCCTTGTCCGTCTCGATGCGGGCGTCCGCTTCCTTCGGTCCGAAGGGGTAGATCCCCGCGGCCTCGAGCGCGTCCGCGACGCCGGCCGCCAGCGGTGCTTCCGGCCCGATGACCGCGATCGTCGCGCCGACGTCTTCGGCGTAGTCGACGACGGCCTCGGGATCGGTCGTTTCGAGCGTCTCGAACTCGGACGCGATCCGCGCGATGCCGGGGTTGCGGTTGCCGGCACAGGCGTACAGTTCGCCTTCGCTGTCGGCCAGCGCACGGGCGATCGCGTGCTCCCGGCCGCCGCCACCGATCAGCAGGACGTGTTCTCGCATGGTCGAAAGCGGAACGCACGAACCTGTAAGCGTTGCTCTTTCCGACAGCGGAAATATACACGATCGTGAGGGTCGACCGGGCGGTGTTCCGATCGGTCGTGACCGGGACGTAATCGTCATGTATCCGCGTCCGAATGGGTCGAACAATGCACCAGTACCTCGATCTCGTCGATTCGGTTCTCTCCGGGGGTACTTACAAGCCCAATCGAACCGGCGTCGACACGATTTCCTCGTTCAGCGAGCACTACGAGGTCGACCTGCAGGATGGGTATCCCCTGCTCACGACGAAGGAGATGGACGGCTACCGATGGAACTCGATGCTGCACGAGGTCTGCTGGTATCTCTCCGGCGAGGAGCACATCCGCAACCTCCGCGAGGAGACGAAGATCTGGGACGCCTGGGCCGACGAGGACGGCCGCCTCGATACCGCCTACGGTCGGTTCTGGCGCCGGTATCCGGTCCCGGAGGACGACGCGCAACTCGCGGGCGAGTCTTGGCCCGACGACGCCCACCGCTGGGTCACAGTCGAGGACGACGGCCGCCGGACGTTCGATCAACTGCAGTACGTGATCGACACGCTCTCGGACAACCCGAACTCCCGACGGCTCGTCGTGAACGCGTGGCACCCCGCCAACGCGGCCGTCTCGACGCTCCCGCCCTGTCACTACTCGTTCGTCTTCAACGTCCAGGGCGATCGGCTGAACTGTCACCTCACGCAGCGGTCCGGCGACACGGCGCTGGGGATCCCGTTCAACATCGCGGCCTACGCGCTCCTGACGAAAGTCGTCGCCCAGCAGACCGGCTTCGAACCCGGCACCTTCGCCCACACCGTCGTCGATGCACACGTTTACTGCGGCCGCGGTGATCGGGGCGACTGGTACGGTCAGAACCTCGACAACTTGCAGTCCCGACTCGCCGCCGTCGACGATCGCGAGGCGTATCTGGACGTCAAGGCGTGGCTCGAGGCCGAAGCGCCGCCGGAGGCCGAGGGCGACGAGCGACTCGATCACGTGCCCGGCCTGCTCGAACAGCTGTCGCGGGAGCCACTCGACCGCCCGACGCTCGACCTCGCGGACACGTCGATCGACGACCTCGCCTCCGAGGACGTCCAGTTGCGGGGGTACGACTCCCACGAGGGGATCGAGTTCTCGGTGGCCGAATGACCGCGTCCCGCGAGTCCCTCCCGGCGGCCGTTCGCGAGACCGACCTCGAACTCGCCGCGATCGTCGCCGTCGCGGAGAACGGCGTCATCGGGAGGGACGGCGAGATGCCGTGGCACCTTCCCGACGACCTGCAGCACTTCAAGGAGGTGACGATGGACCATCCCGTCATCATGGGGCGGGTCACCTACGAGGGCATCGTCGAGGCCCTCGGCGAACCGCTCCCCGGCCGGACGACGATTGTCCTGACGAGTCGGGACCTCGAGACGCCCGAGAACGCCGTCGTGGCGTCCGATCTCGAGGGGGCGATCGAGGCGGCCGAAACAGCGGCCCGCGAGCGCCACGAGGGCACCGATCGGGCGTTCGTTGCCGGCGGCGCGTCGGTGTACGAGCAGTTCCTGCCCGCGATCGATCGGCTGATCGTCACCGAGGTTCACGACGCACCCGACGGCGACACGCGGTTTCCGGTGTGGGATCGAGAGTCGTTTCGGGAGGTTTCGCGTGACGAACGCGACGGGTTCGCGTTCGTGGTGTACGCCTGCCGCGAGTGACGGCCTCGATCGGTGTCCCGGCCGTCGATCCGGAACGATCTCGTCCCCGATCCGGGATCGGCGGCGTCACCGCGACCCGATCGCTGGACGACCACACCGTCAGCGGGCCGTTGTCGTGACCGGTCACCGACCACATAATCACTCGTTTTCCCGGCGTTCGTGTCGACGGAACCCGACTACGACCGTCCCCGATCGCGGTCGGCGTCGAGCGAATTGCGTTCGTTCTCGATCGAGCGGCGAATCGACGACGCCAGGACCCGTGCCGCCGGGGACCTAATAGGGGCGTTCTTCGGGTACAGGTCGTCTTGGCCGGTGAAACGAACGGGCCGACTTATACGAAATTGCAGCAAGAAACGTCCACCCCGAAGAGGGGGCATAGGTGAGAGAAATGTCAAAAGAAACTAACAAACGGTCCGATGCAAGACTGACGAAAGGAGCGCTCGCCGCGACTGGGCTCGGACTCGGCGCAACCGCGACGGCGGGGAGCGCCGCGGCCCAGGACGACGATGACGATGACGATAACAACGAAGACCTGGTAGTCGTGTTAGCGGATGACTATCGACCCGACGTGGGCTTCGAGGTCATCTCGATGCTGGAAACCGAAACGAAAGAGGATCTGATCGACGACGCCGGGGGCGACCTCTTTGACGATCCCGACGACTGGGACGCGTACGTCATCAGTTCCGACAACGACGGGAACGCCCCGATGTGGGGCGTTCTGTTCACGGAGGACGTCGATCTCGACACCGGCGACAGCGAGACGATGGGCGATGACGGGGATTTCCGTGACGCTCAGCTAGATATCGTTGAGGTCGAGCTGTAGCCCCAAATCGATCCCATTCGAGAGTTTTTTCCCGCCTAGTGGCGCTTCGCTCGCACGTTTCGACGGGAGTGCCCCTCTTCGCGCGACCCGAACGCCGCTCGGCCCGTCGACACGTACGGTGCTCGAGAACTGCCGTTCAGGACCGTCGTTCGGGACCCTCAAACAACCACTGGATGTGACTCGTACCCCGCGCTGATCTTCCACGTGATAGTCCGCAGAAAGCACCGGTTTTGTCTCCTGGCGGTCCGAACTGCGTCGTCTTCGGCTACAAATCTCCCGTAAGACGGCTCTGCACCGAACTCGCGTTTTATCCACCGTCGGCCATCGTCGCCGCGCCGATCGGCCCCGATTCCGGCTACCAACTCGTTTCACGGGCCGGAGCACTGGGGAGGCCGCGTCCCGATCGGGACGCGGTCGGACCCCGGATCGACCGATCGGCGGACCGACGATGCGTGGAACCCGAGCCACTGCGGATCTAAGAGGGAAGTTTTTCAGGTACAGGTCGTCTTGGCCGGTGAAACAATGGGGCTGACTTAAGCGATATGGGGTCAAGAAACGCCTACCCTGAGCAGGGGGATGCAGGTGAGAGACATGTCAAAAGAGACCAACGGACACTCAGACGCGAGACGATCCGTATCGAAAGGGACAATCGCAACGACGGGGCTCGCCCTCGGCGCAGCCGCGACGGCAGGGACCGCCGCCGCCCAGGACGACGAGGACGTGATCGTGCTCGAAGCGGACTACCGGCCCGACGTCGACTTCGACGTCATCGCAGAGCTGGAAACGAGAACGCTCGAAGATCTGATCGAGGACTCCGGGGCGGGAGACGACGTGTTCGACGACCCCGACGACTGGGACGCGTTCATCGTCGACTTCGATTTGGGTGTGGAAGCCCCCTCGTGGGGGATCCTGTTTACGGAGGATGCAGACCTCAGCACCGGCGATAGCGAGACGTTAGGCGACGACGGAGCGTTCCGGCGGGCCCGACTCGGCCTGGTCGAGGTCGGGTTGTGAGCGCGGACTGAATCCGATCGGACTGTTTCTTTTCATTCCCAGTTGCGCGACGTTCGACCGTTCCGATAGTAGTGCCCTCCTTCACCGCGACCTGAACGACGCCCGACGCGCCGGCGGTCGCAACTGTTCGAACGAGCCAGTTCGAAACTTCATCCGATCCGATGATACTCACGGGCTGTGACCGTTTTTCGGTGCTGATTTTCCCGGTGATAGTCCGAGGAAAGCATTTGTTTTGCTATATGAGGGGTTGCGTACTCCGTCCCTATCGCCTCAAATCACACGATAAACCGCCTTAGAGGCCGCAATCGGCTATCCTCGTGGGCGAAGCAGGGAGATGCGGTCGGCGCTCACACAGCGCATACCTATCAGAAACAGTAACGGACTGAATCGCGCGTTCCGAAGCCCGTTTCGATCGATAAACAACCATTGTTGACATCCGAATCTCGCGCCGCCGTAAAGTGCCGAAATTCGGCTCCGTAGTGGCTAATGGCGGCATATTTGTGACTTTAGTTTGTCTTAGACGGTGAAACAATGGGACTGACTTATGCGAAAATTGGGTCAAGAAAGGTCTACCCCGAAGAGGGGACTTAGGTGAGAGACATGACAGAAGAAGATAGCGGACTATTCGACGACTCCAGACGCTCGTTCATGAAGAAGGGAGCGCTCGCCACGACGGCGCTCGCCCTCGGCGCAGGCGCGACGTCAGGAAGTGCTGCCGCCCAGGAGAACGGCGACGTGATCGTGTACGGAGATGACTACCTCCCCGGCCAGGACTTCACGGTCGTCTCGGCGCTGAACACGACAACGAAGGAAGACCTGATCGAGGAGTCCGGGTCGGCGGACGACGTGTTCGACGACCCCGACGACTGGGACGCGTACATCATCAGTTACGACCTCGGCGTGGACGCACCCACGTGGGGCTTCCTCTTCACGGAGGACGCCGACCTCAGCGCTGGCGACAGCGAAACGATGGGCGACGGCGAATTCCGTGACCCTGCGCTGGACATGGTTGAGGCGATGCTCGGTGGTGTCGACGGTAACGGCGGTAACGGAGGCGACGGTAACGGAGACGACGGCGACGGTAACGGCGGCGACGGCGGAAACGGCGGCGACGGCGGCGCAGGCAACGGCGGAGACGGCGGCGGAGACGGCGGCGACGGCGGCGGAAACGGCGGCGACAACGGCACCGGCAACTGACGCGCCGCTCCGTTCTCGTCCCGCCTCGATCCGTTTTCACGTATTTTGCGCACGACCTCGAGCACCGCATCTCGTTCAGTCCGATGGCCGTCTCGCGCGATCGACCGTGGCTCCCGGGCCGTCGTGCTGTCCGGGTTGGAGAGTCTCCCGACCCCGGCCGTGGTACTACATCACACTCCGACAAATACGGGGTGTATAAGGTGTGTACAGAAGATTCTCGGGGGATTCAAATGTGGTGACTTACTAGGTCGAGTATGGCAACTGATGACGTCTCGAACGCCATCCGGGAGTTCGAACACGACGGCGAGACGTACAAGATGGCCGATCTCACGGTTCTCGAGGATCAGGGGCTCTGCGACCTCGAGAAACTCCCCGTGAGCATCCGAGTGCTGCTCGAATCGGTGCTCCGGAACGTGGACGGCGAACGAGTGACCGAAGCGGACGTCCGGAACGCGGCGTCGTGGGAACCGGACGTCCCCGACGCGGAGGTGCCGTTCCAGCCCTCGCGAGTCGTCCTGCAGGACTTGACCGGCGTCCCCGCGGTCGTCGACCTCGCGGCGCTTCGCTCGGCGGCCGATCGCAAGGGCGTCGACCCGACCAGCGTCGAACCCGAGGTCCCCTGCGACCTCGTGATCGACCACAGTGTCCAGGTCGACTACTTCGGCAGCGAGGACGCCTACGAGAAGAACGTCGAACTCGAGTACGAGCGCAACGAGGAGCGCTACCGCGCGATCAAGTGGGCCGAGCAAGCGTTCGAGGACTTCAACGTGGTCCCGCCGGGAACCGGGATCGTCCACCAGGTCAACCTGGAGCATCTCGGGCGCGTCGTCCACGCCCGCGAGGAGGACGGCGAACAGTGGCTCCTCCCCGACACCCTCGTCGGAACCGACAGCCACACCCCCATGATCGGCGGCATCGGCGTCGTCGGCTGGGGCGTCGGGGGCATCGAGGCCGAGGCCGCGTTGCTCGGCCAGCCGATCACGATGACGCTACCCGAGGTCGTCGGGGTCGAACTCACCGGCGAACTGCCGGAGGGTGCGACCGCGACCGACCTCGTGCTCCACATCACCGAGAAGCTCCGCCAGGTCGGCGTCGTCGACAAGTTCGTCGAGTTCTACGGCCCCGGCGTCTCGCAGCTCTCGGTCGCCGATCGGGCGACGATCGCGAACATGGCGCCCGAGCAGGGGTCGACGATCAGCATGTTCCCGGTCGACGAGAAGACGCTGGACTACCTCGAACTCACCGGCCGCGACGAGGACCACATCGAACTGGTCCGCGAGTACCTCGAGGCCCAGGGCCTGTTCGGCGAGCACGATCCGGAGTTCACCGAGGTCGTCGAGTTCGACCTCGGCGACGTCGAACCCAGCCTCGCGGGCCACAAGAAGCCCCACGCCCGCATTCCGATGGGCAATCTGGACGAGCACTTCCCGACGCTGCTCGAGGAGGAAGGCGTCGTCGGCGGCGAGGATGGCGCAACCAGCGATGGAGGACTGGTCACGGAGACCTCACCCGACCTCGACGAGAAAGTCCCCGTCGAACTCGAGGACGGAACCGAGGTCGAGATCGGCCACGGGGACGTCCTCGTCAGCGCGATCACCTCCTGTACGAACACCTCGAACCCGTCGGTGATGGTCGCCGCGGGGCTGCTCGCGCGAAACGCCGCCGAACAGGGACTCGAGGTGCCCGAGTACGTCAAGACGAGTCTCGCACCGGGGAGCAGGGTCGTCACCGAGTACCTGGAACGAGCCGATCTCCTCGACGACCTCGAGGAACTCGGCTACCACGTCGTCGGCTACGGCTGTACAACCTGTATCGGCAACGCCGGTCCGCTGGCCGAGCCGATCGAGGCCGACATCGACGAGCACGACCTCTGGACGACGAGCGTCCTCTCGGGGAACCGCAACTTCGAGGCGCGCATCCACCCCAAGATCCGCGCGAACTACCTCGCCAGCCCGCCGCTGGTCGTCGCCTACGGGCTCGCGGGCCGGATGGACATCGACCTCGAGGAGGAGCCGATCGGGACGAACGACGAGGGCGAACCGGTCTACCTGGAGGACGTCTGGCCGGACCCGGAGGAGGTTCGCGAGACGATCCACGACAGCGTCTCCCCCGAAATGTTCGAGGAGAAGTACGCGAGCGTCTTCGAGGGCGACGATCGCTGGGAGGCCCTCGACGCGCCGACCGGCGAGGTCTACGACTGGGACGACGAGTCGACGTACATCCGGGAGCCGCCGTTCTTCCAGGACTTCCCGCTCGAGGAACCCGGCGTGGAGGACGTCGCGGACGCCCGCTGTCTGCTCACCCTCGGCGACACCGTCACGACCGACCACATCAGCCCCGCGGGGCCGTTCGGCGAGGACCTGCCCGCCGGCCAGTGGCTGAAAGAACGCGGCGTCGAACCGTACGAGTTCAACACCTACGGCTCTCGCCGCGGGAACCACGAGGTCATGATGCGCGGCACCTTCGCGAACGTGCGCATCGAGAACCAGATGCTCGACGGCACGGAGGGCGGATACACGATCCACCACCCGACCGAGGAGGAGACCACCGTCTTTGAGGCCAGCGAGCGCTACCGCGAGGAGGACACCCCGCTGGTCGTCATGGCCGGCGAGGAGTTCGGTACCGGTTCCAGCCGCGACTGGGCGGCCAAGGGGACCGACCTGCTCGGGATCCGCGCGACGATCGCCGAGAGCTACGAGCGCATCTACCGGGACAACCTGATCGGCATGGGCGTCCTGCCCCTGCAGTTCGCGGAGGGCGACGGCTGGGAGGAACTCGGCCTCGACGGCTCCGAGTACTTCGAGATCCGCGGCCTCGACGACGGACTCGAGCCAAACGCCGAACTCACCGTCGTCGCCGAGGACGAGGACGGCGAGACCACCGAGTTCGACGTGACCGCACAGGTCGGCACGCCCGCCGCCGTCGAGTACGTCGAGAACGGCGGCGTCCTGCACCTCGTGCTGCGACGGCTGCTCCAGGAAGAGGCGGCCTGATCGATCGATAGATCGACGGAACCCTCACGTATCGCCTTTTTCGTCCGTTCGAGTCGCGTGCCGTGCGATCGTTCTGTCGACGATCCGTTTCGCTCGTCTCCTCGCTCACGTCTTTTCCGCTCGCGTCAGCTGCCCCTCCCGCTCACGTCCGATGGGGGATGGGTGCCACGCGCCGGTCTTTTCCCGCCTCCCTCCGTAGACTCTCGTATGACCCAGCCGACAGAGCGCAATCGGCTCGACGAGGAGGAGAGCCCGTACCTGCGCCAGCACGCGGACAACCCCGTCAACTGGCAGCCGTGGGACGAACGGGCTCTCGAGGCCGCCCGGGAACACGACGTCCCGATCTTCCTCTCGATCGGCTACTCGGCGTGTCACTGGTGTCACGTCATGGAGGAGGAGAGCTTCGCCGACGAAGAGGTCGCAGAGGTGCTCAACGAGCACTTCGTCCCGATCAAGGTCGATCGGGAGGAGCGCCCGGACGTCGACTCGATCTACATGACGGTCTGCCAGCTCGTCACCGGTGGCGGCGGCTGGCCGCTCTCGGCGTGGCTCACCCCCGACGGGAAGCCGTTCTACGTCGGGACCTACTTCCCGAAGGAACCGAAGCGCGGCCAGCCGGGCTTTCGCGACCTTCTCGATCGGATCAGCGACTCCTGGCGAGACCCGGACGATCGCGCGGAGATGGAAAACCGGGCCGACCAGTGGACCGAGGCCGCCAGGGGCCAACTGGAAGAGACACCCGAGTCGGTCGGCGCCGCAGAGCCGCCGTCGAGCGAGGTCCTCGAGACGGCCGCCGACACGGCCCTCCGGAGCGCCGACCGGCAGTACGGCGGGTTCGGCTCCGGCGGTCCCAAGTTCCCCCAGCCCGCACGGCTCCGCGTCCTCGCTCGGGCCGACGATCGAACCGGACGCGACGAGTACCGCGCGGTGCTCGAGGAAACTCTCGACGCGATGGCCGCCGGCGGCCTCTACGACCACGTCGGCGGCGGGTTCCATCGGTACTGCGTCGATCGGGACTGGACGGTGCCCCACTTCGAGAAGATGCTGTACGACAACGCGGAGATTCCGCGGACGATGCTCGCCGGCTACCAGCTAACTGGAAACGAGCGCTACGCCGAGGTCACCCGCGAGACGCTCGCGTTCGTCGATCGGGAACTGACCCACGACGAGGGCGGATTCTTCAGCACGCTCGACGCGCAAAGCGAGACCGAGGCGGGCGAACGCGAGGAAGGGGCGTTCTACGTCTGGACGCCCGACGAAATCCGCGACGCGGTCGACGACGGGACGGCTGCCGACCTGTTCTGCGATCGCTACGACGTCACCGAATCGGGCAACTTCGAGGGTCAGAATCAGCCGAACATCGTCGCGCCGATCGACACCCTCGCCGACAGGTACGACCTCTCCGAAGACGAGGTTCGCGATCGGCTCGAGACCGCACGCGAACGGCTATTCGAGGCCCGCGAGGAACGGCCTCGGCCGGCCCGCGACGAGAAGGTCCTCGCGGGCTGGAACGGCCTCATGATCTCGACTTGCGCCGAGGCCGGGTTCGTCCTGGGAGCAGACGAGTACGCCACCATGGCGGTCGACGCCCTCGAGTTCGTCCGCGATCGGCTCTGGGACGACGACGAGGAGCGGCTCTCCCGGCGCTACAAGGACGGGGACGTCGCGGTGGAGGGCTACCTCGAGGACTACGCGTTCCTCGCCCGCGGCGCGTTGTACTGCTACGAAGTCACCGGCGAGGTCGATCACCTCGCGTTCGCGCTCGATCTCGCGCGGGTGATCGAGGCGGAGTTCTGGGACGCCGATCGCGAGACGCTGTACTTCACGCCAGAGAGCGGCGAGGCGCTGGTCACCCGGCCCCAGGAACTGGGCGATCAGTCGACGCCCTCGGCCGCGGGCGTGGCCGTCGAGACGCTGCTCGCGCTGGACGGGTTCGCCGAGGAGGACTTCGAATCGATCGCGTCGGGGGTCCTGGAAACCCACGCCGGCCGGCTCGAATCCGACCCGCTCCAGCACGCCACGCTCTGTCTCGCCGCCGATCGACTCGAGTCGGGCGCGCTCGAAGTCACGGTCGCCGCCGACGAGGTCCCCGACGAGTGGTACGAACGGTTCGCCACGCAGTACCTTCCCGACCGGCTGTTCGCCCCGCGGCCGCCGACCGACGACGGCCTCGAGTCGTGGCTCGATCGGCTCGACCTCGCGGAGGCCCCGGCGATCTGGGCCGATCGTGACGCACGCGACGGGGAGCCGACGCTGTACGTCTGCCGCAATCGTACGTGTTCGCCGCCGACGACGGACGTCGACGACGCGATCGAGTGGCTGAGCGAGACGGAGGTGGAATCGGACGACGGATCCGAGTCGGGAGAAAACGTTCCGTTCTGAGGTGGTAGGACTGTCGGACGACGGTCAGGCCGTTTCGGCTTCGAGTTCTGCCTCGAGTTCCCGTGCGAGCCAGACGGCGGGCGGGACGTCCTCGGACTCGACGAACCGGACGAGTTCCTCGCCCGCATCTCCGTCCGCGCCGTCGGGCGCGCGCTCGACCACGATCGTCGGGATGTACTCGATACCGTACTCGTCGACGCGCGGTCCCCGTTTGTCCTGATCGACGGCGATCGCCTCGATCCGGTCGTCGGGAACCTCGGCCGC
Source organism: Halosolutus halophilus (assembly GCF_022869805.1). NCBI lineage: Archaea > Methanobacteriati > Methanobacteriota > Halobacteria > Halobacteriales > Natrialbaceae > Halosolutus > Halosolutus halophilus. Next base: position 1,491,872 of record NZ_CP094974.1, on the reverse strand, counting down.
CTCGAGGGCGGCCCCGAAGTCGGGCAGGAGTGCGCGACAGTCCTTGCACCAGTCGCCGCCCCAGACGATGAAGGTCAGTTCGTCGCGATGGGCTGCGAGCGTGTCCACGGTGTCCGCGTACGATGCGGCGTCCCACGTCGGGTTCGGCCGCATGGTTTCGAGACTCATACCCGCGCATTACGTGGCCGGGGGCTTAACGACCGTGCTTCGTGCGGACTCGCGTCGGAGCGGTCGCTATCGAACTCCCGTCGATACCGTGAGGTGACGGCGGGAAGCGAGACGGGTCGGGAGTGCCGATCGACGGTCACTCGAAGGTCTGAAACTCGACGGTTCGGCCCTCCGGATCCGCGGCAAAGAACTGGTAGATGCCGTATTTCTGGTTGAACCGCGGCTCTTCGGCTGCCCGATCGGCGAGCCGTTCGTACGCGTCGTCGACGCCGTCGCGGTCGCCGAAGACGAACGTGACGATCCCCTCGGTGTCGGCGGTCTCCCGATCGCAGAACCCGACCCGGAACGTGCCCGCTTCGAGGATGGTACAGTCTGGCTGCTCGCGCCAGACGGTCGCGCCGAGGTCGCGGTAGAACGCGACCACGTCGTCGTGACACTGCGTCCGGAAGAAGACGATTCCGTCCATGACGGCAGATCACGGGACGGGGACAAAAAACCGTCCTCGAGAGCGGGCGGCCGGTCGAGTCGTCCGGCGCAGTCGAGAGCGATACAATTTTTACGGTAAACAGAAGATCTATATAGCATGGTATTCGCCTCGATGGGCGACGACGGCCACGAACAGGTATCGTACTTCACGGACCCCGAAACCGGCCTGCAGGCGATCGTGGCGATCCACGACACCACGCTGGGACCGAGTCTCGGGGGCACACGTATTCTCGACTACGACACGGAAGACGATGCGCTGGCGGACGTCCTCCGGCTCTCGCGGGCGATGACCTACAAGGCGGCCGCCGCCGATCTCCCGCTCGGCGGGGGCAAAGCCGTCATCCTCGGCGACCCGGCGGAGATCAAGACCGAGGCGCTGTTCGAGGCGTACGGACGGGCCGTCGACTGTCTGGGCGGTCGGTACATCACGTCCGTCGACGTCAACTCCGGCGTCGAGGACATGGACGTCGTCGCGCGGGAGACCGACAACGTCGTCGGGACGAGCAAGGGTCTCGGCGATCCGTCGCCGATCACGGCCCACGGCGTGTTTCACGGAATTCGCGCGTGCGTCGAGTCCGTCTACGGGTCGGACTCCGTCGCGGGGCTCGACGTCGTGATCCAGGGGCTGGGGAAGGTCGGCAAGTCGCTGGCCGAGGAACTGCTCGCGCGGGACGCCTCGGTCACCGTCACCGACGTCGACGCCGCCGCCGTCGAGTCGTTCGCGGCGGACCACGACGTCGACGTCGTCGATTCCGACACCGTCTACGATCAGTCTTGCGACGTCTTCGCGCCGTGTGCGATCGGCGGCGTCGTCAACGACGAGACGATCCCGCGACTCGAGTGCGATATCGTCGCCGGCGGAGCGAACAACGTCCTCGCCGAGCGCCGACACGCCGAGGTGCTTCGAGAGCGGGGCATCCGCTACGCGCCGGACTACGTGATCAACGCCGGCGGCCTGATTACCGTCGCCAAGGAGCACCTCGGCGGGGGCCGGGAGGAGGCCTACGAGGAAGCCGCCGCGATCGGCGATCGATTGCGCGAGATGATCGAGCGCGCCGATGAACGGGAGACGACGGTTCTCGCAGCCGCGGACCAGTACGCCGAGAAGCGAATCGACGACGCAGAGAGGGTGACGCCGGCAGTTCCGTCGCAGTGATCGCCGTCCGATAGACAGAGCGACGGAGCCCCTGTCCTCGGCGGGAGCCGACACACCGGCACGACCTGCCTCGGCCCACTACGGGTTTACGTCTCGACTCCTTACGGCCGGGCAATGAAGGGAAGCATCCTGGACACGATCGGTTCGCCGCTCGTCCGGGTCGACTCGCCGGAGGGGGCGACCGTCGCCGCCAAGGTCGAATCCTTCAACCCCGGCGGCTCGGCCAAGGACCGCCCGGCCCTCGAGATGGTCCGGACGGCCGAGCGGGAGGGCCTGATCGAACCCGGCGACTGGCTGGTCGAACCGACGAGCGGGAACACCGGTATCGGGCTCGCGCTCGTCGCCGCCGCCCGCGGATACGACCTCACGATCGTTATGCCCGCCTCGAAGTCCGAGGAGCGCCGACGGATCATGGCCGCCTACGGTGCAGAACTCGAACTCGTCGAGGGCGAGATGGACGACGCCCGTGCCCGCGCCGACGACCTTGAAGCGGCGGGCGCGATCCAGCTCGGCCAGTTCGAGAACCCCGCCAACCCGACGGCCCACTATCGCACGACCGGCGAGGAGATCGTCGAACAGGTCGGCGATCGGGAGATCGACGCCTTCGTGGCCGGCGTCGGCACCGGCGGCACCCTCTCCGGGACCGGGCGACGGCTCCGCGAGGAGTTCCCCGAGATGGATATCATCGCCGTAGAACCGGCACGCAACGCCGTCCTCTCGACCGGCGAGTCGGGCGACGACGACTTCCAGGGGATGGGCCCCGGCTTCGTCAGCGAGAACCTCGATCGGGATCTGATCGATCGCGTCGAGACGGTGGCGCTCGAGGATGCGGAAGACGAGTGCCGCCGCCTCGCTCGCGAGGAGGGGATCCTCGTCGGGCAATCCAGCGGGGCGACGAGCCTCGTCTCCCAGCGGATCGCCGACGAAATCGCGGATCCGAGGCAGGACTGTCCCGACGTGCCGGGCGCGTTCGACGGACGGGCGGTCACGTCCGAACCGGACGGTGGCCGGCCGGCCGAGGACTGCCCGCTGGTCGTCACCGTCTTCTGGGACAGCGGCGAACGGTATCTCTCGACCGGACTCTTCGACTGACGGGAGAGTCGAGGAGTGTAACAATCTCCGAACGGGCGAGCGGTGATCCCGCGAGCCGAAGACCAAAATCGTTCTTTCACCTTGAACAACTCCTTTTACCCGCTGCTGTGTACGTCCGGGCACGATGACGCGTTCCTCCGATCGATCCGGCCGGTCGCGCCGATCGGTTCTCTGTACGACGACTGCTCTGTTCGCGCTCACTGCCGGCTGTATCGCCGACGAGGGTTCCCGGTCCGACACCGGTGGTGACGATACCGACGGAACCGACGACGAGCCGGGCGCTGGCGGCGAGGACGAGACCGACGACGATGGCAACGGCGACGACGGTGATGACGGCGACGAAGAGTCCGAACAGACCGTGTACGAGACGCAGTCGCTGACTCACACCGAACTCCCGGCGGACCCCGACGTCGACACCCACTTCGACCGGGACGCCGCCGAGCAGTGGCTCGCCGACCGGGACCTGACCGCCGACGAAGCGGTCACCGAGTTCGTCGACGAAACGTCGTTCGAGGAGTCGGTCCTGGTCTCGCTGGAGGCCAGCGCACCCGATCTCTGCCACGAACTGGTCCTCGACGAAGTCACAGTCGGCGAGGAGTCGATCGACGTCACCGCGAGGGTGAGCGACGAATCCGCTTCGGACGAGTTCTGTGCACAGCAGGAGACGGCGGTCGGACAACTCGTGCGGGCGACGCCGACCGGCGATGGCGGATCCGAACTCTCGGCGACGATCGTCGACCGGGACGGTACCGAGCACGGGTTCGGAATGGGGTTCGACAGTAGCGAGGGATCGGCGTCGGAATCGGACACCGAGCGAGATTCCGACGACGACGGATCGGACAGCGATAGCGACTCCTCGACGTAGCGCGACCGATCCGGCTCTCGTCGCCGATCACGGCGAGTACTCGGCTTCCGTCAGGCGAACGACGAGCGTCTCCTCGACGTCCCGGAGGTCGTACGCCGGGAGGTCCCCGTCGGTCCGGCGGACGTACAGCGGTTCCACGAGTCGGTATCTGGACGGGCCGGTGTCCGATCGGTTGCTGTCGGTGCTCGAGTCGGCGTCGTTCTCACCGTCGGCGGACGTCGAGTCGGCGTTCTCCGCCGCCTCGACACTCTCCGAATCGCTCCGCTCTGAATCGGCGTCTCCCGAACCGTCCCGCTCCGAATCGATGCCTTCGGGAGAGACGGGTTCGAGCCCGTAGACCTTGCAGAACTCCCCGGTTTCGGTCGCCTCGACGTCGCCGTTTCGGAGCTGTCGTGCTAGCGGGCGCGAGAGCCACTCCTCGTCGCTGACGCTCGGTTCCTGAACGAGTGCCTCGTCGACGAAGCGGATCAGGTACCAGTTCAGGTCGTTCAGCAGCGAGACCGCGGCCCCGATGCTGACGGTTCGGACCGCCAGCGAGTTTTCGAACGGCCGCTCCAGATCGTAGGTCACGAGTGCCTCACGGGAGGTTTCGCGGGAGAGGAGCTCGTACTGGAGATTCACGTCGGCGTTCCCGATGAGACAGACGCGAGTCACTGGTATGTGGTGCGTGCGGCTGTGTAATGTCGGTTTCGGCTTCCGGTCGATCGTCGATCCGCGTCGGAATCGCGGGTTGGGCTGCCAGAAGTCCCCTGACAGCTCAGAGTTCTACCAGTTCCGCGTTCCTCGCAGCTTCCTCGGCACGCTCGAGCAAATCGTCGGGTTCGCGTTCGAGAAGCGGTCCGAGACGGGCGTCCGTCTCGACCCGATCGGGGGCCACCCGGTTACAGCCGGCGTCGATCGTCGAATCGGTGAACGTGCCGATCTCGCGTGCTTTCGCGACGATATCCGCTTTGTCCCAGGTGAGCAGCGGCCGGTGGATCGGTAGATCGGTGACGCGACTCGTGACGCCGAGGTTCTGGACGGTCTGGCTGGACTTCTGGCCGACGGCCTCGCCGGTGACGATGCCGTTCGCGTCGATGCGCTCGGCCAGCGTCTCGGCAGCGCGATAGAAGAACCGGCGCAAGGAGAGCATCCGGCCCTGCTCCATCTCACGAACCAACAGGTCCACCGTCTCGCCGCCCGGAATCCTGTACACTTGCATGTCGAAGTTGGGCGCGTACCGCGAGAGGGTGCGGACGGTCTCCATCGCCCGTGCCTCGTGGTCGATTCCGCCGTAGGGGCCGAGGTCGACGTACACCGGGACGATCGGGCTGCCGCGTTTCATCATCTCGTAGGCCGCGACGGGCGAGTCGATGCCGCCGCTGATCATCGCGATGACGCTCTCCTGTGCGCCGAGCGGGAGGCCACCGGGCCCGGGTCGCGTCTCGAGGTAGACGAACGCGACGTCGTCGCGGACCTCGACGCCGAACGTGAGATCCGGGTCGTCGAGGTCGACTTCGGGGTCGAACTCCTCCTCGACGGCCTCCCAGATCACTGCGCCGCCCTCGCGAGCCAGATCCTCGCTGTCGTAGGGGAGTCGTTTGTCCGCCCGGCGCGCGTCGACTGCGAACGTACCGCCGTCGTAGCACGCGCGGGCCGTCTCCGCGAGCGCGTCGAGAATCGCCGCCTTCTCGGTACTGACTGTGCGCGCGGGGCTCGCGGAGACGACGCCGAAGGTGTCCGTGGCGGCATCCGTCGCGGCCTCGACGGTCCCTTCCGTGGCGTGGATCAGCGGTCGGCTCCAGCGATTCTCGACCTCGCCGGGAACCGACCGATCCGAGAGCATAGCCTCGAGATTTTCGACGAGCAGTCCCTCCATGTGCCGCTTGACGGTCTTGCTCTTGGTGTTGACGTCGCCGTGACGGAGGAGGACCGTATCGGCTCCCGGAGGGTGCATACGGTGGCATAGACGATCGGAGGTATAAGGGGATTACGAGCGGTCGTTCGCACGATCGCAGCCGTGGGGTGACGATCGCTGCCGCCCGGTCACCGATCGCCGACCGCCAGCGCACGATCGAGTGCCTCGGCGATCGGACCGGTGTCGTCGACGGGAACTAGCGGCGGACGGACGTCGTCGGACGGGAGGACACCCCGTTCCACGAGTGCAGCCTTCGTCGCCGGGGCGAAGTCGTGCGTCGTACACGCCTCGAACAGCGGGGCGATGGCCTCGGCCTGCAGTTCTCGGGCGCGATCGCCGTGTGAATCGTCGGCGACCTCGCGGAAGACCTCCGGAACGACGTTCGACAGCGCGTTGACTCCACCGTCGGCGCCCATCCGCAGCGACGGGACCAGGATCGCGTCGTACCCCTGCAGGCACAGGAACTCGTCGGGCGTTCGTTCGAGTACGGACAGGAAGTACGCGAGGTCGCCGCTCGAGTCCTTGATCCCGATCGCCCGTTCGTGGTCCGCGACGGCGGCGACCGTCTCGGGTTCGATCCGCTGGCCCGTACACTGCGGGATGTTGTAGAGCAGGACGGGGAGCGAGGCCTCCGCGAGAACGGCCTCGAAGAACCGCCGGTTCCCCGCCGGATCGTTCGCCGTCGTGAAGTACGGCGCGACGATCGCGGCGGCGTCGGCACCGGCAGTGGCAGCGTTCTCGACGGCGTCGATCGTCTCCGCAACGCTGGTGGCTTCGGCTCCCGCGACGACGGGGACGTCCGCGTGCTCGACGGTCCGTTCGATCACGTCCAGTCGTTCCGCCGGGGCGAGACTCGGGAACTCCCCGGTCGTCCCGCAGGGAAAGACGGCGTCGATCCCGCCCGTCTCGAGGTGGTCGACGAGGCCCGCCAGCGCCTCGTCGTCGATCGAGCCGTCGTCGAACGGCGTGACCAGCGGGCAAGTAATTCCGTGCAGCGCGGTGTGGACGTCCATACTGACACCTCACGCCGTTTTGACAAAGGCGTTGTCGTCGGGAGCCGGGGGTAGGGATCGAGAGTCAGGGGTCAGCGGAGGATCAGGTGGCGGACTCCTCGACGGTCGGACTCAGCCGTCCGGTGTGGCTGTAGACGCCCGCCAGGAGAACCCCGCCGGCGACGAGCGGAACGATCGCGCTGAGTCCGTACAGCACCTCGAACGAGAACGTCTCGGCGAACGGGAGTGCCACCAGCGGACCGAGCCCGCCGCCGACGTCGCCGAGGACGTTGTTCGTCCCCATCGCACGCCCCATCCGGTCCTCGGGCGTGAGATCGGCGAGCAGGGCCGTCAGCGGCCCGCCGACGCCGCCCTGGCCGGCACCGATCAGGACGCACGCGACCACGAGGATCTCGAACCGGGACCCGACGGCCAGCACCGCGAATCCGAGACAGGCCGTCGCCAGGAAGCCGAGCATCACGGGGACGCGTGCACCGACCGAATCGCTCAGGACGCCGCCGCCGAGGGTGAACACCGCGCCGGCGAGCACCGTCACGGCCATCAGCATGCCCGAGGACCCCTGCGCGTCGAGGCCGAAGATCGAGATTCCCCGCTCGCCGAGCAAGAGGACGAGCGTCGAGAACAGGACCCCGATGTAGGCGAAGTAGAGCCCGAAGTTGACCAGTCCGATCGTCAGGGCCGGGACGCTGCGTTCGACGTCCCACGGCTTGACCGACTCTTGCTCGCCCTCGACGTGGGTCTCCGGGACGATCAGGTACGCGACGACGCTCGCGAGCGCGGCGAAGGCGGCCGCGAGGACGAACGCCTGGACGTTCCCCCAGACGTCGCTGACGATCCCGCCGAGGACGAGACCGGCGGGGAAGCCGAACGTAATTCCCGCCCGGACGATACCCATGCTCGTTCCCCGCGAGTCCGCCTCGCTCACGTCGGCGGTGATCGTGTACGCGGTCGCGAAGACGAGTGCGCTCCCGAGTCCCCAGAGGATCCGGGCGAGCATGAACCAGAACGCGGGGACCGAAGAGAGGATCGCGACCACGTAGCCGAACGTCGCGGCGCCCTCGATCGCCAGCCCCGCGATGAACGGTTTCCGGGTCCCGACGCGATCGACCAGCGCCCCGGCCGGCGCGTTGCTCACCAGTCTCGTGAACCGGTTCGCGCTCAGGATGAGTCCGACCATGAACGCCGAGATGCCGAGCACTTCGCCGAGGTTCGGCAGGATCGGGAAGATCACGCCGCCGCCGAAGCCGACGAAGAAGGTGCTGGCGACGACGGCGAGAACGGTCCGGTTCGAACTGGCAGAGGGACGTGACACTGGCGATCGCTCTCGAGGATGTTTCGAATCGCAACCCGCTACCCGACTAACACACCGACCACGCTAATGGCTCTGTCGAAAGCGGTCGCCCGAACGGGTCCGATCGTCGTCTCGAATCCGAGCGTCAGCGCGCGATTATCTGAGCGGTGGAACGACGGTCCACTCGTCGGGCAACCCCTCGCGATGGTCGAGCAACAGTTCGAGCAACGGTTCGACGTCGGCGAATCTGTCCCCCGTGGCGATTTCGTTGCGTTTTCGATCCCACTCGATCAGGTCGCTCTCGACCAGCATGGGGAGGTGGCAGTGACGTAACTCGACGAGTCGGGCGTCGTGATTCGCTCCGGCGATCGCGACATCTTCCGGGAGGTGAGTCGTCTCCTCCGTCTCGGAGGCCCGGTCCAGGAGAGCGATCAACGTGCAGCGACGATAGTCGTTCGCGATGATGGTAAGCATGTCGTTGATCATCGATCATCGGTTTCGCTACCGCTCCGAACTCGTTGAGTCTGTAGCATTACGTGGCAAGTGGCCGGATATCGATGACTCCATTCGATCGATCGCGTGAGGAACAGACAGCCAGGGCCGACCGGACCTCGGCTCGGTAGCTCAGAACGTCGAGAGTTCGTCGTCGATCACGCGGCGAGTGATCCCCGTGACGTCCGCCAGTTCGCGATCGACGATCGCCTCGATCTCGCTCTCGACGTCCGAGAGGGCGACGTCGTCGTCGGTCACGACGTGGACGTCGGCGACGTGTGGCCGGTCGATCGGGCGGCCGATCTGCGAGAGCAGGCGGACGCGGAGATCGCGGATCCCGTCGACGTCGGCGACGACCTCCTCGGCGATCTGGGTCGAGAGGAGGTTGTAGATCTTCCCGATGTGGTTGACCGGGTTCTTGCCGCTGGTGGCCTCCATCGACATCGATCGGTTGGGCGTGATGAGCCCGTTCGCGCGATTGCCGCGGCCGACTGAGCCGTCGTCGCCCTGCTCGGCGGAGGTGCCGGTGACGGTGAGGTAGATCGAGCCCTCCTCGTAGTCGTCGGCGGTGTTGACGTGGACCTCGACCTCGCGATCGGTGTGCTCGCTCGCGACGTTCGCGACGAACTCCCGGACGGACTCGACGGCGTCGGCGTACGCGTCGAGGTCGGCGACGTACTCGTCGATCATCGCGGCCGCGACGGTGACGTCGATCCGGTCTCCCTCGCGTTTCCCCATGATCTTCACGTCCGGGCCGAGATAGGGGTTTTCGCCGGCAAATTCGCCGTTCAGCCGCCGCTCGGCCTCGAGAACGATCTGTTCGGTCTCGGTCAGCGGCGCGTGGCCGACGCCGAAACTCGTGTCGTTGGCCATCGGGACGCTGACCGGGCCGGACGGCTCGTCGCCGCCCGCCGATTCCGAGGCGTCCGCGTCGGACGCCTCCCCGTCTTCCCCGAAGACCTCCTGCAGATCTCCGCTTCCCTCGCCGAGCTTGACGTCGACGACGATGTCCTCGCCGACCTCGAGCTGGGGAATCGTCTCCTCGAGATATTCGCGTGCGGCCCGGAGCGCGATCGTCTCCGTCGGAATCGTGTGGCCCTCGTAGTGTTTGGTCGCGCGGCCGACGATCAGCAGGTAGATCGGATCGACGACCTCGCCGCCGCCGAACGCGGGTGCCGCCTCTCCCGCGACGAGCTGGGTCTCGTCGGTGTTGAAGTGCAACACCTCGCCGACGCGATCGAGGTACTCGCTCGCGAGCGCCCTGGCGACGCTCTCGGCGACCCCGTCGCAGATGGAGTCGGGGTGACCGATCCCCTTTCGCTCGACGATTTCGACCTCCTGGTCCTCTACTGCCTGCCGGTCGATCGGTTCGACCCGGATGTTCCGCTCGCTCATTGCTGGTCGTAGACCCGTCGTCGTTCTATAACTTGCGGAAACAGCGCGCGCACGGAACATGAGTGGGGGTTATGCCCCCGAAGTGGCGAGTCAGGCCTCGAGAAGGAGTTCCAGGTACGAGGTGCGAAGCTGATCGTCGGGGTCGAGGCCCAACCGTTCGAGGACGTCGTAGGCACCCTCACGGGCCGATTCGAGGGCGCGTTCGTCCGCCACCTCCGTCTCGACCTCGACGTACTCGCCGACGTCGTCGACCGAGTCCAGCGTGATCGTGTACTCGTCGAGCGCGAATCGCTCGCGTTCCTTCCGGACCGTCGCGGCCGCCTCGAAGCCGAGATTCGTCAGCACCGCGTCCATCTTCTCGGCGTCCCCGACGGCGGTCTCGACTTCCTCGCGAGTTTTGGACTCGTCGTCGACGAGGGGCCCCTTGTAGGTGATGTGGGTTCCGCCGTCGCCCGTCTCGGAGCGTTCGGTCCGAATCCGCAGCGCCTCGTCGGTCGCTGAGAACGATCGATGGGGGGCGTCGTAGTAGGTGTCTTCCTGCACGACGGACCCCGTCGGCGTCGCCCCGACGTCGTCCAGCCGGGCCCGAACGCGCTCCAGATCGGCCGGGACCTTCACTTCCACCTCGTACATACCCGGTCCCACGGTCACCGATCGTAAGTATCGGTCGTTCCCGGGGGAAAACGTGTTCCTTAAATGTAGACGGCGGGACGTACAACGTATGACCGAGGATCAGGAGGCCGAGCTCGAGGAGCAGGCCGATGACGTTGAAGCGGACGAAGCGGGAGCCGAGGGGCTTCAGGAAGGCGACTTCGTCAAGATCGAGTACACCGCCTACACCGCGGACGGCGACCAGCTGGTCGACACGACCGACCCGGAGGTCGCCGAGGAGGAGGGCGTCGACGACCAGGGCCAGGAGTTCAAGCCCCGAACCATCGTGCTCGGAGAGGGCCACATCTTCGAGGACGTCGAAGAAGCCGTCATCGGGAGCGGGGCCGGCGACTCCGGCACCGTGACGATCGACGCCGAGGACGCCTTCGGCGAGTACGACCCCGACGACGTCCAGACCGTCAGCGCCGAGAAGATCGACGAAGACGATCGCTACCCCGGTGCGAACGTGCAGATCGACGGCCAGCAGGGCTACATCAGCACGATCATCGGCGGCCGCGCGCGCGTCGACTTCAACCACCCGCTGGCCGGCGAGGACGTCGAGTACACGTACACGATCGTCGAAGAGGTCGACGACCGCGAGCAGCAGGCCGCCGGCCTGTTCGAGATGTACCTCGGGATGGAGCCCGAACTCTGGATCGAGACGGACGAAGTCGAGGAGGAAGTCCCCGTCGAACCGGACGAGGACGAGGACGAAGACGACGAGCCCGCCGAACCCGAATTCGAGACCGAGGTCGTCGAGAAGGAGACGCTCTACCTCGAGGCCACGCCCCAGATGACGATGAACCAGCAGTGGATGATGGGCAAACAGCAGATCGGCCAGGACGTCATCGACAAGGTCGGCGTCGATCGCGTCATCGTCCAGGAGATCATCGACGGTATGGGCGGTATGGGAATGGGTGGCATGATGGGCGGTATGGGCGGCATGGGCGGCGGCGACATCGAGGACGCCCTCGAAGACGCCGACGTCGACGCGGACGAGATCGTCGAAGAACTCGAAGGCGCGGAGGAGTAAGTCGCCCACCGCCGTCGGTCACTGGACCACGAAGCTGCGCGGATCCGATTTTCGCCGGCGAGAACGGAGGACTGGACGGTCACGATGGTCGATTCGACGGGTGAGGAGACGAGTCCGCCGTCGAACCCGGAGACTCGCCGGATCACACAGCGGCTCCTGCTCGACGGCAACCGCGTCGTGCGTCGTGATCGCCGCGCTCCTCGCGATCGCGTTCGGAGCGGCGTATCTCGCCCTCACGATCGGCGGTACCGCACTGGTTGCGGACACGCAGCTATTCTACGCGTTCAGCGGGCTGATCGCGGGGAACATGGCGCTGATCACAGTCGTCACGAACAACCAGGTGCTGCTCTCCCGCGAACTCCAGCCGCCGAGTCCGACGCGGGCGTCTTCAACACTCTCTCGACGACGCTCGAGACGAACTTCGCCTCTCAGGTTCGTCGGCTCGAGGCGGTACGTCGGCATACAGTGCGGACCTGACGGCGGAGACAGAGGCGGGGATCGACGACCTGCTCGACAGGCTACGAGAGACGGACATTGCCCGCCAGTACTTCGAGTCGGTGTCCCTCCAGGTCGAACTCTCTCGGCTGTCGCGGGTCCTGTTCCACGCTGGCGCCCCCGCCGTCGGGATTTCGTTCGCCGCGCTGTTCGTTCTCACCGTCGGGTCGGGTCCGCCGTTCGACCGTACCGCCCGTTCGATCGTCTTCCCGGTCGCCGTCGCTGCCGGGACCGTCCCGCTCGCGTTATAGCGCCGAACGCAGGCGACGAGGGTTACGCGATGTCCCGACTCGTGTCGATCGCCACTTCCTCCACGAGTTCGAGTTTGATCGCCTCGACGGGCTGGCCGCCGCAGCGGAACTTGGGGACCGAGAGGTGGTTTTCGAGTTCGGTGCCGGTGATTTTGGTCCGGAGATCGAAGACGGCGTCGGCTGCGTGGTGGGTCCGCGCCCGGTTGTCGGGTTCGGCGTTCCCTTTCAGGCAGTGTAACACCGCGATGCTGTTCGTCTCGAGCATCTGGGTCTTGAGATCGTTGAGAAAGGCGACGTACTCGTCGGTGTCGGTTCGCTCGAGCACGTCCATCGTGTCGATGATGAGGTTCGCTCCGTCCGGGAGCGCACCGATGAGTCTGGTCGCCTCCTCGAGGGGCGTGTCACTGGTGACGTGTCTGACCGTCGGGCTACCGATCTCCGACGGCGAGGTTTCGATCGCGTGCCGGACGGCGTCGTCCGAGCGTTCGGTCGTGAGATACAGGGTCCCGCGTGCGGCGGTCAGTTCGTACAGGAGAAGCTCCGACTGGCTGTTTGCGTCGGCGGTATAGGCGACGATGCAACCCGGTGGCAACCCCCCGTCGAGTTTCCGATCCAACACGTCGATTCCGGTTTCCAGCCGACCCACCATACGATTGTGACCAATTGCTGTAGTGTCTGTATAACTCTTTGCCTTGAGTGTAGCCGCCAGTCCGCCGACCCTCGTTCGATCCGGCCGACGGCCCGAACCCGTTCGACTGGGTTCGATCTTCGCGCTGGTAGTTGGTCCCGGCTTCCCGTATAAATACGCGGGAACCCGACCGTGAATGGAGAGATTGAAGGGGGCGGCAGGTGCCTACACGAACGAATGCGCCACGATCACCTCATCACGAGCAAACAACTCTCGCGGGCGGACATCGAGGCGATCCTCGATCACGCGGCCGAGATCGACGCCGATCCGTCGGCCGTCGCCGACCGCCACGCGGACAAACTGCTCGGATTGCTCTTTTTCGAGCCCAGCACGCGGACGAAGATGAGCTTCGAGACCGCGATGAAACGCCTCGGTGGCGACGTGGTCGACATGGGCTCGGTGGAGTCCTCGAGCGTCAAGAAGGGGGAAACGCTCGCCGACACGGTGCGGGTCATCGAGGGGTACACCGACGCGCTCGTCCTGCGTCACCCGAAACAGGGTGCCGCGGCGATGGCCAGCGAGTTCGTCGACGTGCCCTTGCTCAACGCCGGCGACGGGGCCGGTCACCACCCGACTCAGACGATGCTGGATCTCTACACGATCCGGGAGAACGCGGGCCTGGACGACCTGACGATCGGAATCATGGGCGATCTGAAGTACGGGCGAACCGTCCACTCGCTGGCCTACGCGCTGTCGAACTTCGACGCGCGCCAGCACTTCGTCAGTCCGGAGAGCCTGCAACTCCCGCGGGAGGTCGTCTACGACCTCCACCAGCAGGAGGGTGCCCAGGTACGCGAACACGAGTCGATCGACGACGTGCTACCGTCGCTGGACGTGCTCTACGTCACCCGAATTCAGCGCGAGCGGTTCCCGGACGAGAACGAGTACCAGAAAGTCGCGGGCGAGTATCAGATCGATATGGATACGCTCGACGCCGCGAGCGACGACCTGACGGTGATGCACCCGCTGCCCCGCGTCGACGAAATCGCGCCCGACGTCGACGAGACCGACCACGCGGCTTACTTCGAACAGGCGCACAACGGCGTCCCGGTCCGGATGGCGCTGCTCGATCGGCTCCTCAGCGAAGGGGGTGACGGCGATGAGTGACGACCACGACCACCACGACGGCACCGACGATCACGAACTCCGGGTCAGCAAGATCCGCAACGGGACCGTCATCGATCACGTGCGGGGTGGCCAGGCCCTGAACGTCCTCGCGATTCTCGGCATCGACGGCAGCGAGGGCGAGGAGGTATCCGTCGGGATGAACGTCCCGTCCGATCGGCTCGCGCGCAAGGACATCGTCAAAGTCGAGGGACGGGAACTGAGCCAGGACGAGGTCGACGTCCTCTCGTTGATCGCGCCGGACGCGACGATCAACATCGTTCGCGACTACGAAGTGATCGAGAAACATCGCGTCGAACGACCGGACGTCGTCACAGGGGTCCTCTCCTGTCCGAACCCGAGCTGTATCACCACTGCCGGCGAACCGGTCACCTCCCGCTTCGAGGTGCTGGACGACGCCGTCAGGTGTTCCTACTGCGAGACGATCGTCCGGGAGGAGATCGCATCGCTGATCGACACCTGATCGGTAGCTGATCAGAACCCGGTCGACACCTGATCGGGGCAATCACGTTCCGCTGTGAGAAAATATCCAGAATCTCTAAGTGTTCGCCTGCTAACTATCTAGTCGCACATGTCCCGGACAATCAAGATCCTGATCGCCCTGTTCGTCGTCGCCGCCCTCTACAAAGTCGCTGCTGGCGGTTCGTCGGAGGTCGACGTCGAGTACGAACCGACCGAATAACACCGCTCGATTCCGAACGGCTTACCCGCGCGGCGTCGTACGGCCCTGTATGTACGGCGTCGTCACGCGGAACGCTGAAGAAGTACGGTGGCCGGAGTTCGACCGCGGCTTTTACGAGGTCAAAGACGTCACCGGCCGGTCAGCCGAACCGATCGCGGACGGCGTGAACATGGTCTCCTGTTTCGGCGACAACGCCGCCGCGGACGCCGACCCGTCGCTCGTCACGGTCGACGACATGGGCCGTCCGGCCACGCGCGACCGGCAGTACTTCGACTGGGCGTACATCTGCCCGTCCCGAGAAGATTACCGCGAGGGGCTGTTCGAGATCATCGACGACTGCGTCGACGCCAACGACGACGTCCGCCTCGACGATATCGGGTTCCCGCGAGCCGAGTACTGCCGGTGTGGCGTCTGCGAACAGCGCTTCGACGGTAGCGACTACGACGATCGGTTCGAGTGGCGGGCGAGCGTCATCACCGAGTTCGTCGCAGACGCGGTCGATCGCATCCCCGGAACGGTGTACATGACGCTCTATCCGGACCCCTACCCCGGCCACCTCTACGAACGCGCCGGCATCGACCTCGCGGCGCTCGAGGAGTACGTCGACGAGTTCGTCGTTCCCCTGTACGACACGGCCTACGAGACGACCTACTGGCTGGAGACGATCGCGCGGGGGTTCGAGAGTGCGCTCGAGACGCCGTTCGATATCGAACTCTACGCAGTCGATGTCGACGTAGACAACCTGATCCACGCCACCGAGGTCGCCGAGGCGTACGGGAACGACGTCTTCTTCGGCTACGACGCGAGCAACGCCCGAGCGGCGCTTCGGCGGCGGCGGGCGGACGAGCGTGACGGCGTGACCCACGGTGACCCCGAATCCGAATCCGATTCCGGCTCCTGATTCGGACCACCTCCCAAGCGGCGATTACGTCCCAGTACATCCCGATTGCGGCTCCGATTTCCGGAAGCGAGGTACCGCTTTCCCCGTACTTCCGCCGGGCCGATCGATCGAGCCGTTTCGTCGGGTGGTCTCGTGCTTCCCACTGGAACCGACGGCGGCCTTTATTGTACTCTCTCGCGCCGTCCGGGACGAGCGAGGAGTTCTCCTCGTCGAGTGAGACCGATGACAGACCAACAGCAATCGCAGTACGATCCGACCGCACAGGTTCAACGGACGACGATGACCCAGGGACAGGAGGCGATGGAGCAGGCGATCGATCCCCAGCGGAACGTGGTACGGATGGCTCTGAGTGCGATGAAGTGGCAGGAGACGACCCAGAGACAGGGGATCGAGATGACGACGTCGATGCTGCGAGGTTTTCCGGGGCCAGCAGTTCACGGAGTCGATGATGGAGAGCTACCTGCAGGGACTCGAGGCCGTCGCGCCGGAGATGGAACGCGCGATCCAGAAGGGGATGTCCGCCGCGGCCCAGCCCCAGTCGGGGCAGGGCCGGGAGATGACGGGTGGACGACAGATGGCCGGACAGCCGAGTGGGCAGGGGACCGGTCAGATGGAACGGGAGCGGATGGGCGGTCAGCAGATGGGACCGCAGCACCGATCGCCCCAGGGGATGGGTGACCGATCCCAGCCACCGGCCCAGGAGTATCCACAGACCGGTGAGTAGGTCCCAGAGGGAACGTCGTACGGCGGCGAGTCGACCGGACGGCGACCGCCCCAGCAGATGGCTCCGGGCGGTCAGTCCGGACCTCAGTCGCAGCCACAGCCCCAGCACGGGACGCCACCCCAGGAAGGCCAGTTCGACCGTGAGGAGCGGCAGGGCTACCAGCCCCCTCACAGCCACAACCGCAGCAGTCGGGACCCCAGGAACGACCACACGAACAGCGACAGCAGGGGGGCGATCGACCTGCGGGCGGACGATACCAGGAACAACCCAGTCGGGGCTCCGAGATCGATCAGCCGACACAGCGGCGACAGTCGTCCCAGTCTCGCTCCGAACGCGGCGAGCCGCGTGACCAGTACTCACAGCGGATCGACACCGATCGGCGCGAGCGCGGCCGGGAGCGCCGGGGGCAGTCGATCGCGCAGGACCAGCAGGGGCAGGGCGAACGGACGGATTCGCGGCAGCCCGAATCGGCGGTCGATCGCGCTCGCGAGGAGCGGGAAGCCGAAGACGCCGACGCTCGGTCCGATCGACCACGGGAGGACACCGACGAGCAGCCCCAGAACGAACGGTGAATCACCCCCCTTGAGGGCGGTACCGTCCGACGGATCTTCCGTTTGACCTCGGCAACCTCGACGCGCTGTTTCTCGGTGTTCTGACTCCCGTGTTCTTTCCGCGAGAGTGCGTTGCTCGCGACGTCGTCGTTCGTAGTCATCGTTGCGGTGGAGCCAGTTCCGGAAGCGGGCGGTGGTAGCGGATTTTCGTCCAACCGACTTTGCTGAAGCGCACGTAGGCATATCCGTCTCGACCCCTCTTTTCATCGAGGTCGAAGCCCGACTGGTTACCTCGTCGCTTGGATGAGGTCGGTAACGGCGGCTGTTTTCCGTCGCAATCTATTGGTTATAAAATCAGTTTACTCAATGATTTGTATCCTGCCTATCGGATTCATCACCGAGGTCAGGCCTCGAGGTATTCTCCTATACCGCTTGATAAAACGACCGCTACGGCGGATCGACACGTACAGAACGCGACGGTCGGGTACCGATCGCGACAGGGTCGAAAAAGCCAGTGTCAGCGGGCATCCGACGAGTTGGCGAGCGTCGCTCGGGAAACCGATGTCGCTGTTATCGCCTGTCGTCGTCGACGATGAGGTCGTCATCGTCGTCGCTCATCATGCTGTCATCGTCGTCACCGATCAGTTCGTCGTCGTCACGGCCGGTGTCAGTTCCTCGATCGCGACCCGTACCGGTGTCGGTGCCAGCGACACCTGTCGATCCGGCACCAGAACTGCCAGTATCGGCCATGTCGCTCTCGAGGTGCACCTTGTCTGTCGTGACGGATGCGATCGCTTCCTCCTGGAGCGGGTACGTGTCTTCGTCGGTCCCGCCCCACCCGAGTTTCGCCTTGATCGTGTCGGTAATTCCCGGGTCCGGTTCGACGTGGGCCGTTCCGTGTTCGACGTCGGCGATGATGCCGACGTCCTCGCCGTGTTCGTTGACGACGGTCTTGCCGATGTCGTCGTCGGTAAACTGTGGGGACATTGCGGTATGACGGACGCCAGACAGGTGCAAGATGGTGGTGCTTGCGGTGGCCTGCGGCGGGAGCCGTGGCCACCGTAACCGGCCATTAGCCAGTGCAAACGCGCCTCAACGGTGACTTACTCGATCGCTTCGGCGTCCTCACTGGTTGAACTCCGGATCGCGCCCCTCGAGGAAGGCGCTGACGCCCTCCTCGTGGGAATCGGAACTGCGCGCCTGGACCTGCAACAGGTTCTCGTAATCGAGCGCTTCGTCCCAGTGGCGACTCATGTTCTCGTGCATCGCCTGTTTCATCAGCCCGATGACATCTGTGGGACGACGGCCGAGCCGATCGACGGTGTCCGCGACCCGGTCGTCGAGTTCGTCGGCCGGGACCGACTCGTTGATCAGGTCGAGGTCGGCCGCCCGATCGGCGTCGAAGAACTCGCCGGTGAACGCGAGTTTCTTCGCGGCCCGGAGCCCGACGATGTGGGGGAGCATGAAGGTCCCGCCGGTGTCCGGAATGAGGCCGACGCGAACGAACGCACAGGAGAACGTGGCGTCCGCGGCGGCGTAGGCGACGTCCGAGAGGGCGACGATCGCCAGTCCGGCGCCGACGGCGTCACCGTTTACTTTCGCGACGATCGGGACTGGACACTCGAGCATCGCCTCGACCACGCGGCCGAAGGTCTCGGTGACCTCGTCGTACGACTCCATGGGGGGTGCGGGTTCCTCCGCCATCGCCTCGATGTCGCCGCCGGCGCTGAACGCGTCGCCTTCGCCCGTCACGACGATCGCGTGATACGCCTCGGGCGAAGCGTCCTCGATCGTATCGGCGAGCGTCGCCGCCGTGTCGGTCGTGAGCGCGTTGAGGACGCCAGGGCGATCGAACGTGATTCGTAGCACTCCGTCGTCGCTGTCGACGTTCATGTCACGAGAGTGCGGGGCGGCGGTAATAATGGTGGTCTTTCGGGACAGATCCGAGTGAAAGCGGGTGATCCGTCTGGCCAGGGGGCGACGATCGGGCAAAATAGCGAATTACGACGGACCGCTCGTATACACGTGATTCCGTGTGACGGCCGGGGCTCCCATCAGTTCGACGGGATCGGTGGTGCAGTCGTTTCCTCTTCGGAGACGTTGAGTTCGGAGGTCACGAGCGCCCGGTAGGCGCGGCGGAGCCGTTCCGAGAGCGCCTGGTGGGAGATGTCGAGTTCCTCCGAGAGTTCCTGCATCGAGACCTCGCGCGGGATCTCGAAGTAGCCGTGATCGATCGCCGCGACCAGCGTCTCGTACTGGCGGGAGGTGAGCCCACACTGGGAGTGGCTCTCCTCCGTCATGTCGAACAGGCGAACGATCGTCGGCGTGACGTCCTGGTCGACGAGTCGATCGTAGAGCGAACTCACGCCCTCGCGGTCGGTGAACCGGATGCTCAGCAGCCACGTCCCGTTCGAGGCCGAGGCGCTCAGTACCGTTCCGTCTTCCTCGAGGACGACCTCGAAGATGTCGAGTGTCTCGGGATCGAACTCGATGTCGTACAACCAGCGATCCTCGTCCTCGCTGATCAGCGCGAAGTCGCCGATCGCCGACGCCTCGTCGAGACCGTCCTCGATCTCCGACTGCGATGCGCCAGCCAGCCACAGGCCGTGGCCTTTCGATGCGATGACTCGTTCCATCTCGCACGTGAGCGATGGGATGGACTCGAACAGCTCGCCCATACCCGTTCCGTCGGCCGGAATCTCGATGTCTGCGATTGAGGTCATGGTGTCTCGTCCACGGATACAACAGGGAACGCAATAACCCCGATTCCAAAAGGATTAGTAGGGGCCAAGAAGACTTTCAGGACCGTGTGACCATTTTGACGGTCGTAGAACGACAGATCGAACACGTCGCGCCAGCCACTACCGGCTGGGCGTTCCGAGGAACTGGACGAGGCAGCCGACGACCAGCGCAATCGCGAGCAACGCCAGCGCGATCGGCACGATCGCGTCGAGGCCCTGCGAGATCCGCAACACTTCGATCCGCGTCGGCATCGTTCGCGGGTTGTAGGCGACCATCATCGTCGCCCCGAACTCGCCGATGGCGCGGACGAACGTCAGGACCATCCCGGCAGCGATGGCGTTTCGAGCGAGCGGCAACGAGACGGACCACGCCGTCTCGACCGGGCCGTAGCCCAGCGTCCGGGCGGCCTCCTCGAGACGTTCGTCGACGCCGTCGAAGCCAGCCCGCGCGCTGACCACGAGAAACGGCGCGGCGACGAAGGTCTGGGCGAGTATCACGCCGGCCCGGCTCCCGGTCAGTGGGATCCCGAACGCGGCGGCCGCCGCCCCGATCGGCGCGTACCGGCCGAGGACGGTCAGCAACATGACCCCACCGACGATCGGCGGGACCACGAGCGGCAACAGGACGGCGGCTTCGACCAGCCGTTTGCCCCGAAAGGTGCCACGCGAGAGGACGTAGGCGAGCGGGACGCCGAAGACCGTCGAGATGACCGTCGCGATCGGTGCGGTCACGAGCGAGGTCCTGATGGCCTCCTGTGTCGACGGCTCCGCGAGTCCGCCGACGACGTCGACCGATCGCACCTGGCCGAAGAAGGCGACGAACGGGACCACGAAGTACGCGAGCAGGACCGTCCCGAGCAGCACGGGCACGGCGCGTGGGCTCGTGACGCGATCGAGCGCGGCCCCGACCCGACTCGTGTGGCCGCTCTCGCCGCTGGGAGTGCCACGGGACCGAGGGCGCCTGCTGGTCACGTTACGAGACCCAGTGGCACCACCGGTCGAGTCACGGGAGCGCGACAGACCGGGATCGCGATCGCCGTCGCCGGATGGGGTTCTACCGGTCATCCGCCGAGTCCCTCCGGTGGCTCACCGTGACGGCGGGGAAGCGCGTCCGGCACTTGTAATCCGTGTTCGGCGAGCACGTCGGCGTCCTCCAGGAGATAGTCGACGAACGTCCGGCCGGCCTCCGGCCGGTCGGCATCGGTCCGGACCGTCGCGTTGTAAACGATCGGCGACCCGGTCGCGGTGTAGCCGTCCGCGGTCGTATACGTCACCTGTTCGTACCGGTCTGCGTACACGGGATTCGAGAAGTTGTACGCGTCGGGCAACGCGAGAAACGGCAGGTCGTGGTCGACGGCCATGTTCCGGTAACACACTGCACAGGCCCGGTCTCCGGCCTCGATGCCCGCGAGCAACGCGGATTCGCTCGGCTCGCGATAGACCCGATCGACCATCGACGCGCGGAACCCCTCGAGGTCGTGCTCGCGCTCGGCGAGTTCGAAGAGCAGAACCGCGCGATACCCGAGTGGGTCCAGGTCCGGATCGCTGATCGCCACCTCGCCGGGATCCGCGTCCGCGAGCACCTCGTACCACGGCTCCCCGTCGGCCAATCGGTCGCCGACGTCAGTCCGCGGGTCGTAGGCGATGCCGACGGCGTTGGCGGCGAACTCGACGTCCCAGTCGGCGTGATCGGGATAGAGTCGCTCCCGGAGGAGGTCGACGTCCGCACTGATCACGACGTCGGGATGTTTGGTCGGTTCCTCGATCATTCGCACGACGGCGTTCGAGCCGTGGTACTCGCCCTCGTACCGGATCCCGGTGTCGTCCTCGAAGGCTGGTCCCACGTGTTCCTCGAGGACGACGGCGAGGCTGCCCGCGGCGAGCACTCGGACGCGATCGTCTTCGGCCCCGAGACACCCGCCGACGAGCCCCGTCGTCGCGCTTCCCACGGTGGCCAGTACGGCCCGACGGCCGTGGCGGGTCGCCGGGCCGGCGTCTGTGTCCATGCTCGCAGTTCGAACGGGGACACAAATATAACTACTTTCGATCCTTATTCCCCAGGAACATAACCACAAGTGCTTACCTGCCCCTGCGTCTGCCGTCCCATCTCGGGAGCGTACCCACGGCGTAACGGGATCCCGTTTCGGCCGATCGGTCGGTCGCAGACGTCGCCGCCGACCGATGCCGGGTAGCCGTCCAGATCGGGCGACGGATCGATATGGAAGCGGAACGATCCCTTAATCGACCGCCGGTCGCGCTGGCAGCGTCGGCCCCGGATCGCGTCGTCGGTCACCGCGTCCCGTCTCGAACGCGGTTGTAACGCGAAGGGTACGACGGCCCAACGGGGCCGGAGCCGGGGGACTCGACTCGTACGCCGAGTTACTCCGGTTCCTCGAGGGACGCGTCGAGTTCGAACAGCCGGTGTGTGGCTTCGATGACCGCATCGTCACCGTTGCGTGCGGCCGTCCGAAGTCGTTCGGTGGGCGACCCGAGCAGCGCGGCAGTCAGCCCGCTGGCGAAGTCCTCCAGCACGGTCTCGGGGTCGTCCTCCCCGTTTTCGAGGCGCGCTCGCGCCCGTTCGAGTTCCGTCTCTCGAATCGCTGCCGCGGTGCGATGTAACGCACGGAGCGTATCCTCCGCGCGGTTCTCGCGCTCCCGGTCGACGAAGGTCTCGACGGCATCGGCAACCGCGTCCTCGACCGCCGGTACCGCCTCCTTCCGGCCCGCGACGGCATCGTCGATCCGGTCTTGCACCGCGTCGAGATCCACCACCGGAATGGCCGACTCGCGAACGGTGCCGGCGACGTCCGGAGGGGTCGCCAGATCCACGATCAGCGTGTCACTCCCGACGCCCGCCGCCGTCTCGGGGGTCAGTACCGGGTCCGCTGCGCCCGTCGCCGTCACGACCGCGTCGGCCTCGACCAGCGCGGACTCGAGGTCGTCGAGCGGCCAGTACCGACCGTCCCCGGTGGGAAGCCCTGGCGCAGTCGTCCGATTGACGACGTCGACGCGGCCGTCCCATCGATGAGCGGCCGCGTTCGCGACCGAGGTCGCCATCTCTCCCGCGCCGACGACGACGAGACGGGACGGAGAACCGACGTGGTCCGCGATGATCTCGCAGGTCGCGCTCCCGTAGCTGACGCGTCCCTCGTTGATTTCGGTCTCGTCGCGGCAGGTCCGACCCACCGAGACCGCCGTATCCGCTGCGCGCGTCAACACGCCGCCGGCGAGCCCCTCCTCGAGCGCCGCCTCGAACGTTCGACGGACCTGCCCCAGGACGTGATCCTCACCGAGCACCTTGCTGTCGAGACCGCAGGCGACGCGCGTCAGGTGTTCGACGACGTCGAGCCCCGTCTCCGTCTTGACGGTCTCGCAAGTGCCGAGCGCCTCACGCGCGACGCGGAGCGCCGCGTCCCGATCGGCCGGAGTGCGAGTACTGAAATACACCTCGACCCGGTTACACGTCGCAAGGACGACCGCCTCGGTGACGCGATCGTGCCGCTTGATCCGACGGGCGAGCGCGAGTGTGTCGTCCGGCGCGATCGCCCCCAGTTCGTCCGTCGAGTGAGTTCCGTGGCTAATTCGGCAACACGCGAGTCGCCGAACGCTCTTCGGGACCGCCCTCGCCGGGACGGGGTCGGCTTGCAGGTCGGTTGGCGCCGAGTTGGGAGCGTGCATCGGTCTAGTCGATCGTGACTGGAACGTCGATCGTGGGCGCGTGGTCGGTTCGCCGTTCGTCCATACCCAGCTCGGCGTCGGTGAGGTAACACCGCGGATCCTCGGCCCAGAGGTCGTCGTGCACTGCAGCGGCGCGGGCACGGGAGTTCCCGCCACAGACCTCCTTCCACGGACACCGTCCGCATCGACCGGTCAGCCGTCCGGACGGTTCGGCCAGCTGGTCCCAGAGATCGCTTTCGGCGAGGATCTCGTCGAGCCGCCGGTTTCGAACGTTCCCGAGGGTGTACTGTGAGAGGAACATGCTCGGGTGGACGTCGCCGCGATGGTCGACGTTGACCACCTTCGGGCCGGCGTCGCCGTTCTTTACGACGCGACCGGGCCCGTCGTCGAACAGGAGGTCCCGGGCCCGATCGGCGTGCTCCGGCGTGTCCTCCCGAATGCGGTGGTAGAGATAGACCGCGTCGGCATAATTGCCGGCGGTCAGGATCTGCATGTCGGGATTGGTCTCGGCGAGTTCTTTGGTGCGCTCGTAGAGGTACTCGAGCATCTCTCGAGTGCGTTCGAACTCGAGGTCGGCGTCGGTGATGTCGCCGCCGCGGCCGGAGTAAATGAGGTGGAAGACGTTGACGCGGTCGATCCCCTCCTCGACGGCGAGGTCGATCACCGCAGGGACGTCGTCGACGGTTCCCTCGGTCATCGTACACCGGATCCCCGTCCCCATTCCGGCGTCGCGGGCGTTTCGGAGCCCGTCGCGAGCCCGTTCGAACGCTCCTTCGACGCCGCGGAACTCGTCGTTGGTCGCCCCGATGCCGTCCAGCGAGACGCCGACGTACTGCATCCCGGCGTCGGCCGCTGCCCGGGCGCGCTCCTCGGTCAGGAACGTGCCGTTGCTCGAGGCGATCGGACGCAGGCCCTGCTCCGCCGCGTACCGGGTGAGTTCGGCGAGGTCGTCGCGGAAGAACGGCTCACCGCCGCTGAACACGAGTACCGGCACGTCCATTTCGGCCAGGGAGTCGATGAACGCCCTGGCTTCGGCCGTCGACAGCTCCTCGCTGTCGCGCTCGTCACAGGCCCCGAAGTAGCAGTGCTTGCACCGCAGATTGCACGCAGGCGTCGTGTTCCAGACGACCAGCGGGACGAGCGCATCCCTCGTGTGACGCTTTTCGTAGCGGATCTGTTCCGGGCGATTGTCGAGTCCTCTGATAAGGCGTGTCAGGTCGATCATTGGTCCACCTCCGGGCGGAAGATACCGCTTGGCTTCTCACCGAGTCCGTCGATTCGCCGGCCGACCGTCACGTCCGCCGGCCGATCGTCGGCGAGCGGCCGGGTGTCGAGCACCGCGAGGTCGGTTCGCTCCATGTTCCCGACGTAACACTCCTCCCCCCTCGGTCCGAAGACGACGTGGAGCGGTTCCCCACCGACCTCGACGCGACCGGCGACCGACAGGTCAGCCAGGTCCAGGATCGTCACGAACGGTTCCTCGTAGGAGTCGACGATCGCGTAGCGGCCGTCCGGCGTCACCGCGGCGAAGCCGGTCGCCGTTCCGACGTCGATCAACGCTTCCGTCGGCGACTCCTCGCCGGCCGCGACCGCCTCGAGATCGACGACGGCGACCCGTTCGTCCTCGCGGGCCGGGAAGAGTCCGTACCGATAGCCGGGGCCGTCCGCGACGGCGAAGCCGTGCGGGTTCGTCCCCGTCTCGGCGGTACAGCGGATCCGATCCGCGTCCGAATCGACGAACGAGGCGGACGATCCGCCAGCGTGGTTGACGACCACCAGCCCGTCGTCCGCGAGCACGTAGAGGTCGTGTGGCTCCGCGCCGACGGGGATCCGGGCGTCGACCCCCATCTCGACGTCGGCCCCGAGCGCGAGGACCTCGTTCTCGGTCTTCTGGCCTACGTACAGCCGATCGTCCGGCCCGATTCGCATACCGGAACTTCGGGAGAGCGGTCGTGTGCCCACCGGCTCGAGTCGGCCGTCGTCGCCGATCGCGAACGCCAGGACGCCGGGGTCGGACGCCTCCGGCAGGTCCACGGCGGTGCCGACGAAGAGCAAGTCGCCGTCGGAACCGAGTGCGCTCCCGACGGGCATCGTTCCGAGTCCGTCGACGCGTTGAACCGTTTCCAGCCGCTCGAGATCGAGCACCTCTACGTGGGCACTCGAGATGTACAGGAGATACGCGACGGGCGCGTCCGGGTGGAACAGCACCGCGTGCGGGTACCGCCCCTCGCCGACCCGTGCGAGGACTTCGCCGCCGTCGAGGTCGACCGCACTGAAGTGGCTGCTTGCAGCGTTCTTTACGATCGTCGGTGTCCGGGACGAGCGGTCGGTTTCGGCGGATACGGTGTTGGTATCGAAAGTCATGGGTATCACCCTCTGTCGGTACGGAAACAGCCAGCGGGCCCGGCCCCGTCGGGCACGTCGATGCTGGTTACGATCGGGTCGTGGTCGGGATCGAATCGGGGCGCGTCGGCGTTCGAGCGGATCGCGTCGACGTCGACGACGGTCACCGCGTCGTCGTCGACGCTGGGGACGTAACAGACCCGACCGTCCGCGCTGAACCGCGGATGACGCGGCGTCGGGCCGGTCTCGACTCTCGCGAGTATCTCGAGGGCCGCCGGCTCGAGGAACGTGACGCGGTCGTCGTCGTACGCGTCGACGGCGACCAGCGCCCCGTCGGGCGTCGCGTCGGTGAACGCGGTGGCCGTTCCGAGCGGGACGTGCTCGATCGCCGTCGAATCGGTGTCGCCGCGTCGAACCGCGTCCACGTCGACCGCCGTGACGCCGTCACCGTCGGTGTTCCCGACGAACCACCGGTCGCTGGCCGGAACGGCCGTTCCCCCTCGCGGATTCGGAGCCGGAACCGATCCGAGAACCGACGCTTCGAGTACGTCCACGAACGTCACGCTCCCCGCGTCGACGTTGTTCACGCCCAACAGCCCGTAGGCCGGTTCGTACACCAGATCCTGTGGACCGCCGGCGACCTCGAACCGACCGCGTTCCTCGAACGGTGGCGTCCCGGAGACGCGGATAACCTCGTCGGCGTCCTTCAGTGCGACCCAGAGGTCGTTCCGGGCGTCGACCGTGAGGCCGGCTGCCTTTCCGATCGGGACTTCCGCGACGGGCGTGACTCGCTCGTCGTCCGTCCGGAAGACGGCCAGTCCTGGTCGATCGTTCCCCGGAAGGCCGCCGTAGGTGCTGACGAACAGATACCGTCCGGTTCGGGTCAGGACCGCTCCCACCGGCGCAGTGGCGACCCCCTCGACGCGATCCGCGACGGTGAGCGTCCGGAGATCGACGACCTCCAGCGCGTTCGACGCCATGTAGGGGACGTACGCCCAGCGTCCGCCGGGATGGACTGCGAGCGCGTGAGGCTGACGCCCCTCCCCGACTCGGCTGAGCGGCTCGTGTCTCCCCGCGTCGATCGCCGTGAACCCCTCTCCGCGGAGGTGCTTGACGAGGGCGAGCGGACGCGGGGCTCGTCGGGTTTCGGCCCCGATCGCGTCGGAATGGGTGTTTGACATGAGCCTGTGGGCACGGTATCGATCGGTACGGTTAGTGTCCCTCCGCGCGGACGCCGAGGAATTTCCCGGTCGGTGCCAGCAGATCCTCGATCTGGGTCAGCAGTTCGCCCGTGTTCGGATCGAACACGAGGATCGATTCGTTGTCACCCTGCCAGACGCTGATGTACACTTTCTCGCCGTCACGGCTGAACTCCGGATGAATCGCGGCGTCAGCACCCCACTGGCTGCAGTCGATCTCCTGGTCGACCTCGAGGGTGTTTGGATCGATCGTGTAGACGTACGCGTCGTCCTCGGTGTCGGTGAGGATGACATCGGCCCAGACGTAGTCGCTGTTCTCGTGTTTTCGGATGAACAGGCCGGAGCCTCTGACGTCGATCATCTCCTCGGCCTCCCACGTGTTCGTGTCCCAGACGCCGACGCTCGGTGCACCGGCGTGCGTCGTGAACGCGAGGTCCTCGTCCGGGTACAGCGCGCCCGGCCCCGGGTGTGGAACCGCATCCATCGGGATCGCGGCGGCGTGTTCCCGCTTCTGGGTGTCGACGATGTCCATCTGGTTGTCCGTCTGGGAGGCGATCATGAAGTAGCGTCCGTCCTCCGTGAAGAACCCGTCGTGAAGGGTTCGACCACACTCGATGGTCGCCACGACCGGGAAGTCGTCCTGGGTGTAGTCGATGAGCCACACCTCGCCGCCCTCCTTGAGGCCGGCGAGGAAGAGCCCTTCCTCCGGGACGTCGTACAGCGAGCAGACGCGGCTACCGAGGCTCTCGCCGTCGGGATTGACGGTATGGGTCGGGATCCGCTTGAGCGGCTCCATCGTGTCGGCGTCACAGATGACCAGGTGGTTTGGGTTGTAGAACCCGCCGATCACGTAGTCACCGTCCCGGGAGACCGCGATGTCCCGGGCGTCCGTCCCGGCGTCGGCCACGGCGACCCGTTCGAAGTCGAACAGGTCGATCTTGTACATCTCTCCCTGCCGCGACTGCGTGTACACGTACGCGCCTTCGCGCGTCTGCTCGGGCAGTTCGGGATGGAAGTCGTGAACGTGGATCGCCTTCCCCACGTTCTCGACCCGCTCCAGGAACTCGTCGTTGACCGTGTCGATCATCGCCACCGACCCGTTGTTGCGTTCGGTGACGACCATGATATCCCGCAGGTCGAGGTCGTGCTGTGGCTCCTGGGCCAACTCGCTCTCTTCTTTGAGGATCTCGTGACGCTCTTTCAGCGTCTCCATGTCCGTGAAGTCCACCTCGTCGACGGATTCGCCCTCGGGAACGACGTACAGCTGACCGTTCATCTGGGCGTGTCCGTCGCCACAGTAGACCGAACACTCGAAGTCGAAGGTCCCCTCTTCATCGGTGACGAACGTGACCGAGTCGAACGCCTCGTCGTCGGTGCTTTCGGGCAACTCGATGGGGCCAATATCGTACGGGTCCTCGAGGTAGAACGAGTGGAGCGCGAAGTCCGAGGCCTTCTCGAAGGTCGACTTCGTGAACTCGATCGTCAGCTCCGTGTTCGGCGGGACCCGGATCTCCTGGGGCTGGAACTCGTACTGATGGGCCTCCAGTTGAACCGTCTCGCTCTGCTCCGCCTCCGGCGTTCCCGAGTCTTCGTCGTCATCCGACGGCGTACTCTGCCCCGTTTGATCCCCACAGCCGGCAAGCGCCGCCGACGCAGCCACAACGCCGCTGGTCTTCAGAAACGTCCGACGACCCGGACTCGGCAATCCCATCTCGAAGCTCAACTCGTCGTCGAAATCCAGGTTCTTCGCGATCTCTCTCGAAGCGCTCAAGTGGCGCTTGATCCGTTCCTCGTGGTCCTCCATCGACGTAGCCGCGGACTTGGGTTGTGTCATTTTCGGCCCCCTCGGCACGTGGTAATACCGAACCCCCCTCCAAAACGGGAGACGGACGTTTCGAGTTTGCGAGAAATGGGTGGAAGATGTTCGCATGAGGATTTTTACCTCGGAGATCCAGCGACGATTTCGAGGGGAAACGGATGCGGGTCGGGGCGACTGCCGCGGCCACCACGGACACCGACGCTGATCGCCTCACCGATAGCCGCGACGTCACCAGCGCGTTCGGTCACCGACTTCCAACGACCGGGACGTCCAGCGATCGGTCCGGTCGGCGGTTCCACGTTGGTGGCAGTGGCGGGCCACGCCACCGAAGTCCCCGCTCGGCGCGGCAGTCCGGGGCGCTTCCCAGTGCATAGGATTCGCCGGTACAGTCATCTATAAACCCGCCGACGATACAACCGATGGCGCCGGATCACTCGGAGTCGAAACCGCGAGGGGACCGGATGACGACCGACTTCTTCGAGACCGTTCTGACCGAGTATCTCGAAGAGGATCGTATCGAGGAGGGCGTCGTCAGAGTGACACTGGACGACGGGCGAACTCGCCGGTTCGTCATCTCGGACGACACCGAGTCGATGGATCCGTTCGAGTACGTCCGCCGCGAACTCGAGGAGGTGACCTACCTGGTCGAGGAAAACGAGGACCGCTTCGATCAACCGGTCGAGCTGTCGATTCCGGTTCGCGACGAGGAGCGCGTCCACGATGAGGTCGAAGCGGAGGGCGCAGTCACGACCTGGTTCAAGCCCGACGGCGTCGGACTCCTGCTCGAACACCTCCGCGCAATGGTCGACGAATCACGTGACCCGACCGACCAGATCGGGGGTGACGCGATCGAGGATCGATAGGACGTCCCAGACGGTGTCCTAGAATTCGTTTCACTCCTTTACCCGCCGGCTATGCGGAGAACCTGACACCGCGCGTAGTATTCCGTGTCAGCACAACTGTTTCGCTCGTCGATACCTCTCTCTCGCAGTATTTCTCCGCGACGCGATAGAATCGTCGGCGGCGGCGCGTCTCTCGGAGACGATCGTTCTCCAGTCGGAAACAGTTCGATCCGGCCGTTCGAATACTGCGACTGTTTCGAGCGGACTTACGTCGACTATACGTAATAGACCCCACTGTCGAAAAGGGCACGTGACTTCGAACGATTCATCCGATTCGCGGATTGGGCGGAGATCGTATCTGGCAGGCGGTCTCGGTGGACTCGGAACGCTTTCGATCGTCGGAATGGGGACAGCAGACGGGAGCGGCGACCAGTCCGAAAACGTGTGCACCGCACCACGGCGGGACGAGGAAATCGACGACCAACCCGACGAAGGGATCGATGACCAACCTGACGAAGAGACCGACGACCAACCTGACGAAGCGACCGACGAACAGTACGAGACCGTCGTCGACGTGGTCGAAGCCGGCGCGGATCCCGAGGGGAACGAGTCTATCACGCCCGTGTTACGAGACAACGTCGGCGACGACACGCTCCTCGAGTTTCCGGCGGGGGAATACTACGTGGACGAACAGTTGCGACTCACCGGGTTCGAGAACGTCGGGTTCGTCGGTGAGAACGCGACGCTGGTTCCGGCGAACTACCACGCGTTCGACGGCCCGCAGTATCGTCTGTTCCGACTGGGAACCAGCGACAACCCCGGCCGCGACCTCCGGTTCGAGAACTTCGACGTCGATCAGAGCGCCGACGACACGGGAATCCGCGTCATCAACGCCGAAGTCGAGGACGGCCTCACCGTCAGGAACGTCACCGTCCGCGGCGTCCACGACAGCGGGACCTGGGGGCCGGGGCTGTTCAACATCACCGACCCGGACGGGGAGGGCGTCGTCTCTCGCTTCCACGCGACCGGCGGCGCCGTCCACGTCGACGAGACGCCCAACGCGGGGAACATGTGGCGCGGCGCGACCGGCATCAGCGTCAATCAGCACCACCGCGGAACGCTCGTCTTCAAGAACTGCAGTCTGGGCGGCTTCCCCGACAACGGGTTGTACGTATCGAGCGAGACCGGCCGAGTCGACGTCGAGGGAGGCTGGTACCAGAACAGCGGCACCGCCTCGATCCGTCTCAGCGGCCGTCGCGGGACGATCACGGACGCGGTCGCCGTCGTCGACACGGATCCGCACGATTCGGCGGGCCAGCATCCGATTCGACTCGACGGCGGCGATCGGTTCGAGATCGACGGCGTCACCGTCGACGTACCGCGGCCGAACGGCGACGCGATCAGGATCATGAACGACGTCGACGCGACCGCGATCACGAACACGGAGATCACCGTCGGCGTCGCCCCGAACAACGGGATCAAGATCGACCCCGAGGCAGGACAGACACTCATCGAGGACGTCGACATCGAGGTCAACGGGAGCGCCAACGCGGTCCGCATTCTCGGCCGGGACGCCGGAGCAGTCGAACTGGCCGACGTCCGGATCACCGGCGATGCGCCCGGCACCCGGCTTCGCCACGCGATCTACTGCGAGCGAAACGAGTGTCGGTTCGCCGGACTCGCCGTCGATCAACCGGGGGACGACAAACGGCGTGGTCTCGAACTCCGGGGTGAGACCTACCTCGTCAGGGAAAGCGAGTTCCAGACGACCCACGTCCCGATCGTCGTCAACGGCGGGGACGGCGTCCGGATCGAGAACTGCTACGCCGGAACCGACGAGGGACCCCACTCCCTGCGCATCACCAGCGACTCCGGGTCCGTGTCGCTCTCGAACAACGACTTCCCCGCGGGCGTGCGCGACGATCGGTGACGGGATCGCTCGCGAGACGCTGACACGATTCCCGTGCCGATCGCACGATGGCTGTGCGATCGGGTACGTGCGGATGTTGTCCAACCAGAGTCGTGTTGGATACGAACGCGCGTATCTAACGGACACCACTACCACGTTCGAGAAGGGCGTGAGTTTCCCCTTCGAGATCTCGGGGTGAATCATTAAAAGACAGCGCACTGAAAGGTACGCATGGGCGAAATTTCGGAGGCGTTCATCTGGTATGGAGACTGGGCAGAGGAGGTTTCTCCACTCTATGCATCCTTGGCACGAAAAGCCGCTCAGTGCCCGAATCTCGTCGATATCGCTGCCGAGGCTCGTGACGGCCAACCACCACCACAACTTCTCCTTGCGGCTGTCCACGCACTGGTGCTGGAAGAACCCGACCATCGGATCGCCGAGTTCTACCCGAGTTGTACCGACGATCCTCTCGACCCGTCCGATGCCGACCCGTTTCCGGCGTTTCGCGAGTTCTGTCTTACCCACGAAGGCCGCGTCCGCGAAATCGTCGCCACACGACGCGTTCAGACGAATGACGTCGGTCGATCGGCGGTTCTCTTTCCAGCGTTCGCACACGCAGCCAGAACTGGCGTTCGACGGCCACTCGCGCTCGTAGAGGTCGGCACCAGCGCCGGACTCAATCTGTATTGGGATCGCTTCCAGTATGCCTACGACGAGTACGGCACGCACGGCGAGTCGAGTTCCCCGGTACGGATCGAATCCGCCGTGAAAGGAGCGATCGATCCGCCGCTTTCCGCGTCGATTCCCGACGTTGAATACCGGGCCGGCATCGATCTTCAGCCGCTCGATGTGACCGATCCGTCGGACAAACGATGGCTCCGGGCGCTCGCCATTCCGGATCAGCAGTGGCGATACGATCGACTCGCGGCTGCGATCGAACTGGTTGCGGATGACCCTCCACGACTCGTCGAGGGTGATGTGCCGAGTGTCCTTCCCGATTTGCTTCCCGAGGTACCGGTCGAACTCGAACTCTGTATTTTTAGCACGCATACGCTTTACCAGTTCGAGGAGAGTGCAGTTGCCGAATTCGAAAACGTTCTCCGTGAATTCAGCCGCGAACGGCCACTCTACTGGTTCTCAGATACCTCGTCTTCGGAATCCGAATACCCGAATTACCGGATGGTCACCCTCCGTGACGGTGTTTCCGAAGAGACGCACCTCGCGGAGTACAAATCGTACGGCGAGTGGATCCGGTGGCTGGCAGCAGAGTGATCTAATTCGTGCTCCCCGATGGCGACCATCGACGGATGATTCGCAGTCGAGGGATCCAGAGTCGCGGAATGCAGCCTCCGTATTCGGCACGCTGTTTCTGACGGGTATCGAGGCGATCGATACCGACTCCGTTACCTGCTCGATCGACACTTACCGCGTCGGATAACAGACCAGCACTGAGTACTGATTTCAGCAGAGCCTTTCGGTGGCTTCTCTCGCTGGCCGGGAGATATCGGCGTGCCGGTACTTTCGATCGTGACTGCCACGAGCGCCGCCGCTCGCGGACAGAGAGTCGGATCGAAGTGAGAAAGACAGGCTCCCTGTGGGGGGCGGGAGGCTGTCAGTGAGAGGAGGGGCCCTCCATCTCGACGCTACCAGCCACTGGTAGATAATCCTGAACCCAACACACGTTGGACTGTGTGAGATGGTGTCGGTTCACGATCGGGGACGACGTGTCGGTATCGTTCCGGGACAGGCGCCTAGGAGACGATCACGCCCAGAAATGCTCGCTTCGCTGCGCCTTTCTGGTCTAGTTCGAATCCCGCTAGCCGCTTCGCTCCTCGCGTAATTGCTCGGAGCAGAAGCGGGCCGGGCGCGATTTGAACACGCGACCGTCTGATTAAGAGTCAGACGCTCTGCCGGACTGAGCTACCGGCCCTGTACCTCCGACTTTCGGATGTGGATTGAAATACGTTTCCCTTGGCAGACGGCGTGACAGGGCGGAACAAACCCCCACGACCGCCGATCGGTCTCGAAACGTACCAATCTTCGGGAGCGTTAAGTGCGACCGGTCCGACCACTCTGTCAATGAGTACGGGGGTTACGATCTCGTCGATCTCTGATTACGCTATTCTGGGCTGTGGGAGCGTCGGGTACGCCGTCGCGGAGGAACTCGTCGAACAGGGGAAAGACGTCCTGATCGTCGATCGGGACGAGAGTCGCGTCGAATCGCTGCGGGATCAGGACCTGGACGCCCGCACCGCCGACATTCGGCAGCCGGAAGCCGCCGATCTCGTCGCCGACCGCGACGTCGTCCTGATCCTCGCGTCCGACGTCGAGGCCAACAAACGCGCCGTCGAGAACATTCGGACGCAAAACGGAACCCAGTTCGTCGTCGCGCGTGCGAGCGATCCCGTCTCCGGGGACGAACTCGAGGAACTCGGCGCGGACATCGTCATCAACCCGTCGTCGGTCATCGCCGAGTCGGCCCTGCGGGCACTCGAGTCGGGAGAACTCGAGTACAACGCCGGGAAACTCGCCCAGTTGTTAGAGGAGACGGGGACGCGGCTGGCGATCGTCACCCAGGACAGTCCCGACCCCGACTCGATCGCCAGCGCCGCGGCGCTGCAGGCGATCGCCGACCACCTCGGGATCGAGTCGGACATCATCTACCTCGGTGACGTCGGCCACCAGGAGAACCGCGCGTTCGTCAACCTCCTGGGGATCGACCTCGTCCAGTGGGACGAGATCGAGGACCGATCGATCTACGACACCGTCGCACTCGTCGATCACGCGACCTCGAGCGAGATGGACCTCCCCATCGACATCGTCATCGACCACCACGAACCCGACGAGGCGTACGAACCCGAGTTCGTCGACATCCGCCCGAACATGTCCTCGACGTCGACGATCATGACGAAGTACATCCAGGAGTACGACATGAACGTCTCCGAGGAGGTCGCCACGGCGCTGCTGTACGGCATCCGGGCGGAGACGCTGGATTTCAAACGCGACACGACCCCCGCCGATCTCACCGCCGCTGCCTATCTCTACCCGTTCGCGAACCACGACACGTTAGAGCAGGTCGAGTCGCCGTCGATGTCCCCCGAGACGCTGGACGTCCTCGCCGAAGCGATCGCCAACCGCGACGTTCAGGGGAGCCACCTCGTCTCCAACGCCGGCTTCGTCCGCGATCGAGAGGCGCTAACTCAGGCCGCGAGCCACCTGCTCAATCTCGAGGGCGTGACGACGACGGCGGTCTTCGGCATCGCCGACGAGACGATCTTCCTCGCCGGCCGATCGAAGGACATCCGCATCAATATCGGGAAGGTGCTCGACGACGCTTACGGCGAGATCGGCGAGACCGCGGGCCACTCGACCCAGGCCAGCGCGGAGATCCCGCTGGGGATCTTCACCGGGATCGAGATTTCGGAGGACACGCGAGATACGTTGCTCGAGTTGACCGAGGAAGCCGTCAAGCGAACGCTGTTCGACGCGATGGGCGTCGACGGTGCGGAAGGATCGAACGGGGGTTAGTGGCGTCCCGAGCCTGCACGGGTAGGTCGACCCGGATTGCGGTTGTCGGTTCGACCACGCAGTCGACGCTCGGAAGGGGACTACGCGACGAGTTCGCTCTCTTCTTCGTCCGGTTCGCGAACGCGTTCGACGACGTCGTTGATCAGGATGACGTCGCCGACGGAGCGAACCCAGCGGTAGGGCACGATGACGCCCTGCCCGCTCCGCGCTTCGTCCGAGAACAGTTCCGTGTTGAGATTGCCGAGGGCCAGTCCCGTGACCGCCTGGCCGTCGATGTTCAGGCGAAGGTCCTCGACTTCGCCGACGAAGACGCCGTTGTTCGAGTAGACCTCACGACCGACGAGGGAGGTAATTTCCTGGGGTATGCCGTCCATGTCAGGGTCCATGCGCGCCTGACTCTTAGTTCTTGGTCAGACGCGACAGTCACTGAACCCGAACGGTATCGTCCCGGACTCATCGGGAACGGTCGAGCGTCAGTTCCTGTGCTGTCGCCCTGACGGACGCGAGTTTCCTGGTGGCCCACTCGAGCGCGGCCGCGTCGTCGTTCGTGATGACCCCACCCGGCGACCCGTTCTCGCAGACGACGAGCATCGCGAGCGCGTCGGTATCGCGGTCCCGATCGAACGGAACCTCGGCCACAGCGCCATCCTCGAACTCGACGACGACGAGCGCGTAGGGTAGTTCCATCGTGGTTTCGTAGAGCGCCAGCCGCCCGCTCGCGATCGCGTCGGCGGTCTCCCGTCGAACGGTCGCGAGTACGCTCTCGACGGCGTCGCTGGGTAACGTGACCTCGACCGACGTCCCCGTACGGATCGCCTCGACGTACGTCCGAGCGATACGGTGGTCGAACGACGGCACGTAGATGCGATGGTGCGACGCAGTTTCGAGGACCCCCTCGAGGGCCGCCACTGGATCGATCGCGTCGTCGGCGACGCGCGCGGCCCCGTCGAGGGCTGAATCGTCGTCGTCCCGATCGGCGAGCACGAGGCTCGCACCGTCGAGGAACCGGGGATCGATCGCCGCGTCGGCCGGCAGGGATCCAAGGAGCGGCCACGCACCAGCGACGTCCGCGACCCGATCGACGAGACGGTCGAACTCCGCGAGAGCGAGTTCACCGGCCAGCGTCGTCCGATACTGGCCGTCGACGCGTTCGATCAGGTCGACCGCCTCGAGTTCCGATAGCCCCCGCTCGACCGTCGATCGTGCGGACTCCAAGTCATCGGCGAGTGCGGGCGGTCGCGCCGGTTCCGAGGCGAGTCGCTGAAGCAGCGTCTGCCGCCGATGCAGCGCCTCGAGCACTGCCGTTTCGTCCCCCTCCCCGCCCATTGTCGGCACTCATGTAACGAGGATGCAAATAGCTCTCGGCCAGAATGCCGACCGGAATCGACGCGTGCTGACT
This sequence comes from Halosolutus halophilus, assembly GCF_022869805.1. Classification (NCBI taxonomy): domain Archaea; kingdom Methanobacteriati; phylum Methanobacteriota; class Halobacteria; order Halobacteriales; family Natrialbaceae; genus Halosolutus; species Halosolutus halophilus. Next base: position 1,455,458 of record NZ_CP094974.1, on the reverse strand, counting down.
CGGTGTGACCGTGCGACGGGTCAGCGCGATCCGCTGCAGATTCCGGCGACCGCCCGAATTCGGTGTCGGATACTTAAACGAGGGAAACAGTTATGTACTCGTACTCATCCGGTGGGAGGCGTTCCGACGGATGAGGGTATACGACTGGAGTGCGAACGTGTCAGGTGCCGGGGTGCCTCTGACAACCGGCGCGACCCCGGGCGGACGATTTGCCCGGATCGGCCGTTCCGGGGCTGCAATTTCCTGCCGAGCGAGATCCATCGCGTCCAGCTGGTCCGTCCGCCAGTCGTCTCTCCACAGCCCCGAGTCGATGCCCGTCGATCGGTCGTCGCGGCGATTCCGGGTGCGAAGTACCAGCCGAATCGGTTTCCACACCGATCGCACAGCCGCCGTGCGATCAGGTGTGCACTGCCTGGCAGTGGCTACTCGCGGTCGCGGTCGAGGATCGAGTCGATTGCTGCGTGATCGGTCAACAGCCGTTCCATCCGATCGATCGTCTCGGCGTCTCGGGTCCGACCGCTGCGAACGACGTCTTCGGCCCGTTCAACGGTCGTGAGCGTGTCCGTCTGGACGGAGAGGATCGGGACGCCCTTTTCGGTCGCCTGTCCGAGGATCGCGCCGGACGGTCGGTGGCCGCCGGTCAGGATGAGACAGCGGACGCCGGGCGCTTCGAGCGCGGCCGCGTGTATCTCCGCTCGATCGCCCCCGGTGATGACCGCCGCGTCTTTCGTCCGGCGGAAGTGACGCAGGGCGCTGTCCGCGCCCATCGCACCGACGGAGAACCGCTCGACGTAGGCGTCGTCACCGGCCTCGACGAGCCGTTTGGCTCCGAGTTCGTCAGCGAGTTCGGCCACCGTGACGCCCGACAGCGCCCGCTCGTTCGGGAGTACGCCGTACACCGAGACGCCGCGTCCTTCGAGGAAGGGAACGATGTCGGTCTCGAGTTGATCGTAGGCCGCGTCGGGGACGTCGTTGAAGATCACGCCGTCGAGTCGATCGCCGAAGGTTCGAACGGCGGCGAGGACGTCGTCGACGTCACCCGGGACCTCGTAGGGTGCGACGAGCAGGACGCGGGCGTCGAGCACGTCCGCGAGGTCCGCGTCGGTGAGTTCGACGATGCCGCCGATATCGTACCGGCCGCCACCCTCGACGAAGAGGCGATCGTGGTTCGCGGAGACCGTCTCGAAGGCCTCTCGGACCCGATCGCGCAGTTCGGCGGGATCCTCGCGGCCGCGGATCGCCTGTTCGACGAACGTCGGCGAGTAGACGACCGGTTCGAGGTCGTGCATCTCGGCGTCGAGATCCAGGAGTTCGCGGGCGAGCAGCGGGTCCTCGTCCAGCGTCTTGCCGACGTTGCTCTCCAGTCGCGTCCCCTTCGGTTTCATGTAGCCGACGCTGTCGCCGTCGGCCTCGGCGAGGCGGGCGAGTGCCAGCGTGATCGCCGTCTTGCCGGTACTTTCCTCGAGTGAACTCACCAGGATGGTGTCGGGTCCGTCGGTCGCGCTATCGGTGCTCTGTTCGTCGATCTGGGATTCGTCCGTGGTGTCTGGGTCGGTCATAGTTCCTCCGTGTCAACCGTGAGTCTGAGGTCGATCGCCGCTACGCCGTCGGGGCCCGCGACGAGCGGATTGACGTCGAGTTCGAGGATCGCGGGGAAGTCCGTCACCAGTTGCGAGAGCCGCTGGATCGTCTCGACGATCGCATCGACGTCGGCCGGTTCGCGGCCCCGGGCACCGCGCAACAGCGGGGCCGACTTGATCTCGTCGATCATCGCCCGGGCCTCGTCCTCGCCGATCGGGGCGACGCGAACCGACGTGTCCTCGAGGATTTCGACGAAGATTCCACCGAGTCCGAACAGCAACAGGGGGCCGAACTGCGGATCGCGGTTCATGCCGACGATCGTCTCGGTCGATGCGTCGAGATCGAGCATCTCCTGGACCTGCACGCCGAGGATCGTCGCGTCGGGCTGGTAGTTTCGCGCCCGCGCGACGAGATCCTCGTAGGCGTCGTAGACGTCCTCGTTCGCGACGCCGACTTTCACGCCGCCGATGTCAGATTTGTGTGAAATGTCGGGGCTGACGATCTTCATGACGACGTCGCCGTCGATCCCCGTGGCCACCTCGCGGGCGCGGTCGGGATCGTCGACGATCTCGCCCTCCGGCGTCGGGATGCCGTAGGCCTCGAGGAGATCCATCGATTCCACGCCGAGGCGGTTGCTGTCGCGCCGGTTCGCCCGGCCGAGGATCTCGCGGGCCCGTTCCCGATCGACGTCGAACTGCGTGGGATCGTCGATCGTCCGCTCGCGCACGTCGCGGTAGCGAGCCAGCGCGTCCAGTCCGGCCACCGCACGCGCGGGATCGAAGTAGTTCGGGATGCCACCGCTTCGCAGCACCTCCTCGGCGGCGCGGGCACGCTCGCCGCCCATCAGGCAGGTGACGACGGGTTTCCCGTGGGCTTCGCGTTTCTCGATGACGGTCTCGGCGAGGTCGTCGTACTCGAGCACTGCGGTCGGCGCGCTGACGACGACCGCGCTGCCGACGTTGGGATCGGCGAGCGCGACGTCCAGCGCCTCGCCGAACCGGTCGACGTCGGCATCCCCGATCGCGTCGATCGGGTTGTAGACGTTGGCCTCGTCGGGCATCGACTCGATCAGTTCGTCGATCGTCTCGTCGGTGAAGTCGGCCATCGAAAGCGAGGAGTCGCCGATGGCGTCGGTGGTCAGGACGCCCGGGCCACCCGCGTTCGTGACGACGGCGACCCCGTCGGAGTCGGGTTGGGGGAGCCCCGAGAGCGCCCGCGCGTAGTCGAACAGTTCCTGGACGGAGTGGGCCCGGATCACGCCGGCCTGTTCGAGGCCGGTCTCGTAGGCGCGCTCGCTGCCGGCGATCGCGCCCGTGTGTGAAGAGGCCGCCTGTGCCCCTGCGTCGGTCCGACCGGACTTGACGAGGACGATCGGCGTGTCGTCGGTGACCTCGCGAGCCGTTTTCACGAACTCGTGGCCGTCGTCGATCCCCTCGAGGTAGCCGATTATGACGTCGGTTTCGGGGTCCTCGCCCCACTCGCGGACGAAGTCCGTCTCGTCGAGGACCGTCTTGTTGCCGAGCGAGACGACGTCCTGAAAGCCGATCCCCTGTTCGTTGGCCCAGTCGAGGACGGCCGTGATGAACGCGCCCGACTGGCTCATAAAGGAGATCGAGCCGTCGAGGGCGTTCTCGGGGCCGAACGTCGCGTTCATGTCGGCGGGGGTCGACATGATCCCCAGGCTGTTGGGCCCGACGACGTTCAGGTCGTACTCGTCGGCGACCTCGCGGAGTTGACGCTCGCGTTCGGCCCCTTCGCCGCCGGTTTCCGAGAAGCCGGCGGTGATCACGACGACGTTCTCGGTCCCGACCTCGCCGAGTTCCCGGAGCGTCTCGATCACGACGGCGGGTGGTACCACGACCACCGCGAGATCGATCGGTGGCGCACTCGTCACGTCGGAGTAGCACTCGAGTCCGAGCACCTCGTCGCGAGAGGGGTTGACCGGGACGACCTCGCCGTCGAAGTCGTCCTGCAGGTTCTCCAGGATCGCCCGACCGACGGCGCCTTCGCGGTCGGTCGCCCCGATCACGGCGACGGTCTCGGGTGCAAAGAGTTCTGATAACCGTCCCATCGCCTGGGAGTTGGCCGAGTAGCGGGTTAAGTATGTGGCGTGTTCCTACTGGCTGGGGACGATGCGACCGATCTAGTGGGTCGAGATCGCCGTCGTCGCCCGGTTCGAGGCGAGGATCGCGAGCAGGTAGAGGCCGATCGCGACCACGACGATCGAACCGCCCGTGGGGAGACTCTGTGAGATCGCGAACGCGAAGCCGCCGACGATCGACAGCTGGCCGAACAGGATCGAGAGGAACAGCGTCTCGCGGAAGCTTCCGGCGACCTGGGTCGCGGCCGCGACGGGTACGACGAGCATCGCGGCGACGAGGATGACGCCGAGGATCTGCATCGCGCCGACGACGACGACGGCCGTCATGACGATCAACAGCGTGTTGTACCAGGTGACGTCGAGTCGGGCGACGCGGGCCGCCTGCTCGTCGAACGTGATGAACAGGAGTTGCTTGTAGGTCGCGAGGACGACGGCGACGACCAGGACGCTGAGAACGGCCATCATGCGCGCGCCGGCCGGCGTGACGACGGCGAGATTCCCGAAGAGGAAGCCCCTGATGTTGATCCCCGTCAGCCCGCGGCCGTAGCTGATGATGAGCGTCCCGACGGCGAAGCTCCCTGTGAGCATGATCGCGATCGGCACGTCGCCGTAGGTGTCGGTCCGCTCGGCGAGCCACTGGACGCCGAGCGCGCCGAGAATCCCGACTACGAGCGCGGAAAGCAGCAGGGAGCCGCCCCAGCCGGTCGTCGAACTGAACAGGAGGCCGATGGCGACGCCGGCGAAGGCCGTGTGGGCGAGCGTCTCCCCGATGAGCGCCATCTCGCGGTGAACCAGGTAGGTGCCGACGAGCGGCGCGACGATGCCGACCAGCACCCCGGTCGCCATCGATCGCCACAGGTACGGATGGTAGAAGACGTTCGTTCCGAGGGCCGAATCCAGCATCAGGCCGGCGAGGCGGAACTGTTCGTACAGCGCCGACGCGTACGGATACGCCCGCAGGTAGTCGAGGACGAGGAAGGCGAGCATCAGGGCCGCCAGCAGCCCGGTCAGGCCGATTCCGACGAGTTCGATCCGGCGTTTCGTGTTCCGGCGCATGTCAGTGGTGGTGATGGACGACCTGCCCGGTCGAACCGTAGGCCTCGGCCAGCGCGTCGCTCTCGACGAACGATTCGGTGTCGCCGTGGTGGTACAGTTCGGTGTTGATACAGGCGATCCGGTTGGCCCGATCGGTGACGACGCCGATGTCGTGTTCGATCAGGATGATCGTGATCCCGGACTCGTTGAGCGACTCCAGCAACTGGTAGAAGGCGTCCCGCGACTCGGCGTCGACCCCGACGGTCGGCTCGTCGAGCGCGAGCAGGTCCGCTTCGGAGGCGAGCGCACGGGCGATGTACGCCCGCTGGCGCTGGCCACCCGAAAGCTGGTTGACCCGGCGATCGGCCAGATCCGTGATTCCGACGGTCTCGAGCGCGTCGTCGACGATCGCGCGGTCCTCGTCGGTCAGTCGCCCGTGGCCGGCATGCGCGAACCGGCCCATGGTGACGACCTCGCGGACGGTGACCGGCATCGTCCCGCCGCGGCTGGTCGCCTGCTGGGAGACGTAGCCGATCCGCTCTCCCTCGTCGAACTCGGAGACCGGCTCGCCGAACAGTTCGATCGAGCCGCTGTCGGGGCGTTGCAGTCCGAGCATGAGGTGCAGGAGGGTCGTCTTGCCAGACCCGTTGGGGCCGATCAGCCCGAGGAAGTCGCCCTCTTCCACGGTCAGCGAGACGTCGCGGACCGCGGGTTGGTCACCGTAAGCGAACGTCACCTCGTCGACGTCGATGACTGCGGTCACTGTGCTCCAAGTGCTTCTCTGAACGCCGGGACGTTTATTTCTTGCATTTGTTCGACGTACCCCCAGTCCTCGTCGGCCCACTCCGCGAGGGTCCCCGCGGCGGGCGAGACCGGCATCGCATCGGTCGCCTCGCTGTCCTCGAGGATGGTCGCCGCGAGGGTCGGAAGATCGTCCGCGCCGGATGACTCGAAGGGATCGTAAAGAACGGTTTCGATCCCCTCCTCGTCGATGAGATCGATCGTCTCGGAAATCTCGGCGGGCGTCGGTTCGTCCTGCGGCGAGACGCCTTTCGGCGAGTGCTGTTCGAACCCGTAGCGGTCCTCGAGATACGTGTAGGAGTCGTGACCCGCGAGGACGGCGACGTCCCGTTCGGCGTCGTCGACGAGGGTCCGGAACTGCCGGTCGATCTCCGCGAGCCGATCGGTGTAGGCGGCCGCGTTGTTCTCGAACGTGTCGGCATTGTCGGGATCGGCCTCGGCCAGTCCGTCCGCGATGTTCGCCACGAGGTCCTGGGCGAGGACCGGATCGACCCAGACGTGGGGATCGTAGTTACCGCCCTCCTCGTGGTCGTCCTCTTCGTCGTGTCCGTCGTCCCCTTCCTGCTCGTCGTGCGCCGGATCGTGATTCCACTCGAGCAACTCGTCCTCGAGTCCGTCGAGTACGTCGATCACCGCGACGGTGTCGTAATCGGCTTCGAGGGTCGCCGCCGCGTCCTGCGTCCACGAGAACTCCGGCGTGTCCGGGTATACGAACGCGTCGGTCGAGGCGATATCCGTGACGAGGTCTCCCTCCGGCTCCCAGCCGTGGCCCATACTCCCCACCGGGACCGGATTCTCGAAGTCGGCCACGTCACCGCTCACCTGCTGCGTCCAGTCCCAGAGCGTGTAGAAGGCGGCGTACCCCGTCTCGACGCCGTCGTTGCCCCGCGGGACGTCGTCGAGACAGCCGGCGAGTCCACCCGCAGCGAGCGCTCCGGCGCTACCCTGGAGCACCGATCGCCGTGTTAGCTTCATACTCGTACCTACGGCCGATCGGCTAAAAGTATTATTATCCCCCCTTCTGGTTTTATTAAATCGTGGTCGTAGAGGTCACCCAGGTTAACAACAGGCGGCCGAATAGCGGTGGGCAGTTACTAGTTCCCCGAGAGCGACCGGAACGAGATGCCCGACCGGGACCGCCGACGCGGGCCGATCGGCGGTCGCGCAACAGGCCGACCGGACCAGTCGGTCATCGCGGGGTCGTCACAGGGTGGTTCGGACCGCGAGCCTCGCGATCACTCGGTGACGGCTACCGGATCCGCGTCGGCGTATCGCCGCAGTTCCTCGGGAGCGATCGGGAAGACCGCTTCCGGCGTCCCGGCGGCCGCCCAGACCGTCTCGTACGCGAGCAGCGTCTCGTCCATCACGACCGGGACCGACTCCGCGTGGCAGAACGGGGGGACGCCGCCGATCGACCAGCCGAGCGTGTCCGTGATCCGATCTGGATCGGCCATCGAGACGGCATCCGCCGACGTCCCGAAGTGGTCGGCGAGTGCGGCCTCGCTGACCCGGTTCGCGCCGCTGGTCACCGAGACGACGAGCGAATCGTCGACCTCGAACGCGAGCGAACTGGCGATCTGGCCGACCGCACAGCCGATCGCGTCGGCCGCGTCCGCCGCCGTTCTGGTCCCCTCCGGAAACTCCTCGACTGCGGGATCGAACCCGTACGCTTCGCGTGCCCGCTCGGCGAAGCTTGCTGCGCGCGGATGCATCGGCTCCCAGTGACTGCGCCGCGACAAAAAACGGTATCGATCGGTGGATCGGCGTCTCGAATCGGCTGCCAGCGTCCACGACTCACTCGAGTGCGACTTCGAGTGAAACCCCGTCGAGTCGCCGATAGGCCGGACCCGGGTCGCGAACGACCTCGAAGACGTCGAACCGGATCACCAGCCGGCCGGGCTCGATCGTGGCCCGGAGCACTGGCCCGCGACTCGTCACGACGACGTACGGCGGCTTCGGGACGGGCCGTGCCTGGAGTTCGTGGCCAGTTTCGTCGATCGCGTCGGCGAGCACGTGCGGCAGTCGCTCGAGCAGTCCGGACGACTCGAGGGCACTGCTCAACGAGTCGCCGACCCGGTCCGGGTCGGTCGTTCGGGCAGTATCCCACGGGGCGGCGACCTGCTCCGCACAGCGGTCGATCCCCGCGACGATCGCCGCGTGCTCGTCCTGAATCCGCCGGCGGACGGCCCGTACCGGATACGACACGGTACAGGCTGTGTCGGCGAGTTACTAAGGTGTCCCGACTCCCGTTCCTGCCGGGCCGAAGCACCGTCCACGCGTCGGCCCCCTCTCGCCGAGAGCGATGCCGTGTGCTATTCGAACCGGTCTTTCACTGTTCCGACGCGGAGGGTTCCGACCCGCGTTAACACCGTACGGATCGATCGCTTCCACCGTGGATCGCGGCGAGTCGCGAGTCGCTGGCGCAACTGCTCGTTCTCCCGTTCGAGGTCGCGTGTCGTCCCTTCGAGCCGATCGACGCGATCCTCGAGTTCGTATCGACGATCCCGCTGAACCGCCAGGTCCTGTCGCAGTTTGTCCCGTTCCCGAGCGAGTTCCTCGGTTCGCTCGGCGAGTCGATCGCGCTCTCGTGCGATCGACGTGGCCGAAGACTCGTCTCCGGTCGACCCGGTCGCGTCGGACCCGGTTCCGGCGTCGTCGAGGTCGATTCGGCCGGTGTACGTCGCGTTGACGACCGCTCCCGAGAGCAGAATCAGGCCCCCGAAGTACAGCCACGTCAGCACCAGCAGGATCGCACCGACCGGGCCCGCCGACTCCGAGTCGCTGGCGAACGACACGTACACCTGGAACAGCGACTGGAGGACCGTCCAGCCGACGGCAGCGACCACGACGCCGGGGAGCACGTCACGAATCGAGACCTCCACGTCGGGGAAGCGGTAGTACATCGGCAGGAACGCGAGCGTGAGGCCGACGACGAGCAGGGCCGGATTCAGGAGTCCGACGAAGAGACTGTCGGGGAAGAACGCGAACACGATGCTCGCTACGCCGGCAGCGACCGCTGCGAGGCCGATCGCACCGAAGGCGACCAGTGCGTCCGTCAGCTGATCCACGAACGAGTTCTCGGTCGCGGACCCGTAGATCTCCGAGAACGCGGTGTCGAGTCCGCGGAAGATCTTCAGCGACCCCCACAGCACCACGACCAGCCCGATGATCGACGAACCGGCCGTCGCAGGGGAATCTTCGATCGCGTTCTCGAGCAGGAGTTGCCCGCTCTCCGGGAGGAAGCCCTCGGTCGCGGCCCCGACTTCGGTCGCGAACTGCTCGTCGCCGACGATCGAGACGAGAAAGAACACGAGCACGAGCAACGGGATCAGCGAGATGAACGCCTGGTAGGCGATACTGGCGGCCATGAACGGGACGTTCTTCTCCTGGATTCCGGTCACGACCCCTTTGACGAACGGAACTGCGCCGCGAATCTCGGGCGACATGTCGGGTCGAAGTGGCGGGGGACCGATAGCGGACTGGCTTGCACGTTCCACTTCGAGTCGACGGCCGCTCTCGATCGGGATCCGAACTCGTCATCCACCCGATCGGAACCGAAACGAACGGGAGCGCCGGCAGGAGCGTATCGAAGACCACCCGGACCGCTACGCTCACGAGGGGTCCACTACTCGATCCACGAGGGCGATACGCGTCCGTGACGCGACCACGCCTTACAGGTCTACGTACTGTGACTCCCACTCGCGACGCGCCTCGAGTTCCCGTCGACCGCGACGGGTGAGCGTGTAGAAGTTCGTTCGGCGATCGCGTCGTCCCTTCTCGACGAGCCCCTTGTCGACGAGCGTGTCGAGGTTGGGGTAGAGACGCCCGTGGTGGATCTCTTTCTCGTAGTACTGTTCGAGTTCCTCCTTGATCGCCAGTCCGTGGGGTTCCTCCTCGCCAGCGATGACGTAGAGCAAGTCCCGCTGGAATCCTGTCAGGTCGTACATTGGGAAAGTACCAATCGTACTTACTGTCGAATTTTAATAAGGCTATCGGGTTGTTTCGATCGAAACTGCGTTATTACTATCGATAAGGGTCGTTTCGGCCGAGTGCAAATGATAACAACCGTGACGAATCACCCACGCGCGTACACATAACACTGTGGTCATGTTTACAGTGCGTGAATTTCGTTCCGGTATATTTAATTATCAGTCCGTGTATGCGGTGCCCTCGCTGGGACGTGAGCGTCACGATCAGGGTGCGATAGCTCAGCAACGCGTCAGTACAGTAAACAGGAAAGCAGATCGCGTGACGGAAAAATGTCACGCGATCGCTTGCCGCCCTGAATTGGTCCCCGCTGACGCTTCGGCCCTCCAAGCGAAGCGTCACGTGATAGATTTTGCTGCCAGTACTTAAATGTATCGACACGAGGATCGACAGGTCCTGCCAACTGAACCGTCAGATGTGCTCCTCTTCGAGCACCCAGCCGATCGCCCGCTTGTAGTAAGTGAACATCTGTTCGACGCCGTCGTGGCGCATCTCGTCGCTCTCGAGGTGTTCCTTGAGAAACTCGTACTGCTCACGGATCTCTTCTTCGTCGCGCATACTCGTTCGTATCGCTCGCGAGCCAAAAAAGGTCGCCGGGGCGAATCGGTAGTCGCTCATTGGACTGTGTCCAGCGAGACATCGGTCACCGGCGAGGTCCGTTTCAGCCGTAAGTGAACGTTTTCGACGTCACAACAGTTATCCGTGCTGAAACGTCTCGACGCCAGAACACTCGTGACGGGACGGCTGTGTATCGGAACGGAACAGCGCGTATGTCGGAATGGGACACCTCGACGACGTCGAACGGTTCCCGATCGTGACGAATCTGCCCGATCGAGCGGCCGGAGCCGTAACAGTTCAGTCCTCGGACTCGTTACCGTCTTCGCTCTCGTTTCCGTCCATGGTTTCGTTGCCGTCCTCGGTTTCGTTACCGTCTTCGCCCATGCCGCCGCCGCTTTCGACTTCGATCGTACCGCGCATCGTGCTTTCGTGTGGTCGACAGACGTACTCGGCCATCTCGCTGGTGATCTCGTCGACCTCGAGGGTCTGGGTCTCGCCTTGCTCGCCCATCGTGTCGGTCGAGTAGTCGTCGACGACCTCGTCGTTCTCGTCGACGATTTCGAGGTTGTGCGTCTGGCCGTCGAGGTTCTCCCACGTGAAGCTGTAGGCTTCGCCCTCCTGGAGGACGAGCGTCGGGTTCTCCTGGTCGGCGATCTGGTCGGGTGCCTGGCCCTGCCAGGCCTGGACCTCGGCGCCGAGTTCGATCTCGTCGTCCGGGCTGATCGCCTCGCCGCCAGCTGCACCGTCTTCGGTTTCGTTCCCGTCTTCCGTGCCGGTGTCGTTACCGTCACCTCCGTTTTCACCTTCGCCGGGACCGCCTTCCCCTTCCGTGTCGTTTGCACACCCGGCGAGAACGAGCGCACTTGCTGTACCTGCCGCAGCGACGAACGTCCGTCGATCGAGTCTTCGATGGGACATATACGCGAATTGTACGTTCCCGCTGGTTGGAGTGTGGCCTGCAACTGCTACCCGTTAATCACCCATTGAGCGTCGTTCGGTCGTCCGTGACCGTCATCGGTCCCGAACAGTCATCGGGATCGAGTTCCCCGACTCGTGACGGCCGATCGGCGACTCCCGGTGCAGTCTTGCGCCGAACGACCTGCATCCCGCCGACTCCGTCACCGCGGCTGTCACACTCCGGTGTGCGGTCGCCCGACGCCCGCGTCCCGTCGGTCGACTCCGGTGGGACTTTTGCCGTCCCGCGCGTAGTCCCGTCCATGAAGATTCGGGGGGAACGCGAGTGCAAGGAGTGTGGGACGCGATGGTCGTACTACGAGACCGGGAGCGTCGGCTGTCCGGCCTGTGGCAGCCTCCGAAGCGTCGGCATCGACGACCGAACCGAACACACCGACTTGCAGGTCGAGTTCGATCTCACGCCGGTCCGGAACGGCATCGACGACGTCCCCACCGACGACCTCGCGGAGCGCGCCCGCGAGGTGTGTCGCGACTACGTTCGCCGCCGCGGCTTCGTCAACGCCGGCGACCTTCGCGACCTCGACGACACCTACCTCGCCGCGTCCGAACTGCTCCACGTGGCCGACGTCGTGGCCCGCGATATCCGCCTCGAGGAGCGCGAGGAACTGTACTTCCTCTCACTGTTGCGCGACGCCGACGACGGCGAACGACCGCCTCACGAGGAAGTCCCGGCCACGATCCGCGGGCCGCGCGGACTCGCGTACGCGAACGCAGTGTCCGAGTATCGCCGTGACGTTCGGACGTGGGCAGCGGATCGATCGCTCACGACCGCCGAGCGAGGTGCGCTCGAGACGTTGGGCGAGCACGCCAAGCGCATCCGGATGCTGGACGGCGACGTCGATCCCCGGGTGGCCGAGCGACTCGTCGAGACGACCCGGGACCTCGCGAACGGCCTCCGCGGAGACGAACTCGCGTTCGCGCAGGCCCAGGATCGACTGGACGACCTCGAGTTCAGTCACGTCGAGTAAAACGGCCACCGAATCTGCGATCGACGATCGACGACGGCCGGCGACGGAATCGAAACTGGTACCGACGGTCTCCGGACTCAGGGGAGATCGACGGCGACGTCTTCCTGCAGGCTCGCCGCCTTGACCGTGTTGTAGAGCAACATCGCCCGGGTCATCGGGCCGACGCCGCCGGGGACGGGCGTGATCGCGCTCGCCTTCGCCGTCGCGCTCTCGAACTCGACGTCGCCGACGAGTTCGTACCCCTTCTCGGTATCCGCTTCGACGCGGTTGACGCCGACGTCGATCACGACGGCGTCGTCGCCGATCATCGACCCATCGATCAGTTCCGGGACGCCGACCGCTGCGACCACGATGTCCGCGTTCCGGGTCTTCGCTGCGAGATCCTCGGTTCGCGAGTGACAGACCGTCACGGTCGCGTTCCCGTCCTCGGCTTTCTGGAGCAGCAGGTTCGCGAGCGGCTTGCCGACGATCCGGGAGCGGCCGACGATCGTCACGTCGGCACCTTCGGTTTCGACGTCGTAGGCCTGGAGGAGTTTCTGCACGCCGTGGGGCGTACAGGGACGGAAGCGGGCGTCACCGGCGACGAGGCGGCCGACGTTCTCGGGGTGGAAGCCGTCGACGTCCTTGCCGGGATCGATCCGCCGGATCACTTCCCGGTAGTCGATGTGATCCGGGACGGGATCCTGGACGAGATAGCCGTGGACGTTCGGGTCGTCGTTCAGATCGTCGATGGTCTCGTACAGTTCCTCGGCGGGCGCATCGCCGGCGACGTCGACGTGGTGTCCCTCGATGCCGACCTCCTCGCAGTCGCGCTGTTTCATGTTCACGTAGGTCTGGCTGGCGGGGTCGTCACCCATCAACACCGTCGCCAGCCCCGGCCGTGCGCCCGCGTCCGCGAGCGTCTCGATCGCGTCGGTCAGGTCGTCACGGATCTCACTCGCGACGGCGTTGCCGTCGATGATCTCGGTCATCACTCGAGTTGCCGACCGCGAGACTAATCAACCCTCGGGTTCGTGCTCACTTTCGAGCATATAATGGGAATAGTATGCACGAACGTGGATAGCGAATCAGTGATGCTCGTCGAGGAACGAGCGGATCGCCTCGGTAACCGGTACCGGACGTTCGAGGTTCGACGTGTGGCCCGCCTCGGGGATCAGTTCCATCTCGGCGTCGGGTAGGTCTTCGAGCATCGGTTCGGCCCGCGAGGGATCGATCGACGGATCCTCCTCGCCGTGGACGATCAGGACCGGGACGTCGATTTCGGCGAGTCGATCGCCGATACCGGGCCGATCGAGCCACGAGTGGAGTTCGTGATAGACCGCGTCGCCGGGATACGTCTGCCAGCGGTCGACCCACTCCGCGACGAGGTCGGGGTTCTCCTCGTGGGTCGTCTCGCCGAACAGGTACTGCGTGACTCCTTCGGCGAGTGACTCCGGCACGCCCTCGCGAGACCCCTCGAGCGGATCGACGAGCGCGCCGTAGGTTTCCTGCTCCTGGGGTTCGTGCGGGGCCGCCATCGAGTCGATCAGGACGAGGCCGTCGACGCGATCGGGATACGCGAGCGCGAACCGCAGGGCCATGAACCCGCCCATCGACATCCCGCCGACGACCGCACTGTCGTGTCCGAGCCCGTCGAGCACCGCGGCGCAGTCATCCGCGAGGTCCTGGAGGTCGTACCCCGGAGCGTACCGATCGGTCCGCGCTCGCAGGTCGTACGCCGTCGCCCGGTAGCCGTCGGCGAGTGCGTCGAGTTGCGGCGCGAACATCGTCCGGTCCATCAGCGTGCCGTGTGCGAAGACGATCGGCGGCCCCTCGCCGACGGTCGTCGAGACGGCGCCGGTTCGGGCCCGGTACAGGTCGGACGTGGCACTACCAGTCATGCGTGTCGGTATCGCTCCACAAAACAAATATCTGATCATTTCCGACCAACGAGCGGGCGTCGGGGCACCTGGGACATCGAGTCGTGACCTGCCACCGCCGAGATCTACCGACTCGTTCCGGGCTCGGAGACCTCTCACTCGGCAGTGTCGCGTTCGTCGGTGGCGACGGCGTCGATCGGGGGGTCGACGCGGCCGTCTCCGACGGTTCCCCGAGTTCGCGGAGCCGATCGCCGTCCCTCGTCGCCCCTGTCGGTCGTTTCGACACGTCCGATCGTACAGCCAGCCGCCGGATGAGCCGCGGGCTGGCGACTGACAGGGTCGCGAAAAGCGAACGACGGCGTTACTCGTACAGCGGGTTCTCGTTACACAGCGTCTGGACCTCCTCGCGGACCTCCTCGATGACGGCCTCGTCATCGGGAGCGTCGATGACCCGCGTGATGAGGTCGGCGACGGTTCGGCAGTCGTCCTCGCCGAAGCCGCGGGTCGTGAGAGCGGGCGTGCCGGCCCGGATGCCGCTGGGATCGAAGGGCGATCGGGTCTCGCCGGGCACCGTGTTCCCGTTGAGGACGATGCCGGCGTCCTCGAGCGCGTCCTCGGCGTCGCCGCCGCTCGTGTCGGGGTGGCTCTCGCGCAGGTCCACGAGCACGAGGTGGTTGTCGGTCCCGTCAGAGACCAGCGAGAAGCCGTTCTCGGAGAGCCGGTCGCCGAGCGCCCTCGCGTTCGCGACGGTCTGTTCGGCGTAGTCCTCGAATCCGGATTCGAGAGCTTCCTTGAAGCCGACGGCCTTGCCGGCGACGTTGTGCATGAGGGGGCCGCCCTGGCCGCCGGGGAAGACCGCCGAGTCGACGTCGTCGGCGTACTCCTCGCTCGTCATCACGATGCCGCCGCGGCCGGCCCGGATCGTCTTGTGGGTCGACCCGGTGACGAAGTCGGCGATACCCACGGGCGACGGATGGACGCCGGCCGCGACCAGGCCCGTGATGTGGGCGATGTCCGCGAGGTGCAGCGCACCGACGCTGTCGGCGGCCTCCTGGATACGGTCCCACTCGATTTCTCGCGGGTACGCGGAGTAGCCCGAAACGATGATGTCGGGTTCGAACTCCTCGGCGTGTTCGGCGAGGCCCTCGTAGTCGAGATACCCCGTCTCGGTGTCGACCTCGTACTGCTCGACGTCGTACAGTTGGCCCACGAAGTTCGCCGGATGGCCGTGACTGAGGTGGCCGCCGTGGGTCAGGTCCAGCGAGAGGATCTTGTCGCCCGGTTCGAGGGTCGCGAAGTAGACGGCCTGGTTGGCCTGCGTGCCCGAGTGGGGCTGGACGTTGACGTGCTCGGCACCGAACAGCTCTTTCGCGCGGTCGATCGCTAACTGTTCGACCTCGTCGGCGTACTCGCAGCCGCCGTAGTAGCGCGAGCCCGGATACCCCTCCGCGTACTTGTTCGTCAGGGCGCTCCCCTGGGCGTCGATGACCGCGCGGCTGGCGTGGTTCTCGCTGGCGATCATCTGCAACGAGTTCCGCTGGCGGTCTACCTCTCCCTCGAGAGCGTCGGCGACGGCGGGATCGACCTCCCGGACGTGCTCGTGTTCCATATCCGATGTGCGGTCTGGCGGCTGTATAAGTGTACCCGTCTTCGGCAAGTCGAGCCACGACTTGCTCTGTTCCGACGACGATCCCTCGAGAGACACGCTCGACGCGTTGAAAGCTGTTTTTTTGCTGCCACCCGATACATCTAACTGGCCGGAGTTACATTCGGCGTACCGAATGATAGAGTGGGAGGTCGGCGACGACGTCCTTCGCGTGACGGACGCGGACAACGCAGAACTGTCGGTTCGCGGTGCCGACCTCGTCGCCGACGGACGGAGCCCCGACATTCCACGCCCCGTCGACGAGACGATCGTCGCCACGACGGACGAACTCCGCTTCCCACACGCCGTCGTCTACGCGTTCTCGCTCGGGTCGTCGGCGCAGTACGAACTCGATCCCAGCGGCGAACCGCTCTCGCTGCCACCCGGCGAGTACGTGGTCGACGTCGACACCGAGATCAAGACGTACCTCCGGTTCTCCGGCGCGGCGACGATCGAGAAGACCGACGACTTCGAGTCGACCGTCGTCTCGTTCGCCGATCGACGCCGGACGATCCTCGGCTTTCGCAGTCGACACGAGTTCCCCGCCGGGACGATGACGGTCCCCGACTCGCCCGCGGGCATGGCCGCCGCCATCACGCACCTCGCCTCCTCGCACAAGACCGACGGCCCGGACCGTACCTATCCGACGCTCCGAGGCCATCCGCCGCTGATCGAACGGGGCCCCGACCTCGAGATCAGCGACTGCATCCGTTCGGACACGCCCGACACCGGGATCGAACTCGTCGTCCCGCCCGCGTACGAGTCGCTGTTCGTCACCGCACCCCTCGCGTACTACCTGCAGGCAGCGGTGCGCGTCGCTGACGACTGCGAGCGGCCGCGACTCCGACTCCCCGACGTCGCGGTCGAAGCGGAACTGGCCGCGATGCCGGAACTCGAGCGCGACGTCGAACGGCTGCTCCGGAAGGCGTTCTTCCTCGACTGTCTGATCCGGAACGCAGGGCCGTACGGGACCTCCCTCTCGGAGCTGCACCTGCTCGAGGCCCTCGAACTCGACGCGAGCGCGCTGTACGAGGCGTCGCCGCAGGACCGGCTCGCGACGTACCTCGAGGTGCCCTTCGCGGCGATCGAACACCGACTCCCGGAGTGGCACTGCTCGACGTACGTCAGGCCGACCGCCGACAGCATCGAGACGCTCCCGTTCTTGCTCGATCGGATGAGCCTCATCTACCGGCCACGAACCTCCGAACTGGAGGGGAAAGAACTGGTCGAGCGATCGCTCGAGGACTTCTACCGCGGCGGTGAGGGACTGACCACCGCGGACCGCGCCAGCGCGGGGCAGGTCGCCTCGGTCGACATCGTCAAACCCGAACTCCGCCACGGTCGCGTTCACGGCTGGCTCGCGGACGGCGTCCCGATCGACGTCTTCAAGTCTGCCCCCGAGGCCTACCGCAACCGGCTGGACTACCTGGAGCGATCGAGCGACTCGACCTCGATCTGCGTCGTGCTGAACGATCCGGAGATGGCCGGCGAACACGACCACGTCGCCGAAATCTACCGCCGTCGCTCCGAGGAGTTGACGATGGACGTGACCGTCGCGGAGTCCCTCGAGACGGCCGCACTCGCCCGGGTCTTCGAGGCCGATCACGATTTCGTCCACTACATCGGTCACTGTGAGACCGAGGGCCTGCGCTGTCCCGACGGCTACCTCTCGGCGTCGAATCTCTCGACGTGTAACGTCCAGACGTTCTTTCTGAACGCCTGTGGTTCCTTCTACGAAGGGCTGAGCCTGATCGAGAACGGCAGCGTCGCGGGCGCGGTGACGTTCACGAGAGTGCTCAACGACCACGCCATCAAGGTCGGGTCGACGTTCGCCAAACTCCTCGTCCACGGGTTCAGCATCGAACGCGCGATGCGACTCGCCCGCCGACGCATCATGATGGGGAAGGATTACGCGGTCGTCGGCGACGGGACGCACTCGCTCACGCAGGGCGAACTGCGAACGCCGACCACCGTTCGGATCGACCCCATCGAGACGGCCGCCGACGAGGAGTATCTCGTCACGTTCGACTGTTACTCGACGCGCGTCACCGGGTCGTACTACTACCCCCACACCGAGGACAACGAGTACGCCTACCTCTGTGGCACCGAGTCGAACTTCACGCTCACCGAACCGGAACTCGCGACCCTGCTCAAAGAATCGGAAGCGTCAGTGATCTACAACGGCGACGTCTACTGGTCCAAACAGCTCGCTGGCTCGTTCGAACGCTGAGACGCTATGGCCCGCCGTACGTACTGACCCGCTTTGCCTGCACCAGAGACGATCGTAATCGGTCCGTTCCGAGGCGGTCGACGGTATCACGCAGTTCCCACCACAGTCGGTTGTGTCTAACACCCATACGATCCTGTACTAACAAATCGACCATATTTAGATATTGTTCTCATCTAAAATACCATTCTGATATCGAAATAAACGGCGCCGGGACAGCCGTCCGTTCCGTCGTGATCGGACCGCGTGTTCACAGGGCCGGACCTACGGTTGGGAGTCTGATGGTTTTTGGGACAAAAATCACCGGTTTGAGCGTCAGATGAGAAGTTGTCGTGTGCAAACGGCCACCAAAATTAAGTAATACGGGTTCGTTTACTTCTGTACAGGCATGACCTCGAATTTACTCAACCACCAGATTGACGATATCCTCGGGTCAGTTCTCGAGGACGCGACCGGAGACGTCTACATGGTCAACCCGTCGTGGGACGCCATCGAAGAGTTCGTTTCGGTAGCCACGGATTTCGACGGCGACCTCCCCTCGGTGCACATGCTCGCCGACGAGCGCACGCTCAAAGACGTCATGGACGACTTCATCGTCGCGTCCAACGCCGCCGACCTCATCTCGGAGGGGACACTCGAACTGCGAACCATCGAAGAAGCGCCCGAGAACTCTCTCCTCGTCACCGACGACCGCGTGGTTGCCATCGTCCACGCGGGTGATCGCGTCGGTGGGCTCGTGACCGACGACGAGGGGTTCGTCGACGACACGTACGACACGTACGTCTCCCACTGGGAGGACGCCAACACGTTCAATCTCCGAACGCCGCCGATCACGGACGTTCGCGACACCCTCTCCGAGGAGATCAGCCCCGACGCCGAGGCCGACTTCACCGCAATTCTCGACTCCCTCGAGACCGCCCGCGGCGACGGCGACGGTCTCGACGAAGTGACGATCTCGCTGCTCGTAGCCGCCAAGAACGAGGCCCTGCTGTACGACATCAGCAAGTGGGGCGAGGACGTCGGGATCGCCTCCAAGGCGACCTTTAGCCGGACCAAGACCAAACTCGAGGACATGGGTCTGATCGATACCGAAAAGGTCCCGATCGACGTCGGACGCCCGCGGTTGCGCCTGAAGATCGGCGACGATCGGCTTCGCGAGGCCAACAACGGCCAGCTCGCGACGGTCGCGCAGTCTATTCTGAATTAACGAACTTTTGCTCTGCGGGCGTGCCGGGGGCGCGCCCTCGGTGAAATCTTCAAAAGAGCGCGTGCGCTCATCTGGACGGAGCGATTCCGAAGGAATCGCTTGCAGTCGGCGCGAAGCGCCGCACAGTCGCTCGTTCTCATCAGTCGTCGGCCCGCTCACGTCGTTCGCTCGCGGTGTGGTCGCTCAGGTAGCCTGCCCTCCTCCGGGGAGCACCCGAACAGTGAGGGTGCGCTCCCGGCAGGCTACTAGATCGTCCTCGATCGCCGTCGGTCCGTGGCGCAAACCCCAAGTCGGCCCCACGAGTGAGTTCTGGTATGTACGAGGCCGTCCACGCCGAACCCGACGGAGAGAGCACGGTCGCCAGACTCGCGAAGACGGCGGCCGACTACGGGTTCGAGGGCGTGGTCGTCCGCAACCACTCCGACGCCCGTGCGGAGTACGAGCCCGATCGGATCGGAGACGAGTACGGGATCGACGTCGTCGATGGCGTCGAGATCCGGGCCGACGATCCCCAGCAGGCAAGCGGCGCGGTCGGGAACCACCGTCCATCGACGACGATCGTAGCGGTCGAGGGTGGCACGACCGCTCTGAACCGGTTCGCGGTCGAAAACGAGAAAGTCGACGTGCTCGCCGGGCCGATGGCCCGCGACGGGGACGTCAATCACGTCCTCGCGAAGGCTGCCGCCGAGAACGGCGTTCGGTTCGAGTTCGATCTGTCGGGCGTGCTCCGAACGAGCGGCGGCCGCCGCGTCCGGACGATACAGGCGCTTCGCAAACTCCACGAAATCGTGGCGTACCACGACGCGCCCTACGTCGTCAGCGGAGTGCCGACCTCCCACCTCGAACTCCGTGCGCCGCGGGAACTGCAGGCGCTGGGCGAGCAGATCGGGCTTTCCGGCGAGTTCGTCGAGGCCGGACTGGCGGAGTGGGGTCGGCTGGCCGACCGAAATCGGCGCGTCGCGTCCGAGTCGTTCATTGAGCCGGGGGTCGAACGGGGCAGGTATGAAGAAAGAGATTGAGGAGCACGCCGCCCGGTTCGATCGAAAAGCAGGCGAGTACGACGAGTCGAACTCCGAGGAGTACCGCGCCTGTGCGAACCTCGTGATCGAGCACGCGGCTCCCGAGGCCGACGACGTCGTCCTCGACCTCGGTACCGGGACGGGCGCGATCGCGCTCGCACTCGCGCCCGACGCCGGGCGAGTCGTCGGACGGGACATCAGCGAGGGAATGATGGACGAGGCGCGGGCGAAAGCCGACGAACGGGGAATCGAGACTGTCGAATTCGGCAGGGGGACGTTCCGCGAGCCCAACTACGACGGCGAGGTCGACATCGTCACGTCGAACTTCGCCATGCACCACCTCTCGGACGACGAAAAGCGAGAGGCGATCGCGGTGATCGCCGACCTCGAGCCCCGCCGATTCGTCCTCGGCGACGTGATGTTCTTCGGCGAGCCGGATCCCGACGAGCCGTTCTACTCGCCCGAGGTCGACGATCCGGCGACCGTCGGCGTGCTCGCCGACGCCTTCACCGACGCGGGCTTCTCGCTAACCGCGGTCGAGCGCGTCCACGAGCAGGTGGGGGTGCTGGTCGCCGAACGCGGCCCGGCGACGGTCGAGAGTGAGACCCCGTGAAACACCTCCCGAAGCACCTCAGACCGCGCTGGCGGTATCTCGCCGTCGGGATCGAGACCTGGCCCGACGCCGCGATCGATCGCCGGGCGTTCCAGCGCGAGCTGTGGTACGCCGGCCAGAACCTCCTGGGCGATCCGGGCAGCGCGGCCGCCGACCTGACGGTCGTCCAGTTCGACTTCGCCGACGGCGACGGCGAGGCGATCGTCAGGGTCCGCCACGGCGAGACCGGGCCGGCGCGAGCGGCACTGGCCTGTATCGACGAGATCGACGGTGCTGCGGTCGGCCTGCGGGTCCGCGGTATCAGTGGCACGATCCGGGCCGCCGAAGAAAAGCACCTCCGTAGCTGAGTGTCAGCTTTCCCATGCGCTCTCTCAGCGGCGGCGTGTCAGCTACCCGCGGCCAAAACCGTGGCTTCACCTCGATCATCCGGGAGAGGCGCCACGACGTTGTGGCGCTCCCGAGTTAAGGACTCCGCGGCTACACTCGGTACCGGGCGTCTCTGGGGCTCGTAGCCGAGGTTTTGTATCGGCCCGGTTTTACGGATCTTGAGTCTTCGTGTACCGGACACCGCCGACAAGGTAAGAAAAGTATTTAGGACGCCGCCGGCAACTTTCCCACGAGAGAAACGTCGTGTTCCGGAACGAGGAGCGAGTCGCCGTCCTGCGAAAGGATCTGCAGACGTGCGACTCGATGAGGCGTTCACGGGCGCGACAGACCTCGATTACGATTTAGCGTGATACTATGCAGGGACAAGCCCAACAGCAGGCGTACGACCGTGGCATTACGATCTTCTCGCCGGACGGCCGACTCTACCAGGTCGAGTACGCCCGCGAGGCGGTCAAACGAGGAACAGCAAGTATCGGCGTCCGAACGAGTGACGGAGTCGTTCTCGCGGTCGACAAGCGAGTCCCCTCTCCGCTGCTCGAGGATTCGAGCGTCGAAAAGATTCACAAGGCCGACGACCACATCGGCATCGCGAGCGCCGGTCACGTGGCCGACGCCCGCCAGTTGATCGACTTCGCGCGCCGCCAGGCACAGGTCAACCATCTGCGCTACGGCGAACCGATCGGGGTCGAGACGCTGACGAAGGAAGTCACCGACCACATCCAGCAGTACACCCAGGTCGGCGGCGCGCGCCCGTTCGGCGTGGCACTGATCGTCGGCGGGATCGACAACGGCGAACCGCGCCTGTTCGAGACCGACCCCTCGGGGACGCCCTACGAGTGGAAGGCACTCGCCGTCGGTGCGGATCGGGGCGACCTCCAGGACTACCTCGAAGAGAACTACGACGACGAAGCCGACCTCGACGGCGGCATCGCGCTGGCGCTGGACGCGCTCGCATCGGTCAACGAGGGCTCGCTCCTGCCCAGCGAGGTCGGCCTCGCGACCGTCGACATCGAGTCCGAGTCCTTCGAACAGTTCGATCGCGACCGTATCCAGAGTCATCTCGAGGAGAACGACCTCCTCGACACGGGCGAGGACGAACCCGAGGAGTAATCGCCGCGACCGATCGCGAACCGCCACGTCTCCGGTTTGCCGACCGCGCCAGAACGACCCCCGATCGAAGACGCACCCTCGATCGGATCGAGGGGACTCCGTTCTCACGACTCCGCACAGTCGATCGACTCACGAGTTGCGCCGAGAGCCACGTGTGGAATTCGCTGCCGAACGAACGAGTCGCATTCCGGCCCGAGTGCGGCGACGGATTCGAAGCGACGTATAGGATCGGGCGGCGATCGGGAGTTGAGGTGGCTCCCTCGGGGGCCGCACGACCCTCGAATATCGGGAAACACTCTTTTCACTGGCGGCGAAACCATCAGTTATGATATCGCTCGACGAGGCGGTGACGGCGCGGCTCGAATCACACGGGGCGCGCTTCGAGGTGCTGGTCGACCCGGATGCAGCCCTGGCGATCAAACGCGACGAGTTCGAGGGCGATCTCGAGGACGTGATCGCCGCCGAGGACGTCTTCGAGGACGCCTCGCGCGGCGATCGACCGGCAGAGTCCGACCTCGAGACGGTCTTCGACACGACCGATCCGCTCGAGATCATCCCCGAGGTGATCAAGCGGGGCGAGATCCAGATTACGGCCGATCAGCGTCGCGAGATGCAGGAGCAAAAGCGGAAACAGCTGATCGACACGATCGCGCGCAACGCGGTCAATCCCCAGATGGACAACGCTCCGCATCCGCCCGAACGGATCGAGAACGCCCTCGAGGAGGCCGGCTTCACGGTCGATCCGATGGAACCCGTTGAAGGGCAGGTCGACGACGCGCTCGACGCGTTGCGGCCGGTGATCCCGATCCGGTTCGAGGAGGTGACGATCGCGGTCCAGATCCCCGCAGAGCACGCCGGCAGTGCGCAGGCACAGATCCGCCAGTTCGGCGACCTCGAGCGCGAGGAGTGGCAGCCTGACGGGTCGTGGATCGGCGTCCTCACCTTCCCCGCTGGAATGCAAAACGACTTCTACGACACCGTCAACGAGCACACGAGCGGCGAAGCCGAGACGGAGCTCATCAAGGACAAGGACGACCTGAAGACGCGGTAGGCCGGGACGCGGAGGCGATGGACAGCCGATCGGGTTCGCTCCTCGATCGGGTTCGCTCGTGACGGTCCGATCGCCCTCTCTCGGCCCCTATCCGCGGTGGTAGCCGATCAGGAAGCCGCTGGTGAACCCGGCCCCGATCGTCAGCGTCGAGACCGCGGATTCGATCCAGTGGGTGTCCACGTTCGGCGTCACGTCGGCCGACCCGACGAGTCCGGCCGAGAGCCGGTTCCAGTCGATCATCACGATGCCCTGGGACTCGAGGTACCGGACGGTCATCAACTCGACGCAGACGATAATCGCGAGCACTTTCGCGAGCTTCTTGGTCGCGTACCCGATGCAACCGCCGATCACCGCACTGGCGAGGAACTCGACACTGAGCGTCGTCGGATCGACCTCTACCATCACGACGCTGGATTATCGACGGCAGTAATGACTGTTTCGATCAGCTGACTCTCTCGAACGAGTGACGATTCCGTGAGACCGAACGGCGGGGACGATAGCGTGAGATCGATCGCGGAACTCGAACTCGAGGGATCGAACGCGGAACCCGGACCGCTCGCGCCACCCGTCTGCTCGCGTCCGCCACCAACGTGGGCCGTGCACTGGATTCAAGACGATCGGTCGCGTACCGCTAGCTATGTCCGATCGCAGCCTAACGGAGGTGACTGACAGGCATCCTTAGCGTGTCAGCCGCCGTGTCTGCAGAGACGAACCCCCGCACAGACCCGGTCCACCAGCGACGCGTCGCGCTCCGACCACCCCGGTCAGCCGCCGGTGAGCGCCCGTGAAGGCGATCGTCGCGAAGCGCGTCGACTCCGGCCACCCGGACACGAGCGAGATCCACGACCTCGCCGAGGCGGCCGGTTACACCGTCGTGGGCGAGGTGACGCAGTCCCGGAAGGCGGACCCCGCGCTCCAGCTGGGCGAAGGGAAAGCCGAGGAACTCGCCGATCGGGTCGCGGCGACGGGTGCGACGACCGTCATCTTCGACAACCGGCTCGGTCCCTACCAGACGTACAACCTCGGCCAACTGCTCCCCGAGGGCGTCGAGGTGATCGATCGGTTCACGCTGATCCTCGAGATCTTCGGCCAGCGTGCCCAGACCCGGAAGGCACAGTTGCAGGTCGAACTCGCCGAACTCCGGTACGAACTCCCGCGGGCGGAGGCCAAGACGAGCCTGGCCAAACGCGAGGAGCACCCGGGGTTCATGGGGCTGGGCGAGTACGACGAGAGCCGCGAACAGGACATCAAGAGCCAGATCAGCCGGATCAGGGACGAACTCGAACGGATCGAGCAGACGGAAGAACAGCGGCGGGAACGCCGTCGCGACTCCGGGTTCGACCTCGTCGCGCTGGCCGGCTACACGAACGCGGGGAAGTCCACCCTGTTGCGACAACTGGCCGACGACCTCGCGGTCGAGGAGAACGAGGATCTCCACCCCGACCTCGACCCGACGGCCGAGTCGGAGGACGACCTGTTCACGACGCTGGGTACGACGACGCGCCGTGCCGACATCGAACCGCGTAACGTCCTCGTGACCGACACCGTCGGCTTCATCAGCGACCTCCCCCACTGGCTCGTCGAGTCGTTCAAGTCGACGCTCGATTCGGTCTACCGGGCGGACCTCGTCTTGCTCGTGGTCGACGTCAGCGAGGAGATCGACGAGATCCACGAGAAGTTAGTCACCAGTCACGACACCCTCTACGAGCGCAACGAGGCCCCGATCGTGACTGTACTGAACAAGATCGACAGGATCGACGAGGAGGAACTCGCCGAAAAGCGCGAGGCGCTCTCGGCGCTCGCCCCGAACCCCGTCGCCGTCAGCGCCCGCGAAGGGACGAACGTCGACGCCCTCCTCGATCGGATCGACAGGGAACTGCCGGACTGGGAGGAGGAGCGTCTCGTGTTGCCGATGACCGACGACACGATGAGCCTCGTCTCGTGGATCCACGACAACGCGAACGTCGAGGACGTCACCTACGGGGACGAGGACGTCCTCGTCTCGTTCGAGGCCCGCCCGGCGGTCATCTCGCAGGCCCGATCGCGTGCGAGCGAGTTGCAGACGGCGTCGGCGGAGTCCGCCTGAGAGCGTCGAGACCGGGGGCTGACGACGGCGGGAAAAATCTCAGTACGGACTACCGCTACCGCTGTCGATCCCCTCCTTTTAACCTGCTGACCGGAGTCCGGTCAGCTATGGAACGTGTTGCAATTATCGGAGCTTCGATGACCCAGTTCGGGCAGCGCGAGAGCTGGATCCAGGACCTCCTCGCGGAGGCCGGAATCGAGTGCCTCGCGGACGCGGGTGTCGACGCGGCGGACGTCGAACACCTGTACGTCTCGAACATGGCCAGCGGCGAGTTCGAGGGACAGACCGGCGTGATGAACGCGCTGGCACACGATCTGGACGCGGTGCCGGCGTATACCCAGCGGATCGACCAGACGAGTTCCAGCGGCGGGGCGGGGATCTACGCCGCCTGGCAGTCGGTCGCGAGCGGAGCCAGCGACATGACGATGCTCGTCGGCGGAGAGAAGATGACCCACAAGACGACGGGGGAGGCGACGGACGTCATCGCGTCGCTGACCCACCCCGTCGAGTACAAGACCGGCGTCACGCTGCCGTCGTTCGCGGGCCTGACCGCGCGCCATTACCTCGAACGGTTCGACGCGCCCCGGGAGAGCCTCGGGAAGGTGGCCGTCAAGAACCACAGGAACGGCGTCGACAACCCGAAGGCCCAGTTCCGAAAGGAAGTCGACCTTGAGACGGTCCTCGAGTCGCCGATCGTCGCCGACCCGCTCCGGTTGTACGACTTCTGTCCGATCACGGACGGATCGGCCGCGCTGATGCTCTGCCCCGAAGACGTCGCCCAGGAGTACACGGACGACTACGCCGTCATCACGGGGATCGACGGCGCGACGGACACCCACGTCGTCCACGAGCGCGAGGATCCGACGATCATGGGCGGCGTCGTCGAAAGCGGGGCGGGCGCCTACGAGATGAGCGGCCGCGGGCCGGACGACGTCGACGTGGCGGAACTCCACGACATGTTCACGATCCTCGAATTCCTCCAGATGGAGGGGCTCGGCTTCGCCGAGCAGGGCGAGGCGTGGCAACTCGTCGAGGAGGGATACACCGAGCGCGATACCGGAGAACTGCCGATCAACACCTCCGGCGGGCTCAAGTCGAAGGGGCACCCGCTCGGCGCGAGCGGCGTCGCACAGGGCGTCGAGATCTACGAACAACTCGTCGGCGAGGCTGGCCCGCGGCAGGTCGAGGCGGACGTCGGGCTCTGCTGTAACGTCGGCGGCTTCGGGAACTGTGTGATCACGACCATCATGGAGGCAGCACGATGACGATGGAAGCCACGCGCTACGACGACGGTTCGATCAGCTACCCCGGACACCCGCGCGGTCCTGACGGCGCGGAACCGGTGGAAACGATCGATCTCAGCGAGCACACCGCCGAGGTCGTCACGTGGACGACCTCGACCGCGACGCCACCCGGCGTGCGCGAGCCGAACCACCTCGCGATCGTGGAGTTCACCATCGACGGCGAGGCGGTCCGCGCGATCGTCCAGCTCACGACCGGCGACGTCGAGACGGGCGACGAGGTCGGCCCGGTCTACGAAGAGGAACTTCGCGAGCCCGGCGCGGGTATCAGAGAACCCGAGAGTCAGGACTGGGACGGGTACCGGTTCGAACCGGTCTAGGTCTCGTCGTCGCCGTCGTTTTCGCTCTCCTCGCCGGCTGCGCCATCGGCGCCGTCCGAGACGCCATCGTCGTCGGGTTCGTCGCCGCCGGGTTCGTCGTCCGCAGCCGCGTCGATCCCGTCGTCCGCAGCCGTCGTGTCGGGGTCTGAAGCTCCCGGATCCTCGTCGGCCGGCGAGTACTGGTCTTTCAGCGTCTCGAGTTCGGCGTCCACGTCGACGTCTACCGCCGAGTTCGCGTCGTCGTCCGCGATGGACCCGTCGTCTCCGTCGTCCTCGGCCGAGTCGATGTCGATCTCGATCGATTCGCCCCGATCGGTCCCGGAATATCCTGCCCCCCGCAGTCGTCTGTCGACGTCGTCGCGCAACTCGCGTGCCTCCGAGAGGAGGTCGCGTGCCTCTTCGTCCGCGGGGAGTGCCCCCTCGGAGACGGCACGCTGGAGCTCCCCCAGCACGGTATCGAGTTGCGAGAGCGTGGTTCGGCGGAGTTCGCCCGCGCGATCGCTCGCGTCATCGATCTCGGTCCGGTCCCGTACCCGATCGCGGACCTCCCGTTCCGTGCGGACGATCTTGAGCCCGCGCTGGAACGCTTCGAGTGTGCGAACGCTGGCCTCGAGCGCGGCGAGCAGGGCCGGCACCGCGACCTCGTCCGTCAGCCGCAGGAGGTCCCCCGGCGTCGGGAGTCGGGGCGCCGGCGGCCGGATCGGCGACCGCCGACGCGAGTCGTCGAGCTCCGATCGGAGTTCGTCGATCGTCCGCGCGAGCTCGCGAATCGCCTCGGCGAGTTCGTCCTCGTCCTGGTCGACCATATCTCACGTACGGCCCCCGGTGCCAAAAGCCGGCCGATCGGGATGCTCGATCGACACCTGATATCACGGGCTGGTCGCCTTGTTAGAGCGCCCTAGGGCCACAATATTTATTTCGGTTCCGCCTGTTTTCCTTTAAAGGATGGAACGCGAGCCAGGGGGCGTCGCGCCGGAGTGGGCGACGTTTGTGCAAGCACTTGCCACGCTCAAGCGGGAGGGGAGTAACGTGCTGCTCGTCGGAGCCGATACTGCGGACGCTCACGACGCCGTCTGTCACCGGCTACTGGGCGAAACCGACTCCGATTCCCGCTACCGGTTGTTCGTCACGAACAGCGACATCCGCAGCACGTCTCACGGGAGCGACGGGAGCATCGAGTCTGCCCGGACGATCGACTACTCGAGGCTGGATCTGCCGGCGGTCGACCCGGCGACCACGAGGACGTCGCCCATCGACACGCTCGGTATCGAGATTATCGAAACGGTCGACGAACTGGACGACACCGCCGACGGCCTCGATCCGTCCGAACTTCGGGTCTGTATCGATTCCCTCGTGCCGCTCCTGCAGGAGCACACCACCGAGCACGTGTTCCGGTTGCTGCACCTGACGACCTCGCGCGTCGATCACGTCAACGGCATGGGTCACTATCACTTGCCGCTCGATCGTGACCACGACGCCGTCAATCTGTTCGAACCGCTGTTCGACGCGGTCGTCGAGGTTCGATCGCGCAGCGAGGGATACGAACAGCGCTGGCACCTGCGCGATCAGGACACGACGACGGACTGGATCTCGCTCGAGGGCCGCCGCTGACAGCCAGCGCACACCCGAACGACGGCTGTGCGATCGGCGTGTAATCCGTTTCGGTTGGTGCGATAACTGGGTTGTCGAGACCGGATCGCTTCTCTGGATCAGTCGATATCGATCGTCGCCGTGTCCCCGTCGACGGGAGGAACGAACGACGGGTGCGGAGGGAGATCCTCGTACTCGGCGTCGTCGTGCTCGCTGGCCGGCAGCCACGGCGGCGACGATCCAATCGTTTTTTATCGACGCCGCACCCCCGAACTGGTGTGCGAATCGAGAACAGTTTCATTCCCGTACGGGGCGTCGGCGAGGTTACCGAACGGCGACTGTGGGAACACGGGGTTACGCACTGGGACGAGTTCGACGGCAGCGTCGTCGGACCGACGATCGCCGATCGGATCGATGCCTTCATCGACGAGGGCCGGGACCACCTCGCGCGCGGTGACGTCGCCCCCTTTGCGGAGGCACTGCCGGCAGCGAGCCGATGGCGACTCTACGAGAACGTCAGGGACGACACCTGCTTCCTGGACATCGAGACGACCGGACTGGATGCCAGTTGCGAGGACGTCACGACGGTCACGTGCCACCGCGACGGCGAGACGACCACCTTCGTGAAGGACCGCGATCTCACGGGCCGCCGACTCGCCAGCGAACTCGATTCGGCGTCGCTTCTGGTCACTTTCAACGGCCAGCGGTTCGACGTCCCCTTCCTCGAGACCTGTTTCGACGTCGACGTCTCGGTGCCTCACCTCGATCTCATGTACCCGTGCAAGAAGCTGGGACTGGACGGCGGCCTCAAGGCGATCGAGCGGGACCTGGGTATCGATCGGGACGTGCCGGACCTGAGCGGCCGCGACGCCGTTCGGCTCTGGCACGAGTACGAGCGGGGCGACGATGCGGCACTCGAGACGCTCGTCGAGTACAACCGGGCCGACACGGTAAACATGAAGCCGCTGATGGAGATCGTCTCGGACCGACTCCACGAGGCCGTCTTCGAAGCGGCACAGCCCGACGCCTGATTCGGGGACTCGGTGCCGCGTCGTGGCCGGTGGCGGGCCCGAACCGACGCGACGGCGACCGGTGCGATCGGCGCTCGGAACGATCGTGACACCACATATACGGTGGTCGACTTCCTATCCCCGCGAGCATGACCGACTACTCCTACGAGACGGACGTCGACGTCCGACTTCGCGACATCGACTTCATGGGTCACGTCAACAACGCCGTCTACGCGTCGTACCTCGAGCAGGCACGACAGGCGTACTTCGTGGACGTCCTCGGGGTCTCGCTGACCGAGGCCGATACTGTGCTGGCGACCCTGGAAATCGACTACGTCAGCCCGATCGAGGCAGAAGAGGACGTCACCGTCGCCCTGCGGATTCCCGAACTCGGGAACTCGAGTCTTCCGATGGAATACGAGATCCGCGCCGACGGCGAGCGCGCGGCGACGGCCCGGACCGTTCAGGTCGTCGTCGATCGGGAGACGGGTCGATCGGCGCCGATTCCGACGGCGTGGCGGGCCCGGATCGAGACGGACCGCAACTGAGAGTCACCGCGGATTCGTCGACGTCCGGATCGAGCAGCGCACCCGATCGAATCTACTGTTGTGTGCGTGTCTGTTCCGAGAGTTCGACCTCGCCGTCGCTCGTGACGACCACGTCGTAGCCACAGAAGGGGAATTCGACGCGTCCGGTGGACCGATCCGATCCGTTCTGGCGGGGAGCAAACAGCGAATCGAGAGCTTCGGGGTTGACGACGTCGTAGAGTGCCTCGTACTCCGGCGGTTCGAGTTCTACTGGATCGATACCTTCCCGTTCAGCGACAGCAGCAATAACTTCGAAACTGAGCGACGCGGCCTCGTTCGCGTCCGAACGGTCTAGTGAGAGCAGCATTGATCGGACTCTTTCCGTCGCCCGATATAAATCCTCTGGCCCCAATCCGAGCTTGTAGTACATATTTGAACATCAATGGGTACTATACTTCGATAGCGACTATTTTGGGTACGAGATCAATTCTAATATTGTTACTGTATCTCATTATGGAACAGTTCAAGCGGAAATATTCGAGTCGCAGGCAGGGGTTGTACGCGATCGATCGCCCGACGTGTGGGGAATCTGATGCAAGGGACGGTTCACCGCGGGGCGCAGCGGCCCGGCCGCGTCCGGTCTCGAGTGCTATCTCCACCCTCGACAGCGTGTTCATCCGGCGGAACGAACGTCCCGAGTCGTGAAGCGGCCCTCGACGACGCGTTCGTCGCCGACGGAGTCGCGAGATAACCGATCCGTGCCTCTCGTCAGCAGTCTCGATGGTGAGAGGGTCGTCGGACCACTGTCGATCGTCCGCTCACGGCGTCACTTTCCGGGATCTTTCGTCGCGGCCAGCCCCGACGTCACCAATCGCCGAAGCAGTACCACGAACCCGTTTTCGAGGCCGCTGGCGAAGATCGCCTGCTCTTGTGCCCTGGCATCGTCAGCGTCCGGATAGTACGAGCCGACGAGCAGCGTTTCGCGATCGACGAGCAGGATCCGACTGATCGCGACGTCGTCACCGTGGCCGCTAGTGAGCCAGTCGAGGCCCGTTTCGAAGATCCGAAAATTGGGAAGTTCGCCCCCGAGCGTCTCGGTGATCGCTTCCGTCTGCCCGCCGAGCAGAATCGAGAGGTCACGGTCCGCCGCGTCCTGCAGACCGTCGAATATCATGCCTGAGAGGATCGATTTGTCGACGACGAGCAGCGCGATTTCGGACTCCGCGTTCTCGATGAGTTCGAGCGTTCGGGCTTCGATCGCCTCGTGGCCGATCAACGACCAGACTTCCTGAACCTGATCGTCGTCCGTCGCCGTGTCCTTGACGTCCGTATTTTCGAGATGCGTCTCGAGCGTCTCGATCCGATCGTTGTACTTCTGGCGGAGCATCTGCGTCGCCTCGGTGACGTTGACGGCGCGGTACACCTGGGGACTCGAGTGCTGGACCTCGACCAGCCCCTGTGACTCGAGAACGCGGATGGCATCGTACACCCGGGTACGTGGAACGCCCGAGAGTTCGTGGATCTCCTTTGCCGTCCCGCTCGGAAGCTTGTTCAACGCCATAAAACAGCGTGCTTCGTACTCCTGGAGCCCGAGTTCCTGTAACAGACTAATCGCCTCTGAT
The DNA here is from genome assembly GCF_022869805.1 of Halosolutus halophilus. Lineage (NCBI taxonomy): Archaea > Methanobacteriati > Methanobacteriota > Halobacteria > Halobacteriales > Natrialbaceae > Halosolutus > Halosolutus halophilus. Next base: position 1,423,878 of record NZ_CP094974.1, on the reverse strand, counting down.
GTAATTTCGTCCTGTGTCATGGCCCAACCACGAATTCGGATATCCGAACACGCGGATTAGAGCCTGAGGATGGAAAAGGATTCGTGTATCTTATTCCTGTCATCTGACGGTTCCGTCGTCTCCGAACGGGTTTTACGTCACCCGGCCTGTCACACGATTTCCGTTCACTCAGATAATCACACAAGGTACTTGACGCTACGGTCGGTATGAGTAAACGGCGAGTCCCGTTACGGCCCAACCACGACGGGACTCGCTAGTTTTCCACTCCATAGCGAGCGCATCCGCTCGTCATCGTCGGACCGATAGGGGGTAGTTCTCCGCTAAATAGACGGTGGCCCGATCGTACGCCCGGAGAGAGAATCCGTCTCTGACGCCGTCACAACCAGCCGTCGGGGAGTTCGTCTCGATGCTCGTCCAGCAGTTCCAGAACCGGTTTGATCTCGTCGAACTGCGGGCCTTTCACCGCGACCTCGTCGTCCGGATGCCAGTCGATAAAGCCGTAGTCGGCCAACTTGGGCAAGTGGACGTGGTATTTCTGGGCCATCTCCACCTCGGTCTCCTCTATGTTCCACGGGACGCCGGACAGGTCGGAGATGTCTTGCGGATTGTGGTCCAACAAGGCGACTAACAACCGACGACGGTGGACATCTGCGAGCGCATCGAATACCTTGTCGGCCATCGTAGAATCTTGACGGCTATTCGTCCGCCAACTGCTTAACCCTGCAACATTTTCACAATGACGTGTTGTTTTGATTAACTGAGTGACGGCGGAATCCATCCGGTTCGCAGAGACGCGGCGAGTGGGATTTGAACAGGGGTGAAGCGAACCGGAGCGGCCGTGGTTCGAATTCCACAAAACGTTGCCGACGCGAGCAAATACGAGAGCGTCAGCAAGCCGGTAGATAGATTCCGATGTGAAACGGCCGTTCGCTACAGCGCGAACTGAACGCTATCGGTGCGAACCGAGCAGGCGTCGAGTGCCGTATTCAATTCCGCCGACGATGAAGGCGACAATCAGCGGGAGAAACCAAAATGGAATCACGAGTTCGAACAGGGTTGGCGTGAGACCTGCACCGGGGGACTGTGCTGAATCGATCACGGCGGACCACGAGATGATGAGTGTCCATGACGGAGTCATTCTCTGTAGTCAGCACACAGTTTCTGACAGCTTCCGGATAGTTAGTGCAGGCGCTGCTGAATAGATAGCGCGTATCTCACCCCGCAACTCCATTGATTAGTTGGCAATAATTCGGGCGATCCAGACGATCGGGATCACCGGGATGGCCAATCCGGTGACCAGGAGCACGATTGCGATCACGACTTTCTCGGCGCGACTCGACTCATGCCATATCGACTGCCACAGATCATCGATCGCCTGTGCCGTTCGGTGGATCAATCCAGCCATAGATGATGCTGAGGGTATAGAGACGGAAAATCTCACGGCATGCAAAGAATTGGGCGCCTCCGTTTCACAACGTCTGAGACATTCGTCTTCACAGGCTCCTCTTCCACGTCTCCCCGGTTAATGCGAGTAGAACCAAATCGCTCTATTGTGCTGGATACACCCTCTCTATTCAGCACGCCGCTCTTGCCAACGACTCGTTAGTTCTGGTCTCGTCTGCTGAATAGAGAGCGCGTGTCGCTCACAGCGAGTCTACGAACTGGCTCAAGACCCGATTGAACCGTTCAGGCTCCTCGAACGGCGGACAGTGGCCACTCGCCTCGAAGAGTTCTACTCTCGCGTCGGGCACGAGTTCCGCGACATTTCGAACGGCGTCGATCGAGCCTCTCGTCTCGGCAGTGCCGGCACAGACCAGCATCGGGACATCGATCTCGGGGGGACGGCTCGATAGTCTCGGGTGTGTGTCGAACAGGATGGCGCTCTGGATTGGGGGTGGTGTCCGGCTGATTTCGTCGTACTGTAAGGATCTCGTTTCGGCCGTGGGATTGGCGAAGACCTGTTCCGTGAACCGATCGACGAGGCCGAGCTGGTCGGACTGGGCCAGTTCGAGCAGGCTCTGGATGTCCCCGAGCCAAGCGAGTCCATAGTTGTAGTCGTCCCACTGGAACCGGGTTGCTTCGATGTCGACATCAACCAGCCCGCGAATCCGGTTGGTGCCGAACTGATCCACGTAGTCCCAGGAGACGAATGCGCCCATCGACCAACCGACGACGATGACGTCCTCGAGGTCTTGCTGTTCGACGAACGCGTGGAGATCTCGGGCATACTGAGGGACCGTGTGGCCGAGTTCGGTTTTCTCCGACCGACCGTGTCCCCTAAAATCGAATGCGATCGCCCGACAGTCGTCCGAAAGCCCGGCCAACTGCGGCTCGAAGAACCGGAGTTCGAGGATCTCGCGGGCCCACGCATGGTCCATTTCCCGCCGATCGTCGGCCGCCCACTCTCGCCGCCGACGACCGCCCAGTCGATGTGGTCCAGTGCGACCTCGCCGATCGGCTCGATCAGTGGCTCGAAGCTGACCCACTTCGTCGCGACGTCGACGTCGCGCAGTTGCTCGATTCGGTGAGTCGTCGACGGGAGCTCACCTCCGGGGCCCGAGCCGACGGCTGTCCCGAGCCAGACGTTTTCTGGCCAGTCGAGTCCCCATTCCGAAGCATGATGTGGCCGTTTCGTCAGGAAGATCCAGACGTGCTGGGGATGTTCGCGAACGCGATCCACTTCTGAAGGATCTTCCCTTCGACCGGCGACTCGATCTTCTCGAGGTCGACGATCTCCTCTTCGAACTTCTGGACTCGGCCTTCGAGGTCGTTTACCTTCGCGAGCGCCCGCTGGGCGACCTGGTGGGCGTCCTCGGGTCGGACGTCCGGCTCTTCCTCAGACGTCCCAGATCACCTCGGAGCCCTCGGCACAGTCTCCACAGACCGTCCGCTTGCCGTGCTCTGGATGTCGGATGATGACGTCGGCCCCTTCGGTACAGCCGAGTGCTCCGCAGAACGGGCCGAACCCGTCAGTCGCGGAGCTCAAGCGCTGACACCATCGTTCGGGCCGGTGGTAGAAGGGGCTTTGAATCTAAGGTCCGAATTACTGGCTTTCTCGAAACACCCGGAACAGCCGATACCAGTCAGTAGAGGCTTCGAAACCAGGGATTTAAGCCAGGGGTGGGATTCGAACCCACGAAGTCTCGATTACAAGTCGAGTGCATGAACCGCCCATGCTCCCCTGGCGCTGGGTACGAGTTAGCCGTCCTCCTTTGAGTGTGTATCGTTTTCCGACCGATCGGCGATCGATCGCGACATGCCGATCCGGAACGAGTCGTACCCCTGTGACCGGTAGAACCGCCGAGCGGCCTCGTTGTCGGCCATCACCTCGAGGAGCAGTTCCTCGGCACCTCGAGCCGCGAGTGATTCTTCGGCGGCCGCGAGCAGCGCCGTCCCGATCCCCCGATCGCGATGGGCCGGTTCGACGTAGAGGTTCGAGAGCACGCCCCTCGTCGCGTCGAGTTCCAGCGAGCCGCGTTCGATCGAGAACGAGGCGAACCCGACGATGGCCCCGTCGACGCGCGCGACGAGGAGCCCGTCCGCGTGCAGGTGGGCCGCGAGGGTCTCCCGCATCGCCTCCCGGTTCGGGGCGGCGCGAACGGCCGACCCGTACTCGCGCTGGCCGCGAGCGAGACGGACCCACAGCTCCGTGATCGTCTCGAGGTCGTCCGGGGTCGCCGGTTCAATCAGTGGTTCGTCCGTCATCCTCGAGCGCCGTCACGGCCGGCAACGGTTCGGCAGTGAGCATCCGGAGGGCTGCACCGCCACCGGTACTGACGTGGGAGAACCCCTCGACCCCGAGCTGGCGGAGCGCGGACGCGGTGTCGCCGCCGCCGACGATGCTGGTCGGGACCCCCGTCGCGGCGTCGTAGAGGTCCCGCGTGCCGTGTTCGAAGGCCGCCTCCTCGAAGACGCCGGCCGGGCCGTTGAGGATGACCGTCGCGGCGTCGTCGAGGATCCGACGGTAGTACTCGAGCGTCGAGCTCCCGACGTCCATCGCTGCCTCGCCCTCCTCGGGCGGGAGCGCATTGATGCCGAGTTCGTGACGGTCACCGTCACGGGAGACGGCGACGTCTCGCGGGATCGCGATCCGGTTCCCGTACGCGTCCAGCAGGTCGCTCGCGCGATCGATCTCGTCCCAGTAGCCCTGGTCGTAGATAAAATCCGAGCTCGCGTCGCCGAGATCGACGCCGTCGGCGATGAGGAAGACGTTGCCGACCACGCCGGCCGTCAGGACGTGATCTGCCAGTCCCTTCTCCAGGACGCTCCAGGCGACGTCGATCGAGTCGGGCACTTTCGTACCGCCGAGGACGTAGACCCGGGGTTCCGGCGTCTCCTCGATCGAGCCCAGTACGTCGAGTTCGGTCTCCATGACCCGGCCGGCGTAGCCGGGCAGCACCGAGGGAAAGCCGACGAGTGAGGGCTGCGAGCGGTGAGCGGCCGCGAAGGCGTCGTTGACGTAGGCGTCGAGCACCGGTTCGAGCCCCTCGACGAGGTGGGTCCGGGCGGCGCGTTCGGGTTCGAACTCCATGTACTCCTCGCTGTAGAAGCGCGTGTTCTCGAGCACGACGCAGTCGCCGTTTCCGAGGTCCCCGACGGCCTCGCGGGCGGCGCTGCTAAACGTCGCGTCGACGTAGTCGACCGGGCGATCGAGCAGTTTCGAGAGCCGATCGGCGTGAGATGCGAGGGAAACGAAATCGTCGCTGCCGGGTCGGCCCTGGTGAGCGAGGACGGCGACCCGACCGCCACGATCGAGCAGTTCCGAGAGGGTGTCGACGTGGGCACGCAGTCGGGCGTCGTCGGCGAGCCCACCGTCGTCGTCGATGGGGCTGTTGACGTCGACGCGGACGCCGACGGTAGTCCCTTCGACGTCGAGGTCGTCGAGGGTAGCGATCATTACCGACCAGTCCATTGCGGCACCCGAAAGGTCTTACTATCGCAGTGATACGCGTCGGCGAACGGTACCAGGAGAGACGGGACGGCCGATTCCGGCGGCGATCACATCGACCGGCAGTCCGAACAGACCAGTTGCCCGTTCGCGTCCCACAGCGAATCGGCGAGCGAGCCACAGGCCTCACAGACCCCTTGCGTCGAGTACTCGTCGCCGCCGTTGGGGAGCAACTGCTCGTCGGTGCTTTCGACGGCGAGCGGCGCGGTGTCGTCGACCGGTCGGTCCCGATCGAGCGTGGCCTCGGTCGATCGACTCGGTGCGACCGTTCCCTGGAACGACCCCGCGGCGGCGATGACGTCGCGCTGGGTGACCACGCCGAGGAGGTCGTCGTCCTCCTCGACGACGATGTTGCGCACGTCCTGGCGACTCATCATGGTCGCCACGTCGGAGAGCGATCGATCGGGCGTGACGGTGATGACCGGCGTGGTCATGACCTCGCCGATGGTCGTTTCGCCTGGCTCGCGTTCGTCGGCGACGATCCCGAGAACGTCCCACTCGGTCATGATTCCGACCGGGTCGGTGCCGCGAACGACCAGCACGCAACTCGCCCGTTCGTCGCGCATGAGGCGGACGGCGCCGAGAACGCTATCGGACTCGCTGACGCCGACGTATTCGGTCGTCAAGACGTCCCTGACCGACAGTTCCGATTCCATGTGTGAACAATGCCTACAGATGGGCTAAAAGCTACCCCCGGCACGCTTAAGCCGGTGCGTGGTGAAGTTCCGCGTCTCGGGTATCGAGCCGTCTACCGGTCGAGTTCGACCCTGGTCCCGTCGGCCCGGCAGGTTTCGAGGGCGTGTTTTGCGGCGAACCCGGCGTCGTGAGCACTCGCGCCGCGACCGACGCCGACCTGCAGTTCGACGTCGACGGTCTCCTCGACGTGGTAGATCGCGTCCTCGTAGTCGCCTTTCTCGAGGTCGGGACAGACGACGATGACGTTGTCCCCGCCGACGAAGAACGAGAGGCTGTCGTGGGAGTAGCGCATGTGGCGCATCAGTTCCGCGTACCCCTGTTCGATCTCGATGAAGCTATCGAAGGCGTTGAGTTCGTCCGTGTAGTTGCCGGTCGCGTCGATCACGTCGAAGTGCGCGATCTGGACGTCCGCGTCGGACCGGTGGGCGTCCTCGATGACTCTCCCTTCGAGGATCTCGCGGCGGTTCCTGTCCTGTGCGCTGCCGGCCTCCTGGATCCGCACGGTGGCGTCGGCGAGCGCCTGCACGGGATTCGTCCCGGTCGCGACGCCCAGGCTGAGCGTCACCGGATACCGGTTTCCGATCGATTCCTGGAGGAGTTCGTGATCGGCCATCGAGAGTCCGTTCGTGACCGCGATCATGTTGTCGAAGCGCGTGAAGAAGACGTAGCCGTCACGGTTGCCGACGAACTGGGAGATGTCGGCGTAGAGTCGCGACTGGAGCGTCTGGAGGTCAGCCTCGCGGCGTGGCTCCGGGGTCACCGTCCACGGCCCGTAGTTGTCGATCTGGACCAGCGTTACCTGCGTGTTAGTCACGGTGGGGGAAATTTTCGAACGCCCTCGTATAAGTGATACGTAATCCAGATTCGTGATGGGGTCGGCGAAAACGGATCGCGGATCCGATCGAATCCGGTTCGCACCTGTTCGAGTCGACTGTGGCCCGCCTAATGCCCTACGCGTGTTTCTTCTCGGGATCTTTCCCCTTCGGGTGGTACTCCCAGAAGTCGCCCGCCCGCATCGCGTCGCCGACGGCCTTGTGCATGTCGACCATCGTCTCGAACTCCTCGGGTTCGACGTACTCGAAGATGTCGCGAAGCGCGACGACGCGTTCGTGGTTGATCCGGATTGGATCGTCGCCGTGCTCCTCAACGAACTCGTCGCGGTTCATCGGGAAGTCCTCCTCTTCGTCGACCTTGTCGGCGATGATCCGCATGTCGAACTTGCGCATCCCCTCGCTGCCTTTCTCCCCGTCGGGATCGAACGGCCAGTCCGTGCTCATACGGAGACGTGTGCAGGGGTCCCGCAAAAGGGTTACTCTCCGTCGTCGAACCACTCACTACGCGCCATCGGCCCTGCCGGTGTGAAACGGGTCCTCCTGCGAGTCGCAGATCGGGACGACGAGTCGCACTCGTAGGTTTCGTCCTGTCTCCAGGGACCCACCTGTATGCTTTCCAATTACTTTCGTATTGGATGCTACCGTGTAAGATTCATTATCCACATCGGTGCAGGTCCTCCTGCGATATGGCAACCGAAACAGAATTCGCAAGTCACGAATGGTGGGAGTCGTTCAAGGAAACAGTCAACGACGACCCGGAGATGCAGGTCCGGGGCCACGACAAGTTCGACGAGAATTTCTACGTCGAAATCGGCGACGAACGGGTCCTGATCGAGATGCACGGCGGGCAGATTTCGGAGATCGTGCCGAATCCGACGATGAACCACCGGTGGTCGTTCGGCGTCGAGGGCGATCGCGAGGCCTGGGAGGAGTTCGTCCAGGAGACGCCGCCTGCGTTCAACCACGAGATCATCGCTTCGCACTACCGGTCCGCCGTTCGAAACGAGGACGGCCACCTGCAACTGACCGGCGACAACAAGAAAATCTTCCAGAACCTGCGTGCGTTCCAGCGGACGCTCGACCTGATGCGAGTTACACACAACGACGGAGGGACCTAGATGAGTACCAGCTACCAACCCGGCGACGTCGAACCGATCACCGGCAAGTACGTTCACGCGGAGGTCGAAGGCGTCGACCACCGAATCTACTTCGAGGAGGCTGGACCGGAAGACGGGACGCCGCTGCTCTGTCAACACACAGCGGGGAACAACTGCCAGGAGTGGCGGCACCTGCTGACCGACGAGGATATCACCGACGAGTTCCGCGTCATCGCACACGACCTCCCCTACCACGGCAAGTCGGTTCCGCCGACGACCCAGGAGTGGTGGACGGAGGACTACACGATGACCGCGAAGAAGTTCACCGAGACGCTGGTCGCCATCGCCGACGCCCTCGATCTCGAGGATCCCATCTACATGGGATCGAGCATGGGCGGAAACATCACCCTCGAGCTGGCTGACTGGTACCCGGATCGGTTCCGGGCGCTGATCGGCCTCGAGTGCGGTGCCCACAGTCCCGGCTTCTACATCGACTGGCTCGATCACCCGCAGGTCAACACGACGGAGGTCAACGCCTACGCGTGCTGGGGACTGATGGCACCCCAGAGCCCCGAACAGTTCCGCCGAGAGACGATGTATCTCTACGAACAGGGTGCGACGGGCGTGTTCAAAGGTGACCTGTACTACTACTCCGTCGATCACGACTACCGGGACAAACTCGACCAGGTCAACGCCGACGAGTGCCCGCTGTACATCGTCAACGGCGAATACGATTACCTGACGACGCCCGAGGACGGCCGCCAGACCGCGGAGGGGGTCGGCGACGGTGCAGTCGCGATCGAGATGGCCGAGATCGGTCACTTCCCGATGAGCGAACACCCGGAACTGTTCAACGCCTACGTTCGCGAGATACTCGACGTCATCACCGGGGAACGTGACGAGGCGCTGCCGGACGTGATCACGCCGGACGACGTCGGCATCGAGTACCATCCGCCCGGCCCCGCCAGAGAGAAACCCGCCGAGTGAGACGGTCGGCTCCCGCGATCGTCGGTCGCGAACTGACGCTGCGATCGACCTGGACTGACCGGGAGCCCGCCGTACAGGGCTGCGATCGCCGCCGCTTCGAGACCGAACTGTTATTTTTTCGCGTCTCGACTCCCGATCCCGTCAGATCGTCCCTCGATCGGTAATCCCCGCTTGCAGAAGAACTATATCCCCTGTGGATAGTTCTCCAGGCACACACCAATGCACGACGCTGACGCACCGACGGGACAGTACGCTGCAGACAGTCTGGATGACGGATCCGTTCGTATCTACGACACGGAGAACGAAGACGCCTGGATTCGCTCCGATATGCCGATCGAAATCGCCTGGCAAACTTGATCAGTTCGGCTCCACGATCGCCCGTCCGTTGCCCGCTGACGTTCCGCAACGGTACTGCTCGAACAGTGCCCTCACAGGACGCTACTGGTAGCCGTGGAGACTGAAAATCTGCGAACGCCTGAACCCCCTTTCAGTCGTCAGCCGTCGTCTCCGCGTCGGCTGCCTCGCCGAGGATCTCCTCGCGGTGCTCGTCGAGCAGCGGGGCCCGGCCGCGGGGCTCGGGATTGGTTTCGGTCATCTTTATCGGCGTGCCCGCGATTTCGACCTCCGCGTCGGCGCCGGGCTGTTCGACCGGCACGAGCATGTCCCGATCGTGGACGTGCGGGTCCTCGAAGATGTCCTCGGTGTTCTGAACGGGTGCGACCGGCACGCGGCCCTCGAGGGTGTCGACGAGGTCGTCGTTCTCCAGTTCGGCGGCCCACGCGGCGATCTCCTCGCGCAGTCGGTCGCGGTTCTTGAGCCGCGACGCCGGGTCGGAATACTCCGCCGCGAGCTCCGGCCGATCCATCGCCTCGCAGACCTCCTGCCAGTGGTTGTTTCCGAACGCGGCGATGACGGCGTGACCGTCGGCGGTCTCGAAGGCGTCGTAGGGGAACAGCGTCGGGTGGGAGTTGCCGCGGCGGGTCGGCGGCTCGCCGGTGTAGGACTGCTGGTAGATCGCCCGCTCGGTCATGCTGATCATCGAATCGTACATCCCCGTGTCGACGTACTGGCCGTCACCGGTCTGTGCACGGTGATTGACCGCCGCGAGGATGCCGATGCAGTTCAGCGTCGCGGTGAAGAGGTCGCCGATGCCGGGACCGACCTTCGTCGGCGGGCCGTCCTCCTGTCCGGTGATCTCCATTACGCCGCCCAGCGCCTGCGCGATGAGGTCGAACGACGGCTGACCCTGCCGGTGCGTCTCGCCCGTGCGCGGGTCGCCGAAGCCGCGGATCGAGGAGTAGATCAGTTGCGGGTTGTACTCCTTCAGCGTCTCGTAGCCGAGGTCGTACTTCTCCATCGTCCCCGAGCGGTAGTTCTCGACGACGACGTCCGCCTCTTCGACGAGCGAGAGGAAGTCCTCCCGGTCCGACTCGTCGCCGAAGTCCAGTTCGATACTTCGCTTGCCGCGGTTGACGCTCTGGAAGTACCCGCCGTAGGCTTCCTCGTCTGGGTCGTCGACGAACGGGGGGTTCGATCGAATCAGGTCGCCGCCCGGACGTTCGATCTTCACGACGTCCGCGCCCATGTCCGCGAGTAACATCGTACAGTACGGCCCGGCGAGGACCTGGGTCAGGTCCAGCACGCGAAGGTTCGACAGTGCTCCCATGTACCGCCCACTTTTCGCAGCGGTCCCAAAACCTTTACCATCGATAATGTAGTTTGTGACCTCGTGCCATAGAGACGGTGTTAGGATGTTTAAGGAGTATTATCATGGAAGATCATTAGGTTTATACGGTGGTCACTCATCGGTACGGGTACGATGTCCCAAACGGTCGTCCTCGGCGTGATCGGCTCCGACGCCCACGTCGTTGGAATCACAATCCTAGAGCAGGCCTTCAGCGCAGCCGGCTTCGACGTCGTCAACCTCGGCGTCCAGACCTCCCAGGAAGAGTTCGCCGAGGCAGCGGTAGCACACGACGCCGAGGCCGTACTCGTCTCGTCGCTGTACGGCCACGCCGAGCAGGACTGTCAGGGATTCCACGAGGTTCTCGAGGATCACGGCGTCGACGCGGTCACGTTCATCGGCGGCAACCTCGCCGTCGGTCAGGACGACTTCGAACAGACCCGACGGACCTTCCGCGAACTCGGATTCGACCGCGTCTTCGACTCCGAGACCGATCCGGAGGACGCGATCGCTGCACTCCGGCAGGACCTCCAGATCAGTCCGACGGAGTCGGAACGTGCTACTATCAACTCCTAAATGATACGAGACGAACGGATTCCATCCGACGAGCTACGGCGTATCGACGAGAAGATCCGATCGAACTGGCCGTCGGGAGCGGACGTCGACTTCGAGGAGGCGATCGAGTACCACGAATCGCTGCCCGACCGCAAGCGATTCGCGGACGTCCTCGAGTCGGCCGACAAGCCGCTCCTGCAGCCCCGGGCCGGCGTTCCCCGGCTCGACGACCAGGTCGAACTCCTCGAGTACCTCCACCGGGAGGGACAGGCGGATCTCCTGCCGACCACGATCGACTCCTACACGCGTGACAACGAGTACGGGAAAGCCCAGGCGGGCCTCGAGAAGGCCCGCGAGACGGGCGAGGATACGCTGAACGGCTTCCCCGCCGTCAACCACGGCGTCGACGGCTGTCGAGAACTGATCGACGCGATCGACGCTCCGATCGAGGTTCGACACGGGACGCCGGACGCTCGACTGCTCGCGGCGATCACGTTCGCCGGCGGCTTCCAGAGCTTCGAGGGCGGGCCGATCTCCTACAACATTCCCTACACGAAGCGCCACGGGCTCGAGGAGACGATCGAAAAGTGGCAGTTCGTCGATCGGCTCGCGGGGGCGTACACCGAACGCGGCGTGCGGATCAACCGCGAGCCGTTCGGCCCGCTGACCGGGACGCTCGTCCCGCCCTCGATCGCGATCGCGATCATGATCGTCGAGGGCCAGCTCGCTGCGACCCAGGGCGTGCGATCGATCACGCTCGGGTACGGGCAGGTCGGCAACGTCGTCCAGGACGTCGCCGCGCTGAACGCCCTGAAGAAACTGGGCACCGAGTACCTCCCCGACGAGGTCGTCGTCACGACCGTCTTCCACGAGTGGATGGGGGGCTTCCCGCCGGACGAGGCCCGCGCCAACGGCGTCATCAGCCTCGGCGGCATGACCGCCGCGATCGCCCGACCGGACAAGGTCATCACCAAATCGCCACAGGAGTTCCAGGGAGTGCCGACCAAGGAGGCCAACGCCGCCGGCCTGCGCACGACGCGGCAGGTCATCGACATGGCGATCGAGCAGGAGATCGACATCGACGGCATCGCGGAGGAACAGGACCTCATCGAGCGCGAGACGCGGTGTCTGATGGACACCATCTTCGAGCACGGCGACGGCGACGTCGTCCGGGGGACGATCGAGGCGTTCGACTCGGGCGCGCTCGACGTGCCCTTCGCCCCCAGCGACAGCGCGAAGGGGGCCGTCCTGCCGGCCCGCGACGACGACGGTCGCGTCCGCATCTTCGAGTGGGCCGACCTCGAGATGGACGACGACATCAAGGAGATCCACAAGGCGCGCCTCTCCCGGCGTGCGGACACGGAGGGCCGCGAACAGTCGTTCCGGATGGTGGCTGACGACGTCGACGCGATCAGCGACGGAAAACTCATCGGTCGACCACAGGGTGACGTCTAATGAAGATCGACTCAGTTCACGCGACGCCCGGCTACTCCGGGTTCTTCTTCGACGACCAGCGCGCGATCAAGCGGGGAGCCGAGCAGGACGGGTTCACCTACGAGGGCGATCCCGTCACCGACGGCTTCGACGAAATACGCCAGGCCGGCGAGACGCTCATCGTGGACGTCGAACTCGCCGACGGCACCGTGGCGCGGGGCGACTGCGCGGCGGTCCAGTACTCCGGTGCCGGCGGGCGCGACCCGCTCTTCCAGGCCGAGGAGTACGAACCCGTCGTCGAGGGGCCGGTCGCCGAGGCACTCGTCGGTCGCGACGCGACCGAGTTTCTCGAGAACGCCGAACTGCTCGAGGACCTCGAGGTCGACGTTCGAGGAAGCGAAGTTTCCTCGAGTCAACCAGAAGCGGATGCTTCTGGTGCTGGTGATCGACTCCACACCGCGATCCGGTACGGCGTCTCGCAGGCGTTGCTGGCCGCGGCCGCGGAAGCCCAGAACACCACGCGCACGGACGTCGTGGTCGACGCGCTCGGAACCGACCCCGCGACGGAACCGGTGCCGGTCTTCGGCCAGTCCGGCGACGATCGGTACACCAACGCCGAGAAGATGTTCGTCAAGGGCGTGCCCGTCCTGCCCCACGCGCTGATCAACAGCGTCGAGAAGATCGGCGAGAACGGCGAGACCCTGCTGGAGTACGTGGAGTGGCTAGTCGACCGCTCCCGGGAACTCGGTCCCGAGGGGTACGAGCCGCGATTCCACATCGACGTCTACGGGATGGTCGGCGAGATCTTCGGCGCACCGTACGATCGCGACGAGGTCGTCGACTACTTTGCCGCGCTGGAGGCGGCGGCCGCCCCGTATCCGATCCAGATCGAGGGGCCGATGGACGTCGGCAACCGCGACGACCAGGTCGATGCGATGGTCGAACTCCGCGAGGGACTCGCCGAGGCGGGCGTCGGCGTCGACATCGTCGCCGACGAGTGGTGTAACACCTTCGAGGACGTGCAGGCGTTCGTCGACGCTGGCGCGGCCGACCTCGTGCAGGTCAAGACGCCCGATCTGGGCGGCATCCACCGTAGCGGACAGGCCGTCCGCTACTGCGAGGGGACCGACACCCGGGCCTACCTCGGCGGCACCTGCAACGAGACGGAAACCTCCGCACGCGCCTGCGCCCACGTCGCGCTCGCGACGGACGCCGCGCAGGTGCTCGCAAAGCCCGGCATGGGCTTCGACGAGGGCTACATGATCGTCGAAAACGAGATGCGACGGACGATCGCCCGCCGCGAGCGGGAACAGACGACCGAGACCGACGAAATTACCGCAGATGACTGATTGGACAGATCCCGACACGTTCGCACAGGCGCTCGAACAGGTCGAGACGAAGGAGAAGGGTAACTGCTTCGAGGACTTCGAAGAGGGCGACCTCATCGAACACGACCCCGGCCTCACGCTCACCCGCTGGGGTAACGAGTCGTGGATGAGCCAGACCCTGAACCACGACCCCGCCTACTGGCGCACCGACGCCGCCGAGGACCGCGGCTTCGAAGAACCGCCGATCCACCCCGACTACCTCACCGCCGCGACGCTGGGCATCACCGTCGAGGACTTAAGCGAGAAGGGGGGTTACTTCCTCGGCCGCACCGGCGTCCGGTTCCCCGGGACGCCGGTCTACGCGGGCACCGAACTCCACGTCGAGAGCGAGGTCGTCGACACGGCCACCTCGAGTTCCCGGCCGGAGTACGGCATCGTCTCCTGGCGCACCCGCGGGACGGACGCCGAGACCGGCGAGGTACTCTGTTCCTACGAGCGCACCAACATGATCCCGCGTCGCGAACCGGTCGCGACGGACGGCAGCGGCGCGACGGCTGCCGAAGGGGACGGTGACGGTCCAAACCTCCCCGACGAGTTCGTCACCCCCAACGGCGGCTACTTCGAGGATTTCGTCGACGCGCTCGACCAGGCGGCGGATCGCGACGCCGCCGTCGCCTACCGTCACGAGCGCGGCCGCACCCAGGACGACGTGACCGTCGCCTCCCTGCCGCTGGCGACGCTCAACACGGCCAAACAGCACCACAACGTCGACGTGATGGCCGACTCGCCGTCGGGCGACATCGTCACCTACGGCGACGTCACCCGATCGACCGCGCTCGGCCACGCCCGATCGGACGAGCGGACGTGGCGCGAGGTCGGCTTCGACGACGAGTCGTTCCACACGTTCGTCGCCGTCGGCGACACCGTCTACGCGTTCACGCGCGTCCTCTCCGCCGAAGAAGACGCCGAGAGCGACCAGGCGGGCACCGTCAGGTTCGAGCACATCGCGTTCAACCAGGACGACGAACCCGTCTATTCGGGCACGCGAACCGCGGAGATTCGAAAGCGTTCTAACTAACACTATCGAACGTTATGAACGACTGTCGACAACTACCGATCCAGACACTCCAGACATGACCGAAGACATCCGACTCTGCCGAACCTTCCAGACCGCACCGGCCGCCGTTCCGAAAGACGACTCGGCGAAGTACCTCCGCTCCGGCCTCGAGGCCGAGGGGTTCCAGGCACCCGACTGGCTCGTCCCCGACATGGAGGACGGCACCGCCCCGAACATGAAGGCCGAGGGCCTGGAGAACACGATCGACCTCGTTCCCGAGTACGAGTTCCCCGGCGAGATCTGGCCTCGTGTCGAGTGGAGCTACGAGGACGACTCCTTCCGCGATCGCGGCCGCGAACAGATCGACCGGCTCGTCGCCGAGATCGGCGACGACATCGAGGGCGTCGTCGTCCCGAAGGTCGGCCGCGTCGAGGACGTGAAACGCGCCGCCGAAGCGGTCGCCGAGGCCGAGGCCGAACACGGCTACGCCGACGGCTCGATCCGCCTCTCGATCATCGTCGAGACCGGCCGCGCTCGATCGGACCTCCGCGAAATCTCGAAATTCGGCGAGAACTCACGGCTCACCGCGCTCGTCTTCGGCCCCGTCGACTACGCCGCGGAACTCGGCGCGCGCGACCTCGGCGACGGTCGCCCCCGCTGGGACGCCCTCCTCGAAGAACTCTCGAACGAGGCCAGCGCCGCCGACCTGCTCGCGATCGGCGGTCCGTTCGACGACCTGTTCAAAGAGCGCGCCGGCCTGACCTACTACAACGCCGACGCCTACGCGGATCAGGTCGAACACGAGGCTCACCTCGGACTCGACGGCTCCTGGTCGCTGTACCCCAAGCAGACGATCCAGGCTAACACGATCCACATGCCGAGCCACGAGGAACTCGAACGTGACGTGGGCAAGATCGAACGGTTCAACGAGGCCAAGGCGGAGGGTACCGGCGCGGTCACCCTCGACGGCCAGATGGTCGACGAGGCCACGTTCAAGGTCTTCCGCAACACGGTCCAGCAGGTCCGCGCGATCGACGAGACTCGACCCGAACAGACCGAAGACTACTACGACGAGGACTTGCTCGATCGCACTCGCGATCTCGAACTGTCCTATACGTGACATCCTCCTCGCCGTAAACGGCGAGGCTTCCCGTACCGCAGGTGGGATATTTGCTGGTCTACGACACGACTTGTTCTCTCGTCTTGAACGTCCCGCTCTCGCGGTCGAACAGGTGTGTCGAGGGCTGTGTCGTTCGAAAGGCGCGAAGCGCCTTTCGTGATGACGAGAGACCTTCGGTCTCTCGAACCACCACACAGCCGTTACTCCTATCCTCGCCGTGAGGACTCGAAGTTATCTTCTGGCGCATATTCTCCGTCCCGTCACAGTCCGGGTTCCCGACCAACCCACACGACGAGCAGACGTACAAGCCCCGTTCCACGCGGTTTGACTTCGTGTCGTCGCCACACGCCGAACACGTCTTCGACGTATCCCACTCGTTTTCTTCAGCACCTCAACGCCACGTATCTCGCCTTTGTACGCGAGGTACTGGTAGATGCGGTCGAACGCCCACGTGTGTAACTTCTTGTTTCCGGTCTTGCCCCAGTCGGACTCACGGACGTTTTCAGGCCAACTCATCGCCAGTGTTTTGCGGTAGCCGGGCGGATTCGCCTCGTCGTCCTCGTGTCGCAGGTCGAACCACGACTGGAAAGCGTCGGAAAGTTCTTCGATGACTTTCTGACTGGATTGTGCGTTCAGGTCTTTCTAGCACGCTTGGTTCTTCATGTACGCTTTCAGCGTTCCTTCATCGGGAATCTCGCCGGTCGCATCCCAGATGCGGGCGGTTGTCCAGCGTGCGACGTTCCAGATTTTCGAGGCGGAGTCGCCGAGCGAGTCAAGGGCATCGCAGACCTGTTGCTGGTTCCGGATGGAACCGACGTAGGTGCGAGTGACCTGAATCGCCATACATAGCCAATGTAGATATTTCTACTTGATGGTGTGGATTGGCGTGGACTATCCAGTCAGCATTCGTCGGTAGTTGCGTAATCGAGTGACGCGATTCACGCCCGCCCTTCAGCCTCGTGTCTCTCGGCTTCAGGACGGGATTCTCTCGCTGTCTAAAGATAGCGCGAGCGGTCGCATTTCTCCGACCGGTGTTAGACGTGAGCAACAGGAGCGAATACCCCGCTGCGCCGACGACGAACGCCCAGGAGTAGCGGGTACGCGATCGATCGTCGGTTGCCGATCGTGCGGCGGCGGTGGGGATGGGATTCGACCCGCGCCCAGACGTGCTCACTACGCTACGCGCGACTGGTCTGATTCAAATCCCAACGTGTCGTTTTCCGCTCACGTGCTCCTCGCTACGCTCGTCGCAGTTGTTCGCGGGAAAACGGTGGGGATGGGATTTGAACCCATGAGGCTTGACAGCCACCTGCTCTCAAGGCAGGCGCGTTAGGCCGCTCTGCCACCCCACCTCACGTCTCCCTTTTCCTCGCGGTCCAAAATGGTTATCGGTCTACTGCCGATCGAGTCCACCCTCACGACCGACGACAAGTCCTAGATCCTCGAGAACTGCAGCCGTGGCCGCGCCGCTCGGCCGATCGGCCCGTGCCCGCGCGTCGAGCATCGCGACCGTCGCACACAGGCCAGGCTCGGACGTGATCGTCGGAAGCATCGGCGCGAAGCCGAGTCCGAGTCCCGCGTCGGCGGTTCGATCGGCAAGCGTCGACAGCGCGGGCGGTTCGTAGGCGTCCGAGAAGTCGATCGGTTCGGCGAACCCGGCGAAGTACGTCCGGCCGCCGGAGGAGGGACCGAGGACCACGTCGTGGCGTCGCAACGACATCGCCGCGCCGTCGAGTTCCGTGCGGGCGACGAGCGGGACGGTCGGCTCCAGAACGCCGACGGTCTGGACCGCCTCGCGTTCGAGCAGGTGCGTGACCGTGTTGCCGATTCTGGCGGCGCGCGTCGAACCGATCTGGCGCTCGAAGCGGACGTCGTCAGTGTCGTCGAGAGCGAACTCCGCCAGTTCCCGGATCTCGCCCTCTGGATCGCCGGCGGCGTCCTCGTCGGGCAGCGTCTCCGCGTCGCGGTAGTTGACCAGCAGATCGCCCCCGCTCCCGGTTGCGGCGCGGAGCACGTCGGTTACCGCCGCTTCGTAGAGGGTAACCGCTTCGGACGCCGTGAGCGGCGTCCGATCGACGAGCGCGGACAGGACGAGTCCTTCCCGGGGCGGATCGACCGGGACGACGATGAGCATACTCCACTCTCGGACGGCGCAGGCCTTGAACGCGGCGCTTCCGGACGGCACAGCCGGTTCGATTCCCGCCGGAAGCGCACGAATTATGATGGTGGGGTCTCCACTGGCGGATATGGATCGCCAAACCAGTTCCGGACTGCTCGCGACGCTCACGGTCGCCTGTCTCGCGATCGTCGGCGTCTGGGGATTCGTCAGTAACTACCTGCTCGGATCGCCCGGCCAGTGGCTCGTCCCGACGGTCGCGACGCTCCTCATCACTGCCGTATTCGTCGGCGCGCTGGCCGTGACCGGTGCCCGATCGAAGCGGTGGCGCGAGAACCCGTACTGGTAGGCAGTCGGACCGACGGCTCCGTTTTTCCGATCGTCCGCGAGATCCTTATCGCTCCCGTCGCCCCTTCGTCTGGCGGTAGTCCGCGGCCATCAGGTCGACGAAGTGCTCGAGCCACGCCTGGGTCTGCGCGTCGGTCTGTTCGTGCGGTTCGACCATCGGGACGAGTTCGAACCCGCGACCGCGGACCGTCGTCGCGTGGACGTCCGGCAGGGAGAGGTCGTCGGCCGGCGTCGTCGTGTACTCGGTGCCGATCTCTTCGAGGGCGCGGTCGCCGACCGGGACCAGGATCTCCGGGTTGATCATGCGGATCTCGGCGTTGAGGTACGGCTCGCAGTTCGCGATTTCTTCGTCGGTCGGTCGCCGATCGGGATCGCGACAGCGGGTGCAGTTCGTCAGGTAGACGTTCTCGACGGCGGGCCGATCGGCGGGCGAGGTGGCGTCACAGAGCCCGAGTCGTTCGAGCATCCGGCGGAGGGTCGTTCCGCCGGGTCGGTCCCCGTCGCCGTCTGCCTCCCCGGCGTCTCGAAGGAAGGGAACGCCGACCGCGTCCGCGCGGGCCGTGGGGCGCTCGCCGACGAACAGGAAGTCCGCGCCGACGTCGCCGTAGCCGTGGACGACCTGCGTGCGCGTCTCACAGAGCGCCGGACAGTTTCGGCACGCCTCGTCCATCCCGTACGGGTTCGTCCGAGTCTGCTGGTTCGCGTCCACAGTCGATTCTCGAGGTAGAGACCCAAAAACGACGCGACTGACTGGCGATTTTCACACGACTCACGAAAGATACCGCCGTCGATCGGGGTTCGAGAATCCCGACGTGGTGCTGCGATTACTCCTGGGACTGCGCCGCGTCGATCCACTGGGTGGCGTTCGCTTCCGAGATTTCCGCAGCCTCGGCGACGATGCTCGCCTGCGCGTCGGCGAGGTCGTTGATCGTCTCGATGCCCGCCTCGGCGAGACGATCCGCGTAGACCTGACCGACGCCTGCGATCGACTGCAGGTTCTCTTCGACGGCTTCGGTCCCGCCTTCGGCTGCGGTTTCGATGGCGTCAGCGGTCTCGGCTGTGACGTCTTCGGTCGCCTCGGCCGCTTCGCCGACGAGGTCCTGGGCGCTTTCCTGGGTCGTTTCGGTGACCGTCTCGGCCCCCTGCTGGGTCGTCTGGACCATCTCTTCGGTTTGCTGCTGGACGGTTTCGGCGGCCTCCTCGGCCTGCCGGACGCCTTCGACGGTCTGCTGTTCGGTCTCCTGTTGCGCTTCGAGGAGCGACTCGGTGGACTCCGCGAGCAGTTCTTTCTGCTGTTCGGTGAGTTCGTCGACCGCTTCGTGCATCCCGATCTCGAACTCGTCCCAGGTCTCTTCGTGGGTCCGTTCGAACTCGTCGAACTGTTGGTCGACGGCCGATCGGACGTCGAATCCGTCTCCGTCGAGCGCCGACTCGAGGGCGTCGAACTGTGCGTGCAGCAGGTGCTGGAACAGTTCGACGGACTGCTCGAACCCCTCGTTCATCAGTTGCTGGGTTTGCTTCGCCCCGTCCTCGAACTGTTTGTCGACGGTCGACCGGACGTCGTGCGCATCTTCGTCGAGGGCCGACTCGACCGCCTCGAGGTGCGCGTCGAAGACCTTTCGGGCGAGTTCGGTCCCCTGGCGCTGTGCGCTTCGCTGGGCCGCGAACCCGTTCTGGAGGAACGTTTCGGCGATGTTCTCCTGGAACTGGAGGCTCTGCTCGAAGAGTTGCTGGCTCTGTTTGATCGACTGGCGCTGCATTTCGAACGTCGTTTCGATCGGTGTAGTTGCGTTGGTCATGGATATCGTTGGATGCAGTGCGAGGCGAGTACCTCGCTGCGTTTCTGTTCGGATGGAGTGGACACAGAGACATAAGTGACACCCTTGCAAGGTACTGAAAGACACTGAATGCCATTAGAAGCCGTCATGGGGTGTGCAGTCCGAGCCGGGGAATTCGATTCGCCACGCCGGTTCGCGAACGGACGCCGCGATAGCCGTTCGAGTCGCCGACCGATCGGCGAAAACCCGGCGGGGTCCGCTCGCACTCCGTCGGGCGGTCGTGCCGGAGTCGTCGCTCGACTCGCTCTCCAATCGACCGAACTGGAGTCGACACTCCCGGTGCTTCGAGTGGCGTCGACGAATCGTCGAAAAACGAGTCAGTACGAGCGCTCAGCGCTCGAGGCCGCCGCGTTCTTTGACCTCGAGGATGAGTTTGACGTTGCGGACGATCTCTTCGGGCGTGGTCTCCTCGTCCGCGTCGTAGAGGTCGCTCGTCCGGTAGAGAATATTCGCGAGCTGTTTGCTCTCGCTGGTCTCCCCGCGGACCTCGTCGGCGATCGTTCGGAGGCGGTCGACTCGTTCCGGATCCGGCTCGAAAGCCTCCTCGCGGTCGGAATTGCCAGCGGCGGTCATCGATCGGGGGAGGCGGCTTCGCTGCGCCTGGTCTGGGAGATGCCACGCCGGTGGACGATCCCGGTGTTGTTGGCGACGTTCTCGGTGATCGTCCGGAACGCGTCACCCGTTGCGGTCTCGTCGTCGAGGACGGTCGGTTTCCCGCCGTCGCCGCCCTCGCGAACGACCGGATCGAGCGGGATCGAGCCGAGGAACGGCAACTCGTGCTCGTCGGCGAACGCCTCCCCGCCGCCGGAGCCGAAGATGTCGTGCTCGCCGCCGCAGTCGGGGCAGACGAACGTCGACATGTTCTCGGCGATGCCGAGCACGACGGTATCGTGTTTGGCGAACATCTCCAGCCCCTTCCGGGCGTCGTCGAGCGCGACGTCCTGTGGCGTCGTGACGATCACCGCGCCGGTGACGGGCATCGTCTGGAGCATCGTCAGCTGTGTGTCGCCGGTTCCCGGCGGGAGGTCGACGACGAGGTAGTCGAGGTGGCCCCACTCGACGTCCTCGGTGAGTTGCGTGATGACCTTGTGGACCATCGGGCCGCGCCAGATGACCGGGTCGTCCTCGCCGGTGAGGAAGGCCATGCTCATCAGCTTCACGCCGTACTTCTCGGGCGGGACGAGCGTCTCGTCCTCGGTCGCCATCGGCGGTTCGTCGGCGTCGACCATCCGCGGGACGTTCGGTCCGTAGACGTCCGCGTCGAAGAGCCCGACGCGCGCGCCCAGTTGCGAGAGGCCCGCCGCGAGGTTCACCGAGACGGTCGACTTGCCGACGCCCCCTTTCCCGGAGGCGACGGCGATCACGTTCTTGACGTTCGGCAGTACCTGTTCCTCGCTTGCGAGGTCGTCCCGATCGGGGATGCTCGCGGAGAGGTCGACCTCGAGGCCCTCTTCGGCGAGCACTTCGCGGACCTCGCCGGCGAGATTCGTCTCCGTGGGCGAGTAGGGTGCCCCGAGCGCGAGGTCGACGTCGACCCGGTCGCCGTCGACGGTAACGTCGTTGACCAGCCCGAGCGAAACGATGTCGTCGCCGAGTTCCGGATCCTCGACCGAGCGGAGGCGGTCGCGAACGGCGGCTTCGTCCATACCGATAGCAGCGTCCCCCCATCGAAAAGGATTGTGTTCGCTCCGGGTTGCACTACGCGTCGAAGTCGAACCGCGGGCCGCCGTAGGTCGGCGGGTTCGGATCGAGTTCGACCCCCTGCTCGTAACGGACGAAGTTCAGGTAGAACGGCCGCCCACAGCCCTCGATCGGCTCCCCGTCGAGATCGGTGACGGGATCCTCGCCGCAGACGAACGAGATTCCGTCGGCCGACTCGAGGTCGGCGTCGTCCGGCCTCGCGTACTCCCAGCCCGGCTGGGAGACCTTCGTGACCGATCGGTCCGCGAGGTCTGGCGCGCGCTCGACGCTGACGACGGCCCCGCAGTGCGGACAGGTGTACCGGACAGTGACGGTCATCGGCGGCTCTAGGGTCGTCGTGGATGTAAGCCTGCGGGCTTCGGCTGCTTCGGCTTCGTCAATCGAGGCCGCGGGCGATCGGAACCCTGCGACGCTCGAACCGCCGCGTCGCTCGAAAAGCCACGGCGTGCACGGCGAGACGTGCCGAGCCGTTTACCCGTCGGCGCACCAACGAACCCTCATGACCGAGTTCGATCCCGAGACGTTCGAGGAGAAGTACGTCCATTACTTCGAGGAACTCGAAGAAGCCTACTCGAACGCCTACGACCAGCTACACGGCAGGTACGACTCGGAGGTGCTCCGCGCGATCGATCGACGGGTGTTGAGCGAGAGCGAACCCTATTACGAGGGAGACGGCGAGTTCCGGGTCGAACTCCCCGACGACCCCGCCGATCGC
This sequence comes from Halosolutus halophilus, assembly GCF_022869805.1. Classification (NCBI taxonomy): domain Archaea; kingdom Methanobacteriati; phylum Methanobacteriota; class Halobacteria; order Halobacteriales; family Natrialbaceae; genus Halosolutus; species Halosolutus halophilus. The sequence goes on along the minus strand of NZ_CP094974.1, from coordinate 1,401,421 downwards.
GTCCCGGCGATCGCCGATCACGATCAGTTCGACGTCGTTCTGGACGAGTTCGTCGATCGGATCGAACGCGAGTTGCAACGGATCTTCGGGTTCGAACGGTAAGGATCGGCCCGTTCGTTGGCGACGGGATTCCAGCGACGCTACCAGTCGGATTCCCGACGACATCGTTTTGATCGTCGCTCACTGAACGTCCGTATGGATACGGACGGCCTTCTCGAACTCGCCGGTCACTACCTCGTGGTGTTGATACTCGTGATGGTCACGCTCACGCTCCTGGACGTGGTCGTTGCCGACCCGAGTTTCTGGATCGAACTGGGTCTCGTCGTCGTCGTCGCGTTCGCGTATCGTCCGATCGTGCTCCGGCTCGGCGTCGCACCCGATCGGTGGGAACGCCAGCAGCGCCAGTAGCACCGCGTCACCCCTCGGCTGACACTACCCGGAACACCTTTGCCGCTGACGGGAATTCGTGCAGGTATGATCGACGAGACGGTCGAGGAGATCCAGGACATGCAGACCCACAGCTCCTCGGTAGTTGCGATCAACGCGACGCGCGCCCTCGAGGAACTGGTCGACCGCGAGTTCGCCACCGTCGAGGAGTTCGAGCGGGCGCTCGAGCGCAACGGCTCCGTACTCCGGCGAGCCAACCCCTCCCACGCGGCGTTGCAGAACGCCGTCCGGGCGGTCGTCGACGAGGTCACCGCGGCAGAGGCCGACACCGTCGAGGAGGCCAAGCGACTCACCAGCGAGTCGATCGATGCCGTGGTTTCGAAAGTCGAGTCGGGCAAGCGCCGGGCAGCCGAGAACGCCGTCCCCCATCTCGAGGACGGAGCGACGCTACTGACCCACGACTACTCCTCGACGGTGCTCGAGGCGCTCGAACAGGCGGTCGACGCAGGGAAGACCTTCGACGTCTACATCACGGAGGCCCGACCGCGGTACATCGGGCGCAAGACCGCCCGATCGCTCGCCGACCTCGAGGGCGTCGACCCGACGCTGATCACCGACAGCGCGAACGGGCTCTACCTCGCGAAGTGTGACCGGGTCGTCGTCGGGATGGACTGTATCGTCGACGACACCCTGTACAACCGCGTCGGAACGTTCCCCATCGCGGCGACCGCGGCCCAGCTAGACGTCCCCGTCACCGTCCTCGGCGCGGCGTCGAAACTCGTCAGCGAGGGGTTCGTCTTCGAGAACGAGTTCCGATCGGGCAGCGAGGTCATGCCGGAGCCAGCGGACGGGTTCGCGGTCGAGAATCCCGCCTACGACGCCACGCCGGTCTCGCTACTCGAGAGCGTCATCACGGACGAGGGACGACAGGAGTTCTGAAACCGAGGCTTGCGCACGAGAACGGACGCCTCGCGTTCGCCGGTAGAGCGGACGCCCCGCGTTCGTCTGTGGAGCGATCGTCCTAACAGGTACACGACGCCCTGACAGTCATCCTTCGTGTGACGACATCCTATCCCCCGTTCCGTCGTAGGGTGTGCTATGCGTCTGGTACAGGTATTCGTGCCACACGGCGATCTGGAACTCGTTCTCGAGACGGCAACGGCGATGGGCGTCGATTACGCCGTCTCCGAGCAAACGAGTCGCGGGGAGTTCGAGGCGCTCGTCTCGATCCCGGTCCCGCCGGCCGCCGTCGAGCCGTTTCTCTCGGAGCTTCGAGCCGCTGGCCTCCACGAGGACTCGTATACGGTCGTCACGGCCGCGGAAACGATCGTCTCGGACCGAACGGCGGATCTGACCGGCGAGTTCACTGGCACCAGGATCTCCCGGGAGGAACTTCAGGCGCGGGCGGCGGATCTCGCACCCGCTGCGTCGACCTACTTCGTGCTGCTCGTGGTGAGTACTGCCATCGCGACGGCCGGACTGTTGCTCGACTCCGCGGCGACGATCATCGGTGCGATGGTCGTCGCCCCGTTGATGGGGCCCGCACTCGCCGCGAGCGTCGGCGTCGTCGTGGACGACGACGAACTCGCGACGCGGGGTGTCGTCCTTCAGGTGGTCGGACTCGTGGTCGCAGTCGCGACCGCGGCAGGGATCGGCTGGGTGCTCAGGGGGACGGTGTTGCTCCCGCCGGGGTTCGACATCACGACGGTCCCCCAGATCACCGAGCGGACCACGCCGAGCGTCCTCGCGCTATTTCTCGCTCTCGGTTCCGGCGTGGCCGGCGTCGTCAGTCTCGTCCGTAACGTCGGATCGGTCCTCGTCGGCGTCGCCATCGCGGTGGCACTCGTGCCGCCCGCTGCCACCGCCGGACTCGGTATCGCCTGGGGCCACCCGACTGTCGTCGTCACCGCCGGTACGCTCGTGCTGGTCAACCTGCTCTCGATCAACCTCACCGCGCTGATCTTGCTGTGGCTCTCTGGCTATCGTCCGCACCGATCGGACCGAATCGACCACGTCTACGGCCGGTTGCGCTCGCGAGTCGTCGTGCTCCTCGTCGCGATCGCGGTGCTGTCGGTCGTTCTCGGCGGCGTCACCTACGGAACCTACCGGACGGCGGCGGTCGAACACGACGTCCAGACCGAACTCGAGGCGATGAACGACGACCCCGCCTTCGATGACCTTCGGTTTCGGGAAGTCGGCGTCGACTACGAACTCGTGGACGTTTTTACCGGCAGCCAACCGTCGGTGACTCTGGTCGTCGAACGCCCGCCCGGCGAGCAAGAACCCGACGATTTCGCCGATCGCGTGCGCGAGCGACTGGAATCGGCGACCGGCGTCGACCTCGAGGTCACCGTCGAACTGGTCGACACGCAGCGAAGCGGGTGAGAATCGGAAGACGGGTCACTCCCGTTCGCCGAACGATCGCGGCGCGCCTTCGACGGGACTCGCCCACTCGACGGCGTTGTCGAGCACCTGCTGGATCGCCTCGTCGTCGTAGATCGGGTAGGTCTCGTGGCCCGGTCGGAAGTAGAAGATCCGGCCCTTTCCGCGCCGGTAGCAGCAGCCGCTGCGGAACACCTCGCCGCCCTCGAACCAGCTCGTAAAGACCAGCCGATCGGGCTCGGGGACGTCGAACGGCTCGCCGTACATCTCCGTTTGCGGGAGTTCGATCGATTCGTCTACGCCGTCGGCGATCGGGTGGCCCGGATCGACGACCCACAGCCGTTCCGTACCGCCGTCCTCGCGCCACTGGAGGCTACAGGAGGTGCCCATGAGACGCTTGAAAATCTTCGCGTAGTGGCCCGAGTGGAGCACGAGCAGTCCCATTCCCTCGAGAACCCGCTCGTGGACCCGATCGACGATCTCGTCGCGGACCTCGTCGTGGGCCGTGTGACCCCACCAGCAGAGAACGTCGGTGTCGGAGAGCACGTCCTCGGTGAGTCCGTGCTCCGGGTCGTCGAGCGTCGCCGTCCGAACATCGTGGCCCCGTTCGCCGAGTGCGTCGGCGATCGTCTCGTGAATCCCGTCGGGGTAGACGGCTGCGGCGTCGTCGTCCTCGCGTTCGTGTCGGAACTCGTTCCAGATCGTGACTGCGACCATCGCCGTGTCGTCCGCGCCCGAGATGCTTCAGTCGGCCGGTTGCTCGTCACGACTGGTATGATAAAAATGAACGATTATGATGTTCACCACGCGACTGGATTGAGAAATAGTATCATTCTGGGTGAATGATAACAAGATTGTACAGATTAATCGGTCACAACTCTTATTTCGATCGCCGGCTGTCTACCTGTATGGACTTCTGGAATCGCACGCAAATGACACCGAAACGGCTCGTTTCTCACCACTCAGTCGCGGTTCTTCTCTCTCAATCCGGTGTTTCGCGATGATCGGTGCGGGCATCGGTGTCGGTGTCGTCGGACTCGGCGGGATGGGACACCTCCACGCACGGAGCGTTACGGACCTCGGCGCGGACGTCGTCGCCGGTGCCGACCTCGTCGGCGAACAGCGCGATCGGTTCGGCGACGAGTTCGGCGCGAAAACCTACGAGACCCACGAGAAACTCGTGGTCGACGACGCCGTCGACGCGGTCATCGTCACCACGCCGAACCGGTTTCACGAACCGATCGCCGTCGACGCGCTCGAGGCGGGCCGTCACGTGCTCGTCGAGAAGCCACTCGCGCACAACTTAGAGAGTGCAGAGCGGATCGCAGCGACGGCGGCGCGGACCGACGCCGTCTGCATGGTCGGATTCCACAACCGTCACGCCGCGTCGATGGCGATGTTCGAGGAACAGGACGCGCGCGGACGATTCGGCGACCTCACCCACGTCGAGGCGAACTACGTTCGACGGCGTGGAGTTCCAGGCCCGGGATCGTGGTTCACGGATCCCGACCTGTCCGGCGGCGGTGCGCTGCTGGACATCGGCGTCCACGCGCTCGACCTCGCACTCTACACGCTCGACTTTCCCGAGATCACCGAGGTCTCCGGCGTCACCCGGACGACCTTCGGCACCCGCGAGGACTACGCCGATCCCGACGGTTTCGGCGACAACTGGAACGCCGAAGCGGAGACCTACGAGGTCGACGACTCCGTCAGCGCCTTTATCCGTACGGCGGACGGGCAGACCATCTCGCTCGAGGCCGCGTGGGCGACCAACCGCGAGGAGAGCATGGACTTCCGGATCCGCGGCACCGAGGGCGGTGCGCAGTTCGACATCGGCGACACGGACGTGCGAATATTCGAGACCGGGACCGCCGGCTGTGACCACTACGCCGACGTCTCGCTCAGCGGTGACCCCTCTCTGACCGGGTACACCGAGCAGGACAAGCAGTTCCTCCGGGCCGTCGCCGCAGGTGTGGCCCCCGAGACCAACACGATCGAAGAAGCCCTCACCGTTCAGCGCGTGATCGACGCGATCTACCGATCGAGCGAAACCGGTCGATCGGTCTCGTTCTCGGAACTGCGCCAGGAAGACCGAACTCGAGTCAGACAGTAACGCCTTTTGCGAATCTCGACTGGCGCGTGACGACGCGGAGCCGTCGGTACGGTGTGGTTCGACCGGATCGCGTCGCCCCACCGATCGAACGTCGTCGCTGGTGGGATCGATCGACGAGCGGGAAGGGAAACGCCGATTAGATGACTTCGTCGAAGTCGTGGTGGCCGTGGATGTCGACGCCCTCGTCGGTGATCTCACAGAGGAAGACGCCGTTCCCGGAGCCGGTGTCGCGTTCGGCGGCGGACTTGATGCCGCGGGCGGCGACGGTCGTCGCCTCGTCGTTGGACATGTCCTCTTCGTAGGCCTGTTCGAGGTGACCGTAGGCGAGTTGCATCCCCGACCCGGTGACGGTGTAGTCGTCTTCCATGACGCCGCCGGCGGGGTCGATACTGTAGACGTGACTGCCCTCCGCGTCGACGCCGCCGAGGATCGGGTGGATGGCGAAGAACGGACCGCCGCGGGCGAAGTTCCCGGCGAGCGTCGCGAGCGCGTCCATGCTCATGTCCTCCCCGCGTCGGGACTCGTAGAGGTTGACCTCGGCGCGGAGACTGGAGATGAACGACTGCGCACCGCCGACGCTACCGACCATCGTCAGTGCGCCGGTCGGGTGGATCTGTTCGACCTTCTGGACGTTCTTGTTCGAGACGAACCGGCCGCCGAGGCTGGCGCGCATGTCCGTCGCGATGACGACGCCATCGGCGGTCGAGATGCCGATCGTCGTCGTACCGGTCTTGTTGACGTTGTCGAGATCGGCACGCGTGAGGTCGTTCCGCGGCATCGAGCCAACTTCGGGCTCGTACGGGTTCGGATCGTCGGCCAACTGGTCGACCGTCCGGGAGAAGTCCGAGTCGTGTCTAGGTGTACGCATTGACCGAAAGGTACGGCCGGCACGATATAAAACCCCGGCGGTCACCGCCGGGGTTTCCGCTTTCGCGTGAGACGATCGCATCGCTACTCACGGCGGGAGTAGCCGGCGGTCGCGACGGGTCGTCTATCGCGTACGCGTTGTCTGCGTGCGCGTCGCCGAGACCGGCCGCTGGGCGGTTCGAAAACGACAGAACGGGCGTGTGATCCTAGTCCATCTGTGGCTGTGCGGCTTCGTAGGCCTCACCGACGTTCTCGATGAGCCGGTGGAGTGGCAGTGTGAACCCGACCCGACGGGTGGCGATCGCGAGTGGCATTGCGACGATACCGATCACAATGCACAGCTGGTACAGTGCGAACAGGGTCGCGCGGTACACGCGGGATTTCATCAGCGTTCAGCCGTGGCTCAGACGAGGGCAATATATAAGCCTTCCTGAGTTCAGAGATACATAATGATTGTTAATACAGTATTGGGTCGACGCCCGCTTGCGATTCAACTCCAGTTGGTGAACGGGAAACTGCAGGTGGACTCGGACCGGAATTCGGTTATCCTGACTCGAATCGACCCGCTACTGTCTCGTAACTTATGGGCATTATTCGATTCACGTGCGCACTCCGCCCGCAGCCGGCAGCCTGGGACGATCGGTACATCGACCGGAACCGCAAAGCAGGAAACCCCTCGGACCAACCACGACGTATGGGCAACTATCTCGTCGCGATGGAAGCTGCGTGGCTGGTCCGTGACGTCGAGGAGATCGACGACGCGATCGGCGTCGCCGTCAGCGAGGCCGGCAAACGGCTCAACAGTGAAGACATGGACTACGTGGAGGTCGAAGTCGGTGCGACGGGCTGTCCCGCCTGTGGCGAACCCTTCGACTCCGCCTTTATCGCCGCCGACACCGCGCTCGTCGGACTGGGGCTGGAGATGGAGGTGTTCAACGCCGACAGCGAGGAACACGCCTCCCGGATCGCCAAGAGCGAGGTCGGCGGCGCGCTGCGGGACGTCCCGCTGTCGGTCGTCGAGGTCGTCGAGGCTCCCGACGACGAGTAACGGCGAGGGGGAATCCGGCACCCAAACAACTTTCTATAACCCGTGGTTATTGTGGTGTATGGAACTTCCCACGCCCGCGGACCTCCGCCAGCGCCGGACCGAACTCGGACTGACCCAGAGCGAACTCGCCGACAAGGCCGACGTCTCACAGCCGTTGATCGCCCGGATCGAGGGCGGTGACGTGGATCCACGGCTCTCGACGCTCCGGCGGATCGTCAACGCCCTGGAAAAGGCAGAGAGCGACGTCATCCGCGCCGACGACCTGATGAACGAGGCCGTCGTGAGCGTCTCGCCGGCCGATCCGGTCAGCGAGGCCGCCCAGAAGATGGAAGCGGAGGCTTACTCCCAGTTGGCGGTCATCCAGGACGGGATCCCCGTCGGCTCGATCAGCCAGAGCGACCTCGTTCACCTCGACTCCGAGGCGCGAGACGAATCCGTCGAGGAACACATGAGCGAGAGCTTCCCCACGGTCTCGAAGGACGCGACGCTCGACGAGATCAGCAACCTGCTCGAACACTACAAGGCCGTCATGATCACCGAAGCGGGCGAGACCGTCGGGATTATCACCGAAGCCGACATCGCAGCGCGACTCTCGTAGTCGACCGCCCTCCGATTGCACGCAGCCAGGAGACTGGCCTCTGGTTAGCCACCGATCGATCGAACCGTTCGCGATGTGGATCGAAATCCGCGACGACCGCGCCGGACGGCGGTGAGGAGACCGATCAGGGGTCGTGATCGGGGCGGGGTGCGTTCTCGTACTTGATCATCTTCTCGGGTTTATCGGAAATCGTCTCGTAGATGCGTTGGAGCGTCTCCTCCGTTGCGAGCAGGTTGTGCTTTTCGAGGAACTGCCGTCCCTCGTCGGTCAACCCGTAGAACTTCCACGGGTAGCCCTGCTGGCGTTGGTCGTCCGGGAGCGAAACCTCCTCGACGATGCCGGCGTCGACGAGTTTCTGGACGTGCTTGTAGACTGTCGCGTCGCTCACGCTCGGATTCAGTTGTTCGAGTTCGTACATCGACGGCAGTTGCTCGGGATGCTGGAGAATGTTGTTCACCAGCGCGAACCGCGTCTCCTGGGTCACGAAGTGCAGCAGTTCGCGGTTGGCCGCCCCCTGGGCAGACCCCACGTCGGTACTCATACGAACCCGTATGGAGTCCACCACCAAGTAGTTTACCCCAGAGTAAATTACCCCGAAGTAGTTTACCCTGAAGTAAACAGCTGTGATCGACGGAGATATCGAGGCGTTCGTCCGGGGCCGATCGGATTCGGAAACGGAATCGACTCGGTAACTTCTTTTTCCGGTTGGCGAGAATGATCGCGTATGCCACCCGACGAGGAGCCGGTCCCCGACGAGATCCTGACCAGTGTCAGCGATCGTCTCGAAGCGGAGGAACTCTCGCTCGCGGACAACGAGGCGATCCTCCACTCGCTTTCCGAACTGACTCCCGTCTTCGAGCACGATCGGTCGTACTTCGTGCTCGGAAACTACGATCGGGAGCCGATCCGACGGCTGAACCTCGTCGTCGATCGACTCAATCGGCGTTCGGACGCCTATGCCTTCCTGATGTCGGACGTTCGCGGCGGCTGGGACAACGGCATCCAGAAGTTCTGCCTGATCGCCGACCTCGTCACGCACATCGTCGGCGTCGCCGAGAAAGAACCCAGCGGGTTCCTCGTCGAACAGGGGATGCTCGTGGGCACGGAGGAGTACTTCGAGAAGAGCTACGTCCTCAAACGGGAGTATCCCGACGCCGACGAAGAATACTCGTACGGCTGGATGGAGGACGCTGTCTTCGACCTGCTCGAGTCAGAGGGACGACTGCACGAATGGCGGACCGAGGACGAGCTGGTCGAGACCGTCGAGAAGATTCCGTGAGGGTTCGTCCGTTCGGATCGGCTCCCGATCGGGGGCTGGGAGCACCAGCCACCGCGGACGGTCACCGGGCACCACTGGCGGTGTTTCGTTTCTGGCGGGCCACCGTGTCGACGACCCGCCGGCCGAGGACGAGAAGCGCGAGCGGGACCCCAGCGGCGAGTGTAAAGAGACCACCGGCGAACATGCCAAGATTGCTGGTATAGAGCGTGTGGAGGCTAACGCTCGCCAGCAGGACGGTGACGGCGCTCATAGCACCGACGACGATCGACCAGATATCGAGGCCATCCGTGACCGCGTCGACGAGTACGATGATACCGAGGGCGCCAGGAACGACCAGTTCCGGGCCGACCGGCACGCCGCCGAGCGTCGGTCCCGTTGGATACTCGACCGGGACGTTAGTCACCATTACTGCGGCGACGAGAAGGACGGCCAGTGCGAATGCGGTTTCGACGGCCAGGAGGGGCGATCTGTCGAACGCCGGCATGAATGTAACGTAACAGCACGATGTGAAAAACGTTCCCAACAGTACTCGAATGCGCGCCAGATCGGACAGACGATCGTGGCGCTATCGGGTCGCCTTGATCCCGACGAACGAGCCGTCGCCGTACCCGTCTTCGATCGGTTCGGGGCCGTCGATCTCGTCGAGCCAGTGGAAGATCGTCTGGACGAACTCGAAGTCGGTGAATCCCGCCTTCTCCAGGGCGTCGACGATCTCTTCCGTCGAGACGAACACCGCGTCCCTGTAGAACGGGTTCTGTTCTTTGTTCTCCTGGTAGATTCGGCCGACGGGGCTATTCTTGTCGATGTAGCCGATCACGAGGCGTCCGGAGGGGTCGAGGATCCGATCGGCCTCGGACAACGTTCGAGGAATGTCGTCGACGAAGCAGATCGTCGTCACGATCAGCGCGGTGTCGAACGCGTCGTCCTCGAACGGCAGGTGTTCGGCGACGCCCCTGACGACGTCGACGCCCCGCTCGCGGGCGTACCCGAGCATCGCCCCGGCCGGATCGATCCCGACGTCCATTCCGAGAGGAGCGGCAAACCGTGCACTTCCGACGCCGATCTCGATCCCCCGCCCGGCCGTCGGCAGCAGGCGACGCAGCGCCTCCAGTTCGGACCGGTACGCGTCTTCGTGGTCCTCGAACCAGCCTTCGTATCGATCGGTGTGTTCCTCGAACGGTGCTGCCTTCGGCATGACCGATCGTACGAGACGGAGCCATACGAACGTTCGGTAGGGTTCGATCAGTTGACGCCTCTCGAAAAGAGTTTGACGCCCAGCATCAACAGGACGTCGAGCAGGAGGACGGCGAATATAAGCCCGTATGCGACTGACATTCCACTCCCCGATCGAGAGTGTAACGCGAGTCGAAACGGTGGGACGATTTGCCGCTCGCGTCAGTCGTGGCCCGACACCGGCACCGGTTCGTACGGCTCTTCCAGGTAGGCCACGTCCGACGCCGACAGCGAGATGTCGAGCGCCTCGACGGCCTGCTCTAGGTGTTCGACGCTCGTGGTACCGACGATCGGCGCGTCGACCCAGTCCTTGTGCAACAGCCAGGCGAGCGCGATCTGTGCCATCGTGACGCCCTTGTCGGCGGCGATCGCCGCGACGCGCTCGTTGATCTCTCGACCGCCGCCCTCCCGGTAGGGGTGCTCGTACATGCGTTCCTCCGTCTCGCCGCGGGTCGTCGCGTCGATCTCCTCGTGCGGGCGCGTGAGATACCCCCGCGCCAGCGGCGACCACGGGAGGACCCCGACGCCTTCCTTCTGACAGAGCGGCAGCATCTCCCGCTCTTCTTCGCGATAGACGAGGTTGTAGTGGTTCTGCATCGTCTGGAAGCGATCGAGTCCCAGCCGATCGCTTGCGTGCAAGGCGTCGGCGAACTGGTGGGCCCACATCGACGACGCGCCGAGATAGCGGACGTGTCCCCGCCGAACGGCGTCGTCGAGCGCTCGCAGGGTCGTCTCGATCGGCGTGTCGTCGTCCCAGCGGTGGATCTGGTAGAGGTCGATCGTGTCCATTCCCAGCCGTTCGCGGCTGGCCGCCAGTTCCTGCTCGATCGCCTTCCGGGAGAGTCCGCCCGAGTTCGGGTCGTCCTCTCGCATCTGGAAGTAGCCCTTCGTGGCGACGACCGACTCCTCGCGGTGGCCCTCCAGCGCCTCGCCCAGGATGCGCTCCGATTCCCCCTTCGAGTACATGTTGGCGGTGTCGAAGAAATTGATCCCGAGGTCGATCGCCCGATCGATAATTTCTGCGCTCTCCTCCTCGTCCAGGACCCATTCCCGCCAGTCGCTCGAGCCGAAACTCATACAGCCGAGACAGAGTCGGCTGACTTCCATGCCGGTCTCTCCGAGTGTCGTGTACTCCATAGCAGCGCGTACACGCGACACCGGCAAAACAGTACGTGGCCCGGCAATCGAACCGCGATCCCGACAATTTTTAGTGAGCCGGGTCAGTATTGCCTGCTGACGTATGACGGACGAACACAACGATCGAGACGCGAACCGCAACGACGACAGTGGCATCGTCTCGCGAATCAAGAGCGTGTTCGACCGGGACTGAACGCGCCGGTCATCGGCCGGTTCAGTCACCCCCGTTTTTCGGCCGAACGAACCCGTCTAGCCGCGCCTCTCTCGATCGGTCCGGTCGATCCCGGACGTTCAAACGAGTCCCCTGACAAGCGAACCGAGCAGCGGCAGGCCGAACGCGGCGGCGACGACCAGGTAGACGACCGGTGTCATCCCCGGGACGACTCCCGCGGAGCCTCCGAGCGAGACGGTGAAGACGACGAGGACGAGCATCCCGAAGCCGATCGCGCCGAGGACCGCCCGCCGCAGGGTCGGCGAGACGAGTCCGACGAGTGCCCCTCCGAGGAGCAGGCCGAACCAGTGGAGCCACGAGGCGATCAGTCCGATCCCGACCGCGGCGACGAGTGCGACGGCGTGGGTCCGCGACGTCGTCCGAACGCGATCGAGCGCGTTCGCGGGCGCGGCGTCCGACGGCGGGCGATCGTCCGATCGGCCGTCCCCGTTCGATTCCGACCCGGAATCGGACGCGGACGTACTCACGACGATCCCTCCTCGAAGGCGACCGCCACGTCCGCGTCGTCGTCGATCGATCGGTCCATCGGTTTCTGGTCGTTGTCGAGCCACCGTCCGAACTGGTCGTCGTAGTGGGTCGAGAAGTAGTCCCCGGAGTTGCCGCCGGGGAGGATAGCCGTGGCGTCGCCGCCGGGTTCGACGACCATTCGCCAACTCGACCCGACCGCGGCGTCGACGCGGTAGTTCTTGACGGTAGCCGACGAGCCGTCCGCCGGGCGCTCCTCGTAGTTGAGGAAGGGTGCCTCGCCGCCGAACGGGTGCTGGACGGGCCCCGTCGTGTTCCAGTCGCCGTAGGTCTCCCAGCCCTCGTCGTCGATCTCGTCTATCGCCGCCTCGAGCGCCGCGACCATCGCGTCCGCCCGGGACCGATCGTCGAAGACGGCGCTGTCGTCGGAGAGCGTCGCGAGCACCCAGTCGCGCGGGTAGTAGGACTCGTCCAGTTCGGCGTCCTCGAAGACGGGTTCGAGAACGTAGTCCCGAAAACGGTCGATCCATCGCGCGAACAGGAGGGCCCCCTCGGAGTCGCGGTCCATCCGGTGGTCCCAGTCGTCGAGGGCCTCGGCGGCGTCGTCGATCCTATCAGAGATTTCCTCGCGTGCGTCGATCGCCGCCAGGAGGTCCGCCACGAGCTGGTCCGCTCGGCCGTCCCGGGTGTCGGACTGGACGTCACGGTGGAAGGCGAGATCCGTCGGCTCCCCGTTCTCGATCCGCTCGTCGAGCCGATCGTAGATCCGCGCGCCGCGGTAGGGCGAGGCGTAGGCGACGCCGACGTAGTGTTCCGGATCGTCGACGACGCGCTGGTTGGCCGTCGCGAGGACGTCCGGGTCGATCGCGTGGGGTTTCTCCTCGAAGGGGACGAATCCCTCCCACGAGGACTCGCCGAACGGCGTGAACCCCTCCCACTCGCCTTCGCCCGCGGAGCCGTCGAAGATGCGGTTCCCGGAGACGGCCTCGCCGTCGATCGTCCGGATCGGGAGCTTGCCCGTCGCGTAGTACAGCGTCCGCCCGTCGGCGTCCGCGTAGACGAGGTTCTGGGTCGGCAGGTCGAACTTCCGCGTCGACTCGAGCAGGTCCTCGAGGCCGCCGCTGCGCCCGAACTCGTAGATCGCCTCGGTCGTCCGGGTAGCGGTGTGGCCGGTCCAGGCGACGCCGACCGTCCGCTCTTCGCGTTCGAGCACCGGGCCGTGGACCGTCTTCCTGACGGTGAGCGTCCGATTCTCGCCGTCCGCGACGGCGATCTCTCGGTCTTCGGTCTCGAACTCGCGCCACTCGCCCCGGTAGCGGTAGCGCTCGCCCTCGTCGTCGATCTCGTAGCGGTAGCAGTCGAGTACGTCCGCGCCGACGTTGGTGAACGACCACGTTCCGCGCTCGTTGGCCCCGGTGATCACGAACGGAACGCCCGGAAACGTCGCCCCGCGGATCGACGTCTCGGGCGTCTCGACGTGCTGTTCGTACCACAGCGGCGGCGTCATCAGCGTCAGGTGCGGGTCGTACGCGACGATCGGCGTCCCGCCGTCGGTATGCTCGCCGGAGACGACCCAGCTGTTCGAGCCGACGCCGATCGGGGACTCGAACCCGGAGAGGTAGCCCGTCAAGCCGGCGCCGACCGATCGACGGTCGTCCCCGGTCTCGGTCCCGCCGGATACCCGTTCCGTCGCGGACTCGCTCCCTCCCCCGTTTTCGAGGCGATCCGCGTCGACTGCCTCTCGCAGGATCGGCGTCTCGTGGTCCAGCCGATCGGGATAGAGGTCGTCGGCGACGTCTTCGCCGAGTCGATCGGCGACCAGCGCCCGCCGGAGTTCGCCGAAGTCCCCGGTCAGGTCCCACGAGATCTGTTTCGCCATTAGCATCGAGTCGACCGGCGTCCACTCGCGCGGTTCGTAGTCGAGGAGTTCGAACTCGAGTGACAGCCGTTCGCGCTCCATCGCCGCGTTCACGCCGTCGGCGTAGGCCTCGACGAGCGGGCCCGCCGGCGTCTCGGCGACGGTCCCCCAGGTCGCCTCGGCCGCGCCCGCGAAGTCCATCGCGACGTGGAACTCGTCGTCGGACAGCGTGGCCTCACCCACGATTTCGGAGAGCTGGCCGCGCATGACCCGCCGCTGGAGATCCAGCTGGAAGGGTCGATCGAACGCCTGCACGTACCCGACCGCGAAGTACGCCGCCGATTCGTCGTCGGCCGCGACGTGCGGGACCCCGTACTCGTCGACGCGGACGGTCGCCTCACCGTACGGACTCTCGACGGTCTCCGAGAGGGACCGATCGGCCGCGTCCCAGGCGCGACCCGACAGCGGTGCGAACTGGGCGAGGAGCTCTCGCGCCGAGGAGAGGGTGAGTCCGCCGATGCCGGCGGCGAGCGCGCCCGCGAGCACGCCGCGACGTGTGGTATCGGATGGCACTACAGTACCGATTCGGCGCGCCGCCCTTAATGGCCACGTTGTCAACGGTTTTCGGCGCGAGAGCGGTTTATTCGACCGTCGTGGCGACGCCCGACCCTGGCCGGTTCGCAGCGACTCCGACTCGACCGGCGCGACGCTCTTTCCGACCGCACGGAACGCCCCGACCCCGAACAGCCCGTAGCGACCGAGCAGCAGCCAGTTCGTCGGCATCGCGTAGCCGATCGCGAACTCGGCGATCGTGCTCGCCGGGTGTTCGGGCAGGAGTCGGTGATGAGTGACGACCCCGACGATGCCGACGGAGTAGAACGCACCACGAAGGGCGGCCGTTCGCCGTCGGGTGACGGCACGAACTAACCTTCTGTTAGCTGGTTCGAAACCGAACTGCTATAGTGATCGAGGACCAACGGAGAGACACCGATGCCTCCAGCCCAGACCGACGCCGACACTCGCGAGCGGAACGCCGAGGCCTGTCCGGTGATCGAGTCGCTCGAACAGATCGGCTCCCAGTGGCGACTCGCCGTCCTCCACACTCTGCTGGAGGGCGAACAGCGGTTCAACGAACTCAAACGATCGACCGGTGCGAACGCCCGCACGCTCTCACGCGTGCTGGACGATCTCGGCGAGATGGGGTTCGTCGAACGCCGCATCGAGGAGGACTCGCCGATCGCGACCTACTACAGTCTCACCGAGAAGGGCGAATCGCTCGAACCCGTCTTCGGCGAGATCGAGTGCTGGGCGTCCGAGTGGCTCGACGAAACGGAGACTGCAGCCCCCGAGAAGTAGCTGGGCGTGCGATTTCGGGTGCGGATCCAGATCACCCGGACTGCGTGGGGCTGGTCGTCGTGGATCGGCTCCTGCGCTCGGTCGGTACAGGGGAACCGACGATCGGCAATCGCTCTACGAACAGCCGAATGTCGGCCGCGAGTTCGCTGTCCCGTTCGACGGGTACGTGATCGAACCACTCGACGTCTCGAACGACCTCGGTAGGATTGTCGGTGACGGGCGGGACCTCCCTCTCGTCGCTGGTAACGCCGACGCCGACGCCGACGCCGACGGCGACGTGGCTGTCGACGGTACCGCGCACGGCTTCGAACTCCGCTTTATCGGCGATCCGTGTCTCCTCGTGGACCGCGACGTCCGCACGGGTACGCAGACGTTCCGGATCGAACGGCGACGATGGCGCAGTCGTGGGACCTGGCCGCTCAGTACGGCACGACGTACAGCGCCACCGCCAGGAACGGGATCAGCGCGAGCAACATCGTGATCGCGTAGCCGAACATTTCCCGGGCACGGATGTTCGTGATCGCGAGCAGCGGGATCGCCCAGAACGGGTTCAGCAGGTTCGTGTGCGCGTCGCCGACGGCGTAGGCCATCGTGGCGTGGCCGATCGGGATCCCGAGATCCTGGGCGGCCTCGAGGACCGACGGCCCGAGGACGATCCACTCACCTCCGCCGGAGGGGACGAAGAGGTTGACGACCGCCGCGGTGAGCCAGGCGATCACGGGAAACGTCCCCGTCGTCGAGACCGCGAGCAGCCCTTCGGCCATCGTCTCCGCCAGTCCGGAGCCGGTCATCATCCCCTGGATCCCGGCGAAGAAGGGAAAGAGGAGAACGATCCCCGCAGCGGCTTCCGCGGCTTCGCCGAACCGCTCGCGGTAGACCGCCGGCTGGGTGTAGATCGCGAGGCCGACGAACAGGAACGCGAAGTTCAGCACGTTCAGGTTCAGCGCGTCGAGCCCCTGCGACCAGAACTGCCAGCCGACCACAGCGACGCCCGTCAGGGCGATGATCCCGCCGAGCACTCGGCTGTCGTCGATCATATCGGCCGGAGCGGGCCCCTCGTCGCGGTCGGCCTCGGGTTCGGGCGTCGGTTCGTCGATCACCTCCTCGTCGCTGGCCCCCTCGTCGGTGCCGCCGTCCGGCGTCGCCTCGAACAGTTCCTCCTCGGCGACGTACTCGGTGATCTCCGCCGATCGCTCCGGCGAGGGCGTCAGCAGGTACAGCACGATCGCGGCGAAGGCGATCGACAGTGCGGTGAGCGTGAGCGCGTACGTGCTGAAGATCGTCGCGGACGTCCCGACGGGCCCGTCGACGATGCCGAGTTCGACGAACTCGTTCTCGGGGGTCGCGAGCAGCAGCGGCGCCGACCCGGACAGGCCCCAGTGCCAGGTCAACCCCAGCCCCATGTAGCCGGCCACGCAGAGCAACGGGTAGTGGACGTCGACGCCTTTCCGGAAGGCCGCTTTGCCCATCTCTCGGGCGAAGATCGCCCCGACGACGAGGCTGAGTCCCCAGTGGACCCACGCCAGCACCATCGAGACGACTCCGACGAGCACGACCGCCTGGTGGCGACTGCTGGGGATCGCCGCCAGCCGCTGGAGGGCGTCGTTGACGCGAGGATGGTACGCGATCACGAACCCCGTCATGATGATCAGGACCATCTGCATCGCGAAGGTCAGGAAGGCCCAGAAGCCGTCGTACCAGTGGAGTACCATGTCCGACGGTCCCTGTCCCTCGACGATCATCCCGACCGCGAACACCGCGTACGTCAGGATGATCGCGAACAGGAACGGGCTCGGCATCCACCGCTCCACCACGTCCGCGATCCGTTCCCCCGCGCGTTCGATGACGTTGCCACCTGCCGCCGCCGGTTCTGTCGACGACATGTGCCAATCGCCACCAATGGGTATATTAAAGGTTATGTGACAATGTGACGTCCGATCGGACAGAATGCCCGACGACGACGCGTGGGAGCCGTCCCCACGCCGGCCCGATCGGGCCGACGGAGCGGACGGATCGACCGGCCGCGTCTATCGCGGCTGGTACGTCGTCGCGGGGAGCTTCGTCGGTGCGTTCGTCGTCTTCGGGCTCTCCTACGCCTTCGGCGTCTTCCTGGGTCCGATGCAGCGGGAACTCGGGTTGTCCCGATCGAGCGTGTCGTTCGTCTTCTCACTCCAGACGGTCGTGATCTACGTCGCCGCGGCCGCGCTGGGCGTACTCGCGGACCGGTTCGGCGTACGGCGGTTCCTGCTCGTCGGCGCGGTCGCGCTCGCGATCGGCGGCGCGTGGACCAGCCGGGCGGCCGGCTACGCCGAACTGCTGGTCGCCTACGGGATCGTCACGGCGATCGGTCTCGGCTCGATTTACGTCGTCTCCTACGCGACGGTACCCCGGTGGTTCGAGCGGCGCCGTGGCCTCGCGACCGGCCTCGCCACGGCCGGCCTCGGGATCGGAATGGTCGCCACGGCACCCACCGCCAGCACCCTCGTCGGGGCCGTCGGCTGGCGCACGGCCATCCTGGTCCTCGTCGGTGGAGCCGCACTCCTCGTCGCCCTCGTCACGCCCCTGTTCGCCGACGATCCGGCCTCGACGGGCGTCGATCCCGGGTCCGAGTTCTACGGCAACGTCCCGGATCCCGACCCGCCGGACTGGGCGACCTACCGTCGGGACGTGACCGCCGTCGCGACGTCCCGGACCTTCCTGCTCGTGTTCGCGGGCTGGGTGTTCGTCTTCGGGACGCTCTACGTCGTGCTCGTCCACGTCGTCCCCCACGCCGACGACGTCGGCCTCGGCGAACGGACGGGCGCGCTCGCGCTCGCCATCGTCGGCGTCGCGACCGCCACCGCCCGGATCGGTGTCGGCGGCCTCGCCGGCCGGGTCGGCCGAATACGCACGTTCGTCGGCTGTTCGCTCGGGATGGGTGCGACGACGATGGTCCTCCCGCTCGTCGATTCGGCGGCGGGCCTGTACGCCTTCGCGATCGTCTTCGGAGTCGCCTACGGGGGCAACGGCGCGCTGTTGTCGCCGCTGACGGCCGACCTGTTCGGCACGGCGAACGCGAACGCGATCTTCGGCCTGGTCTCGCTGTCGTTCGCCGTCTCGGGACTGATCGCGCCCTGGGCTGCCGGACTCACGTACGACCTCGCGGGGACGTACACGCCCGCGTTCGTGGGCGCCGGGGTCGCCGGCGTCGTCGGTGCCGGACTGATCGCGATCGCGGGACAGGACGCCTGACACCGACGATGCGACGACTGAGGACGGACGTGGTGACCGAAAATCGACGGATCGACGAGGGAGCTGACGGATCGGCGAGCGGGATCAGTCCTCGGTCTCGAGTTCGACGAGTTCGAGCGAGCGATCGAGGTGGCAGACGTCGTGTGGGGGTTCGCCGAGGTTCTTCCGGATTCGGTACTCCTCGTCGAACGCGAGGCCGTCGGGTTCGCAGTACTCGTGGCTGGGACACTCGACGTACGGACACGGGCCGGGGAGACTCGTCTTGCTGCCGGCGAAAGCCCCCTTCGAGGCGATGTTCGCTTTCACGGAGACCGGTTCGACCTCGACCGCCCGGACGCCCCCGTCGTGCATGGCACACTCGAGGGTCTGGGCGTTCTCGCGGACGGCGGTGACGCGGTACTTGGTGCCGGTATCCAGATTGAGACACTGGCTCCGGTACGGACAGCCGGCACAGGCGTCCGCCTCGCCGTGATAGACGAACTCGGTTCCCGGGTCGGCCAGCCGGGAGCCGATGAGCGTAACGGTCGACATAGGAATCGATTCGCACCGCGTTCGGTTAAGCCTCACGTCGAGTCGCGTCTCCGCTCGATCGCCGCGCCGAGTCGACTACTCCCCGATCGACGCTCCGGGACCGATCGCGGATCGGGAATCGGGGACAACGGTGACGAGCGGGATCTGCTGACGTGTCCCGTCGAGACCGAGCCCTACGAATCGGGATCGTCGGGTCCCCCGGTCAACTCGTCGAGCCGATCGAAGTACCGTTCCCGCGGGACCTGGTACAGGTCGCGGTAGTCGATCTCGCCGGCGTCGAACTGCCGTGCGAGGTCGATCGCACAGGCGACGGCGTCGGATCGGTCGTCGAACCGGTGCTGGTCGGGGAGGGAAACGTCGGGTTCCAGGTAGAGGGTGACGAACCAGTCGTTCGCCGTCGTCCGACTGGTGGGGTTGGTTCCGGGTCTCCGGGTTCGCTTACCGTGGGTGACGTACAGCGTCGGCAGGCAGGCCGGGGGAAACTCCTCGGCGTCGAAGACGTCCGGCCGGTAGGCGAGGACCGCCCGACCGTCGTCTTCCTCGCTCCAGATGGTCCAGCTATCGGGAAGCGCGTCGAACGCCGTCATGGGTGTCGGTACGGGCGACGGGTCTAAAGCACCGTCGTCC
This sequence comes from Halosolutus halophilus, assembly GCF_022869805.1. Lineage (NCBI taxonomy): Archaea > Methanobacteriati > Methanobacteriota > Halobacteria > Halobacteriales > Natrialbaceae > Halosolutus > Halosolutus halophilus. Next base: position 1,382,077 of record NZ_CP094974.1, on the reverse strand, counting down.
GATCGCCGGTGGCGACCGGCCGGCGATCGTCTGGGTCGTCCCGTCGCGACGATCGGTGCCGACTCTCTGACGTGCGACGTAGGAAAACTGCGGTCGAGCGCGCGCGAGGTGACCCGGCCGCTGCAGGCCGATCGTTTTTGTAGTTTCGCCCCTAACGCGGGGCGTGATACCAATTGACAATATATGGTTCTGGCAACAATTTCCTGGAATGAAGTTCTGGTAAATACCTTTTGGGGCCAAGGTTAAGTACTTGGATTACTCACTCATTAAATACTATCGGTATCCGACCGCCGGACCGATCAACTCCGCGCCCGTCCCCGGCGCACGTCGTGAACGACCGGCAGTTCGACGCCGACACGACGTAATGGTAAGCGCTCACATATGGCACGACAGATCGCCGCCCGAACGGGTTCGCGCTCTCCGAGAGCCGCCGTAAGGAGTCAAGTGAGCGCGTGGTATACGCGTCGTGACGCGCCGTGGTGGACCGACGGTTCGGCCACGCGACGATGTAGACGGTCGATCGACGTCTACTCCACACCTGACCCATCGACGCAGGTGCCGATCGAAGACGGGGGACCACCAAACTGGCAATGATACCATGACCGGTGACATCGAGACGCTCGAGAAGCTTAGTACGGATTACAAGGAATCGATGCCCGCGGACCTGCGGGAGACCAAGTCGTTCGACTGGTACCTCGAAGCGGTGTACGAGGACCCGAAGATCGCCCGCAACGCCCACCAGCGCGTCGCGGACATGTTCGACTACTACGGGACGACCTACGACGAGACGGAAGGAATGGTCGAGTACCAACTCGCCAGCGAGGATCCGCTGAACGACGGTGAGAACACCTTCTACGGGAAGGTGATCCACCAGTCGATCCACGAGTTCGTCAACAAGGTCAAGTCGGGTGCCCGCAGGCTCGGTCCCGAACGGCGGATCAAACTCCTGCTCGGCCCGGTCGGATCGGGGAAGTCCCACTTCGACAAACAGGTGCGGCGCTACTTCGAGGACTACACGCTCCGCGACGAGGGGCGGATGTACACGTTCAAGTGGACCAACCTCTGTGACGTCATCAAGGACCAGGATCCGGCCGACGACACCGTCCGATCGCCGATGAACCAGGATCCGCTCGTCCTGCTTCCGCTGGAACAGCGCCAGCAGGTCATCGACGACCTAAACGAGAACCTCGACGCACCGTACACGATTCAGAACGAGCAGGCGCTCGATCCCGAAAGCGAGTTCTACATGGACAGGCTGCTGGCCCACTACGACGACGACCTCCAGCAGGTCCTCGAGAACCACGTCGAGATCATTCGATTCGTCGCCGACGAGAACAAGCGCCAGGGCCTGGAGACCTTCGAACCCAAGGACAAGAAGAACCAGGACGAGACCGAACTCACCGGCGACGTCAACTACTCGAAGATCGCCATCTACGGGGAGTCCGACCCGCGCGCGTTCGACTACTCGGGTGCCTTCTGTAACGCCAACCGCGGGATCTTCTCGGGCGAGGAGCTACTCAAACTCCAGCGGGAGTTCCTCTACGACTTCCTGCACGCGACCCAGGAGCAGACGATCAAGCCGAAGAACAACCCTCGCATCGACATCGACCAGGTGATCGTCGGCCGGACCAACATGCCCGAGTACAAGGACAAGAAGGGCGACGAGAAGATGGAGGCCTTCAACGACCGCACCAAGCGGATCGACTTCCCCTACGTCTTGAGCTACGAGGACGAGGCCAACATCTACCAGAAGATGCTCAACAACGCCGACGTCCCCGACATCAACGTCGAGCCCCACACGCTCGAGATGGCGGGCCTGTTCGGCGTGCTCACGCGGATCGAGGAACCCGACACCGAAACCGTGGACCTGCTCTCGAAGGCCAAGGCCTACAACGGCGAGATCGACGAGGGCGACGACATCGACCCCAAGAAGCTTCGCGACGAGGCCGCCGCGAAGGCCGAGATCGGGGAAGGGATGGTCGGCATCTCGCCCCGCTTCATCGGCGACGAGATCGCCGAGGCGATCATGGATTCGAAACACCGCCAGCGCGGGTTCCTCTCGCCGCTGACGGTGTTCAACTTCTTCGAGGAGAACCTCGAACACCACGGCTCCATCCCCGAAGACAACTTCGAGACCTACTACCGTTACCTCGAGACGGTCCGGGAGGAGTACAGGGAACGCGCCATCGAGGACGTCCGCCACGCGCTGGCCTACGACATCGACGAGATCCAGCGCCAGGGCGAGAAGTACATGGACCACGTCATGGCCTACATCGACGACGACACGATCGAGGACGAACTCACGGGTCGCGAGCAGGAACCCGACGAGACGTTCCTGCGGAGCGTCGAGGAGAAACTCGACATCCCCGAGGATCGCAAGGAATCGTTCCGCCAGGAGGTCTCGAACTGGGTCTCGCGGCGCGCACGCGAGGGCGAGGCGTTCAACCCCCAGGACAACGAGCGCCTGCGCCGCGCCCTGGAGCGCAAACTCTGGGAGGACAAGAAGCACAACATCAACTTCTCGGCGCTGGTCTCGGCCAACGAGTTCGACGACGACGAACGCTCCTCGTGGATCGACGCCCTGATGGAACAGGGCTACTCCGAGGCGGGCGCGAAAGAGGTCCTCGAGTTCGCGGGTGCCGAGGTCGCCAAGGCCGAGATGGAAGACTAACATGACCGGCAACGACTACGTCACCGAGGCCGATCGCACGTTAGAAGAGACGTACGAGGAGCCGATGAGCCTCGCGGCGTACGTCGATCGCATCTTCGAGAACCCGACGATCGCCTCCCACGCCTCGAAGTACCTGCTGGAGGCGATCGAGGCCGCCGGCACCCGCGCGGTCGTCGAGGAGGGCGAAGAGAAGGAGCGCTACCGGTTCTTCGACGATCCGTACAACGACGGCGAACACGCCATCCTCGGCAACACCGAGGTGTTGAACGGGTTCGTCGACGACCTCCGATCGATCGCCGCGGGTCGGGCGAAAGACGAGAAGATCATCTGGTTCGAGGGGCCGACCGCGACGGGCAAATCGGAACTCAAGCGCTGTCTCGTCAACGGCCTGCGGGAGTACTCGAAGACGCCCGACGGCCGGCGCTACACCGTCGAGTGGAACGTGACGACCGCCGAGGCCGACGACAGGGGACTGAGCTACGGCGGCGACCCCACGGCTGGGGACGAACAGCACTGGTACGAGAGTCCGGTCCAGGCCCACCCGCTGTCGGTGTTCCCGGAGAGCGTTCGCGAACGGATCCTCGACGACCTCAACGACGAACTCGACGACCACGTTCCGGTCCAGGTGGACGCGGCCCTCGACCCGTTCTCGCGGGAAGCCTACGACTTCCTCGAGGAGCGATACCGTCGCGAGGGCAAGCAGGAACTGTTCTCGGCGATCAGCGACGACAAGCACCTCCGGGTGAAAAACTACGTCGTCGACGTCGGTCAGGGCGTCGGCGTCCTCCACTCGGAGGACGACGGCCCGCCCAAGGAACGGCTCGTCGGGTCGTGGATGCACGGCATGCTCCAGGAACTGGACTCGCGGGGCCGGAAGAACCCTCAGGCGTTCAGCTACGACGGCGTGCTGTCGCAGGGCAACGGCGTCCTCACGATCGTCGAGGACGCCGCCCAGCACGCCGACCTCCTCCAGAAGCTGCTGAACGTCCCCGACGAACAGTCCGTCAAGCTGGACAAGGGGATCGGGATGGACGTCGACAGTCAGTTGCTGATCATCTCCAACCCCGACCTCGAGGCGCAACTCAACCAGCACGCCGATCGCAACGGTATGGATCCCCTGAAGGCGCTCAAGCGCCGGCTGGACAAACACCAGTTCGGCTACCTGACCAACCTCTCGCTGGAGTGTGAACTCATTCGGCGCGAACTCACGAACGAGACGGAGGTCTGGACCGCGGAGAGCTACGACGAACTGGCCGATCGCATCCGCGAGCCGGTGACGGTGACGGTGAAAGATCAGGAGGGCGAGGCCAGGGACCAGGAGTTCGCGCCCCACGCGATCGAGGCGGCCGCACTGTACGCCGTCGCCACTCGACTCGACGAGGAGGACCTGCCGAACGGGCTGGACCTCGTCGACAAGGCCCTGATCTACGACCAGGGATTCCTCCAGGAAGGCGACACTCGCCGGGAGAAAGACGAGTTCGACTTCGCCGACGACGGCCACGACGGCGAACACGGCGTCCCCGTCACCTACACGCGGGACACCCTGGCGGAACTGCTCCGGACGGACCAGGACCGCCACCACCCCGACCTGCCGGTCGAGGACGTGGTCATGCCTCGCGACGTGCTGAACGGGATGGCCGAAGGGATGGCCGACGCCCCGGTCTTCTCGACCGGCGAGCGAACGGAGTTCGAGAACCGCGTGGTGCCGGTGAAGAACTACATCTTCGACCAGCAGGAGTCGGACGTCATCGAGGCGATCATGCACGAGAAACGGGTCGACGAGGAGACCGTCGAGGAGTACGTCGAACACACCTACGCGTGGGAGACCGACGAGCCGCTGTACAACGACCGCGGCGAACGGGTCGAGCCGGATCCGCTGAAGATGAAGCTGTTCGAGATCGAACACCTCGGCCGGTTCTCCGAGGACGACTACGACGGGAACCTCCCGCGCGAGAGCGTGCGGAACTTCCGGCGCGAGAAGGTGATCACGTCGCTGAATCGCCACGCGTGGGAACACCGCGACGAGGACTTCTCGGTGCAGGACGTCGACCTGACGGCGATTCCGGTCATCAAGACCGTCCTCGAGAGCCATGACTGGGACGACGTCGAACGCACGTTCGAGGACTTCGACCCGCGCCAGTGGGACGACCCCCCGAGCGGGACCCAGACCGCGACCGTCAAGGAAGACACGATCGAGACGATGGTCGACCTCTTCGATTACTCGAAGGCGTCGGCCGAACTGACCAGCAGACACGTCATGGGACAGGTGTCATACAGATGGGACTGAGAGACGACCTCGAACGATTCCGTGAAGTCGGCGAGGAGCGCCGCGAGGACCTCGCCGATTTCATCCAGTACGGCGACCTCGGACGCAGCAAACCCGGCGAGATCAACATCCCGGTCAAGATCGTCTCGCTCCCGGAGTTCGAGTACGATCAGCGCGACCAGGGTGGCGTCGGTCAGGGCGACGGCGACACCCCCGACGTCGGCCAGCCGGTCGGACAGCCCCAGCCACAGCCCGGCGACGACGACGGCGACGGCGACGAACCCGGCGAGGACGGCGGCGAGCACGAGTACTACGAGATGGACCCCGAAGAGTTCGCCCAGGAACTCGACGAGGAACTCGGCCTCGACCTCGACCCGAAGGGCAAGAAGGTCATCGAGGAGAAGGAGGGTCCCTTTACGGACCTCACCCGAACCGGCCCCGACAGCACGCTCGACTTCGAGCGGATGTTCAAGGAGGGGCTCAAACGCAAACTCGCGATGGACTTCGACGAGGAGTTCCTGGAAGAGGTCTGCAAGGTCGAGGGATTCGGACCCCGAGACGTCTTCGAGTGGGCCCGCGGCGAGAACATTCCGGTCTCGATGGCCTGGATCGAGGAGGCCTACGACGAGGTTCCCGAGGACGAGCGCGACGCGTGGGCCTCGATCGAGGAACTCGAGGAGAACGTCGAGCGCCAGACCGTCCAGCAGCAGATCCGCCGGGAGGGGATCAAACACGTCCCCTTCCGCCGGGAGGACGAACGCTACCGCTACCCGGAGATCATCGAGGAGAAAGAGAAGAACGTCGTCGTCGTCAACATCCGCGACGTCTCGGGTTCGATGCGCGAGAAGAAGCGCGAACTCGTCGAGCGGACGTTCACGCCGCTGGACTGGTACCTCCAGGGCAAGTACGACAACGCCGAGTTCGTCTACATCGCCCACGACGCCGACGCGTGGCAGGTCGAACGCGACGAGTTCTTCGGCATCCGCAGCGGTGGCGGGACGAAGATTTCGAGCGCATACGAACTCGCCGAACAACTGCTGGAGGAGTACCCCTGGAACGACTGGAACCGGTACGTCTTCGCGGCGGGCGACTCCGAGAACTCGAGCAACGACACCGAGGAACGGGTCATTCCGCTGATGGAGGAGATTCCGGCCAACCTCCACGCCTACGTGGAAACCCAGCCGAGCGGCAACGCGATCAACGCCACCCACGCCGAGGAACTGGAACGGTACTTCGGCACCGACTCCGACGACGTCGCAGTGGCCTACGTCAACGGCAAAGCGGACGTGACCGACGCGATCTACGAGATCCTCTCGACGGAGGGTGAAGAAGATGAGTAATTCGGATAGATTCCGCAAACAGGCGATCGCGACCGATCTCGAGGAACCGGTGACGGAGGCCAGGAACCTGGCCCAGAAGCTCGGCCTCGAACCGTACCCGGTCAAGTACTGGATCGTCGACTACGACGAGATGAACGAACTCATCGCCTACGGCGGGTTCCAGTCGCGGTACCCGCACTGGCGGTGGGGAATGCAGTACGACAAACAGCAAAAGCAGGGCCAGTACAGCGGCGGCAAGGCCTTCGAGATCGTCAACAACGACAACCCGGCCCACGCCTTCCTCCAGGAGTCGAACACGCTAGCCGACCAGAAGGCCGTCATCACCCACGTCGAGGCCCACTCCGACTTCTTCTCGAACAACGAGTGGTTCGGCCTGTTCACGCGCGGCCAGGCCGACGAGGCGCAGGTCAACGCCGCGGCCATGCTCGAACGCCACGCCCGCGCGATCGACGAGTACATGTCCGATCCCGAGATCGATCGAGCCGAGGTCGAGAAGTGGGTCGATCACTGTCTCTCGCTGGAGGACAACATCGACCAGCACCGGGTGTTCGAGCGACGACTCGACATCGACGGGCCGGTCGAGAAGATCGACGAGGACCTCGCGGAGAAACTGGACGAACTCGACCTCTCCGACGAGATCAAGGGCGAAGTGTTCGACGACGAGTGGGTCGAGAAACTCGAGGCCGAGGACGGCCCGGTGAACTTCCCGGAAGAGCCCCAGAAGGACGTCCTCGCGTTCGTCCGCGAGTACGGCAAACAGTACGACGAGGAGGCCGGCCGCGGGGTCGAGATGGAGCCGTGGCAGCGCGACATCCTCGACATGATGCGGGCGGAAGCGTACTACTTCGCCGCCCAGAAGATGACGAAGGTCATGAACGAGGGATGGGCGGCCTACTGGGAGTCGCTGATGATGGCCGACGAGGCCTTCGCCGGCGACGACGAGTTCCTCAACTACGCCGATCACATGGCGAAGGTGCTCGCCTCGCCCGGACTCAATCCCTACAGCCTCGGCTTCGAACTCTGGGAGTACGTCGAGAACACGACGAACCGACGGGAAGTGCTGGAGCGACTGCTCCGCGTCGAGGGAATTTCGTGGCGGAATTTGACGGACGTCGTCGACTTCGACGAGGTACTCGAGACGCTCGAACCGCCGAAGGCGCTCGATACGATCGGTCCGGAGACCCTCGACGAACTCGAGGACGTCCCGGAACGGTGGATCGACCACGACGCGCTCGAGCGTGCCCGTGCGGGCGAGATCGACGTCGAGAAATACCCCTGGAAGGTGCTCACCTACGAGGGGCTGGCCCGCCGCCACTACTCGCTGGTCAAGCGCCAGCACCGGGGCTTCCTCGGGCGGATCAACCAGAACGAACTCGAGCGGATCGGCCGGTACCTGTTCGACGACGCGCGGTACTCCTCGGTTCAGGAGGCGCTGGACGATGTGGAGTTCGCCGCCGGCTGGGACCGGATGTTCGACGTGCGCGAGAGTCACAACGACGTCACCTTCCTCGACGAATTCCTCACGGAGGAGTTCATCACGGAGAACGACTACTTCACGTACGAACACTCCGAGGCGACCGGCCAGTTCCACGTGGCCAGCGACGCCGCCGACGACGTGAAGAAGAAGCTCCTCCTCCAGTTCACCAACTTCGGGAAGCCGACGATCGCGGTCTACGACGGCAACTACAACAACGCCAACGAACTCCTGCTGGGCCACCAGTACAACGGCGTCATGCTCGACCTGGGACAGGCCCGGGAGACGCTCAAACGGATCTTCGAGCTGTGGGGGCGGCCGGTGAACCTGCTGACGATCGTCAAGGAGGTCGACGACCACGACATCGAGGTCGCCAAGCGTCGCAATCGCGAGCCGGAGCCGGAAGAGCGCGGCAAGTTGCTCCGGTACGACGGCGACGAGGTCACGATGGAGGACGTCCCCTGGGAGGAGGTCGAACACCTCGCCGCCGACGACGTCGACTACGACACGAAACCCGACGAGTGGCTCGCCTGAGAGCAGCCACTGATTTGCGTCTGTCGATGGTACAGTTCGACGACGGATTCGCTCGAAATCACCGGGCGACTGATTGCCGGCGTCTTGGTCATCCCGATAAACGCTTACTTCGTCGCCATCGAACTCGGCCTGACGCGTGCCCGACGGTACCAGAAATCGGAGTTCGATACGCCGGGGCTTCGACGGGCGTGGGAGATGACCGACGATCTCGAACTGTACCTGACGACCTGCCAGATCTGGATCTCCGGGACCAGCATCGCGCCGGGAATCGTCGCCGAGCCGGGATTGGCGGCCATCTTCGAGCCGATTTTCGAAATTCGTTTCTCGCCGCCGTCGGCGGGGGTGAACCGCCCGGGGTCGAGTCCGGGGCACTCGCCCGCTCAGACCGTAAAATCCGATCGCGCCTGTCCGAACAAAACTGTCGGAGAACTTTTACTGCCTATCGAACATGAAGCGAGTGCAATGGATGGAGATGGGGGCGAGGCCGTCGAGGGGAGTCGCGACGCGGACGCGTTCGACCTGCCGTCGGTGCTCGCACAACTCGACGACCGCGACCCGACCAGTCAACGGCGAGCCGTCCGGCGGATTCGAGAGACGATCGACGAGGAGCCGTCGCTCTGTCTCCCGACCGTGCCGAAACTCCGGGCGTTACTCGGTCGGCCGTCGATCGAGTTCCACGACGCGATCGCACTCACCCTGGCCGAACTCGCCGAAGAATCGGCCGCCGACGTCGCACCGTCGGTCGACGAAATCGTCTCGTTCGCCGTCGACAACGGGACGGACCCGGCGACGCGGGAGTTGCTGCGCTGTCTCGAGGCCGTCGCGACGGAGCGACCGGAGGCCGTCGTCGATCACGCTGACGCGATCGTCGACGTGCTCGAGGAGCGTCAGGGGTACGATCGCTGGGGACTGCGCCTACTCGCGACCCTGTCGATCGAACACCCGGCGGCGGTCGAACCTGCAGTCCCGCTCCTGACGGACGCACTCGCGACGGAGCCGGAGGCGAACGGGGTGTCTGCCCTGTCCGCCCTCGGACGGCTCGCCCGATCGGATGCGGGCACGCCGTCACTCGAGTTCGTCGACGACGCCGTAGCGCTGATCGATCACGAGGACGGGACGCTCAGGAACAACGCGATCGGCTGTCTCGGCGACGTCGCCCACCACAACCCGTCGGCGGTCGAGGACGCGTGTCCGCAGATTGCGACGGCACTCGAGAGCGACGATCCGAACACGCGCGCGAACGCCGCCGTCACGATCGCCCGCGTGGCCGCCGGAGTCGAATCGGCCGTCGAGCCAGCACGAGAGCAACTGTTCGCGTTGCTCGACGACGACCACGCACACGTCCGGGCGAACGCGTGTCTCGCGCTCGGCCACGGCGGCGTCGACGAGGCGGCCGATCGACTCGCGACCGTCGAACGCGACGATCCGGACCCGAACGTCCGCGAGCGGGCCTCGTGGGCCGTCGATCGGCTGGTATAGTGGCTTCTCCGGTGGCGGAGTCGGGTTCGACTCGCCCGTCAAAAACGTCATAACCGTGCCAGTGGATAGCTCGGGCATGAGCGACGGACCGATTACGCTCCAGCGGGCCGACGAGAGTACGCTTCCGTACGTCGAAACCCTGCTGACGGAGAACGACCTACCGTCGGCGGACGTGCGATCGAAACCCGAGTGTTTCTACGTCGGGTACGACGGCGACGATCCGATCGGCGTCGGTGGCATCGAACCGTACGGGATCGACGGACTGCTCCGATCGCTCGTCGTCGAACGGTCGGCCCGCGGAAACGGACTCGGAACGGCGCTCTACGAGGCGCTGGAGGCCACTGCCAGGGGCGACGGGATCGACGCACTGTACCTGCTCACGACGACCGCCCCCGAGTTCTTCGCGACCCACGGGTACGTGGAGATCGATCGCACCGACGCGCCCGCCGCGATCCGGGGGACGACCGAGTTCGACGAACTCTGTCCCGCGTCGGCCACCTGTATGCGGAAGTCGCTGTAGTCGCGGGTCGCACAAAGGGCTTCGTTCTGCGCGTCCATATCCCGACCATGACACGGACGACGTTCACCGTCGAGACCGACGATCGACTCACCACCGTCGACGTGACCGATCGGATCGCCGCGGCCGTCCCCGACGACCTCGGGTCCGGGACGTGTACGGCGTTCGTCCGGCACACGACGGCGGGGCTCGTCGTCCAGGAAGACGAACCCCGACTGCGCGGCGACATCGAATCGTTCCTCCGGGACCTGGTACCGGACGAAGGCCACGCGCACGACGAACTCGACGGGAACGCGGATTCCCACCTCCGGGCGATGCTCGTCGGTCTGGACGTGACGATTCTGATCGAGAACGGCCGGCCCGCACTCGGGACGTGGCAGTCGGTGCTGTTCGTCGAGTGCGACGGCCCGCGCACGCGCACGGTATCGGTAACGACGGTCGAAGACGAGGATAAGCGACGGTGACGAGGGACGGGATACTTGACGACGGTCGGAGATAGCGGGTAGTCGCCGATCGCACCGGACTGGTCTCCGGAACCGACTCCGACGACGGCGACAGTCGGATCGGTGCCGGATCGAAATCGACCTGGGAAAACCGTTATTACCATAGCCAACCTATTTCTAGACGAATAAAAGTCGGAAATAAAATCGGTAGCTTCTTTGGCGTGTCGCCGATAGTCGTTGAGACGGCGCGCTTACCGCCGAAAGCCGGGGCTGCGTTACGACCCACCCCACTGCGACACCCTACCGATGACATCGAACCAACCTGACGCGACGTCAGACAGCACTACCGTCGAACCGATCGTCGACCCCGCATCGCTTCGCGACCGCGACGACGTTCCGTTTCACGAGGACACCGATACCGTCGATCGCGCCGCGCTCGACGAACTGGCGGCCCTCGAAGACCTTGTCGTCGTTGGCGTCACGAACGAACGCGGAGCGGCGCTGCTTCGGAAACTGACGCCGGACTGTGCCTGGAAACTGCCCCTCGTCCACGTCGAGCCCGGGGACGCGTACGACGACGCCGCCCGACGGGCGGTCGAAACGGTCGTCGGACTCGACGTCGAACTCGACGCGATCGAAGGCGTGTGGCGATTCGAAGCCCGTCTCGAGGGCGGCGAACGCACGGCGACGCGACACTTCGTCGTGTTCAGTGCGACGCCCGCGAACGGGACGGACGTGGCCGATCTCGCCACGTCGGACTCCGGGGAAGACGTCCCCGCGGACGTCGGCTGGTTCGACGAACTACCGGACGACGCTGAACGGGCACCGGGTACCGAGCTGTTCTTCGACTGAATCCTGGGCCGGACTGTCCCACTATTCGAACGACTGTACGCGGATCGGCCGATCGGCCGAGACGCAGTCGACGCCCCGGAGGTCGAGCAGTTTGGCCAGGTGCCAGCGCTCGATCGACCACGCGTGAATCTCGAGACCGACCGACTTCGCCCGCGGGACGAGTCCAGTCGTCAGACAGCGCCAATAGCTCGCCCCGATGACGTCGCAGTTTAGTTCGACGGCCGTCGTTACGGGGTCGCCGAGTCGACGGCTGACCAGCAGGCCGATCGGCTGGCTCGAATCGAGGTCCCGGATCGATCGCAGTTCGGGTTCCAGAAAGGAGGTGGTGACGACCCGGTTGTCGACGTCGTCGATCGCGTCGAGGACGTCCGCGGCGACGCCTCGATCCTTGATTTCGAGATTGACCTCGACGCTCGGCGGCACCGCCGCGAGCATCTCCGCGAGCGTGGGGACTCGTTCGGGCGATTCGAGAACGGACACCGACTGCAGATCCGCGAGGTCGGTGTCCGCGACGGTACCGACCTCGTCGGTGACCCGATCGATCGTCTCGTCGTGGATGACGACGAGTTCACCCGAGCCACAGCGTCGAACGTCGAACTCGATGGCGTCGGCGTACTCGGCAGCGAATTCGACGGCAGCGATCGTATTCTCGGGCGCCGTCGCAGCGAACCCGCGATGAGCGATCAGGCGCATTCGGTTGCGGTAACGGTCGCGATCGGTATCAGTGTCCCGTCCCAACGGGCGACGCCCCTCGAACCCGTCGCCGGTCCAAATCACTTAGCAAGTAGCCTTAACCCGAATGGATTCCTACCGAAACGCAACGAATCTATGCAACATGTTCGCCGAGTTTCCTTCCACCGACGATTCGAGCCATGACCGCCGCGTCTCCGACGCCCGTTGACTCGATCGACATCCTCCTCGTCGAAGACAATCCCGGCGACGTTCGACTCACCGAAGAGGCGTTCGACGCCGTCTCGACCGAGGTCACGCTCACCGTCACGATAGACGGAGACGAGGCGCTCGAAACCCTCGCCCAGCGACGCGAGGACCCGCCGACTCCGCTGCCCGACCTCGTTCTCCTGGACCTGAACCTGCCCCGGATGGGCGGGTTCGAGTTCCTGGACACGATCCGGGACGACCCGGAACTCTCGAACCTCCCCGTGCTCGTGTTGACGAGTTCCGAGGCGACCGAGGACGTCCGGGAGAGCTACCAGAAGTGTGCGAACGCCTACCTCACCAAACCGACCGATCCAGAGGAGTTCGTCACGATCGCGCGGGCCGTCGAAAAATTCTGGTTCGAACGGGCCACCCTCCCGCCGACGTCCCCGTAATTCCGCCGATCGAACGCCGATGGCTGCACTCCCCCACTCAGCCCCGCCATTGATCTACCGGGGCGACGACACCGTCACGTATGGCAGCAACGACAGCGTTCGACGTCGACTTCGATGGTACCGTCGCCGTAATCACCGGTGCGAGCGGGGCACTGGGCAGCGCGACCGTCGATCGATTCCGGGCGGCGGGCGCGACGGTCTGTGCCGTCGACGTCGTCGAACCCGACGCGGAGGACAGCCTGCTCGAACCCGACGACGCGGGTCACTTCTACGAGGCGGACCTGACCGACGAGGACGACGTCGCGGAACTCGTCTCGGACGTCGTCGACGACCACGATCGGATCGACCACCTGTTGAACATCGCTGGCACCTGGCGCGGCGGCGCCCCGATCGAGGAGACCGACGTCGACGAGTTCGATCTGCTCGTCGACGTGAACCTGAAGACGGCGTTTCTGGCCTCGAAACACGCACTGCCACACCTACAGGAGACGGACGGCTCGATCGTCAGCGTCAGCGCCCGATCGTCGCTCGAGGGCGGCGAGGGCGACGGGCCGTACCGGATCACCAAGGCCGGGATTCGCCTGTTGACGGAGACGCTGGCCGAGGAGAACAGGGGACGCGTCCGTGCCAACTGCGTCATGCCGAGCGTGATCGACACCCCGATGAACCGGGAAATGATGCCCGACGCGGACCACGACTCGTGGGTCGAACCCCGCGAAATCGCCGACGTCGTGGCGTTTCTTTGTAGCGACGGCGCCGCGGTAACCAGCGGGGCGGCCGTGCCGGTCTACGGCGAAGCGTGAATCGCCTCCGGCGGCTTCGAACGGACGGCGGCGCTCCTCGGTCCGCTTCCGTTCCCGGGTATGAGTTCCCTCGCCGCTCCGAAATCGCGGGAGTGAACTGATCGGAGGCGGTCGGTACCGCTTGTTGCTCCGTCGCGCCGGGGCGGCGGACCATCCGGTCTCGAGCAGGTGCACGTCGACCCGCCGAATCGACCGTACTCGCGTCGACCCTAATCATCTCAGTGCGACAACATCCGTGTCCCCGAATTGCGTGAATTATATCTTCCCCCAGCGTAACAGTCCAACCGGATATGTGCACAGTTGACGTGCGTCAGTGCCCGCGGTGGTGGGGCGTATGACCGTACGACCGGAAAGACCGATCGAGAACGCTGTCGATCGGTACAGATACGGGGGAACACGAGTCGCGTTCGCGCGCTCGACCGACCGGTCGAGCCGGCGGAACGAACGCACGAGCAAAACGGCGACCACGAACGAGGTATTCCGATGGGGGTAGCAGAGACGTACGACCGTGGGCGGCGGATAGCCGTCGAACAGCCGCTGCTGATCGTCCTCATCTTCGTCGGCGTCCTGTTACTCGTCGACTTGGTCCGCCAGCTCGCGACCGGCGACCTCACCGTCGCCCGCCTGATCACGCTCACCTGGGACGGCCTCATGCGAGGGCTGGTCATCGGCCTCGCCGGGATCGGTCTCTCGATGACGTACAGCATCTTGAACTTCGCTAACTTCGCACACGGCGACTACATCACCGCCGGCGCGTTCTCCGGATGGGCGGTGACCTACATCATCGCCGGCGGCTTCGGCTCGGAAACCGACATCGGCGCGCTCGCCATGGTCGGCGCCGGCGGCTCCGTGTTCGGCGGTGCGCTCGGAATCAACGTCGCCGAAACTCCGGTGGCCGTGATCGCGGGCATACTCGTCGCTGGCGGGGTCACGATCGCGCTCGCGCTCGCGATCGATCGGTACGGCTTCAAGCCGATCCGAGACGCCGGCGGCATTCCGCTGCTCATCACGAGCATCGGCATCGCGTTCGCGCTCAGATACGTCATGCTGTTCGTCTTCGGGTCGGATACGCGAGGGACGACGGCGATCGGCTCGATACCGAACGTTCGACCGGAGATCGGCGGCGGAACGGTCCAGTTCACCGCGCACGACCTGGCCCTCATCATCGTGGCGGGAGGGTTGATGCTCGGCGTACACCTCCTGCTCCAGCGGACGAAACTCGGCAAGGCGATGCGGGCGATGGCCGATAACGAGTCGCTCGCGCGGATCTCCGGGATCCCCACCGAGCGAGTCATCCGCTCGACGTGGATCATCGGCGGCGGGCTCTCCGGCGTCGCGGGATACATGTTCGTCCTCTGGAAGGGGACGATCGCGTTCAACGACGGCTGGTTGCTGTTGCTGCTCATCTTCGCGGCCGTGATCCTGGGCGGTATCGGCTCCATTTACGGCTCCATCCTCGGCGGCCTGGTCATCGGGGTGACCGCCTCTACCGCGGTGATCTGGATTCCGTCTGGATTCGCCCGCGCGGCGGCCTTCGCCGTGATGATACTGGTTCTGGTCGTTCGTCCGCAAGGGCTCTTCTCGGGGAGGACGACAGCATGACCGACGCAGATACCGATTCCGGCGCGGAAGAACCCGGCTACGGCCAGAGCGACGCCCAGAATCCCGCCAGCCTGTTCGGCTACGAATTCCCGAACGATGCGACCATGCTACTGGCGCTGTTGCTCGGGATCTACGCGCTGTACCTGATCGGCGGTCTTATCATCGGATTCCCCTTCCGCGGACTCATGAACCAGCTCGGACAGCTCACGTTCTGGATCGCCGTCTTCGGCATGGCGGCGCTCGCCCTGAACCTCCAGTGGGGGTACACGGGACTGTTCAACATCGGGATCGTCGCGTTCATGGCGACCGGCGTCTACGTGACCGCGATACTCTCGAAGCCCGTCTACGGGTCCGGCACCAGCGCCGCCGAAGTCGGCGGGCTGGGTCTCCCCCTGTGGATCGGCATCCTCGGGGGGATGCTCGCCGCGGCGCTTTTGGGCCTGATCGCAGCCCTTCCCGCGTTGCGTCTGCGTGCGGACTACCTCGCGATCGTGACCATCGCGCTGTCGGAGATCGTTCGCTTCTCCCTGCTCTCGGATACGCTCAGCGGCGGGGACCCGGAAAATGACATCGCCGGCTACAGGATCGGCCTGGGCGGCGGCGACGGGATCATCCTCGATTACGGCGATCCGCTGGAGCGGTTTATCAGCGCCCTCAGTTGGCCGCTCGATCTCGTCTTGGGCACCGACGACGTCCTCTGGGAGGAGGTGTACCTCGGCGTAATCGTCGACAGCATCGGCCTCGTGATCAGCCCGAATCCGAAACCGGTCGTGGACAACTTCGTCTACGCCGCCCTGTTGCTCGTCATAATGGGCGGATTCTACGCCCTCCTCGTTCGAACGGGGAACTCGCCGTTCGGTCGGGTCCTCAAGGCGATTCGCGAGGACGAAGACGTCACGAACGCCCTGGGGAAGAACACGAACCGGTTCAAGATCAAGTCGTTCATGGTCGGCTGCGCGCTGATGGGACTCGTGGGTATCCTCTGGTTCGGCACCCAGGGGTCGGTCACGCCGAACACGTTCCGGCCGCGCATCACCTTCTACGTCTGGATCGCCCTCATCATCGGGGGCTCCGGTTCGAACACCGGGAGCGTCCTCGGCGGCGCCATCTTCGCGGCGTTCCTCTACCAGGGGCCGCGCTACTTCAAGAACATCGTCGAAAGCGCCCTCGGCGATCCCAGCGCACCGTCCAGCTTCGGTCCGGCGGTCGGGCAGTTCCCGGACGTCGTCCCATTCCTGTTGTACACGCTCGACAGCCTCCGACAGCTGCAGCTGGTGATCATGGGACTCGTGCTCATCTGGCTCATGCACAACCGGACCGAGGGAGTGTTGGGCCACAGAAAGGAGATCGCGGCGAGCGTCCCGCTATCCAGGCCGGAACGCAGTCCCTCCGGTGCGGTGGCCGCTGACGGGGGTGAGCGCGATGAGTGAGTCCGATTCCTCCGAGTCGGTTTCGTCGACCGAACCTCCGGCCGCCGAGGAGCGATCGGGGGAGACCGCTGCCGACGACGCCGGATCGACGACCGCGCGCGGCGTGCCGCTGCGGGTGGAGAACCTCCGCAAGGAGTTCGGCGGCATCACCGCCGTCGACGGGGTGAGCTTCGAGATCGAACGGGGAACGATGACCGGTCTCATCGGGCCGAACGGCGCCGGGAAGTCGACGACCTTCAACTGCATCACCGGCGTCCACAAACCGGACGCCGGCACCGTTCGGTTCGAAGGGGCCGACATCACCGGACTGGAACCGTACCAGATCGCGAACCGCGGGCTGGTGCGCACGTTCCAGATCGCGCGGGAACTCGAGGAGATGACCGTCCTCGAAAACATGATGGTCGCCCCGAAACAACAGCGCGGGGAGGCGCTCTGGCGATCGGTTCTCCCCTACGCCCGCGAGGACGTCAAGGAACAGGAACGCGAGTTGCTCGAACGAGCGTGGGAAACGCTCGAGTTCTTCGACATCGACCACCTGGCCAACGAGTACGCCGGGAACCTCTCGGGCGGACAGCGGAAACTGCTCGAACTCGCGCGCGCGCTGTTGACGGATCCGCAGATGCTGTTGCTCGACGAGCCGTTCGCGGGGGTCAACCCGTCGCTGGAAGAGCGACTCCTCGAGCACATCCACGAACTGCGCCAGGATGGCTACACGTTCCTCATCGTCGAACACGACATGGACCTCATCATGGAGAACTGCAAGACGGTCATCGTAATGCATCAGGGACGAATTCTCACCGAAGGGACGCCGAACGAGGTGCGCACCGACGAAGACGTTATCGAGGCCTACCTGGGAGGTGACGTATGAGCGACGAACCGATCGACGCCGCGGACGACGCCGCCGGGCGCGCGCTGGCCGACGGTGCCGGAGCGACGAGCGCGGCCGCCGAGGTCGACCGCCGGGAGGACAGCCTGCTGGCGGTGCGCGACCTGGACGCCGGATACGGCGATCTGCAGATCCTCACCGGGGTCGACCTCGACGTCGACCCCGGCGAGTACGTCACGATCGTCGGTCCGAACGGAGCCGGAAAGTCGACCGTCATGAAGTCCATCTTCGGGTTGACGAACGTGATGGGCGGGTCCGTCGCCTTCGACGGCGAGGACATCACCGGGCGGAACCCCGAGGACATCATCCACCTCGGACTCGGCTACGTTCCCCAGAGCGACAACGTGTTCTCCACGCTGTCGGTTCGCGACAACCTGGAGATGGGCGCGTACATCCTCGACGATCTGCCCCAAGAGCGCCTCGACGAGGTGTTCCGGCGGTTTCCGATTCTGGAAGAGCGCCAGTCGCAGAAGGCCCGCAACCTCTCCGGCGGGCAACAACAGATGCTCGCGATGGGACGGGCGCTGATGCTCGAACCCGATCTGCTGTTGCTGGACGAACCGTCCGCGGGGCTCGCGCCGGATCTCGTCGCCGAGATGTTCGACAAGGTCGACGAGATCAACGCGACGGGAACGGCGATCCTGATGGTCGAACAGAACGCGAAGGAGGCCCTGCGGCGGTGCGATCGCGGCTACGTCCTCGTCGACGGTAAGAACCGCTACGAGGACGCCGGAAGGACGCTGCTCAACGATCCGCAGGTGCGTCAAGACTTCCTCGGCGGCTGACCGGACGAACCCGCTTTTTTCGCTCTCAGTATTGCCGTCGTTCGTCGATCGTCCCGGCCCCCATCGGATAGCGCAGTGGCCGACGGCGGAACGGCGTCGAGCAGTTACGTGGTGACTGAGCCGACAACGAGCGCAAAAAATCGGGCGATCGGTCGGGTCGTCTAGATCTCGCCGTTGACCTGCATGGCCGGCAACTTGGCCGCCTGGATCATCGGACCACCGGTCGACGCCAGCGATCCGGTTTCGGGAAGCAGGATACCGACTCTGATCGTCCGATCGAAGCCACCGGCCCCTTCGTCGGCCATATCGCCGGCGCCCTCGGGATTGTCGCTCTCGAAGGTCTGCGTCGTGACTTGGGAGGTGCTGCCGTCGGCGAACTCCCACAGCGCGTACGTCGCGGAGGCGGGATCTCCGTTTTCGTCGAAGTTCACCGCGCTGGACGCTCCGTTGTAGAAGATGTCCTCTCCGTTGGCCGCCGCCTCGACGCCCTCGACGAAGTTGTCGGGTCCGACTTCCGTCCCTTCGGGATTGGCCACGCGGCGCATCTGATCGCGGATAGCCGACCCGTTGTTCTCGCCGGCAGCGGCGTTGGCGAGGATCTGGACGGCCACCGAGTCGTACGACTGGGAGGTGAACACGCCGGGCGACTCACCGTAGGCCTCTTCGAACAGCGACGTGAAGGCGTCCTGGTTCGGACCGCCCGCCGCCGGCGCGGTCCCGAGCACGTTGCTCATGTCGGCCCCGACCTGTCCGGGGATGTCCGGGTCGCGCAGACCGTCGGGAATGAGAACGTTCTGGTCCTGACCGGCGGCGCTGTAGAAGTCGCGGAACAGCTGAATCCCGTCTTCCGGGTAGCCGATCACGACGAGCGTATCCGGGTCGTCCGAAAGCGCCTCGTTGACGACCGAGGAGTATGAGGACGCCCCCTGGTTGAACGCCACTTGCGTTTGCATCTCCCCGCCGACGTCGCCCTCGAAGACCTCCGTAAACCGTTCGGAGAGCTGCTGGCCGTAGTCGTTGTTGACGTACAGCGACGCCGCCGACGAGGCACCCTGTTCCTCCGATGCGACCTCGGCCATCACCTGTCCCTGCAGGTGGTCCGAGGGCGCAGTTCTGAAGATGTAATCGTCGTCCTCCAGGTTCGTCACCGACAGCGCGGTACTGGACGGCGAGCACCCCACAACCTCGTTGGGAATGAGCACCTCCTGACAAACCGGCACGTTCACGCCGGACGACGCCGATCCGCAGATGGACGGGAAGCCCGCGTTGACGAGCGAGTTCGCGGCGCTAACTCCGCTCTGGGAGTTGGTTTCGGTGTCTTCGACCTGCGTTTCGACCGTGAGGCCGATTTCGCTCCCACCGCCGTCTTCGGTTTCGTTACCGTCGCCATTGCCGCCGATACAACCCGCGACGCTGATCATTCCTGCTGCACCAGCACCCTTCAGAACGCTTCGTCTGTTGACGTGTCGCGCCATACCATAGCAAGGAGACTCGGACTATTTAGTAATTGCGTGAAATACCAGCATCCTCACGTGATAACCTACCTATATATGAGTAAATTCATATTATTCTCCTGAAGGATCGGCGCGCGGGCCGGTCGGTTCGATCGGCCGACGCGATCCGATCGAAATACGCACTGCGACGCCTCGTATTCCGTTTTTGAGCCGAACGTACCCGCCGTCGATCGGCACGTTGCAGAACGCTTTTTGTACACGTCGCCGTTGTGTCGGCCGATGACACGGCACGGAGGACTCCGGACATGACCATGGAGAATCGCATCGAGGAGTTAGAGGAGTTTCGAGCGGAGGCGCTCAAAGGCGGCGGCGAGGATCGCATCGAGCGCCAGCACGAGAAGGGGAAGATGACCGCCCGCGAGCGGATCGACTACTTCCTCGACGACGGCACCTTCACCGAGTTCGATCAACTCCGCACTCACCAGACGAGCCAGTTCGGGATGGAGGAGAAGAAGATCCCGGGCGACGGCGTCGTCACGGGCTACGGCGAGGTCAACGGGCGAACCGTCTTCGTCTTCGCCCACGACTTCACCGTCTTCGGCGGCTCGCTCGGCGAGGTCTTCGCCGAGAAGATCTGCAAGGTCATGGACATGGCGATGGAGGTCGGCGCGCCGATCGTCGGCCTCAACGACTCCGCGGGCGCGCGCATTCAGGAGGGCGTCAAGAGCCTCGCGGGCTTCACCGAAATCTTCCGGCGCAACCAGAAAGCCAGCGGCGTCGTCCCCCAGATCTCGGCGATCATGGGCCCCTGCGCCGGCGGCGCCGTCTACTCGCCGTCGATCACCGACTTCATCTTCATGGTGAAGGACACGAGCCACATGTACATCACCGGGCCGGGCGTCACCAAGACCGTCACCGGCGAGGAGGTCACCCACGAAGAACTCGGCGGCGCGATGACCCACGCCGACAAGACCGGCGTCGCACAGTTCGCCTGCGACGACGAGGAACAGGCGCTCGACGACATCAAGCGCCTGCTCTCGTATCTCCCCCAGAACAACGTCGAGGACCCGCCGCGCGTCGAGCCGTGGGACGACCCCGATCGGCGCGACGAGGCCTTAGAGAGTATCGTCCCCCCGAGTCCGCAGAAGCCCTACGACATGACCAACGTCATCGACTCGGTGGTCGACGAGGGGTCGTTCTTCGAGGTCGCCGAGAACTTCTCGAAGAACATCGTCGTCGGCTTCGGTCGCCTCGACGGCCGATCGGTCGGGATCGTCGCCAACCAGCCGCGGGTCAACGCCGGCACGCTCACCGTCGACGCCTCGATGAAGGGGTCGCGGTTCGTCCGCTTCTGCGATTCCTTTAACATCCCGATCGTCACGTTCGTCGACGTGCCCGGCTACATGCCCGGAACCGACCAGGAACACCGCGGGATCATCCGCCACGGAGCGAAGCTACTCTACGCGTACGCGGAAGCGACGGTGCCGCTGCTGACGGTCATCACGCGCAAGGCCTACGGCGGGGCCTACTGCGTGATGGCCTCGAAGAACCTCGGTGCGGACGTCAACTACGCGTGGCCGACCGCCGAAATCGCCGTCATGGGGCCACAGGGCGCGGTCAACATCCTCTACCGGCAGGAACTCGAGGAAGCGGACGACCCCGACGAACTGCGCGACGAACTCATCGAGGAGTACCGCGAGGAGTTCGCCAACCCGTACACTGCGACGGACAAAGGGTTCCTCGACGACGTGATCCTTCCGACCGAGACCAGGCCGCGACTGATCGACGACCTCGAGATGCTCGAGACGAAACGCGAAGCGAACCCGGACAAGAAACACGGCAACATCCCGCTGTAACCCGTTCCAATGGCTCACAAGAACCAGGCGAACGCGGCCGAGACCCACCACTCCACAGTGGACGTCGACGCCGGCGGAGCCCACTCCGGCGAGACGCCCGGAACGGTCCTGCTCCCGTCCGACGTCGAGATCGACATTCCGGACACCGCAGACGAGGCGGAGGCGGCAGCGATCGCCGCGGCGGTCGGAGCCCACCTCCACGATCACGCGCTCGCGGCCGCTGCAGCGGCAGCGGGCGCGGAGGAGACCTGGGACGACAGGCGCTGGGCGTTCGCCGGTCGGGTCCAGGCACAACAACAGCGGACCGTCCGGGTTCCGCGTGACGCACCGACGAACCCGTGGAGCGCAGCGGGTCGAACCGATCGCTTCTAACTCCGCTGTTGTCGCCGCGTTTCGTTTCCGTCTCGACTCTCGCGTTCCGGTCTCGATCGGCGTGACCCACCCTGCCAGACCGTGAGACTACGAACGGAACCCGCGACGAAACGCGAACGTCAATCGACTGTAACGCTGTGGTTAACGAACTACTTGCGAAAAAGTAAGGTAGTCACCCCGTGACGGTTTTAGCAGGAATGTTCAGGAAGGTTCTCGTGGCGAATCGCGGGGAGATCGCCGTCCGCGTGATGCGGGCGTGCGAGGAGTTGAACGTCGGAACAGTCGCGATCTACTCCGAGGCGGACAAGGACTCGGGGCACGTCCGGTACGCCGACGAGGCCTACAACGTCGGCCCGGCCCGCGCGGCCGACTCGTACCTCGATCACGAGGCCGTCATCGAGGCCGCGCGCAAGGCCGACGCCGACGCCATCCACCCGGGCTACGGCTTCCTCGCGGAGAACGCCGAGTTCGCGAGCAAGGTCGAGGACGCCGAGGGGATCACCTGGATCGGCCCCTCCGCCGACGCGATGGAGTCGCTGGGCGAGAAGACGAAGGCCCGGACGATCATGAGCGAGGCCGACGTCCCGATCGTTCCGGGGACCACGGATCCCGTCACCGAACCCGAGGAAGTCAAAACGTTCGGCGAGGAACACGGCTACCCGATCGCCATCAAGGCCGAAGGCGGTGGCGGCGGCCGCGGGATGAAGGTCGTCTGGGACGAGAGCGAGGTCGAGGACCAACTCGAGAGCGCCAAACGCGAGGGCGAAGCCTACTTCGACAACGACTCGGTCTACCTCGAGCGCTACCTCGAGCAGCCCCGTCACATCGAGGTCCAGATCCTGGCCGACCAGCACGGCAACGTGCGCCACCTCGGCGAGCGCGACTGTTCGCTCCAGCGCCGCCACCAGAAGGTCATCGAGGAAGGCCCCTCCGCAGCGCTGACCGACGAACTGCGCGAGAAAATCGGCGAAGCCGCGCGACAGGGCGTCGCCGCGGCCGACTACACCAACGCGGGGACCGTCGAGTTCCTCGTCGAGGAAGAACCCGGCCGCGACGGCCCGCTGGGCCCCGAGACGAACTTCTACTTCCTCGAGGTCAACACGCGAATTCAGGTCGAACACACGGTCACCGAGGAAATCACGGGCATCGACATCGTCAAGCGCCAGATCCGGATCGCCGCCGGCGAGGAGATCGACTTCGAACAGGACGAGGTCGAGATCGACGGCCACGCCATGGAGTTCCGAATCAACGCCGAGAACGCGGCCAACGACTTCGCGCCCGCGACCGGCGGCACGCTCGAGACCTACGACCCGCCGGGCGGGATCGGCGTCCGTCTCGACGACGCGCTGCGTCAGGGAGACGAACTCGTCACCGACTACGACTCGATGATCGCGAAGCTGATCGTCTGGGGCGAGGATCGCGACGAGTGCATCGAACGATCGCTCCGTGCCCTCCGGGAGTACGACATCGAGGGGATTCCGACGGTCATCCCGTTCCACCGGCTCATGCTGACCGACGAGGAGTTCGTCCGGAGTACGCACACGACGAAGTATCTCGACGAGGAACTCGACCAGAGTCGCATCGAGGAAGCCCAGGAACAGTGGGGCGGCGACACCGGCGACGGCGCCGGCGAGGACGAGGAGTCCGTCGAGCGCGAGTTCACGGTCGAAGTCAACGGCAAGCGGTTCGAGGTCGAACTCGAGGAACACGGCGCGCCGGCGATCCCGACCGGTGGCGACGGCGGCACTTCCCAGGCAGCCAGTCCGCCCCAGCCGACCGGCAGCTCCAGCGGGAGTGGCAGTGCTGCGGTCGAGGGCGACGGCGAGACCGTCGACGCCGAGATGCAGGGGACGATCCTCGACATCGAGGTCGAGGTCGGCGACGAGGTCGCAGCGGGTGACGTCCTCGTCGTGCTCGAGGCGATGAAGATGGAGAACGACATCGTCGCCTCTCGCGGCGGCACCGTCTCGGACATCGCCGTCGACGAGGGCGAGAGCGTCGACATGGGCGACACGCTGGTCGTCCTCGAGTAAACGCTACGACCGAACCGACCGCTTCCGAACGCGATTTCGACGTCGATCGAGATCCGGGGAGCGTGCGAACCGGTTCGGCCAAACGACGACGTGGGTCCACCCACATCGATCGAATGCACGCGACGCGATCGGAGCGTGATGCTCACCCTGCGGCTTCGATCGCCGCGTGCGACGATCGGCCCACGAACCGGCTGTCGGAGGTCCGCCGTGCCGGGCAGGGCCGTCACCGGTGGCACGGGATCCGCGTCTCGAAGCCCACGCGGTGGTGACGTTCAGTCCGCCGGTACGGATCCGGCCACCGTCGCTCTTCATGTCGCGTCGGAATCGAACGAGAGCGTGCGTCCTCAGTCGTCAGCCGGCGTGCCGGCTGCCGTCCCCTCGTCCCACGGGAGCGGCCCGTCGTATCCCTCGGGAACGAACGGACAGAGCGGATCGCTTGCAAGGGGATCACCGGTGTGGGCGAACGCCCGGGATCGACTGCCGCCGCAGACGTGTCGGTACGGGCAGGCGCCGCACTTCCCCGTGAGCCGATCGCGATCGCGGAGCGATTCGAACAGCTCGGAGTCCCGGTAGAGTTCGTGAACGGGTCGATCGCGGACGTTGCCGGCCGATTCCGGCAGGAAGCCGGACGGGTAGACCTCGCCCGTGTGGCTCACGAAGGCGAAGCCGTCGCCCGCGACGATCCCGGTCCGGCGGGAGACGCCCTCGTTCCGTGCCGGTGCGTCTCCGTCCCCGTCGGCCGCCGCGGTCCGACGCTGGAGCGACACGCGACGATAGTGGGGTGCCTCCGTGGTCTTGACGCCAAAGGGCGACGTCTCGCTGACCTCGTCGAGCCACACCATCACGGCGTCGGCCTCGTCGGGATCGATCGGCTCCAGCACCCGTCCGCGGCCGACGGGAACGAGGAAGAAGACGCTCCACATGACGGCCCCGATCTCGGTCAGCAAGTCGCGAATCGCGGGGAGTTCGCCGACGGTTTGTCGGCAAACGGTCGTGTTGACCTGGACCGGAAGCCCCGCCTCGCGAGCGTCCTCGACCGCCCGGATCGTCTCCGCGAAGCTTCCCTCCTCGCCCCTGAACGCGTCGTGGGTCTCGGGGGAGGCTCCGTCGAGACTGACTGCCATCCGTTTCAGTCCGGCGTCGGCGAGCGCGTCGATCCGATCGGCGGAGAGCGAGTGGGTCCCGCTGGGCGTGATCGTCATCCGGTGGCCGAGGTCGTCCCCGTAGGCGACCAGTTCCGTCGCGTCGTCGCGGACGAGCGGGTCGCCACCGGAGAGGACGATCAGCTGACCGTCGCCGAAGTCGGTCGCCTGCTCCAGGAGTTCCTTTCCTTCCGCAGTCGAAAGCTCGTCGGGGTGGCGGTTCGGTTTCGCGTCGGCTCGGCAGTGGTCGCAGGCGAGCGCACAGGCCTGCGTGAGCTCCCAGATGAGGACGAACGGACGATCGGACGTGTCGAACTGACGGGGGCGCATCGGTAGTGACTCCGGCGTATTCATCCAAAGCCGCCGCCGTTCTTCCCGCGGGTCGGGAAGACGGGCAAATATGTTCGGTCGACGAGCCGGGTGTTCCCACGCGCTGGGAGTTTGGGGAACGTCCTTCGCTCCCGTTTCGAACTCCTACGTATGGTCGAGAAGGCACAGCGATCGCGGGTCGAGAGCGCCGATCGCGGGAACCCGACCCGCCAGTGGGAAGTGTTCGTCCGCCAGGAGACGGGGAGTCCGATGCGACACGTCGGGAGCGTGGCTGCCGCGAGCGGGCCGGAGGCCCACGAACACGCCTCGCGGCTGTTCGGCTGGTACGCCGCCGACGTCTGGTGCTGTCCCGCGGACGCGGTCGAACGGTACTCGACGCGGGGACTCGCGTCCGATACCGACGATCGCGAGGACGCGGAATCGGAAGCGAACGTCGACGACGAGGAGCCGCGCGTCTACGAGGAAACCGAAGGCAGGCCACGGGTGAGCGACCCGTGATCTCGATCAGCAAACTCCTCTGTGATCTCGACGCCGAGGGCGACGGACTGCGATACGACGCGGCCGACGAGTCCTCGAAGCCCCAGATCACCGAGGAGAAACAGCGGCGGCCGGTGGTCGTCTGGAACACGACCCGGCAGTGTAACCTCTACTGCTCGCACTGTTACGCCGGGGCCGATCTCGAACCGGGAACCGGGGAGTTCTCGACGGCGGAAGCGAAGACCTTCCTCGAGCAACTCGCCGACTACGGAGCACCCGTGATCCTCTTCTCGGGGGGCGAACCGCTCGTCCGAGACGACCTGGTCGAACTCGTCGACTACGCGGCGGATCTCGGACTGCGGCCCGTCCTCTCCTCGAACGGGACGCTCCTGACCCGCGAGAAGGCGGCGGCGCTGCGAGACGCCGGCCTCCAGTACGCCGGCATCTCGGTCGACGGCCTCCCGGAGCGAAACGACGCGTTCCGCGGCGAGGAGGGCGCGTTCGACGCGGCCGTCCGGGGCATCGAGAACTGCCTCGACGCCGGCCTCAAGACCGGCCTCCGGTATACGATCACCGAGGCCAACGCGCCGGACCTGGAAGGCGTCGTCGACCTGCTCGTCGACGTCGGCCTCGATCGGTTCTGCTTCTACCACCTCGATTACGGCGGCCGGGGTGCCGACATCGCAGACGTCGACCTCTCGCCCGAGGAGAAGCGCGCCGCGGTCGAGCGCCTCTGCGAGATGACCGTGGAGTACCACGACCGCGGTGAGGAAATCGAGACCCTGCTGGTCGGCAACTACGCCGACGCCGCGTTCCTCGTCGAGTACGCCCGCGAGGAGTTCGGCGAGGCGAAAGCCCGGGCCGTCTACGACCACCTCGAGCGAAACGGCGGCGATCCGACCGGCGAGCGGGTCGCCGACGTCGATTACGAGGGTAACGTCCACCCAACCCAGTTCTGGCAGGGGTACAGTCTCGGCAACGTCCGCGATCGGCCCTTCGGCGAGATCTGGGAGGACGAATCGAACCCGCTCCTGCGCGCGCTTCGAAATCGGGAGGAACACCTGTCCGGGAAGTGCGCCGAGTGCCAGTACCGATCGATCTGTCGCGGCGGATCTCGACTCCGGGCGCTCGCCGAGACCGGCGACCTGTTCGCCCCGGATCCGCAGTGTTACCTCCGGGAAGACGAGATCCGTGGCGAGGAGACGGGGTCGATCGTCGGCGGGGCGGCCGACTGAGCGGATCGGCGATCCGTCCGGTTCCGTCGATCGGCTCCTCTGTAGGTGTGGTTCGTTGGCGATCGACTGCACAGTACTCGTCGGGCGTGATCGGCTGGTTCTAGACGAGCGTGAGTACCACGATGGTACTCCCGGTGACGCCAGCGAAAACGCCGATCGCACGTGCCAGTTGCTCACCCCACGCAACGGTCCGTTCGAGCGAGAGCACGACCGCGATGAGTGCCATCCAGACGACGTTCATCGAGCCCACGATCACCATGAACGCGAACAGCGCCCAACAGCATCCGACGCAGAACGCGCCGAACTCGCAACTCATCCGTACGGCACCACGAACGCCCGTTCGGTGGTGACTCATGAGGAACCCGAGGGGAGACCGGCAATACCGCAGACACCGGTGTTTGTACGGAGACAGTTGATATCCCGACAGGAGCACCAGCGCTCCGCCCATCAGGAGACCGCCGTGTGAATTCGCGAGGCTGACGATCGGGACCAGCGCATTGACGAGGAGCGGCACGACTCCCGTCGCCGTCCAGATGAGCGAGTACGTTCCGACGAACGCTCCGATCCGCGCTGCTTTGCCCGCGGTCGTCGTTCCCTCGAGCGTCGTAGAGTACAGCCTGAAGAGCGGGATCGACGACGGGTACATCATGGCGATCATCATCACGCCCCACATGACCAGGTACAGGCCGATACCCGTCAGTCCGTTCGAAAGCGCCATCGCCTCCGGTGCTCCCGGTTCGGACATTTGTATCTCCGCGTCCGCCGCTCCACCGGGCATCGGGAGCCAGCGACCGACGACCGCAGTCCACGCGAGCAGCGCGACGACGTAGGTGACGAGTGCGACGATCGGGGCGCGCCGGCGGGTAATCCGATCCCGGAACGAGTCTCGTGGCCCCATGACTGATCGATTCGAGTCCCGTCCCGTCGACGTCAGGCATTCGCCAGTTCGAAGTCACCGAGGTAAGCGTTGTTCCCCGAGACGTCCCACGTGAACTGATCGCCGTAGGAGACGGTCGCCGTCGTCGACTTGCCGGTCTGTACCTCGTGACTCTTCGTCAGCGGGTGGGGCGAGATCGTGCCGATTTCCTCGTTGAACCCGACCGCGCCGCTCGCGTCCATCTCGAGGACGTCTTCGATCTCGACGGAGAAGTCCGACCCGTCGCGCGAGAAACTGATCGGTACGGTCGCGACGTCGGCGGACCTGACGTGTGTGTCAGCGACGGGCGCCCAGATCCCGCCGGCGCGGCCGAAGTAAATGTCCTCGATGGCCTCGCGCTGGTCGTCGTCGGCCGTCTCGTCGACGAGTAACACCACGTCCCACTCCGTCTCGGCGTCGAACATGACCCCTTCCGCGGTCGAGATGAGCATACCGACGTCCACCCCACTCAGGTCGACGTCGCCGTAGCTTCCCTCCTCGATGTGCCACGCCAGCGAGACGTTACAAACGTCGTCGTCCGGCGGTTCCAGCCACACGCACTGGCACGCGACGTCGCAGTTGCAGGCTTCGACGTAGTCTCCCTTGATAGTCCATTCTTGTGGCATTGGTAGACAACCGTGGTATTCGACAACGTATAGCAGAATAAAGCTATCCGGTGGACCGCCTCACCGTGTGGAACCGTCGGATAGCCCCCGTTCGATCGAAGACGTATCGGTTCGGTATCGACGGGTTCGAGCATCGCGTTCCGATCACGGAACGGGAGAGTCAGTGCCTCGATCGGGATTATCGAGGAACCGTGGAAAGAGATACCTCTCTGTACTCACCACGCGGTTCTTCTCGGATAGCGGGGATGGTATCGATCGGCGAGATCCGTCCACCGCCTGTCGATGCCGCTGTGGAAACCGCCCCACCGCTTGCCCGGCCTCTCGCGACGCCGTCGATCGCTTCAGGCCGACTCGACGTGGACTCGCGTGACGTGGCCGCCACAGCCGCACCGATCGACGTACTCTACCTCGATCCCGTCGAACGTCGCCTCGAGTTCGTCCCACAGGTACGACTCGGGGTGGCCGTGGTCGCCGTGGGTGACGAGGTTGACGTGGTAGCCAGCCGCGGTGGCCGCGATCGCGTCCCTGGCCTGGTCGATTACGAGGTCGCGATCGTCGACGTGGCGGGGTTTCTCGAGGTTCGCGGACCACGAGGCGTCGTGCTCGCGCCGGGTCACGGGTTCGACGTCCGCGACGTCTTCGGTCATGGTCTGCCGTTTGGACTCGTCGAGGGTAAGGCCTGAGTCGAACCCGTTCGGTTCGCCACGCCCCGATCAGCAACAGAACATGAACGGGTAGATCAGCGCGATCCGATCGCCGTCCTCGAGTTCCGTCTCGAACCCCGCGTAGTGTTCGTTGAACCGGCCGTTGATGCAGACGCGGGCGTACGGGCGAGTCTGCTCCCCCTCGGGATTCTTCCGCCACGTGCCCGGCAGTTCGTCCGGGACGGGTGCCCAGCCGTGAGCGGTCGCCTCGGCCTCGGTTTCAGCGATGAGCATGTCCTCGACGTCGTACTCCGCGAAGAACGATTCGAGGAACTCCCGGAGGCGGTCACCCTCGAAGGTGTACTCGAGTTCGTGGGTACCGACGGCGTCGCGGACGTGGCCGGTACACCGGACGTCGACGGTCGTCGTCTGAGCCTGCTGTGCGCGCTGGTCGATCGACGATTCGGTCGTCATAGAGAACGATAGGACACCCACGGGCAAACAGTCCCTTCCGAACGTGTTCGGGTACAACTGGACGGACGGGGCGTCCGTACGATCGCACATGAACCGGATTCCTGGCGGACTGCGGACCGACCAGCAGCCGCCGATGGCGATCCCGCTGCGGCACTTCGTCCTCGCGCTGGCGTTTCTCGTCGCCGGGACCGTCGGCGGCACCGTGATGGCGGTTACGACGCTGCCGGGGCTGGCCGGCGTCGCGCGGATTCACACACTGCTGCTCGGCTGGATCGGCCTGACGATCATGGGGGCGATGACGCAGTTCGTCCCCGTCTGGTCCGGCGTGACGATCCACTCGCGACGGCTCGCGATCGCCCAGCTGTGGCTCGTCACCGGTGGGCTCGTCGGGTTTCTCGCTTGCCTGCTCGCGGGGGCGCTCGCGTGGCTCCCCCTCGTCGCCGCGGCGATCCTGGTGGGTCTCCTGCTGTTCGTCTACAACGTGGGCCGGACGCTGTGGGCGGCGCGGCCGCTGGATTTCACCGAACGGCACTTCGCGTTCGCGCTCGCCTGTTTCGCCGCCCTCGCGCCGCTCGGCTACCTCATGGCGGTCGACTTCACCGCGTCGGTGTTCGACGGAATCCTCCTGACGAGGGGCGACGTGCTCCTCGTCCACGCGACCCTCGCCCTCTACGGGGCCGTTCTCGCGACGATCGTCGGCGCGCTCGCACAGCTCGGCCAGATGTTCACGCAGGCCGAGTTCGACTCGGTAGACGAGCGACTCCTCGGACTCGAGCAAGTCCTCTTTCCGGCGGGGCTGATCCTGTTCGCCGCGAGCCGCGGCCTCGGCTGGGAGCCGGTCGCCCGGATCGGCGGGCTGGCACTGCTCGCCGGACTCGCCGCGTTCACCGTCGTCGTCGCTCGACTGCTCCTGCACTCGACGGTCGATCGGTCCCCGATGACGAAGCGATACTGGGTCGTCGTCGCTTCGCTCGTGGCGTGGATCGCGCTGGCGGTGCCGGCGTGGTGGCTCGATCCCGTGGCCTACGACGCGCTGTTCGGACATCCGGACGGGTTCCCGGTGCTCGTCGTCGGCGTCTTCGCGTTCGTCGTCGTCGGCTCGCTCTACCACATCGTCCCCTTCATCATCTGGATCGACCGCTACAGCGATCGGCTCGGCTTCGAGCAAGTCCCGATGATCGACGACCTGTACGACGATCGGCTCGAACGAGCCGACTTCCGGGTGACGCTGGTCGGTTTCGTCGGGCTGGCGGCAGGGCCGCTGTTCGACCTCCCGACGGCCGTCACGGTCGCCGGCAGTCTCCTCGCGACGGTGGGGTTCTGCCTGTTCGTCCTGAACGTGCTCCTGACGATCCACCGTCACGGACCGGACGGGATCGCGGGCGTCTTCGCGAGCGGGCTCGAGTCGGGCGAGGAATCCGCGGCGGCGGGGACGAGCGACCCCGACGTCGGCGTCTCGGCGGACGAGTAGTCGGCCCGCCGTATCGATCGGAGAGAGCGGCTCCCGGCGCTACTCGTCGGGCGAGACGTCGACCCTCGATTCGTACCGCTGTGACTCGATCGTCGTCACGACCAGTTCGCCGTACTCGGCGGCCGTCAGTTCGCCGTCGTTGTACCGCTCCGCCCACGGGGTCTCGACCGTCACCGAGCCGTACGACGCCGGCGCGTCGTCGAGGATCGTCGCCCCGAGTGCGACGGCGTCGTAGCCGGCGTCGACCAGCGCCGCGTAACCGCCCGCGATCAGGGCGACGTCGTGGAGGGTCCCTTCGCGGTAGCGATTCCCCTCGACGTACTCGATCGTCAGCACGTCCCGCTCGCGTTCGATCGACTCGACGACCAGATCGTACTCGTCGAGCGTCGACGCGAACCCGTCGGGATCGACGACGTCCGCGCTCGCGAGTTCCGGAATCGACTCCTCGAGCACGGCCGATCGCTCTTCGACGGGGAGGGCCGGCACGTACTCCGCGGTCGGCCACGTCCGGTTTTTCGGGAACTCCGTTCCCATCTCTTCGATGCAGCCGGCGGTTGCGGCGAGCGCGGCGACACCGCCCGCCCGCAGGAACCGCCACCGGGTCGTCCGGCCGGGGTCGTCCGATGGCGATCGGTCCATAGACGGGACTCGCCCCCGCGGGGCAAATGGATTCGTTCTGCAAACGCCGGCACCGAGCTAAAGGCGTAATTTATCGTATCGGCAACCGCTGCAAATGGCGATCGAGTTGTACGACGTCGGCCTGGTCGTGATCGGTGTCACGCTATTCGGCGTCGCCGTCCTCCCGCGGTTCGTCTCCGACCGCGCGATTTCGATGCCGATCTTCTTCGTCGGTCTCGGCATGCTCGTGTTCGGGGCCCCGATCGGACTCCCGCCGCCGGATCCGTTAGAGCAGGGGACGACGACGGAGCACCTCGCGGAACTGGGCGTCATCGTCGCCCTGATGGGCGTCGGGCTGAAGATCGACCGCGTGCCCGCCCTGCGCGCGTGGGCGTCGACGTGGCGATTGCTCGCGATCACGATGCCGCTGTCGATCGTCGGGGCGGCGCTGCTGGGCTGGTGGAGCGGTCTCGTGATCCCGACCGCGATCCTGCTGGGCGCGTGTATCGCGCCGACCGACCCGGTGCTCGCGTCGGAAGTCCAGGTCCGCGGTCCGGGGATGGGCACCGAGGCGGAACCGCTGGAGGAGGCCGCCGGAAAGCAAGACGAGGTCCGGTTCGCGCTCACGTCCGAGGCGGGGTTGAACGACGGGCTGGCCTTCCCGTTTACGAACCTGGCGATCGCGGTCGCTCTCGTCGGCCTCGCGCCCGGCAACTGGCTCGGCGAGTGGCTCGTCGTCGACGTCGGCTACCGGATCGTCGTCGGCGTGATCTTCGGCGTCGTCCTCGGCTACCTGACCGCCCGCGCCGTCTTCGCGACGGAACCGGACACGCCCGTCGCGGAGTCGGTCCAGGGACTCGAGGCGGTCGCCGGAACCCTGCTCGTCTACGGGGCGACCGAACTCGCGGGGGGCTACGGGTTCATCGCGGTCTTCGTCGCGGCGCTCGTGGTCCGACACTACGAGCGCTCACACGAGTACAACCGATCGCTCCACGAAGTAAGCGAGTTCGCCGAACAGGTGATGATGGCCCTCATCATGCTGTTCTTCGGCGGCGCGATCGTCGGCGGGCTCCTCGAACCGCTCACGACGGAGGCGATCGTCGCGTCGATCGCGATCGTGTTCGTCGTCCGCCCCCTCGCAGGAGCGGCGGGGTTTCTCGGGTTCGATCGCGATCCCGCCGAACGTGCGACGATCGCCTTTTTCGGGGTGCGGGGGATCGGCTCGTTCTACTACCTCGCACACGGGCTGAACGAGGCCGCGTTCCCCGACGCCGACTTGCTGTGGGCCACCGTCGGAGCGGTCGTCCTCGTCTCGATCGTCGTCCACGGGATCACCGCCACGCCGGCGGTCCGCTGGCTCGAGACGCGGGCGGAGTAGCGCGTTTCTTCGGCCGGTTCATCCCGGTCGCTCGTGAAAGACCGTCCCGAGGACGGCGGCGTACAGGATCGCGCCGAGCACCGAGAGCCAGCGTCCGGCTCCGACCAGCGGCGGATTCGCTGCGAGCAGTCCGGCGATTTCGAGCGCCAGTCCGGCGACGAGCGCCGAGACGGACGCCCTCGCGGTCCGATCGTCGATGCCGGGGGCCGAGGCGATCGCTGGCGGGTAGAAGTGATAGGTAACGCCGACGATCGTCAGCCCGACGAACCCGCCGACTGCGAGCCGATAGTGGCCGTCGAACGCGGTTGCCGGGACGCTCGAGGCGGGTGCGAACGCGAAGACCAGCCCCAGCAGGGCGACGAGCGCGCCACAGCCGACGGCGGCGAGGATCGCCCGAGACCCGACGCGATTGCGATCGCTCTGTCGGTAGAGATCGGCGTACGCGACGGCGAAGCCGACCAGTGCGATCGCTTCGAGTCCGGCACCGGCGCGAAACAGCGTCCCGCCGCGAAAGTCGATCGCGAGCAACGCCGGAGCGAGTGCACCGGCGGGGAGCACGACCGCGACGAGCGCCGGCGGGGGATCGGCCACGAGCAACCGCGGCAACAGCCTGATCCCGATCGCGAACACGAGCAGGGCCGCCGTTCCGGCCGCGAGCAGGTGGGTCGTCGGCGGTCCAGTAGGGGGCAACGCCGCCGGGTTGATCCCGAGTTCGGCCGCCAGCGGGAGTCCCGAGCCGACCAGCAGGTACGCGAGCACGACCGGAACGACCGCGTTCGCGAATCGATCGATCCGCTGGCGGTGGACGTCGGTCGCCCCGGTCGCGGTCTCCCCGCCCGTCAGGTTGTCCCGGACGGTCCAGACCAGCGTCCCGACGAAGACGAGACAGCCGACGAACCAGCCCGTCGCGCCGATACCCGCGACGGATCGAGGACCGATCCCGGCTCCGGCCGCGAACGCGCCGATCGTTCCGACTATCGCCAGCGGGAGGTGGATCGCCGGCGCCCGAGGAATCGCGAGGGTTCGCCCGAAGTACGAGGGAATCAGCTGGTACCCCTTCCCGAAGACGACGTGAAAGACGAACCCGTAGAGGCCGAGCGCGACCGTCGCCGATCGGGGGACCCCGGCGAGCACGGCGACCTGCCAGGTGACGAAGAAGGCGACCCCGCTCGCGACGAACGCACGGGACCAACGGGCGGTCGTCGCCGAACTGCTCGTCCCCATGCGAGCCTAGAACGGAGAGGTTACGTTCCCGTCGTCCGATTCGAAACCGGTCCCGTCCGACGCGCCGGGGACGACGCCGGTCTCGCGAAACTCGGCTTCGAGGCGCTCCAGCGCCTCGTTGAGGCCCGCGGCCTGGTGGTGTGAGGGGTGGACGCGAACCCGAACCAGATCGTACTCGTGGCGATCGCGGAGACCGTTCCAGGCCCGGAACGCGCCTTTGACGAGCGCGTCGGCCTGCGGGCAGAACTCGGTCGTCGGCGTGAACTCCGCCCGCAACACGGCCGGGTCGTCCGCGTCTTCGGCGTACCGGAACCCGGCCTCGGGATGGCGTCGATCGAGGTTGAGTTTCGCGAGGTTGTAGCCGAAGGTCGCGTCATAGACGCCGCGATCCTCGAAGCACTCCCGCGTGAGGGCGTGGAAGGAGGCGTGTCTCGATCCCGCGAGGACGTCGTGGTCCGCCAGGAACGGACCGGGGTCGGGGACGTTTTCGGGAACGAAGGCATCCCAGTCGTCGAATCCCCGATCGGCTGCCGAGTCGGAGGAATCCGGTGCGCGTGAGAACGGGTTCATATTCGGACGAACGGACGGGACCGCCCAGTACCTCCTGCCGAACATGTACCCCAATCGCGTCGGCGAGCGACGATCGACCCGTCGCGGTCGATTCGCGGGTGGCCGAGAACGGGCGAAGACGTTCGGGAGTAGCTTTTGGACGCTATCCGCCCAACCCGCGGGCGATGGCGGCTGGTTCCACCACGAACGATCGCGACCGCGTCGCACTGTCCGCGCAGTGCATCCAGAGAGCCTGCGAGGTGGAGCGCCAGCAACGCGCCCGCGCGATCGAGCGCCTGGAATCGGCTGCTGGCGACGAACTCACCGACGAACAGCGAGCGATCGTCGCGGAACTGGCCCGATCGCTCACCATCCACCTGACACCAGTCGTCATCGAAACGCTCCGGCGAACCTGTGAGACCGAGAACCCACGAGTCTGTGCCTGCGACCGATCGGACGGCTGACCCGGCGAGCCACGCGGTCCGGGATCGGTCGCGTTTTCGTACTCCCGGATTCGACCGGCGACGCGCCGGCCAGGGCTCAGTCGCCCTCGCCCCGTTCGGCGATCCGCGCCTCGCCGCTGACGGCGTCGACGGCGACCTGGACCGGCCCGGACGCGGTCTCGAGGTTGACGATCCACGACCCGCTGGTTCGGTGTGGCTCCCCGACGATCGAGACGTCCGGGTAACCGGCCGATTCGGCCCGTTCGCGAGCGAGGCGGATCGCCTCGTCCACGTCCTCGATGCTGATTTCGTCGGTCAGTCTGACGGTGACGACCGGCACGTCGGCCATCCGGACGAGCCGTTCGGTGACGCTGCCGACGAGGACTCGATCGAGGCCGGTCCGTCCCTGCGTCCCCATGACGATCAGGTCGACGCCCTCCTCGTCCGCGTAGTCGAGAATCTCCTCGTGTGGCACCCCCCGGCGGACCGCCGTCGTCACGGGAAGTCCGCCGTCCCGGGCGTCGGCCTCGACGCGAGCGACGGCTCGCTGTGCCGCTCGCCTCGCCCCGTCGCTCTCGAGGGACCCGAGTGGCCCCTCCGGTACGACCGACAGCGCGTGCACCGTCGCGTCGAACCGATCGGCGATCGTCAGCCCGTGGGTGATCGCCCGGCGTGTCCCGTCGCTGCCATCCGTTGGGATGAGCACGTCGGTATACATCGTGTACAGGACGGTTAGAAGTACGCCCGTAAATATGCTCGACTCCGTTCGTGGTCGGCGCTGCGTGACTTCGGTCGTGGCTCGCGCCTCCGGACGAGAGTGGTCGTTTCGTCGATTCCGCAGCGGCGTTACCTTCGGTAAGGATTTCCGGGTGTGATATCGAACAATGTAAATCTTTTTTACGGTACACGGCAACGTGGCCCACGAGGCATGCCAAATCTTGTCACTAACGTCGCGGCAGCCGTCGAAGAGCACGGCGACAACCCGGCGATCGGCTTCCAGGGGGACGAAACCACCTACGAGGAGTTCTGGGCGCAGACGGGCGCGTTCGCCGCCGCACTCGAGGAACGCGGCCTCGGTCCGGACGACCGCGTCGCGATCTACCTGCCGAACGTCCCGCCGTTCGTGATCGCGTTCCACGGGACGCTGCGAGCGGGCGGGGTCGTCGTCCCGATGAACCCGCAGTACAAGGCCCGCGAGATCGGTCACCTGCTCGGTGACAGCGAGGCCAGGGTGGTCGTCGCGCTCGCGGACCTGGTCCCCTTCGTAAAGGAGGTACAGGACGACACGTCGGTCGAACACGTCGTCAGCGTGGGCGGCGACGCCGAGGGCGCGACGCCGTTCGAGGAGTTCCTCGCCCGCGGCGCACCCGAGATCGCCGATCGTGACGACGACGACGTCGCGGTCCAGCCCTACACCAGCGGGACGACCGGGCAGCCGAAGGGCGTCCAGTTGACCCACGAGAACCTCGCCTCGAACGCGGCGATGGCGGATCAGCTTATCCCCGACGGAATCCGCCCGGACGACAAACAGCTCGGGGTCCTGCCGCTCTTTCACATCTACGGGATGACCGTCGTGATGAATTCGACGCTGTTCAACGGCGGCACGTACTACGCGGTCCCCGAGTGGGACGCCCAGGAAGCCGTCTCGATCGTCGAAGACGAGGAGTTGACGCTGATGCACGGCGTCCCGGCGATGTACAACGACATCATCAACCAGCCCGACGCCGAGGCGTTCGACCTCTCCTCGCTGCGTCTCTGTGGCGTCGGCGGCTCCGGCATTCCCGTCGAAGTCCTGCGCCGGTTCGAGGAACTCTACGAGCCGACGATCTACGAGGGGTACGGCCTGACCGAGACGAGCCCGATCACCCACTTCAACAGCCCGATCGAGGGGCGTCGCGTGGGGAGCATCGGCAAGACCGTCCCCGGCGTCGACTCGAAAGTCGTCGACGAGAACTTCGAGGAGGTCGCACCCGTCGAGGAGGGACCGATCGACGAAGACGACGCAAATCTCGGCGAGATCACCGGCGAACTCGTCGTCTCCGGGCCGAACGTGATGAAAGGCTACTACGGCCTGCCCGAGGCCAACGAGGAGGCGTTCACCGAGGAAGACGACACGCGATGGTTCCACACGGGCGATCTGGGCTATCACGACGAGGACGGCTTCTTCTACGTCGTCGATCGCGAGAAGCACATGATCGTCACCGGCGGCTACAACGTCTACCCGCGGGAGGTCGAGGAACTCCTCTTCGAGCACGAAGCCGTCGCCGACGCCGCCGTGGTCGGGATTCCCGACGAGCGCCGCGGCGAGACCGTCAAGGCGTTCGTGGTACCGACCCCCGACGCTGACGTCACGTCCGAGGACATCAAGGAGTACTGCCTGACCAACCTCGCGGAGTACAAGCACCCGCGCGAGGTCGAGTTCGTCGAGGAACTCCCGCGGACGACGACCGGCAAGGTCCAGAAGTTCAAACTCCGCGACCGCGAAGAATCGCGCGCGGAGGCCGAATGATGGCACTCGGTGACGCGGTGCAACTCGAGATCGAGGACGACGGGGTCGCGACGATCACGCTCGACCAGCCCGATCGCCGGAACGCGCTCTCGGCGGCGATCGGCGCGGGCATCGTAGAGGCACTCGACGAGATCGAAGAGAGCGACGCTCGCTGCGTCGTCGTCGAGGGCTCCGGCGGTTCGTTCTCCGCCGGCGGCGACGTCGAGGCGATGATCGAGGGCATCCAGGGGGACGTGCCGATCGACGAACGGGTCCGTCACCTCGAACGGACGACCAACGAGACGATGGCGCGACTCGTCACGTTCCCGCTGCCGACGATCGCGCTCGTCGACGGCCCGGCGGTCGGCGCGGGTGCGAACCTCGCGCTGGCCTGCGACGTCCAGTTCGCGACCGAGGACGCCGCGTTCGGGTTCGTCTTCCGGCAGGTCGGTTTGAGCGTCGACGCCGGCACGTCCTACCTCCTCCCGCGGGTCGTCGGCGAGAACGTCGCCCAGGAACTGGTCCTGACGGGCGACATCGTCGGCGCGGACCGGGCCGAGGAACTCGGCCTCGTCAACCACGTCTACGGCGACGACGAGTTCGACGAGCGGGTCGACGAGTTCGTCGAAACGATCGTCTCCGGCCCGCCGGTGGCACTGCGGCAGACGAACCGCCTGATTCGTGAGGGTCTCGACAAGTCCATCGAGCAGGCCCTGATCGACGAGGCGACCGCACAGGGGATCGTCTTCGGGACCGACGATCACGAGGAGGGCGTCACCGCATTCTTCGAGGACCGCGATCCGGAGTTCGAAGGCCGGTAGGGCCGCGGGCCGTCGGCCAGCACGGGGCGACACGCAGCCGCCGACTCGGGCAGCGTCCCGAGACCTCCGATCGCTCAGTCGCTCCCGGTCCCGAACGGGACGAGCGTCGAGACGCGCGCGTTCTCCTTGAGGTCGAGTCCACCGCCGGGGACGGTCAGCGGGATCAGGGGGAGATGCGACGCGACCTGGACGGTGGGGTGGGTGCCACCCCGCGCGAGGAGTTCGTTCCGCGGCTGGAGGAGCAACGGCCGATCGGGGTCGGTGAGGAACTCGTTGTGCTGGAGGACGTACTGGCCCCCCTCGAGGGTCCACCAGCCGTAGTCGTCGTCGGGATCCCGGAGTTCGGTCGGGACCGGTTCGAGGTCGGCGTCCTCGAGTTCGTCGCCGCCGAAGTCGATCCGACCGGGTTCGACGACCTCGTAGATCGCGCTGACCGTCAGGTCGATCCCCCGTTCGTGGAGCTGTACCGGTTCGTACACCAGGTTGTCGACGATGTCGGCAAGCGGATTCTCGGCGGACATATCGGGTGAAATGACGATCCGGAACGGCAAAAAGGGTACCGTCGCGGGCGATCGGCTAGTCCGTCGATTCGACCGCACGCGCCACACGCAGCGCCGTCGATTCGTCGTGCCAGTCCGCGACGATCTGGATTCCGACCGGCTTCCCGCCCTCGGCGTCCGCGTCGCCGTCGACCACCGTACGCGGCACGGAGACGGCCGGCGATCCGGTCAGGTTGAACGGCGCGGTGTTCGCCATCGTTCGCAGCAATCCGTCCATTCCCTGCACCGCGCCGAATTCGGGTGCCGTCGTGGGCGTCGTCGGGGTGAGCAACGCGTCGACGTCCAGGAACTGCTCGCGAACCGTCGCCGTGAACCGTCGCCGGAAATCCGCGGCTGCGACGTAGTGGCGGCCCGCGAGCGCCTCGTTGAGCGTGCCGTTGTAGAGCAGTTGTTCGCAGACGTTCTCGCCGAACTCGCAGTCGTCGGTCGCGTCGGCGAGCGCCTCGCGGAGGGGCTTCGTCGTCCCCGTTCCGAGCCCGTACTGGACGCCGTCGCCGCCGACGAACGCGGCGAACTCGGCTCCGATGAGCGTACCCGCCGCCGCGCCGACGAGATCGTAGCCGTCGATCGAGACCCGATCGATCGTCGCGCCGGCCGACGACAGGTCGTCGAGAGTGACCTCGACCGCACGGCGAACGTCGTCGGTCGCCAGTGCCATCGACTCCTCGACGACGCCGAGCGTCAGGTCGTCGACGCCCGCGTCGAGCGCCGCCGGGAACGACGACCGGGTGTGGCCGGCCGGCGTCGCGTGGGTCGACGGATCCGCGATGTCCGGCCCCGCGATCGCGTCCATCACGTTCGCCGCGGTCTCGACGTCGGTCGCGAGCGGCCCGACGTGATCGAGCGACGGCGACAGGTCGACGACGCCGAACCGGGAGACGAGTCGGTGGGTCGGTTTGACGCCGACGACGCCACAGAACGAGGCGGGGATCCGGATCGACCCGGCGGTGTCGGTTCCGAGCGCGGCGTCGACCAGCCCGCCCGCGACCGCCGCGCCGCTGCCGCTCGAGGAGCCACCCGGCACGCAGCCGTCGGCGGCGGGGTTCTCGATCCGCCCGTGGGCGCAGGTCTCGCCCGTCGTGAAGTAGGCGAATTCGTCCATGTTCGTCGTCCCGACGATCGACGCCCCCGCTCCGCGAAGCCGTTCGACGACCGTCGCGCTGTACGGCGGCGCGTACGAGAAGCCGGGCGATCCACACGTGGTCTCGACGCCGGCGACGACCGTGTTCTCCTTGACCGCGACGGCGAGTCCGGCGAGCGGGCCGTCCGGCGCGGTCGGCGGGAGGTCGAACCGCTTCCGGAAGGCGTTGTATCGATCGTCCCCCGTCCGGACGTCGTCAGGTTCGTCACTGGCGGGCGGTTCCACTTCGAACGCCTCCGCAGTCGCGGCGAGGGTCCGGATAGTCTCGCGGTGTGCCTGCCGGTCGCCGTCGGCGATCGTGATCCCGTACCGATCGGCGACCCGCTCGATCGTCTCGTCGAGGAGATCGTCGTCCATGTCTCGCGGTTTCAGAGCAGGGCCCAAATACGTCGGCCTCCCGGAACTCTATGTAGCCCCCAGCCGACGGTTCCGTATGGTCGAAGTTCTCTCGCCAGCGATCACCCGGTTCGTTCGCGCAGTCGGTCCGGAGTCCGACGAGACGCTCCGCGAGATGGACGAGTACGCCGAACGGGAGGGGTTCCCCCACGTCGGCCCCGAGGTCGGCGCGTTCCTCCGGTTCGTCGCTCGACTGGCCGACGCGGACCGGATTTTCGAGTTCGGCTCCGGCTACGGCTACTCGGCGTACTGGTTCGCCGACGCGCTCCCCGACGACGGCGAGATCGTCCTCACGGAGGTCGACGAGGACGAACTCGACCTCGCCCGCGAGTACATGCGTCGGGGCGGATACCACGATCGCGCCCGGTACGAACTCGGCGACGCGATGGAGACGATCGACCGCTACGACGGTCCCTTCGAAGTCGTCCTGATCGACCACCAGAAACACCGCTACGCGGACGCCTTCGAGGTGGTCCGGTCGAAAGTGCCGGTCGGGGGCGTGGTCGTCGCGGACAACGCGATCACGGCCGGCCCGATCGAGTTCGAGAGACTGCTGGAACTGGCCGAGGGTGAGGAGCCAGACGACGTGAACGAACACACGCGGGGCATCGCGGACTATCTCGAGCGCGCGACCGGTGATCCGGCCTTCGAGACGATCGTGGTACCGCTCGGCGAGGGGATCGCAGTGAGTTATCGGATCCAGTGAGCAGCAACCGTCGGCGGTCAGGAATCAGTAGTCAGAGGGCGTCTCCCCGTCGAGAATCTGTTCTTCCGGCACGTCGGTGCCCGCACGGGAGCCGTACTCCCGGAAGCCGAGAAACGCCGTCGTCCCGCAGGCCGACAGCAACGTCGCCCACGTGACTGCAGCGATGGCGAGGACGATCGCGTCGGACGGCCCGTAGACGACCGCGCCGAGGGTTTCGAGACCGATGCCGTGGAGGCCGGCGATCGCGAGGAAGGCGAGCCAGTAGCCGAGCGCAGACAGCGCGAGCGTCCGTCGGGAGACCACGTCGGCGTACCTGGCGAGCGAGTAGACGCCGGCGATGGCGAGTGCGGTCGCGCCGAGCGTCGGCACGAGTGCGTCGACCGGACCGGTCGAGACGCCGGCAACGGCGAAACAGGCGAACGAAACGGCGAGCAGGAACCGATCCGAACGATGGGCTGCTGGAATCACGTCAGGCAC
Organism: Halosolutus halophilus; assembly: GCF_022869805.1. Classification (NCBI taxonomy): domain Archaea; kingdom Methanobacteriati; phylum Methanobacteriota; class Halobacteria; order Halobacteriales; family Natrialbaceae; genus Halosolutus; species Halosolutus halophilus. The sequence continues at coordinate 1,339,833 of NZ_CP094974.1, read as the reverse complement.
CGTTTTGCTGGGAAGAGTGGGTGATCGTACAAATACCTGTTGGGCCGTTTCCTCTCCATCAGTCGTCGAGGACGCGTTCCTCAGGGGAGGGACGCCCCGGATGGATCCCGTACGTGGCGAAGCCGTAGAGGACCGTTATCGCCACGGCACAGCAGATCACGGCACCGGCGATCGACTCGAGTGCGAGCGTCGCGAGCGGCCCGGCGACCGCGTCGCCGACGGCCGCGGCCGATTCGCTCTCGGGAGCCGCCACCAGCCCGTACGGAAGGAAGGCGACGAACGCGAGGACCCACCAGCGTTTCGTCGCGAGACGGAGTCGATCGGGAGTGTAGTCGCGGGCAGCGTTCGTTACGCCAGCGATGCCGAGGGCGGTCAGCAGCAGCGCCGGGGCCAGACGATACGGCGAATCCAATCCGGCATTAATCGCGACGCCGAGGGCCACGGCGGCGACGGAACCGACGAGCAGCGGCGACCAGGGTGGCGAAAACGGGCGGGTCATGCCTGCTGACCGGTAGCGACTGGTTGTACAAAACTCTCGCGAACTGTCCGCGCCGAACCGCGTTATCGGGGATTGTCGCTCACGGTCGGTCGACAACAAAGGACGTATTACCGGTGCCGACGAGACGGACATGAACACGAATGTGGAACGCGATCCAGGAGAACGCGAGACGGACGCTGTTGGGTCTCCGCCGAGCGGCCCCGTCGAGAGGAGACGTCGCCTCCCGGGTTCCGGGTCGGGGCTGGCTGGCGGCCGCGAAGCGACGCTGGAAGCGACACGTCACGGAACGACCCGAACTGTATCAGGCGTACGTCTCCCTGCCGACCGACGGCGATCGATCGGGGTTCGGCGACGTCCACGACTGCGTAGAGGACCTGGAGTACGTTTTCGAGGGGCGCCTCGACGTGTACGCACGAACGAACGGGATCGCGGTCGTCAGCGATCGCGTCTCGGCCGACCAGTTCGACAGGGACGCCTTCGAACGCGTCGTAGAGCGGATCGAGGACTGTTACGCCGGGACCCGCACGGTAGCGCGACTCGAGAAGTGGCGGCCGGGCGGCGATCGCCTCGTCAAGTCGTTCGTGGTCGTCCCGGTCAAGCCGCTCTTTCCCGACGAGTCGTCCGAAAAAGCGCCGCGGGTTCGGTCGGCCGCGGAGTAACTCGTACTGCGCGGATCAGTCGTCGTCGCTCGGACCGGGGCCGGGTTCGGAGCCGGGTTCGCGGTCGGTGCTGCGCGTCTGGCTGCTGCGGGACCGCTCGTCCGCGTTCGATCGGCCGCCGGTAGACCCTTCTTCCGGAGTCATGTTCGACGTGCGCCCCATCCAGTTGTCGATGTTGTCGGCGACGTAGTCCTTGCCACCCCAGCCGAACGCGACGCCGGCGCCGATGGCGACGGCCGCGGCGAGTCCCCACGCGAGCGCTCGTGCGAAGACGTAGAGGATACCGACGTCGATTCCCATCGTGTCGAGACCGATGACGATCGCCGTGAAGTAAAGGAACATCCGGGCGCCGTTGGCGAACCAGCCGGCGTAGGCGGATTCCGTCGCCGCCTGCGTTCGCTCGATGACGTCACCGATGAAGTCGGCGACGACGAAGCCGAGGACGATGACGAGCAGGCCGGCGATGAACGACGGTAGGTACGAGACGGCCGTCGAGATCCACTCAGACAGCGTCGCGATCGCGAGGGCGTTCGCTGCCGCCAGGAACGCGAGCGCGTAGACGAACCACTTCGCGAGCGATCCGAACGCGCTGGAGACGGCCTGTTCGGTGCCGCCGAGTATGCGGCCCAGCGGCGTCTCGAGGACCATCCGATCGAGTTCGATACCGTCGGCGAGGCGTCGGACGACGCCCGCGGCGACGCGGCCGATGATCCATCCGACGAGGAGGATCACGAGCGCGCCGACGAGGCGTGGCAGGAACGTCACGAGTTCCGCGACGGGATCCTGAAGCCATTCGGGTACCTGCGCTTGTGCGGGATGTGGCTGTAGCATGTGCAACTGACGTTGTCGCGTGCCGGCCTTTGTAATTGAGTGCCTATCGATTTGTCGTGAAATCAATCAGTCGTCGCCGAAGACGACGCTGCTAATGAAGTGTCCGTTATCCCGAATTGTACGACGCACGGACCGTGACGGATCGATGGCGGAACTGACGTTTCAATCGACGAGACGTCGACTCGGAGATACGACGACCGTCGTGCCCGCTAGCGATAAATGACAATTGGTGCCGGCACCGCGCTCCGCCGGAAAGGTCCCGCTGTGACACCGGTCGGTTCGAGGATCGTCGCGCCACGGTATCTACCGAGTTTCATTCATGACCGATCGGCGATACGTCGGCCGCTCGTCGTCCGACACAGGGGTCGATCGGGGGTTCGGACCGGCTGTATTCGCAAATCCGGGTGTGAACCCGTTCTGGAGGGCCGAATCGCCGGAATCGGGTCGACGCGAGTGAACGGCGACCGGCAAGAATCCGATTCGAGTGATAGCTTCCGTAACGTCCGATTAGTGGAATTGCGCCTGCAGCTGCCGGGAGCGAGCCTATCCGTCGTCGTCAGACCGTGGTGGCACGTGCCGTTCGGGCAGCAGGTCGGCGATCGGCCGGTCGTCGAGCCACTCCAGTAGCGCGACGAACTGGTCCGTCGCGGCCTCGAACAGTCGTTCGCCGATCTCGGGCGTCGCGTCGGTCTGGTCCCCGAAGACGCCGTTCGGGCTGTTCTCGATCGAATCGTAGAACGTGCGCGCGCCGTGGACCAGTGCCGCGTCGTAGTCGAAGGTCGCGCCGCCGTCGCGAGCGTCCCCGAGTCGATCGCCCCGGACGAGTTCCTCGGCGATGTGCATGATCATGGCCGTCTCCTTCGGGCCGCCGTGGGGACCGGGCGTCTCGAAGACTTCCTCGATCAGGCCCGGGATCGACTCGTCCCACATCCACTCGATCGCGTACGCCGTCTCGTCCTCGTGTAACCGTCGGCCGACCTCCTGGAGGTGTGCGACGTTTCCCCCGTGGGCGTTGACGTAGACGATGCGATCGATCCCGTGGTAGGTGAGGTTCCGCGAGAAACTCTCCACGAAGTCGCGGAAGACCGGCGCGTCGACCCACATCGTGCCGTGGAACTGCCGGTGGTGCGAACTGACGCCGATTCGGAGCGGTGGGGTACAGCAGAAGCCGGTTCGATCGGTCGCTTCGCGCGCGAGCGCCTCGGCGATCAGGTGATCGGTGCCCTCGGGGAGGTGCGGGCCGTGCTGTTCGGTCGACCCGATCGGGACGACTGCGAGCGATTCGTCCGCGAAGTATTCGGATAGCTCGGGCCACGTCCGGTGTGGGAGGTACATAGGTATCGATGTCGCTGGATCCGCAAAACTTGGGTGGTCGTCCGCCACGTCGTGGCGGTCGTCGTGGACCGTGATCCGATCGCCGACTCTCGATCCGGAGGAATGATAATCCTTAATAGATCGCACCGATAGGTTATTATATGGCAGTCGTCAGCGTCTCGATGCCCGACGAACTTCTCGCGCGACTCGATCAGTTCGCCGACGAACACGGATACACCGGTCGAAGCGAGGTCGTCAGGGAGGCCTCGCGGAATCTGCTCGGCGAGTTCGAGGAGACGAGACTCGAGGATCGGGATCTGATGGGGATCGTCACCGTCCTCTTCGATTACGAGACCACGAGCGTCGAGGAACGGATGATGCACCTGCGTCACGAACACGAGACGCTCGTCGCGTCGAACTTCCACAGCCACGTCGGCGACCACTACTGCATGGAACTGTTCGTGCTCGAAGGCGAACTCGAGGACATCTCGACGTTCGTCGGGAAGATCAGGGCGACCAGGGACGCGTTGACCGTCGATTACTCCGTCACCCCGGTCGACGAATTCGACCCGATCGCCCAGGGGAACTAAGCCACCGCGATCGATGCGGTTCTCGCCGTCGATCGGGCCGTGAGCGACCAGTATAGTTTTACCGTTCTCCCGACGAAGGAATGGACATGTCCTACCGGAAGGTCAACTACGAGGAGGTCGATCAGGTCTCGAGCGCGATGCACTTTCTCAGCGACCCGCTGGAGACCGAACGCGTCGGGGTGACGGTGGCCCGCTGCGATCCCGGCTGGAAGAGCAAGCCACACGATCACACCGACAACGACCACGAGGAGGTCTACGTGCTGATCGAGGGCGAGGCGACGGTCGTCGTCGACGACGAACCCGTGGCGATGGAGACGGGTGACGCGCTGTGGCTTCCGCCCGAGTCCACCCGACAGATCCGTAACGGCGATCGGGAGAGCGCGTTCGTGCTCGTCAGCGCCCCCAGTATCGCGGACGAGGAGGGCGACGACGACGAGTGGCTCCTCTCGGGGTTCGCCGGCTGAGGGGTCTCCGGGACGGTTTAGTGACTCGGCGTCGTCGTCGCCGACAGGTGAGCCGCGATCTACTCGAAACACCACGCAGCAACCTCGCTCGTCGTCGCCGTGCTCGTCGTGTACGCCCTCCCACCGATTACCGTCGCTGGAACGCCCCTTCCGGCCCTCCTCGTCGTCGCCTACGGGACTGCCGTCGGCGTCCTCGTCGACCTCGATCACTTCCTCATCGCCCGGTTCAAAACGGGGACCTGGAACGCCGTCCGGTTCTGCCTCTCCAATCCTGCCGCCGTCGTCGCCGACCAGCGGCGGATCTTCGATCGGGGTGACGTCGGCGTCCTCTCGCGGTTGTTGAGTCACCTGGTGATCGCCGGACTCGTCGTCCCGGGACTCGCCGTCGCGAGCGTTCCACTCGCCGTCCTGACCGCGGTCGTCCTCTACGTTCACCTCGTTAGCGACCTCGCCTGGGACATCTGGCGGTTCGATCAGTACGCGGACGTATCGAGGGACGAACTCGTCCAGGAACTCCGGTGACCGACCCGGTTCGGACGGCGATCGGCACGGTGCGGCCTTGCAACGTTGCCCATCGACTATTTGACGCCCGACAATGAGTGACGTGACATGGAGTTGCTCGACGACAGTCTCGTCCCGGAGCATGCACGTGACGTCAAGGCCGAGGCCCGCGAGTTCGCACGCGAGCACATCGAACCCAACGCGCAGGAGTACTTCCAGGCGGGTGAGTACCCCCACGAGATCCTCGAGGCGGGCCAGGACGCGAATCTGGTCGCACAGGACATCCCCGAAGAGTGGGGTGGACGGGGGCTGGACTTGCCGCAGTTGCTCGCGCTCACCGAGGAGTTCTACCGGGCGGACGCCGGCATTGCCCTGACGCTCCAGCTCGCGAGTTTCGGCTGCGAGATCACCTACGAGTACGGCTCCGACGAGCAGTGCGAGGAGTACATCCGGCCGGTCGCCGAGGGCGAGCAACTCTCGGGGCTGGCCGTCTCGGAACCGGAGACGGGCAGCGACCTCGCGGGGATGCAGACCCGCGCGGAGAAAGAGGGTGACGAGTACGTGCTCAACGGCGAGAAGTACTGGATCGGCAACGGCGTCGAAGCGGACTGGGTGACGCTCTACGCGCGGACGGGCGACGACGAGGACAACCGGTACGGGAATCACTCGATGTTCATCGTCCCGACCGACACCGACGGCTACGAGGCCGAGCACATCCCGGAGAAGATGGCGATGCGCGCCTCGAAGCAGGCCCACATCACGCTCGACGATTGTCGGATCCCCGAGGAGAACCTGATCGGCCACGAGGGGGCCGGGTTCATGATGCTCGCGGATTTCTTCAACCACGGCCGCGTCGTCGTCTCCGGACACGGTCTCGGCCTCGCCGCGGCCGCGATCGAGGAGGCCTGGGAGTTCACCCACGATCGCGAGGAGTTCGGCCGGACGATAAACGAGTTCCAGGCGGTCCAGCACGGCCTCGCGGATATGCTCATCGAGTTCGAGAGCGCCCGGACGCTCACGTGGCGCGCCTGTGAAAAAGTCCGAAACCGTGAGAACGCGGGCTACTGGGCGGCGATGGCCAAGACCAAGGCGACCGAGACGGCCGTCGAGGTTTCCGAACAGGGGATGCAGTTCCACGGCGGCCGATCGATCCTCGACGAACGCCGCATCGCCCGCGTCTACCGGGACGCGCGGATCCCGGTCATCTACGAGGGGGCGAACGAGGTCCAGCGCAACCTCGTCTACGGGCAGGCCGCGTAAACGGATCGAGATCCTGACTGGCCGATCGGTTCGCGGAATCGCGAGCGGCCTCACGTCCCGATTCTGTGACGGTCCGCCGGAGCGATCGGTCCAGCCGGACGGTCCGGTCGAAAGAACAATCAGTTCGCCTATCATCCGTGCACGTAGACGAATCGACGACGTAGCGACGGAGGTGTCACGCGATCCCGGACCCAACCCACGTGAATCGGCCGCGCGTCCTCTGTGTGAGCAGCGACCGCTCGACGCGGGCCTCCATCACGTTAGCACTCACCGACACGCCGGTCAACGTCGTCATCGCCCAGGACGCGTCCGCGGCCGTCGACCGACTTCAAGAGGAGTCGATCGACGCGATCGTCGTCGACGCGCGGACCATCGGCGACCTCTCCGAACTCGTCGACGCGGTCGAGTCCACCGCGCCGGAGACGCCGACGTTCGTCCACTGGGGCGAAGCGGCCGACGAGTCCATCGACGTACTGGCGGAGGTGGTCGAGCGGGCCGACGAGAGCGATTCGACGGAGCGGCTGGCGGCCGCAGTGACCGAACGGATCGGGGGCCACTCCGGCGACCCAGCCAGTAAGACGTCTCGGGCAGGGCCGATCGCTGACACCGATGCGCCCGATCTCGAGACCCTCGTGGGTGCCGTGAGACGACGACTCGTCGACGTGACCTCGCCCGTGACCGTCGAACGGGTCCTTCGCGAAGAGTTCACCGACAGCGATCGGTTCACGTTCGCGTGGGTCGGCGAGTACGATCGGGGTGAACGGGAGATCGTCCCTTGGTTGACCGATCCCAGGGCGATGGAGTGGCCGATGCAACGGACGTTCAGTATCGGCGACGGTGACTACCCGCTCCTCGAACGGACGATGCACACCCGGGAGTTGCAGGTCCGCTCGGTCGTCGCCAGCAAGCGAGACGCCGTCCCGTTCGGTGACCACGCAGTCGAACGGGACGTCGACGCCGTCGCCGTCGCACCGCTCGCCTCGGACGGGGACTTTTACGGCGTGTTCGTCGTCTACGCGCCCGATCCGCTCTCGGAGCGCGAACGGGACGCGATCGCGTCGGTCGCCGACACCGCCTCACACGTGCTCGAGTCGATCGCGATTCGCGGTCGACTCGAGCAGCAGGAACAGTCGCTCCACCGGTACGAGCGCCTCGTGGAGACGGCGGGCGACGGGATGTACGTCCTCGACGACACGGGCCACTTCATGACGGTCAACGACGCGCTCGTCGAGATGACCGGCTACAGCCGCGAGGGACTGCTCGGCGAACACGTCTCGCTTCTCTTCGATCGGGACGCCGTCGAGGCCGGCGAGGAGACCATTCGGCGACTCCTCGACGGCCACGAGAGTTCGGCTGCACTCGAGATGCCGCTCGAGACGAAGACGGGATCGACGATCCCCTGTGAGGTCCAGATCGCCGTGCTCGAACGGGAGGGGACGTTCCTCGGGTCCGTCGGTGGCGTCCGGGACGTCACGGAGCGCAAACGCAGCGAACGGAAACTCCGCGAACAGAACGAGCGCCTCGACGCCTTCGCGCGGATCGTGAGCCACGACCTTCGGAACCCGCTCAGCGTCTCACAGGGGTATCTCGACCTGATGGAGGAATCAGGATCGCTCGACCACGTAGAGCACGTTCGCGACGGACTCGATCGGATGGAGTCGATCGTCGAAGACGTCCTCGCGATCGCACGGGACGGGGAGTGGGCGACGGACGTCGAACCCGTCGAACTCGAACGGATGGTCGTCGAGGCGTGGGACCACGTCACCACGGACGAGGCCACGCTTTCGATCGCGGAGACGATGGTCCTCGAAGCCGATCGATCGCGGTTCCTGCGGTTGCTCGAGAACTGTTTTCGCAATTCCATCGAACACGGTGGAAGCGACGTCACCGTCCGCGTCGGCCCGCTCGGTTCGGCTGCGGATCCGACGACCGACAATCGTGGCTTCTTCGTCGAAGACGATGGTAGCGGGCTCCCAGACGACCTTCAGGACCGACTCTTCGATCCGTCGGTGTCCTCGTCGCCGGAGGGGCTCGGCATCGGACTCTGGATCGTCAGGGAGGTCGCGACCGGACACGGCTGGTCGATCACGGCGACCGAGAGCGAGGATGGAGGGGCCCGGTTCGAGTTCGAACTCGACGGTTAGCGACGTTTCCGACCCGAGTTCCGGTGCCAGGACGGAAACGACTCCGTGCGGATCGATCGATCGGCGGTCCTACTTCCCTTCGAACTCGGGTTCGTCGTCGCCGAAGAATGCGTTGATACCCTCGTGGACGTCCTCGGAATTGACGACGTGTCCGAAGCCCATGGACTCGACTTCGAGTCCGGCCTCGTGGTTGTCCCAGCCCTTTTGCATCGCGCGCTTCGTGAAGCGCATCGCGAGCGGCGGGCCGCCCGCGAGCTTCGCGGCGTAGTCGTGTGCGGCCGACTCGAACTCGTCGGGTTCGACGACCTCGTTTACGAACCCGAAGTCCGCCATCTCCTCGGCGGGGAAGCGCTCCGCGGTGAAGATGATTTCCTTCGCACGCCCCATACCGACGATGCGCTGGAGGCGCTGCGTGCCACCCCACCCGGGGAGCAGACCGAGGTTGAACTCGGGCTGGCCGAACTCCGATCGCGAACTGGCGATCCGGACGTCCGCACACGTTGCGAGTTCCATGCCGCCGCCGAGGCAGTAGCCGTCGATGGCGGCCACGACCGGCATCTCGAGCTCCTCGAGGCGGCCGAACGTTTCCTGGCCGTACTTCGAGAGTTCGACCGCATCGAAGGGGTCGGCGCCACCGCCGGCGATGCTCATGAAGTCCGCGCCCGCGGAGAACGCCTTCGAACCGGCGCCCGTGAGGAGGAGTGCGCGAGCGCTGTCGTCGTCGTCGACGACGTCGATCGCGGCGTCGAGTTCCTCGATGAGCTCCAGGCTGATGGAGTTCATCTGCTGGGGGCGGCTGAGTTCGATCTGTGCGACCTTGTCGCCGGGGTAGGTCAGCTCGATCGTGTCGAAATCCGGCGTCCCGTCCCCTTCGTCAGCGTCGTCGTAGAACCCACCTTCTTCCGCGGCGGTGGCGAGGTAGTCGAAGGGTTCGTACCGCGGGTGGCCGGTTTCCTCGTAGGCGTCCTGGAGCGCTTCGGAGAGCGCGGCGACGCCGTATTCGTCGGCGAACTTCGCGGGCCCCTTCGGCCAGCGCCCGCCGAGCTTGACCGCGGTGTCGATCTCCTCGGGCGACGCGACGCCGTCGCCGACGAGGAAGGCGACTTCGTTCGCGAGCACGGCGAGCAGGCGCTCCTTGACGGTCTCGTTGAACAGGTCGTCGTCCATGGAGACGTCCGCGCCGTCACCGTCCTCGTAGTCGTAGAAGCCTTTGCCGGACTTCTGGCCGAACTCTTCGTTCTCGACTTTCACTTCCATCAGCGGGCACGGCTCGTAGCGCTCGCCCGCGACCTCGTTCATGTAGTCGAGGACGTGGTAGCCGACGTCGATGCCGACGTAGTCCGCGAGTTCGAAACTCCCCATCGGCATCCCGATATCGAATTTCGTCGTCGCGTCGACCTCCTCGATGGTGGCAACGTCGTCTTCGACGAGCCACGCGGCCTCGTTCATGAGGGGAACGAGGATGCGGTTCACGACGAACCCGGGGACGTCCTTCCGGACGCGCACCGGCGTCTTCCCGAAGTCCTCTGCGAGCGCCTCGATGACGTCGAGCGTCGCGTCCTCGGTGTGCTCGCCGGAGATGACCTCGACGAGGTCCATCCGGATCGGCGGGTTGAAAAAGTGCATCCCACAGAACGCCTCCGGACGATCCGTGAACTCGGAGAGCTCCGTGATGGAGAGCGAGGACGTGTTCGTCGTGAACACCGCATGGTCGGGGGCGTATTCCTCCACGTCCGTCCACGTGTCCCGCTTGATCTCCATCTTTTCCGGGACGGCTTCGATGACGACGTCCGCGTCCGCGACCGTCTCCTCGAGATCGACGAGCGGCGTCACGCGATCGAGCGCTTCCTCGGCGTCGCTCTCGGTGATCTGGTCGTTCTCCGCCAGCTTGCCGAGCGACCACTCGATCTGCTCGTAGCCGTTCTGGACGAACTCGTCTTTGATGTCACGCATGTTCACGTCGTACCCGGCTATGGCGGCGACTTCCGCGATGCCGTGGCCCATATTCCCCGCTCCGAGAACTGCGACGGTGTTGATATCTTCCAGTTCCATGGTCACGTATGCTATCGGCACCGGTTTCAACGTTTCCCTATTCGGCAAAGAAAACTGCAGTTCTGTTTACTCCGGGTTACAAAGGACTTTATCGGTGGGATGGTAACGAACGTCTATGGAATTCGGGCTCACCGAAGAACAACAGCAAATTCGGGACGAAGTGCAGCGATTCGCGGAGAACGAGATCGAACCCGTCGCCGAGGAGTACGACGAGGAAGAGAAGTACCCCCACGAGGTCATCGACAAGGCCGCCGAAATGGGCCTGACGGGCGCTTACATCCCGATGGAGTACGGCGGTGCCGGCTACTCCATCCTCGACACCGCGATCATCACGGAGGAACTGTTCTCCTACGATCCCGGGATCGGGTTGTCGATCGTCTCGACCTCCTTCGGCTGTGAAGCACTGCTCCGCTTCGGGACCGAAGACCAGAAGGAGCGCTTCCTCGAACCGGTCGCCAGGGGCGAGAAGATCTCCGGTGCCGCCATCTCCGAACCGGACACCGGATCCGACGTCTCCTCCGTCTCGACGCGCGCCGAGAAAGACGGCGACGAGTGGGTGATCAACGGCAACAAGATGTGGATCACCAACGGGACCGTCGGCGACTTCTTCGTCGTTCTCTGTAAGACCAACCCCGACGCCGAGGGCCGCTACAACGGCTTCAGCCAGATCATCGTCGAGTCCGATCGCGACGGGTTCTCGGCCGACAAGATCACCGGCAAACTCGGCATTCGGGCCTCCGACACCGCCGAACTCGTCTTCGACGACGTGCGCGTGCCAGAAGAGAACCTCGTCGGTACTCGCGACGCCGCGTTCATGCAGCAGATGCAGTTCTTCGACGAAACTCGTACTGCGGTCGCCGCGCAGGGCGTCGGGATCGCGAAGGGAGCGACCCGCGCCGCCCTAGAGTACGCCCAGGACCGCGAACAGTTCGGGCAGTCGATCAGCGAGTTCCAGGCCATCCAGCACAAACTCGCCGAGATGGCGACCGAGACCGAGGCGGCGCGCAACCTGACCTACAAGTCCGCCTGGAACGTCGATCAGGAGAACGACATCACCAAGCTCGCCTCGATGGCCAAGGAGTACGCCTCCCGCGTCGCCGTCGACGTCGCCAACGAGGCCGTCCAGATCCACGGCGGCGCCGGCTACGTCAACGACTTCCCGGTCGAACGGTTCTACCGCGACGCCAAGATCACCCAGATCTACGAGGGTACGAGCGAGATCCAGAAGAACGTCATCGCCCGCGAACTGCTCGGGAAAGGTTTCTAGAGACCAACTTCTGTTCTGCGTGCGGTCGCCTACGGCGACCGCACTCGGCAAAATCCTCAACAGAGCGCGAAGCGCTCTTTCGGACGGGAAGATTCCGCCGGGATCGCTTGCAGTCGGCGCTTTGCGCAGACGATCTCGCGGAACTACGCTCCGCTCAGCTTCGATGAAAAGCCTCCTTCCTCCGTTCCGACCCGCCGAGCGGGCCTCCACATCGGACGTCGGCCCGCTCGCGCGCCCTGCGGGCTCGCTCGCGGTACAGTGTGAGTGAAACTACCTGCCCTCCCCCGGATCGCGTGCTCGACGCTTCCGCCGAGCACGCTCTCGACCATCAACAGCTAACTCGCTCTCGTTCGGGCTCCGTCATTCGTCACTGTCGGAATCCGTGTCCCCACCGTCGCTGTCCGAATCGGTATCGCCATCGTCGCTGTCCGAATCGGTATCGCCGTCATCTCGATCGGTGTCGGTGTCTCCATCGTCCCGATCGGTGTCTGTATCCCCGTTCCCGCCACTCGTCGGGGTCCGATCGGCGGCGGTCGCGTGCTCCCGAACGGCGGCCGATCGCTCCGGTTCGCCGGATTCCTTCCCGTTCGGCGACGTGGATTGCTTCTCGGGCACGAAACTGGGCTCGAAGACGTACAACACCATGGGTGGGAGGACGTACGAACCGATCGCGAGCACTGCGAACCACGGATCGACGAAGACGAGGATGCCGAAGATCGTCAGCGCCGCGGTCGCGGCGGTGTGGATCGCCGTACTCGTATAGCGACGATAGAACGACCAGAACTCGCGGAGTGGGGCCGCGACTGTCGGGGCGACCATCGGGAGGATCTACGCCGCCTATCGAGAAACCCTTTGTCACGTGAGGCCCTACGGAGAACCAATGAGAGAATTCGTCTTCGCCCTCGAATACGAATCGGGGACGAACCCGGTCGCCGACGTGCTCGCGGAGTATCCCGACACGTCGGTCCGATCGCTGTCGTGCCACGTCACGAGCGACAGCCTCTGGCGGGTCGACCACGCGACCGGATCCGCGGAGGCCCTCGAAGCGCTCGAGCGCGCCTACGAGAACGCCGACTACTGCGCGGACTGTCTCGTGAAAGACGATTGCGGTGCGGACTGCGAGACGCAGGTGCTCGATCGCTCGAACGGGACGCTGGTCGTCTACACCTACTGGGACCGGACGGATGTCTGCACCTCGGTTCCCCACGTCGCGCTGGAGTACCTCGGCGAGGGACTGCTGTTCGAGACCTACCGCGAGGGACGGCGCTACCGCTGGCGGATCGTCCTCGCGAGCGACGCGCCGGTCCACGACTTCTTCGACGCGCTCGGCGAGGAAGTCGGCGAGTGTACGGGGATGGAGGTGCTTCGCCTGACCGAACTCGATCCCGACCGCAGGAGCGTCGATCCCGGCGAGGCGCTTCCCGCCGAACAACGAGCGGCGCTCCAGGCCGCCGTCGAATACGGGTACTACGAGACGCCCCGCCGGATCGAACTCTCGGACCTCGCGAATCGGCTGGACGTTCCCCGATCGACGCTCTCCTATCGGCTTCGACGCGCCGAGGCCGCCCTCGCGACGGCGTTCGTCGACGCGGACGAGTCGATCGAGACGCTTGCGGCGACGCTCTGAGCGGATCCGTGTCGAACGCCCGGAGTTGGCGCACGCCAAATAATCTGTATAGGGACCCGGCCGCTAGTATCGGGTGATGAGCGAGTCCACCCCAGAGCCCTCCAGGTCGGCGGACTCGAGTCGAACCCTCGAGTTGCGCGTGCCGGAGATGGACTGTCCGTCCTGTGCGGGTAAAGTGACGAACAGCGTCGAGCGACTCGATGGAATCGAGGGACTCGATCCGCAAGTGACGAGCGGTCGCCTCGTCGTCGAGTACGACTCCACCCTCGCGAGCGAGCGCGAGATCCGCGAGCGCGTTCGCGCCGCCGGCTACGAGGTCGTCGACGCCGCGTCGGAACTGTCGGTCGCGGTCCCCGGGATGGACTGTCCGTCCTGTGCGACCAAGGTCGAAAACGCCCTCGAATCGACCGACGGCGTCGACGAGATAGAGACCAGGCCTGCGTCGGGACGGGTCACCGTCTCCGTGACCGGCGAGACGGACGCCGACGCGGTCGTCGATGCGATCGGTGCCGCCGGCTACGACGCGGAGCCGATCGGCGGCGACCGGGACCGGATCGGAAGCGGGGAGTCGATTTTGCGGAGTCGACGGGCCGTCACGACGGGCGTCGGTGCCGTCCTCGTCACCGCGGGACTGGTGTTCGAGTTCCTGCTGCCGGCCGCCGATCCGGCACTGTTCTCGGTGATCGGCCGAACCTATCACCTCTCTGCACTGCTGTACATCGCGGCCGCGGCCGTCGCCGGGGTGGCGATCCTGCGGAACGGCTACTACTCGGCGCGAAACCGGAGCCTCGACATCGACCTCCTGATGGCGACCGGCATCATCGCGTCGGTGGCGGCCCACCATCCCTTCGAGGGGGCCACGCTCGCGGTCCTGTTCAGTACCGCCGAGTTGCTCGAGCGGTTCTCGATGGACCGTGCACGCGACTCGCTGCGGGAACTGATGGACCTCTCGCCGGACACGGCGACCGTCAAAGGCGAGGACGGGACCGAGGAGACGGTTCCCGCGGACGCGCTCGATCCCGGCGACGTCGTCGTGGTCCGACCGGGCGAGAAGATCCCCGCGGACGGCGTCGTGCGCGAGGGTGAGAGCGCGATCGACCAGTCCCCGATCACGGGGGAGAGCGTCCCCGCCGACAAGACCGTGGGCGACGAGGTCTATGCCGGGACGATTCCCGAGTCGGGGTATCTCGAGGTCGAGGTGACCAGCGAAGCCGAGGACTCGACGATCGCGCGGATCGTCCGCATGGTCGAGGACGCCGAGCGAGAGAAGACCGAGCGCGAGCAGTTCGTCGATCGGTTCGCCAGCGTCTACACGCCGATCGTCGTGTCACTCGCCGTCGCCGTGGCCGTACTGCCGCCGCTGCTCGCGGGGTGGTCGTGGAACACGTGGTTCCTCCGGGGTCTCACGCTGCTCGTCATCGCCTGTCCCTGCGCGTTCGTCATCTCCACGCCCGTCAGCGTGGTCTCGGGGATCACGAGTGCCGCCCGCAACGGAGTGCTGATCAAGGGTGGCCGCCACCTCGAGGCGGTCGACGAGAGCGACGTCCTCGCGATGGACAAGACGGGGACGCTGACCGAGGGCGACCTCTCGGTGACCGACGTCATCCCGCTCGAAGGGGCCGACGAGGAAGCAGTCCTTCGGCGAGCGAGTGCCGTCGAACGGCGCAGCGAACACCCGATCGGCCAGTCGATCGTCAGCTACGCCGAGGAACGTGACGTCGGTATGGACGACCCGGACGTCTCGAACTTCGAGTCGTTGACGGGGAAGGGCGTTCGCGCGGAGGTCGACGGGACCACCCACTACGTCGGCAAGCCGGACCTGTTCGACGGACTGGCTGATCTCGAACACGCGCACGCGACCACCGACGGCGGGGTATCCCTCGCGGAACTGGGCTACGACGGACAGTCCCAGTGCGATCGGGAGGGCTGTCTGGACGTCCTCGCCGAGGTCGTCCCCGACCTCGAATCGGAGGGCAAGACCGTCGTGATCGTCGGCACCGAGGACGGCCCGATCGGGGTCGTCGGCGTGGCAGATCGCGTCCGCCCCGAGGCGAAGTGGGCCGTCTCCCGACTGCAGGAGCAGGGGGTCCGCGTGGTGATGCTCACCGGCGACAACGAGGGGACCGCCCGCGCGATCGCGAACGAAGTGGGAATCGACGAGTACCACGCCGAGTTGCTCCCGGACGAGAAACTCGAGTGGATCGATCGACTCGAGGACGAGGATGCGAACGACGACAGCGACCACGGCCGCGTCGCGATGGTCGGCGACGGGATCAACGACGCGCCCGCGCTCGCGACCGCGAGCGTCGGTATCGCGATGGGGGCGGCCGGAACCGACACGGCGCTCGAGACGGCCGACGTCGCCCTGATGGCCGACGATCTCACCCGGCTTCCCTACCTCTACGAACTCTCGGGGGAAGCAAACGACGTCATTCGGCAGAACATCTGGGCGAGTCTGGCCGTCAAGGCCGTACTCGCGGCCGGCGTGCCGTTCGGACTCGTCACGGTGATCCACGCGGTCGTCATCGGCGACATGGGGATGAGCCTCGGCGTGACGGGCAACGCGATGCGTCTCGCGAACGTGGAGCCCGAGACGCCCGACGCGGACCTCGAACCCGACGCCTGACGCACCGACTCGTTTTCAGGGGATCGCCGATCGGAGTCGATCGATCCCCGGGCGGCCGTCGACCCACCAGAGCCCGACGCCGCAGACGGAGACGACGACCTCGAGCCACAGCGCCGTCGCCTCGACGCCCGAGTCCGGGGCCGTCCCCAGCGACTTCACGCCGCTGTAGGGCGGCATCGGCGTCACGGGCCACAAGAGGATGCCGAGTTCATCGGCGTCGCCCGCGAGCAGGTGCCACGGGACGTCCGTCGCGAGGTGTGCGCCGTAGCCGATCGCGACGGCGACGGCCAGTCGCTCCCGGTCGGCCCGCCGAGCGAGTAGCCAGCCGACGGCGACGATCGGTCTATCCCGTTGTCGGGTACGCTCTGCTACGCCGCATACGCGCGGCGGGTCCGCGGCGAGCCACCCGCTCCCGCACCCGCACTGGTCGCCGTCTTCGGGGCGGCGTCCCTGACCAGATCGATCGACCGCTGTACCAGGCAGGCGTCACGCCCGTCGGTCGAACGATCGGCCACTCGCTGCTGGTCACCGTCCCGGTGGTTGCGTTCACCCGCTACTACCGTCTGGATGGTGTATTCTGGCCTCAAGTCGGGACAGCAGCCCCAACGAGACGGAGCTGCGTCGTTTGGGAGGCTGCCTATACCCGTTCGGCCCCGACGTTACTTCGATGACAAGAAACCCGCCAACCGACCGGCGAGCATCGACGAGGGACCACGCCAGCGGTGTCGAGGGTCGACTCGATGCCGCGGACGGGACCGACACGGTGGTCGACGATCGGTGCCCGGAGTACGACGTCGTCACGACCCCCGTGCTCGTCGTCGGGGCCGGCGCGGCGGGGGCGCGAGTCGCGATCGAACTCGCGGAATCGGGGATCGAGTCACTCGTGATCGGCAAACGCGACCACGGCGACGCGCACACGACGTGGGCGGCCGGCGGGATCAACGCCGCGCTCGGGTCGCTCGATCCCGACGACGACTGGGCGATCCACGCGGCGGACACGCTGAACGAGGGCCACCATCTCAACGATCCCGAGGCCGTCGAACTGACTGCGAAGGGGATGCCCGATCGGATCCGCGAACTCGACGAGTGGGGGATGCCGTTCGATCGGACCGACGACGGGACGATCAATCAGCGGTACTTCGGCGCACAGTCGTACCGGCGGACCTGTTTCGTCGGCGATCGGACCGGTGAAGCCGTGCTCGAAACGCTGATCGATCGTGCACGGGAACTCGAGGTCCCGTACCGCGACAACGTGATGATCACGCGACTACTCTCGGATGGCACCCGGATCGACGGCGCGGTCGGTTTCGACATGGAAACCGGCCAGGGGATGCTGTTCCGGACGAACCACGTCGTGCTCGCGGCGGGCGGGTTTTCGGCCCTCTACCACCGCCACTCCTCGCGCGACGACGAGAACAACGGCGACGGACAGGCGCTCGCCCTCGAGGCGGGTGCCCGGCTCGCGGATCTCGAGTTCGTCCAGTTCCACCCGACGGGGATGGTCGGCGACCGGTACGGCGAGGAGTGGGACGGCCGACTCGTGACCGAGGCGGTCCGCGGCGAGGGCGGCCGGCTGTACAACGCGGACGGTGAGCGGTTCATGGAACGGTACTCTCCGGACCAGATGGAACTCGACGCCAGGGACGTGGTCGCGCGAGCGATCGCCCAGGAGATCCGCGAGGGGCGCGGGACCGAAACCGGCGGGGTCTACCTCGACATCTCCCACCGCGATTCCGAGTACGTCCGCGATCGGCTGCCGGCGATGGTCGAACGTTTCGATTCCCTCGGCGTCGACATCACCGAGGAACCGATGGAGGTCGCACCCACGGCCCACTACACGATGGGCGGCGTCGGAATCGACTTCCGAACCGGCGAGACCGGGGTCGAGGGACTGTACGCCGTCGGCGAGACGGTCGCGGGCGTCCACGGGGCGAACCGGCTCGGCGGCAACTCGCTGGCCGAGACCGTCGCGATCGGGAAGCACGTCGGCGACCACGTCGCAAGCGAGGTCACCGACGGAGACGACGAGCCGGAACTCACCGGCGGCCATCGAGCGCTCGCGGAACGCGAGTTCCGCGCACTCGATGACCTCGCGGCGTCGGACGGAACCATCACTCCGCGGGAACTCCTCGACGACCTCGGCGACGCCCTGTGGGAGACCGCCGGCATCCTGCGCGACGCCGAGGGACTCCGGAACGGCCTCGACGAACTGGCCGACATCCGTGCTCGAACGGCCGATCTCCGCGTCGACGGCGATCGGACGAGTCGATCGTTCGAGTACGCCGTCGACCTCTCGTTCAGCCTCACCGTCGCCGAGGCGATGCTCCGGGCCGCGCTCGAGCGACGCGAGTCCCGCGGGGCACACTACCGTACCGACTTTCCGGAGACGAATCCGTCGTGGCGGGTCAACATCCTCGTCTCGATCGACGACGGAGAGCTCTCGACGTCCCACCGGGGCGTCGGCGAACCGTCGGCGGCGGTCCGCGAAGCACTCGAGGAGGGCTACGAACTCGACTATCACCACCTCGAGTGAGCGGTTACGTCGGGGACACCCGGCAGGTCCGTCGGGTAGCGCCGACGTCGTTACTGGCCCTCGTACTCGGCCCAGATGTATCGCGACGCGAGACTGCGGTGCGGTCGCCACGGCTCGGCGATCTCCCGCAGTTCCGCGCGTGTCAACTCCTCGCCCTCGTTGTACAGGTGTTCGATCCCGCGGCGAATCGCGAGATCGCCAAGCGGGAGCACGTTGGGCCGCTGGAGCACGAACATCAGGTACATCCGGGCGGTCCACGCGCCGACGCCTTTGATCTGGGTGAGTTCGGCGATCACCTCGTCGTTCGTGTGATCGGCGAGTCCCTCGCGCGTGAGGTCGCGCTCCTGGAACGTGCGAGCCGCGTTGCGGACGTAATCGACTTTCGTCCGGGAGAGTCCAGCGTCCAGTAACTCGTCTCGGGGGGCTGCGAGGACCGTTTCGGGCGTCACCACGCCCCCGAGGACGTCGAAGACCCGCTTTCGCACCGCTGCGGCGCTGGCCGTCGACAACTGCTGGTTGATGATCGACACGCAGAGGCGCTCGTACTCGTTTTCGACCGGTTCGAGCGGATGGGGGTCGCGACGATCGATCACGGCCGCCATCACGGGATCTGCCCGGAGGGCGGCTTCCGGATCGTCTCGAACGGCGGGATCTGGATCGGCCATCGTGGCAGTGACTAGGTTCGACCCATCAAAAGGACGTTGTTTGTCGACGATCGAGTGCTCCCGATCGCGATCGGTTCGACTCGAGCGTAGCGGCCAGCATAATAGGTGATTACAGTCTCCGGAAACCCCGAGAGAACCTCCCGAACCGACCGGACAATCCGAAATTCCGTCCCCGAGTATGCTGGCCGTAACAGGTGCCAAAAAATACGATGCTACCACCACGGAGTGGCCCTATTACCTGATGATCGGATCTATTGCAGGCCCCAGACTGAAGGCCGGATATCGTGCAGGAATTAACGAGATGGCAAACGATACACCGCCGACCGACGCGGACGCAACGAACCAGCGACGAATGACCACCGACCCCGAGCGGATCAGAGAGTGGGCCGAGGAGCGCGACGCCGTCCCCGTCTCCGTTCGCGACGACGAAGGCCACGGGCACTCGTTCGCCCACCGGGACGAACTCGGAGCGGACCACGAGGAGTACACCTGGGACGAGTTCGTCGAGACGTTCGAGGACGAAGATCTGGTGTTCGTCTACCGCGAAGAAGAGACAGCAGGCGAAGGTGAGGGACTGGGCTTCTTCGAACTCGTCGAGCGCGACCGGGCGCTCGAGCGGGCCGACCTCGGGCGGGACGAATTCGAGGACTCGCTGCGGCGGGGCGAGACCGTGACGACCGAAATCGTCGAGACGCAGGTCGTCGAGACGGAAGTCGTCGAACGGGACACGATCGAGAGCGAAGTGGTCGAGTCGGACGTCGTCGAACGGGATATCGTCGACTCAGAACTGCTGAGCCGGGACGTCGTCGAGACCGAGTTCCTGGACGACGAGACGATCCAGGTGATCGTCGACGAGACCCGTCTCGACACGATCGAGGAAATCGAACGCTACACCGTCGAGAGTCGCGTGATCGACGTCGACGTCGAACAACACGACGAACTCGAGAGCGACACGATCGAGACGAACATCGAACTCGAGAGCGTCCAGCGATCGATCCTCGAGAGCGACGTCGTCCGCTCGGACGTCACGCCGGACGAGGTCCTCGAACAGGAGGTCATCCGGAGCAACCGCACCGAAGGCGACGCCGTCCAGAGCGAACTCATCGAGCGCCGAACG
Organism: Halosolutus halophilus; assembly: GCF_022869805.1. NCBI lineage: Archaea > Methanobacteriati > Methanobacteriota > Halobacteria > Halobacteriales > Natrialbaceae > Halosolutus > Halosolutus halophilus. The sequence continues at coordinate 1,319,684 of NZ_CP094974.1, read as the reverse complement.
CTCGAGGAGGAACTCGCCGAGGAACGTCGGCTGCGGTTCGTCCTCGAAGAGGACGAGTTGATCACGTCCGAGGTGATCGGAAGCGATCTGCTCGAGGGCGAGATCATCGACGTCGAAGAGTACACGGCTACGGAGACGATGGCCGGCGGGGGCGCCGAATCGGAGATGGCTACGGCCGAATCGGAAGCGATGGCCGACACCGAACCCGGAACCCCCGCCGGCGATGCGGCGATCGAACTCTCGAAGGACGATCAGGGGAAAGACGTGGTCGACGAACGAGGCGAGACTGTCGGGATCGTCGCAGAGGTTGAAGGCCAGACGGCGTACATCGATCCCCAGCCCGGATTGACCGATCGGCTCAAGGCGCGACTGGACTGGGGCGGCCACGGCGACGACGACTATCCGATCGAAGCGGCACAGATAGAAGAGGTCACGGGCGACGAGATCGTCATCCGGGGCGACTGAACGCCTATCGCTTCCCAACGCGGGGAGCACGAGTGCGAGACGATTCGAACGACGGGACTCGAGACGACCCCGTTACTCGAGCAGATCGGCGACGACGCCGGCGTCCGGGATCTCGTCCTCGACGACGAGCAGGTCGTCGTCAACGACGGTCTCGATGTCGAGGCCGAGGCTCTCGGCGATCCGGTGACCGGTCTCGGGGTCAGCCTCGTAGAAGTGCTCGACCTGTCGGGCCTGAATCGTCTCGTCGGAGACGCCCGTCATGTCGCCGACGAGCCGATCGCGCTCCTCGGCCGACATCACGTCGCGGATGAGGTTTCCAGGTCGCTTGTAGTTGTCAATGCGCTCCTGGGCGGCGTACCGGTCGGAGTCCCGGAGATCGACAGCGGCGACTTTATTCTCGGCGTCTTTCGGCCGGTTGACCGGGATGTCCTCGAAGTTGACGCCGAAGCGGTAGCGGCGGGCGTCGTCGTAGGACGGGATGCGACCCTGGAGCATCTCGTCGGGGCTGTGGCCGATGCCGGGGACGACGTGGGCCGGCGGAACGCCGACTGCTCGACTTCTTCGAAGTAATTGAGAGCACGAACCTCCTGCCGAGGTCGTTCGAGACGGCTTCGTCGTCTCGTGATGACGAGAGACTGGAGGTCTCTCGAACCAATTCGGCCTGAGCGGGAATCCACGCTGAAAGACCACCGCTTTAGCGGTGGATGAGCTTACTTGCGAGACCGGACTGGGGACCGCGACTACACTCCATCGAGACGTCGGACGCGGCCACCGACCCGGAGGCTCTCGGCTGAAATCACTCGAGATCGAAGCGATCGAGATTCATCACCTTGTCCCACGCATCCACAAAGTCACGCACGAATTTCTCCTCTGCGTCGTCACACCCATAGACTTCCGCGATGGCTCGAAGCCGGGAGTGTGAACCGAAAATGAGGTCTACGCGGGTCCCTCTCCACTTGACCTCGCCCGTTTCACGATCGCGCCCCTCGTACACGTTTTCGGATTCCGAGGACGCTTCCCACTCCGTGGCCATGTCGAGCAGGTTCACGAAAAAGTCGTTGGTCAACGTCGCCGGCCGGTCGGTGAAGACTCCGAGGTCGGACTGCTCGTAGTTCGCGTCCAGCGCTCGCATGCCGCCGACCAGAACGGTCATCTCGGGCGCCGTCAGATTCAGCAGTTCCGCCTTGTCCACCAGCAACTCCTCCGCCGGTCGGTCGACACCGTCCGCGAGGTAGTTCCGGAACCCGTCTGCGTTCGGTTTGAGCGCGTCGAACGAGTCGACATCGGTCTGTTCCTGCGAGGCGTCTGTCCGTCCCGGTTCGAACGGCACTTCCACGTCGTACCCGGCATCCGCCGCCGCCTGCTCGACGGCTGCACAGCCGCCCAGCACGATCAGGTCGGCGAGCGAGACCCGCGTCCCATCGGACCGCGAGCTGTTGAATTCCTCCTGGATTCCCTCCAGGGTCTCCAGAACGGTCGCCAGCTGCTCGGGCTCGTTCACCTCCCAATTCTTCTGCGGTTCGAGACGAATGCGGGCCCCGTTCGCGCCCCCGCGCTTGTCGCTGTCGCGGTACGTCGATGCCGACGCCCAGGCAGTCTTGACCAGTTGGGAGACGGACAGTTCCGATTCGAGGATCTCCTCCTCGAGGGCGGCGATCTCCTTCTCCCCGATCAGATTGTGGTCGACGTCTGGGAGGGGGTCCTGCCACAGCATTTCCTCGTCGGGAACCTCCGGGCCGAGGAACCGAGACGGCGGCCCCATGTCGCGGTGGATCAGCTTGTACCACGCCTTCGCAAAGGCTTCTTGGAACTCGTCCGGGTTCTCCTGGAAGTGCTCTATAATCTCCCGATAGTCCGGATCCTTCTTCAGGGCGATGTCCGTCGTGAGCATCATGGGGGTGCGCTTCTTCGACGGATCGTGAGCGTCCGGTACGGTGTTATGTGCAGCCTCGTCCTTCGGCGCCCACTGCCACGCACCGCCGGGACCCTTCTCCGGCTCCCACTCGTAGTCGAGCAGGTTGTCGATGTAGCCCATGTCCCACTGGATTGGCGCATCGGTCCAGGGACCCTCTATGCCACTGGTGATCGTGTCGGGACCTTTGCCGGAGCCGTACTCGCTCTCCCAGCCGAGGCCCTGTTCCTCGATGGGAGCAGCCTCGGGCTCGGGGCCGAGGTTCTCGCCGGAGTCGGCACCGTGGACTTTCCCGAACGTGTGTCCGCCGGCGATGAGCGCGACCGTTTCCTCGTCGTTCATCGCCATCCGCCCGAACGACTCTCGAATGTTCTCCGCCGATGCGAGCGGAGCCGGCTCACCGCCCGGCCCCTCCGGATTCACGTAGATGAGCCCCATCACGGTGGCACCGAGCCCCTCCTGGAGTTCCCCGTCGTCGCTGAAGCGCTCGGACGCTTCCATCTCGTCCTCGGGCCCCCAGTCGACGGACTCGTCGGGCGCAAAGTCATCCTCGCGCCCGCCGGCGAAGCCGAACGTCTCGAATCCCATCGACTCCATGGCGACGTTTCCGGCCAGGACCAGCAGGTCGGCCCACGAGAGTTTGCGGCCGTACTTCTGTTTGACCGGCCAGAGCAGGCGGCGCGCCTTGTCGAGGTTCGCATTGTCGGGCCAACTGTTGAGGGGCGCAAAGCGTTGTCTACCGCCGGACGCGCCGCCGCGGCCATCGCTGGTGCGGTATGTGCCGGCGCTGTGCCACGCCATCCGAATGAAAAGCGGCCCGTAGTGGCCGTAGTCAGCCGGCCACCAGTCCTGCGACGTCGTCATCACCTCTTCAATGTCCGCCTTCACGGCTTCGAGGTCGAGTTTCTCGAACTCCTCGGCGTAGTCGAACTCCTCGCCCATCGGATCGACCTGGCGCGCGTTCTGGTCGAGGACCTTCAAGTTCAGCTGTTCCGGCCACCAATCTTGGTTGGACCTGTTCATCGTCAACCAATTGTTGCTTTCGCATGTTAAGAATGTCTAATTCGGTAAAGTAGTCTTGGCTGTAGCCCAAACAATCTATCGGGATTATGAATATTTGTCAGTGATAGATTCGCACGCTGTATTCGGCCGCTGTCGAAACCTTTCACGACTTGCGGGTTTCACCAAGGCCAGGTCGGTCTCTTTGCCCTCCTCCGAGAACATGTCCGCCATCGTGTACTCGATGATCTCGTCGTTTGTGACCGTGAACGTCCCGTACGCGCCGCCACCTTTCGCGTGGACGACTCGCTCCGGGATGCGTTCCCGGTTGAACTGGGCAATCTTCTCGAGGTAGTGTAGTCGTCCTCAGCGGCGGCCCCTCGGGACCGGTGCTGCGGGAGTTCTGGTCGTCGGGAACCGGTTCACCGGAGTTCGTGACCGGGGCCTCTCGATCGGTCTCAGCGTCCGTGGTCGGAGACTTCGGCTCACCGAGGTCGTATTTTGGATTGCCGTCGCTCATGGATAGTCTCTCCCGTGAACGGTGACGTGGAAAACAGGAATGTGATTGTATCGATCGCAAATGTAGTTTCCTGATTCGATCACTTCGATTTAGTAACGACAAACTACCGTTCGTTTCCGGGAAAATCCCGATCGGCTGCCGAGGTCCGATCCGCCGGGGTGTTACTCCTCTTCCTCGGGCGTGTCCGGTGCGTCCGCGTCGATCCGTCGACTGACGTCGACCTGGTAGTTCTCGAGGATGTCGCGGCCGAGCAAGACGGGGTAGTCCATGTGGCCGCGGTCCTCGACGCTCGCCGTGACCGTGTGCTGGTTGCCGCCGACGCCGACGACGACGTCGACGACCGGCCTGCTCTTTGCCGTCTTGCTGCTCCCGGACCTGATCCGGGTGATCGACTTGATCGGGCCGGCACCGATGTCGGCCGCGAGGCTGGTATCGATACTCGTCCGCGTCGCGCCGGTGTCCGACTTCGCGACGACAGTCTTCGAGCCGCTGGTCCCTGCGAGGACGACTTCCTCCGTATACCCGATTACCGACGGTTCCTGGTCGCCGATCGTCGACTCCGGTGGCCGTGCCGACGGCTGCGAATCGTCGAGGACGGTCGTCAGTTCCTCGACGCGCTCTGGATCGACCTCGCCGCCGGCGCGTTCGATCGCGAGTTTGGCGATGACGGGTGCGGGACTGATCCCGGTCGCCTGGTAGAGCCCCTTGAACCCCGCCGTCGGGTTCACCTCGAGGACGAACCACCCTTCGTCGCTCTCGACGAGGTCGACGCCCGCGTAGTCGAGTCCGACGGCGTCGGCGGCGCGACGCGCCATCTCGCGCGCCCCCTCCGGAAGATCGTCCGTCGCGTTTTCGACGGACCCGCCCAGGGCGACGTTCGTCCGCCAGTCGTTGTCCGGTGCGTACCGGTACATCGCGCCGACGATTTTGCCGTCCACCACGTAGACCCGGATGTCGCGGTGCCGTTCGTCGTCGCGATCGATGAGTTCCTGCAGGAACGCGTACCTGTTCCCGACTTTCGCGTTGACCGGGTCGTCGGGACCGATCTTCCAGGTCCCGCCGCCATGCGTGCCGATCGCCGTCTTGTAGACGGCTTCTTCGCCGTAGTTCTCTCGCGCCCTGTTGAGTCCCTCGGTGCTGAGCGAGAGGGTGACGTTCGGCGTCTGGACGTCGTTCGCCGCCAGCGCCGTCGCCGTCGAGAGCTTGTGGACCGCCGTCAGCACTGCTCCGGGCTCGTTGAGCATCGGGACCAGTCCGGAGAACGTGTTCACGAGTCCGAGTTCCTCACACGGCTGCTCGGTGTTCGACAGCAACATCCGGTTCGCGATCACGTCGACGGAGGGTTCGAGCACGACGCTCCCGTCCGTGACGCTGATCGTGGTGTTCTCGGCCCGGAGCCACTCGGTGTCGTGGCCGAGAGCCTCGACTGCGTTGAGTATCGCTTTCGTTTCCTTGCTGGTGTGAAGGCTCAATACCCCGACGGTAACCGGATCGGCGGCCATACGTAGTGGACGACGACTGTGCGGATAAGTATTAACACTCGATCGAAGGCCAGCACCGTATTCTGCGGCGATCGGTCAGTAATCCATCAGGTAACGACCGATCGGACCTCCTGGGGATCGACCAGGCCACTCGCGACGGCGAGGACCGCCCAGGTGAGCGCACCGACCCCGATCACGGCGACGAGCATCACCGGACTCGAAATCAGCGGGGTCACGAGCAGGACGGCGACCGCCATCACGCCGGTAATGACACAGATCAGTCCGATCCGGCGCGCGAGGCGTTCGAGGCGGAGGGAGAGTTCGCTGTGGACGATGTAGAGGTTCACCGCCACGTAGAACGAGTGGGTCACGACCGTCGCGGCGGCGGCCCCGACGACGCCGATCGTCGGGATGAGCACGAGGTTCAGCCCGAAGTTCGCGGTCGACGCCACCCCCTTCGCGATCGCCCGCGAGCGAGCGCGGCCGAGATAGTCCAGCCCGTCGCTCGTCAGGTTCGTGATCGCCATGAGGACGATAAAACCACAGAGGATCTGCAGGACCGGGACCGCGCCGCTGTAGTCCGGGCCGAAGACCATCGTGACGAAGGGATCGGCGACGATCGCGAGGCCGACCGCGGCGGGGATGTAGAACAGCATCGTCTGCTCGAGCGACGTCTCGTAGATGTCCCGTGCCTGATCGAGCTGGCCCGCCGCTTTCTGCTCGCCGAAGTTCGGCGAGATGGTGAAGCCGAGCGATTCCGCGGGTGCGAGCACGAAGTCGGTGATCTGTTTCCCGAGGGTGTAGAACGCGACCGCAACCGGCGAGAGGAAGAAGCCGACGAGGACGACGTCGATCCGTTTGTCGATGACGTTGGCGCTCCGCGTCGCCGTCAGCGGGACGCTGTACTCGAGCAGCCGCCGCGAGAGGCCAGCCTCGTACTCGGTAGCCGGCTCGTACTCGCGATAAAACTCGAGATAGAGGATCGTCATGCCGACTGCAGCCGCGATCGCGTAGCCCACGATGTAACCGAAAAACGCGCCGATTGCACCCAGCCCGAGCAGGACGAAGGCGACCGCGAAGACCAGTCGTCCGGCCCCGCTGATCGCCTTGATGGTCGCACTGTAGCCGAGGTGGTTGAACCCCTGGAACGCGATCTGCGTAAAGGTGCTAAACGAGAAGACGACGACGTAGAGCACCCCGGCCGCAAGAAACGGCGCGACCTCCGGATCGCGCAACAGGATCGCGATCCGTTCGTGGAAGACGAACAGCAGGGTCACCACGATCGAGATCACGACGAGTTTGAACGCGATCGTCGTTCGAATCAGGTGCGGCACCTGTCCCGGATCCGCCTCGCGATACTCCGAGATGTACCGCGCGGCGGACTTGCCCAGGCCGAGATCCGCGAACAGCTGGACGATCGCGAGGATGCCGATCGCCCAGTAGAGTGCACCGTAGCCGTCGGGCTCGAGCAGGTATCGCGCGAGGAGAAACATCAATAGTGCGCTCGAGAGCATGTAGACGGCTCGAGCGACGAGCGTTGCCTTGAATCCGTGAACGATGTGGTCCTGTCTACTCATTCGAATGGAACGTCACGACGGCGGTACTCGCGAACGACCGACAGGGGGAGTCGGTGGCAACCGTCGACCTGTTGGATCGATCGAGCGGGCAATTGTAATGCAGCCCGAACGAGCGTAATGCGGTCACAACAATCTCGATCGCGTCGGTATCGACGACGAACAGAGGGCGTAACGTTCACGTATTCCGGGCGACCCGATACCGGCCGGTACCGGGGTGGACGGGAGGAGAGTCAGCGACACCGGCTGATACCGGGGTGGACGGGAGGATGATCAGACGGTCGAAGAACGAACTGGCCCGCGTCCGGCTAGAGGTACGACGAGTCCCACCGGGTCGCCTTCCGCCGATTGCCACAGACGTTACACTCGATGCGACCCATGGTGTCCATCGCGTTGTCGAGCGAATCGCAGTGGCCGCAGAACCAGCCGTAGAGTTCCGACTGTGCGTCCGTCTCGTACGCGACGTAGAACGGTGACTTGGAGCCGCGGGCGGCTTCGCCGTAGCTGACGAAGATCGTCTCCCCGTCGAGTTCGAGTTCGTCGATCGCATTCCAGTCCTCGTCCCCTTCGATCTCGCCCTCGACGTAGACGTTCTCGGTGAACGTCTCGTCGCCGATCTCGACCTCGCGCTGGTCGGCCTGCTGGAAGCCGTGATCGGCGTAGAACTCGTTGCCGCCCTCGTTGTCCGCGAGGACGAACCCCTGGATCTGGTCGGCACCCCTCTCCAGCAGTTTTTCGCGGGTCCGGACCAGGAGCCGGACGCCCGTGCCACCCCCGCGGTTATCGGGATCGATGTGGAGCCACAGGATCTGGCCAGTGCCGTATCGCTGGCCGACCAGTTCGCTCTGGGAGAACCCGACGATCTCGCCGTCGCGCTCGACGACGAGAAAGAGCGCGTGCTCGTCCTCGAGCGCGTCGGTCAGGGCCTCGTCGCCGTACCACTGGTCGACGGCGTCCTCGATCGTCTCCTCGTCGAGAAAGTCCGTATACGTGGAATTGAGAGACTCGGAAGCGATCGACCGGATCGCGCCGACGTCGGCCTCGGTTGCCTCGCGTATTTCCATGCGCGACTATAACACGGCATCGTACTAAACGTATGCCCAGCGGGACACAGTCACCGCTACTCCGGATCGGAGCGACCGGTGCCGATTCGGGAGCAGTCGACTCGCCCATCGACCGGAAACGTTCTCAGTGCTGACGCCGGACTCTCCTGTATGAGCGACGCGGACGATCCGCCACTCGGCGGGAGCGACTCCGAACCCATGCACGGCGCGTTCACGTACAACGGGGGCCGGGTCGACCCCGGCGAATCGGCCAACATCCGCTACGGGATCAGCGAGACCTACCTCGGTGATCCCGTCCGAATCCCGGTCACGGTGATCAACGGCGAACACCCCGGTCCGACGGTGTTTCTCTCGGCGGCGGCCCACGGCGACGAACTCAACGGGATCGAGGTCGTCCGCGAAGTCGCCCACGACTGGGACCACTCGGACCTTCACGGCACCCTCGTCTGTATGCCAGTGATGAACGTCCCCGGATTTCTCGCCCAGGAGCGGTACCTGCCGATCTACGATCGGGACCTCAACCGATCGTTTCCCGGCCGCGAGGGATCGACGAGTGCCAGACGCATGGCCCACCGGATCTTCACGAACTTCATCGAGCCCTGTGATCTCGGCCTGGATTTCCACACGTCCACGCGCGGCCGGACCAACATGCTCCACGTCCGGGCGAACATGGACGATCCGACGGTCGAACGACTCGCCTACGCGTTCAGTTCCAACGTCGTCATCGCGGGTGAAGGGCCGTCCGGGACGCTTCGCCGCGAGGCGACGGCGGCCGACGTGCCGACGATCACCATCGAAATGGGCGAAGCCCACCGCTTCCAGCGGAGCCTGATCGATCGGGCGCTGACGGGGGTCGCGAGCGTCCTCGCCGAGTTCGGCCTCCACCCGGAGTCGTCGGTCCACTGGCCCGGCTGGCGAACGGTCATCGAAGCCGACGACGAGAAGACGTGGCTACGAGCGGACGCGGGCGGGATCGTGGACATGAAACGCGGCCGCGGCGCACTCGTCGAGGAAGGGGAGGCAATCTGTACGATCACGAACCCGTTCAAGGAGGAAGACGACATCGTCACCGTCAACGCGCCATTTACCGGACTGATCGTCGGCGTCCTCGAGAATCCGGTGGTCTATCCCGGCAACCCGCTCTGTCACCTCGTCGGCCTCTCGCCGGATACGCACACGGCACTCGAACGCGAGCGCACGGTCGAGCAGTCCCGCGAACAACTGCGGAGGTGAGAGCGTCGTCCCGTGAGCCGCTGCGACGCCGAGTGCGGTGTCGCGAGGTGCTCACCTGGCCGAACTCGCTGCGGCGCGGGGACGATCGGATGACTGGAAGATGACAGATGGCTATCTCTACCGAACGGGTTCGGTTGGCGAAACCAGAAAGTACTGATTTTCGAGTACCAACTGTCGAAGCGAACGGGAAAACGGCGCGACAAAAGTAACTTCTATACCCCCACGGTCAAACCCTCCACATGAGCGCATGAGTCAGTCTTACAATCGCGGTCTCATCGAGGACTTCGGTCGCTGGAAGGAGTTCTCGGCCGGGATGTGGGCGTGGATCTTCCACAAGTTTACCGGGTGGATCCTGATCGGCTACCTGTTTACCCACATCGCCGTCCTGAGTACCGCTATCACCGCAGCGGGAGATGCATCGGCGATTCAGGCGGAGACGGACATCTACACGACGACGATTCAGGGACTCGAAGAACTGTTCATCGTTCGGATCATGGAAGTCGGCCTGCTCGCGGTGGCCGTCTTCCACATCCTGAACGGGCTTCGCCTGTTGATGGTCGACCTCGGCATCGGCCTCGAGGCACAGGACAAGAGTTTCTACGCGTCGCTGGTGCTGACGGGCGTCATCACCGTCGCGAGCGTCCCGACCTTCATGGTGGAGGTGGGCTTCTGATGGCCGAGCGCTACTCCTCGTTCACGCCAGGCGGGACGGGATGGCTCCTCCAGCGGATCACGGCGGCGTTTCTGGTCGTCGCTCTCGCATTTCACTTCTTCCAGTTACACTTCGTCAACCACGCAGCAGACGTAACCTTTGCAGGAACGCAGGCCCGAATGGAGAACATCGGATACTTCCTGACGATAGTGTTGTTCCTGATCGCCGGGGCCTTCCACGGGGTCAACGGCGTCTACAACGCCCTCGTCAACCAGGGGCTCGAAGGTACCCAAAAGAAGGTGGTGCTGGCCGTGCTGGTCATCGCAGGCATCGCACTCGTCGTGCAAGGAATCTACGTCGCGATCGCTATGGCGGGATGGACATGAGCACGCAACAACCCGAACCCGAACCCGAGACGCAGGAAGCACCGGCAGATCCGGAGATGAAAGGCGCGGAGTCGCCGGTCGACGAGCGAGAGAAAGAAGGCGGCATGGTCGACCAGACGGCGGTCGACGACGCCGAACTCGAGGGGGAAACGGTACACATCAAAGTGTTCCGGTACGACCCCGAAGTCGAAGCGAAGCAGGAACCGCGCTTCGACGACTTCCACGTCCCCTTCGAGAAGGGGATGACCGTCCTCGACGCGGTCATCTACGCCCGCGACGAGTACGACTCGTCGCTGACGTTCCGCCACTCCTGTCGGCAGGCCGTCTGTGGCTCCGACGCCTTCTTCGTCAACGGCAAACAGCGACTGGGCTGTAAGACCCAGATCTCGGACCTCGAACAGCCGGTTCGCGTCGAACCGCTGCCACACCAGGAGGTCGTCAAGGACCTGGTCGTGGACATGGATCACTTCTACGACCAGATGCACGCCGTCGAACCGTACTTCCAGGACGAGGACACGCCCGACGCGAGCGACCTCGAAGAGCAACGCCAGTCCCGCGAGAACCGCGAGAAGGTCAAGATGTCGACGCGGTGTATCTGGTGTGCCGCGTGCATGTCCTCGTGTAACATCGCGGCCGGCGACAACGAGTATCTCGGTCCGGCGGCGATCAACAAGGCCTACCGGTTCGCGATGGACGAGCGCGAGAGCGAGGCGATCAAGGAGCACCGACTCCGCATTCTCGAGCAGGAACACGGCGTCTGGCGGTGCCAGACCCAGTTCTCCTGTACCGAGGTGTGCCCGAAAGACATCCCGCTGACCGAGCACATTCAGGAACTCAAGCGGGAAGCGGTCAAGAAGAACCTGAAATTCTGGTGACAACAATGTACGAACACGACGTTATCGTGGTCGGCGCCGGCGGTGCCGGCCTCCGGGCCGCGATCGCAGCGCACGAAGCGGGCGCCGACGTGGCGATCGTCTCGAAACTGCACCCCGTCCGCAGCCACACCGGCGCAGCGGAAGGCGGAATCAACGCGGCGCTCCAGGAGGGCGACGACTGGGAACTGCACGCCTACGACACCATGAAAGGGTCGGACTACCTGGGCGACGCCCCGGCAGTCGAGACCCTCGCACAGGACGCCCCCGAGGAGACGATTACCCTCGAACACTGGGGGATGCCGTTCTCCCGCGAGGACGACGGGCGCGTCTCCCAGCGACCGTTCGGTGGACTCTCCTACCCACGGACCACCTACGCCGGCGCGGAAACCGGCCACCACCTGCTGCACGTGATGTACGAGCAGGTCGTCAAACGCGGCATCCAGGTCTACGACGAGTGGTACGTGATGAACCTCGCGACGACCGACGAATCGGACCCGAACGATCGGGAGTGTCACGGCGTCGTCGCCTACGACGTCCAGTCCGGTCAGGTCGAGGGGTTCAAGGCGAACCAGGGGGTCGTCCTCGCGACCGGCGGTCCCGGACAGGCCTTCGATCACACCACCAACGCAGTCTCCTGTACCGGCGACGGGCACGCGATGGCCTACCGGGCCGGCGTGCCGCTCGAGGACATGGAGTTCATCCAGTTCCACCCGACGTCGCTCCCGTCCACGGGCGTCCTCATCTCCGAGGGGGTCCGCGGCGAGGGCGGCATCCTCTACAACGCCAAGGGCGAGCGGTTCATGTTCGAGCACGGCTACGCGAATAACTCCGGCGAACTCGCCTCGCGCGACGTCGTCGCCCGCGCCGAACTCACCGAAGTCAACGAGGGTCGGGGCGTCGACGACGAGTACGTTCACCTCGACATGCGCCACCTCGGGGAAGAGCGCATCATGGACCGCCTCGAGAACATCCTCCACCTCGCGGAGGACTTCGAGGGCGTCGACGGCCTCGTCGAACCGATGCCGGTCAAGCCCGGCCAGCACTACGCGATGGGCGGCATCGAGGTCGACGAGAACGGCCAGAGTTGCATCGACGGCCTCTACGCGGCCGGCGAGTGCGCCTGTGTCTCCGTCCACGGGGGCAACCGTCTCGGCGGGAACGCCCTGCCCGAACTGATCGTTTTCGGCAAGCGGGCCGGCCGTCACGCCGCCGGCGAGGATATCGGGACGGCCGAGATCAAGACGGGCTACGGCGACGACGTCGAAGACGAGACCGAAACCGAGTTCCCGGTGACGCCCGGAGCCGCGGGTATCGACACGGACGACGGCGTCGCTGCCGACGGGGGCGTCACTGCAGACGCCGAAGGCCTGCTCGACCGCGCCGTCGAACGGGAACGCGCCCGCGTCGATCGGCTCATGGACAAAGACACGGGCGTCCAGCACGCGGAGATCCGCCAGAAACTGCAGAACGCGATGACCGACTACGTCAACGTGTTCCGCACCGAAGACGGCATCCGGAAAGCGCTGAAGATCATCCGCGAGTGTCGCGAGGAGTACCAGGACGTCTACGTCGACGACCCCTCGCGGACGTTCAACACCGACCTCCAGATGACCTACGAGACGCGGAACCTGATCGACGTCGCCGAGACGATCGCGATCGGCGCGCTCGTGCGCAACGAGTTCCGCGGCGCCCACTGGCGCCAGGAGTACCAGGAACGCCGCGACGACGAGTGGCTCAAGCACACGCTCGTCTCGTGGACCGACGGCGAGCCGTCGGTCTTCTACCGCCCCGTCATCCTCGAGGGCCAGGAGAAGACGTACGAGCCGAAAGAGCGCAGTTACTGACGACGTTTCGGCCTCGATTTTCTCGCCGTTCGCCGTTCGCCGTTCGCCGTTCGCCGTTCGCCGTCGATCGCGATCGAGTCGTTCCGATCGTTCCCACGCTGCCGTTACGCGCCGATTACCTCGAGTAAATCGATCCCGATGTCGAAGTAGTCGATCAGCTTGTACCCGACGTAGATACCGATGATCCCCACGATACCGGGGAGTTCCGGCGGTGCCGGGATCGGGACGTTGAGAAAGCGAAACAGAACTCCGGTGAGCAAGCCGGTCAGGAGTGCGAGGAGAGTAACGTACGTCGACATCGTTTTCGTGTTCACTCGCAGTGTCGAGTACAAAAGCGCCTCGCCTGCCGGTTGTAGATGCGCTCGCACCGATCGCGAGCCGATCGTATCATCGGTCGGGACGATCGGTGCAGGCAGAAGGTATACCTGTCAGCGACGGAATCTCTCGGGTATGGGTTCGTCACCATCACGGGGGGCAGACGTCTCGGTCCCGTCGGATCTCGATTCCGCGCGCGGCAAACTGGTATACCTCTACGTGGCGCTCAACGACGGCGCAACGGCCGAGGAACTCGGCGACCACCTCGACCTCAGTCGCGGTGTCGTCCTCTCGATCACCGGGACCCTCCGCGACGCGGGTCACCTCGAGCGTACCGACGACGGGTTCGAGATCGCCTGAGCGGTCGAGTCGATCGACTGACGCCCGAAATCCCTCCCCCAACCTGTTGGCCGGGATCGAGATGCACCGCAGAGAGCGGTGCATCTCGCGACTCGGGGGAGGGCAGGCTAGTTCACAAAGGTGGTACCGCGAGCGAGTGCCACGAGCGAGCGGGCCGACGACCGACGCGGAAAACGCTGTGCGTTCGGAACGGAGAGAGGAGGTTTTCATCGAAGCTGAGCGGGATCGAAGATGCTGCGAGGTCGTCGGCGCAAAGCGCCGACTGCAAGCGATTCCGTCGGAATCGCCCCGTCCGAAAGAGCGCTTCGCGTTCTGTTGACAATTTCACCGAGTGCGGTCGCTTCGCGACCGCACGCAGAGTAAAAGTTCGTTTTTAGAGTTCGATCCGTTCGACGAGTTGCTCGCGGTTCTCGTTCGTGTTGACCGCGACGATCCGGATCTCGTCTTCGAGTCCGGAGCCGCGGAGTTTGGCCTTGAGCAGGTTGTCGACCTGGTAGACGCCCGCGGCGTTGGTCATGGCGATTTCGACCATCACGGGTCGCGTATCTCCCTCCTGGAGCGAGACGCGGCTGATCGCCTGACTCGAGAGGGTGTTGATGCCGCGGCCGCCGTGTTCGTAGGGGATTCGCGATCGGCCGCTCTCCATGTCGAGGGCGTCGGCGACGCGGATCACGCCGGCTTCGGTCGTCAGGGGATTCTCGGCCGTATGGTGACAGAGGATGGCGTGAAGCACTTCGGCTTTGATCCGGACCTGCTCGGCGACGTCGTAGAACTCGGGCAGGATGCGATCGAGAACGTCCGCCGCGAGCGGAATCGAGTAGTAGACGTGCTCGTCGCGGTGGACGACGTGGCCGATGTCGTGGAGCGTGGCGGCCAGCGCGATGATAACCGACTCGTCTTCCTCCGCGAGTCCCTGCTGACGCGCGCCGTTGAAGTCGACGTCACCGGCTTTCAGGAGGTCGTACAGACAGAGCGCGCGGTTGCGGACGATCTCGATGTGTTTCGAACCGTGGTCGTTGTATCGCATTCGATCGACGGCGTTGACGTTCTGGGCCTCGAGATAGGTCTGGATCTCCTCGTCCTCGGCGACGAACTCGAGGACGCGATGAAGTTTCTCGTCGGGGAAGTGATGGTCGCCGTCGGGAGAGTAGACGCGGCCGGCTGACTCGTCGTCGGCAGAATCGCTCATAGACGCACGTCGGCTGCCGGCTAAAAAAGCCCTGCGACGCCGGTGATTACGCCGCGTCGGCGGCTGCCTGCTCGATTTCGTCGTACTCCGGTTCGACGCCGGGATCGTCGCTGACCCACCCGTAGGTGATCTCGCCGTCGCCGTCGACGACGAACACCGATCGCTTGGCGACGCCGTAGACGCCGAGGTCGTCGAAGTCCATCTCGACGTCATAGTCGGCGACGAGTTCCTTGTTGTAGTCGCTGATGAGTCCGAACTCGAGGTCGTTCTGCTCGCGGAACTCGTTCAGCGTGAACGGGGAGTCGCGGCTGACGCCGTAGACCGTCGTGTCGAGGTCGTCGAACGCCGAGAGTCGATCCTGGAACGCACACATTTCGGCCGTACAGACGCTGGTGAAGGCCCCGGGGAAGAACGCCAGAACGATCGGTGCCTCGTCGAGGCGATCCGAGAGGGTGAACGACTCGATGTCGCCGGTTGCAAGCGGTGCGGTGAAGTCCGGTGCGTCGTCGCCAGTGGTTACCATCGTCGGTTCGTTGCGCATAAACTGGAAAGACAGTTTCGTTCGCGGAACAACACGCCCGGTGGAACCGTCGTTCGTGTCGTCGAGGATGCGGCGACGCCGGATCGGCTCCCGTCTCCGGCAAGGTAGCCGGAAGAAGGTGGTTATACCGACGATTTCAGGGCGGACACTGAAGGCGGTGTACCGGGTCATATCGATCAGGGCATGGGAGCCAACGGAAGTCATCGGCGACCGATCGAGTACGACGACCGGGACAGCTCCACCGCACACTGTGGCCACAAGAAACGATCGGCCACGGATCGACGACTGGGGTTGTGCTACGCGTGCCGCGAAACGCGGAGTACGAGCGACGAGGACTGGATCTGACCGATCGCTACGGCACCCGTCCGGCGACGGCGCCGAGGATCGAGTCGGTCGGAGTGTCTCGATCAGGGTCAGTGTACGGTGCCCGAACACCACCTGCAATCGGGGCGACAGGTCGCGATCGGCGGGGACGTCGCGTCAGGGAACCGCTCGCCGAGACGCCTTGTTATCAGGCTGAAAGGTGTTTGATTCGGGTATTGTCACCCTGCTCGCTCCAAAAAGGTTATAATTGCCAGTCGGTAAGCCACGCATAGAGATGGTAGCCGAAATTGCACCGCTGTTCATCCCCGGCGCACCCGGGGGACCGGAACTACTGATCATCCTTTTCATCGCCATCTTGCTGTTCGGGGCCAACAAGATCCCGAAACTGGCTCGCTCGACCGGCGAGGCGATGGGCGAATTCCAGAAGGGGCGTGAAAAGGTCGAAACGGAACTCGAAGAGATGCGGGAATCGGGATTCGAGGAAGACGACGAATTCGACGAAGACGACGAGGAATTCGTCGACACGGAACCGGTCACCCGCGAGGAGGAGGCCGAAACCGAGACCGAATCCAACTGACGCTTTTGCGGGGCGTGTGGCCTAGCGGATAGGGCAGGAGGTTCCTAACCTTCTGATCGCGGGTTCAAATCCCGTCACGCCCGTTTCCCGACGAACGACAGTGAGTCGTGTAAACGGAAATTGTCGGATTTGAATCGGGGAGTGAACCGAGGCGGAACGACCGTGGTTCGAATCCCGCCACGCCCGTTCTACGAGGAGCGGACGCGACGAGCGAGGGCCCGTCGATTCGAAACAGACCGAGGTTCTGCGAGCGTCACAAGTAGGTTCTCGGGCGTAGTTCGAACCCCGCGTCGCCCCTTTCCGCCCAACGGTCCCGTTACAACACCAGTCCGAGGAACCGATCGCTGTAACAGACGCATTACGAATCCGTTTCTCGGTGGCGATCGCATAGCCGGATGACACGGCGCAGGTACGTCGCAGTGGCGGCAGCGGTCTCGACCGGTGGCTGTCTGGGGACTGGCGGCGATACGAGCGGGAACGGGACCGCCCACGGGCACGTCACTGATCCACACCGGATTCCGCGCGTCGTCGATCCCGACGTCGAGACGGTCCGCGACGCGATCGATCTGACGGCGGACCGTGGCGGAATCACCTCGTTCGTCTTCCACGAACTCGACGACTCGGAAACCGTGCTCGCTGACCTCGTCGATCACCTCACGGAGCGCGAAGCCGATGGAGCGGTCTCGATCGTCACGCCCGCAGACCTGGCCGAGGAGTGCTGCTATCGACCGGATCAGTGATCGTCCGTCGATCGGTCCGTTCCGAAAACGGGCCGCGTCGTCCGCGCCGATCCGTCAGTGACCGTCGCCGGACCGTCTGGTGGGCTGGCCGAACCGGGTCACGGGCTCGAGTTCGGCCTCGTCGACGTCGTCGAAGGCGTGGCGTGCGATGACGCGCCGGTGGACCTCGTCGGCCCCGTCGACGATTCGGAACTGCCGGACCGACTCGTAGAAGTCCGACAGCGGGAGGTCTTTGCCGATGCCGTTGGCCCCACAGCACTGGACGGCGAGGTCGATCGCATCCTGGGTGACGTTGGCGGTGAAGACTTTGCACATGGAGACGGGCACCCGTGCTTCCTCGCCGGCGCTGATGCGATCGGCCGCGTCGCGGATCGCCGTCCGGGCGACGTGGAGGCGCGTCTCGGCGTCGGCGATCCGGTGGCGCATCGCCTGCTTGTCCGAGAGCGTCGAGTCGAACCCCTCGCGTTCGCTCATGTAGGCTTTCGCGATGTCGAGCGATCGCTGGGCCATCCCGGAAAAACGCATGCAGTGGGTCAGTCGCGCGGGACCGAGCCGTTCCTGGGCGTGGACGAAGCCCCGATCGAGTTCGCCGAGCAGGTGCTCCTCGGGGACGCGAACGTCGTCGTAGACGATTTCGGCGTGGGACTCGCTCCGAGAGCCGCCGCCCATATGTGGGACGTTGCGGACGATATCGACGCCGTCGGCGTCCGCGGGCACGATGAAGATCGAGCACCCCTCGTAGGGGTGAGCGTCCTCGTTGGTCCGGGCGAGGACGAAGAGGACGTCGGCTTCGACGCCCTGCGTGGTCCACCACTTGTGACCGTCGATGACCCAGTCGTCGCCGTCCTTCTCGGCGGTGGTCCGGATCATCTTCGGGTCCGACCCCGCGCCCTGCATCGGTTCGGTCATCGAGAAGCCGGACTTGATGTCTCCCGCGACGAGGGGTTCCAGGTACTGTTCTTTCTGAAGGTCGTTCCCGGCCAGTTCGAGCAGGTGCATGTTCCCCTCGTCGGGGGCGTCGACGCGCATCGCGGTCGCTCCGAGGAGGCTCCGGCCCGCCTCCTCGAAGACCGGCAGTGCGTCGCGGAAGTCGACCCCCATGCCGCCGTGCGCTTCGGAAATCTGTGGGGCGTAGACGTCGTACTCGCGGGCCGCCTCCCGGAGTTTGGTCACCGTGCCGCTCGAGACTGCCATCCCGCCCGGTCGCTCTCGCTCCATCGGGAGGACTACCTCTTCCATCAGGTCGTGTGCACGCTGGGCGAGTTCCTGGGCCTGCTCCGAGTCATCGTATCGCATATGTGTTCCTCGTTCGGATCCTCGATAGGTATATCTGCCGTTCCCACGTGGTAAGATCTGGACCGAATATATTTATCTATGGTTCCGATAATTGGCTTTTATCTTACGATGTTAACTCAATTGTAGGAATCGTGACTGCTGGAAACGGGATCGGTCGTAGACCTGTCGCCACGACCGACGGGTCCGTCGGGCGGTCGATCTCGATACCGGCGACGGGTTCCCGAAGTTCTTAACGTCGCATGCGTGGAAGTGCGGAACAGTGAGTTGTACCATGGTGACGGTCGACGGGATTCCGGGGGTGAGCGGATGAGCGACGAAGCGTACCTCGACCGACTCGTCGACGAAGACCGGTTACGGTCGTACCTCGCCGACGCGCTGGGTCCGGCCGATCGACTCGAGATCGAACGGGTGGACGAGGGACACTCGAACGAGACGCTGTTCGTGACGTGGGGCGAGCAGGACCTAGTCGTCAGGCGCCCGCCACCGGGGAAGACCGCGGACACGGCCCACGACGTGCTGCGCGAACACCGCGTCGTCTCCTCGTTACAGGAAACCGACGTACCGGTCCCGGAAACGGTACTCGCGAGCGACGACCACGAGGTGATCGGCAGCGACTTCTACGTGATGGGGCGACTGAACGGGGACGTGATCCGCACCGAAGAATCGGACTGGCTCGCGACCCGGGACGCCCGCGGGCGGGTCAGCACGGAACTGGTGGATACGCTCGCAGCCATCCACGGCGTCGACTACGAGGCCGTCGGTCTCGGCGAGTTCGGCTACCCCGAGGGGTTCACCCAGCGGCAGGTCGATCGGTGGCACGAACAGTTCGAGTGGGCGCGGGAGACGACCGCCGACCACCGCGACCTGCCGGAGCTAGAGCGAGTCACTGCGTGGCTCGACGAGCACGTTCCCGCGGAACATCCACACACGCTCGTCCACGGCGACTACAAACTGGACAACGTGATGCTCGCGCCGGCGAACGCCGACGGCGCGACCGACGCGGGCGACCCGGAAGTCGTCGCCGTCTTCGACTGGGAGATGGCTACGCTCGGCGACCCCTTCACCGATCTCGGCTGGATGCTCTCGTTCTGGCACGATGCGGACGATCCCGAACCGCCGATCCCGGACCTGTATCCGACCCTGACGGCCCGAGAGGGCTATCTCACGCGACGGGAACTGATCGACCGCTACGAGGACCAGACCGGATTCGAGTTCGACGAGCCCCGGTTCTACGTGGTGCTCGCGATCTACAAGATGGCCGCCCTCGGAGAGATGTTTTTCCGTCGACACCTCGAGGGTAACAGCGACGATCCGCTGTACCCGAGAATGGAAGACGGCGTCTCACGGCTGTTCGACGAGGCGACGAGCCTCATCGACGGGGAGTACGAAATCTAACGGCCGAACGGAGGCCGTCGACTACCGCGCCGTCCAGCCGCCGTCGGCCGCGAGTACCTCGCCGGTGACGTAACTCGCGGCGTCGCTCGCGAGGAAGACCGCCGGGCCGGCGATCTCCTTCGGATCGGCGAACCGATCGAGCGGCGTCCGGTCGATAATCGACCGTCGGAGCCCCTCGTTGTCCCGGAGGTCGTCGGTCAGTTCCGTCGCGACGTAGCCGGGAGCGATCGCGTTGACCCGTACGTCGGGAGCCCAGTCGATCGACGTGCTCTTCGTGAGGCCGACGAGGCCGTGCTTCGAGGCGACGTAGGGGTGCTGGCGTGGCAGTCCGACCAGGCCGCCGACGCTGGCGACGTTGATGACCGCTCCGCCGTCGCTCTCGAGGAGTTCGTCGGCGGCCGCCGTCGTCACCTCGTAGGCGCCGTTCAGGTTGACGTCGAGGACCCGATCGAGGCTCTCGGTGGAGACGTCCTCCGGCCGCCCGAGTGCGTCGTCCGGGTTGAAGCCGGCGTTGTTGACGACGACGTCGACGGAACCGAAGGCGTCCGCTGTTCGATCGATCGCGTTCGCAACGTCGTCCGGATCGGTCACGTCCGCGGAGACGGCCAGCGCATCGCCGCCATCGTCCTCGATCGTCTCGGCGACCGCCTCGATCTCGGCGGTCGATCGGGCCGCAGGGACGACGGCGGCCCCCGCGTTTGCCAGTTCGACGGCGATCGCGCGGCCGATTCCGCGTCCGCCACCGGTCACCAGTGCGACTCGTTCGGAGAGGTCGAAGAGATCACTCATCAGTCAACACCACGTCGGCCCACTTGCGTAATCCTTCTGCCGGTCCGGTGGTCGTCCTGAACACGTACCGTCCCCCGAGTTCCGGTACCAGTCGGGCAGTCACGCGGGTCGATCGAACGCACTACGATCGACGTAGGAACCGGTAGCTTCCCGTATCGGGTAATCGAGCGACTACTATGAAACCAAGACTGAACGCACTAGAAATTATTTACCGGGAGTTCGTACGCCCCTCCCATGCTCGAAGCAGGTCACGAGAGAGCCGGACGGCGGATAGAACGGGTTCGGACCACCGTTCACGGGATTATCAGAAGTGGTAATGTGTACATGAATTTTTTGAAGGGGGAGGGATAGGGTGGATTCAATGGCTATTGACGAGGCCGACCAGTCGGATGCCGGGCAATTTTCTGAGGGCGAGGCGTCCCAATCTGAGTCGGAGGACCAACGATCCCACGAGTCGGACTCGAACGTCCGTGTCGGAGAGTACACATGGGCGGACTTCATGGAGGAACACGGACACGATGACGAAGTCTCGGAGCTCTACCCCGACGATAAGCCGGGGAGTCGGCTCGGACTTACCACCGGCGGATCGAACGAACCGGTTCCGAGCGGAGACGACTGGAACCAGGTCGAGTTCGATCCCGAGTCCTATCTGGGATTTCACCCGGACGACCTCGAGTCGATCGTCACGGATACTGCGGTCCCGAACGCCGGGACGCTCCAGCGGATCTTCCTGGATCACGTCGATCCCGAGACGACTCCGGTCACCAAGGACGTCTACTCGTGGGAACACTACAAGTGGGAGTACTACTACGAGGACGACGGCAGTCGACCGCGTGACAGTACCGGCGAGATCGTTCGCCACGACGAAGAGGCGGCGCTCGGCTTCGACCCCGACACGCTCGAGGACCGCCTCTCGATCGGGGACGATATCGCGATGGAACTCGACGACGTGGTCGAGGAACGGACGGTAAACGTCCAGCAGGACTTCGACGAGGACGAGTTCTTCTCGACGGCCGCGGGGAACACTACCGTTACCAACCGGTACGATCTCGAGAAGGCAGTTCCGATGGCCAAGAAGACCCACTTCCAGGAGGTCGAGCGCTACTGGGTGAACAAACCCTACGCCTGCGTCGTCATCTTCCACTCCGAGAAGGAAAACGAGAAGAAGTACTACGTGATCGAGCCGTACCTGAACGACATCGAGACGGAACTCCAGGAGTTCCTCTCGGGGAAACTCAGGACGGCGATCAAGTACTCCGAGGAAGGGATCAAGGAGAAAGCGAACGAAGACGGTCGACGGGACGTCATCGAGAACGAGACGCGACGGCTGTTGAAGCGATACGACCTCTTCGAGAAGACCTCGAGCAAAGCGAAGGCCGGCATTCTCGAGACGATGCGGACCCTGCTGGACGACGACAGGGACGACGAGGAGATCGAGGTTGGTCCGACCCAGCTCGATGGGATCGAGGTCCGACCGGAGCCGAATATCCTCGCCGACGACCCCGATACGTTGAACGAGTATCAGGTGGAGAAACTGCTGTACCTGCTGAAGCGGAACTTCATCGGCTACGAACGGATCGACGGAATCAAACACGACATCAACGTCGAGGACATCTCCGTCGACGGCTACAACTCTCCAGTCTTCGTTTACCACTCCGAGTACGAACAGATTATCACGAACATCTACCACGGCGAGGACGAACTCGACGACTTCGTCGTCAAACTCGCCCAGCGCTCCGGGAAGGGGATCAGTAAACGACTGCCACAGGTCGACGCGACCCTCCCCGACGGTTCGCGTGCCCAGTTGACGCTGGGGAAGGAGGTGTCCGACCACGGGACCAACTACACGATCCGACAGTTCAAGGACGTCCCGTTCACCCCGATCGACCTCATCAACTGGAACACCTTCTCGCTGGACGAGATGGCGTTCCTCTGGCTCTGTATCGAGAACCACAAGAGCCTGATCTTCGCCGGAGGTACCGCCTCCGGGAAGACGACGAGCCTGAACGCCGTCTCCCTCTTTATTCCGTCCAGCGCGAAGATCGTCTCGATCGAGGACACTCGCGAGGTCGAACTCCCACAGCGCAACTGGATCGCGAGCGTGACCAGACCCTCGTTCGCCGACGACGAGCAGGGTGACGTCGACGAGTTCGACCTCCTCGAAGCCGCACTGCGCCAGCGACCCGACTACATCGTGATGGGTGAGATCCGCGGTGAGGAGGGCCGGACGCTGTTCCAGGTCATGTCGACGGGCCACACCACCTACACCACCTTCCACGCCGACTCCGTCGACGAGGTGCTCAAGCGGTTCACGACGGACCCGATCAACGTCTCGAAGACGATGTTCACCGCGCTGGACCTGGTGTCGATCCAGACCCAGACCCGCGTCCAGGGGAACAAGGTCCGTCGGAACAAATCACTGACCGAGATCAACCACTACGAGGCCGAACACGACGAGATCAACGTTCAAGACGTCTACCAGTGGCAGGCCGAGACCGACGAGTTCCTCAAGATGGGGGACTCCAACACCTTAGAAGAGATCCAGTTCGATCGGGGCTGGAACTCGGAGAAACTCCAGGACGAACTGTTCAAGCGGGAGGTGATCCTCGCGTACCTCATCAAGAACGGACTGAACACGTACGCGGAGGTTGCTGCGACGGTCCAGGCGTTCATCAACGATCCCGACACGATTCTCACGCTCATCGCGAACGGCCAACTGGAGGACAGCCTCGACGACCTCCGGGAGATGGAGAGCGTGCTGATCGACGTCGACAAGGAGAAAGAGGAACTCGTCCCACGGCCGGAGGCGACGAGCGAGACGTACAACCTCTCGATGGACGTCCTGGAACGGGCCGAGGAGTCGCTTTTCGAGGAGTACCGCGGGAAAGTCCCGAGCGGCCTCGCGAGCGCCCTCGGCGACGTGGAACAAGAGAGTACGATCCAGGTCGACAGCGCGGAGACGGACGACTTCGACTTCGCCGGTACCGTCGACGACGTCGGAGCGGACGGCTGGGAACTCGGTGACGGCACGACGGACTTCGATGCCGGGACGAGCGGCGCCGGGGGCGGCGAACCGGCGTGGCTCGACGACGACAGTGGATTCGACATCGGCGGCGGCGACCCCCAACTGGAGTCGGCCGACGGCGATGCGACGGCGAACGCCGACGCGGCCGGCGGTGGTGTCACGTCGTCCGGCGCGAGTGAGTCATCCGCCGCCGGCGCGGAGGCGGCCGGCGACGACGGCGGTACCACTGACGTACCCACGAGGCCCGCGGACACGGGTGGACAGGGCGGGACGTCGGCTCGCCCTTCGGACGACGGAAGGGACGGAGATCTCGGCGGGTTGTTCAACGATATGGGCGAAACGCTCGACAAGATGGAGGCGGAAACCGGTGGCGAACCCACCGGGGGAACCGGGGGTACCGGCGCGAAGCCCGACACGTCCGGCTTCGACGCGATGTTCCCCGACGACGACCTCGACTCGATCTTCGATCCGGGCGCCGACGACGAACCGCCGGAAACCGACTTCCGCGATCAACTGGAGAGTGCGACCACGGACGCCGAGAGTGACGGGTTTGCTCCGGAGACACAATCACGGGACGATCGCGACGAGCCGACGCCCCCGACGATCGATCTCGGGGAAGACGACGCCGACGAATCGTCACCGACCGCGGGCGACGGAGCGACGGCCGGGTCTGGGGACGACGAGCCGTCCCCCCCGACGATCGACCTCGGGGACGGAATGGAGACCGACGAGCGCGACGACGACTCGACGAGCGATCGTCCGGACGGGGCGGACGGTGCGCCACCCGACGCCGACGACGGATCGATGTTCGGCGAGGACTCCGGATCGATCTTCGACGACGACGAGGACGACGAAGATTCCGTCTTCGGAGACAGTGACGAGGAGAGCGACGCATGAGCTTGCAAACCGACGATAGCGGGGGAACCGGCGTCTCGACGAGTTCCGACGCACTCGGTGAGATGTTCTACCCGCTGTACGACCGGCTGTTCGGCGAGGAAAGCGAGTTCGTCTCCGACCTCGAGGAGAAACTCGCGCAGGCGCGGATGACCGACACCGTCGAACTCTACCTCTCCCGTGCGCTGGGGATCGGATTGATCGCCGGGATCGGCCTGTGGCTGATCGGCCTGATGCTCGGCTACGGCTTGTTCGCCACCGGGGTCGTTCAGGTCGACGAGATCATCGGCATCCCGATCGGGAGCGAGGCGATCCTCGAGATAATCGAACTGCTCCGGGTCCCGGTACTGGTCCTGTTCACTGGGTTCCTCTTCGGTACGATCGGGTTCGGTCTCGGCTTCGGGTCGCTGGTCGCGATCCCCTACTCGCGTGCGTCCGCCCGCAAGCGCGAGATCAATATGCTCCTGACTGACTCCGTCTCGTTCATGTACGCCCTCTCGGTCGGCGGCCTGAATCAGCTGGAGATCATCGAGGCGATGGCTCAGGCCGACGACACTTACGGCGAGGTCGCAAAGGAATTCCAGAGCGTCGTCAAGGAGACGGAGTACTTCGACGTCGACTACCGGACGGCGATCCGCAAACAGGCACTCGAGACGCCGAGCGACGAACTCTCGCAGTTCCTGACCGACATGCTCTCGATCGTCAACAGCGGCGGTGACATGGAGAGCTTCCTCGAAGACAAGAAAGAAAAGCACATGCGGACCGCCAAGCAGGAGCAGGAGCTAACCCTCGAGACGCTCGAACTGTTCGGAGAGATGTACATGACGCTCTCGCTGTTCCCGCTCCTCCTGATCATCATCATGGTCGTCATGCAGATGATCCCTGGCGCCGACGTGACCGACCAGATGCTGTACATGACCGTCTACGGGCTGATCCCGCTGACGGGGGTCGGATTCATCGTCCTCGTCTCGACGGTCAAACACGACGAGCCGGGAGACGGCTACCTGACACTGGGCGGCGGCGACGATCGCCGGGTCGAGAACAGTCACGAGCAAGGACTGCTCAACCTCGGCCTCGTCGAACAGTTCACCGGCGAGCACAGCGTCTTCGATCGCATCAAGAACCGTGAGGGGACCTACGAAACGGTGAGCGTCCTCAAGCGGCCGCACATCTTCTTCCGTGACAACCCGCTGTTGACCCTGCTGTTGACCGTCCCGATCTCGACGATGATCGTCGTGACGGCGATGGTCTCCGGCTCAGCGCCGACGTCGTGGAACGGGATGGTGGCCAATCCGATCTGGGGGACGTTCATCTACGTGTACGTCCCGCTGTACATCATCGCGGTCCCGCTGTCGATCTTCCGAGAGTGGAACGTTCGCCACCGCGGTGCCGTCGTGAACAAACTCTCCGAAGACCTCCGGAAGCTCTCGAGCGCGAACGACACCGGACTCACGTTGCTCGAGTCGCTCAAGTCCGTCTCGGACACCACGAGCGGGAAACTGGCTCGCGAGTTCGAGATGATGCACACGAAGGTCAACTACGGGATGAGCCTGAAACAGTCGCTCATCGAGTTCAACAACAAGTATCACATCCCGCGACTGGCACGGACGACGCGGTTGATAACGGAAGCCCAGGAGGCGTCGAACCAGATCTCCGACGTGCTCCGGACGGCGGCCCGGGCCAGCGAGAATCACGACGACATCGAGCGGGAACGCAAATCACGAACTCGGATGCAGGTCGTGATCATCATCATGACGTTCATGACGGTGCTCGCGGTCATCACGATCCTCAAGACGCAGTTCATCGATACGATGGCCGGGCTCGAGGGTGGCAGTGCGGACGTCAACGCAGGTGGTGGTGGTGTCGGTAGTGGGCTCGCCGACGCCAACCTCAGCGAGAACATCGACGTCGACAAGCTGTCGATGTTGTTCTTCCACGCCGTCACGCTCCAGGCGATTATCTCCGGCTTCATCAGCGGCTACATCCGGGATGCGGACCTGCTGAGCGGGCTGAAATACGCGATCATCCTCGCGACGATCGCACTCGTCGGCTGGACACTCGTGGCATAACATGACTCGAGGCAACAGCTCTCGAACCCCAGCCCGACGCAGTCGACCACGGACGATTTCGGTCTCGCTGTCGGACCGCGGGCAGACGACGCAGGACTTCGCCGTCGGGATCGGCGTCTTCCTCCTGGCGGTCGCGTTCATCTTCACGTACGTGCCGTCGCTGGTGACGCCGTACGACTCGTCGGTTGGGGGAGCCGAAACCGCCCAGGCGAATAGGATCGCGGATCGGATCGTCGAGAACACGACCGATTCGTCGACGCCGAACGAACTCAACGGAAGCCTGTACCAGGAGCGGTTCGCAGACGATCCCGAGAACCTGATTGCAGAACTCGGACTCCGGGCGAACGACGATGATGACGTCTTCGATCGGGTGAATATCACGATCGAATCGCTCGGCGACGACTCGGTCGACGACGCCGACTGGAGCGGCGGCCACGTCTACGACGACCAGACTGCGGCCAGTTCGGCCCGAATCGTGACCATCGACGACGACGACGGGAGTATCGACTGCGATCCGGGCTGTCGGCTCGTCGTGAGGGTCTGGTGATATCATGAGAGGACAGACGGACCGCGCACAGGCGTACACGCTCGAGGGATTCATCGGCGCGATGATCCTCCTGCTTGCGGTCCTCTTCGCGCTCCAGGCGGTCGTGATCACGCCGACCACCGGCGGACTGGCCGATCGGACCGTGCAGGCCCAGCTTCAACAGGAGTCACAGGATGCACTTTCCGTCGCCAGTCAGGACGGAAACCTGTCGGAGACGGTCCGCAACTGGAACACCTCCCAGGAGAAGTTCCACAACGCGACCGAGCCCAGCAGTCCCGGACAGGAGGTGCAGACGTACACACCCGGGGAGTTCGCGAACCAGTCGCGACTCGGGCAACTCCTGCAGGATCGGTACACGAACGACGGCTGGAATTACAACGTCGAACTCGTCTACGAGAACGAGGACGGCGACGGATTCAACAGTACGCATCTGGTGTACCAGGGATCGCCGCCGTCGGACGCGTTCACGGCGAGTCACGTCGTGACGCTGTACGAAGACGACACCGTAACGGCCGGTGACGGATCGTCTCTCGAGGACGCCTACGACAACCACGAATATCCAATCCCACCGGCTGAGACCGACAGCGAGTACCTCTACACTCTCGTCGAGGTTCGGGTGATACTATGGTAACGACGAGTCAGCACAGCGATCAGGGGCGGAACCGCGACCGTGGACAGCTAATTCTGATCGGAGCCATCACGCTCGCGTTCATCATTCTCGGCGTCGTCGTCGTCTTCAACGGCGTTCTCTACACCGAGACGCTCTCCTCGAGTGCGACGAGCCAGAGTGCGAGCGATGCGGCGACGACGGAAGCAGAGGTCGCGCGCGGTATCGGGTGTCTCGCCGAGAACGTGAACGGGGACGCCGACGTAACTAATCCGAGTGACGAAGTCGAGACACAGGTCGAGAAATTCAGTGAGATGTACCGGAACACGACTGCTAACTCGGAACCAGCGATACGGAACGTCAGTCTGGTCGACGAACCACAGACCGACGGCAGTAACAACGTGACACAAGTAAATGTGACAGTCCAGTACAGTTCGAACGACGTCGACTATTCGACGGAACTGCAAATCGAACCCGAGAACTGTCCGGAGACGGAGTGAGATCGAATGAGACGACCACTACTCGGCGAGCGATCTCGCTCCGAACGGGGGATGTCGATCGCGATCACCCACGTTCTGACGATCGGGATCACTACGATCCTCATCGGCCTGCTGTTGACGAGTTCCGGTGCGATGCTGGACACGGAGACCGATCGGAGCGCCGATCGATCCCTCGAGACGATCGGGGAACGGCTGGCGGGAGAGATTGCGAACGTCGACGCGATCGCGACGGACAGCGACGAGAACGTCACGCTCACGACCGAACATCCACGGACGGTTGCAGGATCGGGTTACACGGTCGAGTTACTCGCCGCGGAAGAGGACGTCTGCGGTGACGCGCCCCTGCTCACCGACAGCACCGACTGTCTGCGTCTGACCGCCTCCAGTGCGGACGTGGAGATGTACGTGCCGTTGAAAGTCGATACGGACGTCGAGCACGAGAGTTCGGCATCCGGTGGACTGATCGAGATCAGATACGACAAGAGTCAGGACCATCTCACGATCGAGAGTGGTACGTCATGAACGAGCCAGGAACACCGCTCGGGACGGCTGCGGACGCACAGGGGGACAGGGAGCGTGGCGTCACGGAGGTGATCGCGTTCATCCTCGTCTTCGCGATCATCCTCAGTTCGGTGGGGGTGTTGTACACCACCGGGTTCCAGGCGATGGACGACTACCGGGAGAACGAACAGCTCAGCAACGCACAACGCGGGATGACCTCCCTTGGGGACAACTTCAACGACGTGCTGCGGTACGACGGCGTCGAGCGGCGGTACGGCGAACTGACGCTCCGTGGCGGCACGATCAGAACCGGTGGTGAGAACACCACCATACACGTCGCAACTGGTTGGAACGGATCCGATACGTCCGTGGCAAACAGTACGGAACTCGGGGCGCTCGCGTATGAGGGCGAATCGGCCACGGTCGCGTACGAAGGCGGTGGTGTGTTCCGCCGGAGTGGAGACTACAGTTTCGCGATCAAACAACCGCAAGTGCGGTGTACTCCCGAGAGCGACACCGCCGTCATCTCGCTCCTGGTCCTCGATCACGACGGCGAACGATCGTTCCAGAGCAGCGACAGCGTCGGGTTCACGATCGTCGAAACGAGTACGACGCGACACACCGACATGTCCGAGATCGACCCGACTGCCGACGAGATACGGATCGTCGTCGACGATGGCCCGTATCAGGACGGGTGGAACCAGACGCTGGAACGGGGCGGGTGGACCCGGGACGAGGACGACCCGGGGTACACCTGCGACGTCGAGGACCTCGAAGTGCAGATCGTCACCGCGGAGATCGAGTACTGATCCGTCGCTCACCACGTCCGGCAGTTTTCTCCCGGTTACGCTGGCTAGCGGCCGTTCATCACGTGGCGCACAGAGAGATGCGTCCGGATGGCGACGGTCGCGCGCGGAACCGAGATCCGCAGCCAGGAGCGGGAGCAGTCAGGAACGCCCGCAGTCAGGAGCAGCCGGAATTCCGGTGGCGACGCGAATCCCTCTCAGTTCCGATCGTCCTCCCAGTCACCCGTCAGCATCGCCCGTAATCCCGATCGGGACGCCAGCGCCGCGACGCGGGCGGCGCGATCGTCGACGCTTCCGCCGGTGTTGAGATAGAGTCCGTTCGAGAGTTGCTGGGCCGCAGCCATCGGGGAGCCGTCGGCGTGAACCGGTTGATCGTTCAGCGCGGTGCTGTCGCTGTCGTCGGGGCTCCAGGGAACGTCGACGCCGGAAAGTCCGCGTTCGAAACAGTACTCGGCGGCGTGAACGAGTGCGCGGTCCGAGGTCGAATGACCGATCGCCCCGATCGAGCCGCGTTCGTTGAAGAATCGGACGACGTAGTCGGTACCACTGCCGTCCTCGGCGCTGACCTCGTCATCACTGCCGACGTCGGCGCTGTCGTTGTCGGCACTGCCGTCGTCACTGCTGTCAGCGGCGCTGCCGACGTCGGCGCTGTCGGCGGAGGCACTGACGTCAGTGGCGCTGCCGACGTCGTCGCCCTCAGTACCCTCGGCGGTGTCGCCGTCGGCAGCGGCTGTCGACCTCGACGGTGCATCGTCCTCCTCGATCGCGTCCGTGGCTGCCGTGTCTCCCGATCGATCGGCGGCGTCCGCGTCCGTCTGTGACGCTTCAGTCGAGTCGTCTCGAGGAGAGGTACCGGACTGGGTCGCGTCGTCCGTCTCGGGCGTCGGTTCGGTAAACTGAATGGACACGCCCGCGTCGGCGTCCGATCCGTCGGCCGCGGGACGGGTCGTGGCGTCCGTGGCGAACGAGGCGACGAGTCGCTCGAGAAAGCGGTCGGTTTCGGACTCGAACTCGCTCTCGTAGGTCGACCCGCCGATGGCCACGAGTTCGTCGACGATCGAATCGACCAGTGCCGATCGGTCGATGGCGATTTGTCGGGCGACGTGATCACGCGAGTGGCGTTCGAGACGGCGGCCGATCCGATCGGTCGTGTAATGTGTCAGTGACGACTCGTGGTCGTCGATCGCAGAGAGCTGATACGTACTCTGGCCGACGTCGCTCGACCGGGCGAGCAACGCCACGTGACGGCCGTTCGTGTAGATCGCTCGATCGACACCCGTCCAGGCCATCGTCCGATAAATCGCCGATGCGCGGTCCTGCTCTAGCGACCCGGAGAAGGGTTCGACGGCGACGAACAGGGCAGGGATCGAATCGATCGTACAGACGTACTCGAAGCGGGTTCCGTCCACGGTCCGGCCGGTCAGACACGAGTCGGCGTGGACGTCCCAGCCGAGCGCTTCGAGGAGAGGGTCGACGATCCAGGCACGCGTTTCTCGTCGAGTGGTCGGCGGCGAGGTGTCGACCAGCGCCCGGTAACGGTTCGCAAACGAGCGGAGGTCGAGATCAGTCATTCAATGGAGTTACTCGAAGCATGTTCATGTAAGGACCGGTCATCTATCAGTACACGTTGAAATTAGTGAATAGTTCTCACCCGTGATAATCGTGGGAGAGGATTTATTGTTTGTCGAGAGGGTCTAGGTACTATATGTCTGGCCCGGTTCGGAGCGTCGTACCTGATTTCGTCCGGAAGAGCTACGCACTCAAGTTCGCACTGGTGTTGCTTCTTCTGGGCCTATCGGTGGGGGCGATCGGGTACGTTGGGACGGAACTGGTCGCAGGAGAGGTCCAGGAACAGGTCCACGATGACCAGAAACAACTCGCAGCACAGGAGGCGCGGAACATCGAACAGTGGAGCGAACGGAACGAGTTCTTCGCCAGTGACGTCGCCAGCGGCGTTCAGAACGCCGACGACGTAAACGCGTATCTCGACTCGAGAGCAGCCGAAGAAGAGGGAATCGTCGATATCCACCACGTGGATATGTCGACCGGGACGATTCCACACAGCACCAACGACGAACTCGACGGGGGAACGATCCTCGACACGAACGAGACGTGGGCGGCGATCGATCCCGCGGCCGTCCAACAGCGTGAGGGCGGACTCGAGTCCGAACCGATCATCGGATACGCACACGACGGCGAGACGGCGGCCCTCTTCTATGCGTCGTACGTCAACAAATCGCAAGGAGAGATCGTCATCGTCGTCATCGACACGTACGACTACGTCAACGAGATGATCACGGGCGAAGGGAGCGCCACCTACGCGGTCTACGCCGGCGATGCGAGCGCTATGATCGACGAGAATCGAGCGAGAGACGACGAACCGATCGCGCGTTCCGAGGACGTCGTCGTCATGGACACGTCCGGCGAGGCCTTCTTCGAGAACTACGAGAACGACGCGATCGACTTCAACGAGGTCGGGTTGGAGGCCGAACTGTACGAGATGGGGACCCCGGTGGAGCCGCTGACCCGGTCGGTCGACGAGGACCACCACGACGAGGAGTTCCTCGCGACGACGGCCCAGGTCAAAGAGGACAGCAACTTTTACGTCGTGATCCACTCCTCCAAGCCCGACGCTTACGGGATCGTCAACGACGTGAGTACCTACGGCATCTTCGCCTCGATCGCCGGCATCTTCCTCGTCATGCTGGTCGGCGGCGTGATGGGACGGAACACGTCCCGGTCGATCGATCGGCTGACCTCGAAAGCCGAACGGATGAAAGAGGGGGATCTCGACGTCGAGTTCCAGTCCGACCGCATCGACAGTATCGGTCGGCTGTACGCCGGCTTCGGTAGCATGCGCGACTCGCTGAAAACCCAGATCCAGACGGCCCACGAGGCACGCGAGGAAGCCGAACGGGCCCGCGCCGAGACCGAGGCGATCAACCGCCACCTCGAGTCGAAAGCCGACGAGTACAGCGACGTCATGCGGGAGTGTGCCGACGGCGACCTCACCGCCCGGATGGAACCCGAGAGCGAGAGCGAGGCGATGGAAGCGATCGCCCGCGAGTTCAACGAGATGATCGGGGAGATCGAACGGACGACGGGGCAACTCAAGGCCTTCGCCACCAGGGTCGCGACGGCATCCGAGCAGGTGACGGCCTCCAGCGAGGAGGTCAGATCCGCATCCGAGCAGGTCACCGACTCCGTCCAGGAGATCGCCCGCGGTGCCGATCGCCAGAACGAAAGCCTGCAGTCGGTCAACCACGAGATGAACGGGCTCTCGACGACGATCGAACAGATCGCGGCGTCCTCGAACCAGGTCGCCGACATCGCCGAACGGACCGCCACGACCGGTCGCCGTGGGCAACAGGCCGCCCAGGAGGCGATCGAGGGAATGAACGAGATCGAAGACGAGTCCGAACAGGCCGTCACGGAGATCGAACGTCTCGAGGAGGAGATGGCCCAGATCGACGAACTGATCGAGTTCATCTCCGAAGTCGCGGAGCAGACGAACATGCTGGCGCTGAACGCCAACATCGAGGCCTCGCGCTCGTCGAACTCCGGCGAAGGGTTCTCGGTGGTCGCCGGTGAGGTCAAGGATCTCGCCGATGAGACGAAAGAGGCGGCGGAGAACATCGAGGGCCGCCTCGAACGCATCCAGGAACAGACCGAGCGGACCGCCGAAGAGGTCCAGTTGACGAGTTCGCGCGTCGCCGAACACACCGACTCGATCGAAGAAGCCGCGGACGCGCTCGAGAAGATCGCCGACTACGCTCAGGAAACCAACAACGGCGTCCAGGAGATCTCGGCCGCGACTGAAGAGCAGGCCGCATCGACTCAGGAAGTCGTGGCAATGGTCGACGAAGTCGCGACGATCTCGGAGGAGACGACCACCGAGACCGACAACGTGGCCGCCGCAGCCGAAGAGCAGACGTCCGCACTCACCGAGGTATCCGAGAGCGCCAGCGACCTCGCGAGTCAGGCAGCACAGCTCTCGGAGGCGCTGGACCGGTTCGACACGGATACCGAGCCGGAGCTGGATGCCGACGGAACAACGAGCGGAAACGGGCTCGCAGCCGGCGACTCGACACCGCTCGAGTCCGAAGCCGGGGATCCAATACCCCTCGGCAGTGGCGACGACTCCACGGCCGACACCTCGGCCGAAACCGGTGCCCACGACCTCGATAGCTCCGACGAACCGACCGAGTCGGACGAGGTCTTCTCCTTCGGAACCCCCGAGGACGACCAGTAGCCAGCACGCGACCGGTCGGCCAGTCAGCTACGTGTCGGCGTTTTTCCCGGCGACTCGATTCACGTATAGCCGCGGACGGCCCTCCGGGGGCTCACGGCTCCGGATCGATCGGCTCTACGCGTCTCTCGACGGGTCGATCGGTCTGACGCGACGTACTGATTACCGCCTGCCGCGACGCTATCGACGATCGGGTCACAGGCCCACCGGACGTCTGTCTCCGGGGCCGAAAACGAGTCAGGAGCCTGAACTGGTGTCGGCACGGCCCCTGCTGGGTTCGGCCTCGGCGTCGGCGGGGTCACGCTGGTAGATGCGGAGTCGAGCATCGCGCACGGAAAACGCCGACTTGAGGTTCGGCGGGATCGTCTCCGCCTTGCCGATGACGAGGTAGCCTTCCGGGCGGAGGGATCGCGAGATCGTCCTGAGCATAGGCTGTTTGTACGCGTTGTCGATGTAAATAAACAGATTCCGACAGACGACGAGATCGAACCCTGACTTGGGTTCGTCGTTGATCAGGTCGTGGCGTTCGAAGGTGACGGTTTTCTTCACGCCGGCCCCGATCTCGTACCGTCTGCCGTCGACGTCGACGTACTCGGTGTACTCGTCGAGAAAGTCGAGTTGATCGGCCAGATCGATGGTCCGGGATTCTTCGTACACGCCTTGCCGTGCCGTCTCGAGCGCCGGCGTGCTGATGTCGGTGCCGAGGATGCTGACGGCGGCTTCGTCGATGTCGGGATCGGCGTGGGCGAGCATCGACAGCGAGTACGGTTCCCGACCGTCTGCGCAGGCGGCACTCCAGATACGGACGGTGTCGTTGGCCGCCGACAGCGATCGGAGCACCTCGCGGATGCCGGCCCAGACGTCGGGGTTGCGAAAGAAGCCGGTGACGTTGATGCTCATCGAATCGAGCAACGCCTCCTGTTCGTCCGGATCGTCCCGTAACAGATCGAAATACTCGTCGTACGTGTCGGTTTGCGAGCGACGCATCCGAGAGGAGATGCGCCGATCCAGATAGCTATCGTTGTAGTGGCTCGTCGCGAACGCCAGTTCGTCTTCGACGTACTCGAGCAGTTCGGTGAAGGCCCTGTCGCGATCGTCGCTCACAGTTCGGTCACTCCGTTCTCGCTGTCGGCGGAGGTCTTCACGACGAGTGCCCCCGATCCCGGCGTGAATTCGACGGTGCGGCCGTGGTCACCGCCGACGTCCTCCGCCACGAGAGGGACCCCGAGTTTCTCGAGTTCGTCCCTGGCGGCGGTGATGTTTCGCTGTCCGACACCGTCGCCGAAGCTTTCGAACTCGAACATGTCACTGCCACCCGCGATCTTGGCTTCGACGGTCGTGTAGTTGGCCCCTTGCTCGACCATCCGGCGCAACAGCGCGCGAATCGCGGTGTCTGCGTACTTCCCGGGTTTGACGTCGCTGTTTTCCGCCTCGTCGCCGTCGGGTAACATGGTGTGTGCGAGGCCGCCGATTTCCGAGTCACCGTCGTACAGTGCGATCGCGAGACACGAACCGAGCCCGTAGGACTTGAGCGTGTCGTCGCCTTCGCTGACCACCAGTTCGGAGATGCCGACCTGGACCGGCGTCGGTGCACCTGGTTCTGTGCCGTACGTCTTCATACGTTATCGACTTCCTGAAACTCCGCGGTCGTCGGTGCCTCCTCGATTCGATCGACGTCGAGATCGTTCAGCGCCCGTTCGAGGTCGTCTTCGTCGGGGATGGCGTACACCTGGCAGTTGAACTTGCGGCCGTCGGCCACGACGAGGGTATCGAAGACGAACGCGAAGTCCTGATTCTCCCCGAGCTGGATGATGACGGGATCGACTGCTGCCGCGCCGATGTCGTGGATGAACTCCGGCGTCGAGTGGTCGATCGTCGTATCGAGCACGTTCGCCCAGCCGTCGAGGAAGCCGCTGGCCATGATGTTTGCCAGTTCCGTGATCGCACTGATCGCCATCTCGCCGAAGCCGTCCTCGTCGACCTCCGTCGGGACCATCGCGTCGACGATCTCGTGTGCCGACTCCTCGTCGAACATGAAGACGAGATAGCCACTCGGCATCCCGTCGAACTCGAAGGCGACGCCGACGAGTTTCTCGTCCGCGACCTGCTCGGGGATCGCCTCGAGCGAGACGAAGTTCAACTGGCGAATCTCGACGCTGGTGTCGATCCCGGTCAGGGTCGTCGCCGTCTTGGCGACCTCTTCGGCACCACGCTCCGCCATCCGATCGAAGCCGTCGAGTTTGTCGTAATCGATCCCGTCGCTCGTCCGAAGCTGTTCCAAGAGGCGGGACATCGACTCCCGTTTCGGGAACAGGTAGTGGCTGAACCCGACCTCGGTGCCGACCGTCTCGATCCGACTCTGGAAGAGCAAGGCGAGGTCGTCGTCGGCGGGGACGCCCGTGACGTCGCCGAAGAACGGTTCCGCGGACTGGCCCTCGACGAACGTGGGGGTCGAGACGTCGATCACGGCCTCCAGCACGTCGGCCCAGCCGTCGATGAACCCGCTGTTCATGATGTGGCCGACCTCGGTGGCGGCGCTGCGGGTCATCTCGTCGAACTCGACGCCGTCGGCCTCCGAGAGAAGGGTCTCGACGAGTCGGAGCGCGTTCTCGCGTTCGAAGATCACCACGGAGTAGCCCTCGATGGCACCCGTGAGTTTGACGCGAATGCCGACCTTCTCGGTCGAGTCGTCGAAATCACGACGGATCTCCCGCCCGCGCATGAAGTTGAGTTTCGTGACTCCGACCTGCGTCTCGACGTCGGTCATGTGTGTCAGCCGGCCGGCAGCAAGGCCCGCGCCCTCGCGAGCCATTCGGTAGAACGTCCCGAGCGCGTTGACGTCGAGTTTCATGCGGGCTGGACTTCGATACCGTTGACCATTTCGACGAACTCTCCCAGGTCCGGGAACGCGTAGATCTCCGCTTCGATCTGGTAGCTCGGCACGGTCAGATCGGAGTCGAAGAACAGCGCGAGGTCGTCACCGCCGAGACTGGCCGTCCGGGTGACGATATCACCCGCCGGCGCGTACACCAGTTGCGGTGCAGCGATATCGATCGCACGCCCGAGCACGTCGGCCCAGCCGTCGATGAAGCCACTCGCCATCATGTTGCCCATCTCCTCGACGGCGCTTCTGGCCATCTTGCCGGAGACGTCGGACATGTCGTCGACGACGTCTCGAAGCATGATCGCCGTGATCTTCTTCGCGCTCGCCTCAGGGAACAGGACGAGGATGTGGCCGTGGGGCGGGTCGAGCAGTCGGACGCGGACGCCGACCCGTTTCCCGGGTTCGAGTTGACTCCCGATGTCGTCGACGTCGATGAAGTTCGTCTTCGTGACCTCCATCTGGGCGTCCTCGCCCGTCAGTTTGCTCATGTTGTCGGCGACGCCGTTCGTACCGACCTTTGCCATTTCGTTGATGAAACTCAGCTTCCGAATGTCGACTTTCATCGTCATAGATTCCTCCGTAGGTGTTCGTGTTCGTTCATAGTGTCGTCACGTCCAAGATGTTGACTACCTCTCCCCGACCCCGCACCGTTGCCCCACTGAGTCCGGGGATGTCACGCATGAAGCCTTCGAAGGGCTTGACGACGACCTCCTGCTGGCCGTGTACGTGATCACAGTGTAGCGCGATCGGCCGTACCTCGTCGCGGATCCGAACGACCATTCCGTTGCCGTTGGCACCGGCACGTGGGGTGTCGAGCAACTCGTCGAGTTGCACGACGGGACAGTCATCGCCCTCACCCTCGTCGCCCTCGTCGGAGAGGACGGGTTCCCCGTCGACGATCTCGATCACGGTCGCATCTTCGACGTCGTCGACCGCCTTGGTCGGGACGCCGAACTCCTCGCCGCCACACTCGACGAAGAGGATGTCGTCGATCGCGACCGACACCGGCAGCGTCATCGTCACCGTCGTCCCGGCACCTTCCTCGCTGTCGATCTCGACCGTCCCTTCCAGGTCCTCGATCGTCCGGTTGACGACGTCCATCCCGACGCCGCGGCCGCTGACGTCCGTCACCTCGTCGGCCGTCGAGAGGCCGGGATGGAAGATGAGTTCGTACACCTCGTCGTCCGAGAGGTCGGCCGCCTCGTCCTCGGAGAGGAGGTTCGCCGCGACGGCTTCGGATCGCAGGCGATCCGGATCGAGGCCACTCCCGTCGTCGGAGACCGTGATCGTGACCCGGTCACGCGATCGATCGGCGGTCACCGCCACGGTCCCCTCCCGGGGCTTGTCGGCTTCCTCCCGCGCTTCGGGTGGCTCGATCCCGTGGTCGACGGCGTTGCGAACCAGATGAATGAGCGGGTCGCCGATCCGATCGAGGATGCTGCGATCGAGTTCGACGTTCTCGCCGGTCATCTCGAACGCGACCTCCTTGTCCTGTTCGCGCGCGATGTCGCGCACCACGCGTGGCAGACGGTTTGCGACCGTCTCCAGCGGCACGAGACGGACGTCCATCACCGTCTCCTGGAGGTCAGTCGTCAGGTCCTCCAGATCGTCGAGTTCCTTCGCGATCGTCTGCAAGTCCTCCCCTTCATCGATCGCGTGCCGGAGTCGGACGCGACTCGTGACCAGTCCCTCGACGAGCGTCAGCAGCGAGTCGATCTGTTCGACGTCGACGCGGATCGACTGAATTTCGCCGGTCTGCTCCTCGGCGTCCGGCCGATCGGACGGTTCCGGAACGGTGATGTCCGGAATCTCGAGGTCCGGTTCGTCGACGATCCTGACGACGTCGTCGCCGTCCGTGTCGACTGCGTCGGCCCCGAAGGAATCGACCGACGCGTCGGCCGCGTCGAACGACGCCTCCGTCGTATCGAACTCGTCGTCCGCGATCGATTGGTCGGCCGTGTCGTCCTCGAACGGCTCGTCGGCGAACGTGTCGTCGGCCGCATCGGTGCCGAACTCGTCCTCCTCGTCGACCGCGAAGTCCGTCGAATCGATCGCGCTCGCGTCGGCCCCCTCGAAGTCGGCCCCGGTCGTCTCGAAGGATCCGTCATCGTACTCCGCGACTTCGTCGTCGAAATCCGTCCCAGCGGCGTCGTCTTCGAAGGGGTCGTCGTCCGCGACGGCATCCCCATCGTCTTCGTCCGCGGTTCCGGAGGCGTCGTCCGCGACAGCCGTCGTACCCGCGAACTCGTCGTCCGCATCGTCGAAACCGGCGGCAGGTGCGTCGTGGGTTTCGTCGGCTGTCGGTGCGTCTTCGGGTCCGTCGTCCTGGGCGGAGTCGTCTTCGGCCGATTCGTCGGCCGTCTGCTCGTCGGCTGTCGGTTCGGAGTCGTCTTCGGCCGAGGCATCGTCGATCGATCGATCGGCCGACGCCTCCGCTTCCGCGGACTCGTCACCGTCGAAGGCGGGATCCGGATCCGGTCCGGATTCGTCGACCGCGCCGTCAGATTCGGTCGTAGTCTCTGTGCTGTCCGCGGACTCGATCGAGTCAGCGACCAGTGCGTCGTCGGCTTCGACCGACGAATCCGCGTCGACGAGCACGTCGTCGATCGCCTCGTCCGACGGGTCGTCCAGAAGGAACGAGTCGTCGTCGAGGTCGACGTCGTCACCGAGCAGGTCGTCCATCTCGACCTCGTCTTCGTCGTCGAACTCGTCGAACTCCAGTTCCTCGAGTTCGTCCTGGAGTTCGTCGAACCCGACCATCTCGACCTCGTCTTTCAGTTCCTCGAAGACCGCACTGGCGTCGTCGACTTCGTCGTCGGCCCCCTCGGCCGCGTCGTCGACCGCCGATCCGTCTTCCTGGGGCCCGGCATCGACCGATGGCTCGCCTGGCCCCGCGTCGGTGTCGTGCTCGTCGAGGAGGTCGTCGAAGGACCCGGCGTCGCCCATATTCTCGAACGGCTCCAGGTCGTCGTCCTCGAGTTCTTCGACCTTCTCGTCCAGGTCGTCGAACTCGTCGAACTCGTCGAGCAGTTCGTCGACGTCGAGATTCTGGGCCTCTTCGTTGGAGAGTTCGTCGGAGGAGTCCCCGTCTTCGGCGTCGGTCCCGGACCCGAGAGCGGTGCCTTCGGCCCTCGCGTCGGACCCGGATGCGCCGGCCGCGTCGAATCGACCGGTTACGTTGACGATTTCGAAGTCAGCGACCTCGTCGACCGGTTCCAGCCCGGACCTGATCGCGCTCTCGCCGACGGCGCTGCCGAAGGCGGCGTCGAAGCTCCCGCCGTACCTGTCGGCGTCGATCCGATCGCGCCCGGGATCGGTCCCGATCAGGTCGAACGCGTCGATGAGTGCCTCGACGACCAGCGCCCCGTTGTTGACCTCGTCGTCCGGAGTGATCGCGAGCCGTACGAAATACGCATCGTGGTCATCGTCGGCCGGCGGATCGAACCGCGCGAGGACGTCGTCGATCTCGCTCTCGCTCGGCGGGTCGATCGACGGGGACCCGGACGGCTTCTCGAATTGGCTCCGGAGCGCCTCGATGGTCGCCGACGGATCGGTCTCGATCTCGCCGGTCGCCTCGACCTCGTCGATCATCGTCTCGAGTTCGTCGACGGCGTCGAAGACGACGTCCATCAACTCCGGCGTCACGTCGAGGGCGCCGGTCCGGACTGCGTCGAGGAGATCTTCGATCGCGTGGGCGAGATCGCTGGCCGACTCGAGGCCCATCGCACCGCAGTTCCCCTTGAGCGTGTGGGCGATACGGAAGATGTTCTCCATCGCCTCGTCGTCGTCGGGATCGCGTTCCAGCGTGAGCAGTGCGTTGTTCAACTCCGTGATTTGTTCGTCGCTCTCCTGAACGAAGTCGGTCACATAATCAGTCATCGTTCTCACCGTCCGTTGCAAACGCGTCGACGATCTGTTCGACGATTTCGTCTGCGGGGGCGACGTCGTCGATACAACCTGTTTCGATCGCCTGACAGGGGATGCCAAAGACCGGACTCGTCGCCTCGTCCTGGGCGATGGTGTAGCCACCGGCAGTCTTGATCGCCTCGACGCCG
This sequence comes from Halosolutus halophilus, assembly GCF_022869805.1. Classification (NCBI taxonomy): domain Archaea; kingdom Methanobacteriati; phylum Methanobacteriota; class Halobacteria; order Halobacteriales; family Natrialbaceae; genus Halosolutus; species Halosolutus halophilus. The sequence goes on along the minus strand of NZ_CP094974.1, from coordinate 1,279,016 downwards.
GCGGCACCGTCACGCCCCATTCCGGTCAGCACAACGCCACAGAGCGGGCCGTCGACCGCTTCGGCGGCCGTCTCCATCGTCACGTCGATAGCCGGCCGAACGCCGTGAATCCGCGGCCCGTCGTCCAGTCGAAGTCCGACGGTGCCGTCGGTGTTTCCCGTCACTTCGAGGTGGTGATCGCCGGGTGCGACGACCGCCTCGCCGGGTCCGATTCGATCGCCGTCCGACACTTCACCGACGTCGTACTCGCTCAGCGAGTCGAGTCGATCGGCGAACCGGCCGGTAAAGCCGATTGGCATGTGCTGGACGACGAGAATCTTCGCACCCAGGGCCGCCGGAAACCGTGTGAACAGCCGTTCGACGATCTTCGGACCGCCGGTGGACGCACCGATCACGATGGTCGGATCGGCTTCCGGATCGCCGCCGATCGGAACCGGTTCGGTCTCCTCGTCGGCACCCGCCGGTCCCGGATCGGGACCGGGTTCGGGAATCGATGCCGGACCGGCTTCGGTGGCGGTGCCTGCAGTGCGCGCGGACGCTACACCGCCACCGGCCTCCGTCGTACCGGCGCGGCCCGTCGAGTGGACGGCTGCCGCGGCCCGGGCGAGAGCGAGCGACGACACGTCCGCGCCCGCGAGTTCGTCGACCTTGTCGACGACTTCCTCCGCGAGGTGTGCGATGTTCTTCGACTCCGGGTTGCCGGGATCCGGCTTGTGCAGGAAGTCCACTGCACCGCGCTCTAGCGCGTCGAGGGACGCTTCCGAGTCCGATTCGGTATACGCGCTGAGCATGAGAATCAGCGTCGGGTTCGTCGCCATAATCCGCTCGACGGCGTCGATCCCACCCAGTTCGGGCATCTCGACGTCCATCGTCACGACGTCCGGATCGTACTCCGCGACAGCCTCGATCGCCTGCGAGCCGTTCGATGCCGTTTCGACGTCGTAGCCAGCGTCGGTGAGCGCGTTGCCGATGACTGTCCGCATAAACTGCGAGTCGTCGACAACGAGTACTCCCGTCATGCAGCAACGACGTCGGAGAGGGCCTTTCTGACGCTGGGTTCTTCGAACGGTTTCGTGACGTAGCCGTCCGCGCCGGCTTTCACGGCGAGTTTCATCTTCTCTCGCTGACCGACACTCGTACACATGATGACGCGCGCGTCAGGATCGAGTTTCTTGATCGCCGCGGTAGCCTTGATGCCGTTACATTTCGGCATCACGATGTCCATCATCACGATGTCCGGATCGTGTTCTTTGTACAGTTTGACTGCTTCAGCGCCGTTGGACGCCTCTCCGAGAATGCGGTAATCCTGTTCGAGGATCTGACGGAGTAAATTCCGCATAAAATGAGAGTCGTCCACGATGAGCACCCCTGTCGACATTCAGTAGTACACCAACCGCTGATAGAAATACAACTACCATAAATGCTGTCTCTCGATTATCAGTCGTGATAAACGTCGAATACGGCTGAGAGAGCCGCCTCAAACCCCGACATCTGAGCTACCATCTCTGGGCCTCATGCGGTGTGGCCCGACGCTAACAGGAGTTTGTCCACGTCGATCACTGCAGTCACCTCGACGAGAATCTCCCGGGTCCGTTCCTCCGACTCGACTGTCTCTTCTTCGCCCTCCTCGGCGTCGATATCGAACGTCTCACCGATAGCGTCGATTCCCCTCCCGACCGATTGGCCCCGCGACGACAGCGCGGTTACACCACCCGGCCCGGTCGGAGCCCCGGTGTCGATGCCGCTTCCCTCGTCGGCCGTCGCCTCCGTGGCGACCACGTTCCCGGCAGTGATCTCCGGTTCGCGCTGCTGTTCGACCAGCGCCTCGACGAGCGGATGTTCGAGGGCGTCGCCCGACAGGTCACGCTCCTCGACGACCGTCTCGTCGAGGACGTCCCGTTCCGGGATGCTATCGACTCCGATCACCTCGTCGATCCGGATCGCCGCCGACTGCTGGTCCGCGGTCCGATCGAAGACCAGCAACCGTTCGCGTTCCGGTCGATCGTCCGTCACCGGGAAGTGGACGCGCGGTTCGACCACCACAGTGATGTCGCCCCGGAGATCCGTCACGCCCTCGATCGCGGGCGGCGAGCGGGGCACCCGTGTCAGGTCCTCCGGGACCTTCGTGATCGTCTTCACCTCGTCGACCGGGAGTGCGAATCTGTGTTCACCGATTCCGACGAAGACGAACCGCTGGTGTGAATCCTCGTCCTCCGATCCGTCCGACTCCCCACCTTGCTCGTCGGCGTCGTCGATATTGATTCCGAGAAGCTTTTCAGGCAGATCCGGGGCCATGTTCCTATCCGTTTATCACATTCCATCAATAAAACGTTGACTCCCAACGCAGTCGAGATCGCTGACAGAACCGATCGATCGCTCCGATCGATTCTGGCGTCGCAGCGGCGATCCCGCGACCGTCCTCGGCGTGAACGGGGTGGAGACGCCGACGTCAGCAGCGGATCCGTGGACCGCCGGCACCGCCACCGTCGCCGTGAACGGGTCCGGGTCGTCGAAGACCGACGGGCTACCGCAAGCCTGGCGGCGGGCCGTCGTCCGAATCGTCCTCCACGTCGACGTCTAACCCCAGTTCCTCTCGCTGTTCGCGGAGTCGTTTGACCTTCCGGTAGTAGTAGCCGATCCCGACACCGCCGAGCAGGACGACCGTTCCCACGAGCCCGGCGAACAGCGTGATGTCCCGGGCGTGATAGAACCGAATCGAGATCGTGCTATCCACCTCCTCCCAGACCAGTCGTTCCCGGTCGCCGTCGACCGTCTCACGCTCGTAGCCGCCCGGATTGACGTCGCCGAACAGGAAGTTCGTCGTCCGGTGGTCTTCCGGGAGCGTCACCTCGTAGGATCCCGTCACGAACGCCGGCAGACGGAAGGTCTTGCTGCCCGCGTCTCCCGAGAACGCGAGGGTGCCGTTACCGTCCGGCACGGCGACCTCGGTACTCGATCGGCCCTGGTCGACGTCGAGTTCCGAGCCCGTCAGTACCGTCCCGTTGGGATACCAGTACCGGACGCTGTGGATATCGAAGGCCTCGTCCCGGTAGAACGACGAGCGGTACAGCGAGAGTTCGTCGGTCTCGTTGAGATCGTAGACCGCGCGGAACTCGCCGTCCCCGATCAGTCCGCCACCCTCGACGTCGATCGCGACGTCGGCGTCGCTGTCCCTGAGGTCGTCGTACTCCTCGTCGCGGTCGAGTTCCTCGTCGGAGATACCGCCGAAGATCGTCGAACAGCCGGCTATCGACACGAGGAGTGCGACCGCGAGGATGGCGAGAGCGAACCGTCGGTTCATGCTAGGGGACGACACATCGCAGTTCCGCCGGCAGGTACTCGCCGACGCTCGCGAGGAGGCCCGGCGGATCGGTATCTTCGGTACAGAGGACGCTCTGTTCGAGCAACCCGAGTCGCTCGACGGTGACGTAGTCCTGGGCGTGTCCGGCCCGGTTGAGCGTGGCCCGCACCTCCGCGCGCGTCGCGCTGTTGACGTTGAGCCGTCCGGTGCCGCGAGTCCACTCGTAGAGCCGATCGACTTCCTCGTCGGCGAGCCGCGATTTCCCTTCCGCGTCCGGATCCTCGTACACGAACCGCAGCGGCACGTGCTGGACCAGTCCGTACCGCTCCCGGATCTGGCCCGGGGACCCGGGACCGAGTCCGAGTTCGGCCGCCGGAATGCGGACTCCCTCGCCCTGCCCGGCGTCGAGGGCGAACCCGTCGTCGTCCCACGACTCGAGCGTGCCGACGTAGGTCTCGCCGGCCTCGAGGTCGGGGACGATCTCGCCGAACTCCTCCCGCAGGACGTTTCGTGCGACGACCGCGTCGTCGCCGTCGATCGTCACCGACGGGAAGTCGTCGTGGCGGATCCCGACCTCGTACTCGACGTCGAGGTCGCCGATCTCGTTGTCGACGAGCGATCGCAGCGAGTCCAGTGCTCGATCACGGGCGTCACCCTCGACGTACAGTTTGGTTGCGAGTACGACCATCAGGCTTCCGCGTCGATGTTGAGTTCGTCCTCGAGTGCCTCGAGTCGATCGTCCATCGCGTTGACGAGTCGGTCGTTGTCCATCGATTCGACCGGCGAGCCACACTCGGGACACTCGAAGCCGAAGTCCATCGCCTCGCCGAACTCGAAGCGGATCGAGCAGATCTCACAGAGGTAGAACTCGTGGTTGCGCTCGTACTCCCGGCGGTCCTCCAGGGCCTCGTGGAGCCGGTACATCTCCTCTTCTAAATTCTCCGGAATGTTGTCGTACTCGAAGGTCCAGAGGTAGGTGAGCCACCCCGAATCCTCGTCCCGGAGCCGACGGTACGTCGCCAGGTCGTTCTCGTAGAGAATGAACAGCGCCCGGCGCACGTCGTTCAACTCGAGGTCGAGTTCCTCGGCGAGCTCCTCGTCGGTTACTTCCCCGTCCGGCGGTGCCGCCGCGACGGGCATCCCTTTGGGACCGACCAGCTCGTGCAAGTACTTCTGGATGACTGGATCCTCGAGCAGGTCCTCAAAAGCCATTACCTGTCTATAACGCCATCCGGCCATTAAGTCTTGTCAACTGCTCGCGGTGGCGCGGGACTCGGCAGCGACCTCCGTCATTACCGTCACCGTCCGCGGAACCACAATGGGTCCGTACTGGGCAAGACCGTGACTCGAGACGATCCGATGGAACGGCGGTTCCGACTGTAAATACGAACACCGCTTCGATTCGAGTGGCGGGCTGTTCAGCGACGAAGTACCGGATCCGGCTGCCGTCGAGCACGGCGCTCCGGAACGTCCATATTGAACGACGTGACCGATCCAAAATTTTTAATAATTAGATACATAGTTTACGGACGGTGCGTATGAATGACAAACCCTAACACACCACCAGCAGCAATGGAATCGAAGGCGGACTCAGTCGCGGGCCACACGGCGGCCGACGACAGCGGGGGCAACGGCCCGCCGCGACGGAAGGTCCTGAAGCTCGCCGGAACGACCGTGGCGGCGACGACCGGTATCGCGGCGTTCTCCGGGAACGCGGCGGCGCTCAGCTGCGGCGACTATCTCGACGCTTGGACTGGCTACCCCCACCTGTACTACGGACGCCTCAACAGCGTTCGGGGCGGGATGACCTACCGTCTCGTGAATTCGGACTACCCGGACAAAGTGATGGACGTCGAAGGGGCGTCTACCGACAACGGGGCCGACGTTCACCTCTGGGACTGGGACGGCGGCGACAACCAGAAGTGGCAGATCGATTGGGCCGGCGATGGCTGGCGATTGACCGCCCAGCACAGCGGAAAAGTGTTGGAGGTGGAAGCCTCCTCCCAGGACGACGGCGCGAACGTCCAGCAGTGGGAGTGGCTGGACAACGATAACCAGAAGTTCGACATCTTCCTCACGGACGGCAACGGCGACCTCAGACTCGAAGCCCAACACAGCGGCAAGGTGGTCGACGCCGACAACTACGAAGGCGATAACGGCACCAAAATCTTCCAGTGGGACTGGTGGGGTGGCGAGAACCAGCAGTGGTCCCCCGAGTTCGTCGACAACGACGGGACGTTGGTCATCTTCACGCACGGGTGGCTCGAGGAGATCGGCGGCACCGCCCAGGACCAGGCCTACACGGCAGAGGACGCCCTCAGGAACGAGGGCGTGAACGTCCCCGTCATCGGCAACAAGTACGATTCCAAGACGTTAGACTGGTGGGATGCCAAGGAGGAGGCCAAGAACGCCGGGAACTACTTCGGCGACTGGCTCTCGGGGTTCATCGACCGGAATCCGAACGTGACGATTCGTGTCATGGGCCACTCCCTTGGTGCGATGATGACGTTGACGGCGCTGAACCGGCTGTCCGACCACGGGAAGCGCATCGCCACCCTCGACCTGGTGGGCGGCGCGGTCGACCACGACTCCATCGAGGACACCTGGGCCGACGGCGTCCAGAACGCCGCGGGCGAGGTGCACAACTACCACAGCTACAACGACGGCGTCCTCGACGTCATCTACGAGGTCGGCGAGTGGGACGATGCATTGGGGTACTCCGGTGCCGAGGGCTGGACGCCCGGCAACTACTACGATCACGACGTCTCCGACGACGTCGGCTCGCACTGCGAGTACTTCAAGCGCGACGGCTGCATGCACCACGTCGTCGCCAACTGGTGAGTCGGCAGGGGTATTCGATCGCCCACGCGTCGCCTCGCCGGTTCTCGGCAATAGTCGTATGTTGGCCGGGACGATACTCAGACAGTAGCGTGAGTGCGTGTTGGTGCCGCAAAAATACCGTCGAGCCCCGTTCCTTCGTCAGGATAGCTTCTCGAGGAAGCGAGGGAGAACGAGAGCCACTTGAGCATCTGCGATCACGACGTAGACGACGAGGATGTAGACGAGGAAACGGTCGAGCAACGGCGGGAGGCGGCCGACGAACTCGAGGCCGTGCTCGACTCCCTCGAGGCGAAGGCCGACTACGACGAGGGCGCTCCCGAACCGGTGGAGTACGTCCGCTACGAGGGAGAACGGTATCGAATCAGTATCACGAACAGTGTCGTCTGAGTTGTGTACTCGTTCGCAAAGTCGACTTCCGGACGGCGGTCAGATGATTCGAGGGCGTGACTTCGAACTCCGGGTGAGAGGTTCGACGCGTTTCGAGTCGATCTAACCGCTCTCGAACCGGCTTTCGTCGCCCGACGATGTTCGATCTCTCGCCGGCCGGGTCACGCGGAACGGGAGGATAGATTAAAGTCGCTCCCAGGATGTTTTAATCTATGACGCACCGGCTTCGGTTTTTCGAACGGTTCAGACAGACGATCGCTTCGATCATTCACCTTCCGCTCTCCGCAGTCGGCCTCTATGCCGAACGGAAGACGCCCCGTGACCAGTACGCCCTCACGGTCCGAGCGCCGAACGGTGAGTTCGAAGCGACGCTACACCGCCTCGGGTTCGTCCGCAACTTCGTCTCGTCGCTAAAACGCCGCGAGTACGATGCCCCGCCCGAGGTCTCGGTGGCCAGTTGGGTGTGGTACCCCGACAACGCGCTGTTCAGCACGCACCAGCTCCACGTCGCCCTCTACGTCGGTCCGAACGGGGAGACGACCGACGTATACGCTCACTGGGAGCCGTCGTGGATCCGACACCCGATTCGCCACTACCGGGCCCGCGAGGTCGACAACTCGAAAGGCGTCCAGCGAATCCGTGAAATCCTCTCGGATGCAGGCGTCGAGTACGTCGAAAAGCCGGCCGACGAGCGATTCCCGAGCGCAGACGAACGACGGTAGGAGTGGTCCGGATCCGGCTCACGGATCACCGATCGTCGGAAGCGCCGCCATCGAAATCGACGGAATCGACGCCGACGTGGAGGACGAGGTGACGTTCGAACGAGACGACGGCGTCCGATACTATCGGACGACGTGATCGGGGCGACTCGTGAACTCCGTCGCGCGGTCTCGTCCGATCGCGGAGCCAGCCGGCGGGTCGAATCACCAAACCGTTTTGACAGTCGTGCGCCTCCGTTCGGTATGGTCCACCCACAGGAGACCCCTGCCCGTGATCTGCTCGCTCACGTCCTCGTCCCGGTCGCAAACGACGAGGACGCTCGGGTCACGGCCCGCGCGCTCGAACCGTACGACCCGACCCACGTCACGGCACTCCACGTCGTCGAAAAGGGCGAGGGCGTGCCGGACAAGACCCCGGTCGAACAGTCCGAGGAACTGGCTGCGGACTCGTTCGCCGCCGTACGAGAGGTGTTTCCCGACGCCGACGATCACGTCGCGTACGACAGGAACGTCGCCGAGTCGATCTTCGACGCCGCCGACGAGGTCGACGCGAGTGCGATCGCGTACCGGGCGCGCGAGGGCGGTCGGCTCGCGAGGTTCCTGTCCGGCGATCTGTCACTGAAGCTCGTTACACGGGCCGATCGGCCCGTTATCGCGCTTCCGCGCGCCGACGGTGGCGAGGACTGAGCCGTGACCCCGCCGAGGGGGACGATCCCCTGCACGGGGATGCGGCGAAACTACGGTATCGGTTCCGTATCGACTGGAAATTACGCGGGTCTAACGCACGGCGAATGCAAAAGGTTCAAATTCACCTCGCCTATCGAATAGATATGTTGACTCCTCAGATGGATACCCCTAGTCGTCGACACGAAAGCGTGAGACGATCAGGATCGCGGCCTGCTCCGCATGCCGAGTCACAGGCGAATACTGGCCAATTTCAGGCGTGGTGATCGGTCGTGAGTACAGAGGAAGAACTCGCGAAGGACCTCGGACCGCTCGCCGCGCTGACGATCGGGATCGGGACGATGATCGGTGCCGGAATATTCGTCCTGCCAGGGACGGCAGTCGCACGTGCCGGGCCGCTCGCTGCCGCGACGTTCGTTCTCGGCGGAATCATCGCACTCTTTACGGCGCTGTCTGCCTCCGAACTCGGGACGGCGATGCCCAAGTCCGGCGGCGCGTACTTCTACGTCAATCACGCGCTCGGCCCGCTGTTCGGGTCGATCACCGGCTGGGCGAACTGGATCGGACTCGCCTTCGCGTCCGCCTTCTACATGTACGGCTTCGGCGAGTACGTCAACGCGCTGGTCGGCATCGGCGGACTCGCACTCGGGCCACTGACGCTGTCGGCCGGCCAGTTGATCGGTTTCGTCGGGGCGTTGTTATTCATCAGCGTCAATTACTTCGGCGCCAAGGAGACCGGGACGCTCCAGATCCTCATCGTGATGACGTTGCTCGGGATTCTGGGCCTCTTTACCGTCGTCGGACTCCTGAACGCAGACCTCGCCTCGCTCAGACCGATCGCGCCACCGGGAACGACGGCGGAAGTGTTACCGGTGACCGCCGTCGTCTTCGTCTCCTTTCTCGGCTTCGTCCAGATCACGTCGGTCGCCGAAGAGATAAAGGATCCCGGTAGAAACCTGCCGCGGGCGGTCATCGGTTCCGTCGTCATCGTCACGGTGGTCTACGCGCTGTTCCTCCTCGTTCTCCTCGCGGCGGTCCCGAACGAACTCGTGGCCGACAACGATACGGCGGTCGTCGACGCAGCAGAGCTCCTGTTCGGACAGTACGGCGCACTCGGATTCGGATTCGGCGCGATCGGTGCCGGCCTGCTCCTGATCGGCGGACTGTTGGCCACCGCCTCCTCCGCGAACGCGTCGATCCTCTCCTCGTCCCGGATCAACTTCGCGATGGGCCGTGAAAAGATCGTCACGCCGAAACTCAACGAGATCCACCCGCGCTTTGGCACGCCGTACAAATCGATCGCGATCACCGGCGGCCTCATCCTCCTCTTCCTGGTCGTCGGCAATCTCGAGTTGCTGGCGACGGCCGGCTCGGTCCTCCACCTGATCGTCTACGGACTGCTCAACATCGCGCTGATCGTGATGCGAGAGGCCGACCCCGAGGACTACGAACCCGACTTCGAGGTTCCGTTCTACCCGTTCGTCCCGATTATTGGCGCCATCGTCTCGTTCGCCCTGATCGCGTACATCGAACCGGTCGTTATCATCCTCTCGGTCCTCTTCGTCGGCTTCGCAGCGCTGTGGTACCTGCTGTACGCGCGCCGGAAAGTCGAATCGTCCGGGATTCTCGCCAACTGGATCCTCGATCGCTCGGAGACGATGCCCGACGCTGCAGTCTCCGCGGCGACGTCGGTCCAGCCGGAGAAAAGCACCTATCGCGTGATGGTGCCGCTGGCGAACCCGGAGACCGAAAAACACCTCATCACGCTCGCGTCGGCGATCGCGAAGCAGCGAGACGGCACGGTCGTCGCGGTCAACGTCGCGAACGTGCCCGACCAGACGTCACTGGAAGCGGCCCGCGACCGCGGCGCGTACGACGCCGCCAACGAACTGCTCGATCGCGCGAAAACCGACGCCGAGACGTTCGGCGTCGACGTGGAAACGCACGTCATCCTCTCACACCGAGCCTTCGAAGAGGTGTTCGACGCAGCGACGATGTACGACGCGGATATGACGGTGATGGGATGGGGTGAAAACTCCCACGGGTCGCCGGGCCGTGCGGAGTCCGCGATCGACGAACTCGCACACAACCTGCCCAGCGATTTCCTCGTCTACAAGCACCGCGACTTCGACCCGTCGCGGATTCTCGTGCCAACCGCCGGTGGTCCGGATTCGGCCCTCTCGGCAGCGGTCGCACAGACGCTCAGAGCGGAGTTCGACGCCGAAGTGACCCTCCTTCACGTCGCGGACGATACCGACGCCGGGCAGGCGTTCCTCCGAGAGTGGGCCGCCGAGCACGACCTCGAAGACGCGACCCTTCGCGTGGAGACCGGCGACGTCGAGAGCCGTATCGCGGAAGCGGCGACGGATGCGACGCTGCTCATCATCGGTGCGACCGAGAAGGGGCTGCTCTCACGGCTGGTCCGTGGCTCGCTCGTCCTCGACGTACTGGACGACGTCGACTGCTCGGTCTTGCTCGCCGAAACGCAGCACAAGCGTGGCCTCCGGGAACGGGTGTTCGGCACCCGCGATCGCGCTACCGGAGAGAACAAATCGGAGAGCGAGGCGGAGACGAGAGCGTAGGAACTCCCCCGTTCCGAGGCGGAGACGAGGGGAGTCCTCACGCATTCTGCTGGCCACTCGAATCAGTCGTAGAGCCGACGGTCCGGCGCGACGCCCGTATTCACGTCGTCACGCGGAACGAGACGACCGCGAGATCACCGCCGCCAGAACGCGCCGGTGAACAGCACGAGCGCGGGAATGACCTCGAGGCGGCCGACCCACATGAGGAAGGTCATCAGCAACTTCGACGTGTACGGGAACTCGAGGTAGCTTCCGAACGGTCCCAGCGAGCCAAAGCCCGGTCCGATGTTTCCGATCGTCGCGATGCTCGCGCTGATGGCCTCGAGCGTACTCAATTCGTAGCCAACGCGGGACGCGTCCAGTGCGATCAGGACCGCCGAGACGCCGAAGATGAGGAAGTATATGAACGTGAATCCGAGGATTCCCCGAACGGCGTCTTCGTCGACCACGTAGCCGCCGAGTCTGATCGGCCGGACGGCCTCGGGGTGGGCGGCGGTGAACAGTTCCCGGTGGGCGACCTTCAGGACGATCAGCCAGCGGATGATCTTGACTCCGCCGCCGGTCGATCCGGCGCTCCCACCGATGAACATCGCGAACAGGAGCACGATCTGGCCGTTCGTCTCCCACTCTGCGAAGTCGCTGGTCGCGTACCCGGTCGAGTTCAACAGCGAGACGATCTGGAAGGCTGCCTGTCGGAGCGCAGGCTCGGTCGTTCCTTCGGTCGTCCCGCCGAGGTTCTCGAGCGGCGGCGCCGCACCGCTGTAGAGTAACACACCGACGATCCCGGTGAGCACGGCGATCGCGCCAGCGTAGGCGCGAAATTCGGTGTTGCGGATGAGCCGTCGCGGTTCCCCGCGAAGGACGTACCAGAACAGTGCGAAGTTCATCCCCGCGACCGTCATAAACGGGATGACGGCCCACTGGACGACGGCGGAGAACGCCGCGATACTGTCCGCTTCGGGGGAGAACCCGCCGGTCGGGAGCGTCGTAAACCCGTGGGCGACCGCGTTGTAGAACCCCATATTGGGCGCGAGACCCACGAGGTGGAGCCCGTAGAGCAGGCAGATATAGAGGATCGTGAAGGCGAAGTAGACCAGCCACAGGATCCGCGCCGTCTCGGCGATCTTCGGCGTGAGTTTCTGTAGTTCCGGCCCGGGTGCCTCGGCGCGAATCAACTGCGCGCCGTTGACCGCCAGTTCGGGGAGGATGGCGATCATCAGGACGATGATCCCCATCCCGCCGAGCCACTGGGTGAGCTGGCGCCACATGAGCAGCGCGTGGGAGTGCCGTTCGAACGAGATCTCACCGAGCACGGTCGCCCCGGTGGTCGTGAACCCGGACATCGACTCGAAGAGCGCATTGACCGGGTGTGAGAGGGTCGACGCGGTTCCGTACCCCGCGAGCACGTACGGGACCGCCCCGACGATCGCGACCGCGAGCCAGGAGATCGCTACCAGCAGCATCGCCTCTCGCGGCTGCAGGTCCGGATTCCGATCCGGATGGAGCCGTTCGAGGGCGCCTCCGAGCGTGACCGTGAACGCGATCGTCACCGCGAACACGAGGATCTCCTCCCGATAGACGAGCGCGACGACCAGCGGGACGAACATCGTCAACGCGAGATACTTGAGGGTCGTCCCGGTGAGCGCGACGCTCGCGCGCCAGTCGATCCGCACCATCAGCGCCGTCCCCCCGACCGGGCGCTCGTCGTCCTCCCCTTCGATCGCACGTCCGTCATACTGTCCGAGACCGACTCGGGGAGATGTCTAAAGGGCTTCGTCTCGTAGCGTTCCACGAATGCACGTACGTCTGCCCAGTGTCCGCCACCCTCGAACGTTTTTCGATGTGTTCGGGGTCGTCGTCATTTCGATCGGGCTGATGGCCGCCGTACTGACCGTCTGGCACGGAACGATCGTCCGGCTGGAGATGGTGGCGTTCGTCGTCCTGGTGTTCGTCTGGGCGGCGTGGGCAGTGGACAAGATACTCGAGCGATCGGTCGAGAGTGCCGAACGAGAGTCGGGACAGAACCGGGAGTGGCGGCGCTGATCGCAGCCCCGTCGATCGCTGCCGCGGACGCGACCCGGTGACCCACGCGTCGATAGCGGATCGTGCCGGATTACAGGACGTCGAGGACGTCGTCGAGGACCCTCGCGTCGACGAAGAGAACGACGTGATCCCCCGGTTCGACGACCGTCGTCCCGCGGGGCGTCACGAGTTCGCCGCCGCGGGAGATCGCGCCGATCACGACCCCGTCTGGCAGGTCGGACGTCGTATCGGCTATCTGTCGATTCGTCAGGATGCTGTCGACGCCGGCCTCGATCTCGATCACTTCGGCTCGATCGTGTTCGAGCATGGCCACCTTCTCGGTGTGGTCGGCGCGGGTAAAGCGGATGATGTCCTCGGCGGTCTCCTCCCGCGGGTTGACGGCGACGTCGATCCCGACGGTCTCGAAGACGTCGGCGTACTCGGGGTGTTCGATGACGGCGACGGTCCGATCGACCCCGAGCCGACGGGCCAGTAGCGAGACGAGCAGGTTCTTCTCGTCGCTGTCGAGCGCGGCGATGACGATGTCGGCCTTGTCGACGTGCTCTCGGGCCAGAAACTCCGCGTCAGTCGCGTCGCTTTCCATCACCATCGTGTTCGGCAGTTTCTCTGCGACCTCTCGGGCGCGATCGGGATCCTGCTCGATCAGCCGCGACCGATGACCCTGTTCCTCGAACAGGCGGGCGACCTGGAATCCGATCTCGCTCGCTCCGACGATGACGACCTCCTTAGAGCCGTTCGACTCGGCCGTGACGATGTCGGCCGCGAATCCCCTGACTGAGTCGGGGCTGCCGATCACGACAATCTTGTCGCCGGCGCGGATCATCGTGTCACCGGTCACGACCATCATCTCCCCGTCGCGGAAGATGCCGGCGAACGTCAGCGAGTCGTACTGGTCGGCCTCGCGAACGGACAGGCCGGCGACGGGGCTCTTCGGCCCGATGTCGAACTCGGCCATCCGGACCAATCCGCCGGCGAACATCTCGACGTCCTGGGCCGCTTCCAGGCCCGAAATTCGGAAGATCGCCTGCGCAGTAAGGAGATCGGTACAGGCCATGAAGTCCACGCCGAACGCCCCCTGTGAGCCCTGCCAGGTCTCGAGTAACGTGCGCCGCTTGACGCGGGCGATGGTGAACGCGTCGCTTCTGGTCTTCGCCGCACCACAGACGACGAGATTGGTCTCGTCGTCGTCCGTACAGGCGATGACCAGGCCGGCCGACTCGATCCCTGCCTCCTCGAGCGTCTCGATGTCCGTCCCGTCCCCTTCGATCGCGAGGACGTCGAGCGAGTACGTCAGATCTTCGACGACGCCGCTGTCCTGATCGACCACCACGACGTCGTGTGAGTCCTCGAGGTTGGCGGCGATCGTGCGCCCGACCTCGCCGGCACCGACGACGATCACGCGCACGATGATCCCTCGCGAATCATTGCTAGCTTGGGGTTTTCGTAGCGCGGGGATATACGTTACGCACCATCAATACAGCATTCAAAAAGCAGTCACGGGCCCGCTTCGTGGTGTGCTTCGAGCTTGTACTTCTGGACCTTACCGCTCGTCGTCCGGGGCAGTTCGTCGACAAACGTCACCTCTCGGGGGTGTTTGTACTCGGCGATTCGATCGAGACAGTACTCCGTGATGGCCTCGGCGGTGACGTTCTCACCCGGGTCGACGTTCGGCGCGGTGACGACGAACGCCACCGGTACCTCGTTGCGCCGATCGTCGGGAACGCCGATCACCGCCGCGTCCGCGATCGACTCGTGGTCGACGAGCAGGGCCTCCAGTTCGCTGGGGTAGA